>CAVYZJ010000010.1:0-511177 GCA_963772945.1 uncultured Thermoleophilaceae bacterium | reverse complement strand
CGAGGAGAGCGCGCTGGGGCTTGCGCCGGTCGGGGCCGCGATCGTCTCGGGCGCCGCGGTCATCGCGCGGTCCAAGCTGGCGGCAATCGTCGGGTGGCTCCGCAAGGAGCGATGCAGATGACCACGATGCCGACCGCAGGGCGCTCGGCCGAGCAGACGCGCGCGCTGTATCCGGACGAGGAGGGCTACGTCGAGCGCGACGGGGTCCGGGTCTTCTGGGAGCACTACGGCAGCGGCGAGCCGACAGTTCTGCTGACTCCATGCGCTCTCCCGGGACGACCAGCAGCGGTGCTGGCCACGCCGAAGGCCATCTGCCGCCGATGGACGCGACTGAGGGGGACAACCCCGCGTGAGGAGACCGGCGGATGGCTCTGACGCGAATGAAGATCTCATCCGGCTCGCCGTGGGAATCGACATTTGGGTACTCGCGGGCGGTCTGCGTAAGCGATCAAGTCTTCGTGGGGGCGACGGTCGGCAGGAACGCCGATGGCTCCGCTGCCACAGGCCCGTATGCCCAGGCTCGGCGCGCCTTGGAGATCATCGGAACCGCTCTGATCGAGGCGGGCGGCAGTCTCGAAGACGTCGTCCGCACCCGGATCTTTGTCACCGACTTCGGGGACTTTGACGAGATCGCCCGCGCCCATAGCGAGATCTTCGGAGAGATCCGTCCTGCCACCAGCATGGTGCAGATCTCGGCACTGATCGAGCCTGCGTACGTGCTGGAGATCGAGGCAGACGCAGTCATCGGCTGACGCCTGACCCGTGACCGTCGCGGCCGCCGCGTTCCTGCTGAAGCACCCGGATGCGCTGCCCGTCGACGCCGCCCCGGTCAGGAGACGGCCGAGCGGTCGGAGCGCGGCAGTGGGATCGTGGCCGTAAGGCGCGTGCCGCCGCCCGGCGGGCTGTCGACTTCGAGCCGACCGTCGAGCACGGCGAGGCGGTCCGCGAGCCCCACCAGCCCGGTCCCGTCCGGGCTGGCGCCTCCGACCCCGTCGTCGCGCACCTCGACGCGCAGCATGCCGTCCTCGATCCGCGCGACGACCTCGGCGTGCCCTGCCGAGGAGTGCTTGGCCACGTTGGTCAGCGCCTCGGCCACCACGAAGTAGGCGGTCGCCTCGATCGGCGCCGGGAGCCGGTCGACCGACACGTCGATCTCGACGGGAACCGGCGTCCGTGAGCGCGAGCGCATCGATGCCCGCGCGCAGGCCGCCGTGCGTGAGGACCGAGGGCAGGATCCCGTGCGCGAGCTCGCGCACCTCGGCCGTCGCCTGCTCCGCGTGCTCGATCGCCTCCCGCACCAGCAGCGGCGCGTTCTCGGTTCCCTTCGCCAGCGCCTGCTGCGCGAGCTTGAGCGTGATCACCGTGTGGACCAGGCGCTGCTGCGCGCCGTCGTGCAGATCGCGGACGACCCGCCGGCGCTCGTCGTCGGCCGCCGCGGCGATGCGCGCGCGCGAGGCGGCGAGCTCAGCGCGCGCCTGCAGGTTGGAGATCGCGGTCGCCACCAACTCCGTGAAGTCGGCGAGCCGGCGCTCCATGCCGGCCGCGAGCGGGCGCTCGCGCGAGGCGGTCGTGATCGCGCCCCAGAGCTCGCCCTCGACGACGATCGGACTCGCCAGCGCCGGAGCGGATCCGCTCCGCCCGGACGACCTCGGGCATGCCCGGGGCCGCCGGGTCGTCCGTGTCGAATCGTGCCGGCCCGCCCGGTCCGGTGGACCTCGGCGACGACGTAGTCCGGATCCAGCTCGAGGCGCGCGCCCACCGGGTGCAGGGCGGCGTGGGTCCCCATGACGGTCACCGTGCCGTCGGCCTCGAAACGGACCACGGCGGAGGCATCCGTCCCGGCGAGCGCCTCGACCTCGTCGCACACCGCACTGAAGAGCGCTTCCGACGGCATGCCCTGCGCGACCAGCGTGGCCACGCGCCGCAGCGTCGCCTGCTCGTCGGCGAGGCTACGAAGGTCGTCGTGGACCTGCGCTTTCGATATCGCCGTGGCGACCAGCTCGGTGAACGCCGCCAGGCGGTGCTCGATCTCCTGCGGCGACGCGGCAGACAGCACGAGGCGGCTCGAGAGCATGCCGGCGTGCGCAGGCAGCGTCGCGCGCGGCGGCCGTAGCCCGACCGCGATCATTCCCCACACGCGTCCGTCGACCGTGATCGGCACGGCTACCCCGGACCGGACCCCAGACGCGCGCGCCGCGGCGGCCACGGGCCCTGGGAGGCCTTCGTGATCGTCGAGCCGTGCCGGAAGCCCGGTCTGGAAGACCATCGCGTGCAGACTCGGCCTGTCCAGCGGCCAGCGGCTGCCGACCGGGAAGCCGACGTCATTGTGTGACGCGACGACGACCGATGTCTCGTTCGACTCGAACCGCACGACCGTGACCGCCGCCACGTCGAGGATGTGCGCCACTTCCCTGGCGACCGCCGAGAAGACCGCGGCGGGGGCGGCGCCCTCGGCGACTAGGGTGGCGACACGCCGGAGCGCCGCCTGTTCCTCGGCTAGCCGGCGGGGCCGCTGACGGGACTCGGCGTTCGCGATGGCGATGCCGACCATGTCGGTGAAGTCGCGCAAGCGGTCCTCGATCCCGGCTGGCAGCGGTTCCTTGGCCTGCGTGCCCGCGCAGCCAACGCCCCAGATCCGGCCTTCCACCATGATCGGCACGCCGACGACGGATCCAAGCCCGGAGTCCCGCGCGCCGGCCGCGATCCGGCCCGACAGGCCGGAGTAGTCGTCGATCCGGGCCGGCCGTCCGGTGGCATAGACCCGCGCCGCCACGCCCGGATCGTCGAGCGTCCAGCGGCTGCCCACGGTGAAGCGCCGCGCGTTGCGGGACGCGACCACGACTAGCTCCGCGTCGCCCTCGTAGCGGGAGACGACCATCGCCGCCACCTCGAGGACGCGCGTCGCCTCCACGGTGACGGCCGCGAACAGCTCGGCGGCCGGTGCCTCCTCGGCCACCAACGTCGCGACGCGCCGCAGCGATGTCTGGTGGTCGGCGAGCGTGGCCAGGCGGTCGCGTGTCGCCGCACTCGAGATCACCCAGGCGACGAGCTCGGTGACGGCGGCGAGGCGTTCGGTCGTATCCGCGGCAACAGCTGGTTGTCCTCCGGACTGACTGCGATCCCGCCCCAGACGCCGCCGTCGACGAAGATCGGCACGCCGCACACCGAGCGCACGCCCACCTCGCGGACCCTCCTCGCGATTGTCCCACCGACGCCCGAGTAGTCGTCGAGCCTCGCCGGCCGGCCCGTGTCGCGCATCGTCGCCGCGACGCTCGGGCCGTCCAGCGGCCAGCGGCTGCCCACGGGGAACGGCGGGAAGTTCACCGAGGCGAGAACGGACATCGCGGGCCCCGCCTCGTAGCGGAACAGCCAGCCGCGCGAAAGCGAAAGCACGTCCACGATCTCCCGCACCACCGCGTCGAAGAGCGCGCGTGCCGGGGCTCCCGCCGCCATGAGCGCGGCGATCCGCCGGAGCGCGGAGTGCTGGGGCGCAGGTAGGTCGCCCACGCCCAGCGCCGCAACCTCTGCGGCAGGTTTCGCATCAGGACTCATGATTGATCCCGCGAGGCGCTGCTGATGCTACGCCGAGCACGATCACACGGTGCGGCGTGGCGGTGCGGTCGACTCGCGGACGATGATGCGCGTCGGCAGCTCGATCTGCGGAGCCGCGGGCCGTCGGCTGTCGAGCAGCCGGACCACGAGTCCGACCCCCGCGCGACCCATCTCCGCCAGTGGCTGTCTGATCGTGGTGAGCGGCGGCGTGACGATCGTGGCGTACGGAAGGTCGTCGAACCCCACGATCGAAACGTCCTCCGGAACGCGCAGACCGCGCTCCTGCGCCGCCTTGATCGCACCGATGGCGATCGCATCGTTGAAGCCGAAGATGGCGGTCGGCGGGTCGTCCAGCTCGAGCAGTTGAGCTGCGGCAGCCGCGCCGGGGCCCAGCTCCCAATCGGCCTCCACGAACAGCATCGGGTCCACTTGGATACCGGCGCCGCCCAGCGCCTGGCGCCAGCCCTCGCGGCGTTCCTCAGTGGCCATCCAGCCGGGCGGCCCCGAGATCACGCCGATCCGGCGGTGCCCGAGCGCCACGAGGTGGTCGATCGCTTGTAGCGCGCCCCGCCGATTCGCCGCCGCCACGGAGGGGATCCGGTTGCCGAGCGGCACGAGTGGGTCGATGACCACGACCGGATAGTCGTCGGTCAGCGCGCGCTCGAGCTCGTCGCCCGACTGCTCCGGCAGGATGATGAGCGCACCGTCAGTCATATCGGACAGCTGCGCCAGTAGCTGGACCTCGCGTGGATGCTCATGCCGGGTCGAAGCGATCGACAGCCGCAGGCCGTTTTCGTAGGCCGCGTCCGTAACGCCGGCCAGGATGGCCCCGAAGTACACGTCGTAACCCAGCGGCATCAGGACCGCGAGGATGCCGCTGCGTGACACAGGTGTGGTCACGTGCCGGCAGGGACGACGACTGCGAGCTTGGTGTCCATGCGCGAGTGGACCGTATCGGGCCCCGTCGCGGTCTCCTTGCGCGTGTGGGTGGGTGCGCATATCGGGCTCTGGCGCTCGTCGACCGGCATGGTCGCGCCTCGCCAAGTGGGTGCGACGGCTCGAGCAGCAGAGCGTCAACCGTTGATGCCGTCTTCAGCATGGCTGGTAGCCGGGACCCGCGCCCAGGCGGAGCGCGCGTTCACCCGTGTCCGCGCCGAGGTCGCCGCGGCGGAGCCTCGGCTGGTCGTCGTCGACCGCGCCGGTATCAGCCTGCCGGCCGATCACTGAGACGGGCGCGTACGTTGCTGTCGATGCGGTCGAGTGCGGCGGCGATGGCGGTCAGCTCGTCGTCGTCGAAGCCGTCGAAGACCAGGCGGCGTTCGGCGACCGTGCGTTCGAAGAGGTGGGTCGCCAGCGCGCGGCCGGCGGGCGTGAGCCTCAGCAGCCAGCTGCGCCGGTCGGCGGGATCGGGGAGGCGCTCCACGTGCCCGCGCTCGACGAGCGCATCGACCAGCCGGCTCACGTTGGGCGGATCGCCGAGCACGGCGTCGGCGAGGTCGACCTGGCGAACCGGTGCGCGCTCGGAGATGCGCGCGAGCAGGAACCACTGCTCGGGTGAAAGACCGGGCTCGTAGGCGTCCAAGAACCGGCGCAGGTGTGTGCGCAACAGGCGGTTGGTGCGATGGATCCTGAACGCCAGGGCATCGTCGAGGCTGCGCGAGCGGTGCTTCGCCGAGGCGGTGCGTCCGGCTGTGGTCACGGCCCGACGCGCTCGGCCAGGTAGTAAGCCGAGTCGGGCGCCCCTGTCATCAGCGGGAACAGCACGTCGGCCGAAGCGCGGAAGTACTCGGAGCGCATGTAGGCCTCGGCCGCATCCCTGGTCGACCATTCCTCGTAGAGCAGGACCCTGTCGGGATCGGACGGGTCGCTGAAAACGGCGAACCGCTCGCAGCCGGCGAAGCGGTCCGGCACCTCCCATTCCTCACGCTTCAGGCGTGTGAGGAGGCGATCGCGTCCTTCCGGCTGTACACGTAACTCGACTCTGACACAGAACAAGGGAAGCTCCTGACGCGAGAAGATGGCGTCCGCAACTATAGCGGTAGCAATGAAATCACGATGAGGCGCGCATGATCAACGACATCATCCGTGCGCTCGCGGGAGCGACTCCAATGAACTGCTCCAACCCCCAGCCGAAGGACTGCGCGATCTGCTTGTGACCGGATTCGCCCGCGGATGCGGTGGCGCCGTCATCAGACCGTGGGGTCGATGTTGTGGTTGAGGCGGAAGAGGTTGTCCGGGTCATAGCGCCGCTTGAGAGCGACGAGCCGTTCGTAGTTGGGGCCGTAGGCCTGGCGGACGCGGTCGTAGTCGTCGGCCGGCAGGTAGTTGGTATACGAGCGATCGGCCGTGTACGGCGCCAGCGCGTCGAAGGTCTCGCGCGCCCACGCGATGCCCGCCGGACTCTGAGCGGGGTCGCTCCACTGCGAGATCAGCAACAGGTTGAAGCCCGGCTCCCGATGCGGGTAGGCCGTCGCCGTCGAGGGAACGCGCGTCACCGCGCCGTGAAATTCCTCGACCGCGATCGCGCACAGCGCGCTGGGCGACCGCTCGAACGCGCTCGCCATCACCGCGACCGCCGGATCCGAGAGCTCGGACAAGAACGCCGACTTCCAGTAGCCGAGCACGCCCGCCGGCGACAGCCAGTCGACGCCGGTGTTCACGGCGGAGTACGGCATGCGCTGGATCATGTCCGCGGCCGGTGAGCCGAACCTGCGCAGCGCGAGCACGTCGCTCTCGGCCCGGTCGGCGTCGTCGCCTGCGTGGCAGACCGCGATCCCGCACAGCTTCGCCCCGGATCCATCCGGTGCGTGCAGGAAGACGGCCTGCGTGGAGAGCTCGTCCGGGAGATCGGCAGCGAAGTCGCGGTAGAACGAGAACAGCTGCGACGCCGCCGAGAGCGGATGCAGCACCGGACCGCCGAGCACGCTGGCGACCGGATGCGTCCGGAACTCGAACGAGGTCACGACGCCGAAGTTGCCACCACCTCCGCGGAGCGCCCAGAACAGATCGCGATCCGCGCCCTCACCCGCGGTGACGACCTCGCCCGAGGCGAGCACCACCTCGGCCGAGAGCAGGTTGTCGACGGCCATCCCATACTTGCCCATCAACCACGCGATCCCGCCCCCGAGCGTGAGACCCGCGATCCCCGTCGTGGAGACGACGCCGCTGGGAGTCGCGCGCCCGAACGCACCGGTGGCGCGATCGAGCTCGCCGACCGTGACGCCGGCCTGCGCCCGAACCGTCGAACGGACCGGGTCGACGTGAATGCCCTTCATCAGCGAGAGATCGATCATCAGCCCACCGTCGGTGACCGCCCTGCCGGCGACGTTGTGGCCGCCGCCGCGCACCGAGATCTCCAGCCCCTCGCTCCGGCCGAACCTGACCGCGTCCACGACGTCCGCCGTGTGCAGACACCGCGCGATGATCGCGGGATGCCTGTCAATCAGTCCGTTGTGGACGCGCCGGACCGCTTCGTAACCCGGGTCTCCCGGGGCGAGGACCGGCCCCGAAAACGCCTCGCCGAGCAACTCGACGGCATCGTCAATGGTCACGTCCGACATCTCCCGCCCGCTCGGCCGTCAGTCATGCCACGCGGCCCCAGCACTGCAGGAGCGTGAAGGTCGTGCCCCAGCGGCCGGGTTCCTGCAGCTCGACCTCGCCCTCGTGGCGAAGCCGCTCCAGCTCGTTGGCGCTCACCAGGCCGAGCAGCCGCTTCTCCAGAGCCGTGGCGAATTGCAGCGGCAGGCGCAGGTAGGGGTGACCCGGGGGAAGCGCCACCACCTCCGCCCTCACGTTCCCCTCGATGCCGAACTCGCGCAGCAGGTGGAGGTGGTTACGCCCCGCCTTCCAGTCGCCGCCGCTCGCCAGGAACACCTCCTCGATCAGCTCGATCAGCCGTTCGAGCGCGGGCGCGGGAGGGTTGAAGTGCCAGGAGTCCGAGTCCGGGTCCTCCAGCACGATCATGCCGCCGGGGCGAGCGAGCCGTACGTAGGTCTCCATCTGTTCGTGGGCGCGTCCGAGTGGACAGATCACAGCGCGGGCGTGGACGAGGTCGAACGAGTCCGGCTCGAGCTCGCTTGCGAAGAGGTCGTCCTTGACGAGGCCGACGTTCCCGAGGGCCTCCTCGGTCGCGAACCGGTCGGCGGCGGCGAGCATCGCCTCGTCGACGTCGATGCCCGTCACCTCGCCGTCGGGGCCGACCCACTCGCTGAACACCCGGAGCCACCCGAGAACGCCGCAGCCGACGTCAAGGGCGTGGCCCCCGCCCCCGTCGCCGATCTCCTCGAGCAACCGCCGACCGCTCGGCTCCCAGACCCGTGACTGGAGCTGGAGCCGCTCGAGTTCAGAGGCCTGTCCCGCCAGCAGGTACTCGTGGTCTTCGCTTGGGTGTGCAATCGACATCGTTCGGCTCCTTGCCGCGCTCGGGTGAGGGAGACGAGTATCGGCGCGCGGGGATCGGTGTCTTCGCCTGAACGAGCCAACTTGGGGCGTGGCCTGTCGAGGCCATGCGGGCACACCCGTCGCCTTACAGCAGCTGCAGCCGTGCGCCTCCGCCACCGCCGCGGCCCGCGAGGAGCAGCCCAGCCTCGCGTACGCGTTCTGAAGGTGGCGGTGGACGGTGTGCTTGCTGAGCACGAGGCGCTCCGCGATCTCTGCGTCCGTGAGCCCCTGCGAGACCAGCCGCACGACCTCGAGCTGGCGGCGAGTGAGGAGCTCATCGCATGGTACGGCGGGCGCGGCTGCCGCCGGCCCCCCAAGGTCTCTGAGCAGCTCCCGCGCCCGGGCCGCTTCGGCAGCCGCCCCGATCGCGTCCAGACGCTCGAGTGCCAGCACCGCTTGCCGCGCGGCTGCGTCCTCGCGGCCCGACGCGGCGAGCACCCGCGCGAGCGCGAGCCGCGCGCGCGCGAGTTCGAAAGCGGCCCCGCTCGTGGCGAACAGGTCGACGGCTTCCTCGAGCTCCGCGCGCGCGGTCAGATCGTCGCCCGCGGCTGCCGCTACCAGTCCCTCGCAGAAACGCGCCGTCGCATGCAGCGGACGCGTTCCACCGCCTCCGCGATCGAGCGCAGCTCCGAGAGGTGAGCAGCGGCCGCGTCGGTTTCGCCCGCGGCCGCCTTGGCCCTCACCATCACCTCCACTGGAGCCAGTCGCAAAGCCTGTTTTCCTCCGGGACGCGGCGAAGGACAGGCTCGAGCGGATCACCGGCCGACGACGTGTCACCGAGGTCGAGGGACATGTCGGCGAGCACCACCGGCGTAAGCGCGTTGCCCTCGGCCCGACGAAGGAGGCCTGCGCTTCGGCAAAGCGCCCCTGCCGGCGGCGCAAATCCGCGAACCGCACGATGGCTAGGCCGCTCCAGGTCGGCCGCTGCGCGGCGAGGTCCTGGTCGCCTCGGTCAGCTCCCGCTCGGCCTCGGCCCTGCGCCCCTGCCACGTCAACACCGCTCCGTCAGTGCGCCTACCGGCCCCGGTGACGAAGTTGATCCTCATCCTGTCGCTGAACTGCTTCACCTTGCCGCACCACTCCCCCGCGCGCTCGTCGTCGCGCACGCGCTCGCACGCATCGGCAACAGGCAACAGGTCCAGCCCGCGGGCGCGATCCCCTCGTACTCGCCCGCCAGCGCCACCGCCGCGGCCTCGTCGAGGCAGCGCATCCCGCCCGGGATGTCACCTTCGGTAACGAGCGCGACGCCCTCAACGGAAAGCACGAACATCTCCACGAACCACGCCCGGCCGGCGGCCGACTCCCGCGCCCGCATACTGAGCTCTCTGGCCTTCGCCTGATCACCCTCCGCTATCGCGATGTAGCCCAGCACCGCGTCGAGCCAGCCGGTAGGAGCGATCCGCCATATACGGGGACAGCGCGTCGAAGGACTCGCGCGCCCAGGCGATTCCTGCCTCTGCGTCGGTGGGGTCGGTCCATTGGGAGATCAGCAGGAGGTTGTAGCCCGGCTCCCTGTGCGGGTAGGCCGTGGCCGTGGGCGCGACCCGCGTGACCGCGCCGTGGAAGTCTTCGACGCCGAGCACGCAGAGCTCGCTGGGCGCCCGCTCGAACGCCCTGATCAGCGCCTCGACGGCCGGATCCGATAGCTCCGAGAAGAAGGCCGACTTCCAATAGTTGGACGCGCCCGGGAATAGCCAGTCGACTCCAGTGTTCACGGCGGGGTACGGCATGCGCTGGAGCATGTCCACCACCGGCGAGCCGAACTCGCGCAGCGCGCGGACGTCGGCCTCGGCTTGGTCTTCGTCGTCGCCCGCGTGACAGACCGCGACTCCGCAGAGCTTGGCCCCCGATCCATCGGGCGCATGCACGAAGACGGCCTGTGTGGAGAGCTCGTCCGGGAGCTCGGCGGCGAAGTCGCGGTAGAACGAGAAGAGTTGCGGCGCGGCCTCGAGGGGATGCAGCACCGCACCGCCGAGGACGCTCGCGACCGGGTGTGCCTGGAACTCGAACGAGGTAACGACGCCGAAGTTGCCGCCGCCTCCGCGAAGCGCCCAGAACAGATCGGGGTCGGTGTCCTCGCTTGCGGTGACCACCTCGCCGGACGCGAGCACGACTTCGGCGGAGAGAAGGTTGTCGACGGCCATCCCGTACTTGCCCATCAGCCAGGCGATCCCCCCGCCGAGGGTGAGGCCCGCGATCCCGGTGAGCGAGATGACGCCGCTTGGGGACGCGAGCCCAAAGGCGGCGGCGGCACGGTCGAGCTCACCGACCCTGACGCCGGCCTGCGCGCGGACGGTCCGTCGCGCCGGGTCGACGTGGATGCCCTTCATGAGCGAGAGGTCGATCATCAGCCCCCCGTCCGTGACCGCCTTGCCGGCAACGTTGTGGCCGCCGCCGCGGACCGAGACCTCGAGGCCCTCCTCCCTGCCGAGGTTCACAGCGTCCGCCACGTCCGCCGTGTGCAGACATTGCGCTATCACCGCCGGACGCTTGTCGATCAGGCGGTTGTGAATGCGCCGTGCCTCGTCGTAGCCGGGATCACCCGGGGCGAGGACCGTTCCGGAGAACGCCTCACCGAGCAGCTGGACTGAGTGGTCTGTGGTTGCGCTAGACATCATGGATTCTCCTGGAGGCGGGCGGGACGGCGACCGGGGGACGCGTCGGAGCCGTCAGTCATTCCACGCGGCCCCAGCACTGCAGGAGCGTGAAGGTCGTGCCCCAGCGGCCGGGTTCCTGCAGCTCGACCTCGCCCTCGTGGCGAAGCCGCTCCAGCTCCTCGGCGCTCACCAGGCTGAGCAGCCGCTCCTCCAGAGCCGTGGCGAATTGCAGCGGCAGGCGCAGGTAGGGGTGACCCGGGGGAAGCGCCACCACCTCCGCCCTGACGTTCCCCTCGATGCCGAACTCGCGCAGCAGGTGGAGGTGGTTGCGCCCCGCCTTCCAGTCGCCGCCGCTCGCCAGGAACACCTCCTCGATCAGCTCGATCAGCCGTTCGAGCGCGGGCGCGGGAGGATTGAAATGCCAGGAGTCCCAGTCCGGGTCCTCAAGCACGATCGTGCCGCCGGGGCGTGCGAGCCGTACGTAGGTCTCCATCTGTTCATGGCCGCGTCCCAGTGGACAGATCACAGCGCGCGCATGAACGAGGTCGAAGGAGTCCGGCTCGAGCTCGCTTGCGAAGACGTCGTCCTTGACGAGGCCGACGTTCCGGAGGGGCTCCTCGGTCGCGAACCGGTCGGCGGCGGCGAGCATGGCCTCGTCGACGTCGGTCCCTGTCACGTCGCCGTCCGGCCCCACCCAGTCGCTGAGCACCCGCAGCCACCCGAGCACGCCGCAGCCGACGTCCAGGGCGCGGCCCCCGCCCCCGTCGCCGATCTCCTCGAGTAAGCGCCGACCGCTCGGCTCCCAAACCCGGGACTGGAGCTGGAGCCGCTCGAGTTCCGAGGCCTGTCCCGCCAGCAGATATTCGTCGTCTTTGCTTGGGTGTGCAATCGACATCGTTCGGCTCCTTGCCGCGCTCGAGTGAGGGAGCCGAGTATCGGCGCGCCGGGGATCGGTGTCTTCGCCTGAACGAGCCAACTTGGGGCATGGCCTATCGAGGCCATGCGGGCAAACCCGTCGCCTTACAGCAGCTGCAGCCGGTGCGCCTCCGCCACCGCCGCGGCCCGCGAGGAGCAGCCCAGCCTCGCGTACGCGTTCTGAAGGTGGCGGTGGACGGTGTGCTTGCTGAGCACGAGGCGCTCCGCGATCTCTGCGTCCGTGAGCCCCTGCGAGACCAGCCGCACGACCTCGAGCTGGCGGCGGGTGAGGAGCTCATCGCATGGCACGGCGGGCGCGGCTGCCGCCGGCCCCCCAAGGTCTCTGAGCAGCTCCCGCGCCCGGACCGCTTCGGCAGCCGCCCCGATCGCGTCCAGACGCTCGAGCGCCAGCACCGCTTGCCGCGCGGCTGCGTCCTCGCGGCCCGACGCGGCGAGCACCCGCGCGAGCGCGAGCCGCGCGCGCGCGAGTTCGAAAGCGGCCCCGCTCGTGGCGAACAGGTCGACGGCTTCCTCGAGCTCCGCGCGCGCGGTCAGATCGTCGCCCGCGGCTGCCGCTACCAGTCCCTCGCAGAAACGCGCCGTCGCATGCAGCGGACGCGTTCCCACCGCCTCCGCGATCGAGCGCAGCTCCGAGAGGTGAGCAGCGGCCGCGTCGGTTTCGCCCGCGGCCGCCTTGGCCCTCACCATCACCTCCACTGGAGCCAGTCGCAAAGTCCTGTTTTGCTCCGGGACGCGTCGGAGGACCGGCTCGAGCAGATCACCGGCCGACGACGTGTCACCGAGGTCGAGGGACATGTCGGCCAGCACCACCGGCGTAAGCGCGTTGCCCTCGGCCCGACGAAGGAGCTCCTGCGCTTCGGCAAAGCGCCCCTGCCGGCGGCGCAAGTCCGCGAACCGCACGATGGCTAGCCCGCTCCAGGCCGGCCGCTGCGCGGCGAGGTACTCGGTCGCCTCGGTGAGCTCCCGCTCGGCCTCGGCCCAGCGCCCCTGCCACGTCAACACCGCTCCGTAGTGCGCCCTACCGGCCCCGGTGACGAAGTTGATCCTCATCCTGTCGCTGAACTGCTTGACCTTGCCGCACCACTCCCCCGCGCGCTCGTAGTCGCGCACGCGCTCGCACGCATCGAGCAACAGGCAACAGGTCCAGCCCGCGGGCACGATCTCCTCGTACTCGCCCGCCAGCGCCGCCGCCGCGGCCTCGTCGAGGCAGCGCATCCCGCCCGGGATGTCACCTTCGGTCACGAGCGCGACGCCCTCAACGGAAAGCGCAAACATCTCCAGCGAGACCACGCCGAGCCGGCGGCCGAGCTCCCGCGCCCGCACACTGAGCTCTCTCGCCTTCGCCTGATCACCCTCCGCTATCGCTATGTAGCCCAGCACCGCGTCGAGCCAGCCGTGCGCCGCACAGAGCTCGGCCCCCTCGAGGAGGCGAGCCGCACGCTGGAACCAGCCGCTGGCGATCGCGCGCTCGCCCCGAAATACCCGGTGATCGTTGGCGAGCCAGATCGCCAACATCCCGGCCCGCCGCGCGTCTCCCTCCCGGCGGCAAAGCCGGTAGGCGCGCTCGCGCGCCTCAAGGCAGGTGGGGACGTCCTCGACCCACCACGCAGCCCAGCTCAACCCCTCCAGCGCCGCGACCGTCTCGCGAACCTCGAGCTCCTGCTCGAAGACCGCCCGCGCCTCCTCCCAGTCCCCCCGAGCGAGCGCTGCTTCACCATCCCGGACCAACCCGCTCGAAGACACGACCTCAGCCATGTGCCAACACTAGCCCGGGCCTGTCTATCGGCGCTCTGCAATCACGTCAACCCTCACGGGCCCGTAACTGCTCTCGGCCAAGAGCGATAGCAACGCCAGAACCCCCTCTCGCTCCTGCAGTGGACGAAGAGCAGGCGTCTCTCCTGGAGCGCTCGTACCTCCCGCATGTCGCGCAAAGCAGGCGTGGGTTGGTGATCGGTAGACCCTGGCCAGCCCGAGCCACCTACACATCATGCGGTGTTACGGTCATCGCCCAGGAGCTCCTCATGGGCCGCCAGGCCGACGAGAAGCTGCCGGAGACGGAAGCTCGCGGCGTAGCTGCTCCTGCACCACCCCTTCACCAGCGCCTCGGCGCACGCCGCGGCCGTCTTTTTCCCCCCGATCTCCGATGAGGGATTAATTCACGCGAGAGGGTAGGTCTCTACCTCCATGAGCGATAGAAAAGTGATTCTCAAAATGGTCATGTCCCTCGACGGTTTTGCCACCAGCCCCGACGGGACCCATGAATGGATGTTCGAGTGGTTCGGCGACGACTCGAATGAGCGGAGCCTCCGCGCGCTCGAGGAGGCCGGGGTTCACGCGATGGGCCGCCGCAGCTACGAGGTCATGGGCCCGCACTGGGCCGCGTCCGAGGGGCCGATCGCAACGGCGATGAACGAGAAGCCGAAGGCTGTCTTCTCCCACACCCTGGAGAAGGCGGAATGGGGACCGGCCGAGATCTTCGGCGGGGACCTGAGCGCGGAGATCGCGGACCTGAAGGCCCGCGACGACGAAGGGACGGTCCTGGTCCACGGCGGTCCCGACTTCGCCAAGTCGCTGACCCGCCTAGGCCTGGTCGACGAATACCAGCTGTCGACGGTCCCGATTGCGATCGGCGCGGGCCACAGCCCGTTCGCCGAGCTGGATGAGCACCTGAAGCTCGACGTCGTCGACGAGGAGCGCTTCCGAAGCGGAGCCCTCGCGCAGGTCCTCGTGCCGAAGCGATGAGCGACCGCCCAGAGAAGAACAGTTCGGGCCGATCATGGGCCGCTGAAGGGTCGAAGCGGAATTCGACTTCGATCCGCCGATGCACATAGCGGGAGAGTCGGTCCACGAGCCGCTACCCGGCCGACCCACAAGAGTCGAAGAGATCGTCGCGGTTATGCGACAGGCCGGTCCCGGCAGACACGGCGACCACCTGCGCGGGGCTGATCGTGATCCGCTGACGCGCCGGGCTGCGGATCGGCGAAGCGCTCGACCTGTCTGAGGCCGACCTGGATGTGGGCCGCGGGTCGCTGCTGGTGCGCAGCGGCAAGGGCGGTAACCGCCGCGAAGCCGGCATGGACGACTGGGGCTGGCAACAACTCCACCTACCGAGCCTTCGCATCGCGAGGTGGGCAGTTCGTTGCCTTGATCGTAGATCTGCCGCCGCATTGGGTAGACGGCGTCGCCCGCGGGCGCCGGTGAGCGGCGGGCTCCGGCACCCACAGGCGTCCCTGTCTCGGCGGCTCGGCGAGAGGCAGCGATGCTCGCCTCACGCGGCGTCGGCCATCCCGGACCGCGCGCCGCCTAACGCGCGCGCATGCAGGTCACCGATACCTGGAGCTCGACGCGCTCGTCGTCGCCCACGCCGGCCGGCGCGGCGACGACCGTCCGCGCGACCGATCGGCTGCGCCGATGACGGTGCTCGAGCGCCTCGACGACCCGCGCCCGCGGCGGGCGGCGCGTGAAGAATGCGACCGCCGATCCCGAGTGCAATAGACGCTGGCCGCGGGCGCACCTGAGCCGCAGGCGCACCTCGGCCCCGGGACGGACCCGGACGGTACGCACGCGCCTGCGGTAAGGCCCCTTCGGTCGCGCCGCCTGCCGGCGGGACGCGAGAACCGCGCCCGGCGGCGAGCAGCCGACCCCGGGCTTGTAGGTCACGCTTCCCACGTCCGGTAACACCCCGAAGGAGAAATCCCGGGCGACGCCGGGACTTAGGCCGCCCCCGACCAGGATGACCACGAGTTGAACCGCGTTGGGGAAGACGGCATCGCTGCCCACCGCCCGCTGGCCGCGGGGGCAGCCGGCCACGTAGATGTCATCGCCGTTGTCGGGCGTCGTCACCCACGGCCCGATCCCCGGCGTGCAGGGCTTGAACACCGCCTCGCACGGGCGGGGGGTGGAATAGGGGACCTGGCTGGCGCGGGCCGCACGGTCACGGGCGCGCCGGCAGATCGCCGACACCTGGAGCTCGACGCGCTCGTCGTCGCCCACGCCGGGCGGGGCGGCTACGCGGGTCCGCGTAACCCGTCCGTTGCGGCGATGACGGTGCTCGAGCGCCTCGACGACCCGAGGCGACGGCGGGCGGCGCGTAAAGAACGCGACCGCGGAGCCCGAATGCAACAGACGCCGGCCGCGGGCGCAACCGAGCCGCACGCGCACCTCGGCGCCGGGACGGATGCGGACGGTACGTACGCGAGTGCGGTAAGGCCTCCGCAGACTCGCCGCCTGCCGGCGGGACGCGAGGGAGGCTCCCGGCGGCGAGCAGCCGGCCGCGGGCCCGTAGGTCAGGCAAGCGCCCGAAGGCAGGCAGCCGACCGCCGGCTGGTAGGTCACGCTCACCGGCGCCGGGAACACTCCGAAGGTCGAATCATCGCTCGGCCCCGTGCCCATGCCTACGGGATAGCCGCCGGGGGAGACCGCATCGGCGCCCACCGCCTGGCCGTCCGGGCAAGCGACGAAATAGACGGAGCCGCTGTCGCTGGGTGACGTCACCCACGGCCCGACCGCCGGCGTGCACGGTACGAACACCTGGCAAGGGCGGGGGGTCGGGGTCTGGGCCCCGGCTGTCGCCGGGTTCACCAGCACCAGCGCGGCGGCGGTCAGAGCGAGCGAGAGACAGGCAAGCGCGAGCGGGCGCAATGCTCCTCCGTGGGCCGGGTGGGGTTCGATCCTACGCCCCCGCGACGGCACCCGCCTCGCCGAGCAGCGCGAAGATGCCGGCGCCGACCATCGCGCCGATCCCCAGGAACGCGGCGCCACGGACGGTCACCCTGCGCGGGCCATGCTCCTAAATCGTGGAGAGTCCGGCAGATCCGTCCCCAGCTGCACCGATCCGACCACGACGGCGCGAGACTACGTCGAGGGGCTGACCGGGCACCTGATATGGGCGTACTAAGTGATCTCCAGGGTGCATCGTGCGATCAGCTCGTAGGCCGACGCCTTGCGGCCGAATTCGCGCCAGTCGAAGTAGGTGTACTCGATCACCATCCAGCTGATCACCCAGGCGATCGTGATCATGACTGCCGCCACGGCCACGAGCACTCCGATCAGAACGGCACTGTCGGCGTCCTTGGCGGCGTATCCGGCGGCATATGCGCTCACCGCGCTGAGGAAGGCGCCTACGAGGCCGAGCGGCAGCTGTCGGCGGCCCATGTTGCGGACGGCCATACCGTCGCGCCACGCGGCCGAGGCACGGGGCGCGGCCCGGCTGCGGAGCGCAGCCTGGGCCTCGGCGACGGACACGTCCGGCGCAGCGCCTTCAGGGAGGATCACACGAACCGTCAACTCATCCGGAAGCGTCCTCGCCGCGGCCAGTGTCGCGGCCAGGTCGTCGACTCCGGGCTGCGCCGGGCCGCGTTGCGGGAGGAACGGTTCCGTGTCGGGCTCCACGAGCAGATGGGCAAGGTCATCCAGTTCGATCACCAGCAAATGCTCACGGTCGAGCAGGGCAAACGTCTCGTCGAGCTGGCGGCTCGTGTCGCGAGGAGTGTCCACGGCGACTCTGCGATGAACAGTACGCCAGTGGGCCGCCCGAGGTTGTCCCGATCTCGTGGAACTTGAGGTGATGGTCTCCCACCTGAGTCCTGCCTTGCGGTAGGCAGTCACCGCGGTCGACCACTGAACCTCGCTTGTACCCTCAGCCCGCGCGCAGGCGAACGCAGCATCGCGGCCCGCGCCCCACGCCGCACGTCCACGCGAGTGTCGAGACGCATGGGATGCGGGAGTGCGGGGTTGTCCTCCAGCGTGCGCGTTCCCGGTCTCCGTGGTCGTCGCCGTGGGATTTCGTGCGGGGCGCAGGAGCGGCAGCGGCAGGCCCGAATGACCACGGGTGCCCGATGAGCAGCGCGCAGAGCGCGGCAGCCGACAGGGTGGTGGGCGCGACCGCCGTGAGACCCTGCTCCAGCTGGCTCAGCGGATGGACAGAGCCTACGGCCTTGTCCTGCTCCTGATCCTGATCACGTTTGCCGTGATGATGACGCTGCCTCCCGAGGGCTGGGGCGGACGCGTCACGGCGGTCGCGGCCGCGGGGCTGACCGCGATCGTCGCGTTCACGAGCTCCGACGTGCGCCCAGGCCGGGTGCGCCTGGCAGTCGTGGTCGCAGTCGCCGCCGTCGTGGTGGCGTTCAGCGCCGAGCTCATCCTGTCAGAGCGACGCCTCGTCGGCGTCGCGTTTGGCGCCGTCTCGATCCTGCTGGCGATTGCGGCCGTCACGATCCTGCGGCGCGTCGTTGTCGGCGCAGAGCATGTTGACTTTCGCACGATCAACGGGGCGGTCAGCGTCTACGCGCTGCTCGGCCTGCTTTTTGCGTTGTTCTACCTTGCGGTCGGTCGCTGGACCGACAGCGGGTTCTTCACCGGCGTGGCCGAAGCGCGTTCGAGCGAGTACCTCTTCTTCAGTTACACGACTCTCACGTCGACCGGATACGGCAACCTGATCCCGGCCGGGACGGTCGGCCAGTCCTTCGCGGTGTTCGAGGTGATGGTCGGCCAGATTTTTCTTGTCACCCTCGTCGCTGGGCTCGTGAGCAAATGGCGTCCCGGCGGCGGCGGTCAGCATCACGGCCGTTGACCTTTCCCGCTCACCGGACATCGCAGAACTACTCGAGCGGGAGACCCGCGGCGCGCCAGGCTTGGACCCCGCCGATCACGTCGGTCACTTCCGCCAGCCCGAAGCGCGCCACGGTTGGCGGCGGCCAAGCTCGACTGATAGCCCTCGTGGCAGATCAGGGCTATGCGCGCCTCCTGCCGGCCGAGACCGGCGTCTCGATGACGGCACGCCGGGTCGAGGCGCCATTCGAGCACGTTGCGCGGGACGTGGACGGCCCCGGGTATCAGACCATCGGCGGCGCGCTGGGCATCACCGCGGATGTCCACAAGGCGGAGCCCATCGGCCATTTCGGCAAACGCCTCTTGCGGGGTCAGGCGCCGCAACCCGCTGCGTGCCTCCACCAGAAGCTGCTCGACGGTCGTACGCTCGGCGATCACCCTCACCTCGTGGGTCGCTCGATCCTAGGTCCTCGGGTCACTTTCGCTGGACGGCGGAGCCACTCGAGTTCACTCGACGACGGTCGCCGCCCACGGCACATTGACAGCACGACGTTCGGGCGGCGAGAATCGGCGAGACAGCGTCGCGCGAAGCGAACGGTGGTCGGGATGATTCGGCGAGCGTTGGGCGGCATCGAGCTGGGCGCCACGACGATGCTCATCGTCGCGGTCCTGGTTGGAATCAGGGCGGTGTTGTTGGCCCTCGGTTTCAACGGGATGGCTGAGACCGCTCTTGGGACGGGGATCATCGCGGGCGGGGTCTTCGTCATGGGTCTCGTCGTGGCCGGGACCCTCTCCGACTACAAGGACGCCGAGCGGGCGCCGATCGACATCGCCGCCGGGTTGCACTCGCTGCTTCGGGAGGCCGAGTCGATGCATGATGCGTGGGGCAAGCCCGATATCTCCCTTTTCCGCCGCCGGCTGATCGCCGTGGTCAGCTCGCTCCGCATCGACATCGACGCCGGCGACTCGCGAACCGCGCAGGCGGCGGTCGAAGAGCTGTCGGAGACCTTCCTGGAGCTCGAGGACACCGACGTCCCCGCCAACTACATCGTCCGACAGCGCTCGGAGCAGGCGGGCCTTCGCAAGGCGCTGTTGCGCATCTACCACCTCCAACGCGAGGAGTTCCTTCCGTCGGCGTACTCGATGATCGTGACGCTGGTAGGGCTGATCCTGATCCTGCTTCTGCTGACCGATTTCGGTGGTACCGCCGAGTCCCTGGGCGCCGTCGGCTTCCTGTCGTTCTTCTTCCTCGCGTTGCTGCGCCTGCTGAACGTCATCAGCACGCCCTTCAAGGTCGGCATGGAGCGGACTGACGACGACGTGAGCCGTTCCTGCTGAGCGAGTTCGTCGTGCACGCGCAGGCGTCCGAGGAGGGAGAGGTCGTCCTCGAGGACGTCGAGGCCCTCGCGGAGGATGTCGAGGAGCAGCTGGTCGAGGTCGAAGAGCAGGACAAGGATCCCGCGAAAGCCGCGCAAGAGGCGGCCGCGGAGCTCGCGCCAGACGACTGATCTTCGTCGAGGCGGGTCCAGGTGCTAGATCGTGGTCAAGCATTTCATGTGATTGCTCTCTCGACTTTGCTTACCGACTCCGCTAAGCTGGGTCCATGGCTGACTGGCAGCTCCTGTCGAATCACGGTCGGGTCCTGCTGTTCGTGACCCGCGAGCCGCACGCGCGGCTGCGTGACATCGCGGACGCGACCGGGATCACCGAGCGCAGCGCTCACCGGCTCGTCAGCGAGCTCGTTGACGACGGTTACCTGATTCGAAAGCGCAAGGGGCGCAGCAATCACTACGCCGTACGGCCCGAGGCTCCGATCGACGATCCGCTTCTCACGGGCCACTGGGTCGGCGAGCTACTCGTGGTGCTAGCCGGCACCGACGGCTGGCCAACCAGGGCGACGGACGAGGAACGGTCCGCGGCCAGCTAGGGCGAACGGCGTTCCGGTCCCGAGCCCCTGGACTCCATCTCGGCCAGCCGCGCCTCGATCTGTTCCAGCTTGGCGAGCAGCTCCTCCTGGGAGCCGGGGTGCTGGCGCCGGGCCTGCTCGATCAACGAGGCCGTGACCGCCGCGCTGACCACCGAGATCAGCGCGATTCCGTTCAGCATCAGCACCGCGCCGATCAGCCGGCCCGCTGTCTGCTTCGGCACGATGTCTCCGTAGCCTACGGTCGTGACGGTCTGGAGGGCCCACCACAGCGCGTCGCTCAGGTTCTCGAACTCCTTGTGGTCAAAGAGCCACACCGCCAGGCCGGCCGCGACCGTTATGAGGATCGTCGAGGCGGCGATGATCTGCGCCGCACGCCGCGCCGTGAGCACCCCTTTGAACAGCGAGCGCTCCATTGCGCCGAGGAGCCCTCGATCGAGCAGCGGGGGTTTCTGATCGTTCATGGCGTCGTCAGGCTCGCCTGCGTCGAACCGCTCGCCAGTATCACCGTCGCTCCGGCCGGACTCGCGGGCTTGCGAGGATCCAGGCGATGGCAGGACAAGCGCAATGAACCGAGCCGACGCCGCCTTCTCGGACGACTTCGACGGATCCCGACCTGGACACCGACGTCTGGATTCCGCACTACCTGCCGATGTGGAGCTCCCGGGCGGAGAGCGCCGCGACATACGCTGTGGCCGGCTCCCCCAATCGCGGCCGTGGGGATGGGCGTGCACCCCTTCCGCGATCCGGCGCTCACCGAGGAGTTCAGCGCGGAGCGCATTCCACGTCTACTCGGTGGAGTGGAGACCGGGTGGGATCACCCTCCTTCCTGGTCGACGGCGAGCACGTGAAGAGCGTGCACCAGGCACCGGAGCGACTTCCCTGAGAAGGCCGCCTCGGCCCCGCGGCCCGATCACGTGCCGGAGCTCGGCGTCGACTACGTCCGTGGCCGGGGCCTCGAGCCCGTGGAATAACCGGCGCACCGTCGGTGTCTCTAGCTGTTGAGACCCGGACGATGATCGCCACAGAGGTGCACATTCGACTGCAGGAGCTACAGGCCGAGCGCGCGCTCGCGGCGATCGAGGGCCTGACGAACGACCAGGCCTACATGGCGGACCTCGACCGGGAGATCGCGGCCGCCCACAGCGCCTATGTGGGCGCCGCGGTCACGGAGATAGCCAGTCTTCGCTCTCAGCTCTCCGGCCCGCAGGTCGGGTGAGAGCCAGGTCGGCCTCCAGCGCGGAGTGATCGCTGAGGCCCTCGTCCCGCCAGCCGTGGTGGTAGACGCAAGCCGTTGGACGCAGCTCTGCCGAGGCGAACAGGTGGTCGAGGCGCCAGCCGCCGCCGTGTCCCGCGATCCGCCGCCAGGTCCAGCTGGGCTCCGGGCTTGCGTATCCGTGGACGCTGCGAAAGGCGTCGGCGTAGCCGAGATCGCGCAGCCCCGGCACCACGCCGAGCTCGGCCCGGTCCCACTCGGCGCCACGTTCCTCCCGCAGGCGGCCTCGCGAGTCACGCGCGAACGACAGCACCTCCCCCGCCGGCGACTCCCGGCGCGGTGTGTTGAGGTCGCCGCACAGCACCCGCGGACCCGCCGGAGCCGCCTCGAGCCCCGCCCGTACCGCCTCGAGGGTGCGGACCTTCACCCAGCCGTTCGCGGCGTTGGGCACGTGCACGCAATGCACCTCCACGGGATGGCTGTCCGCGGCGGTCGCCGCGCCGATCGTCGTCTCCGGCCAGGGTGGCTCGAGCACCGCCCGCGCCTCCCCCAGGGGGCTCCGCGACGCCAGCAGCACCCCGGTGCGCCGGCTCGGGGCCGGCTCCCGCCGCCGGTCGGCGTCGTCCAGCGAGACCCGGACGTGCGTCAGACCGATGACCCGGCAGGCCGCGCGCCAGAGCGGCGCGGTGCGATCGGTCACCTCCTGCAGGGCGAGGACATCCGGCTCGCGCTGGGCAAGGGCCGCGGCCTGCTCGGACAGAGCAGAGACGCGCCGGGCCACGTTCCAGCTGAGAATCCGCATTGCAGAGCCAAATCTCCTCTCAATGGAGGCAGAAGGAACCTCACCCCCACCCACCCCCTACCCCCAACGAGGGGGGAACCCCCCATACCCAGGCGGGCGCGCGCGGGCGAACCTGAAAGCACGATGACGAGCGGAGCCAACACCCAGACCATCACCGCAGGCGAGCACCTCGAGCGCCTCTTCGACGCCACGATCGGCGCCGACGGCCTGGAGGACGGCCTGAGCTTCCTCTGCCCCGACGTCGAGCTCGACATGACCGAGGTCCTCGACGGCTCCGTCTACAAGGGTCGGGCCGCGGTGCGCGCCTACTGCGAGTCACACGCCGACGCGTGGCAGGCGATGGAGATGCAGCCGGAGTCGATCGAGGAGCGGCGCGGTGTGGTCGTCGCCCTGGTCCAACTCCACGCCCAGGGCCGCGAGAGCGGCGTGAACGTCGAGGCCCCGGCGGCCTGGGTGGCCACGCTCCGCGACGGCAAGGTGGCCAGCGCGCGCTTCACCATGAACCGCGGCCGGGCGCTCGAAGCCGTCGCCTGAGACCTACGCGGCGGCGCCGGTGTGCACCACGCCGCCGTTGGAGAGCACGACCCCGTCGGCGCAGGAGGCCTCGACCAGGCCGTCCTGGAACTGCTCGTGGTAGAGCTGGGCGTAGAGGCCGCCGTGGGCCAGGAGCTCGGAGTGGGTGCCGCGCTCGACGAGGCGGCCGCGATCGAGGACGAAGATCACGTCCGCGGCGAAGATCGTGGACAGGCGGTGCGCGATCGCCACCGTTGTCCGGCCCCGCATCAGGGGCTCGAAGGCGGCCTGCACCAATCGCTCGCTGGTGGTGTCGAGCGCCGACGTGGCCTCGTCGAGAATCAGGATGCGAGGGTCTTTCAGGAACACCCGCGCGATGGCCACCCGCTGCTTCTCGCCTCCGGACAGGCGGTAGCCGCGCTCTCCCACCATGGTGTCGTAGCCCTCGTCGAGCTCGGTGATGCGATCGTGGATCAGGGCCGACCGGGCCGCCGCCTCGAGCTCCGCCTGGGTGGCGTCGCGCTTGGCGTAGAGAAGGTTGTCGCGCACGCTCGAGTGGAACAGGTAGGTCTCCTGCGTCACGACGCCCACGATCTCCGACAGGGACGCCAGGCGGATACGGCGGACGTCGAGGTCGTCGATCTGCACGCTTCCCTCGCTCGCGTCATAGAGCCGCGGGATCAGATACGACACCGTGGTCTTGCCCGCCCCGCTCGGGCCCACCAGCGCGGCGAGCTGCCCGGGCTCGATCGTAAGCGAGACCTGATCAAGCGCTCGCCGGCGTGACGCCGGACGCGGGCCGTCCGGCCCGGCCGCGTCGATCAACGGTGAGCTCTCCGGATAGAAGAAGCTGACGTCCCGCAGCGCAACCTCGCCGCGCACGGAGCCCGGGGCCAGACTCACCGCATCAGGGGCGTCGACGATCTCCGCCTCCAGGTCGAGGTACTCGAACACCCGCTCGAACAGTGCGAGCGAGGACTGGACCTCCACCGACACGCGCAGCAGGGACATGATCGGGAAGAACAGGCGGGTCTGCAGCGCGGTGAAGGCGACGATCGTCCCCGCGCTGATCTGCGGGCCGGCTCCGCTGGCCAGCGTCACGCCGGCCACGAGGTACACGATCGCCGGGGTGATGCCGAAGAACGCCTGCACCAGCGCGAAGAAGCCCTGACCGGTCATCTGCTGGCGCACCTGGAGTCCCGCCAGCCGCTCGTTGGCCCGGCGGTAGCGCTCGATCTCGTCCGCGCGGCGCTCGAAGACCTTCGCCAGCAGGATGCCGGACACCGACAACGTCTCCTGGGTGATCGCGCTCATCTCCGCCATCGACTCCTGCGTGCGGGCGGTGACCGCGCGCCGCGCCCTGCCGACCCGCCAGGTGAGGATCACGAACACGGGCACGACCACGAGCGAGACCAGCGTGAGCTCCCAGGAGAGCACCAGCATGGCCACCAGGCTGCTGGCCACGGTCACGACGTTCGAGAGGATCGACGACGCGGTGCTGGTGACCACGGTCTGGACGCCGCCCACGTCGTTGGCGAGCCGCGACTGGATCTCGCCCGTGCGCGTGCCGGTGAAGAACGCCAGCGGCATCGACTGAAGATGCGCGTAGAGCCGGTCGCGCAGGTCCTGCATCACCCGGTTGCCCACCCAGTTGGTGAGGTAGGTCTGGGCGACGCCGAGCGCCCCGAGCACCAGTGGAATCGCCACCATCACCGCGACCAGCCCGTAGAGCAGCCCGAGCTTGGGACCGCCCTCCACGAAGAGCGCGTCGTCGAACACCACCTGGATCAGCAGCGGATTGACGATGCCGAGCGCCGAGGTGACGACGATGGACACCAGGATCAGAGCCGTCCGGCCCCGGTAGGGCGAGAAGAGGCTGACGATCCGCCTGACCAGGCGCCGGCGCTCTGCAGGATGTTCGGGGCTCACCCTTCGACGGTACCGAAGGGGAGCCGGCGTTCAGGCGAGGATGAGCCTCGCCTGACGCTTTTTCATCCGTGCGCGTTCACACCGGCCGTCCGTGGGGACTACGGAGGGTGTTGAGTGGCCACAGCGGATGACCGCGCGGTCGCGCGGTTCAATGCTGTGCGCATGGTCTGGGCCAGCGCACGGGCATGAGGCCGCCAATCGGGGATAGGGTCGCCAGCGTGGGTGAACCCACCACCAAGCCGGACACGATCAGGATCGTGCTCGCGGACGACCACCCGGTGGTCCGCAGCGGGCTGCGGATGCTCCTGGAGGCCGAGAACGGCTTCGAAGTCGTCGCCGAGGCCGGCGATGTGGACTCGACGGCCCGCTACGTGCTGGGCCACAAGCCGACGGTGCTCGTGCTCGATCTCAACATGCCCGGTGGCTCGAGCCTCGAGGCGATTCCGAAGATCGCCGAGACCTCGCCCGACACGGTCGTGGTGGTGCTGACCATGCAGGAGGACCCCGCCTTCGCGCGGGCCGCGCTGCAGGCCGGGGCGCGCGGGTACGTGCTCAAGCAGGCGGCCGGCACCGAGCTGGTGCAGGCGATCCAGGCGGCCGCCGGGGGCGGCACCTGGCTGAACCCCGAGCTCGGCGCGCGCATGGCTGCGGCGCCCCTCACGCCCACCGGTCCGCCCGGTGACCTGACCGAGCGCGAGGTGGAGGTGCTGCGCCTGATCGCGCTCGGCCACACCAACAACGAGATCGCCCAGCAGCTCCATCTGAGCGTCCGCACCGTCGAGACGCACCGGGCGCACATCCAGCAGAAGCTCGGACTGTCCACCCGGGCCGAGCTCGTGCGCTACGCGCTCGACAACGAGCTGATCGAGCGCTAACGCCACTAGAGCGCAACCCCCGCTGCGGGAAATCACGGCCTTCGATTGCGGGGGTTGTCCTGATGCGGCTCGGCCGCCGTGCTGGCAGCCTCGGAGGCGATGCAACACGAGCGCGCACGGGTGACGGTCGTCGGGGGCGGCGTGGCGGCGCTCGAGGCGCTGATCGCGCTGCGCTCTCTGGCCGAGGAGCGCGTGGACATCGAGCTCTTCGCCCCCGAGCCCGTGTTCGAGTACCGGCCCTTGGCGGTGGCGGAGCCCTTCGGCATCGGCCGGGCCCACCGCTATGACCTGCTGAAGATCGTCCACGACCACCGCGCGGTGCTCCATCTCGCCGGTGTCCATGAGATCCAGCCGTCGGAGCGGCGCCTGGTGACCTGGGACGGCCGCTCGCTCGAGTACGAGCTGCTGCTGCTCGCGGTCGGCGCGCGGCCGGGCGTCGCGGTCCCCGGCAGCGTGACCATCACGGGCCCGGGCTACACCGGCCGCTTCCGGACCGTACTGCGCGAGCTCGAGGAGCGCCGGATCAAGCGGGTGACCTTCGCGGTCCCGGCGGCCGCGTCATGGCCTCTCCCGCTTTACGAGCTCGCGCTGCTCACCGGCGCGCGCGTCGCCGAACGCGGCCTGCGCAAGGTGGAGCTGCACCTGGTGACGAGCGAGAGCGCGCCGCTGGAGGTGTTCGGCCGGCGAGCCTCGGACGCCGTGGTAGAGCTGCTGGAGCGGCGCGGCGTGACGCTGCACACCAGCCGGGTCCCGGTCGAGGCGCAGGAGGGCAAACTGGTCGCCCCACCCGGCGAGGCCATCCCGGCCGATCGCGTGGTCAGCCTGCCCCGGCTGGAAGGGCCCCCGATCGCCGGGCTGCCCCACGACGGAGAGGGGTTCATCCCGGTGGATCCGAACGGCCTCGTGGAGGGACTCGACGACGTGTACGCGGCGGGCGACGCCACGTCCTGTCCCATCAAGCAGGGGGGCGTTGCCGCTCAGCAGGCCGACGCGGCGGCGGAGGCGATCGCCGCCCGGGTCGGAGCGCCCGTCGAGCCGCGGCCGTTCCGGCCGGTTCTGCGCGGCCTTCTGCTGACGGGCGGCACGCCCCGCTTTCTGCGGGCCGAGGTCTCGGGCGGTCGGGGCGAGGACTGGGGGGTCTCCGAGCACGCCCTCTGGTGGCCGCCGAGCAAGGTGGCAGGCCACTACCTCGCGCCCTACCTGGCGCTTCACCACGGTGAGATCGAGCGGCCCGCGGGTGGCATCGACGTGGAGCTGGACTTCGGCCCCGGCCCGGCACGCCGGCGCGCTCTCATCGCCCGCGACTCGCGGGGCGGCGCCACCGCCATCCGGCTGCGCTAGGGACGGGCGGGCCGCTCGCGCCCGTCGCGGATCGGCAGCTCCGCGCGGATGCTGGTACCGCGGCCGGGCGTGGACTCGATGACCAGCCGGCCGCCCACGAGCGCCACTCGCTCCCGCATGCCGGTGAGCCCGAAGCCGCCGTCGGCGTTGTCCGGGTCGAACCCCTTCCCGTCGTCGCTGACGGTGAGGCTGATGGCGTCGGCGCTCTCGACGATCTCCACCGAGGCGCGCTCGGCCCCCGCGTGCTTGGCGGCGTTGGTCAGCGCCTCCTGCACCAGCCGGTAGACCGCAGTGGCCAGGTCGATGTCGACGCTCGTGACCGAGCTCGGGTGAAGCTCGATGCGGGCGTCGATGTCCAGGCCGGTGATCGAGGCCGTCCTCTCGAGCAGGGCCTCGACTGCGGGCACTACCCCGAGCTCGTCGAGGGCTGCGGGCCTGAGCTCGGTGATGAGGCTCTGGAGGCCCTTGATGGACAGGTCGATCTGCCCCAGGGCCCCCTCGACCGCGCTGTCGAGCACCTCGGGCCGCTCGGCCCGCCGGGCGCTCTCGAGCCCCACCTTGAGCGCTCCCAGCTCCTGCAAGGTCTCGTCGTGCAGCTCCCTGGCCCAGCGCTTGCGCTCCTCGTCGGACGCCCGGATGGAATGGCGAAGGCGCTCGGCCTCCACCGACTGCGCGGTGGCGATCGCTATGGCTGCGCTCGCCGCGAAGGAGCTGAGCACGTGCTCGTCCTCGGCCGTGAACTCCGGGCCGTCCTGCGTGCGGTCGAAGGCGAGCACCACCCCACGCGCCCGTCCGCGGTAGCCGAGCGGAGCCACCAGCGCCGACCGTGCGCCGGCCCCCAGCGGCTCGAAGCCGTGGAAGGCCCGGCCGGCCAGGTCCGGTATGCGCTCGGTGCGCCCCGTGGCCAGCGTCGAGAAAGCCACCGCGGTGACGGCGGGCAGCACGGTGCCGATCGTCTCGGGCCGTGTGTCCCCGGCGGCGGCGACCACCATCAGCTCCCCGTTCTCGTCGATCAGGACGAGCAGCGATCTGGCGTCGATCAGCGCGCGGCCGCGCTTGACTATCAGCTCGAGCACCCGCTCCAGGTCGGTCTCGACCCCCACCGCGCGGGCGATGGTGGCGGTCGCCTCAAGTCCGCGCACGGCCCGCTCGAGCTCCTTCCGCCGCCGTTCCACCCTGTCGTAGAGGCGGGCGTTGTCGATCGCGATCGCGGCCCACTCCGCCAGCACGACGACCGAGGTCTCGTCGGCCTCGTCGAACTGCCGCCCGCCCGCCTTGTCGGCGAGATACAGGTTGCCGAACGCCTCCCCGCGGATCACGATCGGCACGCCCAGGAACGTTGTCATCGGCGGGTGCCCTGGCGGGAAGCCATAGGAGCGCGGGTGCTGGGTCACGTCGGGGAGCCTGAGGGGCCGGGGATCGCGTATCAGCTCGCCGAGCACGCCCAGGCCACGGGGCAGCGGGCCTATCGCCCGGCGCGTGGCCTCGTCGATCCCCACATAGAGGAAGCGCTCGAGCGCCTGCTTTGCCTCATCGAGGATCCCCAGCGCGGCGTAGGTGGCGCCCGTGAGCTCACGCGCGGTCTCGAGCACATGCTGGAGCACGCTCTCGAGCTCCAGGTTGGAGACCAGCACACGGCCGACCTCGAGCAGCCGGCTGAGCTCACGCTCGCCGAGCCGAATGGGCGTCGAGACCTCGTCGGTCACGGGTCGGCGGAGCGTACATGCGAGCGATCCGTGTTCCGCCGAAGGAGTGCACGTTCATGGTCGGCTCGCCGGTCACGGGCCAGGACGCCGCGCTTCGTCGAGGCGCTCGATCTCGTAATGGAGCGTCAGGAACCGCTGGCCGGCCAGGTAGAAGCTGTGGTCGGTCTTCAGCTCGCCCTCGGCGACGTGGACGAAGATCCGTTCCTGGAAATACAGCAGCTTGAGAACGGTCAGGGCGTCTCGCTCGCTGTCGACGGAACTCAGGTAGTGGCCAGGAAACTCGAGCTCGGTGCGCGAGGTGAGGACGAAGTCGTGCTCGCCCGCGTTGGTGGGCAGGAGGGTGGCGGTGAAGTTGGCGCTCGGGATCGGGAAGCCGACGCTCACATAGCCGCGCTCCTGGTGCCTGAAGCTCGTGTAGATCCCGACGTAGATCGGCTTGCCCGAGTCCGCGAACGTCCGGATCCAGCCGCGGATGTCGATCTCCTCGTCGCCGTCCAGGCTGATCGTGTCGATCGTGCTGACCATTCCGCGCTGGGCCTCTTCGATGTTGGACGGGATCGTCGCTTGGCCGAGCGGCTCCGCGACCAACAGCTTGAAGAGCTCGTATGGGGGCTTCATCCAGCGCCGCCACTCGGGCACGATCGAGAGCCGGAAGCGGCTGGTGTGCTCGTAGAACTCGCGGATCAGCGGGTGGACCCGGCTGGGATCGAAGGTCGGTCCCTCCAGGCTGTCGAGTGAGGCGAGGATGCCGACGTCGGGCGGATTGCGGCGGAAGGTGCCGCCGCGCGCTTTCGCGAGCTGTTCGACGTAGTCGCCGCCGACGTACCTCGAGCGCGCTTCGAAGGGCACGACGTAGCGCAGCTCCGAGGCCGGCACCTCCTCGGCCATGACTCGGACCAGTTCGCGTCCGCGATAGGCGATCGCCGCGATCACGCGATAGGTGAGCGTGACCGCCGCCGCCACCAGCGCCGGTTCGAGACCGTCGTCGAGAGCCTGGAACACGGCGCCGAGGACGACGCCGACCAGTAGCCCGAGCAGGGCCTTGCCCAGGCGCAGGCCGAGCAGACCGATGAACCCACCGCTGATGATCGCGGTGAGCAACGGCTGGTCGGGACCGTAGATCAGACCCAGCAGCCAGCCGAACACGGCCATGAGCAGGGCGCTGCTGAGGATGCGGTACCAGAGCGGCTTCACCTCGGCGGCCCCCCGCCTGAGGCTCGTCATCACCTCCGCCGGCGCGTAGAGCGCGGCGCCGACCAGAGCGCCGAAACCGGCCCCGACCCCGGCGATCGCATCGCCGAGCACAGCGCCGGATGCGGCGCCGAGGGCCGCGCCCCAGATCACCGAGTCGAGCACCCGGCCGGAGCGGCTTCGTCTGCGTCGGTCCGGTCCCGCCATGCGCGCAGTATCGCTCCGGTCGGGCGGGTGGCGCCTGATCTCGTAGGATCGGGCGATGGGGGCCAGGGACCTGGCGGTCGGGTTGGCGGGCGGAAGGATCGCCATCGGCGTCGTGTCGCTTCTGGCGCCGGGACTTGTGGGACGCGCGATGTTGGGCCCTGAGGGGGACTCCGGCGGGGCGCGCCTTTTCCTCCGGGTGGTCGGGGCCCGCGACCTCGTCCTCGGGATCGGCGTCCTGGGTGCACTGGACCGCGACGCGCCCGTGGGCGGCTGGCTGCGCGCTTCGGCCGTGGTGGACGGTCTCGACGCGGCCGGAAGCCTGATCGCCCGCGACCACCTCCGCCCGATCGTGTTCCCAGCGGCCTTGGGCGCGGCGACTGGAGGCGCGCTGCTCAGCGGCTGGCTGGCAGGGCAGCTCGCCGCATAACGCCGGATGGACCGCGTCGGGCCCACCATCGTCGGTCGGCGCAGCACCCCGGGCGCCGACGGCGCGCGAGATCTCCTGACCCGGAACGACGTGCCTCATCGCTGGGTCGACCTCGACCGGGATCCGCTGGCACCTCTGCTCGAGACGGCCTCTTTGAGCGCCGCCCGCCTGCCGCTCGTTCTCTTTCCCGACGGCACACAGCTCGAGGGACCCGAGGACTACACCGACCTCGTGTCGGGGCGGACAGAGCGCGTCACGCGCGAGCAATATCTGGCCTCGGCTCACTGGCGCGCCGAGTTGGCCGCTCGCGCGGGTCTCCGGACGACGCCCAGCAACGATCTCTACGACGTGGTGATCGTCGGCGCCGGCCCGGCCGGCCTCACGGCCGCCGTGTATGCAGCCTCAGAGGGGCTTCGTACCCTGGTGTGTGAGCGGCACGCGCCCGGCGGGCAGGCCGGCACGAGCTCCCGGATCGAGAACTACCCGGGGTTTCCTGATGGCATCGGCGGCGCCGAGCTCGCCGCCGGCACATATCGGCAGGCGCGTCGTCTCGGCGCCGAATTCCTCGTGGGAGTCGAGATCGAGTCCGCCCACCCCGAGGATGACCAGGGCATCGGCATCACGCTCACAAGCGGCTCCCGGTTGCGCGGTCGCAGCGGCGTGATCGCGACAGGGGTGGCCTACCGCCAGCTGAACGCTCCGGGAGTCGAGCGGTTCGTGGGCCAGGGCGTGCACTACGAATCGGCCACCGACGCGGCCCCCGCCTACGCCGGTGGTCACGTGATCATGGTCGGTGGCGCGAACTCAGCCGGCCAGGCGGCCCTTCACCTTGCGAAGCACGCGAAGCGCGTGACGATGCTGGTACGAGGCGAATCGCTTGCCCGGGCGATGTCGCGCTATCTCATCGACAGGATCGAAGCCCAGGAGAGGATCACGGTTCGGACGAGCACACGCGTCAGTCGAGCCGAGGGGAGCGATTGGCTGGAGCGCGTCGTGGTCGCGGGACCGGGCGGGGAGGAGGAGTCGATCGACGCGAACGGGATGTTCGTCCTCATTGGCGGCGAACCGCTGACGGCCGGCGTCGAGGACTGGCTGCGGTGCGACGCCAATGGATACCTCATGACGGGATCCGAACTGCATGCCGAGGCCGACCGCAGCTGGTGGCCGCTGGCACGCGAGCCTCTGTTTCTGGAATCGAGCCAGCCCGGGCTGTTCGTCGCGGGCGACGTTCGTCACGGCTCGATCAAGCGAGTCGCATCGGCCGTGGGCGAAGGCGCAACCTCGATCGCCCTGGTGCACAGCTACCTGGCTGCGTTGGCCCTCTAGGGCTTGCTGCGCGGCGCCTGACGCCCCCGGCCGGCGGTCTTGTTGGCGGCCGGCAGGTCGGCCGCGCACTCGAGCTCCTCGTCGACGATCGCCCCCGGGGTTAGCCGGAGGTGGTCGCCGACTGCTCGCTGTCCAACCCGCTCAGGTAGGGCCCGAGCTCCTCGGCCACGATCTTCTCGTCCGCCGGCCAGGGTGGGGTCTCGTGGACCTCGGACTCGAAACCCTCGTCCCCCACCCGGGCGCTGATGTACAGCGGCGCCGCGCCGGTCAAGAGCTTGCCGCGCAGAACGGGCCGGAACGGCTCCGGGTCGGAGCCGGCGCCGGCCAGGGCGGCAATCGCGGCCGCCGCCGTGTCCGCCATCTGCGAGCTCAGGCCGCCGTGCTTGATCGGGTAGGCGGCCGAATCGCCGGCGCAGAACACGCGGCCGCCCGTGCCCGGAACGGCGCAGTGCTTGTCGATCGGCACGAACCCCTGGGCGCCGCCGCCGGGGAGGCCCTGAACGGCGGGACCGGTGACCCGGGGCATGGCGATCATCCGCGCGGGGTGCAGCTCGACACCCTGAGGCTGGATCAGGAGCTGTCCCTTTGCGGGCACCTGGGCCAGGGCTGAGCTGTAGACGGTGATTCCCGCCCGGGCAAGCAGGTCCGCGACGGCATCGCTCGCCGCCGGCCCGAAGATCGCGAGCGGACGCAGCTCGGGGGTGACCACCGTCAGCTCCATGTCGTCGATGCTCATGCTGATGGCGCGCTCCGCCGTCATCAGGGCCAGCTCGTAGAGCGGCAGCGGCCACGCGGGCCCGACCGGGAGCAGGAAGGCGACGCTGGAGGTGTAGCCCTCCTCCACGTCCTGGACCACACCGTGGTAGGCGTCGTCCGCCTCGGCGTCCCGGAACGTTCCGGCGTGCTCGAAGGCGTCCGACTGCCGGGCTCCCAGAGCCACCAGCAGGGCGTCGTACTCGAGCCGTTTCCCTTCGCCGGTGCCGATCGCCCGGGCATCGGGATCCACCCAGTCGAGCGTGTCGCGCGTCCACTCGGCGCCGCAGTCGGCGACGATGCGGCGCAGCGGATAGCGGCTCGGGGCCCCGAACGCGAACGGCTCGCGGACGGCGAGCGGGCGGTAGACGAGGTCCTCGTTCGGAGCGACGAGGTCGACCCGCACCGAGTCGCCCGCCAGCCGCCGGAGGCGAAGCAGGCCTTCGGCGGCCGCAATGCCGCCGCCGCAGATCACAACGCGGAAATCGCTCATCGCGGGGAAGTATGACCTCCGCCGGGGCCCGCCGTCCGGAGAGACGACGGGGCGATCACCGTCCGACCAGCCCTTGATCCAGGGCCCAGCGAACCAGCTGGGCGCGCGAGCGGAAGCCGTGGCGGCGCTGGATGCGGGCCCGGTGGGTCTCCACCGTGCGCTCGCTGAGCACGAGCCGCTCCGCGATCTCACGGTTCGTGTGTCCCAGCGCCACCAGCGTGACCACCTCGCGCTCACGCAACGTCAGGCCGTCGGTCCCGCGCCGGCGCTGGAAGCCGCCCGCCGCCAGCCCGATCGCGTGCACGAGGCGCGGCCCCGCCTCCCCGGCCGGCGGCAGCACGATCGCGGTCTCCGGCGACGCGCGTCGCAGGTTGGGCAGCGAGCACAGCCCCTCGTGCTGGGCCAGGTGCGGCGGAGAGCACCAGAACGCTGGGCTTCAGCACCCGCAGCGCCTCCTCGGCCCTCTGCGAGGGAGGCGACGTGACCCACCACGTCGATCTCGGTTTGCGCGCCGTCCAGCTCCGGGAGCTCGGCCCGGCCGCCGGCCAGCAGAACTCTGACCCGCACCGGACGAGCCTGGCGCAGCGGCGGCGGCGGTGCATCCGCGCGGACTGCGGGAGGTGCTTCGGAGAACTACTGAATTGAGCCCTCTCTGCTTTGACCCGGGCCGTGTGGGATGGAGGATGCGAGCGTCCGCCAGAGCGACGGAAGGAGGGTTCCCTGCCCGCTGAGCGTCGGGGACTGCTGATCTCGAAGACCTGGGTGCAGGCCGTGATCTTGGTCGTGCTGTTCGGCTTCTTCGTGCTCGGGCTGCTCGCCTACCGGACCTATCAGGCCAAGCCGCCCCTTCCGGAGCGGGTGGTCGACCCGGCCGGTGAGCTGCTCTACACCGAGCGGAACATCGAACGCGGTCAGGAGGTCTTCCTCAACCGCGGTCTCATGGAGTACGGCTCGGTGTTCGGCCACGGCGCCTACCTCGGGCCCGACTACACCGCGGACTACCTGCGCCGATCGGCGAACCAGGTCCGCAGAAGCTACGGCGGCGCGCGCTCGGACCGCGCGACGCAGCGCACGATCGAGGACTTCAGGACCAACCGCTACGACAAGCGCACCGGCGTCCTGGAGCTGACCGAGGCGCAGGCCGCGGCGCACCGGCGGCTCGTGGCCTACTACTCCCGCTTCTTCTCCGAGCCGAGCACCAAGCACGGGCTGCCCTCGGACCTGATCACCGACCGCGGCGATCTGGCGTCGCTCACCGCCTTCTTCGGCTGGACGGCCTGGGCGGGCGCCGCCGAGCGTCCCGGCCACAACTACTCCTACACGAACAACTGGCCGCCCGAGCCGCGGGTGGACAACGAGCCCACGGCCAACGTCGTCGTCTGGTCGGTGCTGTCCCTGATCGCCCTGCTGGGCGGGATCGGCCTGCTGTTCGCCGCCTTCGGCCGCTGGAACATCCTGGGCTGGCACGGGCGCGAGCAGGCCGCGCTGTCCTTCCGCACCCCCGGCGACGTCGCGCTCACGCCGGCGCAGCGTGCGTGCGCGTGGTTCTTCTTCGTGATGGCGGCGCTGTTCGTGATCCAGGTCTTGGTCGGCGCGGCCTCGCAGCACTATCGCGCCGAGCTGGCGAACTTCTTCGGCATCAACCTCGCCGAGCTCCTCCCCTTCAACCTGATGCGCACCTGGCACGTCCAGCTGGCCCTCTTCTGGGTCGCGACCTCCTTCGTCGCCGCCGGCATCTTCCTCGCGCCGATGATCGCCCGGCGCGAGCCGCGCGGCCAGGGAAAGCTCGCCTTCCTGCTGCTGGGCGCGCTCGCGGTGGTGGTCTTCGGCACGCTGATCGGCTCGTTCCTGGGGGTCCACGGCCTGCTGGGCGACGCGGCCACGAACTGGTTCGGCCTGCAGGGCTTCGAGTACCTCGACCTCGCCCGGGTGTGGCAGGTGCTGCTCTCGATCGGCCTGTTCGTGTGGGTGTTCATGCTCTGGCGCGTCCTGCGCACGCGCCTGCGACGCGAGCACGCCGCCAACATGCCCTGGCTGTTCTTCCTGGCCGCCCTCGCGATCCCGGCCTTCTACGCCGTGGGCCTGATCGCCCAGACCGGCCAGCACTTCACGGTCAACGAGTTCTGGCGCTTCTGGGTCGTCCACCTCTGGGTGGAGGACTTCCTCGAGCTGTTCACGACCGTGATGGTCGCCTACATGTTCGTGCTGCTCGGGGTGGTGAGGGAGAAGGTCGCGCTCACCGTCGTCTTCCTCGACATCATCCTCTACTCGATGGGTGGCGTCATCGGGACGATGCACCACCTCTACTTCTCCGGCGAGCCCGCCGAGCACATGGCGCTGGGCGCCTTCTTCAGCGCCGCCGAGGTGATCCCGCTCACGTTCCTGACCGTCGAGGCGTGGTCGTTCCTGCAGCTCGGGGCGGCCCAGCAGTCCAAGTCGCGGACGCCGTTCCCGCATCGCTGGGCGGTGATGTTCCTGGTGTCGGTCGGCTTCTGGAACTTCCTGGGCGCGGGCATCTTCGGCTTCCTGATCAACCTGCCGGTGGTCTCCTACTACGAGATCGGCACCGCGCTCACGGCCAACCACGGGCACGCGGCGATGATGGGCGTGTACGGGATGCTCGCGATCGGGCTGGCGATGTTCTGCCTGCGCTATCTGATCCCCGCGGAGAAGTGGCCCGAGAAGTGGGCCCGGATCGCGTTCTGGTCGACGAACATCGGCCTGGCCTGGATGTGCTTCGCCACGCTCCTGCCGCTCGGGATCGCGCAGCTGTACAAGTCGGTCAACGACGGCTATTGGGAGGCGCGCGACCTGCGCTTCCTGACCGAAGACACCAACGCGCTGCTCGAGTGGCTGCGCCTGCCGGGCGACGTCGTGTTCATCGCCGGCGGAGCGCTGCCGGTGCTCTATATCGCCTATATCGGGGTGCGGCACACCGTCAAGCGGGTCACCCTGGAGGAGCCCGAGGACATCCTCTTCACCGAGGTCGAGGCCGCCGAGGGCGGGGCGGAGGTCAGCTCCGAGGAAGCCGCCGCCGCAAAGGTGACGTGAGCGCCGAGGCCCTTCTTCTGGGTGCCTACTCGCTGGCCCTGCTCGTGGGCGCCGGCCTGCTCGAGTGGCTGTCGGCCCATACCCACAGGCGCTCGCTGCGCTACCGGACCGCCGGCTTCGAGTACCACGACGATCACGACGTGTGGGTGTGCCCCGAGGGCGAGCACCTCTGGCCCCACGAGTTCGACCACGAGCGCCGGCTGATCCGTTACCGGGCCAAGGCACACGTGTGCAATGCCTGCGCCCTCAAGGAACGCTGCACCGACTCCGACCGCGGCCGCGAGATCGTGCGCCCACTGGATCCCTGGCCCCACTCCGAGGCCGGGCGCTTCCACCGGGTGATCGCGGTGATGCTGGTGGTGCTCGGAGCGCTCGTCGCCCTGGTGGGCCTGGCCCGCAACCATCAGCCGGCCGAGGCGGCGCTCCTGATCGGGGTGCTGTTCGCGTGCGGGCTCGCCGTGCGGCTGTTGATTTCTGACCTGCGCGTGCACCCGGCCAACTTCCCCGAGCCGAGCCCGTCCCAGGGACTGCGCATGAGAAAACCCTGATGTGGTGGGAGCTGGTCCGCTACCTCCACGTCCTGGCGCTCGCCCTGTTCGTGGGCGGCCAGATCATGCTCGTGGTGGCGATCGTCCCGGTGCTGCGCGGCGAGCCCGAGGGGCTGATGCTGGGCGTCGCCCGCCGCTTCGGCATCGCCAGCGCCGTGGCGATCGTGGTGCTGCTCGTCACTGGGATCGCCATGGCCTCGCATTTCTCGCGCTGGGAGGACACGACTCTGCACGCCAAGCTCGCTTTGCTGGTTCTGGCCCTCACCCTCACGGCGCTGCACATCGGCTCACCGCGCAGCCGCGGGGTCTCGCTCTCCCTGGCGGCCAGCTCGCTGCTCGTGGTCTGGTTCGGGGTGGTGCTGACCCACTAGCTGGTCAGCGCTTCGCCTCCTTGGCGATCGTCGTTGGGCGCGAGGAGCGTGATCCTGACTCGCCAGCCCGTACGCCCTCGGGGAGAACTACGTACCGGTTGCCGCAGGCGTACGGTTCAGCAACAGACATGGAGACGATCCCGCTCCAGCCCGTCGACTCGCTGACGGTCACCACGCTGGTCGACAACGCCACCGACCTCCTCCTGCGGGACGAGGGACCGGCCCGCCGTGCCCCCTGGGGCCCGACCCTGGCCGGCGATGCCCTGCGGGCCGAGCACGGCTTCTCCGCGCTCGTGACCATCACCCGGGGCGGTCGCCGGACGCGGCTGCTGTTCGACACCGGGGTAACGCCCGACGGCATGGTGGAGAACATGCGCCGGCTCGAGATCTCGCCGCGCGACATCGACCTGATCGTGTTGAGCCACGGCCACTGGGACCACACCATGGGCATGCAGGGCCTGGTCCGAGAGCTCGGGCGCGTCAACTTGCCGGTGCTGATTCACCCCGACTTCTGGTCGCGGCGACGGATCGCGCTACCGGGCAAGGACCCGCTCGAGCTGCCCACCACCAGCCGCGCAGGGCTGGAGGGAGCGGGCTTCGAGATCACCGAGGAGCGGCAGCCCTCCTTCCTGCTCGACGGGTCGCTGCTGGTGACCGGCGAGGTCGACCGGACGACCGAGTTCGAGCACGGGCTTCCCCATCACGAGGCCCACCGCGACGGGGCCTGGCACCCGGATCCGCTGATCCTCGACGACCAGGCGCTGGTGGCCAACGTCGCCGGCCGCGGCCTGTTCGTGCTCACCGGCTGCGGCCACTCCGGGATCGTCAACATCCTCCGCTATGTGCGGCGGCTCACCGGCATCGACCGGCTGCACGCCGTGGTCGGCGGATTCCACCTGAGCGGCCCGGCCTTCGAGCCGATCATCGGCCCCACCTGCGACGCGCTGACAGAGCTCGCGCCCGACCACCTGGTCCCCGCCCACTGCAGCGGCCTGAGGGCGGTGCGGGCGCTCGCCGACCGGATGCCCGAGGCCTTCATCCAGAACAGCGTCGGGACCCGCCTGGAGTTCGGTCAGGTCCCGGGATAGGAAGGCAGCGCACCGCCGGCCCGGCGGCGCACGAGCCGGGCCAGCTGTGCGGCCTCGGCGGAACGGGCAGCGGCAAGGTTGCGCGTTTCTCCCGGGTCCTTCGGCGTGTCGTAGAGGTGGAGCCCCCGCCCCTGGTTCTCGCCGAACAGGGCCCAGCGATCGGTGCGGACGTAGAAGCTGTTGCCGTAGCCGCCCCAGGCGTGCTCGCGGGCCTGCGGGCGGTCGCCCGGCCAGCAGCGGGGACAGGTCGGCGCCCTCCATGACCCCCGGGGCATCGACGCCGGCCAGCGCCAGCAGCGTGGGGCCGACGTCGTGCGTCGAGGCGAAGTATGGGGTGGCCTGTCCGGCGCGGCGCCGCTCCGGGTCGACCACGATCAGCGGGACGTGGATCAACTCGGGGTGGAGGTAGGTCGAGCTCTTGCCCGTCAGGCCGTGGTCGCCGAGGTAGAAGCCGTGGTCGGAGACCAGCACCACGACGGTCTCGCGCTCCAGCCGCAGGTCATGCAGGCGATCGAGAAAGACCCCGAGCCAGCGGTCGGTCATCGTCACCTCGGCCGCGTAGAGGGCCCGCATGCGGGCGGGGAGCACGTCGCGGTCGGCGCCGAAGAGGTAGTTGTCCACCCGCGCGTAGTAGGGCTTGGCGGGCTCGGGCCCGCGGTAGTCGGGGTCGCCGTAGAGGTCGACGTACTTGCGGGGCGGGGTCCAGGGCTCGTGGGGCTCGAAGGTGTCGACCACCAGCGCGAAGGGCCGCCGGCGCGACGCCTCCTCGAGCGCCCGCGACCCGTCGCGGAAGACACGAGCCGCGAACGAACGCGTCTCGTCGTGCGAGTAGCGGCCGTTGGCCAGGTAGCGCAGGACGCGGTCACGTGTCGCGGGGTCCTCGAGCGCGGGCGGCAGCCAGTGGCGCAACTCGGCCGCGGAGACGCCGGATGCGGTCCCGCCGATCTGCCCTCCGCGCCGAACGAAGCGGTCGAAGCTCTCCCGGAAGCGGGCGTAGGGCGGCGCGAACCCGAGCGAGGTGTTGTCGGTCACGTACGCGGTCCAGTAGCCCGCATCGCGCAGGACGCTGGTGAAGGTGGTGCCCACGTCGTCGATCGGCGCCCATCCCGGCTCGGGCAGGAGCCCCGCGTAGCGGTGCCAGCCGCGGAACGGAAAGACCCGCCGTCCGCTCAAGAGCGAGCGCCGTGCCGGCACCGTGGGCATGGCCTCGGGATGGAAGCGCGTGAAGCTGAGGCCCTCGCGAGCGAGCGCATCGATGTTCGGGGTGCGGGCGCGGTCGCCGTAGACGTGGTCGGCCCGCAAGGTGTCCACGATCACCAGCACCACGTTGGGCCGGGAGGTCGGCGCGGCGGGTGTTCGATGCTCGCCGCGACCCGGCGAACAGGTCACAGCCCGCCAGCGCCCCGACCGACGCGCCGCCCAGGGCCAGAAAACGCCGGCGGGTGCTCGGCCTGGGCCCGCTCAGGGTGCCGGAGCCCGCCCGCCGGCCACGCCGGCTGTGTCGCGGCCCGCGCGGCGCCTGATCGCGACGCCGGTGAGGATCTCGCGCACGATCCGGTCGCCGACGAGGGCCGCGTAGTCGGCCGTGCCCACCTGGGTGGGGATCACCTCCACCAGATCGGCTCCCACGAGCTCGAGCCGGGAGGCCACCTCGCGCACCGCCCACAGCAGGTCCGCGGAGGCCAGGCCACCGGGCTCGGGCGTGCCGGTGCCGGGCACGAAAGCCGGGTCGAGCACGTCGATGTCCACCGTGAGGTACACGGGCCCCTCCCCCACAGCGTCCACCGCCCGTCGGACGACCTCCTTGATGCCGTGGTCGCGGATGTCGTGCATGAACAGGCTGGTGATCCCGTTCTCGGCCTGCCAGGCGAACTCGCTCTCCCCCGGCCAGTAGCCGCGCAGGCCGATCTGCGCGTAGCGATTCCCGTCCACGTGGCCGTCGTCGACCAGGTGGCGCATGAACGTGCCGTGCGAGAGCGTGGCCCCGAACACCTCCTCCGCGGTGTCCGTGTGGGTGTCGAAGTGGACCATCCCCACCGGTCCGTGGGCCGCCGCGCACGCGCGAGCGCAGGGCTTGGTTATGGAATGGTCACCGCCCAGCGTGAAGGGCAAGGCGCCGGCCGCCAGCACCTCCCCCACCAGCGCCTCGATCGCGTCGTGCGTGCGGGGGGCGTCCGTCGGGACCACGGCCGCGTCGCCGAAGTCCACCACCTTCAGCTCGGCGAAGGCGTCCACACCCACCTCGAGGTGCGGCCCCGGCGGGCAGCTGGCCGCCCGGATCGCCCGCGGGGCGAAGCAGGTGCCGGGCCGGTCCGAGACCAGGTCGTCCATCGGCGCGCCCACGATGGCCACGTCGGCGTCCGCCAGCTCGGCCGGGTCCTCGGTGTAGGGGCTTCCGGCGAGCGTGACGAGGCCCGCGTAGTCCGGCTTCTCCCCGATGGCCGCCCAGCGATTGAGCGGGTCGATCATCAAGCGAGGCTGGCCATCACGTGCTTGACCTCGGTGTAGTCCTCCAGCGCGTACATGGAGAGGTCCTTGCCGTGGCCGGAGTCCTTGAACCCGCCGTGGGGCATCTCGGCCGCCAGCGGGATGTGGTCGTTGATCCACACGCAGCCGAAGCGCAGGGCCTTCGCCACGCGCAGGGCGCGGCCGATGTCCCGGGTCCAGACCGACGAGGCCAGCCCGTAGCGCGTGCCGTTGCCCCAGCGGATGGCCTCCTCCTCGTCCGCGAAGCGCTGGACGGTGACGACCGGCCCGAAGATCTCGCGCTGGACCATCTCGTCGTCCTGGGTGAGGTTGGCCACCACCGTGGGCTCGAGGTAGAAGCCGGGCAGGTCCGGCTCCGAGCCGCCGGTGACCACCTCGGCGTGGTCCGGCTTGCGCTCGAGGAAGCCCTCGACGGTCTCGCGCTGGCGAGCGCTGTTGAGCGGGCCAAGCGTCGTGTCGGGCGAGAGCGTGTCGCCCACCACGAAGCCCTGGGCCTGCTCGGAGAGCCCGTTCACCAGGTCGTCGTAGGCGCCGTCGGTGGCCATCACGCGTGTGGAGGCGGTGCAGTCCTGGCCGGCGTTGTAGTAGCCGGCGCCCGCGATCGTCTCGGCCGCGGCCTCGATGTCGGCGTCGTCGAAGACGATCACCGGCGCCTTGCCGCCCAGCTCGAGGTGCGTGCGCTTGAGGGAGTCGGCGGCTGCCTTGGCTATCCGCTTGCCCGTCTCGATCGACCCGGTAAGCGACACCATGTCCACCTCGGGATGGGTCACGAGCGACTCGCCGGCAGGCTGGCCGTGGCCGGCGATCACGTTGAGCACACCCTTGGGGAAGATCTCGCCGGCGAGCTCTGCCAGCTTGATGGTCGTGACCGGCGTGGTCTCGGCCGGCTTCAGCACCACCGTATTGCCGGTGGCGAGAGTCGGGCCGATCTTCCAGATCGCCATCATCAGCGGGTAGTTCCATGGCGCGATCTGCCCGATCACGCCGATCGGCTCGCGGCGGATCATCGAGGTGTAGCCCTCGAGGTACTCGCCTGCCGCCTTGCCCTCCAGGCAGCGCGCGGCACCGGCGAAGAACCGCACCTGGTCCACCATTGCGGGGACCTCGTCCTCGAGGAACGAGTGGCGAGGCTTGCCGGCGTTGGCCGATTCGAGATCGGCCAGCTCCTCGGCGTTCTCCTCCAGCGAGTCCGCCAGGCGGAGCAGCATCTGCGAGCGCTCGCCCGGCGTGAGGCCGGCGTAGTCGTCGAAGGCCGCCCGTGCCGCCTTTACCGCGCGGTCCACGTCTTCGGCGGTGGAGACCGGCGCCTCGGCCATCGCCTCGCCCGTTGCGGGGTTGACGATCGGCTCGGTCTGCCCCTCGGCCGGGTCGGCCCAGTCTCCGTCGATGAAGTTCTGCAGTGTCTGTACCGCGGTGGCCATTGCTCTCCTCTCCTGCCGACTCAACTCAACTTGAACGCCAGCGCGTCGTGACGGGGCGGCGGGTCGGCGTCCGCCTCCACCGGCACGCCGGCAAACTGTGAATGAACGCCCTCAATCCAGCGGCGACCGAGCTCGGTCAGCTCGTTGTCATCGGTCTGCATGCGACTGCGGGCGACGAGTATGCCCAGGTCGGCCCCCTTGTAGCGGAAGTCCCCGGGAGCGAGCACCCGCAGGTAGAAGCCCTCGGTGTCGTCGTGGAGGCTGTGCCAGTCGTTGCCCCAGCGGCTGAAGCTGAGGCCCTGCGTGTTGTCGAGCCGCCAGATCCCCGTCTTCGGGGCTGCCGTGAGCAGGTCCACTTCCTCCTTGGGCTGCTTCAGCACCAGCTGGCTCCAGGCATCGCTGGCCTGCTGCTCGGCCCAGCGCTGGTTGACGTCGTCGACGTCGATCTCGTAGTCCACGTCCATGTACTCGAGCAGATGGAAGAGGAACAGCGGCATGTCGGCGTAGGCGCCGGCGCTCACGTTGGTCATCGAGCTGATGCCGCTGACCCGGGGGTTCAGCTCGCCCAGATAGAGCTCGCCGCTGTCGGCGTCGACCAGATAGTCGACCTCGAGCAGGCCGCGGTAGCCCTCCTGGCCCAGCCGGTCGCCGAGCCGGCGCGTCATCTCCCGGGCCCGCTCGCGGTGCTCGGGCGCGAGGGCGTCACCGAAGATGTCGTTGCCGCACCAGCCGCCGCGGTAGGGCGTGAGCTCCGGATATCCGGTCAGGTCGGTCATCAGCGGCCCCACCACCGTGCCATGGCGGGTCAGGCAGGCCTCCACGGCCACCGCGCGCGGGTCGATGCGGCGCATGACCTTGAGCTCCTGGCCCTTCATGTCGTCCGCGTCCTTGTCCCAGTCCTTCTCCGAGCGGACGAAGAAGGTGGTCTTGCCTGAGTCGCCGTATGGGGTCTGCACCACCAGGTCGTCCCCCAGGTCCTCCTCTCGGGCCAGCGCCAGCAGCTCCTCGTGGCTCTCCGCCCGCCCGAGCACGTTGGGCACGCTCGGGACGCCGGCCTCGTCGGCCAGCTGGGTGGTCACGATCTTGGAGTCCAACCGGTGGCGCAGCTCGGCGGAGGGCAGGGCGATCTCCAGGCCGGCGTCGGCCGCCAGCGACTCGGTCTCCTCGTCGAAGAAGACGAAGACCGCCTTCCCGCCGGGGCCCCGCTCGTTCACGCGCTCGAGCACCTCCGGGTGCCTCAGCAGGTAGTTGCAGACGTCCTCGATCGAGCCGAAGTCCTCGTGCGGCACCTCGCGTGGCACGAAGACCCGTGGGTGGCTCCCCTCGAACGAGTCGAAGTAGTTGACGAAGAAGAAGTTCGCCACCCAGCGGTCGATGCCGAGCAGGTTGAAGGCGGTGGGCGAGATGAAGTAGACCGGCGTCTCGTTGGTTCGAAAGAAGCCGCGGATCTCGGAGATCCCGCGAAGCGTCGTGCCGGCCGCACCCATGGGGCGCGATTGTAAGTGTTCGGTGCCTGGCCATACGATGGCCGGCGTGACCGCACACCCACTCGACCCCCTCTCCGAGAACGAGATCCGGCAGGCCGCCGAGGTCCTGCGCCGCGAGCAGGGAGTTGGCGCCGGATGGCGCTTCGGCATCATCGAGCTGCGCGAGCCGGACAAGGCCTCGCTCGCGGCCGGCGACTCGGTCGCCCGCGAGGCCACCGTGACCTGCTGGAACCGCGCGGACGGCCAGACCTACAAGGCCGCCGTGTCGCTGGACGAGGACCGCGTGCTGGACTGGGACCACCGGCCGGGCGACCAGGCCAACTTCACCGAGGACGAGTTCCACGACATCGACGAGGCCCTGCGAAAGGACCCGCGCGTGGTGGACGCCCTGCGGCGCAGCGGCGTCGAGGACATGGACCTCGTGCTCCTCGACACCTGGGCCTACGGCGCCCACCTCATCCCCGAGCGCTACCGCGGCCGGCGGGTCGGCTGGACCGACGTGTGGGTGCGCGACGCCAAGGGCTCGAACCCCTACGCGCACCCGCTGAGCGGCCTGACCTTCGTCGTCGACGTCAACTCGCTGGAGCTCCTGGAGATCGAGGAGGTCGACGCGGGCGAGCGGCCCCAGACCATGGGCGAGTACGTGCCGAAGCTCGTGCCCGGCCTGCGGCAGCGCGATGACGTGAAGCCGCTCGAGGTCAGCCAGCCGGAGGGCGTCTCGTTCAGTCTCGAGGGCAACCTGCTGCGCTGGCAGCGCTGGTCGATGCGACTCGGGTTCAACCCGCGCGAGGGTGTGGTGCTGCACACGGTGGGCTACGAGGACGGCGGCCGCATGCGCCCCGTCGCGCACCGGATGTCGTTCTCGGAGATGGTGGTGCCCTACCGCGACCCGACCGCGGACCACATGCGGCGGACCGCCTTCGACATCGGCGAGTGGGGCCTCGGCTTCATGACGACGTCGCTCGAGCTGGGCTGCGACTGCCTGGGTGAGATCGCCTACCTGGATGCGGTGATCCACGACACGCACGGCGAGCCGCGGACGATCAAGAACGCCATCTGCATCCACGAGGAGGACGACGCGGTCCTCTGGAAGCACATCGACGCCGATGCCGGCGCCGAGACGCGGCGCTCCCGGCGCCTGGTCGTCTCCTTCCACGCCACGGTGGCCAACTACGAGTACCTCGTCTACTGGCGCTTCTACCAGGACGGGAACATCGAGTGCGAGGTGCGGGCCACCGGGATCATGGTGACCACCCACTTCCCGGAGGGTGAGGCGCCGCCCTACGGGACGCTGGTCGACGAGCGCACCTACGCCCCGTTTCACCAGCACTTCATCGTCGCCCGCCTGGACCTCGACGTCGACGGCGAACAGAACACCGTCCACATGATCGAGTCGGAGGCACTGGCCATCGGGCCGGACAACCCCGACGGCCTGGCCATCGTCCAGCGCAGCACGCCGCTGCGCACCGAGGACGAGGGCAAGCAGGACTACCGCTGGGAGACCCAGCGTGCCTGGAAGGTCGTGAACGCCGAGAAGAAGAACGGCCTGGGGACGCCGGTGGGCTACAAGCTCGTGCCCGGGGGCGCAATCCCGGGGATGATGGACCCGTCCTCACCGGTCTACCGCCGGGCCCAGGCGATCGGGCACGACCTCTGGATCACCCCCTACGCGCGGGACGAGCGCTTTCCCTGCGGCGAGTTCGTCGTCCAGGCGGACGAGGACGCCGGCCTTCCGGCCTGGACGGCCGCCAACCGCTCGATCGAGAACACCGACGTGGTGCTCTGGTACGTGTTCGGCATCCATCACGTGACCAGGCCCGAGGAGTGGCCGGTGATGGCCGTGGACACGGTGTCCTTCTGGCTCAAGCCGTTTGGATTCTTCGACCGCAACCCGGCCCTGGACGTCCCCCCGCAGTGACGGAGGAAAAGATCGTGCAGGCGATCGCCGCCGAGGGGCCGGCGATGGAGGATCTGCTCGTCCGTCTGGTGGAGGCGCCGACGCTGCTGGGCGACGAGGCTCCGGGGCAGGCGATCATGCGAGAGGCGTTCGCGGACCTGGGCCTCGATCCGGTGGACGTGCCGCTCGACCCGGAGGCGCTGCACGGGCACCCGGGCGCCTCTCCGTTCAGCTGGGAGGTGGAGGGAAAGGCCAGCGTGGTGGCGGCCTGGGAGCCCACCGGATCCGCCGGCGGCCGCTCCCTGGTGCTCAACGGGCACATCGACGTGGTGAGCCCGGAGCCCACGGTGATGTGGTCCTCGCCGCCGTTTGCCGCCCGCCGCGACGGCGACTGGCTGTACGGGCGCGGCGCCGGGGACATGAAGGCGGGCCTGGCGGCGATCGTGGGCGCCGTGCGCGGCCTGCGGGCTCTGGGGCTCACGCCGGGCGCCCGGGTGGAGCTGCAGTCCGTGGTCGAGGAGGAGTGCAGCGGTAACGGCGCGCTGGGGTGCGTGCTGGCGGGCCACACCGCCGACGCCGCGATCGTCACCGAGCCCACCAGCGGGGCGATTCAGCACTCGCAGGTGGGTGTTCTCTGGTTTCGGTGTGCGCGTGGCCGGCCGCCCGGCTCACGCCGGCGACGCCCCCCAGGGCCAGAACGCCATCGAGGCCACCTTCCCGATCGTGCGCGCGCTGCGCGAGCTGGAGGACGAGCTGAACGTCGACCCCCCGTCCCCGTACGACGTCTACCCCCACCCCATCAACCTCAACGTGGGGATGATCCGGGGCGGCGACTGGCCCTCCACCGTCGCCGGCGAGAGCCTGACCCACTTCCGGCTGGCGCTCTACCCGGATGGCGACGTCGACGAGCTCAAGCGGCGGGTGGAGGAGACGGTGGCCGCGGCCGCGGAGGATCCCCTGCTCGAGGGGTTCGTCGTGGAGGTGCGCTACGACGGCTTTGCCTGCCGCGGCTACACCCTCGACGCCGAGGCACCGCTGGTCGGCGCCCTCGCCGCCGCCGCCGAGCGCGCGAAGGGCGAACGGCCGGCACTGTTCGGCTCCACGGCCACCACGGACGCCCGCGCCTTCCAGCTTTACGGCGACTGCCCGGCCGTCTGCCTCGGCCCCCATGCCGAGGGCGTCCACGGCGTCGATGAGCGGGTGTTCCTGCCCTCGATGGTGGAGACCGCTCAGGTGCTGGGGCTCTTCATAGGCGACTGGTGCGGGTTGAGCGCGAACTGACGGGGTAAGCCGGGGCGGTGGCTACCGTTCCTCCCATGTCATCGCTTTCCGATCTGCCCGACTGGGTCAAGTCGCTCGGGCTGCCCAAGGTCGCCACCGAGGCGATCGACCGCTACTGGAAGCCGGTCTGGGACGAGATCAAGGACGATCTCGACCTGCTCCCGGCCCACCGCGACCGGGTGCCGGACGTGCCCGAGGGCGAGTCGATCGCGTTCGAGGCGATCGAGGAGCTCGAGCCGGGCGAGCGCTGGCGCGAGTCGTTCGAGGCCATGTGGCCCGCCTACCGCGCCTGGTACCTCAAGGAGGGCCAGCGGGCCCGCCCCAACATCGCCACCTGCCGGAAGATGCTCAAGTCGCACATGCCGGAGCTCGTGCCCACCTACGAGCGCCTGGTTGAGCTGACCGGCGAGGACGAGCTGGCCGCCCGCTTTCTCTCGCTCTACCGGCCTCCCGGCTTCGTGGTGGGCTGCTCCCAGGGCGCCTGGACGGGCGAGGGCGGCCCCGCCCTGGTGCGCAACTACGACTATCCGGCCTCGCGGGCCGAGGGCCTCGTGTACTCCACGGCCTGGACCGGCCGCCGGGTGATCGGCATGAGCGACTGCCTATGGGGCCTGCTCGACGGGGTCAACGACGCGGGCCTGGCGGCGTCGCTCACGTTTGGCGGCCGCCGCGCGGTGGGCGACGGCTTCGGGATCCCACTGGTCATCCGCTACCTGCTCGAGGTCTGCACCACCGTGGCCGAGGCGCGCGAGGCGCTCGCCGGCCTGCCCGTGCACGCCGCCCAGAACGTGACCCTGCTCGACCGGAGTGGCGACTTCGTCACGGTCTGCCTGAGCCCCGACCGGGAGCCGGACTTCCGCGACGTGCCGGCGGCCACCAACCACCAGCGCCGCGACGACTGGCCGGAGTACGCCGAGGCGGTTCGCACCTTCGAACGCGAGCAGATGGTTCTGGAGCTGCTGCAGGCGCCCGGGATGACCCGCGAGGGGTTCGTGGAGGCCTTCCTCGAGCCGCCCCTCTACAGCACGGCGTTCTCGAAGGGCTTCGGGACCCTCTACACCGCGGCCTACTTCCCCGCCGAGGGGCGGGCCGAATACCGCTGGCCGGACTTCACCTGGAGCCAGTCGTTCGCGGACTTCGCCGAGGGCTCACACACCCAGCGCCTAGCCGAGGAGCGACTGGCGGCGTAAGGCCCCGGCTCAGCCGGCGCGGCCGTTCGTGCCGCCGCGGCGCGAGGTAAGGCCCTCCAGCAGCACCTCGACCGGCGAACGGCGCTTGGGACGGTCGATCGCCGCGCGGACGCGCTCCACCTCGCCCAGCAGATTGCCCACCTGACGGCCGGCCGAGCCGACCTCTTCGGCAGCCTTGAGGATGTCCTTGCTCGCGCTCTTGGCCTTCGACCCGCGCGGGCTCTTGACCTTCAGCGTCACCAGCGGCCTACGGGTGCCGGGGACCGGCACTCCGAGCACGCGCTTCGGCCCCGTGTCGCGGGCCGCGAGTGCGATCCCGCCGGCGAGGCCGGCCAGCGCGGCACCGCCCGCGATTGCGGGCGTCTTGGCCTTCTTGGCAGCGCCGCCAAGGGCGCTGCCGGCACTCGAGAGCGCGCCGCCGGCGCTGTTAACGCCGCCGCTCAGCGTGTCCTTCCCCGCCCCGACGTTGCCGCGCACGTCGGAGGAGCGACTCGAGCCGGAGCGGCTGGACGTCTTGCGGCTTGCGTTGGCGTCCGAGCCGGGCGCTGAGGCGCTGGACTTGCGCGCGCTCGACGCGCTCGCGCCCAACTTCGAGCGGGAGCTGTCCGCCTCGGGCTTGGAGCCCGGGCTCGACTTCGGCCGGGGGCGTGCACTGCTCTGGGCCATGGGGGAGCCCTTCCTTTCAGCGATTTACGTGCAGAAAGGAGGTGCCCGCGGCCGAAACAGCGCAAACCTGGCGGGCCTCTAACCCGCCGGCTCGACGTCCTTCTCCGCCGGCTCGGCAGGGAGACCAAGCGGCGTGTCGGCGGCCGGCAGGCCGGTCTCCTCGGCCGCGTCCAGGCTCGCCTCCTCGGGACGCGCGGGCTGACGCCGCTCGCCCTGCCCGCCGTTGTAGTCCATCAGCGGACGCAGCAGGTCGGTGGGAATGGGCAGAACAATCGTGGAGGCCTGGTTGTTCGACACCTCCAGCAGGGTCTGGAGATAGCGCAGCTGGAGGGCGGCCGGGTTGCCGCTGATGATCTCGGCGGCGTCGAAAAACCGCTGGGAGGCCTGAAACTCGCCCTCGGCGTTGATGATCTTGGCCCGTCGCTCCCGCTCGGCCTCTGCCTGCCGGGCCATGGCCCGCTGCATCCCGCTGGGGATGCCGACGTCCTTGATCTCGACCGTGGTGACCTTGATCCCCCACGGATCGGTCTGCTCGTCGATGATCTGCTGCAGGTGCTCGTTCAGCCGCTCGCGCTCGCCCAGGAGATGGTCGAGGTCCGCCTTGCCGAGCACCGAGCGAAGGGTGGTCTGCGCGATCTGGGAGGTGGCGGCCCGGTGGCGCTCGACCTCCACCACCGACTTGATCGGGTCGACCACGCGGAAGTAGGTGACCGCGTTGACCTTGGCCGGGACGTTGTCCCGAGTGATCAGGTCCTGGGGCGGGATGTCGAACGTGACGGTGCGCAGATCGGCCCGCACCATGCGGTCGATCACCGGGATCAGGAGCACCAGGCCCGGCCCCTTGGCGCCCAGGAGGCGTCCCAGCCGGAACACCACGGCACGCTCGTACTCGCGCAGCACGCGGACCGACGAGCCGGCCAGCACGGCCAGGAGAATGACGACGATCACTACGGCGACCAGCACGGCGGTCATGACTCGAGCTCCCACTCCTCCGCGCGCCGGACCGACAGGGTCAGCCCGTTCACGCGCTCGACGACGACATGATCCCCCCGGCGCAGCGCCGGAGCCTCTTCTTCCTCCCAGCACGGCCGCGCCCGCCAGAGCGCGCCGTCCACCAGGATCTGGCCCAGCGGCGAGGGCTCCTGACGCACCACGCCCACGTGGCCGACGAGCGCCTCGGCGCCGGTTCGCGCCCGCCCCTTGATCACCGGGATCGAGGCCCTGACGGCGTAGAGCAGCAGGGCCCCGGCGCCCAGCCCGACGGCGACGGCCATTGACAGCGCCAGCGCCAGGCCTCCGCCGGCGGCATCGAGCGCAACGGCGACGCCGGTGGCCAGCGCGGCCACCCCGGCGATCCCGAGCGCACCGAACGTGGGCAGGTGCGCTTCGGCGACCAGAAGCGCGGCTCCAACGACAAGCAGGACGATGCCCAGTGTCAGCAGGGAAAACCTTCCTTCCTCGACTGATCGTAGCGTGCGGCGGACCTGGGCTGGGTGGCTTGGCGCCGGGAATCGCCCGTGATGGCCCGGTTGACAGACCCGTCCGCCCGCCACTAGGCTGGCAAACGTTTTCCATGGCGGTGGAGGCGAGCACCGAAGGACCGTCCCGGAGCGGGGCCGGCACGCGCCGGATCGGCGTGGTGATGAACGGCGTGACCGGCCGCATGGGCACCAACCAGCACCTGGTCCGCTCGATCCTGGCCATCCGCCGCGAGGGCGGGGTGGCTCTCCCGGACGGCGGGCGGCTCATGCCCGACCCGCTGCTCGTGGGCCGCAGCGAGCAGAAGCTGAAGGCGCTCGCGGACGAGCACGGGCTGGAGCGCTTCACCACCGACCTCGACGGCGCCCTGAGCGAGCCGGACCAGACCGTGTACTTCGACGCTCAGACCACCGCGCTGCGGGCCGGCGCCGTCGAGAGGGCGATCGCGGCCGGCAAGCACATCTACTGCGAGAAGCCTTCGGCGCCCGACCTCGACAGCGCGCTGCGAATCGCGCGCCACGCGCGTGACGCCGGCGTGGTTCACGGGGTGGTGCAGGACAAGCTCTTCCTGCCCGGCATGCGCAAGCTGCGGTCGCTCGTGGACGGCGGGTTCTTCGGCCGCATCCTGTCGGTTCGCGGGGAGTTCGGCTACTGGGTCTTCGAGGGGCCCCGGCCGGAGCCCCAGCGCCCATCGTGGAACTATCGCCGCGAAGACGGCGGCGGCATCGTGGCCGACATGTTCTCCCACTGGCGCTACGTGATCGACCATCTGATCGCGCCGGTGCGCAGCGTCTACGCCCTCGGCGCGACCCACGTCGACGAGCGGACCGACGAGGACGGCCGGCCCTACCGCTGCACGGCCGAGGACGCCGCCTACGCGGTGTTCGAGCTCGAGGGCGGCGTGGTGGCCCAGCTCAACTCCTCCTGGTGCGTGCGGGTGGACCGCGACGAGCTGTTCGAGCTGCAGGTGGACGGCACCGAGGGGAGCGCGGTGGCCGGACTGCGCGACTGTCGCGTGCAATCCCGTGAGCGAACCCCCCGTGCGACCTGGAATCCCGACCTCCCCAACCCCCTGCACTTCCGCGACGGCTGGGAGCCCTTTGGCGCCGAGGGCCGGTACGACAACGCCTTCAAGGCGCAGTGGGAGGAGTACCTTCGGCACGTGGCCACCGGGACCCCGTTCGGCTTCGACCTGTTCGAGGGGGCGAAGGGGGTTCAGCTCTCCGAGCTGGCCGAGCGCTCCTGGCACGAGCGCCGGGCGCTGCCGGTGCCGGAGCTGCCCGCGTGAGCGTCGCGGCGGCGCCCAGCGTCGACCTGCCCCGGCCGGACGGCACGCTCGAGTCCTACACGCCGGGCGAGCCGGCCGCCTACGAGCGTCCACGCTCGGTGTTGCGCTCGCGGGTCTTCTACGCCGCCGCCCACGTGGTTGCCGACCCGCTCGCGGACCCGGCCGGTCCGGCTGTGCTGGACTGGGAGGCGACGCTCTCGTACCGGCGCCATCTCTGGTCGTGGGGGCTCGGCGTGGCGGAGGCCATGGACACCGCCCAGCGCGGGATGGGACTCGGGTGGCCGGCGGCCCGCGAGCTGATCGAGCGCTCGGCGGCCGAGGCGAAGGCCTGTGGCGGGCTGATCGCCTGTGGCGCCGGCACCGACCAGCTGCCGGCGGGGCGCGCTGCGTCGCTCGCGGAGATCCGGCAGGCCTACCTCGAGCAGCTCGAGCTGATCGAGGCCGCCGGCAGCCCCGCGATCCTGATGGCGAGCCGCGCGCTCGCCGCCGCCGCCCGCGGCCCGGACGACTACCGCGCGGTCTACGACCCGCTGCTCGGGCAGGCCGCGCGACCGCTGATCCTCCACTGGCTCGGGGAGATGTTCGACCCGGCGCTCGCCGGCTACTGGGGAAACGCCGACGTCGACGAGGCGGCGCGGCTGGTGCTGGAGCTGATCGCCGACCACCCGGAGCGGGTCGACGGCATCAAGGTCTCCCTGCTGGACGCGGACCGCGAGCGCGCCCTGCGCGCCGCCCTGCCCGACGGCGTGCGCCTCTACACCGGCGATGACTTCAACTACCCGGAGCTGATCCGCGGCGAGGGAGGCCGGGCGAGCGATGCCCTGCTCGGAGTCTTCGACGCGATCGCCCCCGCCGCGTCGGTCTCCCTGCAGGCGCTCGACGCGGGCGATTCCGACCGCTTCGACGCCGCGCTCGCCCCCACGCTCCCGCTCGCGCGCACGCTGTTCTCCCCGCCCACCTTCAACTACAAGGCCGGCATCGTCTTCCTCGCCTGGCTCGGCGGCCACCAGGAGCACTTCCGCATGGTGGGCGGGCTGGAGAGCGCCCGCTCGCTGGTCCACCTGAGCGAGCTGTTCCGGCTGGCCGACCGCGCCGGCCTGCTCCTGCGCCCGGAGCTGGCGGCAGAGCGCATGCGCCGGCTGCTGGCGCTCGCCGGTGTGGGCCGGTGAGCCAGGCGGCGCCGCTCGCCGACCTGTCGCGAGTCAGCCTCAACCAGATCACCGCCGACCAGCTCTCGCTCGAGGAGGCGATCGATGCCTGTGCCGGCGCGGGCCTGCCCTGGATCGGCGTCTGGCGCCACAAGATTGACGCCGGCGCCGAGCGGGCGGGGCGGCTGATCGCCGATGCCGGGCTGCGGGTGTCGAGCCTGTGTCGCGGCGGGTTCTTCCCCGCTCCCGACGCCGCGGGCCGCCGCGAGCGGGAGGCCGACAACCGTCGCGCGGTGGAGGAGGCCGCGGCACTGGGCACCGACGTGCTCGTGCTGGTCTGCGGCCCCGCCCTGGACGGTGACCTGCGGGCCGCGCGGCGGGCCGTGCTGGAGGGCATCGAGCGCCTGTTGCCGCACGCGTCGGCGGCCGGAGTGCGCCTCGGCATCGAGCCGCTGCACCCGATGATGATCGCCGAGCGCTCGGTGGTGGTCACGCTCGCGCAGGCCAACGACATGGCGGAGCGCTTCGACCCCGCCGCCGTGGGTGTGGTCGTCGACGCCTACCACGTCTGGTGGGACCCCGACCTCGAGCGCGAGCTGGATCGCGCGGGCGAGCGCATCCTGGGCTACCACGTGTCCGACTGGCTCTCCCCCACCCCGGACGTCCTGGCCGGCCGCGGCATGATGGGCGACGGGGTGATCGAGCTGCGCCGCCTGCGCGGCCTGGTGGAAGACGCGGGCTACCGGGGCCCGATCGAGGTCGAGGTGATCAACGCGGAGCTGCGGGAGCGGCCCGGTCGCGAGCTGGTGGCCAAGGTGGCCGAGCGCTCTCTCAAGTGCGTCTAGCGGTGGTCGAGCGCGGCACCACCGCGTGCGGCAGCAGCGTCTCGGGAGGGCCCTCGGCGCCCTCGCCCACGATCCGGCGAGCCGCCACGGCCCCGAACTCGTAGATCGGCAGGCTCACCGTGGTCATGTCGGAGAAGCGCGCAAGCCGCGTGTCGGTCATCCCCGCCACCGACACGCGCTCGGGCACAGGCACCTTGCCGGCACGCAGCGCGCCCAGCGCTCCGATCGCGGTGGCGTCGTTGGCGCCGATCACCGCATCCGGCAGGCTGTCCTGCTCGATCATCCGGCGGGTGGCCTCGAAGCCGCGGTCATAGCCGAAGTCACCCTCGTGCACGAGGTCGTCCGGCAGCCCTGCCGCGGCCATGGCCGAGCGGAAGCCCTCGAGGCGGTCGCGGCTGGCGTACAGGCCCTCGGGCCCGCCGATGAAGGCGATGCGACGGTGTCCCAGCGAGATCAGGTGGGCGGTCAGGTCGAGCGCGGCCTGCCGGTTGTCCGAGTGCACCCGCGGACCGTCGAAGTCCCGCAGGGCGGCGCAGACCACCTCCATGCCCCGCTCGCGGGCCCGGTCGACGGCGCCGGCCAGCGCCGGGCCGAGCGGGTCGTCGACGTACCCGCTTCCCGCGAACACCACGCCCTCGGCGCGGTAGTCGCTCAGCAGCCTGAGCTGCGCCAGCTCGGCCTCGGTGCTCCGGTCGGCGTTGCAGACGATCGTCATGTAGCCGGCTCCGGCGGCCACGTCCTCCACCCCGCGCGTGATCTCGGCGAAATACGGGTCGACGATGTCGCCCACCACCACGCCGATGATGCGGCTTCGGCGGGTCACCAGCGCGCGGGCGAGCGCGCTCGGGGAGTAGCCCAGCTCCTCCGCCGCCTTCAGCACCCGCTCGCGGGTGGCGTCGGAGACCGGATGCGTGGAGCCGTTCAGCACCCGCGAGGCGGTCGCCACCGAGACGCCCGCCTTGCGGCTCACGTCCGCGAGGGAACCGCCGTTGCGCTGCGTGGCCATCGGCAGGCTCAGAATAGCGCGGCGGCAAGCGTTTGCCGCATTCGCTTGACACCCGTCGCGAACGCGGAATACGCTGAGATGGCAAACGTTTTCTCGAAGCGGCTGGAGGCAGGATGGCGACCGAGGTGGCGGAGCGGCCCTGGACGGGCAAGATCTTCGTGGACGGCGAGTTCCGCGAGGCGGAGGGCGGCCAGGCGGCGGCCGTGCTCGACAAGGGCAGCGGCGAGGAGCTGGGGAGCGCGGGACTGGCCTCGGAGGCCGATCTGGAGCGCGCGATCGCCTCGGCGCGGCGGGCGCAGCGCTCCTGGGCGGCCGAGCCGTACGACGTCCGGGCGGGCCTGCTGCGCCGAGTCGCGGGCCTGCTGGAGCAGCGCTCCGGCGAGATCGCCGAGCTGATCGTGCGCGAGACGGGATCCATCCCCGGTAAGGCCGAGTACGAGGTGGGCGGCTCGGTGAACGAGTGCCACGAGGCGGCCGGTCTGACCTCGCGGGTGGGAGGCGAGGTCGTTCCGTCTCACAACCCGGACAAGCTGAGCATCGTCCAGCGCCTGCCGGTGGGCGTGGTGGCGGCGATCACCCCCTGGAACTTCCCGCTCATTCTCGGCTTCCGCGTGGTCGCCCCGGCCATCGCGCTGGGCAACACGGTGGTGCTCAAGCCGGCGCCTGAGACGCCTCTGTGCGGTGGCCTCTTGATCGCCGAGCTGTTCGCCGAGGCCGGCGCTCCACCGGGCGTGCTGCAGGCGGCCCCCGGGGGCGACGAGGTCGGCCGCGCGCTCGTCGCGCACGAGGGTGTGGACATGGTCCACTTCACCGGCTCGTCCGAGGTCGGCCGCGAGATCGGCAAGGTGGCCGGCTCCCAGCTCAAGCGGGTCTCGCTGGAGCTGGGCGGCAACAACGCCTTCGTGGTCCTCGACGACGCCGACGTCGAGGCGGCCAGCATGGTGGGCGCCTGGTCGGCCTTCCACTACCAGGGCCAGACCTGCATCACCGCCGGTCGCCACATCGTGATGCGGCCGCTGTACGACGAGTACGTCGAGCGGATGGCGGCGCGGGCGGCCGCGATCGAGGTGGGCGACCCGGCGACGGGCGAGGTCGGGCTCGGGCCGATGATCTCCGAGCACCAGCGTGACCGGGCCCACGGCCTGCTCCAGCGCTCGCTCGAGCAGGGGGCGAAGGTGGCAGAGGGCGGCACCTACGAGGGGAACTTCTACCGCCCCACCGTGGTGACCGAGGTCAGGCCGGAGATGCCCATCTGGGACGAGGAGATCTTCGGCCCGATCGCACCGGTGCTGGCGGTCGACACAGAAGAGGAGGCCCTCGAGCTGGTCAACGACACGCCCTACGGTCTCGTCAACGCGGTGTACACCGGCTCGCTGGAGCGCGGGCTGGCGTTCGCCGAGGGCGTGAGCTCCGGCATGGTGCACGTGAACGACTCGACCTGCCTGGACGAGGCCCATGTGCCCTTCGGGGGGATGCGGCAGTCGGGTCTCGGCGGACGCGCGGGCGGCGACGCCAACATCGAGGAGTTCACCGAGCGGCGCTGGATCGGGCTGCAGCGCGGCCCGGTCGAGTACCCGTACTGATGGGCTCAGCGGACCTCGTGGTGGCCGGGGGCGGCGTGGCCGGCCTGGCGGCGGCCGCGCACGCCGCGGGCCGCGGGGCCCGCGTCATCGTGCTGGAGAAGGACGAGACCTTGGGCGGATCGGGCGCTCTCTCGGCGGGCATCCTCTGGACCGCCCCCGACCTCGACACCTTCGCCCGTGTGTGCCCTGACGGCGATCCCGCGCTGGGGCGGGTGCTGGTCGATGGCTTCGACGCGGCCGTGGAGGGCGTGCGGGCCGGCGGGGTGGCGGTGAGCGAGCGCTGGAGCGGCCAGATGGGCTTCGGCGTGGCCCATCGCGTGGACATCGCCGCGCTGCTGCGGCACTGGCACGAGGTGGTGACCCGGGCCGGCGGCCGGGTCGAGCTGGGTACGGCCTGCGAGGGCCTGCTCCGGGATTCCGACGGTGAGGTCCGCGGGGTGTGCCTGGCCGGAGGAGAGGAGCTCGAGGCGGGAGCCGTCCTGCTGGCCACGGGCGGCTTCCAAGGTGACCGCGAGCTCGTGGCGGAGAGGCTCGGCCCCGCCGCGGCCGAGATGCTCCCCCGCTTTCACGCCGGCAGCAGCGGCGACGGCCTGCGCATGGCCCGCGACGCGGGCGCGGCCGAGGCGCCGGGGCCTGGCGACGGCTTCTACGGCCACCTCGTCCCCCGGCCGCTCAGCCGCTTCGAGACCGAGGACTTCCTTCCCCTGACCCAGTACCACTCCTCTCACGGCGTTCTGGTGAACGCCCACGGCCGGCGCTTCACCGAGGAGTGGCGCGGCGACGAGGTGTCCAACCAGGCCACGCTGCGCCAGCCCGGCGCCCGGGCGCTGCTGCTCTTCGACGAGCGGGTGCGATCCCAACACGCGGTGGGAGCGCCCTACCCGCACGGCCAGGTGGTCGACCGCCTGGCCCTGGCCTCCGCGGCGGGCGCGCGCGTGCTCCGCGCCCCCACACTGAAGCGGCTGCTCGCCGGGGTGTCCGGCTGGGGCTATGAGGCCTCCGGGTTGGCCGAGACGCTTCACGACCGCGGCGGGGCCCTGCGCGCTCCCCCGTTCAACGGCGTCGAGGTGCAGCCCACCCTGACCTTCACCTTCGGCGGCCTGCGGGCGGACCCCGACGGCCGTGTGCTGGACACCGGTGGCCGGCCGGTGCCCCGCCTGTTCGCCGCCGGCGCGGACGTGGGTGGCCTGCAGGGGCCGGGCTACGTCGGCGGCCTCGTGCTCGGCCTCGTCTTCGGCCCCCGCGCCGCCGACGCCGCCTTGGAAAGAAGCCCCACCCATGCCTGACCCCGACGTCCTGATCGTCGGCGCCGGGCCCTCCGGCGCGATCGCCGCCAAGCGCCTCGCCGAGGAGGGGCTCGCGGTGACCGTGCTCGAGCAGGGCGACTGGCCCGACTACGAACGGGCGCGCTCGGCCCACCCGGACTTCGAGCTGACCTCGGGGCAGTACTGGGCCTGGGACCCCAACGTCCGCTCGGCGGAGGGGGACTACCCGATCGACGACTCCGAGTCCGACATCACGGCGCTCATGTGGAACGGCGTGGGCGGCGGCACCGTGGTGTTCGCCGCCCACTGGCAGCGCAACATGCCCTCCGACTTCTGCGTGCGCACGCTCGACGGCGTGGCCGACGACTGGCCGCTCAGCTACGAGGAGCTCGAGCCCTACTACGTGCGGGTCGAACGCGACTGGGGCGTGTCGGGGCTTGCGAACGACACCGCCTTTCCCCCCGGCGAGGGGCCGCCGATGCCGCCCGTGCCCCTGGCCCCGATGGGCCGCAGGGTGGCCAAGGCCCACAACGACCTGGGTTGGCACTGGTGGCCGGGACCGAATGCGATCGCCACCCGCCAGTACGGCGCGCTCAATCCGTGCGTCCAGCGCGCCACCTGCCTGTGGGGCTGCGCCGACGGCGCAAAGGCCACGGTGGACCGCACCTACTGGCCGGTGAACCAGAGAAACGGTGTGGAGCTGGTGACCCGTGCGCGGGTGCGCCGGCTCCTGGTGGGTGGCGACGGCCTCGTGGAGGGAGCCGAGTATCTGGACGCCGACGGCCGCGAGCACGTGCAGAAGGCGGGAGTGACCATCCTCTGCGCGAACGGCATCGGCACCCCCCGCCTCCTGTTCCTATCGGGAGAGAACGGCGGTCTGGCCAATTCGTCCGGGCTCGTGGGCAAGCGCCTCATGCTCCATCCGTTCGGCACGGTCACCGGTCTGTTCGACGAGGACCTCGAGAGCTGGCAGGGGGTGTGGGGCCAGCACATCCACTCGCTCGAGTTCTACGAGAGCGACGACTCGCGCGACTTCGTGCGCGGTGCCAAGTGGGGGCTGCAGCCCACCGGCGGCCCGCTGTCGATGACCCGCGCCTACCCCTGGGGCGCCGAGAACGCGATCTGGGGCGAGGGCTTTCACCGCGAGCTGCGCCGCCGGCTGGGACGCTCGGCGATGTGGGGGATCATCGCCGAGGATCTGCCCGAGGAGAAGAACCGGGTCACGCTCGATCCCGACACGCCGGACGAGCACGGCATCCCGGGCGCCAAGATCACCTACGCCAACTCGGAGAACTCGCAGCGGATGATGGCCTTTCACCGCGAGCGAGCGCGAGAGTCGCTCCTGGCGGCCGGCGCCTACGACGTGATCATCGCTCCCTTCATCGAGGCCACCGGATGGCACATCCTGGGCACCTGCAAGATGGGTGACGACCCGGCGGACTCGGTCGTCGACGCCTTCGGCAAGAGCCACGACATCCCCAACCTGTTCATCTTCGACGGCTCGACCTGGCCCACATCGTCGGGAATGAACCCCACCGCCACCATCGCCGCGATGGCGCTCCGCAACACCGAGCACCTGATCGCCGGACGGCGCGACCAGAGGGAGGCCCGATGAGCGACCCGGCCGGCACCGCCTCCGCGCTCGACCGCGAGACGCTCGCGGGGCTCGCGGACGCACTTATTCCCGCTACCGACGGCATGCCCGCGGCCAGCGAGGCCGGCGCCACCGGCAAACACCTCGACGAGGTCCTGCGCCTTCGCAGCGACCTGGAGGAACCGCTGCAGCAGCTCACCGACCGCGCCCGCGGGGCGGACCCGGCGCAGGAGGTCGAGCGCCTACAGGCCGAGGAGCCCGCGGCCTTCGAGGCGCTCTCCACCGCGGTCGCGGGTGCCTACTTCCTCAACCCGGACGTGCGCCGCCTGATCGGCTACCCCGGGCAGGAGCGGCGGCCGATCGAGGCGCAGGACCCGCCCGACTACGAGCAGGACGGCCTGCTGGCCTCGGTGGTGGAGCGGGGCAAGATCTACCGCCCCACCCCGGAGAGCGGCGGGTCCTAGGGACCCTCTTCGTCGAGCGCCTCGTTCACCAGTTCGTCGGCGCGCGTGTTCTGCTCGCGGCGGACCGACCGCACGGCCCAGCCGTCGAAGCCCCGCAGCGCACGCATCGCCTCCTGGTAGAGCGGCTTGAGGCCGGCGTGCTTGACCTTGTACTCGCCGCCGATCTGGCGGGCGACGAGCTCGGAGTCGTTGACGAGCTCCACCTCGCTGGCGCCGAGCTCGCGGGCCAGCTCGAGGCCCAGCAGCAGCGCGCGGTACTCGGCCACGTTGTTGGTGGCCTCGCCGATGGTGGCCTTGCGCTCGTCCAGCGGCTCCCCCTCGGGCGTGGCCGCCACCGCGGCCACCGCCGCGGGCCCGGGGTTGCCGCGCGCGCCCCCGTCGACGTTGACGACGACCTTCACCGGGTCAGGGACTGCTAGTCGCCCGCGGCGCCATCCGCCACCACGCGCCCGTCGGCGTCGGTGCTGGCGTTCCACGACTGGAGGGACTCGTCGAGCTGGTCGAGCTCCTCACCCTTGGCCAGCATCATCACCGGGTCGCCCTCGTCCCCGAGGTCGATCCGGAAGCGGTACCAGGACAGCTCCCAGGCGACGACGAGCGACACCTCTCCCGGCTGGTCGGGATCGGGCTGGGCGCCCACGAGCGGCGGCCCCAGCGTGCGGGCCAGCCCCGCGATGGTGCGATGGTGGTCGGAGCCGTTGAACAGCTCGAGGGCACGCTCCACCTTCGCCGGGGCGGTGGTGGGCACGGCCCGCACGTGGCGGGGGTCCTTAGGCCGTGAGCGAGGCCGCTCACGCGGAGGCGGCGCGGGCGCCGGCTCCTGGCCGAGGTCGGCGCCCTCGGCGCCGTTGGGCGTCCCGTGCGAGGCTTCCTGATCGGCGAACGCTGAGCTCTCGACCTCTGCCGGCTGCGGCTGGGGGGCCTCGACCGGCCCGCGCCGGCGAAAGCGTCCCAGCACGCCCCGCCGCGGCTCGGCCCGCGGCGTGCGGGCCGGCATGCTCTCGGCGACCGACTCGCGGATCCAGCCGTGATGCTCGGCGCGCCCGTAACACAGGTCGCACACCTGCTGGCGCTGCCCGCCGGGCGCGAGGTAGGGCTCTGTGCGCTCGCCCTTGAGGATCGTGCGGCCACAGACGTCGCAGGCCACGACGTCGTGAATCGGCCTGAGCTCCTTCTTCACCAGGCCGATGATAGGCCAGGGTGCCGCCCGGACTAAGCCCTGACAGCTTCTTCCCGCTGCATCTCCTGCACCACCTGCTGGGCCACGTGCGCCGGGATCTCCTCGTAGCGGGCGAGCTCGAGTGAGTACTCGCCCTGGCCGCCGGTGATCGCGCGCAGATCGGGTGCGTAGCTCAGCATCTCAGCCATCGGCACCTCGGCCTTGACCTCGGTCACGGCGCCCTTCGGCTCCATTCCGAGCGGACGGCCTCGGCGGGAGTTCAGGTCTCCGATCACGTCGCCCACGTACTGCTCCGGCACGGCCACCGTGGCGGTCATGATCGGCTCCATCAACACCGGATGGGCGTTCTGCATCGCGTCCTTGAAGGCCATCGAGCCGGCGATCTTGAACGCCATCTCCGAGGAGTCGACGGAATGGTGCTGGCCGTCGTAGAGCCTCACGCGCACATCCTGCACCGGGAAGCCGGCGACCACGCCGGCGACCATCGCCTCCACCACACCCTTCTGAACCGCCGGGATGAAGCCGCCGGGGATCACGCCGCCCTTGATGGCGTTCACGAAGTCGAACCCCTCGCCCTGAGCCAGCGGCTCGATCTCGATGTGGCAGTCGGCGAACTGGCCGCGGCCGCCGGTCTGCTTCTTGTAGCGCGCATGCGCCTTGGCGCTGCTCTTGATCGCCTCGCGATACGGCACGTGCGGCGGGTGGAGCTCCACCTCGGCCCCGAAGCGCTCCTTCATGCGCCCGACGATCACCTCGACGTGGATCTGGGTGATGCCGGCCAGGATCTGCTCGCCGGTTTGCTCGTCGCGGTGGAAGTCGATCGTGGGGTCTTCCTCCTGCAGCCGCCGCAGCGCCTGCCCCATCTTCTCCTCGTCACCCTTGGCCTTGGCCTCGATGGCGAACGCCATGACGGGCCGCGGCATGTCGGGCAGCCCGAGCGGGATCTCGAGGTCCTGGTCGGCGAGCACATCGCCCGCATGGGTCTCCTTGAGCTTGGCCACCGCGCCGATGTCGCCCGGGCCGAACTCGTCCGCGTGCTCGTTCTCCTTGCCCTGCGGAACGAGCAGCTGGCCGATGCGCTCCTTGACGTGCGCCCGGCAGTTGTGGACGTGTGAGTCGTGCTTCATGACCCCCTGGTAGACGCGGAACAGGTTCACGCGCCCCGCGTAGGGATCGGCCAGCGTCTTGAACACGAAGGCGACCATGTCCTTGTCCTCGTCGGGCTCGAGGGTGACTCCCTCCAGCTCCACGGGCCCCTTCTTGGCCGGCGAGGGCAGGTCCTCGACGAAGGCTTCGAGCAGCCGGTTGATCCCGAGGTTGCGGGTGGCGGCGCCACAGGTGACCGGGAAGAGCCGGCCTTCGGTGACGCCGGTCTTGAGCGCGCTCACCGTCTCCTCGTGGGAGATCTCCTCGCCCTCGAGATAGCGCTCCATCAGCTCGTCGGAGACCTCGGCCACCTCGTCCATGAGCTTCTCGCGGTACTCCTCGGCCTGCTCGCGAAGCTCCGCGGGAATCTCGATCTGCTCGCAGTTGTCGCGCCCGGCTCCGTCGTAGCGGAAGGCCGTCATGTCGATCAGGTCGACCACGCCCTGGAGCTCGTGCTCCGAGCCGATCGGGATCTCGGTGGCCACCACATGCGCGCCGAAGGCCTGCTTGAGGGAGTCCAGCGCGCGGAAGAAGTCGGCACGCTCGCGGTCGAGCATGTTCACGAACACGATGCGCGCAAGGCCCAGGTCTGAGGCGCGCTCCCACAGGCGGCTCGTGCTCACCTCCACGCCCATGACGCCGTTCACCACGAAGACGGCGCCCTCGGCCACGCGGAGCGCGGCCAGCGCGTCGGCGATGAAGCTCGGCTCGCCAGGGGTGTCGATCAGGTTGATCTTGCGGTCGTTCCAGCGAAACGACGAGAGGCTCGCCGAGATCGACATCTCGCGCGCCTTCTCGTCGGCTGCCGAGTCCGACACGGTGGTTCCGTCTGCCACCGAGCCCAGCCGGTTGATCGCGTCCGCATCAAACAGGAGTGCCTCGTTCACGGACGTCTTCCCGCTGCCCCGGTGGCCCACCAAGGCCACATTGCGGATCCTTTTCGGCGATTCGTGCGCCATGGTCCCCTTCCTCCTGGTGTGCTCGCGGCTCGGCTCGCAGACTACTGGCCGAGCGCTGCCGCCTCGCTCTCGTACACCGGCGCCACGCTCCCGAGATCGGTGAGCTCGATCAGCCGCTTCAGGGGCGACTCCGCCGGGACCACCAGCCGCAGCTCCTGGCGCCGCCGGCCAAGCCGCCGGACGATGTCGAACAGGACCTCGATCGCTGCCGAGTCCAGGTAGCGGCAGCCTCCCAGCTCCAGCACGAGCGCCAGGGCGTCGTTGGGCATCGAGCCGAGCAACTCGTCGCGCACGTAGCCCGCATTGGTCATGTCCACCTCGCCGGCCAGGTGGGCCACCACCGAGCCGCCGCGCCGCTGGACGGCGATCTCTGCCGCCGCGCTCACCCGCGTTGCTGCGCCGTCAACCGCCTTTGCATCGTGACCACGGTACCGCCGTCGGCGTGGGCCACGTCAACCTCGTCCATCAACCCGTCCATGATCTTCAGCCCGCGGCCCCGGTGCTCGCCCCGCCGCTCACGCCAGGCTCCCTCGTCTCGCACGTTGGCCACCACGTCCGCGCCGTCGGAGGTGACCTCGACCCGAAAGCTGGCGTCGACGGGGCCGTAGGCGTGCTCGATCGCGTTCCCGGCGGCCTCGCAGACGCTCAGCGTGATCTCGAAGGCCTCGGCATCGGTGGCCCCGGCCGCGTGCAGGAAGCGACCGAGCCGCCGGCGCAGCCCCACCAGCGACTCCGGCTCGGCGGGGAGCGACAGGGCGATCCGGTCGCTGTCGGTCAGCTGGGGCCGGACCACGAGCAGAGCCACGTCGTCCTCGGGATCCTCGTCGGCCAGTAGGCCGTGCAGCACGGCCTCGCACAGGCGCTCGAGCGCCGGCTCGGCCTCGCCGGCGGTCTGAGCGAGCTGCTGGAGCCTGCGCTCGAGGGGAACGCCGCGGCGCTCGATCAGCCCGTCCGTGTAGAGAACCAGGGTCGAGCCCGGCGCCACGACGTCGGCGCCCTCGCGGAAGGCGGTGGGGTCCGCGGCACCGACGGGCACCGAGCGGCCGCTCTCCAGAAAGCGCGGGCCGTCCGGCTCAAGGACCAGAGGCGGTGGGTGGCCGGCGCTGGTGAACGTCACCTCGCCGGTCTCCCGGTCGAGCACGAGGTAGAGCACGGTGGCCATGACCTCCTCCGGACCGCTCATCACCAACCGGTTGATGCTCGCCACCACCGCCGACGGCGACGACTCCACGAGCCCGTACGCGCGGAACGCGTTGCGGAGCTGACCCATCGTCGCGGCGGCACGCAGCCCGTGGCCCACCACGTCGCCCACCACCAGCGCCACTCGCCCGTCCGGGCGCTCGAGAGCGTCGTACCAGTCGCCGCCGATCGCCGCCCCCCGCACGGCCGGGAGGTAGCGCGCCGCTAGCTCGAGACCCTCCAGCCGAGGCAGCCGCTCGGGCAGCAGGCTGCGCTGCAGGGTCTCCGCGATCCGGTGCTCGCGCAGGTACGACTCCTCCAGCTGCGCCTCCATCGTCTTGCGCTGGTGGATGTCGATCGCCGTGCCCACGTGACCGACGAACCGGCCGGCCTCATAGCGGGGCACGCCCCTATCCACGATCCAACGGAACTCGCCCCAGCGGTCGCGCAGCCGGTACTCGGCCTCCCACGAAGTGCGGCCCTCCACCGAGCGGTCCCAGCTGGCGAGCATGGCGGGCGCGTCGTCGGGGTGCACCCCGAGCGACCAGGTGTCGCCCACCTCCTCCTCCAGGCTGGTGCCGGTGAAGCGCAGCCAGCCGGCGTTCACGAAGGTCACCAGGCCGTCCGTGTCGGTCGTCCACATCATCACCGGCGCGGTGTCGGCCAGCTCGCGGAAGCCGGCCTCCGACTCCCGCAGCGCCTCCTCCACGGCGCGCCGCTCGTGGATGTCGGTGGCCAGGCCCACGTAGCCGACGAACTCGCCGTCGGCAAAGCGGGGCGCGCCGACCTCCAGCACCCAGCGGTGGACGCCGTCGCTGCGGACCAGCCGGTACTCGTGGCGAAACTCCTCGCGCCGGGCAAAGCTGTCCCGCCAAGCGGCCACGAGCTCGTCGCGGTCGTCCGGGTGGGCGCTCAGGCCGAAGCTGTCGCCGAGCTCCTCCTCGACCGTGCGACCGGTGAACTTCAGCCAGCCCTCGTTGACGAAGGTCACCTGCCCGTCCGCGTCGACGATCCACATGAGCGCGGGCAGCGCGTCGGCCAGCTCACGGAAGCGGTCCTCGCTGTCTCGCCTCTCCGCGTCGCGGGCCGTTCGCTCCGCCGCCGTTCCGAGAACGTCGGCGAGCGACTGGAGAAAGCGAGCCTCGTCCTGGCTGAAACGGCGCGGCCTCAGGCTGCGGGCCTCGATCACGGCAAACGGCGCGCCCTCCATCCGGATCGGGGCCGCCACCGCGCTCTGGAGAACAACCGGCCCGTCAGCCTGCAGCGCCCGCGCGGCCGGCTCGGCGGCGGCCGGCGCCGGAGCTCCGTGGGCCGCCCGGACGGTCAGGCCACCGCCGTCGCCGCCGGGCTCGAGGACCTGCACGGAGTCGGTCCCGAGCACTCGCGCGGCGGTCTGAGCCGCCTCGTCGATCAGCCGGTCGAGGTCCCACCCCTCCTGGCTCGCACGGGCAGCGAGCTCTCCGGCGTCGTTCGCATTCAGCTTCGTCTCCACTCGGCACTCCCACGTCACGCCCTCGGATGCGAGCGTGCGTACACGCGTTTAAGACGGCCTGATTCGACCCGAGTGTACGTCTGGGTGGTGCTTATCGACGCGTGCCCGAGCAGTTCCTGGATCGCCCGCAGGTCGGCTCCCCCCTCCAGCAGGTGCGTGGCGAACGAGTGCCGCAGTGTGTGGGGGGAGATCCCCGCCTGACGCGCCTGCCGCGCGAGGCGCCGGCGCACATCCGAGGTGGAGAGCCGCCGGCCCGACTTGGATACGAACAACGGCCCGTCGGTTGCGCCGGCGAGCAGGGGACGACCACGGGCCAGGTAGCGGTCGAGCGCGCGCCAGGCGTGCTCGCCGGCGGGAATCACGCGCGTATGGCCGCCCTTGCCCTCGACCCGCACCTCCTCGGCATCGGGATCGACGCTGCCCATGTCCAGCTTCACCAGCTCGTCGGCACGAAGGCCCGCGGCGTAGGCCAGCTCGAGCAACGCCCGGTCGCGCAGCTCGAGCGGCGACGTGGCAGGGATGCGCTCGAGCAGCGCGGCCACCTCCGACGGCTTGAGCACCCGCGGCAGGTAGGAGTCCTTCTTGGGCCGGGCCACCAGGTCCGCCGGATTGGCCTCGAGCTCCTCGCGCTCCACCAGCTGGCGGTAGAAGGTGCGGACGGCGGCCAGCTTGCGGGCCACGGTCGAGCGCGCGGCGCCGTTCTCGGACAGCCACCCGGCGAAGAGCCGCAGCTCGCGGTGGCCGAGCTCGGTGGGGCCCAGCCCGTGCGCCGTGGCCCAGGCCGCGAGCTGGCCGAGATCCGCGCCATAGGCCCGGCGGGTCTTATCGGCCATGCCGCGGACGCGCTCCCAGTCCTCGAAGCGCGCCAGCGCGGCCTCCCAGTGGCCGCCGGGGCCCTCGGGGCTAGCCTCTGGACGCGTGGGCGCGTTCTTCGTCAACACTCAGGACGGGCGGGTCGCGACCCGCAACCAGCTCGCCGACGCGGGCCTCGTGGACGACCGCGACAGGCCGCTCGCACCCTGGCACCCGATCCAGGGTCCGAGCGACGCCTCCACCATGTGGTACGCCGTCCTGCGAAAGCGCGAGCGGGGCGTGTTCATCGGCACCCTCTGCATTCGACACACCGGCCGGCAGGACCTCCTGGAGCAGAGGGGCTGGGAGGAGATCCCGATCGGCGAGATCGGGGTGGGCGGGCGCTAGGCGACGGCGGGACCGGGGGGCGGGCACCTCAAGAAAGCGACCGCGCCCAGAGCCCCATTGAGGTTCGCCACCGCATAGGTGGCAAAGCTCGAGCAAACCCCTCGGACCAGCGTTCCGTTTGAGCTTCCCACCCCTGCTACGGGGTGTTGCGCCCCACGGGTATCCCCGCGGAAAGCTCGACCGGAACACGCTCCGTGGGCGCTGAGCGAGGTTTGGCCCCGCATCGGCGGCAAGGCTCGACCAAGTGTCCGCGGGAGCGTTCCGGTCGAGGTTTCGCCGCTTGGGCACGGCGAGCGACGATGACGCCGGTGGGGGCGCTCCCGAGCCGTCAGGCGATGTAGATCGGGGCGCCGACGGGAACCTGGTCGTACAGCTCGATCACGTCCGGGATCGCCATCCGGACGCAGCCGTGCGAGGCGGCGGTGCCCAGCGTGCCGACCTGATCGGTCCCGTGGATGCCGGCGCCGTCGTAGATGCCCATCCAGCGGGCCTTGAGCGGGTTCTCGGGCGTCCCGCCGGGCACGACGGTGCCGGCCAGGCTGCCGGCCCAGGCGCTGTTGGGCACGCTCCAGGCGGGGTTCACCGCCTTGTTCTGGATGTGGTACATGCCTACAGGCGTGTCGAAGCCGACCGCGCCGATGGCCACGATGTACTCGCGCTGGAGCTTCAGGTTCTTGTAGTGCCGCAGCGCGAAGCTGCCGCGGTCGACCACCAGCAGCGACGGGTACTTCTGGGCCAGCTCGGCCTGTGTGACCTTCGGCCTGATGATGCGGGCGGGGGTCTCGACCACCCGATCCACTCCGGGAACGCTCAGCGCCTGCTCGACCCGTTGCCGCAACGCTGCACCGTCGACCCGGAGGCCGTTCTGCTCCTTGACGGTCACCACCGTCGGGAACTCGATCGTTGCGTCGCGCGCGGGGCGGTCGACCCTGCGCTTGACCCGCCGCACGAGCCTCATGACCGCCTCGGGCGAGTAGCTCACGCGCGCACCCACCTGGGCACGCTCCTCCTCGCCGGTGAGATCGCGGGCGACGCGGCTGAGGATGTTGCCGTCGCGACTCTCGCTCAGGGCCTCGTCGACCATGCCGGCCACGTCGGCTCGCACGCGCGCCCTCTCGGCGGACAGGACGAAGCTCTGGCGCCGGAAGTCCACCCGCACGGGCTGCTCGAGGGCCGGCTTCAGCTGCGCGGCGACGTGCCGCTGTGCCTCCTGAGCGTCCATCCCGCTCACGTCGACGCCGGCGATCGTGACTCCCTTGGCGATCTGATCCTCGCGCGAGGAGTCGTACGCGTAGGCAGCAACGGCTCCTCCTATCAGGAGAAGCACCAGCACCGCGACGAGGATGAACCACTTGTGCCTCATGCTGGGGGTGAAGTCAGTGTAGGGACCGCTCCGGCAGGTGCGGGCCGTGGGAAATCCGTTGCAGCGCCGATTGTGCGATTTTTCGCTCTATAAGCGGGATGGCGACCCGCCGAGAAGCGCCTCGATCGCCTCGATCACCGCCGTGCGGTTGGCGTGTTTGCGCTCGTGTTCGCGCAAGAGCTCGAGGTCGGCGCGCTCGAGCGAGGCCAGCAGGGCGACCACCTCGTCGGCCTCCAGGTCGTCGTAGTGGTCGGTGGCGAGCACACCCGGCGCCGGAGGGCGTGCCGGGGGCTGCGGCTCGGGGCGCGGCTCCTCGGGCGGCCCCGGCTTGGGTTCGGGCGCCGGCTCGGGGGCGGGCCCGGGGCCGGGCCGCTCCGCTGCCGCCTCGGCGCGCTCGGCCGCCTCGAGAGCCCTGCGCTCGGCCTTCTTGGCCCGCTCGGTGGCCTTCAGCGCCGCGCCCGCGGCCCGGCGCTCGGCCTTCTTCGCCCGCGCGACGGCCCGCTCGGCGGCCTCGTCGGCGCGCGTCTCTGCCGTCGCCTCGGCCTCCTCGGCCCGGGACAGCGCCTCGGCCGCGGCCACCTCGGCGGCGGCGGCGCGGCGCTCCGCGACGGCCAGCCGGTCGGCGTCCGGGGGCACCGGCGGCACCAGTGCCGCCCCGCCCCTCTCCCGGGCGCCGCGGACGTGGGGGCTCCAGCGCAGGAACTCCTCCACCTCGCGCTCGTAGCGGTAGGGCTCCTGGGCACCTCGCAGAACCGGATGCAGCCGGAGGTGCTCGCCGAGCCGCAGCACGGTCTCGCGGCTGGTGTGCTGGTAGCGAAAGCCGGCCGCCTTGAAACGCCGGTTGTCGACCCCGCGCCCGAAGCGCAGCTGGGCGAGCATCTCGGGCGGAATGCGCAGGCCGACGCGACGGAGCACGGAGGCCGCCAGACCCGTGCCCCAGGGAGGCAGGATGGGCGCATAGGGCTTGCCCAGGAGGCCGGCCACCTCGCTCAGAGCGAGCACGCCGTCGCCTGCCACGTTGAACACGCCGGGCACGTCGTGGACCACCGCATGCTCCAGGGCGTGCACAACGTCGTCCTCGTGCACGAACTGGTAGCGGGGGTCGAACCCGAGGATGAGCGGCACCGCCGGGAGCGACAGCAGGTCGACGTGCGAGGTGTGGACGCTGGGCCCCAGCACGTTGGTAAAGCGCAGGACCGACACCGATACCTCGGGCTTGCGTCCGGCGAACTCCGCCGTCGAGGCCTCGGCTTCGACGATGTCCCGCTCGATCGGCGTCGTCGGCTGGTGCGGGCGCCCCATCGTCTCGTCGAAGAACGCGGGGTCGTCCTGCTCGCAGCCGTAGAAGTGGGTGGAGGACTTGAACACCACCTTCCTTACCGGTGAGCCCGGCGCGCTGCAGGCGGCCAGGATGTTCATCGTCCCGATCACGTTGTTCTCGTGCGCCTTGGAGGGGGACGTGCTGGGCGAATCGACGACCAGCCGCGTGTCCACCACGGTGTCGATCTCGGCCGCCTCCACCACTCGCCTCAGCAGCGCGTGCTGGGCGCCGACCTTCACGAACTCGGTGCGCTCCAGCTCCACCTGCGGCTCCTCGTCGGCCACGCCGATCACTGCTTCGACCTCGGGGAAGCGCTCGAGCGCGCGGGCCAGGCGGCCACCCCAATAGGTGGACAGCCCGGTGACGAGGATGCGTCGCGAGTCCACGGCCTACCCGAACCAGACCGACTTGCGCCGGGCCAGCATGTCCCAGAGGTTCTCCTGGATCCTGGCGCGCACGTCGTGGGCGACGGTCTGCACCAGCGACTTGTCCTGCAGCAGGTTGTCGTCGTCGAAACGGATCGGCTCGAGAAAACGCAGCTTGAACTTGGCCGGGAGGTAGCCCAGCATCCCCGGGATCCCGAAGTGGGGAAAGGTGGGCGTGATCGGGAAGTAGAGCAGCCCCGTGAGCCGCTTCATGAGCCCGACCTGGGCGAACACGGGAGCCGCCTCCTCGGCCCCCACCACGCAGACCGGAACGATCGGCGCCCGGGCCCGCATGGCCGCCTCCACGAAGCCGCCGCGTCCGAACCGGCGCAGCCGGTAGCGGTCGGTGTACAGCTTCTCGGTGCCCTTGCGACCCTCGGGGAAGACGAGCACGAGCTGCTCCTCGTCATAGAGCAGGCGCTGCACGTTCGCCGGGTGCGCCGCCACGCAGCCGATCTTCGCCACCAGCATCGAGAAGCCCGGATAGCCCTTGAAGAAGTGCTCGACCGTGATGTTGACCGGACGCGGCTTGGTGTGCTCCTCGCGGATGGCCTTCGCGATCATCACGGCGTCGGGGGGCAGCGCCCCGGAGTGGTTGGACACGAGCAGCGCGCCGCCGGTGGCGGGCACGTTCTCGATCCCCTCCACCTCGGCGCGGAACCAGTAGCGGTAGAAGAACTCCAGCAGGGTGCGGTCGAACGCCCCCTCGACCCGCTCCGAGCGGCCCCAGTCGGTCAGCCTGCGCTCGGGCTCGACCCCGGGCAGGTGGTGCTTCAGCTCGTCGCCGGGCACGAGCGCACGGGCGGCCCGTTCGGGCTCGCGCAGTGAGAGGGTGGTGCGCCTCGCCGCCGCCATCCGCCGAGTCTTGCAAACACCCCGAGCGGGCGACGTTACGATCCGGCGTCCCCGATGCCGGCCAGCACCGGGTCGAGCGCGGCCTTGAGCCCCTCCCAGTCGCGCGCGCCGATCACGCCGTCTCGCTCCACGAGCTCCTCGTTCCAGGGGTGCACGATCGTTGCTGGCACGATCCCGGCCTCCCTGGCCTTCACGATGTTCACCGGGCTGTCGTCGATCAGCACGTCCACCTCCAGCTCGACGCAGCGCGACACCTTGTCGAACGAGCAGTGCAGGTCGTCGTAGGGCAGCCCGATGGTCTCCAGCCAGGCCGCGGTGGCCGCCGCCGAGGCGGCGCGGCGGTGGCTCGTGACGTGAATCCAGTGGCCGTCGCTGTGCCAGGAGCTCACGGCCTCAACCGCCCCGGGGTAAGGGACAGCGCCCGCGATGTTGTCCTCGGAATGGGTCTCCTCGACGCAGTGGATCACCGCGTCGCGCTCGAGCACCGTGATGCCCCAGTCGCGCTGATCCTCGTAAGGGAGATCTACCCCGTAGCGCTCGCGGGCCACCCGCTGGAGTAGGTCCCAGTAGTGGTGAAGTGTCGAGTCGATATCGAGCGCAATCCTGGCCACGGCCCCTACAGTAGGGCCGATGGCCCGCAGATCGCTCTCCTTCGCCGCGCCGCCGGCCAGCCCGCGCCGCGACCGTGACGCCGACGGCGGCTACGGCGCCGCCGCCGAGCCGAGCTGGCGGGGCCTCGACTGGGGTGGACTTCTCAGGCGGGTCGATGTCGACGGTACCCCGGTGAACTACGTCGACTTGGGCTCCGGCGAGGAGGAGCCGGTGGTCTTGGTCCATGGCCTGGGCGGCCAATGGCAGAACTGGCTGGAGAACCTGCCGCGACTGGCGCAGGATCGCCGCGTGCTGGCGCTCGACCTGCCCGGCTTCGGGCTCAGCCCGGAGCCGGCGGAGCGCATCACCATTTCCCACTACGGCCGGACGGTCGAGCGCTTCTGCGAGCGGCTCGACCTCGGTCCGGTGGCACTGGTGGGCAACTCGATGGGCGGGTTCGTCGCGGCCGAGACCTCCATTCAGTTTCCGGGGCGGGTCTCGCGCCTCGTGCTCGTGTCGGCCGCCGGCATCTCGACCGCGAGCACGGCTCGGGCGCCGATCCTCACCATCGGACGGGTGGCCACCGCGCTGGCCGCCAACACCGCGGCCCGCCACCGGGAGCTGGCCGCGCGCCCGCTGTCGCGCCACCTGTCGCTCGCCTTCGTGGCTCGCCATCCACGTCTCATCCGGGCGGACCTGGCCTATGAGGGGTTCTTCAAGGGCGCCGGCAAGCCGGGCTTCGACGACGCGCTGCGGGCCTGCCTGGAGTACGACTTCCGCGAGCGGCTGCCCGACGTCGGCTGCCCGACGCTGATCGTCTGGGGAGAGGACGACGCGATCATCCCGGTTCGGGACGCCGAGGAGTTCGAGCGCCTGATCTCCGACAGCCGCAAGGTGGTCATGCGCGACACCGGCCACGTGCCCATGGCGGAGCGGCCAGGGGCCTTCAACGACCTGCTGCTGGGCTTCCTGGCCGAGACCGGCGCCGCCGAGGACCGGGAGCCGGTGGCCGGGCGCTCAGAGCCGGTCTGATCCGCGTCGCCCGGCAGCGGGCCTCAGCCGGTGACCGCGCCCTCTGAGGCCGACCCCACCTGGCGCGCGTACTTCCCCAGGACCCCTCGGTCGTACTTCGGGGCCGGCGGCTCGTAACCGTCCAGCCGCTCGCTCAGCTCCTCGTCGCTCAGCTCGACGTTCAACTCCCGGCTCGCCACATCGAAGACCACGGTGTCGCCGTCTCGGAGCGCGGCGATCGGCCCGCCGTGGGGGGCCTCCGGCGCCACGTGGCCGGCCATGAACCCGTGGGTGGCACCCGAGAAGCGACCGTCGGTCAGAAGCGCGACCGAGTCGCCCAGCCCCTCCCCCACGAGCGCCGCGGTCACGTGCAGCATCTCGCGCATGCCCGGTCCGCCGCTCGGGCCCTCGTTGCGGATGACCACGACCTCGCCCGCCTCGATCTCCTTGGCCATGACTGCAGCGAACGCGTCCTCCTCGGACTCGAACACCCGCGCCGGGCCGCGGTGCTCCATCCGGTCGTGTCCCGACAGCTTCACCACGCAGCCCTCGGGCGCGATGTTGCCCCGCAGGATGGCGAAGCCCCCGTTCGGCTTGAGCGCGTCGGACACGGGCCGCACGACGTCCTGGCCCTCGGTCTCCTCAGCGCTGTCGGCCACGTCGCCGAGGGTCGGCCCGCCGACGGTCAGCGCGTCTTCGTGCAGCAGGCCGGCCTCCTTCAGCCGGCGGACCACCACGGGGATGCCGCCGGCGCGATACAGGTCGGTGGCCACGTAGCGGCCGCCGGGTTTCAGGTCGCAGAGCAGCGGAGTCCCCCAGGCGATGCGGTCGAAGTCGTCGATGTCCAGATCGACGCCCGCCTCGTGGGCCACGGCGAGCAGGTGCAGCACCAGGTTCGTGGACCCGCCGGACATGGCCCCGGCGGCCACCGCGTTCTCCAGCGCCGGTTTGGTGATGATCTGGCTCGGCCGCAGGTCGCGCTCGAGCACGTCGAGAACGAGCCGGCCGCACTGCTCGGCGACGTCGCCCTTCTTGCCGTCCTCGGCGGGCACCATCGAGGTCCCGGTGGGAGAGATCCCGAGGACCTCGAACGCCATCGCCATGGTGTTGGCCGTGAACTGGCCGCCGCATGCCCCGGCTCCGGGGCTCGCGTGGTCCTCCAGGTCCTTCAACTCGTCGTCGCTGATGTCACCCGCGGCGTGCGCGCCGATCCCCTCGAAGACCTCCTGGAGAGTCACGTCCTTTCCGCGCCACTTGCCGGGCGCGATCGAGCCGCCGTAGAGCATCAGGCTGGGCACGTCCAGCCTGGCCAGGGCCATGACGCATCCGGGGATCGTCTTGTCGCAGGCGCACAGCGCGACCACGGCGTCGAACATATGGGCGCGTGCGACCAGCTCGATCGAGTCGGCGATCACCTCGCGGCTGACCAGCGAGGCCCGCATGCCCTCGGTCCCCATCGTGATCCCGTCCGATATCGCCACCGTGTTGAACTCCATCGGCGTGCCGCCCGCGGCTCGGACGCCCTCCTTCACCCGCTCCGCCAGACGGCGCAGGTGGAAGTTGCAGGGCATTGTCTCGGTCCACGTGTTGGCGATCCCGATCATCGGGCGAGCGAGCGCCTCGTCGTCGTAGCCGATGCCCTTCAGCTGGGCCCTGGCGCCGGCCCGCTGCGGGCCGTCCAGAAGGACCCGGCTGCGACGCCGGAGGTCGCCGCTCACCGGCTGCCCTGCGGAACCTCGCCGCCCCGATGGCGGCGTCGCTCCCACTCGGCCAGGCGCCAGAGGTCACGCCGCAGCCGCGCAGGGTCCAGCTGGCGGCCCACGAGGTGCATGTTCGCGCGCCGGATGACCCGCTCCTCGTCGGAGGTGAGCGCCATCCACTTCGCCAATACGTCGTCCGAGGCCGGCAACCGGTGGCGACCGCCCCCTCCGGACAGATCCGGAAACTCGACGCAGTACTCGCTGAGCAGCCGACCGCTTTCCGGCACGTAGGCCACCACCGGCTTGTGCGGGTACACGAGATAGGCGTAAGCGCGTCCCCCGGTGCGCTCCGCGCCGCGCCCGGCCTGCCGTCCCAGGACCCGGATGAACCCCAGGTCGCGGTACATCCCCCACTCCTCGTCGTTCACGCACGAGCGCAGGAGCTCGCGAGCACGCTGCTCGGCGCGGCGCTCGCGGCCGGGGTCGTAGAGGTCGATATCGAGCGGGTCGGACGCGCGGGCGCCGCGTCGCTCGGCGCGGCGGCGGTGCCAGCTTCGTGCCGTCCGGACCACCAACGGCGCGGCGAGGACGATGGCGATGAGCGCGAGAACGAGAAGCGCGAGCAGCACGTTCGCCCCGTCAGCCACCGGAGGCGCGGGGAAAGAAGATCACCCGCTCCGCGCCGCTCGGTATGTCGCCGTACTGCCTCACCATCCGGGCCTCGCGCCGGCCGCTTGCGGGGTCTGTGGTGGGCACCGCGGCCCACATCCCCTCGTCGAGCTGTCGCCGGAAGGCCTCGACCAGCCGTTCCTCCTCCTCGCGCACGCGCGGGTCGCCCTCCGCGAGGAGAACCTCGCCGTGACCGGGCTTCATGCGCAAGAACTTGATCTGGATTCCTCCGGGATGGGGTGCGGTGCCGCCTTGTGGGCAGCGGCCCGATTATGTCACGCGCCGGCTGCGTACCCGCCGACCTGGCGTTTGTCCACCGACCCGGCCGGGTAGCGCCGCAACATGAGCCAAGGCCCGTCAGCACGGACGGCGGAAGGCAGCGGTGCGGCCGGCTGAGGACACCGGCACTCCGACGATCGCCGCGGTGGTGCACCGCGCCGCCGAGGTGTGCGATCCCACCGGCGCAGAGGAGGCCTCCGCGTATCTGCTGGAGCGTTTCGCCGACCGCGACGAGCCGGTGACCGCCGCCCCGAACCTCGCCCAGGAGCTCGAGGAGGCGAAGGGGGCCATCGATCCGCAGGACGAGGATCCGGTGGCGGTGATGGTCGTTGCGGTGGCGACCTACCTCGCCTATCGCCGCACCGAGCTGGGCGCCGACCGCGACGAGCTGCTGCGACTGGCCGCGCGGGCCGAGTTCGACGGCAGTCCGGCCGAGCCGGTGGCCGGCTGGCTGGCCGCGCAGGGCATCGAGGTCTGAACCTCCGGTCGCTAACGCGCTTCGGCTCGCCGCCTCAAGCCGATCACGTCGACGGGACCCGCCCCCGCGCCGAGCCCCCGCAGCCCGTTGGCGACCGCCTCCGAGGCGATTTCCTTCGCGCGCCGGGCGGCCTCGAGCGGATCGGCCCCCAGCGCCAGCTGCGCCGCCAGGGCGGATGAGTGGGTGCAGCCCGAACCATGGGACGCGCCGCCGGGATGGCGCTCGCCCTCGATCTCCACGAGGCGATCCCCGTCGAAGAACAGGTCCGTGCCCTCCTCGCGGTGGCCGCCGGTGACCACGACCGCATCCGGACCGAGCGCGTGGATGCGGCGGGCCAGCGCCTCCGCACCGCTTCCGGCGTCCTCTCCCGCCAGGGCCGCGGCCTCGGCGAGGTTTGGGGTGACCACCGCTGCCTTCGGCAGGAGCCCCCCGCGGAGCGCCTCCCTCGCGTTGTCGTCGAGCAGTTGGGCGCCGCTTTCGGCCACCATCACCGGGTCGAGCACCACCGGCGCCCGGGGCACGAGCTCCAGCGCCCGGACCACGGCGGCGATGGTCTCCGCGGTCCCCAGCATCCCGATCTTCACCGCGTCGACACCGATGTCCTCCGCCACGGCACGGACCTGCTCGACGATCGCCTCCGGGGACAACGGGTAGACCGCGCGGACGGCAACCGTGTTCTGGGCCGTGATCGCGGTGATGGCGGTCATTCCGTGGACCCCGCAGCGGGCGAAGGCCTTCAGGTCGGCCTGGATGCCCGCGCCCCCGCCCGAGTCCGACCCGGCGATGGTCAACAGGCGCGGGGGGTGTGCGGGGGACGTCACGGGCCGGAGAGGATAGGCCCCTCGGGCCACGGGCCTCTAAGCAGCAGAACTCGCCGCTCACGGGGCCACCCGCTCCCAGCGTCCGAGGTCCCCGCGCACCAGGTAGCCCTGCGCCTCGAGCCGGCCGAGGGTGGCGCGCACCTCCTGCGGCGCCCAACCGAGCTCGCCGGCGATCGCGTCGATCGAGGCAAAGCGCTCCGCCGCGCGCAGTGCGATCCGCAGGCGCTCGTCTCCCGGCTCAGGCGGAGCGGCCACGGCGGCCGGAACGAGGCGCATGCCGGCGCCGAAGAGCTCGTCCAGCACGTCCTCGGTCCGGGTGACCGGCACCGCGCCGTCGCGCAGCAGGTTGTTCGTCCCTCGCGCGACGTTCGAGGTGACCCGCCCGGGAACAGCCGCCACCGCCCGCCCGAGGTCGCGCGCGAAATCGGCGGTGATGAGGCTGCCGCTCGGCTGGGCCGCCTCCACCACCACCGTCATGCGGGCCAGGGCCGCCATGATCCGATTACGGGCCGGAAAGCTCCAGCGAAAGGGGCGGCTTCCGGGAGGCAGCTCGGACAGCACCACGCCGGACTGAAGGATGCGCTCGTGCAGGAGGCGATGGCGGCGGGGATACACGACGTCGGGTCCCCCGGCCACCACGGCGACGGGGACACCGCCGCCGTCCAGGCACCCCAGATGTGCAGCCGCGTCGATTCCCATCGCCAGGCCGCTCACCACCGGCACTCCGCTCGCGCCCAGCCCGCGCCCGAGGGCCCGCGCCACCTCGAGGCCGTACGGGCTGGGGCTTCGTGTCCCGACAACCGTGACCACCGGCTCTCCGTCGAGCGCGGTCAGCAGCTCTCGCCGGCCGAGCCCGAACAGGACCGCCGGTGGATCACACAGGTCCCGCAGCGCCGCGGGATAGGTGTCGGCGTGCACGCAGAGCGCGATGATCCGTTCGCGCTCCAGCGAGAGGCGCGTCTGCTGCGCATCGAAGCCGTCGAGAAACGCGTGGGCCGCCGCGCCGCGCCGAGGCGCTGCGGCGGCCACCAACTCGTCCTCCGGCAGCCCGAGCAGGCCGCTGACCCTGCGTCCGGGGCGCTCGAGCAGCCCCGCGATGCGCGGTGCCAGATGGCCTACGAGATAGCCCCGCCGCAGGCATCTGTCGCAGACCTCGCTCACGCCGCAAGCCGCTCCCAGCCGCTGAGTCGGTAGGTGAGCGCTTCATCGAGGTCCCCGGCCTGCACGCGATCGCGCCCCGCGAGGTCGGCGATCGTCCGCGCGACGCGCCGGACTCGGTCGTGGCCGCGGCCGCTGAGCGTGACCTGTCTGCCGGCGGCGGCGAGCAGCCGGCTCATCGGGCCGTCCAACGGCACGGTGCGGCGAGTCAGGCGGCCGTCCATGTCGCCGTTGCAAACCGCGGTGCTGCCCGCGAGCCGCCTGCGCTGGCGCTCGCGGGCGTCGATGACCCGCTCCCGGCACTCGGCGGAGCCGGCAGGGCGCTCCTCACCGGTCCCTGCCGGCTCGGGAGGCGGCAGCGCCTCGACCTCGCAGATGAGGTCGATGCGGTCGACGAGGGGCCCACTGAGCCGCCTCAGGTAGCGCCCCAGCTCCAGGCCCGTGCAGGAGCAGCGGTCCGGCGGGCGGGCGCAGGGGCAGCGGTTGCATGCGGCGACGACGATCGCGTTCGCGGGGAAGTCGATCGTCCGCTGTCCGCGCATGATCTCCACCCGCCCTTCCTCCAGTGGCTGACGGAGGGCGTCCAACGCTCCCCGGGCGAACTCCGGCAGCTCGTCCAGAAAGAGGACGCCGCGGTGAGCCAGGGTGATCTCGCCCGGCATCGGGCGCGCGCCGCCCCCGACGAGCCCCTGGGCGGAGATGGTGTGGTGCGGGGCCCGAAACGGGCGCTCGGTGGCGAGGCGGCCGTTGCCGATTCCGGCCGCTCCGTGGACCTGGGTGATCTCGAGAGCCTCCTCGAAGCTCGGCGGCGGCAGGATGCCGGGCAGACGCCGCGCCAGCATCGTCTTTCCGGCGCCCGGCGGTCCGATCAGCAACAGGTTGTGGCCCCCCGCGGCGGTGATCTCGAGCACCCGCTTCGCGTCGTCCTGACCGCGCACGTCGGTCAGGTCGGTGCCCCCGCGGGGGCCGTGCCCGTTCGAGGGCGCCGGCCGGGCGATCTCCGGCGTCCAGCGGCCGTGCAGCATCTCGGCCAGCCGCTCCAGAGTCGGAATCCCACCGATCTCCATGCGACCCGGCAGCTCGGCCTCGCGGGCCAGAGCGGCCTCCGCGGCGTTGTCCGTGGGCACGAGGAGCTGGCGGTATCCGGCCTTGCGAGCGCCGAGCGCGGTGGCCAGCGCGCCGCGGATGGGGCGCAGCTCGCCGCTGAGCGAGAGCTCGCCGCAGAGCGCGGAGAATTCCAGGGAGGCCGCCGGGACCTGGCCGCTTGCTGCGAGCACGCCCACGGCGATGGCCAGATCAAAGCTCGGGCCGGCCTTTCGCACGTGCGCGGGCGCGAGGTTGACCGTCAGCCGCTGCTGCGGGAAGTCGAGCCCGGAGTTGAGCAGCGCGGCACGGACCCGCTCGCGCGACTCGCGGATGGCCCGGTCGGGAAGCCCGACCAGAGTGAACGTCGGGAGGCCTCTCCGGACGTCGACCTCGACGGTGACCTCGTGGCTGCGCACGCCCTCGAGGGCAAAGGTGGCGACCGAGGCGAGCATGGCGGCCACGCTAGGCGGGGCCGGGGAACGTGTGGGGCGCCGTCTGTAACAACTCTGCGCGGAGTTCGTGACAATTTCGTCGCCGTCGCAGAACCGTTACGTTCGTTACCCACAGGTCGCGGTCGACGTCCTAGCGTGGCCCGGGATGACACGAGGCCACGCTGAGCTCGATCGAACCGCCCGATCCGAGGCGCCGCCTCGGCGCTCTGGGAGAAAGGCTCGCGGCCGAGCATCTCGAGGCCCGCGGCTTCACGATCCTCGACCGCAACTTCCGCACCCGCCGCGGGGAACTCGATCTGGTGGCAGGCGACACGCGGCACCTGGTCTTCTGCGAGGTGAAGACCCGGGTGTTCGGTGGCGAGCCGGGTCCCTTCGGCCCGTTTGTCGCCATCGGACCCGACAAACGCAGACGGGTGCGCGCGATGGCACGCGAGTGGCTGGCAGAGCGCTCGATGGGCTCGGCACCGGCCGCAGAGCTGCGCTTCGACGCGATCGGGATCAGCCTGGACCGCTCGGGGCGCCTCGTGGCCCTCGACCACCTCGAGGGGGCCTTTTGACCGGAGAGGCCCGCTCAGCCTTCGAGCGCGAGCTGCGTATAGGCGATCGACTGGAACGAGAGGCGGTGCAGCGGCGAGACCCCGTTGGCGGCGATCGCCGCGCGATGCTCGGGGGTCGAGTAGCCCACGTTGGTCTCGAAGTCCCAGCCGGGATGCTGCTCTGCGGCGCGATGCATGTAGCGATCGCGCGTGACCTTCGCCAGCACCGAGGCGGCCGCGATTGCCGCGCTTCGGCAGTCGCCGTCGATGACCGCTCGCTGGTCGTGGCCGAACTCCGGCACCTTGAACCCGTCCACCAGGCAGACGGTGCCGTCGCGGGCCACGCGCATCAGCGCGGTCCGCAGCGCCTCGAGGTTGGTGTTGTGAAGCCCGCGGCTGTCGATCCCACCCACGCAGCGCGACACGATCACCGAACGGGCTGCGGCCCTGAGCACCAGCGGGTAGAGCTCCGCGCGCGCATCGGCGGTGTGCTGTTTGGAGTCGTTCAAGCGACTGAGTGCACGCCGGTCGGAAAGGGTGAGCCGCTCGAGATCGAACAGCACTGCCGCCGCGACGAGGGGGCCGGCCAGTGAGCCGCGACCCGCCTCGTCCGCTCCGGCCACGAAACGCGCGCCCAGCGCCCGGTCGAAGGCGAACAGGCGGCGACCGCTGCCGGCGGCGCGACGAGCCCGGCCCTTGGTCGAGGCCTCTCGGCGCGTGCCCGTCTTGGTGGTCTCGGGTTTCGCCGCGTCACCGTTGCCCGCGGCTATCTCGGCTGCCGCGGTGGCCTCGGGCCCAGCGGGCCCCTCCGCCGGTGGTCCCGGCTTCGGGGAGGGGTCATGAGGCGGCTGCGGCGGTGCGGTATCCGACGTCCCCGGTTGCCCCACGATGGCTGTCGATCATAGGGCGGCCGACGGCGGAAGTCCGCCGCCGGGCGCGCGCAGCTTCGGCGCAGGCAGCGGCGGCGCCTCCGCGGGCCGCTCGAGGCGCTCTACAGCAGGCCGATTCGCCCGGGCGGCCAGTAGGTCATGAAGGCCTGCCCGATCAGCCAATCCTTGGGGACGGGGCCCCACTCGCGGCTGTCCGCGCTCGCACCGCGGTTGTCTCCCATCATGAAGTAGTGGCCCTTGGGGATGGTGATCGGCTCGGGCAGGTTGCAGATCTCACAGCTCGGATCGAGATGGGCGAACGACTCCTTCTGGCGGCGGCCGTTGATGTAGACCGCTCCCTCCCTCACCGACAGCCTGTCTCCGGGGAGCGCGACCACGCGCTTGATGAAGTTGGTGTCCGAGCGCTGGGCGGTCGGCACCGAGCAGGCACTCTCGGTCGAGTGCTGCTTGCCGCAGCTGTTGGTGTCCGCCCCGGCCGGGGGCTTGAACACGACGATGTCGCCACGGCCCGGGTCGCTGAAGCGGTAGCTGACGCGGTCGACCAGCACGCGCTGGCCCACCTCCAGGGTGGGAACCATCGACTCGCTCGGGATGCGGAACGGCTTCACCAAAAAGGCCTGGATGCCCAGGGCCAGCCCGAGCGCCACGGCCACGATCATCACCAGCTCGACGAGCGAGTTGCGGGCGCTCTTCTCCTTGCTTCGTGCCGCCACGGGCGTCCCAGGCCCAGGTCGCCCTAGGACCTGGATTCGTCGCCGGCTGTCGCGGTCGGCGGCCGCTCCGTCGCCGGATTCCTCGTCGCCGGCCTCGCCGTCGTCGGCATTCCCCTGCGCCTCGCCGGCCGGCTGATCGCTCTCGGCGGGCTCGGCGGCGGCCTGCTCGCCCGCGCCTTCGTCGGTCGCGGCGTCTGAGGATTCCTCTTCCGAGGCCTCCTCGGCGGCCACCTGCTCGGCGAGCGCTTCCTCGCCCGGACGAGGTGCTTCGTCCGGCGGCATCGCACCCGCCTCGACCGGCTCGGCCTCGCCCGTCCAGCGCCGCTCGCGGACGCGGGCGCCGCGGCCCACGCGCTCGCGCAGGTAGTACAGCTTCGCCCTGCGGACGTCTCCGCGGGCTGCCACCTCGATCCGCTCGACCTTGGGCGAGTGCAGCGGAAACGTCCGCTCCACGCCGACGCCGAAGGACTGCTTGCGGACGGTGAACGTCTCGCGCGCGCCGCTTCCCTGCCGCTTCAGGACGACACCCTCGAACACCTGGGTACGGCGGCGGGTGCCCTCCACGACCTGGAAGTGCACGCGCACGCGGTCACCCGCCTGGAAGGCGGGTACGCGGCGCAGCTGAGCGCGCTCGAGGCTTTCGATGACGCCGGACATTGGTGAGCGGTGGTGGCACTCGGCCCGAGGGGAGGCACAAAAGAGGCGCGACCTCCCCGGAGCCGTCGCGCGGGGAGGGATGGTAGCGAAGGACCGGCGACCCGCTCGCCGCCCAGACGACCCGCTCAGCGCTCGACCTGGGCACGGGCCCGGCTGCGCTCGAGGCGCCAGCGCCGCACCTTCGCGTGGTCTCCCGACAGCAGAACCTCGGGAACCGGGTGGCCGCGCCAGTCGAACGGCCGGGTGTAGTGGGGGTACTCGGGCGCTCCCTCGAGGGCCTCGCTGAACGACTCCTCTCGCGCGCTCTCCTCGTGGCCGAGCGCGCCGGGCAGCTTGCGCAGGACCGTGTCGCACAGGACCATCGCCGCCAGCTCCCCGCCCGAGAGGACGTAGGGGCCGATGGACACCACATCGCTCGCCAGGTGCTCGTGCACGCGCTCGTCGAAGCCCTCGTAGCGGCCGCAGAGAAGGGTGAGGGCCGGCTCTGAGGCGAGCTCCGAGCTGAGCCGGTCGTCGAGCCGGCGGCCGCCCGCCGACAGCGCCAGCACGCGGCGGCCGTTGCGCAGGGCGAGCGGATCCTCGCCGTAGCGAGCCCTCAGTGCAGCCTCCACCACGTCCACCCGGATGACCATTCCCGCCCCCCCGCCGTAGGGGGTGTCGTCGACCTGGCCGGCCTTGAGCGGCGTGGTCGCCCGCAGGTCCACCACCTCGAGCTCATGCCCGAGCGCGAGCGCGTTGCGCACGTGGCGTTGTTCTGCGAACCAGCGAAACCAGTCCGGGAACAGCGTGAAGACATCGATCCTCATCCGAAGAACCCCGGCCTGACCTCGATCCGGCGCGCGTTCGCGTCCACGCGCGCGATCGCGTCGGACACAAAGGGCACCAGCGTCCCGTCCTCGAGCTCGAGAACGGAGCAGGATGGGCCGTCGACCACCCGGCGCACGCGGCCCCGGCCGGGGACCTCGCACCCCTCCAGATCGTCGGCGAGCCATTCGCCGTCTTCCAGGTCGTGCTCGACCAGGAGCAACTCTCCCCGCACGCTGCCCGGGTCCTCGATGCCGGCGAGCCGGATGAGCGGCCGCCGGTCGGTGCCGCCGCGGCGCTCGACCGTGTGCACCTCTCGCCCGAGCATCACCGCGGTGCCGGGCGCGAGATCGTGGCTCGCCCCCTCGACGTAGAAGCTGCCGTCCAGGCCGTGCGGTCGGCCCACCCGGCCGGCGGTCACGAGGGTCAATCCATGACGTCGACGAGCACGCGGTGGCCGTGCCGGACGGAGGCCGCCTTCATGACCGTTCGCATCGCGGCCACGGTGCGGCCCCCGCGGCCGATCACCTTGCCTGCGTCGTCCTCGGCCACGTGAAGCTCGAGCACCACCGTTCCGTCGTCCTCCTCGAAGGACTCGACGCTCACCTCGTCCGGATGGTCGACGAGCGTCCGGGCGAGATAGGCGAGGAGGTCTTCCACCGCTGTTGGTCCTCCGGCGGGCTAGCCGTCGCGTTGGGCGGCGGCGGCCTCGGGATCGGCCTCGAGGCCCTCGGCGCCCGGCGCCGGCTCCCCCTCGCGGGCCGATTCGGGAGGACCTTCGCCGGCGTCCTCGGGCGCGGCGGCCTGCTCTGCTGGTTCAGCGGCGACCGGTTCGGCCTCGACCACCGGCTGCTCCGGCGCCGGGGCCTGCTCCGCCGTATCGGCCACGCCGCCACCCTTGCCCAGCGCCTTGATGAGCTGCTTGACCGTTCCCGTGGGCTGTGCGCCGCGCGCCAGCCAGTGCTGGTAGCGCTCCTCGTCGATAGCGATCGTCGAGGGGTCGGTCTGCGGGTTGTAGCGACCGATGCTCTCGATCACGCGGCCGTCGCGCGGTGAGCGCTGGTCGGCCACGACAACGCGCCAGATCGGATTCTTTTTGCTGCCCACCCGTGTGAGCCGGACTCTGACTGACATACGGCGGAGGAGGTTAGCTACTCCGTGCCCAGCCGGCTGCTTGCCGGACACGACCATCCGCGCGCAGCCGGCCGAGCCGGCTGCTTGCCGGACACGACCATCCGCGCGCAGCCGGCCGAGCCGGCTGCTTGCGGCTCAGCGACCGCCGACGAGGCTCTGCAGCGAGGGCATCTTGCCGCGGGCCATCTGCTTCATCAGCTTGCGCATCTGCGCGAACTGCTTGACCAGCTGGGAGACCGCCTGCACGTTGGTGCCGGACCCGCGCGCGATGCGGCGGCGGCGCGACCCGTCGATGATCGACGGGTTGGCTCGCTCCTGTGGGGTCATCGACAGGATGATCGCCTCCAGCCGGTCCAGCTCCCGCTCGTCCACCTGCAGCGAACCCAGCTGCTGTCCCACTCCGGGCATCATCTTCAGCAGGTTCTGCAGCGGCCCCATGTTGCGAACCTGCTTCATCTGCTCGAGGAAGTCGTCGAGGGTGAACTGCTCCTTGCGGATCTTGCGCTCCAGCTCGACGGCCTGGCGCTCGTCCATCTGGCGCTCGGCCTTCTCGACGAGCGTCATCACGTCGCCCATGCCGAGGATCCGCTGGGCCATGCGGTCGGGGTGGAAGCGTTCGAAGTCGCCCAGCTTCTCCCCGGTCGAGGCGTAGAGGATCGGTTTTCCGGTGACCGCCTTGACCGACAGCGCCGCACCACCTCGGGAGTCGCCGTCGAGCTTGGTCAGCACCACGCCGTCGAAGTTCGCGGTCTCGGCGAACTGCTCGGCTACGTTGACCGCGTCCTGCCCGGTCATCGCGTCCACCACGAGCAGCACGTCGTGCGGCTTGGTGCGCTTGCGGACCTCGGCCAGCTCGCGCATCAGCTCCTGGTCGATGTGAAGGCGGCCGCTGGTGTCCACGATGAGCGCGTCCCGGCGGTCCTGCTTGGCCTGGTCCAGCGCCCACTCGGCGATGTCCACAGGGCTGCGCCCGGTGCCCTGCTCGTACACGTGGGCGCCGGCCTGGGCGCCCACCTTGACCAGCTGATCGACGGCCGCGGGCCGGTAGACGTCGCAGGCCGCGACGGCCACGTTCATCCCGTGCTGCTCGCGCAGGTGGCGCGCCAGCTTCCCACATGCCGTCGTCTTGCCGGAGCCCTGTAGCCCCGCCATGAGGATGACCGTGGGACCGGGCCGGGCGAAGACAAGGTCGCGGCCGGCGCCGCCCATGAGGCTCGTGAGCTCCTCGGAGACGATCTTGACCACCTGCTGGCCCGGGTTGAGCGAGTCGAGCACGTCCTGGCCGAGCGCCCGCTCCTTCACGGCGGCCGTGAACTGCTTGACCACCTTGAAGTTCACGTCGGCTTCCAGCAGGGCGAGGCGCACCTGGCGCATCGCCTTGTTCACGTCCTCCTCGGTCAGCTTGCCGCGCGAGCGAACGTCGCCAAGGGCCTCCTGAAGGCGGTCTGAGAGGGCGTCGAACACCTTGGAGAGGCTAGCCCAACGCCGTTCAGCCGGTGAACAGGTGGAGCGCCCGGTCGGCTACCAGGTCCGGCTTCTCGTCGACGATGAAGTGGCCCGCGTCGGGCACGAGCTCCAGGTCGAGTGACGAGGAACGCGACGCGTGCTCACAGATCATGCGGGTGGAGATGACCGGGTCGCGTTGTCCGAACAGCAGCAAAGTGGGCACGTCGAAGGGCAGCCCCGCGTAGCGCCCCGCGGCCACCGGACCGATCTCGCGCAGGAGGAAGGTGCGGTACAGCAGCTCCGACGCGCGGGCCCGGTCTCCCTTCAGCCGGCCGTTGAAGGCATCGAGCTCCTGGCCGGTGAAGGCGCGCGTGCCGGCGCGCAGGATCAGCCGCGCGGCACCGTGCTCGATCGCCGCCCGCCCGCCCATCGGCAGCGCCAGCGGGATCTGGTAGCCCAGTCTCCAGATGTCGAGAAGGTTGCGCGGGCTGCGTGACGGCGGCCAGGGCGGCACTATGTTCAGCGCGAGGAAGGACGACACACGGTCGGGCCGATGGAGGCAGAGCAGAAAGCCGATCCACCCGCCCCAGTCGTGCCCGGCCAGGCGGACGCGCTCGAGCTCGAGCTCGTCGAACAGCGCAAGGACGTCGCCCGCCATGGTTTCGCGGTCGTAGCCCGACGCCGGCGCCTCGCTCCAGCCGAAACCGCGCAGATCGGGGCAGATCACACGGAAGTGCGGAGCGAGGAGAGGTATTACTCGCCGCCACAAGTACCAGTGCTGCGGCCAGCCGTGGAGGAGCACCACCGGTTCCCCGCGACCGGCCTCGGCGACGTGCATGCGCAGTCCCCCGGCGTCGACGAAGCGGTGAGTCACGCCGGGTACGTCGGGAAAGCGGTCGCTCAAGCGGGATCCTGCGTTGAGCCGGGCGGCTCGGCCTGGCCGCCGCGCTCGCCCTCGGGTAGCGCCGCGCCCAGCCGCCCGAGCGCCTGCGTGAACTCGCTCGGGATGATCCACACCTTGTTGGACTCGCCCTGGGCTATCTTGGGCAGCGTCTGCAGGTACTGGTAGGCGAGCAGCTTGGGATCGGCGTCGCCGCGGTGGATCGCCTCGAAGACGCTCTCGATCGCCTGGGACTGGCCCTCGGCGCGCAGGATCTCGGCCTGCTTCTGACCCTCGGCCCGCAGGATCGACGACTGCTTCTCACCCTCGGCGGTGAGGATCTGCGACTGCTTCACGCCCTCGGCGGTCAGGATGGCCGCCCGCCGGTCGCGCTCGGCCCGCATCTGCTTCTCCATGGCCTCCTGGATCGAGGCCGGTGGATCGACCGCCTTGAGCTCCACCCGGTTGACTCGGATGCCCCACCTACCGGTGGCCTCGTCCAGCACGACGCGCAGGGCGGTGCTCACCTTGTCGCGTGAGGTGAGGGTGTCCTCGAGCGTCATCCCGCCGATCACGTTGCGCAGGGTGGTGACCGTGAGCTGCTCGATCGCCGCGATGTAGTCCTGAATCTCGTAGGTGGCGGCCTTGGGGTCGGTCACCTGGAAGTAGATGACCGTGTCGATGTTGATCACCAGGTTGTCCTCGGTGATCACCGGCTGGGGCGGGAACGAGACCACCGACTCGCGCAGGTCGATCAGCGGCTTGACCCGGTCCACATAGGGCACGATCAGGGCCAGCCCCGGCTCGAGGGTGCGTTGATAGCGCCCCAGCCGCTCGACGATGCCGGCGCGGGCCTGGGGGACGATCCGGATCCCCGCGGCCAGGGTGACGAGCACCACGACGGCGAGGACGATGAGCACGATCAGAGTGGCCATTGCGTCCTGAGTTCTCCTATTCGGCGACGAGCGCGGTGGCGCCGTCGATCTTGAGCACGTCGACCCGGGTGCCCGGTTCGATCACCTCATCATCGTCGTAGGCGCGGGCCGACCACACCTCCCCGGCGATCTTCACCTGCCCGCCGTCCCCGTCGACTCGCTCGAGCACCACCGCCCGGGCCCCAACGAGCGCGGCCGTCCCGGTGCGCAGCGAGGCGGGGGTACGCAGGTGCCGGCGGGCGACCGGCCGCAGCACGGCGAGCGAGGCGAGAGCCAGTGCGACGAACACCGCCACCTGGAGCGCCAGGCCGCCACCGGCGAGAGCGACGATCGCGGCGCCGACCGCCGCCAGGGCCACGGGGCCGAGAAAGAAGCCGAGCGTGAGGATCTCCCCCACCGCCAGGGCCCCCGCGGCCGCCATCCACCAGACCCACTCTTCCATTCCACCCCCGATCCTACGCAGGCCGGGCGGCCCATTCCCGCACTCCGCGCAGCCGGGTGCGCAAGCAGCGCACGGGCTCGGCTCGAGTCGAGGGCGCAGTTCGCCGGCCGGACGAGGCCGGAGGCGGCGATGGGCCCGCCCACGATGCGCTCGGGCGAGCCACCGTGCACCTCGGCGAACAGGCGGGCCAGCTCGTAGCGACTGACCGCATCAGCGCCCGCGACGTGGAGCACGCCGCCAAGGCCGGACTCGGACAGCTCGAGCAGGGCGGCGGCCAGGTCGGACACGAGCACCGGCGAGCGCAGCTCATCGTCGAAGAACACCGTGCTCTCGGCCGGCTCCAGAGCCGCCTGCTCGGCCCGGCCGGGGCGCGTTCCACCGTAGATCACTGAGGTGCGCACCACCAGCGCCTGCGGATGCGCGGCCAGCACGGCCCGCTCGGCGTCGGCCTTGGCGCGCCCGTAGTCGCTGATCGGGCACGCGCGATCGTCCTCGGTGTAGGGCGAGCCCTTTGTGCCGTCGAAGACGAGGTCGCTCGAGACGTGCACCAGGCGCGCGCCCACGGCGGCGGCCGCCTCCGCCACCGCGGCGGAGCCGCCGGTGGTCACCGCACGGTCGTCCTGGCGGTAGGCGGTGTGAATCACGGTCGCGGGCCGGAGATGCTGAAGAGCGCGGCTGACCGCGGCGGCGTCGCGAACGTCGAGGCGGACCCAGGCCGCCTCGGCTGGTCCCGGGTCAGACCCGAAATGGGTGGCGGCGAGCGAGCGCCCGGCCGCCTGGCGAAGCAGCTCGTCGCCGAGATATCCCGTGCCCCCGGTGACGAGTAGCGGGCCGCTCACCCGGCGAGCGCCCGCTCGACGTCGGCCAGGAGGTCAGCAGTGTCCTCACAGCCGGCCGAGAGACGAATGAAGCCCTCCGGCACGTCGTCGCCGCCCCAGCGAGCGCGCCGTTCGGCGGTGGTGTGGACTCCGCCGAAGCTGGTGGCCTCGGTGACGAGCTGGGCGGCGGCCAGAAAGGCCTCGGCCCGGGCGCGGTCGCCCAGGTCGTAGGAGACCACGGTGCCGAAGCCGCGCATCTGGCGGCGGGCCAGGTCGTGCCCCGGGTCGGCCGCCAGACCCGGGTAGCGGACGTCATGCACCGCGGGATGGGCGTCGAACGCCTCGGCCAGTGCCAGGGCGTTGGCGCAGCCGCGCTCGATCCGCAGCGCGAGCGTCGGCAGCGAACGGTGGGCCAGCCAGGCCTCGAAGGGGCCGGGTATCGCCCCGGCGCTGTAGCGCCAGTCGCGCAGTTCGCCGGCGAGGGCCGGGTCGGCCGTGGCCACGTAGCCGAGCTGGAGGTCTGCGTGCCCGCTCAGGTGCTTGGTGGCGCTCACGATCGAGGCGTCAGCCCCCAGTTCCAGGGGACGCTGCAACAGCGGGCCGGCGGTGGTGTTGTCGACCACCGTCGTCGCTCCACGTTCCCGCGCCGCCGCCGAGAGCGCCGCGACGTCAGCGACCTCCAGCTTGGGGTTCGACGGGCTCTCGAGCCAGAGCATGTCGACGCCGTCGAGCCGGCTCTCGAGCTCCGCCGGCCGGCCGAGCCGCAACTCCACCCCACGCGGCTCCAGGTGGCTCGCGGCAAGGTGGCGGACGTTGTAGTAGCAGTCGCGGTCCATGGCGACCGCCGAGCCGGGCCGAAGCGTGGTGAGCAGCAGCGCCGCGGCGGCCGCCATCCCGGAGGCGAACAGCACCACCTCGCCGCCCTCCAGCTCGGCCAGCGCGCGCTCGTAGCGCTCCCAGGTGGGGTTGCCGTCGCGCGTATAGACGAAGTCCGAATCCGCCGGGTCGCCCCGCAGGTGAAAGGGGGCCGCGAACACGGGCCCGGGCAGGAACGGCGTCCCCTGCTCGGCGTCGGGAAGGCCGGCGCGGACCACCCGGGTGCTGTCGCCCTGGCCGCTCATGGCTCCAGGATGGCGCGGGCGAAGTCGTCGGGGTCGAAGGGACGCAGATCCTCGAGCGTCTCCCCTATCCCGATCAGCTTCACCGGCACCCCGAGCTCCTGGGCGATGGCCAGCGCGATGCCGCCCTTGGCGGTCCCGTCGAGTTTGGTCAGCGCTATGCCGGTCACGTCCACCGCCTCACGGAACAGCAACGCCTGGCGCAGGCCGTTCTGGCCCGTGGTGGCGTCGATGGTGAGAAGCGTCTCGTGTGGGGCCCGGTCCGCCTGGGCCGCGATCACCTTGCGCACCTTCCGCAGCTCGTCCATCAGGTGCTGCTGGGTGTGCAGGCGACCGGCGGTGTCGGCGATCACCACGTCATGGCCGCGGGCCTTGGCCGCCTCGATGGCGTCGAAGACCACCGCCCCCGGGTCAGAGCCCGGCTCGCCCCGCACCACCTCGCAGCCCGCCCGCTCGCCCCACAGAGAGAGCTGTTCCGCGGCCGCCGCCCGGTAGGTGTCACCGGCCGCGAGCAGGACCGAGCGACCGAGCTCCTTCTGGAGATGCCAGGCGATCTTGCCGATCGTGGTCGTCTTGCCGCTGCCGTTGACGCCCACCACGAGGATCACGGTGGGCTGCTCGTCGAGAGAAATCGTGTCGCCGTCCACGCGCGCGGTGTCGGCCAGCAGCTCCTGGAGGCGGCGCGAGAGGTCCTCCCCGCCCTCGAGCTGGCCGCTGTCAGCCTCGGTCTCGAGGCGCTCGACGATCTTGGCGGTGGTGGGAGCGCCCACATCGGCGTAGATCAGCGTCTCCTCCAGCTGCTCGAAGGCCTCGTCGTCCAGCGACTGGAAGACCGTGGCCTGGAGCTCCGCTCCCAGGGCCTCGCGGGTCTTCTTCATGTTGTCGCGCAGGCGGCGGAAGAAGCCGCCCTGGCGCGGCTCGTCGCTCGGCTCGGCGGCCGCGGGCGGCGCCTCCTCGCCGGTGTCGAACAGCTCCTGCCAGGTGCGGGCCATCGGCAGGGCAGCTTACGCGCGGCTAGGCCGCTTCGGCCGGCGCCAGCTTGCGCGAGATCACGCGGGAGATCCCGTCTCCGCCCATGCTCACGCCGTACAGCGTGTCGGCGGCGTCCATCGTGCGCTTCTGGTGGGTGACGACGATGAACTGCGCCCGATCGGAGTAGCGGCGCAGGAGCTGGAGGAAGCGGTCGATGTTGATGTCGTCGAGGGCGGCCTCGACCTCGTCGAGGATGTAGAACGGGCACGGGCGGGCCAGGAAGACGGCGAACATGAAGGCCAGCGCCACCAGCGACTTCTCGCCGCCCGAGAGCAGCGACAGCCGTTTGGTGGCCTTGCCGGGCGGGGTCACCTCGATCTCGACGCCGGCCTCCGGCTCCTCGTCGGGCTCGACGGGGTCCGGCGCCGGCTGCCCCTCCTCGTCCGGCGGCTCGGCGCCGCCGATCACCGGGCGTGGGCCCTGCTCGGCCTGCACGAGCCGCAGCCGGCCGCGTCCGCCGGGGAAGAGATGCTGCACGACCTCCTCGAAGTTGGCGGCCGCCGCGGCGAAGGTCTCCTCGAAGGCCTCCCGGATCCGGCGGTCGGTCTCCTTGATCAGGCCCTCGAGCTCCGCCATTGCCGCCTCGAGGTCGCGTCGCTGGGCCTCGAGCTCCTCGACGTGCGCCACCGCCTCGTCGTACTCGCGCTTGGCCAGCGGGTTGACGGGGCCGAGCTGCTCGCGCCGCCGCTCGAGCCGCTCCAGACGGGCATCGAGCGCGGCCCGCTCCTCCTCGGAGAGCGCTTCGAGAGCCGGCTCGGGGTCGAGCCCCAGCCGCCGCGCCACGGCGTCCAGCTCACGCTCGACCTCCGCGGCGGCGTCGCGGGCCTGCTGAGCCGCCACCTCGGCGGCGGTCACCGTTTCGCTCGCCTGTTTCAGCCGGTCCTGCAGCTGCGCCTCCTCGTGAGCGCAGGTCCGCAGCGCGGCGGCCGTGTCCTCGCCGGCGGCGGCGCCGGCCTCCAAGCGTGCCTGAAGGGTGTCGCGCTGCGTGGAGACCGCGGCGTGAGCCGCCTCGAGCGCCGCCGCCGCGCGCTCGGTCCCCTGCTGCACGGCCGAGTCGCGCTCAGCGCCCTCCCGCAGGCCGCGCAGCGCCGCCTCGCGTTCGGCGCGTTCGGTCTCCGCGCGCTCGGCCAGCCGCCGCTCGGCCCGCAGGTCCCCCATGAGCTCGGCCCGGCGTACGGCCTCCGGGCCGTCGCGGGGCGCCTCGCGCCGACGCGCCAGCAGCCACTCCGTCCGGGCGGCGGCGTCGGCCGCCTCGGCAGCCTCACGCTGGATGTGCCGCAGCTCGGATTCGGCCTGCTCGCGGCTCTCGTCGGCGGCGGCCACCGCGGCTGCCGCCACTTCGAGTCCGGCGCGTGCCTCACCCTCCCTGATCGCCGCGCGCTCGGACGCCTCGGCCAGCTGTTCGCGCCGACCGAGCTCCTCCAGCAGGCGCTCCGCCCCCCCGGCCGGGGCCTGCACGAGCAGGCCGCTTGCAGGGTCGAACAGGCGTCCGGAGCGGGTGACGGTCACCGCGCGTGTGCCGCGCGGAAGCGCGCCCAGCGAATCGACCACCCAGACGCCGGTGAGGAGCCGCTGGGCCAGATCCCGCAGGGCGGGCTCCGGACGTACGTGGTCGAGCAGTGGCTCGGCCCCGGCGACCGCCCCGCCGGAGGTGCGGCCCAGACCGTCGGGGGGGCCCTCCACGAGCGCGCTGCCGCCGTCCTTCCCCGCCGCATCCAGCAGCTTCTCGCCCGCCGCCAGGCTGTCGACCACGCTGGCGCTGAGGCGCGGTCCAAGCGCCGCTGCGAGCGCCAGCTCGTAGCCCGGCTCGACGTGGAGCCCCTCGGCCAGCGAGCGGGCGCCGACGGGCGCCGCGGAGCGGACGAACCGGTTCGCGGCCGCCAGATCGGCCCCTACGGCGGCGGCCTGCGCCCGGGCGGCCTCGGCGGCGTGTTCGGCCTCGCGCCGCGCGGCGCGGGCCCCGGCGGCGGTCCGCTCGGCCTGGTCGAGCGCCGTCCGCGCGGCCTGCGCGAGCTCCTCGAGCTCCTTCGAGCGCTTCCGGGCCGCGTCGCCCTCGGACTGAAGTCCCTCGAGCTCCCGGGCCAGCCGGGCCTCGAGCCCGGCGTCCAGCTCCTGCAGCTCCTCCTCGAGGGCGCGGATGCGCTCCTCGGGCGCCGTATCGGGCGCCGCGGCCGCCGTCTGGGACTCCAGCAGCTCGAGCTGGTGCAGGCGGCGCTGGCGGCGCTCCTTGGCGGCGGTCCCCTGCTCGAGCGCGCGCTCGAGCCGCATGGCGATCCTGTCGGCGGCCGAGCGTGCCGCGTAGAGCTGAGCCTGGAGGTGCTCGCGCTCACGGCTGTGGGCGGCGAAGGCCTCCTCGGCCTCCTCGCGACGGCGGGCCACGCCCGCCAGCAACCGCTCGGCTTCGTCCCGGCCCTTGCGCGCCGAGTCAGACCTCTGCTCGGCCTCGGACAGCCCCAGCCGGGCGGAGCGGGCGTCGTCGCTCGCCAGCGCCAGCCGCGCCTCGAGCGTCTGCCGTTCGAGTCGCGCGTGGAGCTCAGCGGCCTCGGCTTGGCGCTTCAGCGGCCGGAGTCGGGAACGGGCCTCGCGTTCCACGTCGAGCGATCGCGCAAGGTTCTCCTCGGTGCGTTCCAGCTTGAGCTGCGCGCGGCGGCGCCGCTTGCGGTGCTTGCCCAGCCCGGCCGCCTCCTCGATCAGGAGCCGGCGCTCACGCGGGCGCGAGAGCACGATCTGCTCGACCTTGCCCTGCGAGACCACGGAGTGCATCTCCTTGCCGAGGCCCGAGTCGGACAGCACGTCGATCACGTCCACGAGCCGGCACCGCGCGCCGTTCAGGCGATACTCGCCCTCGCCGTCCCGACCCAGGCGCCGGACTATCGAGATCTCCGAGAAGCCGGTCTCCAGGCGCCCGTCGCCGTTGTCGATCACCACCTCGACCTCGGCCGTCCCCGAGCCCGGCACGCCGTGGGCTCCCGCGAAGATCACGTCCTTCATCGACTGGCCGCGCACCGCCAGCGGAGACTGCTCGCCCAGGGACCAGAGCACGGCGTCCGTGATGTTGGACTTGCCCGACCCGTTGGGTCCGACGATCACCGACACGCCCGGGCCGAACTCCAGCCTGGTTCTTCCCGGGAAGGACTTGAAGCCCTTCATGGTGATCGAGCGGAGGTGCATGCTCACTCGTGCAGCCTGTCGAGCGCCTGCAGGGCTGCTTCCTGCTCGGCGCCCTTCTTGGTCTTTCCCTCTCCCCGGCCGAGCTCCTGCCCCGCGACTTCAGCCACGACGAGGAAGCTGCGCTCGTGAGCGGGGCCCTGCTCGGCCACGAGGCGATAGGTCACCACCTCGGCCCGGCGGGCCAGCCGCTCCTGGAGCACTGACTTGTAGTCCACCGGATGCTCGAGCGCCTCGTCGATCTCACCGGCAAAGGAGCGAACCACCGCCGCGGCGGTGCGCTCGAAGCCGAAGGCCAGGTAGGCCGCGCCGATGATCGCCTCGCACACCGACGCCAGCACGCGCTCCGACCCCACGAGCAGCCCGGCGCTGCGGCCGGTGGAGCCCTCGGGGGCCTGGTCGCGAAGCTCGTCCGGCACCCCGAGGGAGAGCGCGACCCGCGCGCACGAGGCGCCGCTCACGGCCTGCGCCCTCACCTTCGTGAGCCGCCCCGCGCCGTGTCGCTCGAAGCGGGGGTAGAGGTGCGTGGAGACCGCGAGGCTCAGGACAACATCACCGAGAAAGGCCAGCCGCTCGTAGGACTCGGCGCGGTGCTCGACCCAGGAGGCGTGCGTGAAGGCCTGACGGCGGAGGTCGTCCGGCAGCTCCGCGAGCAGCTCCTCGAGGGACTCGGCCTCGGCGACGCCGAGCGCCTGCGCCTCAGGACTGGATCTCCGCGGCATGGGCGGCGACGAAGTCCGCGGCCTGGCCGACGGTCATGATCTGGGCCGCCTGCTCGTCGGGAATGCGGATCCCGTAGCTGTCCTCGAGCTCCACAACGAGCTCGACCAGGTCCAGCGAGTCGGCCTCCAGGTCCTCCCGGAAGCGGGTGCTCTCGGCGATCTGCCCCGGCTCCACGCTCAGCTCGGTGGCCAGATGCTCGCGAATGCGCTCGAGGACCTCCTCGCGGGTCATGGTTGGGCGACGCTAGCAGCGGGCGCGGACCGCAACACCCCTGCCGTGGCAAGGGCTTCGGCCGTGCGGCCGACCATGTCCTCGTCGGCCGCGTGCCGGGCCAGCAGGACCGCGCTCTCGATGCCCGACGGCCCGAAGCTGCCGTGAGCGACCACGACCGGCTTGCGCAGGCCGAGCAGGATCGCGCCGCCGGCCGCCTCCGGATCGAGCTCCTGCCGTAGTGCTCCGAGCCGGCCCTGCACCAACAGGCCGCCCAGGCTGGACACGGGCCCGGAGCGGATGCGCTCCCGGATGGCGTTGCTCAGCGCCTTGGCGGTGCCCTCGAGCACCTTGAGGGCGACGTTCCCGGTGAAGCCGTCGCTCACCACCACGTCGGCGGCGGCCTCGGGGAGGTCGAACCCCTCGAGGTTGCCCACGAAGTTGAGCTCGCCCTCGGCCAGGCGGTCGTGCGCCTTGAGCACGTCGGGAGTGCCCTTTCCCGACTCCACTCCGACGCTCAGCAGCCCGACCCGGGGCCGCCGGGTCTCGTGCACCGCCTCCATGAAGCAGGCGCCCATGTAGGCGAACTGAACCAGATGCTCGGGCCGGACCTCGACGCTGGCCCCGGCGTCAAGGAGCAGGACCGGGCCGCCGGGAATGGGCAGCAGCACCGCCAGAGCGGGGCGGAACACGCCCGGCAGGCGCTTGATCGAGATCGTGGCGGCGGCCAGGGTGGGACCCGTGCTCCCGGCCGACACCAGGGCGTCGGCCCGGCCGTCGCCGACGGCCTGTGCGGCCTGGACGATGGAGGCGTCGGGCTTGGCCCGCACGGCGGCAACCGCCTCGCCGCCGGCCTTGACGGTGTCGGGGGCGTCGATGATCCGGGCCTTCGGCCCGGCGCCTTCGATCTCCGCGGCGGGGCCGAACAGCAAAACGTCGAGCCCCGAGCGCCGCACCCCCTCGGCGACCGCGGCCGGCCCCTTGTCGGCGCCGTTCGCGTCGACCGCGACCAATGCGTTACTCGTCGTCGTCGGCCTGGCCGGCCTGCTGAACCACGACCTCGCGGCCAGCGTAGGTGCCGCAGCTCGGGCACACGCGGTGCGGCAGGCGCGGCGCATGGCAGCGTGGGCAGTAACGCAGCCCGGGCGCGCTCACCTTGTGCTGGGAGCGGCGCTTGTGGGTGCGCGAGTGGGACTGTCTCTGCTTGGGGACCGCCATGAGCCGTGGCAGTGTAGCGGGGGCCGCCGGGGGGCCTACTCGAGCTTGAGCTCCCGCAGCGCGGCCCAGCGCGGGTCGGGCTCGGGCTCGTGCTGGTGCTCCGGGCCGGCCTGGTTGAGGTTCTCGCCGCACACTGGACAGAGGCCCTTGCAATCGTCGCTGCAGACGATCTGCACCGGCAGGGCGAGGACGAGCGCATCGCGCGCCCAGCCCGCGACGTCCAGCTGCTCGGCCTCCAGATAGGGCGAACTCAGCTCCTCGCCCCCACCGGGCTGGTCGACCTCGCGCGCGTCGACGGCCACGGAGCGACCCGCGTCCTCGAGGCAGCGCACGCAGGGCCCGTCGAGCACGGTGTCGAAGCGCAGCCGCAGCGAGTAGCCGCTGGTGGTGTGCGATACGTCGACTGTCGCGTCCACGCTGCCGCCCTCGACGACGTAGCCCTGGCCGCCGAACTCGAAGCGCTGGATGGGCACGTCGAGGTCGACTCGACGTGCCTCCCCGGAGGAGAGGCCGAGCTTGCCGACGTCGAAGATCTCGGTGCGCGGTCCCACGGCCCGAGGGTAGCGCCGCGGGCGGGGCTAGCCGACGTGCTCGATGAGCTCGATCCGGTACTGATCCGGATCGCGTACGAACACTATGCGCGGGCCCTCGGTCCGGCCCCCGGGGCGGTAGGGCGGCTTCTCCGGCTCGATCCCCTTCTCGACCAGGCCGTCCAGGGTCCCGTCCAGGTCCTCGACCGCCAGTGCGATGTGGTTGTAGCCCGTCCCCTGGTCGTACGAGTCCACGCCGTGGTTGTACGTCAGCTCGAGCACCGCATCCTCACCGGGCAGGCCCATGAACACGTTGATCGCCTCGTCCCCGATCGGCATCCGCCGCCGCTCCTCGAAGCCGAGGGTCTCGTAGAAGGCCACGGAGCGATCGATATCGCCGATTCGGTAGCAGGTGTGGAGGAAGGAGGGCATGGTTTGCAGCGTACCGGGGGGCGAATTCGGGCGGGGTTGGGCTGGGTAGGGGTGTGGGACCCCGAGCGGGTGGAAAACCTCAAACAGAAGGCTTCGCGCCGGCGTCGTTTGACCTTGGCCACCTATGTGGTGGTGAACCTCAAGATCTATGGATGGATGAGGCCCTGCTTGAGGTTTTTCGCGCCGGGCTACGTGGTGATCCCGCGATGTCGGCACTGGCGGACCGCCAGCGCGGCATGGCCGCCCGCACCCAGCTCATCGCGGTGGGTCTGACCGCCCGTGCCGTCGATCGCCGGCTGGTCCGGGCGACACTGCATCGCGAGCACCGCGGCGTGTATCGCGTCGGCCACCGGGCTCCGCTGCCGTTCGCGCGGGAGATGGCCGCTGTACTTGCCGCCGGCCGGCGGGCAGCCGTCAGCTGCCGGTCGGCGGGACACCTGTGGGCGCTGCTGCCGCCGACCGAGGATCCAGTCGATCTGACCTGCCCGATGCGACGCTCACGTCCGGGCCTGAAGCTGCACTACGTGCCCCTGGAGCACTCCGAGGTCACCCGCTGCCGCGGGATCCCCGTGACCGACCCGGTCAGGACGATCCTTGATCTCGCGGCGCTGCTGAGCCCCGACGAGCTCGAGCGGGTGGTGGCCGAGGCGGAGCGGCGGCGGCTGGTGACGCTGCCGGCGTTGCAGGCCGGCCTGGCCCGCCGCCCGCGGCGCCACGGCGCCCGCGCGCTGCGGGCGCTGCTCGAGCGGGAGACGAGGCCCGCCTTCACGCGCTCCGAGGCCGAGCGTCGTCTGCTCGCGCTCATCCGCAGCGCCGGGTTGCCCGCGCCCGAGCACAACGTGACCGTCACCGGGAGCGAGCGCGACCTCGTCTGGTTCGAGCAGGGGCTGGTGGTCGAGACCGACGGCTGGGCGCACCACGGCGGTCGGGCCGCGTTCGAGGCCGACCGCGCGCGCGACGCCGCCCTTCTCGCTCGGGGACTGCGGACCATGCGTGTCACGTGGCGCCAGCTCGCAGACCGTCCGCACGAAGTGGTCGCCCGCCTCGCGCAGGCGCTCGCCCGCTAGCGCGCGGCAACCGAGCGGAGGATCCGCTCAACCATGTCCGTGCCCTCGTTCAGCCCGCGGACGGACACCCGCTCGTCCACGCCGTGCATGTTCTGCAGGTCCTCGGCGGAGGCCGGGTAGGGCCGGAGGCCATAGACGGGGATGCGCCGCTCGCGCCACGGGCCGGCGTCGGTGGCCGCCTCGTAGAGCGCGGGGGTGACCACCGTGCCCGGATACTCCGCTTTGATCTCGCGTGCGAGCGAGCGGTAGAGGTCGCTGTCGGTGGACGACGCGCGGATGCGCTGGTTCTCGATGATGCCCGCGTACACCTCGGCCGCCGACTCGTCCTCGCTTCCCACGACTATCTCCACCCGGCGGTCACCAATCGCGCGCCGGAGCTCCCGAACCGCCTGCTGGCCGGTGACGCCGGGCAGGAGGCGCATGTTGACGGTCGCCTCGGCCGCACCCGGGATGACATTGGGGCGGAAGCCGCTTTCGACGATGGTGGCCGTCTTCGGGACCCGAATGAGCGCGTCGACGAGTGGGCCGTAGTCGCTCCCCCGGATGACCGGGCGGGCAGCCCGGTGGATCGCCCGGCTGCCGTGCGAGCTCGCGAGCCTGCGGAGAGCGTCCGCGAGCCGGCCCTCGCCGGCGCGCGCAGCTGCACGGAAGTAACCCCGGGTCAGCGGCGACAGGCGTGCCTTGCCGCGGTGATGTGAGAGGCGAGCGAGTGCGCGGGCGAGCCGGTCGATGGCACTCGGCACCTGCGGCCGTGAGGAGTGGGATGACACGCCGCGGGTCCTGAGCATGACCGAGAAGGAGATCTTGTCCCGCACCGTGACCGCGGCGAGGTTCACACGCCCGGCCGGGTTCGTGCTGAGGATGCCGCCCTCGTTCAGCGAGTAGGCGGCGTCGAGCTTGGCCCAGTGGTTTTCGGCCAGCCAGTCGATGCCGTAGTCACCGCCCTCTTCGTCGCCCTCGAACACGAGCACGATGTCCCGCTTGAGCGGGACACGGGCTCGCGCGAGCCGGCTCGCGGCCGTGGCGAAGACGGCGATACCGCCCTTGTCGTCGAAGGAACCTCGACCGAACAGGTAGCCGTTTCTTATTACCCCGGCGAACGGGTCGACGCTCCAGAGGTCGCGCTCCACACCGACCGTGTCCGAGTGGGCGGAGAGCAGAACGGGCTTGCCCTCGGGGTTGGCGCTCCGCAGCCGCGCGATCAAATGGGCCTTGCCGGCGCTGGGGGTCTGAATGACGTCGACCTCGAAGCCGAGTGGGGCCAGGCGCGCGGCCATGAACCTGGCGACCTGCCCCTCGTTGCCCGGCGGGTTGGAGGTGTTCAGCCGTACGAGGTCACGCGTCAGCGCGACGACCTCGGTATCGGACTGGGCAGCGGCAGTGCCGGTACCGGCGGTGAGCACGAGAACGGCGAGTGCGACCAGCGCGGGCACGGTGCGACGGGTGGCGCGATGCATGGTGGCCTCCGTACCCGGGGCCTCGGCACACTAGTCCCGGTCAGCCGGGCGTGAGGCCGGCCTCGTAGTAGTCGCCGGCGTCCTCGAGGTAGATCTGGCCCGTCGTTCTCAGGCCGGTCGGCGGGTTCAGCGTTCCCGCCGCGATGCTGATCGTGTCCCGGTCCGGAGCGTCCCAGAACAGACTCGAGCCGCACTCGCCACAGAAGCCGCGCGAGGCGTTGGCCGCGCTCCGAGGGCTGCGCACCCAGCGAAGGCCGCGGTCGGAGACCAGGCGCAGGGCCGGTCGTGGTGCCGAGGTCATCGCGCACACGTGGCCGTGCCAGCGGCGACACTCGGAGCAGTGGCACAGCACCACGTCGCGCAGAGGCCCGGCCACTTCGTAGCGAACCGCCCCGCAGAGGCAGCCGCCCGAGGTCACCGCGTCAGCCGACCTCAGCCTCTTCGCGGCCCTGCAGCCGGTCGCGGCCACGTTGCACGGCCGCGGTGAACTTGGTCAGGTTGACCTCGAGGGTGTTGAGAATGTCGTCGGCGTAGTCCTCGGCACCGAGCCGGATCTCACGCTCGCGGGCGCGGGCGTCCTCGATGATCTCGTCCGCCTGACGCTCGGCCTGCTTGACGACTTCCTCCTCGCCGATCAGTCGGACCTGCTCCTCGCGGGCCTCCTTGATGATCCGCTCGGACTCGCGCTTGGCCTCGGCGAGCATCTCCTGACGTTCCTTGACGATCCAGCGGGCCTGCTTGATCTCCTCGGGGATCGTGGCCCGCATCTGGTCGAGGATGTCGTAGACCTCTTCTTTGTCCACGCGCACCTGGTCCGTTAGCGGCACGGGCTTGGCGTTGTGAATCGTGTCGTCGAGCTTGTCGATCAGGACCAGGACGTCCATGGGGTTCCTCAGTTCTTCACCGCTTGAGTTCTTCCTGCAATCGGGCGATTACCGGGTCGGGCACCAACCCGCTGATGTCGCCGCCGAACATCGCCAGCTCCTTCACGCCGCTCGAGCTCAGAAAGCTGAACTGAGGGGCGGCCATCAGGTAGATGCTCTCGATCTCGGGCGCCATCTTCCGGTTGAGTTGGTTCATCTCGAACTCATACTCGAAGTCCGAGATCGCCCGCAATCCTTTAACGATCGCCTTGGCCCCGTGCTCGCGGGCAAAATCGACGAGCAGGGTATCAAAGGCTTTTACCTGCACATTGCCGTATTCCGAGACCTGGGTAGACAGCATCCCCACACGTTCCTCGGCGCTGAACACGGTCGTCTGCTTGCGCACCGGCAGATTCACGACACCGACGATCACCCGATCGAACACCGCCGCGGCGCGGCCGATGATGTCCAGGTGGCCGAAGGTGACCGGGTCGTAGGAGCCCGGGCAGACCGCCGTCCCGTCGTTCTTGGCCGGCGCTGTCACGGCTCGGGCACCTGGGCCGGAGGCGCATGGATCGCGACCCTGGTGTCGCCGTATGCCCGCTCCCCGAGCAGCGGGAAGGGCAACACGAGCGGGATGCGCTTGTCTGATTCGGTCACGATTCGTGCGTTGGGTGCGAGCACCGGCGGGAGCCGCTCGGCGAGCGTTCCGGCGATGCGAGGGCCGGAATCATATGGCGGGTCGCAGAACACGAGGTCGAACCCCCCCTGAGCCCGGGCCAGGAAGCGCAGGACGTCCTGGCGCCGAACCTCGGCTTCGACGCCCAGGGAGCCCAGGTTGGCGACGATCACGGCGGTCGCCCGGGGGTCGCGCTCGACGAACACCGCTGACGCCGCGCCGCGCGACAGCGCCTCGAGCCCGAGCGCGCCCGAGCCCGCGTAGAGATCGAGGACGCGCACTCCGGTCACCTGCCCGAGCATGGAGAACAGCGCCTCCCGGACCCGGTCGGCGGTGGGCCGGGTGCGCTGGCCCCTCGGCGCACGCAGCCGCCGTCCCTTGAACTCGCCGGCGACGATCCTCAACCGGGCCAGTATGGCGCGCCCGCTCGGGCTCAGTCAGCCGGCGGGTCGGAGAGGACGCCGCCGCGCGGGTCGGCGCGCTCGCGCACTTCGCGCTCCTCCGTGGGGTCGGGTGCCTCCTCGGTCGCCCTGGCGCTCGGCTCGGCCCGGGCCCGCTCCATGAGCCAGATCCCGGCCGCCAACAGGGCGAGGATCACAGCTCCGGCGATGAGCAGTCCAGCGGTCATCACCAGTGATACGGGAGCAGCGCGCCCGGCGCTCACGCCGGGATCGGCTCGAGCTCAGAACCGAAGCGCGCCGCCACCGCGTCCCGCAGCAGCTCGTGCTCCGGCTGTTCGAGCCCCGGATCGGCGCGCAGCAGCTCATCGGTCCGGTCGCGGGCGCGGACCAGGAGCTCGGTGTCCTCGGGCAGCCGCGCCACGCGCAGCTCGGGCAGCCCGTGCTGGCGCGTGCCCAGCACGTCGCCGGCGCCGCGCAGCTCCAGGTCGATCTCGGCCAGCCGGAAGCCGTCACGTTCGCGTGCGATGGCCTCGAGTCGCGCCAGCCGCGGGTCGCCGAAGAGGATGCAGAGAGAGGCGTGCTCCCCACGCCCCACCCGCCCCCGCAGCTGGTGCAGCTGCGACAGTCCATAGCGCTCGGCGGCCTCGATCAGCATGACCGTCGCGTTGGGCACGTCGATCCCCACCTCCACCACGCTGGTGGCCACGAGCACGTCCGCCTCCCCCGCGGCGAACGCCTCCATGGCGGCCTGTTTCTTCTTGGAGGGCAACTGGCCGTGGATGAGCTCGACCCGCTGCTCCGTGAACTCCGTGGCGCGGAGGCGCTCGTACTCGGCCGTGGCGGCCGCCGCCTGCAGCGCATCCGACTCCTCCACCAGAGGGCAGACCACGAAGCACTGACGCCCCTCGGCGATCTCCTCCCGGATTCGCTGGTAGGCCCGTGAGCGCGCCCGCGAGCCGTCGACCACGAAGGTCTCCACCGGGCGCCGGCCCTGGGGAAGCTCCCGCAGGACGGTCGCGTCGAGGTCCCCGTAGGCGGTGAGCGAGAGGGTGCGGGGAATGGGCGTGGCCGTCATGTGCAGGGTGTGAGGCGCGAGCCCGCCGGGGGCCTTGGCGTCCAGTGCCGCTCGTTGTCGGACGCCGAAGCGGTGCTGCTCGTCCACCACGCTCACGGCCAGGTCCGAGAACCGCACGGGGTCTTCGATCAGGGCGTGCGTGCCCACCACCAGCTGGAGCTGACCGCTGCCCAGCCGGTCCAGCAGGGCGCGGCGGCGCGCCGCAGGCGTGGATCCGGTGAGCAGCTCCACCGGCAGGTGGCCGCCGAGCAGCGAATCGAGGGTGCGGTGGTGCTGCTCGGCCAGAGTCTCGGTGGGAGCCATGAGCGCCGCCTGCGCTCCGTTCTCGACCGCCCGCAGCATCGCGCACAGCGCGACCACGGTCTTGCCCGCGCCCACCTCCCCCATCAGCAGCCGCTGCATGGGCCGGTCGCGCCCGAGGTCGGCGTCGATCTCCGCCATGGCCTGCACCTGGTCGGAGGTCAGCTCGAACGGAAGCGACCAGCGCCAGCGGTCGACCACCACGCCCCGGGCGGCCAGCGGACGCGCCCTTCGCCCCTCCCGGCGGGTGCGCCGGCGCCCGGCCACCGCCAGCTGCAGGAGGAGCAGCTCCTCGAAGGCCAGCCGGCGCCGGGCCGGGGCCTCGTCCTCCGGGCGATCGGGAAAATGCGTGGCCGCCAGAGCCGCCGCCCGGTCGGGCAGCCGCTCCGCCGCGCGCAGCCCGGCGGGGAGGGGCTCCACCGTGTCGAACATCCGCTGGTAGGCATCCCAGACCAGCGCCCGCACCCGGGCGGCGCTGATGCCCTCGGTGGCCGGATGGACCGGCACGAGCCCGACCGTGTGCACGGGGGCGTCGCCGTTGCCGAACAGCTCGTACTCGGTGACCCAGAACTCGTTGCGGCGGCGCAGCTTGCCGTGCAGGAGCACCTGCGCTCCCTCCCCGAGCTGGCGGGCGATCCAGGGCTGGTTGAACCAGACGGCCACGAGCGGCCCGCTCTGGTCGAACACGCGCGCCTCGACGCGGCGCCGGCGGCGGTCGCGCATCGGCCTGACGGAGACGCCGCGGACACTCACCGCCACGGTGGCCTCCTCTCCCACGCCGAGGTCGGCGACCAGGCGTACGTCGCGGCGGTCACGGTGCGAGTGAGGCAGGTGCTCGATCAGGTCGCCGGTCGTGGCGATCCCGAGCGCGGCCAGAGCCTTCGCCGCCGTGCCCCTGACCGCCAGCGGCTCGGCCAAGCGGCTGGGGCGCGGGTAGCGCACCGGCGCCGCCCGAGCCGACTCGGGCGTGATCTCATCCCCCGATCCAAACGTCGTGAGCATCGTCAGGCAGCGATGACGCTACTCGGCGCAGAGGAGCCACCACCAGGCGGGCTGGCCCCCCTGGTGAAGCTCGAGCTCCACACCGTCCGGCAACCGGCGCTGAAGCTCGTCCCGGCTGAGCGGCGGCTGGTCGCCCTCGATGCAGGTGAGAAGCTCGGCTCCGGCGGCCACCCGCTGCAGCGTGGCGGCCAGGGTCGCGGCCGGGTCTCCCCAGGCCACCAGCTCGCCGTCGGCGTAGCCCACCGCCTCCCCCACGCTGAAGCGCCCCTGGACGTCGTCGCGGGCCGCGGGAGCGACACCGCCCAGCCGCAGCGCCTCGCGGGCCGCCTCGACCGCCCGGGCGTTGGCCGCCGCACCGACCTCGGGATCGAAGGCCAGCAGGGCCACCAGCCCCTCCTGAGGTGCCGTCGTGGGGACCACTCGCGCGGGCTTGTCCGACAGCTCCGCCGCTCGCTCGGCGGCCAGGATCACGTTGGGGCTGTTGGGCAGGACCACCACCTCGCCACCGGCCGCGGAGTGGATGCCGGCCAGCAACTCGTAGGTCGACGGATTGAGGGTCGGGCCGCCGTCGACCACGAACACCCCCAGCTCCTCGTACAGCCGCTTCACTCCGTCGCCGCTGGCGACCGCCACCACCGTGCAGGTGGCCGGCGCCTCAGCGCCGGCGCCGTCGCCCGCGAGCCGCGAGCCGCGCTCGGCGACCTGCTCGTGCATGTCGGCCACGTCCAGCCGGGAGACCTCACCCAGCGCCTCGAACAGTCCGACGGCGCGCTCCGGCGTGTCCGTGTGCACGTGCACCCGAAGCGTGCGGTCGTCACCCACCACGAGCACCGAGTCGCCGATGTCCTCGAGCAGCGGCGTGAAGCTGCCGACGTCCAGGTTCTGCCCGGTGACGGCGAAGTTCGTGCAGAAGCGGAAGCTGGAGGACTCGTGCTCGGGCCGGTGCAGCGCGGCGGGCGCGTACTGGTGCTCCAGCTCGGGTGCCTGCGTTCCGCGCAGCGCGGCCAGGCAGCCGGCGAGAATGACCGTAAGGCCGTACGCCCCGGCGTCGACGACACCCGACTCGCGCAGGACCGCCAGCTGCTCCGGGCTGCGCCGGACGGCCTCCTTGCCGGCCTCGAGCGCGTGCTCCAGCACCTCGGCGAGCAGCTCGTCCTGCTCGGCGGCGCTCGCCTCGGGACCCAGGCGCTGAGTGTCCATGTGCGCGAGGTCGTGGGCCACCCGGCCGGCCATGGCCCGCACGGCGGAAAGCATCGTGCCCTCGGCCGGGTCGCGCACGGACGCGTAGGCGGCGTCGGCCGCGCGCGCGAAGGCCGCCGATACCAGCACGGGATCGACCAGCTCCCCGGGGCGGCTGGCCAGCTCCTCGGCGGCGCCGCGCACGATCTGGGAGAGGATCACCCCGCTGTTGCCCCGTGCTCCCAGCAGCGCCGCCCGCGCCACGCCGGAGACGATCTCGTCGCGGCCGATCGCGTCCACCGTCTTGCCGTTGAGCCGGTCGAGCTCGTCCATCACGGCCCGCATGGTCAGGGCCATGTTGTCCCCCGTGTCGCCGTCGGCGACCGGGAAGACGTTCAGGTCGTTGACCTCCTGGCGGCGGCGTTCGAGCTCCCCCAGGGACGCGGACACCACGCGGCGGAAGCGGACGAGGCTCTCGTCGGGCACGTTGGCTTTGTACACCAGCCCGCGGCGGCGTTACGGGCCCGGGGCGGAAAATCTCCGCTTTAGCCGCAAGCAGCCGGCTCGGCCGGCTGCGCGCGGATGGTTTCAGACGGCCTTGAGGACCTTGCCGGCCTTGAGGCAGCGCGTGCAGACGTACTCGCGCCGGGGGGTTCCCTCGACGGAGATGCGGACCTTCTGCAGGTTCGGGTTGAAGCGTCGCTTCGTGGCAACCATCGAGTGGCTGCGGCTATGCCCGAACGCGGGGCCCTTCTGACACACGTAACAGACCTTCGGCACGGCGCGTCAGGGTAGCAACAAGCCGCGGGCGGCCTCCAGGGCCTCGTCCACCGCAGCACGGTTCACGTCGAGGTGCGTGACCGCCCGCAGCCGGCCGTCGGGCGTGCCGGAGAGCTCGACCCCGCGGCGGCCCATCTGGTCGAGGAACGCGGCCGCGTCGGGCACCCCGAAGATCACGATGTTGGTCTCGGGTTCCACGACGTCCGCCCCCAGCTCGGCCAGCCCGGCGGCGAGCAGGCGCGCGTGCTCATGGTCCTCGGCCAGCCGCTCGACGTGGTGCTCGAGCGCGTACAGGCAGCCGGCCGCGACGATCCCCGACTGGCGGAACGCGCCTCCCACCATCTGCTTCCAGCGCCAGGCCTCGCCGATGAGCTCGCGCGAGCCGCAGAGCACCGCCCCCACGGGCGCGCCCAGCCCCTTGGTGAAGTCGAGCCAGGCCGTGTCGAAGCCGCCGGCGTAGCGGGCGGCGTCGACGCCCGAGGCCACTACGGCGTTCATGAGCCGCGCGCCGTCCATGTGCGCACGCAGGCCGTGCGACCGGGCCGTCTCCAGAACCGCCTGGACCGCCTCGAGCGGCCAGACGCGGCCGCCGCCCATGTTGGTGGTCTGCTCCACCGACACCAGCCGCGAGCGCGGCATGTAGCGGTTTCCCTCCGGCCGCAGGGCGGCCTCCAGCTGCGCCGGCGTGAAGATCCCGCCCTCGCCGTCGATCGGGTTGATCATGAAGCCCGCCTGCTGGGCCGCGCCGCCGGCCTCGGCGATGATCGGGTGCGCGCTGCGGTCCAGTAGGAGCTCGTCGCCGCCGGGACGCGCGTGCAGACGGAAGGCGATCTGGTTGCACATCGTCCCGCTGGGGAGAAACAGCCCGGCCTCGTGGCCGAGCAGCTCGGCCACCTGCTCCTGCAGCCGCTGCGTCGTGGGGTCGGCGTTTCGCTGTTCGTCGCCCACCTCGGCCGTGGCGATGGCCCGGCGCATGCCCTCGGTGGGGCGGGTCTGCGTGTCGCTGTAGAGGTTGACCACGGGCGGCCAGGCTAGCCGCCGGCGTCCCGGCGCAGCTCGGCCAGGCGCAGCACCGCACGGGCCGCGTCCTCCCCCTGGTGGCGCTTGCCGCCCCCGACCCGTGCGAGCGCCTGCTCCATCGTGTCCACGGTGAGCACGCCGAACGCGCAGGGAACGCCGGTGTCCAGAGCCACCCGGGCGATCCCGCTCGCGGCCTCGGCACAGACGTAGTCGTAGTGGTCGGTCTCGCCTCGGATCACCGCGCCCAGGCAGGCGATTCCGGCGTAGCGCCCGGAGTCGGCGCAGTACTTGGCCGCCAGCGGCAGCTCGAAGGCGCCGGGCACGTCGTGCACGTCCACCTCGGCGCCGGCCTCGGCGAACACCCGCTGCGCGCCGTCCACGAGCCGCTCGGCCAGGTCGGGGTAGAAGCGGCCGACGCAGGCGGCGTAGCGGTCAGCGGTTCCGGTCATGGCCGCGGTGCTGCGGGGACGAGCGAAAAGCGAGCATGGCGAGGACGCAGGGCGAGCCAATGCCGTTAGCCATTGGCGAGCCTGAGGACGACGCCAGGCGACGCTTTGCAGCCGTCCACGCGGCGCCGGAGGCCACGACCGGGGCCGCTCTAGGCACCGCCCGGCTCGCGGCGGCCGGGCGCCGGGCCCTGGCCGTAGATGTCGCCCTGCTCGGCCTCGGCGCGCTCGCGGTCCTGGATGCGCTCCTCGAGAATCATCTCCTCGTCCAGCGCGAGCCCCTGGTGATGCAGCAGGTGGCCGAGCCGCTGCTTTTTCGCCCGCAGGTAGTCGCGGTTGTGCTCGCCCGGCGCGTGCTCGATCGGCACCTGGTCGGTCACGCTCAGCCCATAGCCCTCGAGACCCACGATCTTCTTCGGGTTGTTGGTCAGCAGCCGGATCGAGCCCAGGCCCAGATCGACGAGGATCTGGGCGCCGATCCCGTAGTCGCGCAGGTCGGCGGGCAGCCCGAGCTCCATGTTGGCGTCGACCGTGTCCAGGCCCTGCTCTTGCAGCCTGTATGCCCGTAGCTTGTTCAGAAGGCCGATGCCGCGCCCCTCCTGGGACAGGTACAGAAGGACTCCACGGCCCTCCCGGTCGATCCGAAGCAGCGCGTCCTCGAGCTGTTGGCCACAGTCGCAGCGCAAGGAGTGGAACACGTCGCCGGTCAGGCACTCCGAGTGCACCCGCACGAGCACGTCGTCCTCGCCGGCCACCTCACCCTTGACCATCGCCACGTGGTGCTTGTCGTCCACCAGGGAGCGGAACCCCACCACGGAGAACTCGCCGTAGCGGGTGGGCAGCCTCGTCTCGACCACGCGCTCGATGAGCTTGTCGTTGCGGCGCCGGTACGCGATGAGGTCGGCGACCGTGATCATCCGCAGACCGTGCCGGGCGCAGTAGTGCTCGAGGTCGGGCACGCGCGCCATCGTCCCGTCGTCGTTCATCACCTCGCAGATCACGCCCGCGGGATTGAGGCCGGCCAGGCGCGCGAGATCCACGGCGGCCTCGGTCTGCCCGGTGCGCTCGAGCACCCCGCCGGCCTTCGCCTTCAGGGGAAAGATGTGACCGGGCTGAACCAGGTCCTGCGGGATCGAGCGCGGATCGATCGCCACCTGAACCGTGTGCGCGCGGTCGTGCGCGGAGATCCCGGTGGTGATGCCCTCCCGAGCCTCCACCGAGACCGTGAAGGCGGTCTGGAAGGGCGACTCGTTCTTGGCCGCCATCAGGTCGAGGCCGAGCGCGTCGCAGCGGTCCGGGGTCAGGGCCAGGCAGATCAGGCCCCGGCCGTGCTTGGCCATGAAGTTGATCGCGTCCGGGGTGGCGAACTGGGCCGCCAGCGTCAGGTCGCCTTCGTTCTCGCGGTCCTCGGCGTCGCAGACCACCACCATCTTGCCCTCGCGGACGTCCTCGATGGCGGCCTCGATTGAGCTGAAGGGCGAGCCGGTCATCTGCGGACGGCCTTCTCCACGTACTTGGCGAGCACGTCCACCTCCAGGTTCACGGTCCGGCCCGGCGCCGCGGACGCCAGGGTCGTGCGCTCGAGCGTCTCGGGGATGAGCGACACCTCGAAGGCCTCGTCGTCCACCGCCGCGACCGTGAGCGACACCCCGTCGACGGCGATAGAGCCCTTCTCCACCACGTAGCGCAGCACCTCCGGGCCGGCGGCGATCCGCACCACCCGGGCGAAGCCCTCCTCGCGCACCGCCTCCACGGTGCCCGTCCCGTCCACATGGCCCTGGACCATGTGGCCTCCGAGCCGGTCGCCGGCACGCAGGGGAAGCTCCAGGTTCACGCCGTCGCCGCGGGCCAGCGGCGCCAGGGAGCTTCGACGCAACGTCTCCTCCATCACGTCGGCGGAGAAGCCCTCGCTGTCCGGCGCCCGGGCCGTCAGGCAGACGCCGTTGACCGCCACGGAGTCCCCGGCGGCCAGCTCCGCGGCCAGCTCGGTGCGCACCCGCAGCCGCACGCCGTCGCCGTTTCGCTCGAGCGACTCCACCGTGCCGGTATCCGCGACCAGGCCGGTGAACATCACCACTCCTTGAGCCGGGCCGTGATCAGCACGTCGTCCTCGATGCGGTCGACCTCGATGGCCTCGGCCCGCGCTGCCGAGGCGATCTCCTGCAGCCCCATGCCCTCGATGGCCGTCTTCGCCTCGAGACCGCCGACCAGCAGGGGCGCGACGAAGATCCGCACCTCGTCGATCTCGCCGGCCTCGAGGAAGGCCCCGGCCAGGTGCGGCCCGCCCTCGAGCAGGAGCGACTGGACCTCCCGCGATCCCAGCTCGTCGAGCGCGGAGGCCACGCGCGCGCCCTCGTTCTGTCCGGTGGCCACGATCACGTCCGCGCCTGCGGACTCCAGCGCCTGTACCGAGGTCCGCGAGGCCGCGCGCGACGTGACCACCGTGATCGGCACCTCGGCCACGCCCCGGACCAGCTGGCTGTCCACGGGCAGACGCGCCTCGGAGTCGAAGATCACCCGCCGGGGCTGGCGCGCGACGCCTTCGACGCGGGCCGTCAGCAGCGGGTCGTCGGCCAGGGCGGTGCCGATTCCCACCGCCACGGCGTCCGACTCGGCCCGCCAGCGGTGGGCACGAGCCCGGCTGGCCGCGCCGGAGATCCACTGCGAATCGCCGCTACGGGTGGCGACCTTGCCGTCGAGGGTCATGGCGGACTTGAACACCACGAGCGGGCGCCCGCTGCGTGCGTGCTTGCGGAACGGCTGGTTGAGCAGGCGCGCGGCCTCCGCAACGTCGCCGTCCTGCACTTCGACCACGACTCCCTCGTCGCGCAGGATGCCCAGCCCGCGCCCGGAGGCCTTCTCGGTCGGGTCGTCCGACGCGATCACCACCCGCGCGATGCCGGCCTCGACGATGGCCTGCGTGCAGGGCGGCGTGCGGCCCGCGTGGGCGCAGGGCTCGAGCGACACGTAGAGGGTTGCGCCGGCGGGGTCCTCCTCGCAGGCGTCGAGCGCGCGGCGCTCGGCGTGGGGCAGGCCGACCGCCTCGTGAAAGCCCTCGCCGATCACCCTGTCGCCCTTGACCAGCACCGCTCCCACCATGGGGTTCGGGCTGGTTCGCCCGCGCGCGAGGGCGGCCAGCTCGATGGCCCGCCTGAGGTATCGCGCGTCGCGCTCTGTGGCCGTCGTGTCGGGCATTTGGGGCCGCTCGGCGAGTAAGTTGACTCGCGAGTCAACGATACCAACGGCCGGGCCTTCTCCCCCGTACGGCCATAGCGTCGCACTACGCTGCGCCCGATGCACCTGGCCGTGCTCGCGCTGATCCTCGTCGCCGGCTTCGCGCTGCGCGTATGGAACATCGACTACGGCCTGCCCTTCGTCTACTCGATCGACGAGGCCACTCACTTCACGAGCCGCTCGGTGGCGATGTTCTGGCAGGACCTCGACCCCGGCTACTACCAGAACCCGGCGGCCTTCACCTACCTGGCCCATCTGGTGCTGCGCCTGCTCTACGGGCCGCTGGGCTTTGCCTTCGATCTCCCCTACGGCAACGTGACCGACCAGTTCGACAAGGACCCGACCCAGATCTGGATCGCGGCGCGCGTGCTGGCCGCGGGCCTGGGCGTGGCGGGAGCGGCGGCCACGTACGCGGCCGCCCGGCGCCTGTGGGGAGTGCGCGAGGGCCTGGTGGCCGCCGCCATCCTCACCTTCGCGTTCCTCGGTGTGGCCTACTCGCGCGTGGCCGTGACCGACGTCGGCGCGCTGGCCGGAATGGCGCTCGCGCTGATGTGGGCGGTGCGGGCATACGAGCACGGCCGTCTGCGCGACTACGCGCTCGCCGGGGCCGCCGCGGGACTCGCGGCGGCGTTCAAGTACACCGCCGGCCTGGCCCTGCTGCCGCTCGTGCTGGCCGCCCTGGCGCGGCTGCGCGCCGACGGCCCCCGGGTCCTCGGCGGCCTGGCGCTGGGCGTCGCGCTGGCCGCGGCCGTGTTCGTGGCGTTCAACCCTTATGTGCTGGGCTCGTTCGACGCCTGGTGGGCAGACCTGCGCGGTCAGGCGGAGGTGGCGGCCGACCAGCCCAAGCCCGGCCAGGAGCAGGGCGGCCTGAGCTACTACCTGGAGAGCCTCACCTGGGGGCTCGGATGGGCGGCCGCCCTGGCCGCGGCGGCAGGGGCCGTGATCGAGCTGCGGCGCGATCCGGTGCGCGCGCTGCTCGTGGCCTGCGTCCCGCTTGTGCTGCTGGCCTACCTCAGCCTTCAGTCGCGCTACTTCGGCCGCTGGCTGCTGCCGGCCTACCCCGCGCTGGCCATGCTCGGCGCGGTCGCGCTGGTCCGCGCTGCCGACGTCGCCGCCGGCTGGCTGGCTCGCCGGCGGCGCACCCTTGCGCGGGCTCCGCGGTTCGCGGCCGCCCTGCTCGTCCTGCTCACCCTGGTGGTGCTGGCCCAGCCGCTCGCCGCAGACGTGCGCAGCGCGCTGGTGCTCGGCCGCACCGACACCCGTGAGCAGGCTCGGCGCTTTCTGGTCGAGCGCTTTCCGCCCGAGCTGCGCGTGTCGATCGAGCCCTCGGTGCCGGGGCGTTTCTTCCGCTCGAACCCCGAGGGGCGGCTCCCGGCCTGGCTGACGCGCTGCGCGGCGCGTGAGGGCTGGCGCGAGCCGGGCTGGTCCTACACCGGCGACGCCGGGCGGCGGCTGTGCCTCCGCTTCAAGCCCGGCCTCTTCGCCCGTCCCGACGGCGGCGTACGCGCCTCCGCCTACCACACGGTGCTCTCGGCCGACGTGATCGACGACTACCGCTTCTACGGCTACTGCGTGGTGATGACGACCGGCGTGACCCGCGAGCGGGCGCTCGAGACCGGCGCACCCGGCGCGCGGGCCTACTACCGGCGGCTGGAGCGCGAGGCTCGCCTGCTGCGCGAGTTCAGCCCGTACCGCCGCGGCGAGGGTCCTGTGCCCTTCAGCTTCGACCTGTCCTACAACTACTACCCGCGGGCCTACGAGCGGCCCGGGCCGGTGGTGCGCATCTACCGGCTGCGCAACTGCCGCCAGCGCTACGGACCGCCGGTGATTCCGATCCCCCGGGCCAAGGAGCCGCCGCCCTTCCAGCCGCCGGGCGAGAAGGAGGGGCTGCCCGAGGAGGAGGTCTAGAACGCGCCGAGCTGTCTCAGCGAGTAGCGGCGGTACAGACCGTGGCGGGTGCCTGGCGGAGGCGACTCCCAGCCGGTGGCCAGGCGGGCGTACATCAGTGCCCGGGCCGGCCACCACGAGCCCACCGGCAGCGGCCCGCCGTTGCAGGACCCGGCCGAGTAGCCGGGCCGGTTGATCCACAGGTAGGCATCCACCCTCGGGTGTGAGGTGATGGTGCTGGGGATCGGCCCGAGCCCCCGCAGGCCGGGGTTGCACCAGACGTTGATGCGGCGCCAGCGGTTGCCGCTGATGTAGCGCCGGTAGTGCACCGGACCGCGGCCGTTGAAGGCGGTGGAGACCACGAACGGTTTGCCCCCCACCCGGCGGGAGACCTCGAGGCCGTAGGCGATGTTCCGCCGCGTCCAGTCGTGGTGGGTCACGTTGACCATGAACCCGCGCACCCTGTGGATCCCGATCCGGCGCAGCCGCCACGCCGTACGGCGGGCCGGCTCCCAGTCCGACGCTCCGGCCTCCAGGTAGATGGTGGCGTTGGGTAGGCCGGACAGCACCTTCACCCCGTAGCGCAGCAGGCGCAGGCGGTCGTCGCGCCGCCGGCGAGCCAGGCAGTCGAGGGTGCCCAGAGAATCCGGCTCGAAGCCGATGACCACCCGGGCGTTACCGACCACGGCCGCGAACTTGCGGTACCAGCGCCGCGTGCGGGCGTCCTCGCGCGCGCCGCCCCCCAGGTAGCCGGGCGAGCACTTGGTGGACTCGGCCCTGAGAACCGCCATCTGGGGAACGCTGCCGGGCTGGTCGCACTGCACCCGGTTGAGGAAGCCGCGCACCTTTCTCTTCATGCGCGGACGGGTGAAGCGGCCGAACCAGCGGAAGCGGGGCTGGCGGGCCAGACCCCAGATCTGCGTGGCCCGCCGGGTCTGGCCGCCGCGCCGCCAGCGCCGCCACTGGACGTACGCGGGCTCCATGCGGTCCACGAACCAGGTCAGTCCCAGCAGCGGGTTGGGCGAGCCCGGTGCGAAACCGCGGGGATCGATCCCGGCGGGCAGCAGCGGCGGTGCCGGGTTGCGCGCACGCACGCAGCGCGCCCAGTCGTCCGGATAGCGGCCGGCAGGACCGGACGGCACGCTCGCCGGCTCCGAGACGAAGCCCGGCGGCAGCAGCGGAGCGGGCGGCGGCAGCTGGGCGGCAGCCGCCGCCGGGAGCGCCAGCAGGGCGACGAGAACCAGCGGCACGAGACGTGGGACGCTGACCGGCAAGGCCCCACGGAGGGTGGCAGATCCTCCGCTAGCGTCCCCGGCGATCATGAGCGACGCCCGCCTCAGCCGCCGCCGCTTCCTCCAGGCCGGTGCGGCCGGCGCGGCCGGCGCCGCCGCACTCTCGGCCGCCGGCTGCAGCATGGAGGAGAGCGGAGCCGGCGCGCGTCCCAACGTGCTGCTCGTGATCATCGACAGCCTGCGCCCCGACCACGTGGGCGCCTACGGATCGCCCCAGGTCAAGACCCCCAACGTCGACGCGCTGGCCACCCGCGGCCTGCGGCTGAACCGCGCGTTCCCCGAGGCCATGGTCACTATCCCCGCGCGCCGCTCGATCTTCACCTGCCAGCGAATCTTTCCCTTTCGCAACTTCGTGCCGAACCCCGAGCTGGGCCAGAGCCCGGGCTGGCTGCCCATCGAGGATCCCAGCCGCACCTTCACGTCGGTGCTGCGCGACCAGGGCTACTGGACGGCCCAGGTGAGCGACAACCCCCATCTGGGCTTCACCAAGGCCTACGAGCCGTTCCGCCAGAGCTTCGACCGCTGGAACTCGATCGTGGGCCAGTCGGGTTTCTACAAGCCGCCGCAGACCGTCCCCTGGCGGGAGGTGCGCCGCTGGCTGCCGCCGCAGCTGCGCGATGACCGCTATATGCCCGGGATGCGCAAGTACCTGGCGAACACCGGCGCCGGCAAGGATGAGCGGGAGACCTGCGCCGCCCGCCTGTTCACCGACGCCGCCGGCCTGCTGGAGGAGGCCCGGGTCAAGCAGCCCTTTGCCCTGACCGTCGACAGCTTCGATCCCCACGAGCCCTGGAGCCCGCCGCGCAAGTACATCGACATGTACGGCGACCCGGACTACCGCGGTCCCGAGATCGGGGTGACCAAGTACGGCTTCGCGAAGTACTTCACCGACGAGCAGCTGCGCCGCCTGCACGCGATCTACGCGGCCGAGGTGACGATGACCGACCGCTGGTTCGGCCACTTCATGAAGCGCTTCTACGAGCTCGGGCTGGAGAAGAACACCGTGATCGTGCTGCTGAGCGACCACGGCTATCTGCTCGGCGAGCGCGGCTACACCGGCAAGGTCCCCTCCCAGCTCCACCCGGAGCTGGCCCAGGTGCCGTTCATCATCGTCCACCCCGAGCGCCGGGCCGCGGGCAAGGTGAGCAGCTACTTCGCCTCCACCCACGACGTCGGCCCGACGCTGCTCTCGATGGCGGGGCTCGACCCGCCCGGCTGGATGGAGGGCAGCGACCTGTCGCCGCTGCTCGCGGGCCGGCGGCCGGCCCAGCGCCGCGAGTACCACTACGGCGGGATGTACAACCGCTTCTTCATTCGCACCGACGACTGGGTGCTGATCGGCGACAACCGCGGCAAGGAGCGCACGATGTACGACCTGCGCCTCGACCCGCACGAGGTGAACGACGTTGTCCGCCAGAACCCGCGCCTCTCAGAGGAGCTCTACCAGACGGTGCTGGAGGCGGCCGGCGGGCCGCTGCCCTACTACGTCTAGCCCAAGGCCACGGCGGCCACCCCGCAGGCCACCAGGAGCGCGCCCCCAAGCCGCCGCGCTCCCACCTGCTCGTCCAGGAAGGCGGCGGCCAACAGCGCGGCGATGACCACGCTCGACTCGCGCACGGCGGCCACCGGGGCGGCGGCGGCGAGGCGCAGGGCCGCCAGCACGGCTCCATAGGCGGCCACGATCAGGGCCCCGGTGAGCAGCGTGCGTGGCCTGAGCTCGTCCCGTAGCGCCTCGGCCCGGCCACCGGCCAAGAGCGCTGCCGCGTAGACGAGCCCGGCCGGCGTGAGCATCACTGCGAGGTAGGCCGGGGCGCGGCTGTGCTGGACCCCCTCGGCGTCGGTGAGCGTGTACGCCGCGATCATGACCGCGATGGCCAGCCCGAATAAGAGGTCGCGGCGGCGGTACCGCGCCGATCCACCGGAGACGCAGAAGACGCCGCCTGACACCGCGAGCACCCCGGCCACCTGCAGCGCGGACGCGCCCTGGCCGAGCACGGCCGCCCCGGCCGCCAGCACCAGGACTGGCGCCACCCCGCGCGAGACGGGGTAGATCACGCTCACCTCGCCGCTCCGGTACGCGCGGGCCAGGAGCGCCAGGTACACGACGTGCAGGCCGGTCGAGGCCGCGGCGAAGGGCAGAGCCTCGCTCTCGAAGCCCCAGGTCAGCAGCGCCACCGGCCACAGCAGCGCCACCCCGGCCAGGGTGGCGACCGCCGAGGCCGCCTCGCTGTCCCGCGCTCCGGCGAGGAGCACGTTCCAGCCGGCGTGCATGAGCGCGGCGGCCAGCGCAAGCAGCAGCGCGGAGAGGGGCACCGGGTGAAGGTATCCCGGCGCCCGGGCGCCGCACACGGCGCACGTTGAGTGCCTGTCGCTTGGGGCTGGGTAAGGGGTTGGGGTCAGCGGCCGCGGCGAACCACCGGCGATCGCAGATCGTTCGGTCGCTGTCCTCGGGAAATTCGAGCAGTGCTGGATTGACCACCCATACGGTGGTCAGGGCAGGACAGCAGGGCCGGCTATGGCACCGCGGGCTGGAGCGCCGCCGACCAGGATTCGACAAACCCCTAGATCAGCCGAAGATAAGTCGCCAAGGGGATCTTCGGCGACCGCCGTCAGCCCGCGAGCGGCTCCTTCATCGACTCCGTCTCCGGCGCCTCGATGTACGGCTGCTGCTCGTCCTGCTTCTCCTCCTCGTGGTAGGCCGACTCCGCGTTCACGGCCCAGATGTCGTGGTCGGTGCCCTTCACGAGGTTGTCGACAGCGCGCATGGCGGTCAGCGAGGAGTGGTCGGAGTTGTTGTAGCGGTGCAGGCCGTTGCGCCCGACCTGGATGAAGTTGTCCAGGCCGTCGAGCCAGGAGCGGATGTCGTGCACGCGCTCGGAGTAGTCGGGGTCGTACATCGGGTAGGCCTTGGGCACCCGCTCGACGAAGCCGAACTCCAGCTGGTCGCGCCGGGCGAGGCCGAGCTGCTCGAGCTCGCGCATGCCGAGCTGCACCAGCTCCTCGTCGTCGGTCTCCCACAGCCGGTCGCCGGCGAAGCAGAAGAACTCGAGGCCCACGCACGCCTTCGTCGGATCCGGAACCATCCACGGGCTCCAGGAGCGGAAGTTCTGGATCCGGCCCACGTTCACGCTCGGTTCGTGGATGTAGATCCAGTTGTCCGGGAACAGGTCCTCGCCGTCGAGCACGACGGCCACGGTGAGGAAGTCCCGGTAGCGCAGCCCCTTGGCCGCGGCGAGCACCTCGGGCCTCGGGTGCGGCTCTGCCATCCCGACCGTGTTGCGCAGTGGCAGTGAGGAGATCACCGCCGACGGCTCGAACACCTGGTCCCCGGCGTGCACGCGCACGCAGCGGTCGGCCTCGAACTCCAGCTTGGTCGCGCGGGTGTTCAGCAGCACCTGGCCGCCGAGCTGCTCGATGTCCTCGGTCATCGTCTCCCACATCTGGCCCGGGCCGTAGCGGGGGTAGTTGAACTCGGAGATGAGCGACTTGATCTTGTCGCCCCGGTTGCCGAAGAACGCCGACTTCGCGGCACTGAAGAAGGACAGGCCCTTGATGCGCTGCGCCGCCCAGTCGGCCCGGATCTCGGACGTGGGCACTCCCCACACCTTCTCGGTGTAGGACTTGAAGAACTGGTTGAAGAGCCAGCGGCCGAAGCGGTTGGAGACCCACTGCTCGAAGGTGTCCTCGCGGCCCTTGGGCTTGGCCGCGGCCCACAGGTAGGAGAGGAACGCCTTGGTCAGATCCACCGGGCCGAGCTTCTTGACCACGTCCGGACCGCGCAGCGGATAGTCGAGGAACTTGCCGTTCCAGTAGATGCGCGACATCCGCGGGCGGCGCAGGAAGTCCTCCTTCATGATCTCGTGCCAGAGGTCGTCGACCTCCTTGGCCTTGGTGAAGAAGCGGTGGCCGCCGAGGTCGAAGCGGTAGCCGTCGCGCACGGCCGTCTTGGCGATGCCCCCGACCTGGTCCTCGGCCTCGAGCACGATCACGGGAAGGCCCTGCTTGGCCAGCAGGTAGCCGGCGGTGAGCCCGGCGGGGCCGCCGCCGAGGATCACCGTGGGCTTGTCCCGCATATCGGGGCGGGCGAGTGGTGTCTCAGGGTTGGTCTTGGTCATCCGGTCTTCTCGTAGAGGACGCCGCGCACTCCGATTCGGGTGGCACGACGGTAGAAGGGAGGCACGGCGCCGACGAACTCGAAGCGCGGGTCGTCCGCCAGAGCAGCGCCCCACTGAGCCGCGCGCCGCCTGACGAGCTCCGTCCACGGTGCGTCCCAGTCGTTGGCGGCGGAGGTGACCGGGTACACGACGAGGACTCGTGCGCCGCGGGGCAGGCTAGCAAGGAGCGGGTCGAGGTTCTTGGAGGGCGTGGCCGCCTTCATGCGGTCGTAGCCGTTGGTCCAGTCCATCACGCGCTTGTTGTCGGCCTCGCCGAGCTGGGAGCCGTAGCGCAGGTCGGGCGCCCCGCCCAGCCCCTCCAGGTGATAGGCCAGCAGCGGTCCCTGCTCGGGCTGCATGGACAGGACCAGGTCGCCCTGGCGAAGCTCCGGCACGGCCGCCCGGCGCAGGTCGGACGCGTTCGACTTGTTCTCCAGCCCGAAGGTGCGGGGCACGGCCCAGATGGCGAGGATGATCGCGAGCGCGACCAGGCCCAGCGCCCCGGCCCGGGCCAGGCCCAGCGCGGCCAGCAGCAGCATCGGCCCGAGCAGCACGCCGAGGTAGCGGGTGGTCCAGGCCGGCGACACCTGGGAGACGAGCCAGGCCACGGCGAGCGTTCCCAGCACGATCAGCGCCCCCGCGATCAGGGCGGTGCGCTCCTTGTCCTCGACCCGCCGCTGCAGCAGCGCGGCGATGCCCGAGCCTCCGGCCAGCACCAGCGCCACCGTGGGCGTGCCGCCCCCCAGCAGCGACCTGGAGATCTGAATGGGCGCGCCGAAGTCGGGCGAGTTGAGCCAGGGAGCGCCGGTGTACTGGATCTGATGCAGCAGCGTCGGCGCCCAGGGCAGGTACAGAAGGGCAGCGCCGCCAAAGCCGAGCGCGGCGTCCTTCCAGAAGCTCGAGCGCACCTCCGACACCCACCAGCAAGGCACCAGCGCACAGACCAGCCCCACCCCGAGAAAGAGCCCCCAGTTGTGGGTGTACAGCATGGCCGCGTACAGGACCATGAACACCGGCAGGTAACGCCGGCGGCCGAAGGCGAACACGTGCAGGAAGGCGGCGGTGGCCAGCAGCGAGAGCACCAGCATGAGCGAGTACATGCGGGTCTCCTGCGCGTAGTTGGTGAGGAAGGGGTTGACCGCGCACAGCGCGGCGCAGATCAGGCCCGCGCGGCGGCCGAAGAGGCTCCAGCCCGCCCACAGTCCGCCGGGGATCGCGAGCAGGGCGATCGCCACCGACAGCCCCTGGGTCTCGCCCGGGCCGTCGCCGAAGGCGTCCATCCAGACCGAGAGCAGCATGTAGTACAGCGGCGGCGAGCCGTCGACCCGGAGCACCCCGGGGATGTCGAATAGCGGCTGCGAGGCGATGCCGATCGACAGGCCCTCGTCCATCCACAGCGACTCGCCCAGCGAGTTCGTGCGCAGGAAGAGCGAGACGGCAACCAGGACGAAGACGATCGCCGCGGGCACGACGAAGCGCATCGGAAACGAGTCGACGCTGGGTAGGGCGCGAGCACGTGACGCGACGCTTGCCACCCGGCGATCCTAGTGAGCCGGCCTCATGACTTCGGGGCGGTCGGGACGTTCGGCCCGGCGGCGGGACAGCCGCGGTCGCCGTCCGTGGACGGCACGGTGAGCAGACGCCACTTGCCGTCCTGGCGCACGAACCGAAAACGGTCGTCGGTGGGCTTGGTCACGAGCGGCCCGTCCGGCACCGTCCGCGTGCGGAGCACCACACCCGGCGCGGGCGTCTCCTTCCAGCCCACGTCGATGCCGTGGATGCCGAGCTCGTAGGCGATCATCTGCGTCTGGAACGGCCCACCGTAGATGCTGCCGCACGCGCGCAGCCGCTCCCGGCCCCCGGCCTCGTCGATCAGGCTCTTGAGGTCGTGCCAGAGGTAGGCCTCGTGCTCGAGGCCGCCGTTCACGCGCGCGGTGTTGTCGAACTTGGAGACGATCTGGGGAGAGGCGATCGCGAAGCCCAGCACGAACGTGCCCACGGCCGCCGCGGTGCCCACGCGCCGGCTGCCGCTCAGCCGGAAGGCCGTCCACTCCACGCCCTGAAGCACGCGCACCGCCCCCATCCCGCCCAGGACACACATCACCACAGTGGTGACGATCAGGTAGCGCTGGTTGCCGGCAAACCCGGCTTCGGTCATCGCGGCGACCAGCGCGAACCAGGCGAAGCCGCCGATGGCCAGGGCCAGGGTCTGCGCTTCGCGGCGGCGGGTGACCCACATCACCGCCGCGTAGACCGTGGCGATCACGGTTCCGAACTCGACGGGGGCGATCGTCACACCGAGGTGGCGCTCCAGCAGCTCGACTGCGGGTGAGGCCGCGAAGGCGGCGCTGCCCTGATTGGGGGCGTTGGCGCGCGAGCCGGCGCGGAACGGGTCGCCCGCGCCCCACCACTCGGGCAGGAACCAGAGCGCCGGGATCAAGGCGGCAAAGGCGAGCATCCGCAGTCGCAGCTGCGGCTCCGCGAACCAGAGCCAGAGCCCGTACAGGGCCAGGAAGGGCCATACCTCGGGGCGCAGCAGCGCACAGGCCACGCCGAGGTAGAGGGCGTGGTCGCGGCGACCGTCGAGGTGGCGCTCGAACGCCCACAGCACCAGCGCCGCCAGCAGCGGCTCGGAGTTGCCGAGCGCCGCGTCGCGGACGTACTTGTTGCTCGAAACCAGCGCGGCGGCGGCGGCCACCCCGGCCACGCCTCCGTACCAGCCGCCTCCCATCAGCCGGCGGGCCATCCGGAACGCCATCACGCACCCGAGCACGCCGCCCGCGCGCGCCACCCACAACCACAGGTAGGGAGCGATGTCGTCGCCGAAGAGCGCGAAGGGCGTGGTGAACAGAATCGGCAGCGGCTTCCAGGAAGGCCCGCCCGTCGTGACGAGGTCCAGCTGGGTGATCTCGCGGCCCCACATCACCCAGGCCCAGGGGTCGTAGGTCGGGGTGGAGGGAAAGAGCAGCGTGAACGCGGAGACCGTCAGGCAGCCCAGCACGATCCACCACATCGACAGCCCGCCCGGCTCCCGCTCGCCGGCCAGGGCGCGGCCCTGCCCGCGGCGACGGGCGACCATCGAGCGCGAGAGCTCACCCTGGCGCAGGGTGCGGAGCTGTGCTGCCGGGGCCCGCATCGGGGCGCGGGCGCTAGGCGCGGCTCGCCTCGAGCCGAGCGGCCGCTCGCAGGCGCGACCAGCCGCCGTAGCGGGTGACGAGCACCACGAGGCCCACGATCGTGATGGGCACGTAGAGCACGAAGCGCAGCGTCAGCAGGTACGAGACGGCGGCGGAGCCGCTGGCCCCGAGCGCCTTCGAGCCGAAGATCACGGCTGCGTCGAACGTGCCGATCGACCCGGGCGCGGCGGGCAGCGCCGCGAAGAAGTTGGTCAGCGCGACCAGATACAGGGCGCCCATCCCGCTGATGTCGAGGTCGACGCTGCGAGCCACCGCCAGGTAGACGCCCGCCTCGACGGCCCACAGGACGAAGGTGGCGCCGAGCAGCACCACGCCCTCGCGGCCCACGAGGGCCCGCGGCGCGTCGGCCAGAGGCCGCAGCCAGTCGCGGGCGCGCTCGAAGACGTGGTGGCGACGCATGACGAAGATGCCGAGGCAGAGCAGCAGCACCAGCAGCACGATCAGTCCGCCGAACAGCAGCGGCCGGTCGGTGGGCAGCACGGTGGAGCTCAAAACCCCGTAGACCACCAGGAGGAAGATCGTGGCCAGAGCGATCGCGTCCAGCAGGCGCTCGGCGACGACAGAGCCGAGCAGGGTGCGCTTGCTCGCCGAGCAGCGGCCGGAGAGCAGCACCACGCGCAACATCTCGCCCGCTCGCGCCGGGAGGACGTTGTTGCCCATGTAGCCCACGGTGGTGAGCGCGTAGCAGTCGCTGCGGTGCGCCTCCACGTTCGTGGCCTTCAGGATGTGGTGCCAGCGCTCGCCGCGCAAGAGCGTCGCCACGGCGTACAGCGCGAGCGAGGCCAGGAGCCAGGCGATCTCGGTGCTGCCGCTGGGCAGCTCGGGAGGCTCCTGATTCGAGGCCCACCAGACGACAGCGGCCAGCGCGATCAGCGATACGAGGGCTTGGATGAGCGCGAAACGGCGGTTCATAAATCGGCCCGGGCGGCGCCCGTGTCCGCGGGGGGAGCGCAAGTTCCTGCGCAGGTAGACCGGCGCGCGGGCGCCGGTCGCGCGTGTCACGGTAGCAGCAGTACCCGGCAGATGAGAACCGCAACCCTGCGCCCCAGCGGGTGTTTCTCGCGGAGCCGCCGCTACCCTCCGGGCCGCTTCCCCCTCACCCTCCCCTTGCTCCCCGTCCTCTTCATCTGCCTGGCCCTGCTCGCCGCCGCGCCCGCGGTCGTCCACGCGCAGGGCGGAGCCGGCGGGCCGCCGAGCACGCAGCCCGCGCCGCCTGCGCCGGTCCCGCCCCCGCCGACGCCCGAGCTCAGGGTCGAGCCGCCCGCAGGCAAGCCGCTGATCAGGGAGGGCCAGACCGGCCGAGAGCTCCTCGGCGGCGCCTGGTACTTCCGCCAGGACGACACCTTCGTGGGCGACTCCGAGCGCTGGTACGCACAGGACGGGCTCGAGGGCTGGACCCAGATCTCGGTGCCGCACAGCTGGAACGCCACCGACACGACCCAGAACCTCCCCACCGTGGGCTGGTACCGGCGGGAGTTCACGCTTCCCCGTGCCGGGCGCGACGTGCGCCGCTTCTGGAAGGTGCGCTTCGAGGGCTCCAACTACCGCACGAAGGTCTGGCTCAACGGGAAGTCCATCGGCGGCTTCACCGGGCTGTTCCCCTTCGAAGCGGACCTCGACGGGTTGCGCCGGGGGCGCAACACGCTGGTGGTCAAGGTGTCGACGCTCCGCAGCCGCAGCGATCTGACCCACTGGCGGCCCGCCGCGGCCAACGGCTTCGGCACCGGGGGCTGGTGGAACCACGGCGGCCTGTTGCGCGAGGTCTACGTGCGGCCGATCGACACCGTGGACATCGAGGACGTCCAGGTGGTGCCGCGGCTGGCCAGGACCCGGGGACCCGCCCGCGTCGAGGTGCGCGCGCTGGTGCGGAACCTGACCCGCACCGAGCGCAACGTGACGATGGTGCTGAACGCCGGCGGCCAGCGAATCAGGCTGCGCGCGCAGACGGTCGCCGGCGGAGCAACCCGCGATCTCGGGACCACCTTCACGATCGCGCGACCGCGGCTGTGGCAGCCCGGCCGCCCGGCGCTCTATCGCCTGAGCGTCGCGGCGGCCACCGAAGGCCGGCGGCGGGCCACCTACCGGCTCAGCTTCGGGATCAAGAAGCTCGCGACGCGGGGCGGCGTGATGTTCCTCAACGGCCGCCGCCTGAACCTGCGCGGCGCCAGCATCCACGAGGACGACCTGGAGGAGGGCGCCGCGCTCAGCCAGGGGACCCGCCGCCTCCTGATCCGGCGCCTGCGCGCGATGGGCGGCACGGTCACCCGATCCCACTATCCGCTGCACCCTGCGTTCCTGGAGGCCTTCGACCGGCTGGGGATCCTCTATTGGCTGCAGGCTCCCGTCTACCAGCTGCCGAACAGCTACTTCGACAAGGCCACGATCCGGTCAGCCGCCACGCGCGCCGTGGGGCTGACCGTGCGCAACAACCTCAACCACCCGTCGATCTTCACCTGGTCGGTGGCCAACGAGCCGGCGGGCAGCCGCGGAGAGCGCGGGGTGATCGGCTCCGGCCTCGACCGCTACATCCGCGAGGCCGCCGCGGCCGCGCGGGAACTCGACGACACCCGCTTCGTGGCAATCGACCGCCAGTCCCGGCTGGGCGAGCCGCTGACGAGCCCGGCCTACCGCGACCTCGATGTGCTCGGGGTGAACGAGTACTTCGGCTGGTATCCGTCGATCACCGCGACGCCGCCGCGACCCGCCGCGACGCTGGCGGAGCTGGGGCCCTACCTCGACGAGCTCCACCGCAGGAACCCGCGCCTGCCGCTCATGATCACCGAGTTCGGGGCCGAGGGCGCCCGGCCGGGCGCGCTCACCCAGAAGGGCAGCTACGAGTTCCAGTCCAAGTTCGTGGCCGACCACCTCGCCGTGCACGCCTCCAAGCCCTTTGTGAACGGCTCGATCCACTGGGCGCTGCGCGACTTCCGCGTCACGCCCAAGTGGCAGGGGGGCGCCCCCGTCACCTGGGCCACGCCCCCCTGGCACAATAAGAGCCCGATCGAGGAGAGCGACGTGCGCAAGCCGCTGTACTTCGAGCTCCAGCGGCTCTTCCGCCGGGTCAAACCGCTCCGCTGATGCGCTTCGCGCTCGCCCTCGCCCTTGTGGCCGCGCTGGCGGGCTGCGGCTCCGAGGACGCCGGGAGCGACGACGAGGCCGACAAGCGCGCGCTGGCGCTGGAGTGCATCACCGAGGAGAAGGACCGGCAAGCGGGCCTCGAGGGAGACGACGAGATCCTGGTGGCCGACGGCGGGGACGGCTTCCGGATCCGGTTCTTCCTGACCGCCGACGAGGCCCTTGGCGAGCAGTTCCAAGGCGAGGCCGAGGGCGCCGAGCAGATCGGCAACGCCCTGCTGTTCGTGAAGCCGGAGCTCAGCGAGTCCGACGAGGAGCTGCTGGCGGACGTCGAGAGCTGCCTGGGCGACCTCTAGGGCGCTTCGAACACCTCGACGGTGTTTCGCCCCTTCCGGAACGCCGTCTCGGGCACCATCACCGACACCAGCTCTCCCTCGGCGCCCTCGACCAGCCTGAACGTGTTGCCCACCGCCACGACCGTCCCGTTCACCGCGACCGCGATGTTGCGCTTGGTCGTGCCGCCGTCCCGCACGGTGCCGACCACGTGCGTCGGCACGAAGCCGGACTCCGGGTCCAGGTTGCGGTACTCCTCCGCGCTGGACAGGTCGACATCCAGCTTCTCCCCCGCGGCCGAAGCGGGCTGGCCGATCAGCTCCCGGTTGGGGCCGATGAGGTAGACGCGCTCGGGCCCGTCCCGCCCGGTGCCGAACAGCCCCAGGTTGCGCTCGATGATCTCCTGGCGGCTGCGCTCGAACTCGTCGGCGGGAATGCGCAGGGTCTTGAAGGTGTTGCGTATGAGGAAGCGCAGCTCGTCGCGATCCTGCACCTCGTCGCTGAAAGCCGACTTGCCGTCGAACTCGACGTTAGGATCGAGGTTCAGCAGGTCGAACATCGTGGGCAGGATGTCGATCGTCTCGACGTAGGCGTCGTCGACCCGGCCCCTTCGCTGTCCCGGGGCCTTGATCAGCAGCGGGATGGGAGCGATCTCGGCCGCGGTGTCCTCGCTGAGCCGCCGGCGCTGGCGCGACCCGAGCGGGAAGGCCACGCCGTGGTCGGCGGCCACGACGATCAGCGAGTCGTCCCACATACCCTCGCGCTTGAGCTTGTCCCACAGGCGCTGCAGCTGGAGGTCGGTGAAGCCGGTCTGCAGGTAGTGGCGCTGGAGCAGCACGTCGAGCTGTCCCTGGTCGTTGTAGGCCTGGTTGGAGAGGCCGGGGATGGGGTCGTTGGGCACCCGCCGGTAGGCCCTTCCAGTGGGCAGGTACTGCCAGGGCACGTGCGGCAGCAGGGTGTGCTTGAAGTTGAGCTGGGGCCGGCGTCCGGGCTCGATCGCGTCGATCCAGTCACCGAACCGGCCGGGCCGGCCGCTGTTGAGGTTGGCCCGCGTGTTGAGCGTCTCGGTGTCCTCGTCGACGGGCCGGTCAGCGGCCTCGGCGTCGCCGCCGAAATTGCCCCAGTTCTCGGAGACGCTTGGGAGCTCGGACTCGACGTCCGGCGGCGAGACCACGTGCAGCCAGACCAGCCCCAGGTCCTCCGCCATGGAGGACATGCGGTCGGTGTAGGACTCCTGGGTGCGCTGGTCCTCGCAGAGGGCGCGGGGGCAGACCACGGTCGCCTCCTCGGAGACGTTCATCCGGTGGCTCTTCCCGAACAGCGTGAAGATGCTGTTCGGGTGGTCGGAGGAGATCGGCTGGTGGTCCCGTGAGGGGAGGTTGCCGTCCATGATCGCCGGCTGGGCGCGCTCGGTGGAGTCGTAGACGGTGTATGCGTTCGGGAACCAGGTGGCATCCCGCGCCAGCTCGGCGAACCCCGGGTAGCGGTCCGCGTCCAGCCCCCCGCGGTCGTCGAGCAGCGTGTTGGCCGGCAGCTCGTCCAGCAGCACCATCACGATCGGCGCGCGCGCCACCCCGCCGATAGTGCGCGCCTGTGCCTCGTCGGCGAAGGCCACCTCCGAGATCTGGGAGCTGAGCAGGAAGAGGGCAAGGAAGACCACGGGCACGGGCGACAGCACCCTGAGGAACATTCGCACGGGCTCGGCAGCGGCCCACAGCGCCGCCAGGCCGGCGCCGGCGGCCAGCGATAGGACGATCAGCACGACATCGGGCGCGTCGATCAGCTTCTTGAGCGCCTGGGCCGCGATCAGCGCGACCAGGCAGGCGATCAGGACGACATGGGCGCCACGGCGGGCGGAGCGGCCGGCCAGCCCGACGAGCAGCTCCAGCGCCAGGAACAGCGCCGGCGGCACCACCACCAGCAGAACGGCGAAGCTGACTACATCGGGGCCCGACGAGCCGCGAGCGGCAAAGAAGGCGGCGTTGTCCTTTAAGAGGTCGAAGAGCGGCTGGGCGACCGCGAAGGTCCAGAGGACCGCGAAGTTGAGGTACGCCCAGAGCGCCTCCCGTGCGACGCCCCCGCCGGCGCGCTGCCCCGGCGCGGCCGCCGAGGCTTCGGCGGTGCTCATCCGCGCTTCGGCCGCGCGAAGTAGAGAACGCGCGTGCCCGACTGGAGGCGCTCGGAGCGCTCCACCTCGAACGTCTCACCCAGGCAGCGCTCGAAGAAGCCGAGCTCGTAGTCCGGATGCAGGCCATCGCGCTTGGGCGCGAGCAGCTGCTTCACCATCGGGTCCTCGCGCGTCGGGAACTCGATCACCAGCGCGCTGCCCAGAGAGGCGAGCCAGTCCACGAACTCCTTCACCGGCACGTTGGCGCTGATGGCGACGTGGTGCACGAGGGCCAGGGCCAGTACCAGGTCCGGCCGGCCGCGGTCGCTCAAGGAGCGGCGCTCCAGCCCGCGCCAGCCCAGACCGGGCGAGGGATCCGCCAGGTTCATGGTCAGGGTCAGGATGCGCTCGTCGCCCTCGCTTTTCAGGTCGCGGTACAGCAGCTCCACCGGACCCTGGTCGGCGTCGACCGCCACCACCGTGCTCGCCCCCTCGGCGGCGATGCGTGAGTAGCGGCCGTTGTTCGCGCCGATGTCCCACACCAGGTCCCAGTGCCGGGAGCCGGCCACGTCGCGCACGAAGTCGTCCTTCTTCTTGGCGTCCTCGTCGGTGTAGCTGTTGCGCTCGCCGTAGGCGGTCCACACCCCCTCGGGCGGGTCCCACTGCAGGCGCTCCACCAGCTTGCGCATCTTGCGCACGTTGGCTACCAACAGCTCCTTCTTGAAGACCCGCTGTACCTCCTCTTTCACCTGGCCCGGCTTGTCGGCGTAGCGTGCCTCGAGCCGCGCGTGCAGGAAAACGTTGGTGAACAGGCCGCGGCGGAAGCGGTCGCGGAAGCCGAGCAGTCCGCGCATCTGGGCCGGCGTGATCCCGTCGATCGAGCCCCGCAGCCAGGGCTGGAAGGGGACCTGCTTCAGCGACTGCAGCAGCAGCGGATAGAGGTAGAGCATGCAGAACTGCCGGTAGCCCACCCAGGGCTCCCCTTCGCGGAGGCGCTCGTAGGAGCCGATGTCCACGAACAGCGGCCGGGCCCCCCGGAACTGGACGTTGTAGGGGGTCGAGTCCTTGAGCACCAGGTCGTGCTCGAGCGCGGCCAGCAACAGGTCGAGCTGCACGAGCGCGGCGTCCTTGAGCATCGAGAACGTCCACTCGTAGGGATAGGAGACGAAGGGAATCCGCTCGTGGCGCAGCACGCCGGCGGGCTCGTGCACGAGAAGCCCCTCGACGGCCGGCAGGCCGTCGGGAGCGCGCTCGGTCCGAACCAGGCGCTCGTCCTCCAGCAGGCCGGTGGCCTCCAGCGCCTCGAAGTCGGCCAGACCGTCGGCCGACAGAGCGCGCAGCACCTGGTCGCCCGCGTAGAAGACCCGGCTCTCCGGGTCACGAAACGAGCCGGGCTCGAGACCGGCGTCGGGGGCGGCGGAGCTGTGCGTCTCGGGCGTGGACATGCGAGTGGGCCAGCGCCGGCGGTCGGCGCCCGAGGCGCTGCCTGCGGCTAGGCGGAGTCGGTACTACCGGGCGCGGCGTCGGCCTTGGCCGCCTCCGGCTCATCCTTGCGGATGCGGAGGAACTTCATCAGCCGGCCCCAGTAGAGCTTCGCGGTCACGGCGACCGCCGCCAGGCCACCGGCGAGGATCTGCAGGATCATGCTCCCGCTGCCGGGATCCAGATAGGCGAGCACAGTGGTCATCGTGGGATGCAACTCCAAAGGGTCCGGGTTCCGAGCGGCGCAGGCTAGCAGAGGTGTTGCCAGCCGGTGAACAATTCCACCCGCTAAGTCACTACCCGGGAACGTGAATTCTTCACACCCGCGCTGCGATTGTTAATTCCCTGCAAACCTGCCGTTAACCGCTACCGGCGGGTGCGGCCTCTACGCTACGAAAGCCCGATGAAGCTGATCGTGCAGATTCCCTGCTTCGACGAGGAGCTCACGCTTCCGTCCACGCTCGCCGACCTGCCTCGCGAGGTGCCTGGCTTCGACCAGGTCGAGTGGCTGGTGATCGATGACGGCTCGACCGACCGGACGGTGGAGGTCGCGCGAGCGCACGGTGTGCAGCACATCGTACGGCTGACCAACAACAAGGGGCTGGCGGCCGCGTTCCAGGCCGGAGTGGACGCCTGCCTCAAGCTGGGCGCGGACGTGATCGTGAACACCGACGCCGACAACCAGTACTTCGGCGGCGACATCCCCAAGCTAGTTGCGCCGATCCTCGCCGGCGAGGCCGACATGGTGATCGGCGATCGCGAGACCGATCAGATCGAGCACTTCTCGCCGCTCAAGAAGCGTCTGCAGCGGCTCGGCAGCGCGGTCGTCAGGCGCGCCTCCAACACCACGGTGCCGGACACCACCTCGGGCTTTCGGGCCTACAACCGCGAGGCCGCGCTGCAGCTGCAGGTGGTCTCGAAGTTCACCTACACGCTCGAGACGATCATCCAGGCCGGCAAGCAGACCGTCGCCATCGACCACGTCCCGATCCGGACCAACGACCAGACGCGCGACTCGCGGCTGTTCCCGTCGATGTGGGCCTACGTGCGCCGGAACACGGCCTCGATCTTCCGCGTGTACGCGCTCTACGAGCCGCTGCGGGTGTTCCTGGCCGCCGCCCTCCTCACGGCGCTGGTGGCCGCGTTCATCTGGGTGCGCTTCCTCTACTTCTGGGTGACCGGCGACAGCGAGGGGCACGTCCAGTCGCTCATCCTGGGGTCGACCCTGTTCATCGTGGCCGTCCAGTTCGCCGCCCTGGGCGTGCTCGGGGACATCCTGGCCGGCAGCCGCGTGCTTCAGCAGCGCATCCTCGAGCGCGTCCGCCGGGTCGAGCTGCAGGTGGGCGTGGAGCCGTCCCACTACGAGCCCGGCGCAGAGGAGACCGGCCAGGCGCCCACCACCGGCGCCGACGCGGCCGGGGCCACGGGCAAGGCCGAGGAGCGCGAGGCGCTGCGGTTGTGAGCGGGCCGACCCCGGCGCCGGCCACCGCAGTCCCCACCGGCAACACCTTCGACAAATACGGCTCCTCAAACCCGGTGGTCCGGCGGCTGATGACCGGCTTCCACGGCACGCTCGACGAGCTCTGGGCGCGGGCCGCGCCGGAGTCGGTGCTCGACGTGGGCTGCGGGGAGGGCGTGCTCACCCTCGACTGGGCGCGGCGGCTCGGCGACGGCCGCGTGGTGGGCATCGACCTCGATGACCCCAAGCTGCGGGCCGAGTGGGCCGCGCGCACCCGTCCGAACCTCGAGTTCCGGGCCGAGGAGGCCACCCGGCTGTCCTTTGCCGACGACGAGTTCGACCTGGCCGCGGCGATCGAGGTGCTGGAGCACGTGCCCGAGCCGCAGGCGACGCTGGCGGAGATGGCTCGGGTGGCGCGGCGGCACCTGCTCGTCTCGGTTCCGCGGGAGCCTCTATGGCGTGCCATCAACATGGCGCGGGGCGCGTACCTGCGCGACCTGGGCAACACGCCGGGACACGTGAACCACTGGTCCAAGCGGGACTTCGTCTCGCTCCTCTCGCGCCACGGAAAGGTCGAAGAGGTCCGGTCGCCCCTTCCGTGGACCATGCTGCTTGTCCGGGTCCACGGCTAGTCCCGGCTCCCGCGGCTACGGCCGCGGCGCGGCGATCCTGTCGGTGGGGATCGGCGCCACCGGGCTGATCACCTTCGCCTACTTCTCGCTGGCCAGCCACTCGCTGCCGGAGGCCGAGTACGGACGCATATCGCTGCTGTGGTCGGCGATCTTCATAACGGTGTCGGTGCTCTACCGGCCGGTGGAGCAGCTTCTGTCGCGAACGATCGCCGACCACGACGCGCGCGGCATCGGCGGCACCGCGCACCTACGCGTGGCGGGCACCATCCAGCTGGCGTTGGGGGCTCTGTTCTGCGTTGCGGCGCTGGCGCTTCGCGGGCCGCTTCAGGACGGCCTGTTCGACGGCTCCGAGGCGCTCTACTGGATCCTGATCGTGACCGTGCTCGCCTACGCGGCGAGCTACTTCGCCCGCGGTTTTCTGGCCGGTCATCACCGCTTCGGGCTCTACGGAGGGCTGGTGCTGATGGAGGCCGGCTCGCGCTGCCTGTTCGCGCTCGCGGTGGCGGTGGGCATCGCCGAAGGTCAGACGGCGGTGGCCCTGGGAATGGCGGCGGCGCCGATCGTGTCGCTCGCGGTGGTGCCGCCCGCCCTGGCGCGGCGCATCCGGCCGGTTCCGACCGCCCCCGGCGACGCGAGCGAACCCGACCCCGGTCTCCTCGACGCCGCGGCCCGCGACGAGCCCGCCGCGCGGGAGCCGCAGTTCACCCTCTCCCGAGGATCGGGCTTCGCCGCCGCTGTGCTGCTGATCATGCTGTGCGAGCAAACCTTCCTCAACGCCGGGCCGCTGCTGATCGAGGCCACCCGGGGCGAGGACGGCGCGGCCCTGGCCGGCTTCGCCTTCAACGTCCTGCTGATCGCCCGCGCGCCGCTCCAGCTGTTCCAGGCCGTGCAGACCTCGATCCTCCCCCACCTGACCCGCCTGCGGGCGGGCGGCGAGGCCGATCCGTTCCGCCGCAGCGTGAACGTGACGCTGGCCGCGAGCATCGGGTTCGGGGCCGGTGTGGCTCTGGTGATGCTGGCCGTGGGCCCGCTCGTGATGGACCTCCTCTTCGGCGGTGACACCGAGTACGAGCGGCTCGGGCTGGTGCTGGTAGCGCTGGGCATGGGCCTCTACCTGGCCGCGGCGACGCTGAACCAGGCGCTCCTGGCCCACGGCCGGGCAGCGGCGGCGGCGGGCACCTGGGCCGCGACCGCCGCCGGCTTCGTCCTGTTCCTCGTTGCGGCCGGCTTCGATGACGCGGTGCTCGAGGTTGAGGTGGCGTTTCTGGGCGCGGCCGCCTGCCTGAGCGGCGTGCTCTATGCGGTCTACCGGCGCACCTGATGAGATCCTCTGCCCGCGAGTGACCGAGGCAGTGACCATCCCCGCCGGCTTCAACGGCCCTCCGGACACGGGCAACGGGGGCTACACCTGCGGGCTGGTGGCACAGCACGTCGACGCCGAGGTGGCCGCCGTGTCCCTGCGGGCGCCTCCTCCCCTGGAGCGCCCGCTCGAGCTCGTGCGCTTCGGGAAGCGGGTGGAGGTTCACCACGCCGGCACTCTGGTGGCCACGGGCGCTCCCGCCGACCTGCTGATGGACGTGCCCGACCCCGTGAGCCCGGAGGAGGCCCGCGCCGCCTCGCACTCCGGACGCGGGCGGTGGACGTCAGCCCACCCGTTTCCGACCTGCGTCGTGTGCGGTCCCGATCGCCACGAGGACGGCTTCGGAGTGACGCCGGGGCCGTTGACGGGCGAGCTCTTCGCCGCCGACTGGACGCCGGACGCCTCCGTCGGCGACGGCGAGGGCAACGTGCGCCCCGAGTGTGTCTGGGCGGCGCTCGACTGCCCTACCAGCGCGCCGGTGGCGAACTTCGGCGAGGGCCCGCCGGTTGTGCTGGCCGGGCTGACCGCCCGGCTGGGCTGTCCGGTCCGCGTGGGCGAGCCGCACGCGATCCTGTCGTGGCCGCTCGGCGTGGACGGGCGCAAGCGCCACGCGGCCGCGGCGCTGTACGACTCCGAGGGGCGGCTGCTCTGCGCCTCACGCGCCCTCTGGATCGAGCTGCGCACCTAGCACCCTCAGATGGTCTGCAGCATCGAGCTGCCGCAGTTGTTGCAGGTCACGTTCGCCGTGTCGGACATGCGGGCGATCGTGGAGTGGGAGCCACAGTTGGGGCAATCGGAGCGCAGCTCGAAGCGGTGCAGGCAGTTCACGCAGCGGTAGCGGCCCGGCAGGTTGGTCCCCCGCAACCACGGCTCGCCACAGTGCGGGCACTGCGGCCCCTTGTTGGCCTGCTCGGGAGCCTCCACACGGCGATCCTAACCGCCGGCCAACACGCTGCCGTGACCCCGGAGCCACGCGGCCGCATCCATGGCACGCCCTCCCTGCGGACGAACCTCCCGCAGCTCGAGCGCTCCGGAGGCCGCGCCGAACAGAAGGCGCCCGTCCGACTCGCCCAGCTCACCGGGGCCCGGATCGTCGCTCGGGACCAGCGCCGCTTTCAGGACTCCCAGCCGGTCGCCGGAGGACAGCTCGACGTAGGTGCCGACATGCGGGCTGAGCGCACGAACGAGCCGCTCGAGCTCGGCCGCCGGCCGGTCGGGGTCGAGCCGGCGCTCCTCGGGAGTCACCTTCTCCGCGTAGGTGACCCCCTCCTCGGGCTGCTCGCGAAATGCCGGACGGAGGTCGAGCGCCTCCACGAGCAGCGCGCCCCCCAACACCTCCAGTCGCTCCGACAGCGTGCCGTAGGTGTCGCCGGGGTGCACGGGCTCCGAGCGCTGGAGGCATATCGGCCCGGCGTCGACCTCGGCGGTGGGCCGCATGATGGTCACGCCCGTGGTCTCGTCGCCGGCCTCGATCGCCCGCTCGATCGGTGCCGCCCCGCGCCAGCGGGGAAGCAGCGAAGGGTGCACGTTGATGAGCTCGTGCTCCGAGAGCAGTGGCTCCTTCAGCAGCGCGCCGTAGGCGCAGATGGCCACCGCCTCGGGCTCGGCGGCGGCAATCCGCTCGCGAGCCTCCTCGTCGTTCACGTCCTCGGGCTGGAACACCTCGATGCCCAGCGCCTGTCCCGTCTCGGCCACCGGTGGAGGCGAGAGGCGGCGTCCTCGTCCCCGGCGCCGGTCCGGGCGCGTGACCGCCAGCAGGGGCCGGTGTGGCGTCGTGGCCAGGAGCTCGAGGACTTCGGCGGCGAACGCTGAGGTCCCGAGGAAGACGGTGCGCACCGGCGCAGCTTAGGCCAGCGGCGCCCGAGTCTCCGCCCGGTACTGCACCCCCCGCTCCGCCATCCGCTCGCTCACGGCGCGCTTGATGTCGGGAATCTCGGGCAGCTCGTCGCGGGCCCCGTTCACGGCCTCCTGGGCTTCGCTGCTGCGCTGCTCGCGCACGGCCAGCAGCACGTCGGCCCGGGCGTTCGCCAGCGCCGAGATCGCGCCCGCGCCCCCTCCTTCGAGGGCGGGCAGCAGCAGCCGCTCCGAGCCCGAGAACAGTCTGAAGCCGTCGTGGCGGCCCGCCACCTCCAGGTACTCCTGCTGGCGCTCGGGCGACATGGTCGAGTCCTTCAACCCGGCCAGTCCCTCGCCGGCCAGGCGGTCGAGCAATTCCGCCGAGAGCTCGTTGCCGGTGCGGTCAGGGAAGGTGTAGGCCATCACGGGCAGGCCGTTGCCGGCCCCGAGCAGCGCCTGGTAGTGGCGCAGAAGCGGCTCGTCGCCGAGGCCGTAGTACCAGGGCAGGACGGCCATCAGCGCGTCGGCGTCGGCCGCGGCGGCGGCAGCCGCCGTACGCAGGGTGGCCGTGGTGCTGGCCCGGCCCACCTGCGCGATCACCTCGAGCTGCCCGGCGGACGTTTCCACCGCAGCCGCGATCACCGCCTCCACCTCGGGCTCCTCCAGGAGCGGTCCCTCGCCGGTGGTGCCGGCGACCAGCAGCCCGTCCACGCCATCCTCGATCAGCAGCTCGATATGGGCTCCCAGGGCGGCGTCGTCCACCTCACCCCGCTCGCCGTACGGGGTGGCCAGGGCCACATGCACGTTGAAGTCGGTCATGCCGGGTTCCTACCCGATTCCACGATCACCACGTGCAGCGTGCGCGGCCCGTGGACACCCTCCACGCGGTTCAGCTCGATATCCGACGTGGCCGACGGGCCGGACACGAAGGTCAGCGGCCGTCCTTCGCGCACGGCCGGCTCGAGCCGCTCGACCGCCTCGGGCACGAGGCCGACCACGGCCTCCTCCTCCACCACGCAGAGGTGGTAGTCCGGCACCAGCGTGAGGGCGCGGCGCCCGGAGACGGGGCCGCTGTCCAGCACGATCGTGCCGGTCTCGGCGATCCCGAGCGCGCAGCCGGTGAGCGCCCCGTCGAGCCCGTCGAGCTCATCGGCGGACAGGCCGGTGTCGGGCACGAGCTCGACCCCGCCGGGACGCCACTCTTCGGGCAGACCCTCCGGTATGCCCAGGCGCCGGGCTCCGGCCTCCGCGCAGAACTCGGTCAGCGTCTCCCCCAGCGCCTCGCGCCCGGCCCGGCGCACGCTTGCCCGGTACTCGCCCACCCGCTCGGCGAAACGCTCCACCAGCGCCTCGAGCGGCTCCCCGGTGCTCCGCCGGTAATCCCGCGGCCCGTCGGCAACAGCCCCGTCGGACGCGGCCAGGGCGCCGCGCACGCGGGACAGCACGATGTCACGGGCCGAGCTCACCGGTCGCGCTCGCGCCACCACTCTCGGAAGGTCTGGTCCGGCATCGCCCGCAGATCTCTCGTCGCCGTCCAGGCGGCCAGCGGCCCCGGCGCATGCTCGATCTTCCCCCGCCGGGCGAGCGGCCACTGGCCGGCGCGGGCCAGCCGCTGCAGCCGCTCGTAGCCGCGCCGGCTCGCGAACGCCCGGGCCAGCGCGCGCATGGCCATGCTCTCGGAGCGCGGCGCCTCCCCCTCCTCCACCACCCGGGCCCGCAGGTGGGTGAGCACCCGCGGAATGTCGATGCGCACCGGGCAGACCTCATAACAGGCGCCGCAGAGGCTGGAGGCGAAGGGCAGCGTGCCGGCCTTGTCGACCCCCTGCAGCTGTGGGGTCAGGATGGCTCCGATCGGCCCGGGGTAGACCGACTCGTAGGCGTGCCCGCCGGTGCGCGAGTAGACCGGGCAGACGTTCAGGCAGGCGCTGCAGCGGATGCAGCGCAGGGCCTGGCGCCCGACCTCGTCCCGCAGGGTGTCCGTACGCCCGTTGTCCAGCACCACCAGGTGGAACTCACGCGGGCCGTCGCCCTCGCGGACGCCGCTCCAGAACGAGGTGTAGGGGTTCATGCGCTCGCCGGTGGAGGAGCGCGGCAGCAGCTGGAGGAAGACCTCCAGGTCACGCCAGGTGGGCAGCAGCTTCTCGATGCCCATAACCGTCACCAGCAGCTCCGGCAGCGTCGTGCACATGCGGCCGTTGCCCTCCGACTCGACCACGCACACCGTGCCGGTCTCGGCCACCGCGAAGTTCGCGCCGCTCACGCCCATCTTCGTCGAGAGGAACTTGGCCCGCAGGTGGGCGCGCGCGGCTGCGGTCAGCTCCTCGGGCTCGTCGGAGAGGTCCTCGAGGCCCAGCTCGCGCCTGAAGAGGTCGCGGATCTCGGCCCGGTTCTTGTGGATCGCCGGAACCAGGATGTGCGACTGCACGTCGTCGCCGAGCTGGATGATCAGCTCCGCCAGGTCGGTCTCGATCGCCCGCACGCCCTCCCGCGCCAGCGCCTCGTTCAGCTTGGTCTCGTCGGTGACGATCGACTTCACCTTCACCAGCTCGGTGTGGCCGTGGTCGCGAGCCAGCGAGGACACGATGCGGTTGGCCTCGTCGCCGTCGCGCGCCCAGTGGACGTGGCCGCCGGCGCGGGTCACCGACTCCTCGAGCTGCTCGAGGTAGGTGTCGAGGCCGGCGAGGGTACGGTCCTTGATCGCCTCGCCCGCGGCGCGCAGCTCCTCCCAGTCCGGCAGCTCGCCCACCACCTGGGCGCGCTTGTCCCGGATGGTGCGCGTGGCATTGCCCAGGTTGCGGCGCAGCTGGCTGTCCTGAAGGGCCAGCCGGGCGGCGGCGGGGAATCCGGACTTTGTCATCCGGCGAGCACCTCGGCCAGGTGCGCCGTGCGCACGCCGGTTCGCTGCCGCGAGAGCGCGCCGTCGATGTGCATGAGGCACGAGCTGTCGGCCGCGCACACCACCTCGGCCCGCGTGTCGAGCACGGCCCGCACCTTGTCGGTGAGCATCGCGGCGGACACGTCGGCGTTCTTGATCGCGAAGGTTCCCCCGAAGCCGCAGCACTCCGTGGCCTCGGGCAGCTCCACCAGGTCGATGCCGCGCACCGCGCGCAGCAGACGCAGCGGCCGGTCGCCCACGCGCAGCGCCCGCAGCGAGTGACAGGTCGGGTGGTAGGTCACGCGGTGGGGGTAGTACGCACCCACGTCCTCGACGTCGAGCACGTCCACCAGCAGCTCCGACAGCTCGTACACCGGCGGCCCGTCCTCGAGCTGCTCGCGCACCATCCCCGCGCAGGATGCCGACGGGCACACCACCGCCTCCGCGCCGTCGAACACGCGACCGAGGCGCCGCACGAGCGCGCGCCCCTCCTTCGCGTACCCGGAGTTCAGGTGCATCTGGCCGCAGCAGGTCTGCTCCTCGGGGAAGTCGACCTCGTGGCCCAGCCGCTCCAGAAGCCTGACCACCGCCCGGCCGGCGTCCGGGAAGAGGGTGTCACCGAGACAGGTGACGAAAAGGGAGACCCGCACGTCCGGAAGTTTCCCGGAACGGCGCTTGGGGCAACACGCCAGTCAGCAACCCAGGGGGAGGGAACCGCGTGTACACCCAGGTCTTCGATCCGGTATCGGACTCACTCGGACTGAGCTCGATCTTCGCCGTGCTGCCCGTGCTCACGCTTTTCGTCCTCCTGGGTGGCGTACGCATGGCGGCCCAGTGGGCCTCGCTGATCGCGCTCTCCGTGGGGGTCCTCGTGGCGCTGATCGTCTACGGGATGCCGGTCGACCAGACCCTGCTGTCGGCCAGCGAGGGCGCCACGTTCGGCCTGTTCCCGATCATGTGGATCGTCGTCACGGCGATCTGGGTCTACAACATGACCGTGGAGACTGGGCACTTCGCGGTGCTGCGGCGCTCGTTCGGCGCGATCTCCACCGACCAGCGGGTGCAGGCCGTGATCATCGCCTTCTGCTTCGGCGCGCTGCTCGAGGCGCTGGCCGGCTTCGGCACGCCGGTGGCCATCACCGCGGTCATGCTGATCGCGCTCGGCTTCCAGCCCATCAAGGCCGCCGCGGTCGCCCTCGTGGCCAACACCGCGCCGGTGGCCTTCGGCGCGATCGCCATCCCCATCGTGACCCTGGCCGAGATCACCGGCCTGCCGAAGGAGGACCTGGGGGCGATGGTGGGACGCCAGACGCCGTTCCTGGCTCTGATCGTGCCCCTGATCCTGATCGGGATGGTCGACGGCGCGCGCGGCATCCGCCAGGCCTGGCCGGCGGCGCTGGTGGGCGGGTTCGTGTTCGCGCTGGCCCAGTTCCTGTGCTCGAACTTCATCTCGGTGGAGCTGACCGACATCGTGGCCTCTCTGCTCGCCACGGGCGCGCTGGTCCTGCTGCTGCGGGTGTGGGAGCCCTCCGAGCCGCTGGTGGGAGAGCAGGACGGAGGGACCTTCGAGCAGCCCGCCGTGGCCGGGGGCGAGAGCCACGACCCGGCCATGGAGGAGGAGGTCAACCGGCGCGACGACAACACGAAGGATCCACCCGGCGACGTCCTGCGCGCCTACGCCCCCTACCTGATCATCATCGTCGTGTTCTCGATCGCGCAGATACCCCTGATCAAGGACGCGCTGGCCGAGTCACCCTGGACCACCGAGTTCCAGTGGCCGGGACTCGACGTGGTGACGCCGGAGGGCGAGCCGCTCACCTCACTGACCTACGTCTTCAACTGGCTGCCCGCCGCCGGAACGCTGCTGCTCATCTCAGGCCTGATCACCATGATCGTGCTGCGGGTCTCTCCCGGCCGGGCGGTGAAGGTGGCCGGCGCCTCGCTCGACCAGCTCAAGTGGGCCATCCTCACCGTCGCCTCCGTGCTGGCGCTGGCCTACGTGATGAACCAGTCGGGACAGACGATCACGCTCGGCCTCTGGGCCGCGGGCGCCGGTGACTTCTTCGCCTTCCTCTCCTCGCTGATCGGCTGGCTGGGCGTGGCCGTGACGGGCTCGGACACCTCGTCGAACGCGCTGTTCGGCGCGCTTCAGGTCGCGGCCGCCGAGGACGCCGGCATCTCGCCGGTCCTGCTGGCCGCCGGTAACAGCTCCGGCGGGGTGCTGGGGAAGATGATCTCGCCGCAGAACCTGGCCATCGGCGCCGCCGCCGTCGGCCTGGCCGGCAAGGAGGGCGACCTGTTCCGTAAGGTGCTGGGCTGGAGCCTCGGGCTCGTGCTGATCATGTGCATCCTCGTGTATCTGCAGTCCACCTCCCTGCTCGAGTGGATGGTGGTCAAGTAACCGCCGGCGCAGGCGCCGCTTTCGGCGAGGGCCCGCCGCCGCAGAGCGAGGCCGAGGCCGAGCGCGACCCGGTCGATCTCGGACCGCTGGTGGCCGAGATGCGGGCGGCGCTGGGCGACGAGCACGTGATCACCCACGAGCACCAGCTGCGCACCTACGAGTCGGACGGGCTGCTGCAGTACGCGGTCACGCCGGGCGCCGTGGTGCTCCCCGGCTCGACCGAGGACGTGCAGGCGGCGGTCGCGGCCTGTCACCGTGCCGGCGTCCCCTGGGTGGCGCGCGGCGCCGGCTCGGGCCTCTCGGGAGGCGCGACCCCGGTCGAGGACGGTGTGCTCATCTCCCTGAGCCGGCTGCGGAAGATCCTTGAGGTCGACCTCGACAACCAGCGTGTGCTCGTGGAGCCGGGCGTGACCAACGTCGCGGTCTCGCAGGCCGTGGCACCCGACCACTTCTATCCGCCCGACCCCTCGTCGCAGATCGTCTGCACGATCGGCGGCAACGTGGCCGAGAACTCCGGCGGCGCCCACTGCTTCAAGTACGGCTTCACCACCAACTACGTGACCGGGCTCGAGCTGGTGCTGGCCGACGGCTCGCTGGTACACCTCGGCGGCGAGGAGCTCGACACGCCCGGGTACGACCTGATGGGCGCGTTCGTCGGCTCTGAGGGGACGCTGGGGATCGCGACCCGCATCTGGCTGCGGGTGATCCCCAAGCCGGAGTCGATACGCACGCTGGTGGCCTTCTTCGGATCCACCACCCAGGCGGGCGAGGTGGTCTCGGAGATCGTGTCGAACGGCATCGTGCCCGGGGCCATCGAGATGATGGACAACCTCTCCATCAAGGCCGCGGAGGGCTATACGGGGGCCGGCTACCCCACCGACGCCGGCGCGGCGCTGGTGGTGGAGCTGGACGGCTCCGAGGCGGAGTGCAGCGCGCGCTTCGACCAGGTGGTGCAGATCTGCGAGGAGGCGGGCGCCGACTCGATCCGCGTGGCCCAGGACGAGGCCGAGCGGGAGGTGATCTGGCAGGCCCGCAAGGCCGCCTTTGCCGCCATGGGCCGGATCGCCCCGAACTACTACGTGCAGGACAGCGTGATCCCGCGCACCCGACTGGCCGAGGTGCTGGGCCGCATCGAGGAGCTGGCCGAGGAGCACGACCTCCAGGTGGCCAACGTCTTCCACGCCGGCGACGGCAACCTGCATCCGCTGGTCTGCTACGACGGCAGCAAGGAGGACGAGGCCGAGCGTGCCGAGGAGTGCGCCGGGGCGATCGTCCAGGCCTGCGTCGACGCCGGCGGCTCGATCACCGGCGAGCACGGCGTGGGCGTGGACAAGAAGCGCTACATGCCGACGATGTTCTCCGACGCGGACCTGGGCGTCTTCCAGCGCCTGCGCTGCGCGTTCGACCCCGAGCAGCGCGCCAACCCCGGCAAGGTGATGCCCACCCCGCGGCTGTGTGGCGAGGTGCCCGGGCCCTACCGGCAGCACCCGCTCGAGCGGGAGGGCCTGGCGGAGCGCTTCTGATGGCCGTGGCCCTCAGCGAGACGCTGGTGGAGGAGCTCCGCCACGCCGGCACCGACGGCACCTCGGTCCGTTTCCGCGGGGGCGGCACGAAGATGAGCTGGGCCGCAAACCGCGGCCAGGCCGACGTGGAGCTCTCCACCGCCGGCCTCGACCGGATCATCGAGCACAACGCCGGCGATCTCACGGCTGTGCTGGAGGCGGGCGTGCCGCTGGAGCGGGCGCAGGCCGAGTTCGCCGACTGCGGCCAGATGCTCTCGATCGACCCGCCCGACGACGGCGCCACCATCGGCGGCATCGTGGCCGCCGGCGACTCGGGGCCGCTGCGCAGCCGCTACGGCGGCGTGCGCGACCTCGTGGTCGGCATGCGCGTGGCGCTCTCCGACGGCACAGTCGCCAAGAGCGGCGGCAAGGTGATCAAGAACGTGGCCGGGTACGACCTGGCCAAGCTCTTCGCCGGCTCGTTCGGCACGCTCGGGGCGATCCTGGAGCTGTCGGTGCGGCTGCATCCGTTGCCGCCGGCCACGGCCACCGCCGCCGCCGGCACCGACGACGCCGGGCAGCTCGCTCGGGCGGCGAGCGCACTCACGCACTCACCCCTCGAGCAGATGGGCATGGACGTGCGCTGGGGCGGCGGCGACGGGGCGGTCATGGCCCGCTTCGGCGGCGAGACCGCGACCGACCAGGCCCAGGCGGCCACGGCGATCATCGAGAGCGCGGGCCTCGAGGCCGAAATGGTGGAGGACGACGATGCGATCTGGGCGGCCCAGCGCGCCGGGCAGCGCTCGGCCGAGTGGGCGGTGGCCCGTGTCTCCGCCCGGCAAACGGACCTGCCCGCGCTGTGCGCGGCCGCCGACCGCCTCGGCGCCCGCCTGGTGGGCCGGGGGGCGCTGGGGCTCTCCTGGGTGCTGCTGGAGGGACGCGACGCCGCCGCGGCCGACGAGGCCGTCGCGGAGCTTCGCCGCGAGTTCGTGACCAGCGTCCTCGATGCGCAGTCCGGCTCGCAGGCCGCGCACTGGGGCGCCATCGAGCCGGGCGTGCGTGACCTCATGGCTCGGGTGCGCTCGCACTTCGACCCCGCCGGCGTCTGCAATCCGGGAGCGCTGCCCTGAGCGCCTGGGACGACACCCGCGCCCCGCAGCTCGATCTGATCGACGACTGCGTCCACTGCGGCTTCTGCCTGCCCACCTGCCCCACCTATGTCCTGTGGGGCGAGGAGATGGACTCGCCCCGGGGCCGGATCGTGCTGATGAAGCAGGGTCACGAGGAGATCTCCGCCCCGCTGGTCTCTCACATCGACAACTGCCTGGGCTGCATGGCCTGCGTGACCGCCTGTCCGTCCGGGGTCCAGTACGACAAGCTGATCGAGGACACCCGCGCCCAGGTGGAGCGCAACTTCGATCGCGACCCCGGCGAGCGCGCCTACCGGCGGATGGTGTTCGAGCTCTTCACCCACCCCGGCCGGCTGCGGGCGGCCGCGCCCCTGGTGGCCCTCTCCCAGCGCAGCGGCCTCGCCGGCCTGGCCCGGCGCCCCCGCCTGCGTCGCCTGGCTCCGCGGCTGACCGCGCTCGCGCGCCTGGCTCCCGACGCTTCGGTGCGCCGGTCGCTCACCTCCCTGCCGCATCACTTCGAGGCGCGCGGCGAGCGCCGGGGAAGCGTGGCGCTCCTGCAGGGCTGCGTCCAGCGGGTGTTCTTCGGCCACGTGAACGAGGCCACCGCCGAGGTCCTGGCCGCCGAGGGCTACGAGGTCCACGCTCCGCGCCTGCCGCGCTGCTGCGGAGCGCTGCAGCTTCACTCCGGCGACGACGCCGCGGTCGATCTGGCCAAGGACACCATCGCCCGCCTGGAGGACTACGACACCGTGGTGGTCAACGCGGCCGGCTGCGGCTCGGCGATGAAGGACTACGGCCACGTGCTGCGCGAGGACCCGGAGTGGGCCGAGCGGGCCGAGCGCTTCGCGGGCAAGGTGCGCGACGTGACGGAGGTGCTGGCGGGCCTGGAGCCCCGGGCCGAGCGGCAGCCGCTGAAGATGAAGGTGGCCTACCACGACGCCTGCCACCTCGCTCACGCCCAGAAGGTGCGCGAGCAGCCGCGGGAGCTGCTGCGTTCGATTCCCGAGCTCGAGCTCGTCGAGCCGGGCGAATGGGAGATCTGCTGCGGCTCCGCCGGCGTCTACAACCTGCTCCAGCCCGAGCCTGCGGCCGAGCTGGGCGAGCGCAAGGCCCGCAACCTCCTCGATTCGGGCGCCGAGGCGGTGGTGGCCGCCAACCCCGGCTGCGCCCTTCAGATCACCACGCACACCGCGCGGCTCGGTCGCGCCCTGCCCGTCTACCACCCGCTCGAGCTGCTGGCCCGCTCGATCGGGGACCAGTCGTAGCCGCGGAGGTCGCCGCCCGCGTCCTGGCGCGGGTCCGCGCGCCGCGCAGCGGGCTGGTAGTGGGGGTATGGAGCGGCGGCAGCCGCGTCGGTCTCTTCCACCGCGGCGACCTTCCGGCGGGCCCGCGGTCGGTCTTTGAGATCGGGTCCATCACGAAGGTCTTCACCTCCACGCTGCTCGCCGACATGGCGCGCGAGGGGCTGCTGGGGATCGACGACCGCGTGTCGCTGCACCTGCCCCCGGGGGTGGTCTTGCCCTCCCGCGGACGCGAGATCACGCTGGCCGACCTGGCCTCGCACCGCTCCGGGCTGCCGGCGCTGCCCCGCGGCCTGCTGCTCGGCGCCCTGACCAACCAGCGGCACGACCCGTACGCGCGCTGGGACGCCGCCCGGCTCGAGGCGGCGATCCCCCGGACCCGTCCGCGGCGGGCGCCGGAGGAACGCTTCCGCTATTCGAACTACGGCGTCGGGCTGCTCGGTCACGTGCTCGCGCGGCGCGCCGGGACCAGCTACGACGAGCTCGTGCGCGCCCGCATCTGCGAGCCGCTCGGGCTCGCGCAGACGGGGACGACCGTGGACGGCGGCCGCCTCGCGACCGGCCACACTCGCCGCGGTCGGGTGACCTCGCACTGGCACCTGGCCGCCCTGGCGGGGGCCGGTGGCCTTCGCTCGACCGCCGCCGACCTGCTCGGCTTCCTCCGCGTGCACTCCGGGGGCGCGGGCTCGACCCCGCTCGCCCTCGCCGCCAGGGAGACCCACCGCGCCCGGGCGCGCGCCGGCCGGCTGTACGTGGGCCTGGGGTGGCTCATCGCCCCGCCGAGCAGGCGGATCCCGCACGAGCTGCTTCTGCACGAGGGAGGCACCGGCGGCTTCCGCTCCTTCGCCGCGGTCACGCCGGAGGCGGAGATCGCGGTGGTGGTGCTTGCCAACCAGGCCCGGGCGGTGGGCTCGCTCGGCCTGCGGCTCGTACGCGCCGTCATGGCGGAGGCCTCTCGCTAGCCTCGGGCGCCCATGTCGGCTCAGTACATCTTCACGATGCACCGGCTGTCGCGCGTCCACCCGCCTGACAAGAAGGTGCTCGAGGACATCTCGCTCAGCTTCCTGCCCGGAGCCAAGATCGGCGTCCTGGGGCTCAACGGCTCCGGCAAGTCCACGCTGCTGCGGATCATGGCCGGGCGGGACAGCGACTACCGCGGCCACGCGCAGCTGGCGCCCGGGGCGAGCGGTCGGGCTGCTCGAGCAGGAGCCTGAGCTCGACCCGGACAAGGACGTGCGGGGGAACGTCGAGGACGGGGTGCGTGAGCTGCGCGACCTGCTCGACCGCTTCAACGAGCTGGCGGCCAACTACTCCGAGGAAACCGCCGACGAGTTCGCCCGGCTGCAGGACAAGATCGACGCGGCCGACGCCTGGCAGCTCGACACCACGCTCGAGATCGCCATGGACGCCCTGCGCCTCCCGCCCGGGGACGCCGACGTGGGCACGCTGTCCGGCGGAGAGCGTCGCCGCGTGGCGCTCTGCCGCCTGCTGCTGGCCGCCCCCGACCTGCTCCTGCTGGACGAGCCCACCAATCACCTGGACGCCGAGTCGGTGGCCTGGCTCGAGACGCATCTCGAGCGCTACCAGGGGACGGTCGTGGCGGTGACCCACGACCGCTACTTCCTCGACAACGTGGCCGGCTGGATCCTGGAGCTGGATCGCGGCCGCGGGCTCCCGTTCAAGGGGAACTACTCCGCCTGGCTCGAGCAGAAGCAGGCCCGGCTCGCCCACGAGGAGCGTCAGGAGAGCGCCCGCCGGAGGACGATCGCCCGCGAGCTCGAGTGGGTGCGCGAGAGCCCCAAGGGAAGGCGCACCAAGGCCCGCGCCCGGCTCAACCGCTACGAGGCACTGCTGGCCGAGGAGCGCGCCGTGAAGCTCGACCAGGTGCAGATCCACATCCCGGCCGGCCCGCGCTTGGGCGACGTGGTGCTCGAGGCCGAAGGGGTGCGCAAGGGCTACGGCGAGCGCCTGCTGATCGACGACCTCTCCTTCACCCTGCCGCCGGCCGGCATCGTCGGGGTTATAGGACCCAACGGCGCGGGCAAGACGACCCTGTTCCGCATGATCGTGGGAGAAGAGCAAACCGACGCAGGAGAGCTGCGACTGGGCGAGTCCGTCGAGCCGGCCTACGTCGACCAGTCCCGCGACGCGCTCGATCCCGCGCGCAGCGTCTGGGAGGAGATCTCCGGCGGCTCGGACACGATCAAGGTCGGCGACCGCGAGATGAACTCGCGGGCCTACGCGTCCGGCTTCAACTTCCGCGGCTCCGACCAGCAGCGCAAGGTCGGCGCCCTCTCCGGCGGCGAGCGCAACCGCGTCCACCTGGCCAAGCTGCTGCGCCGCGGGGGCAACCTGCTGCTCCTGGACGAGCCCACGAACGACCTCGACGTGGACACCCTGCGGGCCCTCGAGGAGGCGCTTCTGTCCTTCGCCGGCTGCGCGGTGATCATCTCGCACGACCGCTGGTTCCTCGACCGCGTGGCCACCCACGTGCTCGCCTTCGAGGGCGACTCGCAGGTGGCCTGGTTCGAGGGCAACTTCGAGGCCTACGAGGAGAACCGCCGAGCTCGCCTCGGCGCCGCCGCCGACCGTCCCCATCGAATCACCTACAAGAGGTTGACCAGAGCATGAGCATCGAGATCCAGGCGCCCACCCGCGACCGGTCCGACGAGGTGCTGACCGACGACGCGGTCGCGCTCGTGCATCGCCTCCACGAGGAGCTCGACGACACCCGGCGCGAGCTGCTGGCCGCCCGCGAGGAGCGCCAAGCCGAGCTCGACGCCGGCGGCACGCTCGACTTCGTCACGGCGCCGGAGGACTTCACGGTGGCGCCGGTGCCGGACGCGCTTGCCGACCGGCGCGTCGAGATCACCGGGCCGACCGAGCGCAAGCTCGTGATCAACGCGCTGAACTGCGGCGCCAGCACCTTCATGGCCGACTTCGAGGACGCGAACTCGCCCACCTGGGCGAACATGATCGACGGGCAGGCCAACGTCGCCGACGCGGTGCGCGGCACGATCGAGTACGAGGAGGAGGGCGAGCAGTACCGGCTGGACGAGGACCACGCGGTGATGATCGTGCGTCCCCGCGGCATCCACCTGCCTGAGCGCCACCTTCAGCTGGACGGCTCGGTGGTGGCCGGCGCGTTCGTCGACTTCGGCCTCTTCGTGCACCGCAACGCCGAGGCGTTGCTCGAGCGCGGCCGCGGCCCCTACTTCTACCTCCCGAAGATCGAGACGCACCGTGAGGCGCGCCTCTGGCGGGACGCGTTCGTCATGGCCGAGGACACCCTCGGCCTCGACCGGGGCACGATCAAGGCCACGGTTCTCATCGAGACCCTCCCGGCGGCCTTCGAGATGGACGCCATCCTGTACGAGCTGCGCGACCACTCCGCCGGCCTGAACGCGGGACGCTGGGATTACATCTTCTCGGTGATCAAGCGCTTCCGCTCGCGATCCGACTTCGTGCTGCCCGATCGCAACAAGGTGACGATGACCGTGCCCTTCATGAGGGCCTACACCGAGCTCCTGGTCAAGACCTGCCACGGCCGCGGCGCGCACGCCATCGGCGGCATGGCCGCCGTGATTCCCAGCCGCGACGATGAGGAGGCCAACAAGAAGGCCTTCGACGCGGTGAGCTCTGACAAGGAGCGCGAGGCCGCCGACGGCTTCGACGGCACCTGGGTCGCCCACCCCGATTCGGTGCCGGTGGCGAAGGAGCCCTTCGACGACGTGCTGGGCGACCGGCCCAACCAGCTCGAAAAGCTCCGTGACGACGTGGAGGTCGGGCCCGACGACCTGCTGGCCGTGCCCGAGACCCCGGGCGAGATCTCCGAGGAGGGACTGCGCTCCAACGTCAACGTTGGCATCCAGTACATCTCCTCCTGGCTGCGCGGCAACGGCGCGGCCGGCATCTACGGCCTCATGGAGGACGCCGCGACCTCGGAGATCGCCCGCAGCCAGGTGTGGCAGTGGCTCAAGCACGGGGCCTCGCTGGACGACGGCCGGGAGATCACCCCGGAGCTCGTGCGCGAGCTGGAGCAGTCCGAGCTGGAGAAGGTTCGCGACGAGATCGGCGACGACGAGTGGTTCGAGAAGGAGGGTCGCCCCGACCTGTCCCGATCGCTGTTCGAGCGGGTTGCCCTCAGCGGCGACGAGTTCGTCGAGTTCCTGACCCTGCCGGCCTACGAGGAGCTGCTGAAACTCGAGGACTAGTGGACGAGTACGTACTCGACAGCGCCGTGGTCCGGGGCTTTGTGGCCGGCGTTCGCGACGCGATCGAGGGCGCCGGGTCGCCGTCGCAGGCCTGCGATCGCATCCGGCCGGGCTTTGCCGAGCTGCTGAACGACCCCGACTGGCTTCCGCCCGCCTACAGCGAGCCGGCGCCCGAGAGCGGCATGGGCGGAGGCATCGGCCAGTGGCTTCTCTTCCGGGCCGGGGACGGCTCGCTGTCGCTGTTCAGCCTGGTGATCCCACCCGCTGCCGAGACGCCGGTGCACGACCACCTCGCGTGGGGGCTGGTGGGGCTGTACCGCGGCACCCAGGACGAGGAGATCTACGCGCACCACGACTCCGGCCTCGAGCTGGCGGAGCGGCGCGCGCTCGTGCCCGGCGACTTCTACGTGCTGCTGCCGCCGCGCGACGACATCCACCGCGTGCGCACCACCTCGGCCGAGACCTCGGTCTCGATCCACCTCTTGACCAACGACACCGGCTGCGTCTGGCGCCACGCCTACGACCCCGACTCGGGCGAGGCCCGGCCCTTCCGCTCGGGGTACGTCAACGTGGACTGCACCTAGCGCTGACCCCGGAGCGCGTTGGCGCCGGAGTCCTGGATGACGACGTTGTCGCCAGGACCACCGACGAGCGTGTCGAGGCCCGGCCCGCCGATGAGCACGTCGTCGTCTATCCCACCGAAGAGCGTGTCGTCCCCGTCCCCCCCGATGAGGACGTCGTCACCTGCGCCGCCTTCCTCGGTGAGCAGTGCTGACCCGGACGACAGGCCGGAGGCGTCGACCACGTCGTCGCCGCCGAGCGCGTCGACAATCAGCCGGTCGGTGGCCGGGCCGGCGCCGGAAACCGACAGCAGCGCGGGGAGACCGCTGACCTCCACGTTCGGTCCGGCCGCGGTGACCGTCACGGCGTCGTCGCCGTTCGTGGCGTTGGCTATGACGTTGTCGGCCTGGACGTCGTCGCCTCCGCCGAGGGCGGCGAGGTCGGCCACCACGTCGGTGACATCCGTGCCGGAGAGATCGCTGACGACGAGGGTGTCGCTGCCGCCGAAGGCCTTGGCATCGATGGATTCGACGTCGTCGAGGTCCATCGTGACCGCGGCGACGTCGCGCAGGAACCGCACCCGCCGGCCGCTGGCGGAGATGTCCATGTTCTCGTTGGCGTTGCTGCCGTTGAACGTCAGTGTGTCGGTGCCGCCCTGGCCCTCGACCACGTCGCTGTCGTCGCCCGGATCCCACTGAAAGCTGTCGTTTTCGGCTCCGAGAAAGGCGACGTCGTCGCCCTGGTTGCCGTCGACGACGTCGTCGCCGTCCCCGCCGAGCAGGTGGTCGGCCCCGTTGCCGCCTAGGAGCGTGTCGTTCTCCGCGCCGCCGTCGACCGTGATGTCGATGAGCGCCGCCAGGTTCCCGCTCGCGGCAAAGATGTCCTGGCCGCCGCTGGCGTTGACGACGAGATTCTCGGAAGTGCCGATGTCGATCGCAAACGGCGCCGGGTCGAGGCGGTCCAACCGGACGCGGACGCCGTTGGCGGTGACGGTGAACTGCTCGGCGACGCCGCCGCCGTTGACCTCCACCGTGTCCTCGTCGCGACCGCCTTCGTTGAGGTCGGTGTCGTCGCCGGGATTCCAGATCATCCGGTCGCCGCCGCCTTGGCCGAACGCCTGATCGTCGGCGTCACCGCCGGTCAGAGTGTCGTCCTCGCCCCCGCCGAACAGCAGGTCGCCGGCGCCGCGACCGACGAGCGTGTCGGTGCCCGACTGGCCGAAGAGCTGGTCGGCGCCGGAGCCGCCGGTGAGGGTGTCGTTGGCGGCGCCGCCGGACAGATCGGCCCGCGGCAGCGCGCCGTTGGCCTCGTCGAGGGTCAGCGTGTCCTGACCGTCGAGACCGAAGACCCGGATCTGCGTGGTGTTGCCGACCGTCGGCGGGGCACCGATGACGGTGACCGCCCCGTCGTTCACCAGGATCTGCCCCGCCGCATCGCGGCTGATCACGATCGAATTGTCGGCGCCGTCGCCCAGCACGGTCAGCACGCCGGCGCTGAATGTCGCGGTGGTGGCCGCGCTCGCCGGCACGGCCGTAGCGGCAATCACGCCGGCCGCGAGCGCGGTGCCCGCAAGCAGTCGGCGCGTCGTGCGGCGCCAGTGGCTGTTCCGTCTTGCGTTCATCGGTCGGGAGGGTCGATGACTGGACGCCGCCGCGGGCGCGTCTATTCCCGCGACAGCGCCTCGCGCCGCCGCCGCAGGAACTCGCGCTCGGAGGTGTTCTCGGCGCGGGCGACGGCCGCGTCATAGGCCAGCGCCGCTTCGGCGTTGCGCTCCAGGCGCCGAAGCAGGTCGGCGCGGATCGCGTGGAAGAGGTGGTAGTCATCAAGATCGAGCTCGTCGACGAGCGCGAGCGCCGGAGCGGGTCCGTCGACCTCGGCCACAGCTACGGCGCGGTTGAGGGCCACCACCGGGCTGGGAGCCACCGACTGCAGCTGGTCGTAGAGCTGCACTATCTGCGACCAATCGGTGGCCGCCGCGGTCGGCGCGTCGCTGTGCACGGCGTTGACCGCCGCCTGGATCTGGTAGGGACCGGGGCGGCCCAGCCGCAGGGAGCGCCTCACGATGGCCTGGCCTTCGGCGATCAGGTCGGGGTCCCAGCGATCGCGGTCCTGGTCGGCCAGCAGCACGAGGTCGCCGTCCGGAGTGGTGCGCGCGGCCCGGCGCGACTCGACGAGCAGCATGAGCCCGAGCAATCCCATGACCTCCGGCTCATCGGGCATCAGCTCTGCGAGGAGTCGTCCCAAGCGGATGCCCTCAGCGCAGAGGTCCTGGCGGATCAGCCTCTCCCCCGAGCTCGCCTTGTGTCCCTCGGTGAAGATGAGGTAGACGACCGCCAGCACCACCCGCACACGCCCCGGAAGGTCGGCCTCGTTGGGGACCCGGTAGGGAATCTGCGCGTCCCGGATCTTGCCCTTGGCCCGAACCAGCCGCTGGGCCATGGTCGGCTCCGATACCAGGAACGCGCGCGCGATCTCCGGGGTCGTGAGCCCGCCCAGGAGCCGTAGCGTGAGCGCAACCTGGGCCGCCGGGGCGAGCGCGGGGTGACAGCAGGTGAAGATCAGGCGCAGCCGGTCGTCGTCCACGGCGTTGTCCTCGATCGGCTCGTCGCGGGCGTGCAGCAGTGCCGCCTCGGCCTGCCGGTCCTCCCGGGAGGCCTCGCGGCGGAGGCGGTCGATCGCCCGGTTGCGGGCCGTCGTGATGATCCAGCCGGCCGGGCTTGCCGGCAGCCCCCTCGACGGCCACCGGCGCACCGCCTCGGCAAACGCATCCTGCACCGCCTCCTCGGCGACGTCGATGTCACCGAAAACGCGGACCAGGACGGCGACCGCACGGGCGTGCTCCTCGCGGAAGACACGCTCTATCTCCGACGCGCCGACCCCGGACGTCAGTCTCGCTCCTGGTCCTGAAACGGGCGCACCTCGATCGGGAGACCCGTTGCGCGGGCCAGCTTGCGGCCCCACTCGAGCGCGGAGTCGAGATCGCGAGCCTTGATGATCGTGAGCCCGCCCACGTGCTCCTTGCCCTCCGTATACGGGCCGTCGGTGATGAGCACGTCGCCCGCCGCGGGCCGCATCACCGTGGCTGTGCTCGTGGCGTGAAGGCCGCCGCTGAACACCCACGCGCCGGCGGCCTTCAGCTCCTCGTTGAGGGCTGTCACGTCGCGGATGACCTGATCCATGTCCACCGACGGAGGGGGCGGCCCGTCCGGCTGTTGGATGCTGAGTAGATACTGCTTCATCCGCCGTTCCTGCCGTAGGTGAGGAGCACACCACCGGTACCGGTGGGCGTGGAGTCGAGCAGGTTCAGGCTCCTGGGCTGGTCGGCTCCGCGGAACAGCCGCTTCCCGCTGCCCAGCACGAGCGGGAACACCGCCAAGAAGAACTCGTCGATCAGGTCGTGCGCCATGAGCGTCTGTACGAGCTCGCCGCTGCCCAGCACCGCGATGTTGCCACCCGGCTGCTGCTTGAGTCGCGTCACCGCCTCACCGAGATCGCCGTTGAGCAGCGTCGAGTTTCGCCACTCGAGATCCTGGAGCGTCCGCGACGCCACGTATTTCGGCGTGCTGTTGAGGTGCCGGGCGTACGGGTCGTCGTCGCCCACCGTGGGCCAGTGGGCGGCCAGCTTCTCGTAGGTCTTCCTCCCGAACAGGTAGGCGTCCGTCGCAGCCATGCCCTCGGCGGCGCTCGCGCCGAGAACCTCGTCGAAGTAGGGCTGCTGCCAGCCACCGTGCCGGAATCCGCCTTCGCTGCCCTCCTCGGGGTGGCTCGGTGACTGCATCACCCCGTCGAGGGACAGGAACTCGATCACGCGGAGCATTCTCACGGTCCACACTCTCCTTTCGGTTCACCGGCCCATGCGGGCCTTCACCCTCTACACGAACGGAAACCCCCTCAAATCGACATGCTCGGCGCGGCCGGCTACGACCCCGTGGCCACCTCGGCGAAGCTGCGCATGTCCCCGAGCGTGAGATCGGGCTGGGCCTCGGCGGGCGGGGTGGCGCCGAAGCCCTCACGGCCCTGGCGGCGGTCGATCCACACAGTGGTCATCCCGACCTGCTTGGCGGGCACGTGATCGTGAAACAGGCTCTGCGCCACGTGAAGGATCCGCCCGCGCGGGACGTCGATGCGCTCGAACGCCAGCTCGAAGCCGCGCAGCCCCGGCTTGTAGCTCTGCGCCTGCTGGGCCGTGACGATCCAGTCGAACTCGACACCCAGACGCTTGTTGGAGTCCGCGAACAGGTCGTCGTCGCAGTTGGTGATTACCCCGAGGCGGAAGCTGCTCTTGAGCCGCTCGAGCGCGGCCGGGCTGTCCTCGAACGGCGGCCAGTCGCTCACCGACCGCGAGAATGCCGCCAGCTCGTCGTGCGACGGCGTGAAGCCGCGCTCGGCGGCCAGCCGGCGCAGCGACTCGGCGAGCACCTCCCTGTAGGTGAGGTAGGGACCGGCTTCGAGCTCTGCCTCGTGACGGGCGTACGCCTCCAGCAGCTCGTCGTCGTCCCACTCGACGCCGTGCCCTTCCAGCACGGGGCGAAGCCCGTTGAGAATGCCGGTTTCCCAGTCGATCAGCGTGCCGTAGCAGTCAAAGGTGAGCGCGTCGAAACTCTTGAAGTCGATTGAGCTCATTGATCTCTCTTCCCCTCCCTCACACTCCGGTGAACGCTCTGTAGTAAGGCGTGCCGGAGTAAACCGCTCGCTGGCACGCACCCGCTACGACGGTGTCGAACCGCAGGCGCTCTGGCGTCCAGGGGTCCTCGCCCAGCCGGAACAGCCCCGGCGCGAGCGCCGTGAGCGGCTCGCGCTGGCTCCCGTTGAGCCAGTCCGCGCCGAACACGAGCGCGTTGTCCCGCGCCGCCGCCGCAAAGGTCGGCAACCACGGGTTGTGGGCGCGGTAGCGGCCGACGCAGCGCCGCAGCTCCTCGCTGCCGCTGCCGTCGTCGACCAGCGGCTCGCCGACCTCCGGGTCGGGCGTCGGCGGCGAGCCGCCGGCGCAGATCGCGAGCGCGCCCTCCCCGAGCCACGACGCACCCGCGAATCCGTTCGCGCACGCCGCGACTCCGAGCCCGGACTCGAGATCCACGCGCATGTGCGAGACGTGGCCGAGCATGTCGCCGCCGTGCCCGAACCCGTGCGGCTCGAGCTCGAGGCCGTAGCCGTAGCGCCAGCCCCCGTCGGGCGGCCAGGCTGTCTTCATCGCCGCGAAGCCCGCGGAGGAGAGCAACGCCTCGTCCTCGCGCCAGAGCGCCCGCGCGAACGCGGCGAGCTCCTCGACCGTGCAGCACGAGCAGCCGTCGGCTTCGGCGGACTCGACCCAGGGCGCGGGCACGAGCCCGTGCTCGGGCCGCCAGGGACGGTCGTCGAAGCGCGGTGCATGGCCGGGCGGCACCCGGAGCCGGATGTCGTGCGTCATCGTGGGCACCGAGTCCCGCAGGTCCAGGCGGTCGAGGACCCTCTGCTGGACCAGGTCGCCGTAGCGCTCGCCGGTCACCGCCTCGAGCGCCAAGCCGACGGCGCGGTAGCCGACGTTCGAGTAGTGCCGGTGCTCGCCGGGCGCGAAGCCCGTCTCCGTGTCCGCGAGAGCCAGGACGTCGTAGCCCGATGCCGGCGCGCGATCCGAGCTCTCGATGACGCCGGACGTGTGGGTCAGCAGGTGGTGCAGCGTGATCGGCGCGTACCTGCTGCGCACCGAGAACCACGGCAGCGCCTCCTGCACCGGGGCATGGAGGTCCAGGCTGCCCTCGTCGACGAGCTGCAACGCGATCACCGCGGCGAACGCCTTGCCCACGGACGCGATCGGCCACAGCGCCTGGTTCGCGGCGCCGTAGGAGGATGTGATCAGCGTACGGTCCTCGTCGGTGACGGCGACGGCGGCGGCGGTCGCCATGCCAGAGTCGAGCACGCGGGCGGCGTGCTCGTCGACAAGGTGCCGCATCGACCCACCGTAACGGCACGCACCTCGGCGCGGGCGATTGATCGGTCCCGCCCCCGAGCGTTAGGGTGACGCCCAGACCCGCGAAGAGGAGCACGAATGGCACAGCCGGATGCCGCGCAGGCGGAGGATTTCGACCAAGTCTGGGTTGAACAGTTCGCCGGTCGCTGGGAGGCGGCGTGGAACTCGCACGAGCCTCAGCGGCTGCTCGAGCTCATGACTGAGGACATCGTCTACGACGACAGTGCGTGGCCGGCGACCATGCGCGGCCACGGCGAGGTTCGCCGCTTCCTCGACTTCGCCTGGTCGGCGATGCCCGACCTGCGGTTCGAGATGGTCGAAGGCCCGTACCTGGTGCCCGGCGAGCCGAAGGCGGCCTTCTACTGGAAAGGGAGCGGCACGCACACCGGACCGCTCGACCCGCCCGGCTTTGCGCCGACCGGGAAGCGCCTCGAGTTCGAAGGCGCGGACTTCCACGAGTATCGCGACGGTCGAGTCAGCCGGCTCCGGATCGTCTTCGACATGATGGAGGTCGGACGCCAGCTGGGCACCCTTCCGAGGGCGGGCTCGCCGGTCGAGAAGGCCGGCGCCGCTGCGCAGCGACTCGGGGTGAAGGTGCAACAGCAGCTACGCCGCTGACCTTCCGACAGGGCTACTCCCGCAGCCTCGGTCGTGCTCGACCAGGCCGTCGTCGGAACGGGCAGACACTAGGATCGGCCTCGTCGCATGACGCCGGACTCGCATCCCGAGGTCCTGTGCGCGGGGATCATCGTCGCCGACGCGATCGCGACGCCCGTGGACGAGCCGCCCGAGCCGGGCCTGCTCAGGCTGGTCGACTCGGTCGAGCTCGCCACAGGAGGCTGCGCGCTCTCGACGGCGACGGCTCTGGCGCGGCTCGGGGCGCGTACCGCGCTCTGCGGCTGCGTGGGCGACGACCTGCTGGGCGACGTGCTGTTGCGCGAGGCGCGCTCGCGCGGGCTCGACACCACCGACGTGCGCACGACGGAGGCGCTCACCTCCGCCTCCGTGGTGCTCGACCGAAGCGACGGCGAGCGCAGCTTCCTCCACAACCCGGGAGCGAGCGGCGAGCTCACGGCGGGTGACATCGAGCGCGCGCTCAACCGCGCCCGGCCGCGCCGGCTCCACGTCGGGGGAGCGCTGGTGATGCCGGCCCTCGACGGCGAGCCGCTGGCCCAACTGCTGCGCAGCGCGCGCGAGCAGGGCGTCCTCACCAGCCTGGACCCCGTCCACGACGCGAGCGGGCGCTGGGACCGCCTGCACGCGAGCCTCCCCCATCTCGACCTGATCTGCCCGAACCTGAACGAGGCGCAGGGCATCAGCGGCCAGAGCTCCGCTCCCGACTGCGCGGCCTGGATGCGCGACCGCGGAGCAGGCGAGGTGGTCGTGAAGCTCGGCCGGGACGGCGCCTACGCGCTCGACGCCGAGGGCCGGGCCGAGCACGTTGCGCCCTTCGAGGTGACGGCCCGCGACGAGACCGGCGCGGGCGACGCCTTCGCCGGCGGACTCCTGTTCGCGCTCGGCCAGCGCTGGTCGCTGACCGAGGCCACCCGGCTGGCCAACGCCGTGGGCGCGCTCTCCACCACGGCCGTGGGCGCCAGCACCGCCCTGCCCGATCTCGACGACGCCCTGGCTTTCGCCGGGCTCGAGGCCGCCCGGGCATGAGCGTCCTCCCCCGGTTGCGCCGCCTCTTCGGCGCCGACGGCCGCTGCTTCGACGTTGCGGTGGACCACGGTTTCTTCGGCGAGCCCCGCTTCCTCGCCGGGATCGAGGACCTCCGGTCGGCGCTGGACACGCTCGTCGCCGCCGGCCCGGACGCCATCCAGCTCTCGCCGGGCTCCGCCCGCCTGCTGCAGGAGCGTCCGGGTCCGAAGCCCGCGCTGGTGCTGCGCACCGACGTGGCCAACGTCTACGGCCCGCAGGTTGACGACGAGGCCGCCTACTTCTCCCTGCTGGTGGACGACCCTGTCGAAGCCGCGCTCCGCCTGGACGCCGCCTGTGTGGTGGTCAACCTGCTCTGGCTTCCGGACAGGGAGGACCTGCTGCTCGCCTGCCTCGAGAACGTCGCCACGCTCAAAGCTCGCACCGAGCCGATCGGAATGCCCCTCATGGTCGAGCCGCTGGCCATGCGCCCGGGGAGCGAGGGCTACGGGGTGGACGGAGACGCCGACCGCATCTGCGCGCTCGTGCGTCAGGCGGTGGAGCTCGGCGCCGACGTGATCAAGGCCGACCCCACCGACGATCTGGCCGACTACGGCCGGGTGATCGAGGTGGCCGGCGGGGTGCCCGTGCTCGTCCGCGGCGGCGGCCGGGCCTCCGACGATGAGGTGCTGCACCGGACCGAGGTCGTGCTCGAGGCCGGAGCCGCCGGGATCGTCTACGGACGCAACGTCATCCAGCACGAGAGACCGCACGCGATGACCCGTGCGCTGATGGCGGTCGTGCACGAGGGGATCGGGACGGCCGAGGCGCTGGAGCGCCTGCGTGGCTGAGCGGGTCGTCGGCCTCGGACTCATCGGCGGCGGGCTGATGGGGCGGGAGCTGGCCAGCGCGGCGGCGCGCTGGATCCATTTGCAGGACCTCGGTGTGCGGCCCCGGCTGGTGCACGTGTGCGACGTCGACCGGCCGACCCTGGAGTGGTACGAGCGCCTGGCGGACCCTCCTCGCCTCACAGACGACCACCGGGCGCTGCTCGCCGACCCGGAGGTGGAGGCCGTGTACGTGGCCGTGCCCCATCACCTTCACGCCGCCCTGTACACCGCCGTGCTCGAGGCCGGCAAGCACCTGATGGGCGAGAAGCCCTTCGGCATCGACCGGGCGGCCAACGAAGCGATCATGGAGGCGGTGGCCGCGCATCCCGATCTGCTCGTGCGCTGCTCCTCTGAGCTGCCGTTCTTCCCCGGCGGACAGGAGGTCTGGCGCTGGATCGCGGCCGGGCGCTTCGGCCGCCCCATCGAGGTCCGTTCGCTTTTCCTGCACTCGAGCGACCTGGATCCGGACAAGCCGAGCAACTGGAAACGCAGGGCGGAGACCAACGGCGCCTATGGCTGCCTGGGCGACCTGGGCATGCATCCGCTGCATCTCCCGCTGCGAGCGGGTTGGGCGCCGCTCGACGTGCGCGCCATGCTCAGCGACATCGTCACCGAACGCCCCGACGGTCAGGGCGGGCGGGTGCCGTGCGACACGCCCGACAACGCCGTGCTGCTCTGCCGCGCCGAGCACGACGGGCACGGGTTCCCGCTCCGGATCGAGACCAAGCGCATCGCACCCGGGCACGCCAACACCTGGACGATCGAGGTCGACGGCACCGACGGCTCGATCGCCTACACCACCAAGCGCCCCAAGACCCTGCGGACGATGCGCTACGAGCCAGGCGCCCGACAGGAGTTCGCCGAGACGGACCTGGGCTCGCAGTCGGCCTACCCGACGATCACCGGGCCGATCTTCGAGTTCGGCTTCTCCGATGCCGTCCAGCAGATGTGGGCGGCCTTCCTGGACGAGCTGGCCCACGGGAGGGACGGGATGCGGCAGCCGTTCCACTGCGTCACGCCGCAGGAGGCCGCTCTGACGCACGACCTCTTCACCGCGGCGCTGGTCGCCGACGCCCGCGGCACGGTGGAGCCGGTCCGACCCCCGGGCTAGGCGGCCTCGCGGCCGCGTTCGCGTTCGCGCTCTGCCTCGCGGAGCTCGCGCAGCGCCCGCTTACGCTCGTCGCGTGAGGTGCGGTCCAGGATCAGGACGCCGTCCAGATGGTCCATCTCGTGCTGGATCACGCGGGCCTCCAGCCCGGAGGCCTCGATCCGGCGCTCCTCACCCTCTTCGTCGAGCGCGAGGACGCGCACGTGGACGGGGCGTTCCACGTCGACGCTGATGCCCGGGATCGAGAGGCAGCCCTCCTCGAACGTCTCCTGGTCGGCGCTCGTCCATTCGAGCTGCGGGTTGGCCAGGGCGACGAGGGGCGCGTCGGGGCCCACGCGATAGACGAGCAGCCTCTGCGAGAGCCCCAGCTGCGGAGCGGCCAGGCCGACACCGAAGGCGTCGTTCATGAGCCCGGCCATTCGGCTGACCTGGCGGCGCAGCGAGTCGTCGAAACGGTCGACGGGGGTGGCGCTCGACTTCAGCACCGGATCCCCGAGGCGGCGCACGAACGACATCGCCGCCAGCCGCCGCGCCTCGACCTCGGGGTCGACCGATGGAGACTCCTTCTCCACGGTCTCGAGGTCCGCCTGGTCCCGTTCGTCCCGTGGTCGCTTCGCCGTGGCCATGGAGCTCGAGTCTAACGCGGGCGCGAGGCGTTCGAATTACTGAGGATCGACGTCCACGGCAAAGCTCGCGCGGGCGTACGCGCGATCGTTCGCCACCGCCTCAACGGCCTCGCGGACGGCCGCGATCGCCCGCTCGCGATCGGGCGTGCGGACCACCAGCTGCGCCCGCCGGCGCGCCTGGCGGCGGAAGAGCGGCGCCGGCCCGAGCGCGGGCACGCCCGCCGCCTCGATGCGCTCGCGCACCGCCTCGGCCGCGGCCAGCTCCGGGCCGGGATCGGACGAGGAGCACACCACGCGCAGGAGGTGGCCGTAGGGCGGATAGGCCAGCGCCTCGCGGCGCTGGAGCTCACCCGAGAGGAAGCCCGAGGCGTCGTGGGCGGCGGCGTGGCGCAGCGCGCGGGCGGCGGGATCGAGGGCCTGGACGATCACCCTGCCCCCGCGCTCGCCGCGGCCGCTGCGGCCCGCCAGCTGGGCCACCAGCGCAAAGGTGCGCTCTTCGGCGCGAAAGTCGGGGAAGCGAAGCGTGGCGTCGGCGTCGAGCACCACGCCGAGCGTGACCTCCGGGAAGTCGTGTCCCTTGGCCACCATCTGGGTGCCCACCAGCACCCCCGCCGGAGCGGCCCCGAAGCGGCGCAGCACCCCGGCCACACCTGCGGCCGCGGCGACGTCCGAGTCCAGCCGGAACACCGGCAGTGGCGCGACCAGGGCCTCCAGCTCGCGCTCGAGCTGCTCGGTGCCGCTGCCGTGGCGGGCGACCGCCACCGAGCCGCACTCCCCACAGGCCCGGGGCACCGGCTCCCGATGGCCGCAGTGGTGGCAGGCCACCTCATCCCGCGCCCGGTGCAGGACCAGTGTCACGTCGCAGTGCGGGCATTCCCAGACCTGGCCGCAGACCCGGCACGACAGGAAGTTCGACCAGCCGCGGCGGTTGAGCAGCACGATCGCCTTCTCACCTCCCCGCCGGACCGCGTCCAGCGCGTCGCGTGTGCGCTCGTGAAGCGCGCCCGCCGCACCCGGGGTGCCGAGCACCTCGACGGCGGGCAGCGGCCGGCCGTCCACCCGCTCGGGCAGCTCCAGGCGCCGGTAGCGCAGCATGCTCTCCGGCCGCGGGGTGGCGCTGCCCGCCAGGAGCAGCGCGCCCTCCTCGGAGGCGCGGCGCTCGGCCACCGTGCGAGCGTCGTAGCGCGGGTCCCCCTCCTGCTTGTAGGAGCCGTCGTGCTCCTCGTCGATCACCACGAGGCCCAGATCGGCGAACGGCGCGAACACGGCCGAGCGCGGCCCCACGCACACGCGGGCCTCCCCTCGGCGCATGCGCCACCACTCGTCGTAGCGCTCGCGCGGCGAGAGGCGCGAGTGCATGACCGCCACCCCGTCGCCGAAGCGCTCGACGAAGCGCCCGGCGGTCTGCGGAGTAAGGGCTATCTCCGGGACCAGGACGATGGCCGAGCGCCCGCGGCCGAGCGCCGCGGCCACGGCGCGGAGGTAGACCTCGGTCTTGCCGCTGCCGGTCACTCCGTGGAGAAGGAGGGGTGGGCCCGCCACTCCCACCCGCGGCTCGATCACCTCGAGGGCGGCACGTTGATGGGGCGTCAGCGTTCGCGGCCGAGCAGGAGCTCCCACCCCTTGGTCCACGCGGGCGCGGCGCGGCGGCTCGGCCGCCCGCTCGAGCCGTATCAGGCCCCGCCGCTCGAGGCTGCGCAGCGTCGAGTGGTCGCAGCCGGTGCGCCGGGAGAGCGCGGCCGCTCCGACCGGCCCTGCGCCGAGCGCAACCAGCGCGCCGCGCTGGCGCGGTCCCAGCCGCGGGGGCGGACCGGCGCCCGCCGCGGTCAGAACGGTCTGCCCCTCCTCGGTGATCGCCGCGCGAAGCGAGCGCTTCGGCCTCAGCGGGCGGGCCGAGCCGGTGCCCGTGCCCGGGGGCAGCACCAGCGCCAGGCCGCGGGCCGGCGTGGACACGTACTCGTGGGCCACCCACAGCCCCAGCCGCACGAGCGGCTCCGGCAGGTCTGCCTCGAGCGCCGCGAGCGGCTCGCTGAGCCGTTCGTCGGGGAGCTCACTCTCCTCGGCGAGCTCGACGACCACCCCGAGCAGCCGCCGCGGGCCGAAGGGCACGACGAGCATGCTTCCCACGCCCACGTCCGCGAGCCCTCCGGCGAGCCGGTAGTCGAACGGCCCACGGAGGGAGCGAGCGGGGGTGAGCGGCTCGACCTTGGCGATCACGAGCCGGAAGCTACGCGGGCGGGCGGACGGCGCTCGAGGGTGTCCGGCGGGCGGCGCGGCGTGCGCAGGTGACCTGTGACCATGTGCTCCGTGGCGACCGACTTCGAGGCCGAGGGGCTCCTGGAGGGCGCCCAGGACGCCCGGGCCGCCGAAGCTCGCCTCGAGCTGCTTCGCACCCTGGAGCAGGAGGGCTTCGGGCTGGAGGAGCTTCGCCGCGCCACCCGGGAGAACCGGCTCGCCCTGCTGCCCCTGGAGCGCGTCCTGCAGGGCGAGGGACGCCGCTACACGCGAGAGGAGGTGGCCGACCTGGCCGGGCTCGAGCTGGAAGGTTTGCTCGAGGGCCGCCGCGCGCTGGGAGCGCCGACCCCGGGCCCCGGAGAGCGCGTGCTCACCGAGGACGACCTCGCCCTGGCCCGGCAGGCCCGAGTCCTGCTCGACAGCGGCCTGAGCCGCGAGGCGTTCCTGGAGATCACCCGGACAATGAGCCGGGCCATGTCCGGAGTGGCCGCAAGCCTGGTGTCGACCTTCGGAGAGGAGCTGTTGCGGCCAGGCGACACCGAGCAGGACCTGGGCCTGCGCTACGCGGAGTCCATGCGCGAACTGGGCCCGCTGGCCGGTCCCGCGCTGGCGCACATGCTGAACCTCCGCCTGCGCGAGCAGGCCCGCCAGGCCGTGGTGGGCCAGGCCGAGCTGCAGAGCGGGCGGTTGCCAGGGGCCCAGCCCATGGTGGTGGGCTTCGTGGACATCGTGGGCTTCACCAGCCTGGGCGAGCAGGTGCCGCCGGAGGAGCTGGGCGCGGTCGTGAGCCGGTTCGAGCGCCGCGTGGAGGATGCCGTGCAGGCGCCGGTGCGCCTGGTCAAGACCATCGGCGACGCCGCGATGCTGGTGGCCCCGGCCCCCGACCCGCTGATCCGGGCGGCGCTCGACCTGGTGGAGGGCCCGGCGGCGGGCCAGGACGGCGAGCAGCTGCGGGCCGGCCTGGCGGCCGGCAATGCGCTCCCCCGGGCGGGTGACTGGTATGGCCGGCCGGTGAACCTGGCCAGCCGCCTGACCGCGTTCGCCCGCCGCGGCAGCGTGGTGACCACCGCCGAGGTGCGCCAGGCGGCGACCGGCGACTACGACTGGTCGTTTGCCGGCAGCCGCCGCTTCAAGGGCGTGGAGGGCGAGGTGCGGGTCTTCCGGGTGCGGCGGTCCCGCGCTGAAAGCTAGGCGGAAGCCGGTTCGCCCTGCCGCTCGCCCAGGCCCGCGCCGTCGCGCAGGGCGTCGACCTTGTCGGTCTTCTCCCAGGTGAAGTCGGCGTCCTCACGCCCGAAGTGGCCGTAGGCCGCGGTCTTCTGGTAGATCGGACGGTGCAGGTTGAGGTAGTGGCGGAAGGCGCCGGGGCGCAGGTCGAAGTTGGCCTCCACCAGCTCGGTGATCGTCGAGCGCCCCACCCGCTCGGTTCCGAAGGTCTCCACCATCACCGAAACGGGGTGGGCGACCCCGATCGCGTAGGCCACCTGAACCTCGCAGCGGTCCGCCAGTCCGGCGGCCACCACGTTCTTGGCGACGTAGCGCGCCGCGTAGGCCGCCGAGCGGTCGACCTTCGACGGGTCCTTGCCCGAGAAGGCGCCACCGCCGTGGCGCGCCGCCCCGCCATAGGTGTCGACGATGATCTTGCGCCCGGTCAGGCCGGCGTCGCCGACGGGTCCGCCGATCACGAACTTGCCGGTCGGGTTGACCAGGAAGTTGCGGCCCGAGCTGTCGTGGAGCTTCTTCTCGTCGTAGAGCTCGGCGGGCAGGATCGGATGCACCACGTGCTCCCACAGGTCCGGCTTGATGAGCGTCTCGGCGTCCACGCCGTCCTTGTGCTGGGTGGAGATGAGGATGCGCTCGATCTCGATCGGCCGCCCGTTCTCGTAGCGGACGGTGACCTGGGTCTTGCCGTCGGGCCCCAGGTAGGGCATCACGTCCGCGCGCCGGACCTCGGCCAGCCGGTGCGCAAGCTTGTGCGCCAGCGAGATGGGAAGCGGCATCAGCTCCTTGGTCTCGCGGGTCGCGTAGCCGAACATCATGCCCTGGTCGCCCGCGCCGGCCACGTCGAGCTCGTCGTCGTCGGCCGGGTCGGTCCGAGCCTCGAAGGCCTTGTCCACGCCCTGGGCGATGTCCGGCGACTGCTCGTCGATCGCCGTGATCACCGCACAGCTCTCGCAGTCGAACCCGTAGCGCCCGCCGCTGTAGCCGATCCGCCTGATCGTCGCGCGCGCGATCTTGGGGATGTCCACGTAGGTGTCGGTGGTGATCTCCCCCGACACCACGACCAGGCCGGTGTTCACGAGCGTCTCGCATGCGACCCGGCCGGCGGGGTCCTCGGCCATCACCGCGTCCAGCACACCGTCCGAGATCTGGTCGGCCATCTTGTCCGGATGGCCCTCGGTGACCGACTCCGAGGTGAACAGGTACTCGTTGTCTGAAAGCGCTTGGGTCGTCATGAGGCGGGGAAGGGTACACATGGGGCCCGAGGCCCCCGGCCGGGTAGGTCAGGAGCGGCCGCGGCTCGTCTTGAAGTCGATCACCAGCGGCACGCCCTGGAGGCCGTAACGGTCGCGGAGGCGGTTCTCCAGGAAGAAGGCGTAGTCCCGGGTCACCCGGCCCCGGTTGTTGACCTGCACGGCGAAGCGGGGCGGCGAGGTCTCGAACTGGGCCATGTAGTAGAGGCGCAGGCGCTTGCCGCCCACCGCCGGCGGCTCGCGCGTGGACTGCAGGTCGCCCAGGAAGCGGTTCAGCTCGGCGGTCTGGATCCACTGGGCGGAGCGGTCGGCGAGCGAGAGCCCCTCCGCCACCAGCCGCTTCAGCCCGCGGCCTGTCTTGGCCGAGACCGCCATCACCTGCGGACGCTGCCGCAGCTTGCGGGCCACCCGGGCCTTGGCGTCCTCGAGGTCCGTGTCGGTCACATCCCACTTGTTCAGCGCGATCACCGTGGCGCACTTTTTCTGCATCGCCATCTCGGCCACCCGCAGGTCCTCGGTGGTCACAGCCTCGGTCGCGTCGCAGACCACGATCGCCACGGCGGCGCGCTCCGCGGCCCGCTCGGAGCGCAGCTGCGCGTAGTAGTCCACGCTGCCGGCCACCTTGGTGCGGCGACGCAGCCCAGCCGTGTCCACCAGCACCACGGGCCGCCCGTCGAGCTCTACGCGGGTGTCGATCGCGTCGCGGGTGGTTCCGGCGATCGGCGTGACGATGGTGCGCTCCTCGCCAAGGAGCCGGTTGAGCAGCGACGACTTGCCCACGTTGGGGCGCCCTATCAGCGCCAGGCGGGTGGCCTCCTCGGCGGCGGCCTCGGTGTGGGGAAGCCGCTCCACCACCAGGTCGAGCAGGTCGCCGGTGCCCAGGCCCTGGGTGGCGGAGACGGCCACGGGGTCTCCCAGGCCCAGGCCGTAGAACTCGGCCGCCAGCCCGGAATGGCGCGCGTCGTCCACCTTGTTGGCCGCCACGATCACCGGTACCTGGCCGCCGCGCAGCTCCCCGGCGAGCTCGGCGTCACCCGGTCGCAGACCGGCGCGCGCGTCGACGACCAGCAGGGCCAGGTCGGCCTCGGCCACCGCGGCGCGGGCGTGCCGGCGCACCGCCTCGGACATCTCGCTCTCCTCGGCGAGGTCCACCCCACCGGTGTCGACGAGCGTGAAGCCCACTCCGTTCCAGTCGGCCTCGATCTCCTTGCGGTCGCGGGTCACGCCGGCCTGCTCGTGCACCACCGCCTCGCGCGTGCCGGAGAGGCGGTTGACCAGCGTCGACTTGCCGACGTTCGGATAGCCGACCACGGCGACCGTCGGACGGCTCATCGAAGGTCGTGGACGAGGTCGACGATGCGGGCCACGACCTCGTCCACCGTGAGCCCCGTGGTGTCGAGCTCGACGGCGTCGGACGCGTGCACGAGGGGCGAGTGCTCACGCGTGGTGTCCTGCGCGTCACGCAGGGCCTGGTCGCGCAGCACGGTCTCCACGTCAGCGTCCAGCTCGGCGGCCCGCCGCCGGGCGCGCTCCTCGGCGCTGGCGGTGAGATAGATCTTGAGCGCGGCGTCCGGGGCCACGACCGTGCCGATGTCGCGACCCTCGGCCACCCAGTCGCCGCCGGCCAAAAGCTCCCGCTGCTTGGGCACCAGCGCCTCGCGGACACGTGGGTTGGCGGCCACCTTCGAGGCCGCCTCCGACACCTCCGGCGCGCGGATGGCCTCGGTCACGTCACGGCCGTCGAGGAGAACTCTCTCGCCCAGGACGATCTCCGCCCCGGCCGCCGCCTGCGAGGCCGCGCCGCCCCGTTCCAGAGCGGCCAGCGCAGCCGCCCGGTACATCGCCCCGGAATCGAGGTAGCCGAAGCCGAGCGCGAGCGCCGCGGCGCGCGCGATGGTGCTCTTGCCCGCCCCTGCGGGACCGTCGATCGCAACCACCATGGCGGCCTGAGGCTACAGCGGGGGCCCCGCTACGACGGCTTGGTCGTCATGGCCCAGATGGCGACCAGATAGGCCAGCAGCGAGATCCCGAGCAGGATCACCACGGCGCGGCTGACGCCCGTGCCCGGCTCCGCGCCGCGACCCGCGCGGCGGGCCGCCACGCCGGCGCACACGGTCGCGGCGATCAGAAGCAGCAGCGTGGACTCGGAGGTCATGAAGCCGATGTCGACCCACCCGGGGGCCTCCTCGTCCAGGTTCTCCTCGGAGAGCAGCCACTGGGCGCTGAAGCGCATCACGATCCAGGCCGGCAGCGCGGCGAACAGCAGGCTGCGAAAGCTCAGGCGGACGGCCGCGGCCGAGCCGTTGCGCGAGACCCCGGCCAGGGACACCGCCACCAGCACCAGCACGCCCACCAGCACGAGGGCGGCCAGGACGTGCAGGAACAACGGCAGGTTCCAGGCGTCGGGACGGGTCGCCGCGAGCGCCGTCATGCGCCCGGCTTCCACACCATGAGCACGAGCAGCCCGATCACCGCGAGGGTCCGCAGCCAGTGCATGAGCGTCGCGCCGCCGCCCTCGCCTTCGGCGAGCGCGACCTGCGCCCGGCGACCGGTCTCCGTGGCGATCGCCCACAGCACGATGGCCCCCAGGATCCAGCCGTCCCAGACCTCGTAGCCGTCGACGTCGAGCGCGAGCCAGATGCCGAGGATCAGCGTGCCCAGTCCGCCGACGGCCCAGCAGGCGTCCGCCACGCGCAGAGCAGGGCCCCCTGCGGTGGCCCCGAGGGCGACCGCGCTGTAGGTGACCGCGGTGACCCCCAGCGCGAAGGCGGCGAGCACGTGCAGGAAGAGCAACGTGTCGTACACGGCCCGCAACAATAGGCGCGGGGGCGGACCGTCCGGGAATCCCGCCGCCGTCCTGCTTTTTACACCCATACGGTGCTCAAGTCAGCCCAGCGGACCCGAAGCGGCCGGCGACCCCGCTCTCAGCCGCAGGCCGCGAACGCGGTCAGCTGCCAGTTCCCCGCGCCGCGGTGGTACGCCTACCCGGCGGCGGCTTGGCTCAGTCCTGGCGCAGCAGCGCCCCGAGGTCGCTCTCGAACCCGGGGTAGGAGACGGCCGCGGCGTCCATGCCCACCACCTCGACTCCGTCGGTCGAAGCAAGCCCGGCCACCGCGCCCAGCATCGCCATCCGATGGTCGCCCCGCGCTTCGAGGAGACCTCCGCGCAGCGGGGAGCCGTCACCCCGGACGGCGAAGCCGTCGGCGGTGGCCTCGATGTCCGCGCCGATCCCGCGCAGGCCGTCAACCACCGCCTCGATCCGATCCGATTCCTTCACGCGCAGCTCGGCCGCGCCGCGTACCACCGTCTCCCCGTCGGCGCAGGCGCCCAACAGCGCCACCAGCGTCAGCTCGTCTATGGCCAGCGGCACCTCGTCCCCCTCCACCTCGGTTGCTTCCAGTCGCGCCGAGGCCACGTCGAGCTCGCCCACGGGCTCGCCGGCGGCGTCGGTGCCCGGCTCCTCGAGCTCGCCCACCAGCACCGCGCCCATGCGCTCAGCGATGCGCAGGAACCCGGTTCGGGTCCAGTTGAGCCCCATGCCGTCGACCACGACGCGAGAGCCGGGGACGAGTGTGGCCGCGGCCACCACGAAGGCCGCCGAGGAGGGATCCCCGGGCACGACGATCTCTCCGAGCTCGAGCTCGTCGACCTGCGAGACGGTCAGCGCCGTCCCGTTGCGCTCGAACGGCACCCGCGCCCGGCGCAACAGGCGCTCGGTGTGATCGCGGCTCGGCGCGGGCTCGCGCACCGTCGTGGAGCCGGCGGCGAGCATCCCCGCGATCAGCACGCAGGACTTCACCTGCGCGCTGGCCACCGGCAGGTCGTAGTCGATTCCCTCCAGCTCGGCCCCGTGGACGGTGAGCGGCGGAAAGCGCTCATCACGCGCCTCCAGAGTGGCGCCCATCGCCCGCAGGGGCTCGGCCACCCGGTCGACGGGACGCCTCCGGATCGACTCGTCGCCGTCGAGCGTCCACACGCCGCCGGGCTGGCCGCCGAGCCAGCCGGGCAGGAGCCGCATCAGCGTGCCTGCGTTGCCCACGTGCAGGAGCCCGCCGGTGGCCTCGAGGGGGGCGTGGAGGCCCACCCCCCGGACCAGCAGCCGCCCGTTGCCCTGCTCCTCCACCCCGGCGCCGAGCTTGAGCAGGGCGTCGAGGGTGGACCGGGTGTCGGCCGCCTCCAGGAAGTTCAACACGCTCACCGGCTCGTCGCACATCGCGCCGAAGAGGGCCGCCCGGTGGGAGATGGACTTGTCGGGCGGCGGGACGTAGGTGCCCCGAAGCGGCCCGGAGGGTCCGAAGTACGCGCGGCGCGTCACTCGGCGGCGACCGGGAAGCCCAGTTCGGCGATCAGCTCTCTGGCCTGGGCGGCCTGCTGCTCACCGGCGATCCACAGCGTCATCGCGCCCGACCGCATATCGGCCGCGGGCGCGAGCGCCATGTCCACGATGTTCACGCCTGCCCGGCCGAGCGCGAGCGCCACCTGGGCGACGATACCGGGGCGGTTGGGCACGGTCAGCCTCAGCTCGTGGACGGGGCCGCCGGCCACGTCGGCCTCGAGCAGCACCCGGCGATCCTCACGGGCCCGGTCGTTCCAGTCGGCCACGCCGTCGCCCGCCTCGAGCAGAGCCGCCACCTCACCCAATCGCTCGCCGAGCTCGCGCAGCTCTCCGACGATGGCCCCCCGGTTGGCCCGGTAGATGTCGGCCCACATCGCCGTGTTCGCCCCGGCCACGCGCGTGGCGTCGCGAAAGCTCGGCCCCACCTGGCGCAGCGCCTCCCCGTGGTTGAGCAGCCGGCCGGCGGCCTGGGCCACCAGAACGTTGGCCAGGACATGCGGCAGGTGGGAGAAGACCGCCACCAGCCGGTCATGGGTCTCCGGGTCCACCGCCACCGGCCGGGCGCCGAGCGCGGCCACGAAACGGTAGAGCCGTTCGTACAGGAGGCCGCCGGAATGAGGCCGCGGGGTCAGGTACCAGACGGCGCCCTGGAACAGGTCGGCACGAGCGTGCTCGACGCCGGCGGTCTCCGCGCCGGCGATGGGATGACCGCCGACGAAGCGGGGGTCGTCGATCGCCTCCACCAGGTCCTGCTTGGTCGAGCCCACGTCGCTCACCCCGCAGTCCGGCCCGGCCGCTTCGAGCGCCTCTCGCACCAGTTCGACCAGCGCTCCCACCGGGGCGCAGGCAAAGCACAGCTCCGCTCCGTCGAGCGCCTCCGTGAGCGTGCCGGCGGCCCGGTCGATGGCTCCCAGCGCCAGCGCGCGCTCCAGCCGCTCCGGCCGGCGCCCGTAGCCCACCACCTCGGCGCCCTGGACGTGCTCACGCGCGGCCAGGCCGATCGAGCCGCCGATCAGCCCGACGCCGAGGATGGCTATGCGCATCTACGCGGGTGCGAGGGACTTGCCCGCCAGCTCGGCCACGGCCTCCACCCGGCGCAGGTACTCGGCGAACTCCTCGGCCAGCAGCGCCTGAGGCCCGTCGCACACCGCCTCCTCGGGGCAGGGATGAACCTCCACGATCAGTCCGTCGGCGCCCGCTGCGGCCGCGGCGAGCGACAGAGGCTCCACCAAGGAGCGCTTGCCCGCTGCATGCGAGGGATCGATGATCACCGGCAGGTGGGTCAGCTCGCGTAGGACCGGCACAGCCATGAGGTCGAGGGTGAAGCGGTATGCCGGCTCGAAGGTGCGAATCCCCCGCTCGCACAGCAGCACGTCGGGGTTGCCCTCCTTGAGCACGTACTCGGCAGCCATCAGCAGCTCCTCGAGGGTGGCCGACAGCCCGCGCTTGAGCAGCACCGGCTTGCCGGCCCGCCCCAGCTCGGTGAGCAGGGTGTAGTTCTGCATGTTGCGCGCGCCGAGCTGGATCACGTCGGCCACCTCGGCCACGGCGTCGAGATCGCGCACGTCCATCAGCTCGGTCACGATCGGCAGGCCGGTCTCCTCCTTGGCCTCGGCCAAGAGGCGCAGCCCCGCCTCCCCCAGTCCCTGGAACGAGTAGGGCGAGGTCCGCGGCTTGTACGCGCCGCCGCGCAGTAGCTGGGCGCCGGCGTCGCGGACGATTCGCGCCGACTCCAGCATCACGTCGTGCGACTCGACTGTGCAGGGGCCCGCGATCGTGGCGAAGTGGCTGCCGCCGATCTTGCGGCCCTCGACGTCGACCACGGTGCGCTCGCCGCGCCTGTACTGCGCCGAGGCCAGCTTGTACGGCTTGAGGATCGGGACCAGGTGGTCCACGCCCGGGGCGCCCTCGAGCCCCAGGTTGGCCACGTGCTCGCGGTCGCCGATCGCACCGATGACGGTCACGAAGTCGCCCTGGGAGATGTGGGCGGCCGCGCCCACGGACTCCACGCGTTTGATCACGGCGTCGACCTGGTCCTGCGACGCCCCCTCTTTCATCACGATCATCATGTGTCCCGAAACCCTCTCAAAAGTCTACGAGTGCAGTGGCGGTGCGGATGCGAAGGCGGCGTCCGGCGGAGAGCGGTAGGCGGTGGCGGCCATGGTGGGCGGCCGCGGGCCGGACGCCTAGCTAAATCGCCAATACGGGTAGACACGCCAAGAGGCGCCGGCGGCGCTCGACAGGCTGGACGTGTCCGGGCGGGACATCAGTGCAGGTTGTAGCAGGTCCTACAGGACCTCGTCCAGCGCCGCCAGGAAACGGTCGTTCTCGGCCCGCGTGCCGTAGGTCACCCGCATCCAGCCCTCCTGGCCGAGCGCCTGGCCGGCCCGCACGATCACCCCGCGCTCGGCCAGACCGCGCATCACCGCTTCCTCGTCGCGGTCGCCCAGGGACACCCATGAGAAGTTCGCCTGGCTGTCGGTGCTCTCGAGGCCGCGTTCCTCGAAGGCCGACTCGACGTGCATGCGCTCCACCGCCGTCTGCATCACCCGCCGCTCGACCTCGTCCACGTGGCTCAGCGCCTCGATCGCTGCCGCCTGGGCCAGGGCGTTGACCGAGAAGGGCTGGCGCACGCGGTCGACGGCGAGCCGGAACTCCTCGGAACCCAGCGAATAGCCGACACGTAGACCGCACAGCCCATACACCTTGGAGAAGGTGCGCAGCAGCACCAGGTTGGGGTGGCGGGCCAGCAGGTCGAGCGACTCGTCGGGGTCCTGAAGCGTGGAGAACTCCACGTAGGCCTCGTCGAGAATCACTGCCACGTGGCGGGGCAGCTCGGCCGCGAAGGCGTCGATGACCGCCGGAGTGAGCGCGGTCGCGGAAGGATTGTTGGGGTTGCACACCAGCACGATCCGCGTGGCTGCCGTGACCTCGCTGGCCATCGCCTCGAGGTCGTGCTCGCCCGCGTCGTTCAGGGGCACAGTGATCGCGCGAGCGCCCGACATCGCGGTCATGTGCGGATAGATCGAGAAGGACGGCCAGGCGTAGACGATCTCGGCGTCCGGCTCCAGCATCGCGTCGGCGGCGGCCAGGAGCAGCTCGCACGAGCCGTTGCCCACCGCCACCCGGCCCGGTGGCACCCCGGTGCGGTCCGAGATCCGGCGTCGCAGCAGCGACTTGTCCGGGTCGGGGTAGCGGTTGAGTGTCCGCAGCTGCGCCTCCACGGCCTCCAGGACCTGCGGATGGGGCGGGAAAGGCGTCTCGTTGGAGGCCAGCTTCACCAGGTCGCCCTCGAAGGCGTAGGTGGCCGCGGCCGGGTAGACGGGGATCCCGCGAAGGCGGGCGTTGAACTCGAGCCCGGGGCTCACTGAGCCCCCTCCAGGTCCTTGCGCAGCGCCACGGCGTCCCGAAGGTACACGTGGTGGGTCGGCCGATCGGGGTCGGCGTAGCAGTGCAGGAGCAGCCGGATCACCCGCGGCAGCGACCCCGGCACCTCGATCTCCCGGGCGCAGAGCAGCGGGACGCCGGAGAGACCCATGTGGCGCGCGGCGACCGCGGGAAACTCCGCGTCGAGGTCGTCGGTGCAGGTGAAGATGCAGCTCACCAGGTCATCGGCCTGCAGCGAGTTGCGGCCCATCACCTCACCGAGGAGCTCGCGGGTGGCCTCCAGGATCGCCTCCGCCTCGTTCTCCTCCACCGTGATCGCGCCTCGAAGCGCCCGCAGCCTCATGCGGCGGATGATTGTGGCAGCCGGAGGCCGTGCAACCGCCTCAGGAGCGCCGGCGCGTGCCCGCGGAGGCCCGGCGCATGCGCTCCACCTCCGGCCGGGTGAGCCGGCGACTCTCGCCCGGGGCCAGGCCCCGGAGGCCCAGCGGGCCGAAGGCCACCCGCTCGAGCTCGATCACCCGGTGGCCGACCGCCTCGCACATCCGCCGGACCTGGCGCTTGCGCCCCTCGCGCAGGGTGATCTCCAGCACCCCCGGTTTGGGCTGGCGGGCGCCCGCCGGCGCCGTCCGGCCGTCGTCGAGCTCCACCCCCTCGCGCAGCGCCTTCAACGCCCGGGGCGGGACGCGCGCCGGCTGCACGCGGGCGCGGTAGACCTTCTCCACGCCGTAGCGCGGGTGGGTCAGCGCGTCGGCCAGGTCGCCGTCGTTGGTGAGCAGGATCAGGCCGGTGCTGTCGGCGTCCAGGCGGCCCACCGGATACAGCCGCCGGTGCGAGCGCACGAGCTCGACCACGGTGGGCCGGCCGTGGGTGTCGCGCGCGGTGGAGACCACGCCCCGGGGCTTGTTGAGCGCGTGCACCTCGCGTGGCTCGGGCCGAAGCAGGATGCCGTCGAGCGCCACGCCGCTCCACTCGTCCACGTCGCGGGCCGGGTCGGTCACCGTTTCTCCGCCCACGCTCACGCGGCCCTCGGCCACGAGCGCCTCCGCGCCCCGGCGGGACGCCGCTCCGGCGTGGGCGAGGAACTTGGCCAGGCGCACGGGCGAGAGCCTGGCAGGCCGGGCGCCGTACGGCACACTTGGGGGGCAATGGACCTCGCGCTTCTCGACGACCGGCTCGGCGCCGCCGGCGAACCGCTCTTCCGCGCGCATCAGGTGTGGGAGTGGGCCGCCCGGGGCGCCGGCTCCTACGCCGAGATGACCAACCTGCCCATGACCCTCCGGGAGCGGCTGGCCGAGGAGGTGCCGTTCTCCTCGCTGCGGAGCGAGCGTGAGGCGCTCGCCTCCGACGGGACCGAGAAGGCGCTGTTCATGACTGCCGACGAGCGCCCGGTCGAGGCGGTGCTGATGCGCTACCGCGACGGCCGCCGCTCGGTGTGCCTCTCCAGCCAGTCGGGCTGCCCTCTGACCTGCACCTTCTGCGCCACCGGCCGCATGCGCTTCGGCCGCAACCTCAGCGACTCGGAGATCCTCGACCAGGCGCTGCACTTCAGGCGCAAGGACGCGGTGGACCATGCGGTGTTCATGGGGATGGGCGAGCCGCTCATGAACCTCGACGCGGTGCTCGCCGCCTGCAAGCGCCTGCCCGGCATCGGGATCGCATCGTCGAACACCGCCATCTCGACCGTCGGCTGGATCCCGGGGATCGAGCGGATGGCCGCCGAGGGGCCGCCCGTGCGACTGGCGCTGTCCCTGCACGCCGCCGACGAGGCGCTGCGCTCCGAGCTGATGCCGGTCAACGAGCGCTATCCGCTGGCCGACGTGCTCGGCGCCTGCCTGCGCTGGCACGAACGCCGCCGGCGCCCGGTGTTCGTGGAGTACCTGATGCTCGACGGAGTGAACGACCGCTACGAGCAGGCGCTGGCGCTGGCCCGGGTGCTTCAGCCGCGAACCGCGTTCAAGGTGAATCTCATTCCCTACAACCCCACCGACGCGCCCTACGGCGGCTCCAGCCGCGAGGCCATCGCCGCCTTCCGGGCCGCCCTGGTCGAGCGCGGCGTGCACACCACCGTGCGGCTCACGCGCGGCCGCGACATAGACGCCGCCTGCGGCCAGCTGGCCGCGATATCAGTCGACGTGAAGCCCTCCTCCGGGCTCGATAAGATGCGCTAATGCTCGACGTGCGCCGCATGAAGGTGTTGTGCGAGGTCGCCTCGCGAGGTTCGTTCTCGGCCGCGGCAGAGGCGCTGAACTTCACCCAGTCGGCGGTGAGCCAGCACATCGCCGCCCTGGAGCGCGAGAGCGGCGCGCAGCTGGTGGAGCGCGGCGCCCGGGGCGTGCGCCTCACCGGCGCCGGTCAGGTGCTGGTGGATCACACCGAGGTCATACTCGCCCGGCTGCGGAGCGCCGAGGACGACCTGGACGCCCTCGCCGGGCTGCGCGGCGGCAAGCTGCGGCTGGTCTGCTTCCAGAGCGCCGGCGCCACGCTGGTCCCGCGGGCGGTCGCGGCCTTCCACGAGCGCCATCCCCACGTGGAGCTCGGGATGCTCGAAGCCGAGCCGGCGGAGGCAGGCGCCAAGCTCAAGTCGGGCGAGGTGGACCTGGCCCTGGTCTACGACCACCCGTCGACGCCCGGCATGCTCGCCCCCGAGCTGGAGCTCACCGAGCTGACCGAGGATCAGTACGAGCTGCTCTTGCCCAAGGGTCACGCCCTCGTGGGCCGCCGCCGCCCGGCGCTGGACGACTTCGCCGGCGAGCCCTGGGTCGCCTCAAGCAAAGCCAGCGATTGCCGGGGCATCCTCGAGACCGTCTGCCGCGAGGCCGGCTACGAGCCGCGAGTGGCGTTCGAGGCCGACGAGACGCTCGCGGCCCAGGCGCTGGTGGCAGCCGGAGTGGGCGTGACCATCCTCCCCCGTCTCGCCCTCACGACGGTGCATCCCGGCGTGGTGGTCCGCACCCTGCGCAAGCCACCGATGCGCCGCGTGTGGGCGGCCCGGCTGGCCGGCGCCCACCACTCGCCCGCCAGCGAGGCGATGCTGCAGATCATGCAGGACGTGGCCGCGGAGTTCCGCGAGGCGCGGCTCGAGCTGGCGGCCTCCTAGGCCGGCCCCTGCGTCCTCTGCTCCCCCGCCCGCAGCAGGCGCTCGCGCAGCTCGCCCTCCTCCTCGGGGCTGGGATCGAAGCGCGCGGGGTCGGGGAGCTCGTCGAGGCCGCCCAGTCCGAACAGCTTCTGGAACAGCTCGGTGGAGCGGTACAGGATGGCGCCGAAGCGTGAGCGCCCGGACTCCTCGATCAGCCCGCGCTCCAGCAGCGTCGCCACCGCGGACTCCGAGGCCACACCGCGGATGCGGGCCAGCTCCGGGCGGGAGACCGGCTGGAGGTAGGCCACGATGGCCAGACACTCGGCCTGCGCCTGGGTGAGGGGCGGGGTCCGGGGCTTGGCCAGCAGCCGGCGAGCCGCCCGCTCGGCCACCGGGTCGGTGGCCAGCGTGAAGCCGCCGGCGACCTCGCGCAGCACCACCCCGCGGTAGCCCTCGGCGTAGTGCTCGCGCAGCCGGGCAAGCGCCTCCACCACCTCCCCCTCGGAGACCTCGCAGGCGTCGGCCAAGCGCTCCACTGACACCGGCTCCGCGGACAGGAACAGCAGCGCCTCGACGGTCCGGGCCAGATCGTTCACGACGCCGCCCGCACCACGATCGGCCCGAAGGGCACCTCCTGCTCCCAGCGCGCCTCGCCAGCCTTGTACAGCTCGAGCAGCGCGAACAGCGTGACGGCCTCGGTGAGCCTGTCTGCCCCGCGCACGGCCTCGTCGAACGAGAACGGCGCCCGCCGGGCCAGCAGGCCGCGCAGGTGCAGCAGGCGCTGCTCGACCGACACCGCAGGGCGGCGCAGGTGACCCAGCTCGAGGGGCGGGGGCGTGCGCAGGAGATCGCCCAGCGCCGCGGCCAGCCGGTCCGGGTCATAGGCGCGCTCGGCGACGTCGAGCGAGACCCGGCGCAGCGCGGGCGGCAGAGGAGCGGAGCGGTAGCGGTAGCCGTGCTCGGCCTCCAGGCGCTCGCGCAGATGGCCGGCGGCGCCGCGGTAACGGTGGTACTCGAGCATGCGGGCCAGTAGCTCGTCGGCGGCCTCCTGCGGCTCGAGGTCGAGCCCCTCCTCGTGCTCGGAGGGCAGCATCAGCCGCGATTTCAGCTCCAGCAGCGCCGCGATCAGCACCAGGAACTCCGTGGCTGCTTCGAGGTCCAGCTCCCCGGCGCGCTCGAGGTGCTCGACGTACGAGAGCACGACCTCGGCGAGATCAACCTCCAGGAGGTCGACCTCCTCCCTCAGCACGAGCGTCAGGAGAAGGTCGAACGGCCCCTGGAAGACCTCGAGGTCCAGGTCGAGGTTGGCGATCGCCATTGGCGGGAGCCTAAAGCGCGGCCCCCACGGAACGGCGCAGCTCCGGTCTAACCGACGGTCGCCGCGCGGCGTCGCCGAGGTCCATCGTTCCGACGGTGCCAGAGCAGCATCACGCTCCCGAACCCCACGAGGATCAGGCCGAGCAGGGCGCCGGCGGTGCGGTCGTTGCAATCACGCTGAGCCTGGGCGGTTAACGCTCGCGGGGCGGAGCGGTACATCGGGCGACTGTCCCGCAGCACCACGGGCCGGTGTTACGGTCGTCTTGGACCGCAGCATGGAATTCCGGCTACTTGGCCCCCTGGAGGCGTTGGAGAACGATCGGTTGCTCGCCCTTGGTGGCGGCCAGCAGCGTGCGCTGTGTGCGGTGCTGCTGCTGCACGCGAACCAGGTGGTCTCGACCGACCGGCTGATCGACGCGCTGTGGGGTCAGGCGCCGTCCGCCACGGCGGCGAAGAGCATCCAGGTCTACGTCTCGAGGCTGAGGAAGACGCTCGGGGAGGGTCGCGTAGTCACGCAGACCCCTGGCTACCGCCTGCAGGTCGAGCCCTCGGAGCTCGATCTCGATCGCTTCGAGCGGCTCGTCGGGGAGGCCAGGATGGCGGATCCCGAGGGCGCGGCGCAGAAGCTCCGCCGCGCTCTGGCGCTCTGGCGCGGTCCTGCACTCGGCGACTTGGCATACGAGCCCTTCGTGCAGACCGAAATCGCCCGGCTCGAAGAGCTGCGCTGGGCGGCGCTCGAGCAGCGGATCGATGCCGATCTGGCCACGGGCCGTCACGCCGAGCTGGTGGGCGAGCTGAAGGCGCTGATCGCCGAGCACCCGCTCAGGGAGCGCCTGCGGTCCCAGCTGATGCTCGCGCTCTACCGCTCGGCTCGCCAGGCCGAGGCGCTCGAGGCGTATCGGGCGGCTCGCGACGAGCTATCGGAGGAACTCGGCTTGGAGCCGAGCGAGGAGCTGAAACGGCTCCAGCAGGCGATCCTCACCCAAGATCCGGCCCTCGACCTTGCCGAAGGCGCAGGCCAACCGGCGCGCGCGGCGAGCCTGCCGGCGCCCGACAGATCGCTGTTGGTGGTGCCCCGAGCGATCGACGGCCTCCAAACGCTGCTGCCTCTTGTGGTGCCGCTGGCGGCGTCGGATCCGGCGCGCGAGCTGATCGTCGCCGCCGTGGTGGCGAGCGGGGAGCTCGCGACCGCCACCGAAGCACTGGCAGAGCGCCGAGAGACGCTTCTGGCCGATGGTCTCGCCGTCCGGACCGCGGCTTTCTCGTCTCCCACGCCGGGGCGCGACATCGTTCGACTGGCCTCGCAAGAGAGGGTCGACCTGCTGCTCGTCGACGTGTCTCACTCTCTGCTGGACGACAACGCCAAGCTGGTGCTCGAACAAGCGTCGTGCGACGTGGCCATGTGCGTAGAGGCCGGCGGCCCACCGTGCCCGGGGGCCGTGCTGGTCCCCTTCGGCGCTGCATGGCACGATTGGGCGGCGCTGGAGCTGGGCGCCTGGGTGGCCCGCGCGACGGACAGGCCTCTGCAATTGATCGGTGCCACGTCCGACGGACGCGGCGACGCGCGCGACGCGAGCCGGCTGCTTGCCGACGCCTCGCTCATCGTCCAACGGACGGCAGGGGTCGTGGCCGCTCCGCTCCTCGCCAGCCCGGGTCCCGATGCGCTCGTCGCCGCCGCCAGGAGCGCCGGGCTGCTTGTGGTCGGCCTGTCGGAGCGCTGGCGGCAGGAGGGGCTGGGGCGGGTGCGCAGCGAGCTGGTCGCGTCCCCGCCCGCTCCCACGGTCCTGGTCCGCAGAGGGCAGCGGCCGGGTGGGCTTGCGCCGCCGGAGACCGTCACCCGCTTCGGCTGGTCCCTGCCGGCGAACGCCTCGTGAGCAGACCGATGGATCCCGGGGCGACGTTCGCCGGCTACCGGGTCGAGTCGCTGCTCGGGCGCGGCGGCATGGGGGTGGTCTACCGGGCAACGGACCTCTCGCTGGACCGCCCGGTGGCGTTGAAGCTGATCGCGCCCGAGCTGGCGGAGGACGAGCATTTCCGCGGCCGCTTCCTCAAGGAGTCCCGGCTCGCGGCGTCGCTCGACCACCCGAACGTGGTGCCCATATTCGAGGCGGGCGAGCACGACGGGCAGCTCTACCTCGCAATGCGCTACGTCGAGGGCAGCGACATGAAGACCCTGCTCGAGAGCGAGGGCCGGCTCCCTCCCGAGTTCGCGCTGCCGGTGCTGACGCAGGTCGCGGGCGCGCTGGACACGGCCCATCGGCGCGGCCTCGTGCACCGGGACGTGAAGCCGGCCAACGTGCTGGTTGACGGGGACGACCACGCCTATCTCACCGACTTCGGCATCACAAAGCGGGTCGGCGCCGCCTCCACCGACACAGGCCGCATGGTGGGCACGCTCGACTACCTGGCCCCCGAGCAGATCCGCGGCGACGAGGTCGACGGGCGCAGCGACGGCTATGCGCTCGGCTGCGTGCTCTACGAGTGCCTCGCCGGCGCCCCGCCGTTCCGCCGGCAGACCGAGGCCGAGACGCTCTGGGCGCACATGCAGGAGCCGCCTCCGCCCGTGCCCGGCCACCCCGGACTGAGCCCGGTGATCGAAAGGGCGCTGGCCAAGGAGAAGCCGGACCGCTACGCAAGCTGCGGCGCGCTTCTCGCCGCCGCCTCCACGACGCTCGGCTTCGAGGCACCGGTCCGCCGCGCCGAACCGCCCAGCATCGGCCCGCGGCTTCTGATCGCCGGTGGCGTGCTGCTCTTGGCCGCCGCGGCCACAGTCGCCGTGCTCGAACTGACCGAGGAGCGCGGATCGGCCGGCGATCTCTCCCAGGTCGCCCCGGACTCGGTAGCGGTGTTCGATCCGCGCTCGAACCGACTGGTCGGGCAGGTATCGATCCCCGGTCAGCCATCTCTGGTGGCCGCCGCGGGCCGATCGGTGTGGGTGGCCAGCGATACCAGCGGGACGCTCACCAGAATCGACGGCCGCACGCTCTCGGTCAAGGGGGTGGTCCCCGCGAACGCCGCTCCCGCCGACCTCGTGGCCACCGATGAGGCGGTCTGGATGCTCGACCGGGAACGGCCCAGGCTCGTCAAGGTCGACGCCAGGTACGGGTCCGTGGCAGAGAGAGTCGCGCTACCCGCCGGTCGAGGCGGCGCCGGTGTTGGCATCGGCCGTGGTGGGGTCTGGGTCGCGGCTGGGACGAATCGGCTGCTCAAGCTCGACCCCGATCACGCCACCGTGGTCAAGCGGTTCGACCTTGGGAGGCGGCTCAATGACGTCACGGTCGGCGGCGGGTCGGTCTGGGCGATCAGCAGCTCGTCGGCGAGCGCGTTGCAGATCGATCCAGCGAGCGGCTCGGTGCGGGCCCGAGTCCCTATCACCAGCCGCCCTGGCTCGACGAAACCGGTTCCCCTCGCCGTGGCGGCGGGCGAGGGCGCGATCTGGGTGTTGAACGGCAACACGCCCAGCGTCACGCGCATTGACCCGCAGCTCGGGGCGGTGACAGCGACGATCCCGCTCGGGGTCGGCAGCAACCCGACGGCGATCACGAGCGGGGCGGGCGCCATCTGGGTCGCGCTGAGCGGCAAGGGCACCGTGGCGAAGATCAATCCCGATGGCGGCGTCGTGCGCTCGATTCCCCTTGGTGGCGCTCCGACCGGGGTGGCGGTGAGCCAGTCGAGGGTCTGGGCCTCCGTCCAGCCCGGTTTCAGGCGCAGCCTCGCCAGTCGAGGGCGAGCGGTGCCCGGGGCGATCTCGGAGCCGTTCTGCTCGCCGGTCGAGTTCCCGCAGAAAGGGACACCCCGTCTTCTGATCGCATCCGATTTCCCGCTGCAGAGCGGGGCAGGCTCCTTCCCGACGGTGCAGTTCACCGACGCCGTTCGCTTCGCGCTCGCTCGGCGAGAGTTCAGGGCTGGCCGGTACACCGTGGGCTACCAGTCCTGCGACGACTCGGCGATCGTCAGCGAGAGGTCGTACAACTGGACACCCGCCACCTGCCGGAGGAATGCGCGCGCCTTTGCCGACACACCCAAGGTGCGCGGGGTCATCGGCCCGTTCGACTCGGGCTGCGCCGCCTTCCAGATCCCCGTGCTCAACCGGGCTCCGGGCGGCCCGCTCGCAGAGGTCAGCGGCTCGACGACGCGGGTTGGACTGACCCGCGATGGCCCCGGGGCCGTCCCCGGAGAGCCCGATGCGTACTACCCCCGTGGCGTGCGCAGCTTCGCCCGCGTCGTGGCCGCCGACGACATCCAGGGTGCGGCCGGGGCGGTGATGGCCCAGCGGCTGGGTGTGAGGAGGTTGTATGTCTTGGACGACGGGGAGCCGTCGTACGGCGTTCCGATCGCCAGGACCGTCCGAAGGGCAGCCAGAAAGCTCGGGCTCGGCATCGCCGGGACCGGACGCTGGGACCCCGGCGACCGCAGCTTCGGACCGCTGGCAAGAAAGATCGCGAAGTCCGGAGCCGACGGAGTCTTTCTCGGCGGGATCACCGATCCGGATGGAGCGACGCCCGTGCGAGACCTCCGTGCCGCCCTCGGCCGGCGCGTGGACATCCTCGCGCCGGACGGCTTCAGCGACTTCGACGCGCTCACGCAGGACGCCGGTCCCGCCGCCGAGGGAATGGTCGTCAGCTTCCCGGCCGTACCGGCTGTACGTCTTCCCGCCTCTGGTCGCCCGTTCGTCGAAGCCTTCGAGAAGGCGATCGGCGGGCGGGCGCAGCCGTTCTCCATCGCCGTGGCTCAGGCCACCGACGTGCTGCTCGATGCGATCGCGGCGTCCGACGGCACCCGGGCCTCGGTCACCAGCAACCTGTTCAGGACTCGTGTCGAGAACGGCATCCTGGGCAGCTTCGAGCTCGACGCCAACGGCGACACGACAGCCGGCGGGGTGACGATGTACCGCGTCGAGGGGGGCCGGCCGCGCGTGCTCGACGTGATCAAGCCGCGTCCCAGCCTGGTTCGCTAGCTCAGGCCCATGACCGTGCGCACCTCGGCGATCACTCCGGTGGCGATGGCCCGGGCCCGCTCGGCGCCCCGCTCCAGCGTCGCCTCCAGCGCCTCCTCGTCGGGACGCAGCTCGAGGTAGCGCTCGCGCACTGGCGTGAGCACGTCCACCACCGCGTCGCCCACCGCCTGCTTGAAGGCCCCGTAGCCCTGGCCGGCGAACTCGGACTCCACCTCCTCCGGCGCCAGCCCGCGCGCGACCGCCATCACCTCGATCAGGTTGGATATCCCCTCCTTGCCGGCGCCGCGCACGATCTCGCTGCCGGAGTCGGTCTGGGCCCGCTTGATCTTGCGCCGGACGGCGTCGGGGTCGTCATCGATGTAGATGAGCCCGTTCTCGCTGCCGTAGGTGGTGGACATCTTCGCCCCCGGGTCCTGCAGGTCCATGATCCGGGCGCCGATCGTGGGGATCACGTGCTCGGGCTCGGTCAGGACCTCGGCGTAGGTCGCGTTGAAACGGCGTGCGATCTCGCGGGCCAGCTCTACGTGCTGGCGCTGATCGTCGCCCACCGGCACCTCGTCCGTCCGGTAGAGCAGGATGTCCGCGGCTTGGAGCACGGGGTAGAGGAAGAGACTGGTCCGCACCAGCTGCTGCTCGCGAGCCGACTTGTCCTTGAACTGGGTCATGCGCTGCAGGTCGCCGTACGGGGTGACCGACGACAAGAGCCAGCAGAGCTCCGAGTGCTCGGCCACGTCGGACTGGCGAAAGAGGATGCAGCGCTCGGGGTCGAGCCCGGCGGCGATCAGCATGGCTGTGGTGTCGAGCACGTAGCCGGGGAGAGCCTGGGGATCGTAGGCAACGCACGTGGCGTGGAGGTCGACGATGCAGTAGATCGCGGGGTCGCCGCGCTCCTGGCCGTCGAGCCAGCCGCGGACCGCGCCGATGTAGTTGCCCAGGTGCTTTCGGCCGGTGGGCTGGATGCCGCTGAAGATGCGCACGCGGGCGCGCAGTCTAGGGTCCGGCGGGGCCCACGGTAACCCGCACCCGCTCGACGGCGTTGTTCGCGTAGCCCTTCAGGTTCCAGGGCGGTTCGAGCGGCTGGGTGTTTCTTGCGGCGTCGGTGGCCCGGGAGCAGAGCACGTGGTCTCCCTCGGACGCGTCCCAGTCAAAGCGCCAGCCCCGCCAGGCCGCCTCGCCGAGGGGTTCGTCCAGCTGGGCGGGTGCGAAGGAAGCGCCGCCGTCGGTTGACACCTCGACCGAGCTGATCGGGCCGTGGCCGGACCAGGCGCGGCCCGTGAGCGTTACCGGGCCGGGCTCGAGGTGGCGCTCGCGCGTCTCGAACGCCGGGACGCCCGGCGGGACCATGAGCGATCGGGGCAGCATCCGCTGGATCGGCTCCCCGGGGTTCCCGTCCACGTCGTAGAGGCGGTAACCCACGCTCTGCTGGTAGCCCTCGAACGGCTCCTCGAGCAGCGTGATCGCCGTGAGCCACTTGACGTTGGTCATCCCGTACCAACCCGGCACCACCAGGCGCAGCGGGAAGCCGTGCTGAGGCGGCAGCGGGGCGCCGTTCATGTCATAGGCCAGCAGGGCGTCGGCGGCCAGCGCCTCGGCCGGCGACAGAGAGCGCTGGTAGGCCTGTGCGACGCCCCCCTCGACGCCACGGTCAAGGCCCGTGAACAGCACGTCGACGGCGTGTGCGCCCATGCCGGCCTCATCCAGCAGACCCCGCAGCGGCGTGCCCGCCCACTCGGCTGTGCCCACCGCCTCCGTCAGCCAGGGCTGGCTGACGGGACGCGGCTCCAGCAGCGCTCGACCGTTGCCGGCGCACTCGAACGTGACGGGCATGGTCACCCGCTCGCGGGCGCGCAGGTCCTCGAGCGACAGCGACAGCGTCCGGTCAACCGCGCCGCCCACCTCGAGCCGGAAACCGGCGGGGTCAACCGCAGGGATGTCGTAGTGGATCAGCAGGTAGTGGAGCCCGATCGGGGTGATCGGGTGCCTGAGCGCCTCCAGAGGGAGGGCGTGGTTGCGTGCCGCGAGCCGCAGCTCGGCCGGGGTGATGTCCTCCGAGGCGGTCGTACCCGCCGGGGTGCCATCCGCCGCCTCGATCTACATCGCCCCCGTGCCGCTGGCGGTGGCGTCGCGGGCCCGCTCCGGGTCGCCGGGGTTCTCGTCGCGCGGGCGCCAGCGCACCACCGGGCGCTTGGCGGCGCCCGCTTCGTCCAGGCGCCGCACCGGCGTGGTGTGCGGCGCGTTCTTGAGGATCTCGGGGTCCTCGGCCGCCTCCTCCAGGATCGAGCGGATCACCGAGGCGAAGTGGTCGAGGCGCTCCTTGGTCTCGGTCTCCGTGGGCTCGACCATCAGAGCCTCCTCGACCAGCAGCGGGAAGTAGACGGTGGGCGGATGCACGCGGTGGTCGAGCATGCGCTTGGCCAGATCGAGCGTCCTGACCCCCAGCTTCTCCTTCGCGCCGCGTCCGCTGAGCACGAACTCGTGCATGCAGGTGCGGTCGAACGCCACGGGCAGGTACTCGCCGATGCCGTCGCCGGCGAGCAGCGCCTTGAGGTAGTTGGCGTTCAGGACGGCGGTCTGCGACACGTCCTTGAGGCCGTCCCCGCCCAGCGAGCGGATGTAGGCCCAGGTGCGCACGAACACCCCGAAGTTGCCCTGGAAGCCACGCAGTCGCCCGATCGACTTGGGGCGGTCGAAGTCGAGGTCGAACGCGGTGCCGCCGCCGTTGGTGCCCTCGTGGCGCACCACCTGCGGGGCGGGCAGGAACGGCTCGATCCGGTCGGACACCGCAATCGGCCCCGCGCCCGGACCGCCGCCGCCGTGGGGCTGGGTGAACGTCTTGTGCAGGTTGAAGTGGACGATGTCGAAGCCCATGTCGCCCGGGCGCGAGATCCCCATGACCGCGTTCAGGTTGGCCCCGTCGTAGTAGAGGGTGGCCCCCACGTCGTCGACGATCTGCTTGATCTCCTCGATGTTGCGGTCGAACAGCCCGAGGGTGTTGGGGTTGGTGAGCATCAGGCAGGCCACGTCGTCGCCGGCCTTCTCGCGCAGGTCGTCGAGGTCCACGCCGCCGTCCTCGGCGGTGCCCACCTTGACCACCTCGTAGCCGGCCATCGTCACGGTGGCGGGGTTGGTGCCGTGCGCGGTGTCGGGCGTGAGCACCTTCGTGCGCTGGTCGCCGCGGTCCTCGTGGTACGCGCGGGTGAGCAGCAGGCCGGCCAGCTCGCCGTGGGAACCGGCGCTCGGCTGCAGCGACACATGGGGCAGGCCGGCCACCTCGGCGAGTGCCCCCTGCAGCAGCCACATCAGCTCGAGCGCGCCCTGGGCGTACTCCGGCTCCTGCAGCGGGTGCAGGCGCGCGTGGCCGGGCAGCGCGGCCACCCGCTCGTGCAGCTTGGGGTTGTGCTTCATCGTGCAGGAACCGAGCGGGTAGAAGCCCTCGTCCAAGTGGAAGTTCTTGGCCGACAGCGTGGTGTAGTGGCGCACCAGCTCGGGCTCGGACACCTCCGGCAGCTCCGCGGGTCGCTCCCGCAGCGCCTCACTCGGGAGCAGCTCCTCCACACCTACCTCGGGCACGTCGCACGCGGGTGCCGTGAAGGCTCGCCGCCCCTCACGCGAGCGTTCGAAGATCGTCACCGCCTCGTCACCGGCGCGTGGGTCGAGCCGGGCGCTCACGCGGCCACCACCTCGCGCGTGGCGGACGCCAGCGCGGCCAGCCGGTCGATGTCGGCCCGGGTGCGGCGCTCGGTGATCGCCACCAGGAGGCCGTCCCCGTACTCCGGATAGTCGCGCCCCAGGCGGTAGCCGGGGTTGATGCCCTCGGCGCGGGCGCGCCGGAACAGGTCGTCGAGATCCGGAACCCGTACCGCGAACTCGCGCACCACCGGCCCGGGGTTGATCGGGTCGAGCCCGAGCGCCCCGCGTGCGTAGTGGGTGCGGCGCAGCATCAGCTCGGCCAGCTCCACCAGCCCGCGGCGCCCCAGCCAGGACAGGTAGACCACCCCGGCCAGGGCGTTGAGCGCCTGGGCGGTGCAGATGTTGTGGGTGGCCTTCTCGCGCCGGATGTGCTGCTCGCGGGTCTGCAGGGTCAGCACGAAGCCGCGCTTTCCGTCCACGTCGCGGGTCTCGCCGGCAATGCGGCCGGGCATCTTGCGGATGAAACGGTCCGCGGCGGCGAAGAAGCCGAAGCTGGGACCGCCGAAGTCCAGCCGGTTGCCGAGCGTCTGCCCCTCCCCCACGCAGATGTCCACTCCCAGCTCCCCCGGGGGCTTCAGCAGGCCGAGTGGCAACGGATCGGCCGCGCACACGGCCAGCGCCCCCGTGCTCTTGCCCGCCTCGACCAGCCCGCCGAGCTCCTCGACGGTGCCGAGGAAGTTCGGCTGCTGAAGGAACACCGCGGCGGTGTCGTCGTCCACCGCGTCGGCCAGGGCGGAGGCGTCGGTGGCGCCCTCGGCGTCGAGCGGCACCTCCACCACCTCCATGCCGTAGCCGGCGGCGTGGGTGCGCAGGGCGCCGCGCGAATGCGGGTGCAAGCCGCGAGAGGTCACGAGGCGCGAGCGCCTGGTCTCCAGCTTCGCGAGATAGCCCGCCGCGGCCACCGCGCTCGGGCCCTCGTAGACCGAGGCGTTGGATACCGGCAGGCCGGTGAGCTCGGAGATCGCCGTCTGGAACTCGAACATCACCTGCAGGCCGCCCTGGGAGACCTCGGGCTGGTACGGCGTGTACGGAGTGAGGAACTCCGAGCGCGACAGCAGGGTGTCGATCAGCGCCGGCACGTAGTGGTCGTACATCCCCGCGCCGAGGAAGCTGACCTCCTCGTCGCAGTGCCGGTTCCGTGCCGCCAGCGCCGCCAGCTGCGCGAACACCTCCTGCTCGGAGCACCCGTCGGGCAGGTCGATGTCGCGCTTGAGCCGGACTCCATCGGGGATATCCGCGAACAGATCGTCGAGCGAGCCGGCGCCGATCGCCTCCAGCATCTCGCTCAGATCCTGCTCGGTGACTCCCGTGTAGCGGCTCATGCTGCGCCTACGACGTTAGTTACCCGATCGGAGCAAATCCTGGTAAGCGTTCACATCCATCAGCGAGTCGACCTCGGAGCTGTCGCTGAGCCTCACCTTCACCAGCCAGCCGTCTCCGTACGGGTCCTCGTTGATCCGCTCCGGGCTGTCGTTCAGCGTCTCGTTGACCTCGACGATCTCACCCGACAGCGGCGCGAACACGTCGGACACCGCCTTCACGGACTCGACCTCGGCGTAGCTCTGGTCCTTCGCCACCTCGGAGCCCACCTCCGGGGGGTCGAAGAAGACCACCTCGCCCAGCGCGTCCTGCGCGTACCAGGTCACGCCGAAGACGGCCTGGTCACCCTCGATGCGCGCCCAGTCGTGCTCTTCGTGGTAGCTCAGGTCCTCGGGGTAGCTCTCGTCGGCCACTTCACCTCGTTTCGTAGAGCGGTTTGTCGCGAACCTCGGCCGCGCGGCTCTTGCCCCGCACGTCGACGTCGATCGGCGTGCCCGGCGCGGCGGCGTCGGCCGGCACGTAGGCCAGCCCGATGCCGGTCTGAAGGCAGGGTGAGAGCGAGCCGCTCGTGACCACTCCCGGCCCCTCGTCGGTGGTCACCGGGTTGCCCTGGCGGGGAATCCCCGGCCCGGTGAAGGCGAAGGGCACGAGCGTTTGCTCGGGACGGGTATCCCGCAGGACATCCGCGCCGATGAAGTCCGTGTCGAGCTTGCAGCACCACTGAAGACCGGCCTCGATGGGGTTGCGGTCCTCGCTCAGGTCGTTGCCGTACAGGTGGAAGCAGACCTCCAGCCGCAGCGTGTCCCGGGCGCCCAGGCCGGCGGGCCGCACTCCCTCTCCCAGCAGGGCGTCCCAGACCTTGCCGGCACCGTCGGGGGGCAGCATCAGCTCGCAGCCGTCCTCGCCGGTGTAGCCGGTGCCGCACACCAGGCAGTCCACCCCGGCGATCGCGAGGCCGGCGGTGCGCATCCGGGGCGGGAGGTCGCCCTCGACCTGGCCGTTCAGCGCGCCGCGCGCGTCCGGTCCCTGCACCGCCAGCATGGCCCAGTCGGCGTGGGCGTCGCGCACCTCGACGTCGAAGGCGCCCGCCTGCTCGACAAACCACGCCAGGTCGCGCTCGTGGTTGGCCGCGTTGGTGACGGTGAGATAACGCCCGGTCGTCGAGCCGGTAGGTGAACAGGTCGTCGAGCACGCCCCCGTCCTCGGCGCACAGCACCGAGTACTGCGCGCCCCGCTCGGCGATTCGGGTCACGTCGTTGGACAGGACACGCTGCAGGAAGTCCTCCGCCTGCGGGCCGGACGTCTCGATCTCACCCATGTGTGAGACGTCGAACATGCCGGCTCCCGTGCGCACCGCCACATGCTCCTGACGTATGCCCTCGTACTGGACGGGCATCTCCCAGCCGGCGAAGGGCACGAGCCGGGCCCCGGCCGCCTCGTGTCGCTCGAAGAGGGGCGTGCGGCGCATGGTGTTTGTGGGGGGCGGCAAGCGGAGCAAGGCTACCGCTACCCGCCGCAGCGCAAGCTTTGCTTGCGGGCGGCGTTAAGCCCCGAGCAGGGCGCCCACGACCGCGAGCGCCACCTCGGCGCGCGTCTCCAGCGAGGAGGCGCTGACCCACTCGTCGGGCGTATGGGCGCCCCCTCCCCGCGGCCCGAGCCCGTCGACCGTGAGCGGGAGCGCGGCCGCAAGGTGGCTGGCGTCGCTCGCCCCGCCGCGCTCCGCGGCCACCAGCGGCCTCCCCAGCCGGTCGCCGGCCTGCGCGAGCAGCCCCTCCACCGCCGCCCGTGAGTCCATGCCCGGCCAGGCCCGCACCAGATGCGCCTCCAGCGACACACCATCCAGCTCGCCTGGCACCGCGTCGAGCACGGGATCGAAGGCCTCGAGGCGGTCGGCCCGCAGGTCGCACACCAGGTTGCCCGCCGGCGGCACCACGTTGAACACCTCCCCGGCGTGCAGGACGGTGGGCACCGCGGTCAGCCGGTCGGGTCCCTGGGGCGCGCTGCGCTCCGCTATTCGGCGCGCCACGTCGGCCAGGGCCAGCAGCGCGCTGCGGCCGCGCTCGGGCGCCGAGCCGGAGTGGGACGCGCGGCCGCGGGCGTGAACCTGCAGCGTCGCCGCCGCCTTGCGGCGCGCCACCAGCGCCTCGTGACCCTCCGACGTGCGCTCACCGGCCTCGAAGCAGAGACAGGCGTCGAAGCCGGCGAAGCGATCCGTGTGCGTGAACGGCCCCGTGCGCCACTCCTCGTCGGTCACGAGCAGCACCGCGATCTCGGCGTACAGCTCGGGCCGGCCGGCCAGCTCACGCGCCACGCCCAGCGCCAGCGCAACGCCGCCCTTCATGTCCACGGCCCCGGAGCCGGTCAGCCGATCGCCGTCGCGCTCGAGCGGCCGGTGGGCGGCGTGGGCCACCACGGTGTCCAGGTGGCCGAGCAGAAGCACGCGCCGGCTGCCGCTGCCCCGCAGGCGCCCGCACAGGTCGGGGGCGTGATTCGGCGTGGAGCACTCGAGCCGCTCGATCTCCGCCTCCGGCGGCAGGAAGGCCGCGGACAGGGCGGCGCACTCCTCGGCGCCCTCCACGTCCCCGGAGGGCGACGAGACGCCCACCAGCGCCTCCAGCTCGCGCTCGGCGGTGAGAGCCACCCGCGGGGCAGTGGCCTGTACCCAGGGATGCATCACAGCCGGCGGGCGAAGTGGTAGCTCGTTATGCGCAGCCCGCTGTTGAAGTAGAGGCGGTGCGCGTCCTCGCGCTCGGGGCCGACGCCGGAATCGAGGTGCAGCTCATCGCAGCCCAGGCGCCGGGCCTCGTCCGCGCACCAGTCCAGCAGAGCCCGGGCGTGGCCCTGGCGCCGCCCCTCGGGCAGCGTCGAGAGATCGTCCACGTAGAGGCAGTCGCCCCAGGCGAGGTTGTGGAGCAGGCGGAATCCGGCCACCCCCTGGCAGCGCCCGTCGTCGGAGAAGGCTCCCACCAGCCGGTAGCCCTGCGGACGCTGCCGGTGGTCCACCCGGCGGACGAACTCGGCCTCGTCGCCGTAGTGGGCGCGCAGGGCGCGCATCGCCTCGAAGGCGAGCGCCGTGTCCGGCGGCAGGATCTCCCGGACTTCGGTCAAGCCGCAAGCACGTGGCTCGGCCGCGTGCGCGCGGAGGGTCTCAATCCCGGAGGAAGGGCGGCACGTCGATCTCGTCCTCGGAGATCTCGAGCGACTTGCGCTGCCGGTCGTCCATTGACACGTCGCGCCGCCGCGGCTCTCGCCGGCGACCCGTCGAGTCCTCGGCGAACAGCGGAGTGCGGCTCGGACGCTCGAACCCGGTGGCGATCACCGTGACGCGGACGCCGTCGCCCATCCCGTCGTCGACCACGGCGCCGAAGATGATGTTCGAGTTCTGGTCAGCCGCGGCTTGGATGATCTCGGCCGCCTCGTTTACCTCGAACAGGCCCAGATCGCCGCCGCCGGTGATGTTGAGCAGGATGCCGGTGGCCCCTTCGACCGACTGCTCCAGCAGCGGGCTCGAGATCGCGTTCTTGGCCGCCTCACCCGACCGGTTCTCGCCCGAGGCCTCGCCGATTCCCATCAGAGCGGAGCCGGCCTCGTGCATGATCGTGCGCACGTCGGCGAAGTCGAGGTTGATCAGGCCCGGAGTGGTGATCAGGTCGGTGATGCCCTGCACACCCTGGCCCAGCACGGCGTCGGCCTCGCGGAAGGCGTCGAGGATGCTCGTGCGGCGCTCCACCACCGCGAGCAGCTTCTCGTTGGGGATCACGATCATGGTGTCCACCTGCTCCCGCAGGCGGTCGATCCCGTCCACGGCCTGGCGCATGCGCTGGGTGCCCTCGAAGTCGAAGGGCTTGGTAACCACGCCCACGGTGAGGGCGCCGACCTCCTGCTTGGACACTTCGGCGATCACCGGCGCGGCGCCCGTGCCCGTGCCGCCGCCTTCGCCGGCCGTCACGAAGACCATGTCCGCGCCCTTGAGCGCCTCCTTGATCTCGTCGCGGCTCTCGTTCGCGGCGCCGTAGCCCACGTCGGGGTCGGCGCCGGCTCCCAGCCCGCGCGTGAGCTGATCGCCGATCTGCAGCTTGATGTCGGCATCGCACATCTGGAGCGCCTGAGCGTCCGTGTTCACGGCGATGAACTCGACCCCCTTGAGGCCCGCGTCCACCATGCGGTTGACGGCGTTGGTGCCGCCGCCTCCGATCCCGACTACCTTGATCACGGCCAGATAGCTGCCCGTATCCATGAGGTGTTCCCTCTCCTACAATCCGAAGCTCAAGCGATCATCGAGGGTTTCGAGATCGCCCTGCAGGGCGGACTGTAGAGCGCAATCCGCGAAAATGTCAATGCCCCTTGCAACGAACCCTGCAGAGCAACCCTCCAGTCCAGGTCAAGACTTGCGCGAAAGCTCGACTATGGGTTGAGGGTTGTGGGAGGCGTCACGGGCGCCACCGTTTCGTCGGTCAGGCCCCCGGCTGCGGGCCGGCCCGGGATGCGGACGTCGACGTAGGAGGCGCCCTCGGCCTTCGGGTCGGCCAGGACGCGGGCGGCGGCCGTCCATTTGGCCCGTGTGCGGGTGGGCTCGCCGAAGATCAGCTCAGGACCGTCGCGCAGCTCGACCACGATGCCCTCCTCCCGGCGCGCGGCGACCTCCTCGATCCGGCGGTGCAGGACGGCCGGCGCCGCTCCCGCCACGCGCGCCGCGGATAGCGCTTCGGCGTCTCTCAGACGCTCGCCTCGCAGCCCTCCGTCGGCGCGGACGGTCGGCTGCCGGCCCTCCACCGGGAGCCCGCGCAGCACGGTGCCGTCGGCGGCCACCGGCACCCGCCCGGCGTCGGTCTGAGCGACCGCGGCGGGGTGGTGCTCCAGCACCCGGATGCGAAGCTCGTGCGGAAACCGGGTCTCCACCTCGAGCCCGCTCACCACCGGATAGGCCTCGACGATCTGCTCCAGGCGGTCCTGGTCCACGTGCAGCGTGGTCATGGTCCGAGCGGTGGACTCGAGCGTGCCGCGCAGGCGCGAGGCGTCGTCGGTGGTCAGGCCCGAGATCGCCACGCGCTCGACCGCCACCAGGTCCGAGTCGCGCAGCCAGAAGCGAAAGACGGCGGCGAGAACGAGCACCACCGTCGCCAGCACGAGCAGCGCCAGCCTCAGCCGGGGCGACAGGCGGGGAAGCCGCAGCGGCCGCCCCGGGCGCAGCCGGCGCAGCGCGACGGCCGCGCTCGCCGCCCTCACGAGCCCAGCTCCGCAGCCTCGACCTCGCCCAGGAACTGCACCTCGGGCTCCAGCGTGATCCCGAGCCGCTCGCGCACCCGGCGCCGGCCGGCGGCCATGAGCGCCACCACATCGGCGGTCGTGGCCTCGCCCATGTTCTCCACGAAGTTGGCGTGCTTCTCCGAGAAGCGGGCGCCGCCCACGGTGAGACCGCGGCAGCCGGCCTGGTCCAGGAGCACACCGGCGCTGCGTCCCTCGGCGCGCGGATCGTCGGGGTTCTTGAAGGTCGAGCCGAAGGTCTTGATTCCAGAGGGCTGAGCGGCCTTGCGGGAGGCGCGCATATCCGCCAGCGTGGCCTTGACCGTCTCAGGCGGCGCCGGGCTCAGGGCGAACGAGGCGCGGGCCACGATCTCGGTCGGGCCCAGGTTGGAGCGGCGGTAGCGAAAGCCGAGCTCGGCCGGGCCCCGGCGCTCGCTTCCCTCGGGCGAGCAGATCTCGACCCACTCGAGCACGCGCGCCAGCTCTCCGCCGTAGGCGTTGGCGTTCATACGCACCGCGCCGCCCACCGTGCCCGGGATGTTCACCCCGAACTCCAGGCCGCTGAGCCCCGCGCGGGCCGCGCGGGCCGCCGCCTGAGGCAGACGGGCCCCGCCGCCGCAGAGCAGGCGCTCCTCTTCCTGCTCGATCGCAGCGAGCGAGCCGTCCAGCTTCACGACGAGTCCTCGGAATCCCGCATCCGCTACCAGGAGGTTCGATCCCGACCCCACCACTCCTACCTCGACTTTTTCTTCCTCCGCCCAGGCCAGCAGGTCGGCGAGAGCGGCGGCGGTGCCTGGCCGGGCGAAGAAGTCGGCCCGCCCACCGGTGCGGATGGTGGTGAGGCGGGCGAGCGGGTAGTCCGCCTGCACGCCGTCGGGAAGCGCGTTCACGGGCTCTCCTCGGCCAGCGCGCGGGCCAGGCGGTCGACGTCTCCGGCGCCGAGGGTGACCAGCAGGTCTCCCTCGCCGAGCTCCGCCGCCAGCATCCGGCGGGCGTCCCCGGCCTCCGGCAGCCACCAGACCGGCCGGCCCTCGGCGGCGTCGGCGGCGGCCGCGGCCACCATCAGCCCGCTCACCCCGGGATAGTCCTCGGCCCGTTCGCGGGCCGGATAGACGTCGAGCACGACCACGAGATCGGCCAGGGCGAGTGCGCGGCCGAACTCACGCGCCAGCTTGCGGGTGCGCGAGTAGAGGTGGGGTTGAAAGCAGGCCACCAGACGGGCCGGCAGGAGAGTCCGCGCGGCCTCGAGCGTGGCCCGCACCTCCGTGGGGTGGTGGGCGTAGTCGTCGTAGACCCGCGCCCCCGAGGCGGTCCGGCCGTGCTCCTCGAAACGGCGGCCGGCGCCGGTGAAACCGGCCAGCGCGGGCCCGGCCTCGGCCGGCTCGACCCCGGCCGCGCGACAGGCCGCCAGCGCGGCGAGCGCGTTCAGCACGTTGTGGCGGCCGGGCAGGCGGAGCTCCACCCGGGTCCCCTCCACGTCGAAGTGCGAGCCCCCGGGGTGAAGCTCCATCCGCTCGGCGCGCAGGGCGCCCTCGTCGACCCCGAAGGTGACCGCCCCGTCCGAGCACGGGAGCTCCAGCCCGGCGCCGATCACGCGCACCGGTGCCGGCGCCAGGAAATCGCAGAAGGCTTCGCGCAGGTCGGACAGGCTGCGGTAGGTCGCATGGTGATCGAGCTCCATGTTCGTGATCACCGCCACCTCCCGTTCGAGCTTGAGAAACGAGCGGTCGGACTCGTCGGCCTCGATCACCGCCCACTCGCCGCTCCCCCAGCCCGCATTCGTGCCCGCCGTGCGGAGCTCACCGCCGATCAGAAAGGCCGGCGCGCGCCCGGCTTCACGCAGCGCGTGGGCCGCCATCGAGGCCGTGGTGGTCTTGCCGTGGGTGCCGCTCACCGCGATCGTGCGCTTCATGGCCGAGAGCTCGCCCAGCAGGTCGCCGCGATGCAGCACCCGGGCGCCCGCCGCGCGGGCGGCGGAGAGCTCGGGGTTCTCATCACCGATGGCGGTTGAGACCACCACCTCGGCGCCCGCCGGGAGGTTGGCGGCGTCGTGGCCGATCACCGGCTCGATCCCCGCCGCCCGCAGGCGGACGCAGAAGGGCGAGTCCGCCCGGTCGGAGCCGGACACCCGCGCGCCGAGCTCGCGGGCCACCAGCGCGAGACCGCTCATCCCCGCCCCGCCGATTCCGATGAAGTGCAGGCTTCGTCCCGAGAACGGCGCGTAGACCATGGCCGCCGGACCTTAGACCCGCCCCAGCGCCAGCAGCTCGTCGGCGATGCGGGCGGCCGCCCCCGGTCGTGCCGCCGCGTGGGCGGCCTCCGCCATCGCCTCGATCCGCCGGGGAGCCTCGAGGAGTTCCGTGACCTCTCGGGCCAGCCGCTCGCCGTCGAGCTCGGCATCGGGCAGGACGATCGCCGCCCCGGCGGCCTCCATGAAGCGCGCGTTGGCGGTCTGGTGGTCGGCGGTGGCCTCCGGGTAGGGAACCAGAATCGCCGGAAGCCCCGCCGCGGCCACCTCCTGAACCGAGCCGCCCGCACGGGCCACGGCCAGGTCGGCCGCCGCGAGGGCCTCGGCAAAGGGCTCCACGTACGGGAAGAGCCGGTAGTGCTCCGGCGAGCCCAGGTCGTCCAGCCGGCGGCGCAGCTCGTCGTGGTCGCGGCGGCCGGAGGCGTGCAGCACCGTGAGTGGCCCGCCGGCGCCGGCGCCGAAGGCGTCAACGGCGGCATGGTTGAGACGCCGCGCGCCCAGCGAGCCGCCGAAGATCAACACGCAGCGCGCGTCCTCGGTGATGCCGAACCGCTCGCGTGCCGCGCCGCGGTCGGCGCGGCCGGTGTTCGCCGGCACCGGCCGCCCGGCGACGACGTAGCGCCGTCCGGTGCGCCCGGCGAGCGGGAAGGCCAGGAACACCCGCCGGGCCAGCGGTGCCAGGAGGCGATTGGAGATGCCGAGGTGGCTGTCGGCCTCCATCAGAGCCAGTGGCAGACGGAGCGAACGGGCGCCCAGTCCCACCGGCCCGGCGACGTAGCCACCCGCGCCCAGCACGGCGTCCGCGCCCACCTCGCGCAGGATCCGGCGGGCCCGGCCGGTCGCGCGCGCGGCGAGCCAGAGCGCTCGGACGGCCCGCGCCGGGTTGCGGCGATCCAGCCCCGCCACCCGCAGCCGATGAAGGGGAAAGCCGGCCGCGGCGACGAGCTCCACCTCGGCTCGCTCGCCGCCGATGAACTCCACCCGGCCTCCGCGGCGGCGCAGTTCCTCAGCGACCGCGAGCGCCGGCACGACGTGCCCCGCCGTGCCCCCGGCCGCTATCGCGATCGTCGTCACGGCCGCCTCCGTCGATGGCCCGCAGCACCGGCTTCTCCCGCCGCTGCTCGCGCCCTCCGGTGGCCGCCACGTTCAGCAGCAGCCCCATCGCTCCGAGCATCACGATCAGGTTGGTGCTGCCGTAGGAGAGCATGGGCAGCGGCACGCCGGTGAGCGGGGCCATCCCCAGTACCGCGAACAGGTTGAGCGTGGCCTGGCACAAGAGCAGCGAGGTGATCCCGGCCGCGAGCAGCTTCGAGTACAGGTCGTGGGCGAGCTTGGCCACTCGCAGGCCGGCGTAGGCGATCAGCCCGTACAGCCCGACCACCGCCAGGATCCCGACCAGGCCGAGCTCCTCGCCGATGATGGCCAGGATCATGTCGGTGTGCGCCTCGGGCAGATAGAAGATCTTCTGGACCGACTCCCCCAGCCCGACCCCGAAGAAGCCGCCGGACCCCATCGCGGTGAGCGCCTGCACGGCCTGGAAACCGCTGTCGCCGGCATCCGAGAAGGGGTCCAGGAACGAGGTCAGCCGCTCCCGGCGGTAGGGCTCGACGAGCGCCACCAGCAGCGCAAGGGCGGCGAGCGTGCCGCCCACCGTCCCGAGCAGCCGTGTGGGGGTGCCGGCGGCGATCAGCAGCGCCCCGATCGCGAAGCAGATCACCATCGCGGTGCCCATGTCCGGCTGTTTCAGGAGCAGCAGGCAGGCCACTCCAACCACCAGGAGCAACGGCTTGACCAGGCCGCCGAGGGTCTTGGTCGAATGCGGACGCGCGGCCAGCACCAGGCAGGCGTAGAGCACGAGCGCGAACTTGAGCAGCTCCGAGGGCTGGAACTGGAGCGGGCCCGCTCCCAGCCAGCGGGTGGCCCCGTTGGCCGACACGCCCGCGCCCGGCAGCATCACGGCGACGGTGAGCGCGAAGGAGGCGATCAGCAGGATGGGCGTGAGCCCCTTCACGGCGGCCAGGCCGTGCCGCGACGCCACGTGGAGCAGCACGAGCCCCAGGATCCCGAACAGCACGTAGCGCTTGAGGTAGAAGGACGGGTCGCCGCTGCCCAAGAGCGACTCGGCCGAGCTGGCCGAGTAGACCATCACCGCCCCGAAGGCCAGCAGGCAGAGCGTCGCCGTGTAGAGGATCGAGTACTCGACCGGTCGCTGGCGGGCGGCGGTGCGGCGGGCCATCCGGACGGTCTTCGACGCCGCGCCCGAAAGTCATCCCCGCGGGAGCAGCGAGCGGAAGTGGGCTCCGCGCTCCTCGAAGTCGGTGTACTGGTCGTAGCTCGCGCAGGCCGGCGAGAGCAGCACCACGTCGCCGGGCCGGGCGGCGGCCGCGGCGGCCCTCACGGCCGCCTCCAGGTCACCGCACGAGTGGAGCTCGACGGTGCCCTCGAGATCCCGCCGGAGCGGTCCCGCGGCCTCGCCGATGAGGTAACAGGCCGCGCAGCGCGAGACCACCGCGGAGCGCAGGCCCTCGAAGCCGCCCCCCTTCAGGCTGCCGCCCAGGATCGCGTGAACGCCGCCCTCGAAGGCCTCGATCCCGCGCACGGCCGAGGCGACGTTGGTGGCCTTGGAGTCGTTCACGTAGAGCACCCCGTTCACGCTGCCCACCTCCTCCAGGCGGTGGGGCACGCCGGCGAAGGTCCTCAGCGCGGTGGCCACGGGCTCGGGTGGCAGGCCCGCCGCCAGCGCCGCGGCCGCCGCGCCCATCGCGTTCTCGGTGTTGTGCGCGCCGCGCAGGCGGATGTCGTCCGCCGCCATCAGCGGCTCTCCGCGCCAGGTCAGCGTTCCCTGCCGCAGGGCCAGATCGGCCTCCGGGTCCTCGCCGAAGCTCACCCTCCGCCCCGCGCCGGGCAGGGTGAATCCCACCGGGGCCACCGCCGTCTGCGCGGCGGTCTGGCGGGCGAACACCCGCAGCTTCGCCTCGCGGTAGGCGGCGAAGGTGCCGTGGCGGTCGAGGTGGTCCTCGGCCAGGTTGAGCAGCAGCGCGGTGTCGGGCGCGAAGGCGTCGGCGTCCTCGGCCTGGAAGCTCGAGACCTCGCAGACGATCACCGCCTCGGGATCGACCTCCCCGACCAGCGAGGACAGCGGCGTGCCCACGTTTCCGGCCACCGCCACCGGCAGGCCCGCTTCGGTGTGCACGGCGCCCAGCAGCTCGACGGTCGTGGTCTTGCCGTTGGTTCCGGTCACGGCCAGGAAGCGGTTGGGCAGAAGGCGCCAGGCCAGCTCCAGCTCGCCGTAGACCGGCAGGCCGCGCTCTCGCGCCGCGGCGATCCCGGGCGCCTCGTTGGGCACGCCCGGGCTCTTGACCACGCAGGCGACGCCGTCGAGCAGCTCCACCCCGTCGCTCTCCAGCCGGGCCTCCACCCCCTCCGGGACCTCGGGCCGGGCCCGGTCGGCGGCGAGCACCGGCCCATGGGGCAGGAGCATCCGAGCGGCCGCGGCGCCGGAGCGCGCCAGCCCCACGATCAGGTAAGGGCCCGCCGGAAGCGGCGGCCTCACGGCGTGACGGACTGCTGGTAGAGCGTGAAGCCGATCGCCGCGCAGATCGCGGCCACGATCCAGAAGCGCAGGATGATCTTGGTCTCCGACCAGCCCAGCAGCTCGAAGTGGTGGTGGATCGGCGCCATAAGGAACACCCGCCGGCGAAAGCGCTGGAAGGAGAACACTTGGATCGCCACCGACAGCGCCTCGATCACGAAGATGCCGCCGATCAGGATCAACAGCACCTCGCTCTTCGTCAGTACCGCGAGCGCGGCGATCGCGCCGCCCAGCGCGAGCGACCCGGTGTCCCCCATGAACACCGACGCGGGGAACGAGTTGAACCACAGAAAGCCGACGCAGGCCCCCACCAGGCAGGCGGACAGCAGCGCGAGATCCTGCTGGCCCGTGGTGATGAAGGTCATGGCCGTGTAGGTGAGAAAGACGATGGTCGCGCAGCCGGCGGCCAGACCGTCCAGGCCGTCGGTGAGGTTTACGCCGTTGGTGGCCCCGGCCAGCACGAGGAAGATCAGCACCGGGTAGGCCACCCCCAGGTCGATCGAGGCGTCCACGACACGTAGCCGCAGGGTGTCCTCCAGGCCGACCCACTCCCGCACCAGCAGCCACAGCCCGATCGCCGTGACGGCCTGGATGGCGAGCTTGGTCTTCCCCGACAGCCCGAGCGAGCGCCGGCGGCGCAGCTTGGTCCAGTCGTCGGCGAAGCCGAGGGCGGCCATCGCGAGCATGGTGCCCAGCAGCGCGACGCTGGCCGCCCGGTACTCCGAGAGGATCAGGAACGGCACCAGCACAGCCAGCAGCACCACCAGGCCGCCCATCGTGGGGGTGCCCGCCTTGCCGTGGTGGCCGGCCGGGCCCTCCTCGCGGATCTGCTGTCCGAACTCCTTGACGCGCAGGTACTCGATGAAGCGCGGCCCCAGGAACATGCAGATGAGCAGGGAGCCGACGCCCCCGATCAGGATCTCGCCCAGCATGGGTCAGGCCAGGACTCTCTCCAGGCCCACAGAGCGGGAGCCCTTCACCAGCACTCGGTCCCCGGGGCGGGCCACCTCCTCGAGCAGGGCGCCGGCCTCCTCCGGGCTCCCCACCGGGTACAGCTCCCCCTCGTAGCCGTCGCCGTAGCCCAGGGCGGCCTCACCCACCGCCACCAGCACGTCGATTCCCACCTCGCCGGCGTGCGCGCCGATCTCGCGGTGGAACCCGGGCGAGCCGGGACCCAGCTCCGCCATCGTGCCCAGCACGGCGATCCGCCGCTCGGCCGGGCTCTGCGCGAGATGGTCGAGGGCGGCGCGCATCGACATCGGGTTGGCGTTGTAGCAATCGTTCACGACCGTCACGCCCCCGGGCAGCTCCACCACCTCGCCCCGCAGCGAGGAGAAGCGCACGTCCACCGGGCCACCCACGGTGAAGCCGGCAGCCCGTGCCGCGGCCACCGCGGCCAGGGTGTTGAGCAGGTTGTGGGGCTCGCTGTAGGACAGCTCGAGCTCCACCCGCTCGCCGCGTGCCTCGATCTCGGCCCGGCCGTCGGCCATCCCCAGCAGCTGTACGTGCCCACCCGGCCCAAAGGTCCAGGTGTCCAGATCCTCGCGCAGGTGGGCGGCCAGCAGCGGCTCGCTCGCCGGCACGACGCAGGCCGCGCCGGCAGGCAGGTCGCGAATCAGCTCGGCCTTGGCCGCCACCACACGCTCGACCGTCCCCAACAGCTCCAGGTGCACCGGGCCCACGTTCACGATCACGCCCACGTCGGGCTCCGCGATCGCGGCCAGCTCGGCGATCTGGCCCTCGCCGCGCATGGCCATCTCCAGCACCAGCGCATCGGTGCCCCGCGACGCCTCCAGGACGGTCAGCGGGAGGCCGATCTCGGTGTTGAAGTTCTCCTGGCTCGCGTGTGTGCGGACCCGGGGCCGGAGCAGGGCGGCCAGGATGTCCTTGGTCGACGTCTTTCCGGTCGAGCCGGTGATCCCGGCGACCCTGCTGTTCAGCTCGCGCCGCCAGGCGGTGGCCAGGCGCTGCAGCGCGGCGAGCGGCTCGGGGGCCACGATCACGGCCGCCTGGGCGCAGGGCGAGCCGCCCACGGCCCCCTCGACGGCCGCCAGCGCCGCCTCGCGATGGGCGGGGGCCACGAGCACGCCCCAGGCGCCGCTCTCCAGGGCGCCGGGGGCGAACTGGCCGCCGTCGGCGCTGGCTCCGGGCAGGCCCACGAACAGGTCACCGGGCTCGAGCGCTCGCGAGTCGATCACGGCCCGGGCCGGGCCGGCCGCCTCCGGCGCGCCGGCCACGAGATCGGCCCCGGCCGCTGCGGCCAGGCGGGCCGCTCCCAGGTCGATCACGCGTGCGCTCCCAGGCGGCTGCGCAGCGCCGTGGCGGCCACGCTCCTGTCGTCGAACGGCTCCTTGCGGCCGTTCTCGAACTCTTGGCCCTGCTCGTGCCCCTTGCCCGCGATCACCACTACGTCGCCGGGGGCGGCCGTCTCCACCGCCCGCACGATGGCGGCGCGGCGATCGCTCTCGCGCTCGGCGTCGGGCCCCGCGCCCTCGATGATCGCGTCGATGATGGACTCGGGCTCCTCGCTGCGCGGATTGTCCGAGGTCACCAGCACCCGGTCGGCCAGGCGGCGGGCCGCGTCCCCCATGAGCGGGCGCTTGCTCCGATCGCGATCACCCCCGGCGCCGAACACCACGTGCAGCCGTCCGCGGGTCAGCTCGCGCGCCGCCCGGAGCACGTTCTCGAGCGAGTCGGGGGTGTGCGCGTAGTCCACCAGCACACCGAAGTCCTGCCCCTCGTCCACCGGCTCGAAGCGACCGGGCACGCGCCCGAACCCGGGCAACGCCGCCGTGATCGCGTCACCGGGCACGTCCAGCGCGCGGGCGGCGGCCACCGCGGCGAGCACGTTCTGCACGTTGAACAGGCCCGGCAGCCGCGACTCGAGCTGCAGGGGACCGTCCGGCGTATCGCAGGCAAAGCGCGAGCCCGACAGGTCGAAGCTGATCTCGCGAGCGCGGTAGTCGGCGGGCCGGTCGATCGCGAAGGTGACCGCCTCCACCTCGGCGGCGATGCGGCGGCCGTACTCGTCGTCGGCATTGACGATCGAGACAGGCATCCGCGCGCACCCGGCCGAGCCGGCTGCTTGCGGCCCGCCCTCGCTCTCGAACAGCCTCCGTTTCGCGGCGAAATAGGCCTCCATCGTCTCGTGGAAGTCGAGGTGGTCCTGGGTGAGGTTGGTGAACACGCGGCAGGCGAAGCGGATGCCGGCGGCCCGCCCCAGCTCCAGGGCGTGGGAGGACACCTCCATGGTGCAGGCCTCGTCCCCCTCGTCCAGCATGCGCCGGAACGTGGCCTGGAGGTCGATCGCCTCCGGGGTGGTGCGCTCCACCTCCTCCTCGACACCGCCCACCACCCGTTTGACGGTCCCGAGGAGCCCGCAGCGGACCCCCGCGCCCTCGAGCAGGTGACGGAGCAGGAACGCGGTGGTGGTCTTGCCGTTGGTCCCCGTGATTCCGGCCACCCTGAGCTCGGCGGTGGGATCGCCGTAGAAGCGGGCCGCCGCGGGCCCCATCGCGGCCCGGACGTCGCCGACCACCACCTCGGGGACGCCCAGGCCGAGGGGACGCTGGCACACCAGGGCCACGGCGCCGCGGGCCACCGCGTCGGGCGCGAAGTCGTGCCCGTCCGCCCGGTAGCCGGGGACGCAAAAAAAGAGCGTCCCGGGGGCGACGCTCTGGCTCGAGTAGGCGAGACCCGAGATCTCGATCTCGGGGGCCCCATTCCCCATCAGCTCGCGAAGGGTCATGGTCCGCCAGCAGGATACCCGCCGCCCTGGCGCTCCCCCGGCTCCGTCACTCCGGCGGGATCTTGAGGTAGGGCAGGGCGAATTCCACGATGCGCTCGAAGGCCGGCGCGGCCACCGTGCCGCCGTAGATCGAGCCCCGCGGCTCGTCCACCATGACGGCCACGAGCAGGCGCGGGTCGTGTGCGGGCGCGTAGCCGATGAAGGAGGCGACGAAGTCCGTCTTGGAGTAGCCGCCGTTCTCTGCCTTCTCGGCGGTCCCGGTCTTGCCGGCGAGGGTGTAGCCGTCCACAGCGGCCTCCGCGGCCGTGCCGCCCGCGGCCAGGACTCCCTCGAGCATGCGCGACACCTGCTCGGCCCTGCGTGGCGCGAGCACGCGCCGCGGCGGGCGGCGAGCGCCGGCGACGACGTAGGGCTCCCGCAGCAGGCCGCCGTTGGCGATCGCCGTGTAGGCGGTGGCCATCTGAATCGGGGTCACGGCGATGCCCTGGCCGATCGGCATGTTCCCCATCGACGAGCCCGAGTAGTCCTCCGGACGCAGGACGATGCCCTGCTGCTCCCCGGGCAGGTCGACCCCGGTCTTGGTGCCGAAGCCGAACCGGCGCACCCAGCGGTCGAAGCGCTTTGCGCCGAGCTTCAGCCCGATCATCACCGAGCCGACGTTGGAGGATTGCGCGAGGATGTCGGCCACGGTGAGCGTGCCGCCGCCGCCCTCGTGGGCCTCGCCGATCGTGCGGTCGGCCACCTGGATGAACGGCGGGACGCTGAGCTGCGTGCTGGGCTCGATCAGCTTCTCCTCCAGCGCCCCGGACACCGTGAAGGGCTTGAACGTCGATCCGGGCTCGTAGCTCGCCTGGATGGCGCGGTTCTGGCGGGCGTACCCGGGGGCGCCGCCGACGTTGTTGCCGTCCACCCGGGGCCAGTTCGCCAGCGCCAGGATCGCACCCGTGCGCGGGTCCATCACGAGCGCGGTGGCTCCCGCCGGCGTGTAGGTCTGGCCGACGTCGGAGAGCACCGCCTCGGTGCGCTCCTGGATCGCCGCGTCCAGCGTCAGTCGCAGGTCCCGGCCGGGCTCGGCCCGGTCGACCTCCACCATGCTCACCGGCTCGCCGAGCGCGTCCTTGACGAGCCGGCGCTTCCCGTTCTCCCCGCCGAGCGTGTCCTCCCTCGCCTGCTCGAGCCCCGACAGGCCGTAGTTGTCGGTGCCCACCATGCCGAGCACCTGCGAGGCGAGGTGGCCCTGGGGATAGGTGCGCTTGGGCTCGGTGATCGTCCCGATCCCCTCGATCTCGAGGCTCTCCACCCGCTCCCCGAGCGTGGCGTCCATCTTGCGGCGGAGATACACGAAGCCCGAGCCCCGATCGGCGAGCTTCTCGATCAGCTCGTCCCGCTCCCGGCCCACCAGCGGGGCGAGCTTGGCCGCCACGCGCGCCGGGTCGTCGATCAGGAAGGGGTTGGCGAACACGGTGACGGCGTCCTCCGAGACCGCCAGCTCCACCCCATGGCGGTCGGTGATCGTCCCCCGGCGAGCGTTCACGGTGAGGTCCTCGATCTGCTGGCTGACCGCGCGGTCCGACAGCGATCCCGCCTTCACCGTGCCGATCCAGACCGCCCGCAGGCCCGCCAGGGCCAGAAGGGTCAGAAATAGCGCGAACAGCAGCCCGATGCGGCGCTCGACCAGGCGCGCGGGCCTGCGGCCCGGCCCGGCCCGGCGGCGGGACGACCGCGCCATCTATCCCGTGGGGACGCCGGTCGTGGTCGGGGCGGTCGGGGCCGGCGTGGTCGCTGCGCCCGGGACGGCGGCCGCGGGGGCGGCGGCGAGCGGTGCGCCGGTGGCCGGATCGACTGGGGCGCCGGTAGCCGGGTCGATTGGGGCGCCGGTGGCCGGGTCGATGGGCTGGCCGGTGGCCGGATCGACCGTGGCGCCGGTGACCGGGTCGATCGTCGGGGTGGCCGGCGGCGTGGCGGTGGTCGCACCCGGTGTGATCGGAGCGCCGGCCACCGGCGGCACCGCCAGGGCGGGCGCCGGCACGCTGAACAGGGTGCTGGGCTCGCTGATGTTCTTCGCGGCGCGCTGGGGGTCGACAGCCGGCCGGGCCTTCAGGTAGCGCACCTCACCCGGCGCGGGCAGCACCAGGCCGAGCCGGGCTGCGGCCTCCTGGATCCGCTCGCTCGAGGCGAGGCGGGCAACGTCCAGGCGCAAACGGCCGTTCTCCCGTTTCAGCGTGGCGGCCCGCTCGGCGTCCCGGGCGATGTCGCGATTCATCTGGAGCAGGTCGACGTTGAAGAACACGATCCCGGCGAGCAGCAGGCCGATCAGGACGATCCAGCCGCGCCCGGCGAGCAGTGCGTCCAGCACGCCGCCGGTCCGGGCGCGCGCCGCGCGCGCGAAGGGCGCATCCAGGACGCGCCGGGGAAGGGCCGGCGTCGCGACGCCGGCACGCGCGGTGGCGGCGCGGGCGCGCGGGCCGGGCCGCTGGGGGCGCGCGCGCCGCGGCCGCGGCCTGGGGCCGGCCGTGGCCGCGGAGCGGGCCATCAGCCCGCGTCCCCTGCAGCCAGCTTGCGCGCGGCGCGCAGCCGCCCGGACCGTGACCGCGGGTTGTGCTCGACCTCGCCCGGCGTCGGAGCGACGGCACCGCGGGTGAGGAGCTCGGCCTCGGGCTCGCGTCCACAGACGCAGACCGGAAAGTCCGGCGGGCAGATACAGCCGCGCGCCCGATCGGCCAGGAAGCGCTTGACCCGCCGGTCCTCGAGCGAGTGGAACGCGATCGCGGCGAAGCGCCCGCCCTCCCGCAGGAGCCCCCAGGCGAGGGGCAGCGCCCGGTCGAGCGAGTCCAGCTCCTCGTTGACCGCGATGCGCACGGCCTGGAACACCCGCTTGCCGGGATTTCCGGCGCCGAAGCTGCGCCGGACCGCGGCCGGGAGCGCGGCCTCGATGGCCGCCACGAGCTCCGCCGTGGTCTCGATCGGCGCGCGCCCTCGCCGCTTCACGATCTCGCGGGCGATCCGCCGGGCATGCGGCTCCTCGCCGTAGCGCCGGAACAGCTGCGCCAGGCGGCGCTCGTCCCAGTCGTTGACGATCGCGCGCGCGTCCAGGCTCTGATCCGGGTCCATGCGCATGTCGAGCGGGGCGTCATACGAATAGGAGAAGCCGCGCTCACGGGCGTCGACCTGCATGGAGGAGATGCCGAGGTCGAGGTAGACCAGGTCGGCGGTGACCCCCTCCTCACCGAGCAGCCCCAGCCCGTCCGCGTAGTCCATGCGCAGGAAGCGCGTCTCGCAGGGCGCCTCGCGCGCGAAGTCGTCGTAGTGCTCCTCCGCGGCGGGGTCGCGGTCGATGCAGACGAGCGTTCCCGCCACGCCCAGGCGCCCGGCCATCAGGCGGGCGTGTCCCCCGGCGCCGAACGTGCAGTCCACGGCGATCTCGCCGGGTCCGGGCCGGGTCAGGTCCACCAGCTCTCCCGCCAGCACGGGGACGTGGGTGCCTGTCATGTCAAGAAGGATGGCCAAGGCGCTCGGTCACCTCCCCGATCTCGGCGTCGAGAGCCTGCTGCTGCTCCCGCCAGCGCTCGTCGCTCCAAACCTCGAGGTGGTCCCCCACGCCGACGACCACCACCTCCTTGGCGATCCCGGCATGGTCCAGCAGGGGCGGGGGCAGAATGACCCGGCCGGAGGCGTCGAGGTCGGTTTCGAAGGAGTTGCCCTGGTAGAAGCGGGAGACCTTGCGGTACTGAGAGCCCATGGGGTTCAGGCCGCCGAGAGCGCGCTCGATGATCGCCTCGTGGGTGTCGGGGGTCCAAACCGCCATGCAGGGCTCGGGGTCCTTGGCCAGAACCACGCCGGCAGAGAAGGAGGCGCGAAACCGGGCCGGAATGCTGAGCCGGTTCTTCGCGTCCAGCGTGTGCTCGAAGTGGCCACGAAACGCCAAGGGTCATTCCCCGAAGAGTCGAGACCGGAGTGGCGGAGTGGGAGGAGCCCCGCCACTCCGGTCGATTGCTGCCGCCACGGTACCCCACTACGCCCCACTCTGCAACACCTTCCCCCACTATTCCGTCCGACGGCGTTGCATTGGCGCGTAGCCGCGGATGAGCTTCCGCTCTGGAAGCGGGATTGAGGCCGGTGGGAGAAAGGCCCGCGGCGGTTCGGATCGAGCACCCGGCCGCAAGGACCGTTGCAGAAGGAGGAGCTGGCGCCCTAGCGGGGCACCAGCTCTCCCTGTCCCAGCAGCGCGGCCGCCAGCGCGGCGGCGATCAGCAAGAGCACGGAGGGAACGAGCAGAAGGGCGACCACCAGCTGGATCTTCGGCCCCGCCCGGGCCGCTTCCTCCCGCACGCGCCGAGCCAGGGAGAAGCGCGCGTCCCGCGCCTGGGCGGCCAGGGCCTCCGTGGGCGATGCGCCGTGGCGGCGGGCCCGATCGAGGGCGGCAACGAGCGCGCGGACCTCCGGCAGCGGCAGCCGCTGCGCCATGCCCGCCAGCGCCTCCTCAAGCGGCACGCCGAGCGCCACCTCGCGCCCCACCGCTCCCCACTCGGCGGCCAGCGGCCCGTCGGCCCGCTCGGCGACCGAAGCCAGCGCGTCGGGCAGCGAGCGTCCGGCCTCGCTGGTCACGCGCAGCAGGTCCAGCAATGCGGGGAGGTCGCGCCGCACCCTGCGCGCGCGGGCTGCGGCGAGCCGCGCCAGCCAGACGTCCGGTGCCAGGAAACCGGCCACCGGCGCCGCCAGCGCCAGAGCAGGCCCCAGCCGTCCGGGCGCCGCGGCGGCCAGAGACGTTCCCACCGCCGCACCGGCGAGGGCCGCCCCCACCTTGGCCGCCATCATCTCGCGGATGCCCAGGCCGGCCGGCGCGCCCGCGGCGGCGATACGGCCCGCAAGGTCGCCGGCGTCCCCGGCCGGCCGCAGCCTCCCGCCGGCGGTGGCGAGCAGCCGAAGCAGGCGAGCGCCGCGGTACGGCCGTCTCTGTCGCCGCCGTGGCCCGCCGGCCGGGGCCAGGAGCAGCGCCGCGCCCGCGATCCCCAGGACTCCGGCGGCGAAGGCGAGCGGCGCGGCGCTCACCAGCGCACCCGGCCCAGCCGGTGCATCAGAAACGCGGCCACCAGCTGGAGGATCACGGCGATGCCGACCAGCCAGGCGGTGAGGAACGAGCTCCAGAGCCCGGCGAACCAGCCCGGGCTGGCCAGCTCGGCGAGCAGCGCGCCCCCCACGGGGAGCAGGGCCACCAGCAGCCCGGTGAAGCGTGCCTGGGCGGTCGCCGCTCGCACCTCCCCCTCCAGGCGGGCCTCCTCCTCCATCGCTCGGGCGCTGTCGCGCAGCAGCCGGGCCAGGTCCCCGCCGGCACGCCGCTGCAAGAGACAGGCGGCGACGACCACGTCCAGGCGAGGCGACCGCACCCGCCCGCGCATCGACTCCAGCGCCTGCTCGGTGCCCGCTCCTGCCGCCAGCTCGGCCCCGGCTCTGCGCAGCTCGTGTCCGGCCGCGCCGTCCACCGAGCGGCCGGCCTCCTCGATCGCCCCGCGGAGGGAATGTCCGCCGGCCAGGGCGTCGGCGATCGCGACGGCGATCTGCGGCGCCCCGGCCTCGACCGCCCGCCGGTAGCGCTCGCGCCGCGCACGAAGCACGCGGGCGACGAACCAGGGCCCGGCCGCTCCGAGCGCCAGGCCGGCGAGGGGGCCGGCCACGGTCAGCCCGGCCAAGAAGGCCGCCAGGGCCCCGGCCAGCAGCAGGCGGCGACGCTCGACCGCCCCGGGGTCCCGGCCCTCGCGCCCCACCCGCACGACCGAGTCGGCCAGGCCGGCGCCGGCCCGCACCAGGAGCGGCGCCCGGGCCGCCGCCCCGCTCGCCACGCGTCCGAGGAGCGCGGCGGCTGCCGCGGCCGCCGCCGCGCCCGCAACGAACGCCAGTCCGGCGGCCACGCTCACGACGGGCCCGCCCCCTCGACCCGCGCGCCACCTCCCCTGAACGCCTCGAGCCGCGCCGCCAGCGGGCCGGGCCGAGGCGGACGCAGCCGCTCGCCCCGCCGGAACAGCTGCCGGGTTGCACTGGCCCCCACGGCCCGGACGACCTCGGTCACGCTCTCCACCACCCGCTCGCCCCCGGCCAGGCGCGCCTGGTGGACCACCACGTCGAGAGCGCTCACGACCTGCTCGCGAACGGCGGCGTGCGGGAGCCCCACACCGGCCATCAGGGCGAGCGTCTCGACGCGACGCAGGGCGTCCTCCGGGGAGTTGGCGTGCACGGTGGTCAGCGACCCGTCGTGACCGGTGTTGAGTGCCTGCAGCATGTCGAGCGCCTCCGGCCCGCGGACCTCCCCCACCACGATCCGGTCCGGTCGCATGCGCAGGGCGTTGCGCACCAGCGTCCGAATGGTCACCTCGCCGCCACCGTCGAGGCCGGGCGGTCGCGCCTCCAGCCGCACCACGTGGCGCTGGCGCAGCTTCAGCTCGGCTGCGTCCTCGATCGTGACGATGCGCTCCTCCCCCGGGATGGCCCCCGAGAGCGCGTTCAGCGTGGTGGTCTTGCCCGACCCGGTGCCGCCGCTTACGAGCACGGCCGCCTTCGCCGCCACGCACAGGGCCAGGAACTCGGCCAGCTCGGGCTCGAGCGTGCCGCGGGCGACGAGGTCGCGCAGGCCGAAGCCCTCGCGCCGGAAGCGCCGGATCGTCAGGCAGGGGCCCGAGAGCGACAGCGGCGGGATCACCGCGTGCACGCGAGAGCCGTCCGGCAACCGGGCGTCGCAGAGCGGAGAGGCCTCGTCCACCCGCCGCCCAAGGGGCGCCAGGACCCGTTCGATCGCGTGCAGCAGCTCGGGCTCTCCCGTGAAGCGGACAGCGGTGCGCTCGAGCTGTCCCCTCCGCTCCACGTACACAGCGCCGGGGCCGTTGACCATCACCTCGTCCACCGACGGATCGGACAACAGCGGCTCGAGCGGCCCCAGCCCGCGGGCGAGCAGCACCACCCGCTCGCAGAGCGCCGCACGGTCGGCCTCGGGTAGAGGCGCCGCCTCGGCCTCCACCAGCGCCTTCACCTCGGTCTCCAGGGCTGCACCGCCCTCGCCCGACCGCGCCCGCTCGATCAGGCGCTCGCGCAGCGCCAGCGCCAGGTCGTCCAGGGCCTCCATGCCCGGGTAAGGCCGAGGCGCAGCAGATTCGCCCCGCAGCTAGGTCCAGTCCAGGTCCGAGCGCGTCGCCCAGTAGGGCTCGCTCGCCTCGCCCAGCCCGTCCAGCTCCTCGTCGAGGTCGGGCGACCACTCGATCCCGGTCGCCGCCAGGTTGCTGTGCAGCCGCCCGGCGAGCGCTTGACCGTCCGATCCAGCCGCTTGCTGGTCACAAGCGAAACAGCACGTCGCGGTCGAGCCTCATCGGCTCATCCTGTCAGCACTCCGGCCGTACGTCCCGTTCGGCTCCGGCGCCGGACCGATCGCTCAGCCCGGGCCCCGGGCGCCGTCTGACTGCTAGCTCCCGCCGTTCCGGGTCACCGTGATCCTCAGCTCGGCGCCGGCGCTGGCGCCCTCCCGGTCGGTCGCCGTGACTCTCGCCGTGTAGGTCCCGCGCCTCCGGTACTCGTGAGTCGCCTGGCTGTCGCTCGTAGCCCCGCTCTGGTCGCCGAACCTCAGCCGGTATTCGAGCTCGCCTCCCTCGGGATCGCTGCCCTCGGCGCTGAACGCCACCCCGAGCGGCGAGGACCCCGTCTGCGGGGTCGCCGTCAGGTTCACGGTCGGCGCCAGGTTCACGGGCTCATCGGTCACGGTGATCTCGAGCTCGGCGCTGGACGCTGCGCCCTCCCGATCGGTCGCCGTCACCGTGGCCGTGTAGGTGCCGGGCTGCCTGTACCTGTGAGTCGCGCGGCGGCCGTTCTCGGACGGGGTGCCGTCGCCGAACGTGTAGCGGTAGCGGACGCTGCCGCCCTCCGGGTCGGTGCCGTTCGCCTCGAAGCGCACGCGCAGCGGCGCGGTTCCGGACTCTGGATCCGCGGTCAGAGAGACCGACGGGGCGCGGTTCCCGCTTACGGTCACCTGGACCGTCGCGGTTGCCGCCTCGCCGTCCGGGTCGGTCACCGTGACGGTGGCCTCGTAGTCGCCGGGCGCGGAGTACCGATGGGTGGCCTGGGGGCCGAACGCGCTGCCGCCGTCGCCGAAGTCCCACTCGTACTGCAGCGTGTCGCCGTCCGGATCGCCGCCCTCAGCGGAGAAGCGGACGTCGAGCGGGGCGTCACCCGACCCCGGGTCGGCCGCGGCGCGGACTGTCGGCGGCCCGTTGGGCGCCTCCGACACGATCACCTCGACCTCGGCCGTTCCGGTTCCGCCATCCGGATCGGTGACCGTGACCTCCGCCATGTACGTGCCCGGCTGCTGATAGTCGTGCGTCGCGTTCTGGCCGAACGCCCGGCCTCCGTCCCCGAAGTCCCAGGAGTACACGAGCGTCTGGCCCTCCGGGTCGGTACCGGATGACGTGAAGCTGACGGTGAGCGGCGCGTTGCCGGTCTGCGGGTCGGCCGCCGCCTGCACGCTCGGACCCTCGTTCGTGCACTCGGGCGAGGAGGCCGCGCCCGCGGTGATCTCGATGCCGCCCAGGAGATGCTCGACGAAGTCGGGCTCGGAGTACGACGCGGCGGTATGGCCCATGCCGGTGTACCACGAGCGCCCGCCGTCGTAGGGCTGGCACCAGGCGATCGGGTGGTCGTCGTCGGTGGTGTTGCCGTCCTGCTCGTCGTAGGTCGTCTCGTCGACCGTCGTCAGAACGTGCACGCCGCCCGCGCGCGGGCTGTAGTCGCCGTCCGGCACGTTCGGGTCGGCGAAGTCGGGCGAGCGGTAGTTGTACCACTCGTCAACACGCTCCCAGCGGGCGGGCAGATGTGCGGTGGAGCGGTTGGTCGGATCCTCCACATCGACCGTCGCGGTGGGGGTCCCGGGCGGGTGGCTGAGGAAGTAGCCGCCGACGAGGTTGCCGTACCAGTTCCACTCGTACTCCGTGTCGGCGGCAGCGTGGACGCCGGTGAAGCCGCCGCCGGCGCGGATGTAGCGCTCGAAGGCGGCCTGCTGGCTGGCGTTGAGCGGATCGCCGGTCGTCGACAGGAAGACGACCGTGTCGTAGTGCGCGAGCACCGAGTCGCGGAATACGCCGGCGTCCTCGGTCGCGTCCACCTGAAACTCGTTCGCGCGGCCCAGCGCCTGGATCGCGGCGATGCCCTCGTCGATCGAGTCGTGGCGGAAGCCCGTCGTCTTCGAGAACACCAACACCCGGAAGCGCGCGTTCGGGTCGTCGCCGGCCAGCACGGTCACGGTGACGGTCTGCGAGCGCTCGGCCTCCCCGTCGGACACGGTTACCTCGGCCTCGTAGACGCCAGCCTCGGTGTAGGTGTGGGACGGATCCTCGGCGGTCGAGTCCCCCGTGCCGTCGCCGTCGAAGTCCCAGCTGTAGGTGAGCGTGTCGCCGTCGGCGTCCGTCGCCTCGACGTCGAAGTCGACCTGCAGCGGGCCGAAGCCGCTGGTCGGGCTCGCCGAGGCGGATGCGATCACGGGCGGGGTATTCGTGGGCGGCGGCTCCTCGCAGCCGAGCTGCCCGTCGACCTTGAGGTAGTCGAAGGTGATCGTGCCGCCGGGCTTGTTCACGCCGAGCGTGAAGAGCCCGAAGCGCGGCGACTCCTGCGCGTTGGTCACCGGCTCCGCGAGCGCCGTCCAGGTGGTGCCGTCGAAGGAGTACTCGCCGCTATACGAGTCACCCGTCTTCGTCAGGCGCAGCCAGATGTCGGTCGTGCCGACAGGCACTTCGGCCTGCGGCTGCGGGTTCTGGACCACGTTGCCGACCTCGGAGCGCAACTCGATGCGGTTGATGCGCGTGTTGCCCTCGTCGGAGATGGCGTCGAACTTCACGTACTGGCCGTCATCCGTGTAGACGAGGATGCCGCCCTGCGCGTAGCCGCCGTCGATGGTGCCGGACAGCTTGGTCTCGAGCACGTAGTCAGCGCCGGCGTGGTCGGCGGACTGCAGGAAGAAGTTGCGGGTCCCGGACGGGTCCGAGCCCTCGTAGATGTCGCCGCCCACGGTCGTGACCGTCAGCCCGCCGCTCTCGACGACGTAGTTCGCCTCGTCCTCGCGCACGATCTCGTTCCAGCGCGTCCTGTCGAGCGGGGGCGCGTCGAAGCCGTCACCGGCGGCGCTGCACTCGCAGTCCTGGTCCTGCCCGTCGAGGGTGAAGTAGTCGAACGAGACGGTGTCGCCCTGGCCCTCGGCCTGGGGCCCGAAGGCGAACACGCCGAAGCTCGGTGACGCCATCGCGTTGGTCACCGACTCGGGGATGGCCGTCCACGTCTGGCCGTCGAAGGAATATGAGCCCGCGTAGGTCGTGCCCGTCTTGGTCAGGCGCAGCCAGATGTCGGTCGTCCCCGCGGGCACGTCGACATTGGGTTGCGGGTCCTGGACCACGTCGCCGACCTCGGAGCGCAGCTCGATCCGGTTGATCCGGGTGTTGCCCGCGTCGGAGATCGCGTCGAGCTTCACGTAGTTGCCGCCGTCCACCATGGCGATCAGGCCGCCCTGGCCGTAGCCGCCGTTGATCGTGCCGGACAGCTTCGTCTCGATCTCCCAGTCGGCACCCGCGTGGTCGGCGGACTGCAGGATGAAGTTGTTGGGCGGCGGGGTCGTGTCGGCGGTGTAGATGTCGCCCGGCTCGGTCGTGATGGTCAGCTCCCCGCCGCCGACCGCGTAGGCGCTCGGGTTGCCGCGGACGATGGCGTTCCAGCGGCTCGTGTCGAGCGAGGAACCGTCGAACTGGTCGTCGCGGCTCGGGCCGGCTGGGCCGCCGCCTCCGCCGCTGCCGCTCGTCAGCCGGAAGGAGTCGAAGGCCGCTTCGGGTGAGGTGGTCGCCTGGTTGTTGAAGGCGAACATCCCGACCCTGGCGTTCGCGGGCAGCGGCGCCGGGCGTCCGACGGGGGTCCACGCCGCGCCGTCGGTGGAGTAGGCGCCCGTGAGGTTCGTGCCGTCGGATGTGACCCGCAGGAAGAAGTCCTGCGGGAAGCCGGCCGGCAGGTTGGCCGTCGAGTCGGCCGCCTCGTTGCGCGGCACGCCCGCGTCCTCGTAGATGAACTCGAACTTCTCGTCGCCCGCCGCAGTGTGCGCGATGCGGCCGAACTTCGTGAAGTTGTCGTCGTCGCCGTACACGATCAGGCCGGCCTGGTGGTACTGCGCCGTGCCTTCGAAGGAGACCCTGGTGATCGCCTCCCAGGCGCCGGCGGGCGCGTCCCGCAGCACCAAATTGTTGGCGTTGCCGCCGGCGCCGTAGATGTCGCCCTGCGAGGCCGGGATGCGCAGCGCGCCGCCGCTCACCGCCAGGTCCTGGGTCTGGCGGACGACCGCCCAGGGCGGGCTCTCGAGCGCGCTGCCGTCGAACTCGTCGACGACCTCGGTTCCGCCTCCGCCGCCGCCCGTGCCGTCAGGTTCGAAGCGGATCCAGTCGAAGAAGGCGTCGGGCACCGAGGGTGCGGTGTCGGAGAGCGCCACCGGGCCGATCCGAGGATCGGCGAAGGTGCTCAGGGGCGCGGGCCGGCCGACCGGCTCGAACGTGTCCCCGTCGAAGGAATAGAACGCCGTGAGCTGCTGGCCGTCGGAGACGATCCGCACGTAGTAGGTGGTCGGGGCGGCGGCCGGAACGCCGCCGAGCTTGTCCGCGGCCTCGTTGCGCGGCTGCCCAGCCGCCTCGTAGATGAACTCGATGTCGCGCTGGCCGCCGGCGGAGATCATGTGCACCGACGCCCAGTTGTCGTCGTCGGAGTACACCCGCAGGCCGGCCTGGTGGTAGTTCTCCGTGAGCTGCTCGGCCGTGATCTTGGCCGTGACCTCCCAGGCGCCCTCGGGCGTGTCCTGGACGATGATGTTCTGTGCCGACGTGCCGCCCGCGTAGATCGAGCCGTTGTCTATCGGGAGCCTCAGCTGGCCACCGGCGACCTCGAAGCTGTCGTTGCTGCGCAGGACGGTCCAGCGGTTCGTGTCGAGCGCGTTGCCGCTGAACTCGTCGGAGCGCACTGGCCCGGTCGGACACGACTCGCCGCCCACCTCGATCTCGACCGAGGCCGTGCCCCTCTGACCGGTCGGGTCGGTGACCGTGAGGGTCGCCGTGTAGTTGCCCGGCCGCTCGTAGGTGTAGGTCGGGTCGAGCTCGGTCGAGGTGTCCGTCGTGGTGCCGGCCACGCCGAAGTCCCACAGGTAGGTGAGCGTGTCGCCGGGCTGGCCGTCGGGATCGCTCGCCTGACCGTCGAAGCTCACGGTCAGTGGAGCGGTGCCGGTGACGGGATCGGCCGCGGCCGTGACCTCGGGCGACTCGCTGATCGCGGCGCCCTTGCCGACGAAGTCGATGAAGTTCAGGTTCATCAGGCCGCCCTCGCCGCCGCGGAAGACGACGAAGAGCTCGTGCGTCCCCTCGGGCGGGTTCGGGAGCGCCAGCTCCACGTCGGTCCAGTTCTGCCAACCGCCGGTCGGGGCGATCGTCGCCGTCTCGGCCACCAGCGGCCCGTCGGGTGAGTCGAGCCGCAGCTGGATCGTCCCGCCGGCGCCGCCGGAGGCGACGCGGAAGGACACAGCGCGGACCCCCTCGAGGTTGAACGGCGCGTACGAGACATAGTCGCCGTCCTCGATGAAGCCGATGTTGAGCCCGCCGCCTTGCGGATCGGAGGTGGTCTCCGTCTGCACTCCGGGGTCGCCGCCGGCGGGCGCGCCCGGCACGCGGCCGGTCGAGGTGAAGAACTCGGCCTGCTTGTGCTTGGGCTGGAGGATGGCCTCGTCGCGACCGGTCAGGGCGCCGGCCCCGCCGCCGCCGTTGTCGGTGTAGACCGCCTCGAGCACCGGGAAGACGTTCGCCTCGTCCCCGTGGCCCGAGGCGCTCTGGAGCTCGAAGGTGCCCTCGCAACCCGTCATCTCATCGAGCTCATGGGCGTGCTCGTCATGACCGAGCGAGATGTTCAGCGTGACTTCGGCACAGTCGATCGTGCCGTCCTCGGCGTCGGTGACCGTGATCTCGTAGGCGATGGTGTCGCCGAAGGCGGCGACCTGCCCGTTCTCGGGGAACTCGATCGTGACCTCGGGACGCGAGTTGCCCACCGTGATCGGCACGTTGTCGACACCGGTGGCCCCCGACTCGTCGGTCACGCGCAGGGTCGCGGTGTAGTTGCCGGCGACGGTGTACTCGAAGGTCGCGTTGGCCTCGGTGGAGTCGGTCGTCCCGTCGCCGTCGAAGTCCCAGGCGTACGTGAGCGTCGTGCCGTCCGGGTCGTTCGAGCCCGCGCTCGAGAACTCGACGGTGAGCGGCGCCGGCCCCGAATCGGGGGTAGCGGTAGCGGTGGCGATCGGCCGCCTCCCGTCGCCCACGTAGTCGATCCGGTAGATGCCCGAGTCGAGGTTGTTCCCTCCGAAGCCGGAGCCCCATTCGATCACGTAGAGCGACCCGTCCGGCCCGAACTCGATGTCCATCGGGCGCAGGTAGGGCGACTCCAGGTCGAACGCGCCGACGCCGCGCACACTCCCGTCGTCGTTCAGCGTCGCGGTCTTGATCCAGTACTCGTTCCACTCGCCTATGAACCACTTGCCGTCGTAGAACTCGGGGAACTTGGTGGTGCTCGGGTTGGCCGGGTCGTAGTCGTAGCGCGGGCCGCCGGTCGGGGCGCCGCCGGTGCCGAGGTACGGGAAGCGCGGGTCACGCTCGGTGTAGCCGTGCCAGGTGCCGGCCGGCTGAGCCGGCGGCAGGTTGGTCAGGCCGGTGTTGTTGGGCGAGTTGTTGACCGGGTTCGCGCAGTTGAACTGGGGGCCCGCGACGCCGGTGGCGAAGTTGAAGTCGTTGTAGGGAGCGTTGTCGCGGACGCAGTAGGGCCAGCCGTAGAAGCCGGGCTGGTCGACCACGTTGAACTCGACGCTCCCCTGCGGGCCGCGGTTCGGGTTGGTCGAGCCCGCGTCCGGGCCGTAGTCGCCGAGCAGCAACCAGCCGGTCTTCGGATCGACGGTGATCCGGAACGGGTTGCGGAAGCCCATTGCGTAGATCTCGGGCAGCGTCTGGTTCTGCGTATCGGCCGCCTCGTCGAACATGTTGCCCGCGGGGATGGCGTAGGTGGTCCCGATCCCCGGCACGCCGGTGGCGCCGGGCAGCGGCACGATCCGCAGGATCTTTCCGTTCGGGTTGTTCGAGTTCGCCGCCGTGCGCTGGGCGTCCCACGCCTCCCGGCCGGGGCGCTCGTCGATCGGCGTGAAGCCGCTCGACTCGAACGGATTGCTGTTGTCGCCCGTCGAGATGTAGAGGCTGCCGTCGAGCCCGAAGGCGAGCGAGCCGCTGGTGTGGCAGCACTCCTCGCGCTGGTGCTGCCAGGTGTAGATGAACTGCTCCGAGCCGGGCTGGATCTGGTCGCCCACGACGGTGAAGCGCGACAACCGGTTCTGGTTCGAGCTGTCCGGCAGTGCCGAGTAGGCGAGGTATATGTGCCCGCTCGTCGTGAAGTCGGGCGCGAGCTGGATGCCCAGGAGGCCGTTCTCCTGGCTCTGGGTGACCGGGATCGCGCCGATCTGGACCGTGGTCTCCGTCGTCGGCTTCCAGACCATCACGCGCCCGTCGCGCTCGATGTAGAAGACCCGCCCGTCGGGGGCGATGTCGAGCTCGAACGGGTTCTCGGTGTCGTCGTCGAGCGTGACCTTCTCGAAGTCCGCGGCGCTGGGCGACGGCACGCGATTGGGACCGCAGCCGGCCCCGGCGAGGTCGGTGACCGACTGGATTCCGCCGAGCAGGTGAGCACGGAAGACCGGGTCGGCGAAGGACTCGGCCGTGTGGCCGCCGCCGGTGTACCAGGAGTGGCCGCCGTCGAAGTTCGAGCACCAGGCGATCGGGTGATCGTCGGCCCCGGCGCTGCCGTCCTGCTCGTCGTAGGTCGTCTCGTCGAGCGTCGCCAGCACGTGCACGTCGTAGCGCGGGCTGTAGTCCTCCGCGGCGGCCGCGCCGGCTGCAGGCGGCTTGTAGTTGTACCACTCGTCGGTCCGGTTCCAGCGGGTTGGCACCGGGGCCATGGAGGGATGGCTGGCGTCCTCGACTTCGATGGCGCCGGCCGGCGTGCCGGGCGGATGGGACGCGAAGTAGGCGCCCACCAGATCGCCGTACCAGTCCCAGCCATATTCCGTGTCCGCCGCCGCGTGGATCCCGATGTAGCCGTTGCCCGCCGCGATGTAGCGCTCGAACGCGCCCTGCTGCTCCTCGGTGAGGACGTCGCCCGTGGTCGACAGCCAGATGACCGCCTGGTACTGAGCCAGGTTCGCGTCGGTGAAGGCGGTCGAGTCCTCGGTGGCGTCGACCGCGAAGCCGTTGGCCGCGCCGATCTCCCGGATGGCGGTGATGCCAGCCGGGATCGAATCGTGCCGGAACGCGGCCGTCTCGGAGAACAGGAGCACCCTCTCCAGCGGTGCGGCGGGCGCAGCGCTTGCCGACATCAAGCAAGCAAGGAGTACGCCAACCGACACGAATACCGCGATCCGTCGCGACATGTGCGGTTCGCAACGTACCAAAGATGACAGGGACCCTCGAAACGCCGCAAGGAGCTTCCATCTATGCGACTCGCTACCTTGAGCTCTCGCACTCGGCGAGCTTCTCTTCCGTGACGGCCCAGTTCGACCGCACCGCCTTCACCTCGGTCTCCAGGGCTGCGCCGCCCTCGCCCGACCGCGCCCGCTCGATCAGGCGCTCGCGCAGCGCCAGCGCCAGGTCGTCCAGGGCCTCCATGCCCGGGTAAGGCCGAGGCGCAGCAGATTCGCCCCGCAGCTAGGTCCAGTCCAGGTCCGAGCGCGTCGCCCAGTAGGGCTCGCTCGCCTCGCCCAGCCCGTCCAGCTCCTCGTCGAGGTCGGGCGACCACTCGATCCCGGTCGCCGCCAGGTTGCTGTGCAGCTGCTCGGCCGTGGCCGCCCCGCTGAGCACCACGTCCACCCACGGATGGTGGAGCAGCCAGGCAAGTGCCACGGCGTCGGAGGTCGAGCCCGCCCTTCGCGCGGCCGCCTCCAGCGGCGCGACCCCACCGCGCGGCGTCAGCCGGCCATTGGCGAGCGCCTCCTTGACCACCACCCGCATGCCCTCCGCGTGCGCCCGCTCGAGCGCCGGCCCGGCCCCTCGCTCGAGCAGGTTGTAGGTGGCCTGCACGGCATCGAACGCGCCCAGCTCGACGGCCCGCTCGATCGTCGCCGCCTGCTCCTCCCCGCTGACGCTGAGCCCGATCTCGAGACCGCCCCGGCGCAGGGAGGCCAGCTCCGCGAGTACCGCTTCGTCGTCCAGCACGCCGCTCGAGAGCGTGGCCGAATGGATCTGGTACAGGCGAAGCCACTCCCCCAGCAGGTCGCGGGTCTCGGCGGTCTGGCGCTGCAGCTGCGAGAGCGACAGGTCCTTCACCTCCGGCGGGTCGGCGTCGACCTGCCAGGCGGCCGTGTAGGTGTAGCCCCACTTGGAGGCGACCATGAACGTGCCGGGCTCGAGCTCTCTCGCCCGCAGCCAGGAGCCCAGAAACTCCTCCGCGCGTCCGTACGAGCGCGCCGCGTCGAAGTAGCGCACACCGGCCTCCCAGGCGGCGTCGAGCACCTCGTGCGTGCGCCGCTCGAGTGCCTCGACCGAGCGCTCGTCGCCCAGGTCCTCGCCGTGCCCGAGGTTGAGGTAGCCCGGCCGCCCGAGGGCGGCCAGGCCGATCCCAATCTCACTCATGCGGCCGCTGGGGCTAGCGATCGCCCCAGTACAGACCCTCCGACACCGCCGGGAAGCTCCGCTCCGGATGCGCCCGGAACAGCGGGTCGATCCCGAACAGGGTGATCCGGGAGGTGTTCGCCTCGTTGGGCCCGTGGACGATGACGGGCGAGCCTCCGGCCGACGGATCCGGGTTCGGCCAGTGACCGGACGCCAGGAAGCCGGACCCCGGCAGGCGGCCGTCCACCGTCATGTCGGCGGGGACGTCGGTGAACCACACCGGATCCTCCACCAGGGCGGTGTCGCGACCCGGGTAGACGCCGGTGATCGGGCTGGTGCCACGGCCCTCGTTGTCCCAGTGGACGATTCCGCTCACATCCTCCTGGACGGCCGGGGTGGCGCGGCCGAACGAATCGATCAGATCCTCGACGCGTTCGGTGGCCTTCCCCAGGACCGAGCGCCGTCCCTGCGAGACGGCCTCCAGGCCGCTGAGCTGCGCGGCCCCCCCGTCGACGAGGAACCGCGCACCGGCGATGCGAGCCCCGACGTAGCCGCCGCCGGCGGCGAAGAACGCCGCGTAGCGAGAGCGCACCGTCGCGTTCCCGGGCGTGTCTGCGGGATAGGGCTGGGTCGTGTTGTAGATCACATCGAAGCCGGCCAGCGGATCGGTTGACGCCGAGTTGATGCTGGCGTTGGTCCAGCGCTCGGCCTCGAACCCGAGACGGGCCTCCAGCGCCCAGTTCTCGTAGGCCGAGCACAGGCAGGCCACGCGCGGGACGCGCTCGATCGGCTCACGTGTGGGCAGGATGCCCTGAACGGGCTCGAACCACAGCCCGGCGGCTCGCCCGGCGGCGCGGAGGTCTGCCCTCGCGTTCGCCGTGAAGAGCACGCTGCCGGCGGGCATGTCGCCCTGCCTGGTCTCGAACTGCTCGGTGGCAAGCCGGGCCGTGACCCCGTCGGCGACGAGCTCGTTGACGGTGCGCACCGCGGTCCTCGAATCCACCTCGAGCGCGTACCAGTCCGAGTTGCCGGGGCGCACCCCTCCCGCGACCTCATCCGTCTCGTCGATCGGCCTGGTGGCAGGGGTGAAGGAGCGGCCCCTGCCGATGGTCACCACGTCGGCGCCCCACAGGAAACCGTTGCTCCACGAGCCCGGTGGTGCGTACAGCTCGGTCACCCGGTCGGAGATGTCGTCGCCGACGTCGAGCATGGTGTTGGCCAGAGCGCGCAGGGCCTGGTCGGTCCGCACAACGTACGAGCCCTCCTCGAACACCTGGCCGGCGAAGCGGTAATCACGCCGCAGCCGGCTGACCTCGATGTCGTTGTCGAGCAGGAAGTCGACCAGCCGCTTCGCCTCCGCGTCGCTGCGCTGCCCGCTGCCGACCGGGATCACGTGCGCCCGCGGATAGTCGGTCATGTAATCGTGGTCCGCAGGGGTCCCGATCACGGCCGGCGGAATCGAGGTCAGCCTCACACGCGGCGCATCGTCGACCCCACGGCGATAGATCTCGAACTGGTCGTACATCATCTCGCGGCGGTTCTCGATAGCGAACGCGACCGACGACAGCGTGGCCAGCTCCTGCGAGCGGAGCGCGCCGGCGCGGCCCACCACCGACGGCGCCACGCCGTTGATCCCGCAGAGCTTGAAGTTGTCTGTCTCGTCCGGATCCCAGTCGCACATCTCGATCGTCTGGGCGTCCAGGCCGCGCAGCTGGCCGTACTGGCCGGTGTAGAAGGGGGGCCAGTCGTCCCAGCCCTGGGGCAGTGTCTCGCCCTCGGGGATCCACTCGTCGATGATGTTGTTCACGGGGCGGCTGACGCCGAAGCCCTCGCTCGCGAGCGCCGCCTGGTTGGCGTCGAGCCGCGGCTGATTCCACTTCAGCCAGATGTCGTACTCGATACCCGGGTTGTGGGGCACGGTCGTCCCCTCCAGCAGGGTGGGCGCCACATATCCGTGGAGGTCGAGCACCTGCGTGAAGGGGAGGCTCTTGATGAGGTCCACCGAGGCCTGCGCCTCGGGCTGCGACTGAGTGATGTAGTCGCGGTTGAGATCGAAGCCGTTGCCGTTGGTGCGCATCCCGGCGATCCGGCCGTCCGGGTTCTGGATCACGTGGAAGACGACGACCGCGTGGTCGAGGACCGCGTCGACCTCGGGATCGGTCCCGTATGGGGTCGTGGCCAAGCGCTCGATGAAGCGCATGGAGGCGTCGACGCCCTCGTACTCGTTGCCGTGGATCCCGGACTGGATGAAGAGCGGCACCTTCGCGTCGCGGCGCTCGATCAGCTGCTGCCCGCGTCTCGGATTGCGCGCGTAGAGACCTGCCAGCCGCTGAAGGCGGGCGTACGACCGCTGCTGAGCCGGGGTGTCGAGCGCGTTGAGGGTCACCACGTACATGTCGCGGCCGAGCGCCGACTCGCCGCTCTTGGCGAGCGTCATGCGGCCGTCGCTCTGGTCCACGATCGACTGGAGCGTGCAGCCGATGGCGTAGTAGGGGATGTGCGGGAAGCTCCCGGGCGGATCGGTGGGATCAGTGCCGTCGGGCAGGTTCTCGGCTGCGTCCGGTATGGGCGTGCCGCACCACGGCGGCTCGATCTCCGCCTGGGCCGTGGTGGCCCCCAGCAGTGAAACGACGACCGCCGTCAACAATGCAGCCAACCAGCGCCGCGTCCGACTCCGCATCAAAGCACCCCCCAGGGTTCGCAGAAAGCGGCGGCAGTGTATCCCCAAAATCTCGGCAGCGAGTCGGCCGCGGGGCACTCGGGTCGAGGGGGGTCAGTTATAAGTGGCCGCACGGATGAGTGTCAATGCCGACTGGCGCCGGCTGATCCGGCCGCAGCTGCTCGACCTGGGGCCCTATGAGCCCGGGCCCAGCCTGTACGAGCTCAAGGCGGAGCTGGGGCTGCACGACGTGGCGAAACTGAACTGGAACGAGGGGCTGTTCGGCCCGCTCCCGGGAGTACTGGAGGCCGCCGCGGGCGAGCTCGAGCACTCCTGGGAGTACCCCGAGCACGCCTACCTGGAGCTGCGCCAGGCCATCGCGGAGGAGATCGGCGCCGAGGCGGACCAGATCCTCCCCGGGCACGGCATCCAGACCCTGATCCTCGCCCTCACCTCGGCATTCGTCTCGCCTGGCGACCGCGTGGTGGTGCCCCAGCCCACCTACGGGCTCTACGCCCAGGCCTCGCGTTCCGCCGGCGCCCGCCTCGAGCGGGTGCCCTCCCCCGAGCTGCGGCTCGACCTGGAGCGCATCGCGGACACCGTCCGGCGCACCGGCGCCCGGCTGGTCTGGATCTGCGACCCCAACAACCCGACCGGATCGCTGATCGCCGACGATGAGTGGACCGCTTTCCTCGACGTCCTCCCGGCCGACTGCGTCGTGGCGGCGGACGAGGCCTACATCGACTTCGTCGAGCCGGCCGAGCGCCTGCGCCGCGAGGACGACGTGGCCGCCGGGCGGCCGCTGGTGGTGCTGCGCACCTTCTCGAAGATCTTCGGGCTCGCCGGGCTGCGGCTGGGCTACGCCCTGTCCGCTCCGGCGCTCGTGCCCTACCTGCAGGCGGTGCAGGAGCCCTTCAACGTCAACCGGCCCGCGCTCGTGGCAGGGCAGGCCAGCCTGGGCAGGCCGCTCGAGGTGGCCGAGCGCAGAGCCGCCACGGTGCGGGCCCGCGAGCGGCTGGCGGAGGCGCTGTCGGCGGCGGGGATGAAGCCGCTCCGCTCGGCGGGGAACTTCCTGTTCGTCCATCACGGCGCGGACGACGCCGCGCTCAACGACGGCCTGCTGCGCCGGGGGGTCCTCATCCGGCCCGGAGGAGAGCTCGGCATGCCCGGCTGGGCGCGGATCACGGCGGGGCCGGAGCCGCTCATGGACCGGGTGGCCGCCGCGCTGCCCGCGGTGCGGGACGAGGTGCTCGCGTGAAGAGCGGCGGCCACGCCCTCGCCGAGGGGCTCGCGGTCCACGGCGTGGACACCGCCTGGGGCATCCCCGGCACCCACAACCTCGAGATCTACGCGCACCTGCCGGACGCCGGCATCCGTCACCTGAGCCCGCGCCACGAGCAGGGGGCTGCCTTCGCGGCCGACGGCTACGCGCGGGCCACCGGCCGGCCGGGCGTGTGCATCACCACCTCGGGCCCGGCCGCGCTCAACGCCGCCACCGCGCTCGGGCAGGCCTACTCGGACTCGGTGCCGGTTCTGTGCGTGTCCGCCGGGATGCCCCTGCGCCACCCGGCCGGTAGCGGCGAGCTGCACGAGACCAAGGACCAGCGGGCCGCCCTCGACGCGATCGTGAGTTACGGCCACCGGGTCACGAGCGTGGGCGAGATCCCGGGGGCGGTGGCGGAGGCGTTCGCGACGATGACCGCCGGCCGCCCCCGCCCGGTGTACCTGGAGATCCCGCTCGACGTGCTGGGCGAGGAGGGCGAGGCGGAGAGCGTCGGCCCACTGGCCATCGGCCCGCCGGCGCCGGATCCGGCCGCCCTCGATGCGGCCGCCATGCGGCTGTCCGGCGCCGCCCGTCCGGCGATCGTGGCCGGCGGTGGCGCTCGTGGGGCGGCCGACGAGGTCCGCGCGCTGGCCGAGCGGCTCGGCGCTCCGGTGGTGTGCACCATCAACGGGAAGGGCGTGCTGGCCGAGGACCATCCGCTCAGCGCCGGTGCCGGCCTGGCCCGCACGGTCACCGCCGAGCTGGCCAAGGAGTGCGACGTGGTGCTGGTGGTCGGCAGCGGCCTGTCTCCCGCCGAGCAGTGGCTGGGACCGCTGCCGCTCGACGGCAAGGTGGTCCGGGTGGACGTGGATCCGGCGCAGACGGTGAGGGGCGCCGTCCCGGCCGTGGCTGTCGTGGGCGACGCCGTGGCCGCGCTGGAGGGGCTGTTGAGCCGGCTGGGCCCCGGCGAGGGCGAGCGCGAGCGGGCGGAGCGCTGGCGCTCGCGCCACCTCGAGGAGGCGGCCAAGCTCGGCGCGCGCTGGTCGTGGATCTTCGAGGCGATGGCGGCGACCCTGGGGCGCGACGGCATCGTGGCCGCGGACAGCGCGATGGTCTGCTACCACGGCGCGGTAGCGGCACTCCCCGTCTACCGGCCGGGATCGTTTCTCTACCCGACCGGGTACGGGACTCTCGGCTACGGACTGCCTGCCGCGATCGGCGCGAAGGTGGGCCGGCCGGAGACGCGCGTGCTCGCCCTGATGGGCGACGGCGGCATCATGTTCACGATCGCCGAGCTGGCCGCGGCCGCGCAGCTGCGGCTCCCGCTTCCCGTGGTGGTGGTCGACAACTCCGGCTACGGGGAGATCCGCGACCAGATGGCCGAGCGGGGCGACCCGGTCCACGCGGTGGACCTCGACCGGCTCGACTTCGCGGCGCTCGGGCGCGCGCTGGGCTGTGAGGGCGTGTTCGCCGCCGACCGGGACGCCCTGGCGGACGCCCTCGAGCAGGGCTTCAGGGCTGACCGCCCGACGGTGGTCCACGTCGAGGGCGCCTGATGGACGCCTACCGCTCCCCGCTTCGTCCGGACGCCAACGCCGGGCTGGTGGCTCTGGTGAGCGGCGGCGGTACGGGGATCGGGCGCGCGACGGCGCTCGAGCTCGCCCGCAGCGGCGCGCGCGTGGCCGTCTGCGGCCGGCGCGAGGAGCCGCTTCGAGCGGTCCGGGCCGAGATCGAGGAGGACGGCGGCGAGTGCCTCGACGTCGCCGCCGACCTGCGTGAGCCAGAGCAGGTCGAGCGGGTGGTGAGCGCCACGCTCGAGCGCTTCGGGACCATCGACGTGCTGGTCAACAACGCCGGCGGGCAGTTCTCCGCCCCCGCCGAGGAGATCTCCGACCGCGGCTGGCGCGCGGTCGGCCGGGTGACGGTCGACGCGGTCTGGAGCATGACCCGGGCCGTGGCCACCCGGGCGATGATCCCGGCCCGCGGGGGGCTGATCGTCTTCCTCGGGTTCAGCCCGCTTCGGGGCATCCCGGGCTTCGCCCACGCCGCGGCCGGAAGGGCGGCGGTCTCCAACCTCGCTTCGGGGCTGGCGCTCGAGTGGAGCCGTCATCGCATCCGCACGGTCTGCGTCGCGCCCGGGACGATCCTCACCGAGGGGCTCGAGGGCTACGGCGAGGAGGCTCGGGCTGCTTGGGAGCGGTCGGTGCCGCTCGGGCGCCTGGGCCGCCCCGAGGAGGTCGCCGGCCTGATCGCCTTCCTGGCCTCCGCGGGAGGCGCCTACGTCACCGGAACGACCATCGTGGTCGATGGCGGCGCCGACGCCTGGGGGATCGCGGAGCCGCCGCCGGCGGCGGAGACCTAGCCGAGCGAGCGGGTCTGGGCCTTGCTCGACCTGTCCGTCAGCGCGATCCGTTGCGGGGGGGCGCCGCTCACGCCGCCCCGGACGGTGATCTCCACGAGGCCGTTGAAGAACTCGGCCGCGATCTGGGAGTCATCGGTGCCCGGGGGCAACGTGATGGCTCGCCGGAACGCTCCGTGGAAGCGCTCGCGGATGTAGAAGCTGTCGTCACCCCCGGTGTCCTCCTCGGTCCTGCGCTGCCCGGAGACGGACAGGATGCCACCCGAGAAGGTGATGTCCACGTCCTCGGGCCTCTGGCCCGCGACCTCGATCCGGATCACGAGGTCGCCGTTGCGGGCGAAGATGTCGGTAGCCGGAACCCAGGCCCTCGCGTAGCTGCGGTCTCGATCCTCGTTCGCGTGCTCGTAGCCGCGGGTGCCGACTTCCCGCATCCGTTTCAGCTCGCTGAAGAAGTCGGTGACTCCCTCGAACGGGTTTGTGTGCCCTTCGGGCATTAGCGCCTCCTCCTAGCCGCCGTCGGAACCCAGGGGTCGCTGCAGGCCCGCCTCGACCAGGAAGCGCCGCGCCACCTCGCCGTCGTCCTGGCCCTCGGTCACCGCGGCGTTCATCGCCACCATGTCAGAGCTCGTCAGCCGGCTGTTCACCGCGTCGACGACCTTCAGGAACTCCTCGCGACCGATGCGCTCGAGCTTGTCCGCGTCGACGACCATCACGACATTCTGGGAGCCGAACAGCAGCTTCGGGTCCTTCAGCACGGCGTAGTCGCCGGTCTCGAGCTGTGGATCGGTACTGAAAACGTTGGCGGCATCGACGTCGCCCTCGTCCAGCGCGGTGTACTGGGCCCCGAGGGTGATCGGCTTGAAGGTTGCGTTGGTGAGCCCGTAGACCTCCTGCAGGCCCTCCAGACCGAGGTAGAGGCTCTCGAACTCGGGCCGCGCTCCCAGGGTGAACGACTTGAGCTTGCGCAGGTCGGCGATCGTCTCGAGGTCGTTCTCCTGGGCGAACGCCTCGGTCGTGGCGATCGCGTCGACGTTCTCGAACGGCGTCATCTCGCTCACCGCCATGCCGCGGCCGTCGTAGAAGGTCTTCACCTCCCGGTACGTCTCCTCGGGGTCGAGGCCCGACACCTCCTCGCCCGCCACCACTGACAGCACCGTCCCGGTGTACGCAACGTGGCCGTCGATCTCACGGTCCCGCAACTCTTGGTCGAGGTCGGCCGCCGGGCCGACTCTCTTGCGGAGATCGACCGTGTACCCGTTCACCGCCAGCGCCTGACGCCACAACTCGCCCAGGATGCGGGCCTCGGGGAAGTCCTGGGTGCCCAGAGTGATCCGCAGCCTCGCGCCCTGCGGTTGTGCCGAGCCGGGTTCCTGCTCTTCTTCCCCGCAGGCCGTCGCGAGGAGTGCTACGGCGAACAGCACTGCGTAGACCCGAGCACGCATCCGCTTCCTCACCCCTCCAGCGTGTCGTCCGCGTAGGTGCCCGGCCCGACCGCCGGCCGCGGCGCCACCCCGGCCGGAGCCTCAACCGGCGCGCGTGGCGGTAACCGCTCCTGCCGCAGGACCTTGACCAAGCTCCAGCCGATTCCCACAATCACGAAGGTGAACGGCACCGACGCGAGGACAGCGCCCTGCTGAAGCGCTGTCAGGCCGCCGACCAGCAGCAGCGCCGAGGCGATCGCGCCCATCAGGCAGCCCATGGTCGCGGTCACCAGCCGCGCCGGCTCCAACGCGCCGCGCGATGCGAGCATGGCCATGACGATCGAGGCGGCGTCCGCCCCGCTGATGAAGAAGAACGCGATCAGGATCAGGGCCAGGACGGACACGATGGTCGTGAGCGGGAGCTGCTCGAGCGCCGTGAAGAGTGAGAGCTCAGGCGTGGAGGTGGTGCCGATCAGGTCCGCCTGACCGCTGGTCTGCAGGTCGATCCCAGTGGCTCCGACGATCGCGAACCAGATGAAGCCCATCCCGGTAGGCGCGGCCACCACGCCGAGGATGAACTCCCGGATCGTGCGGCCGCGCGAGATGCGGGCCACGAAGGTCCCCACGAACGGCGCCCACGAGATCCACCACGCCCAGTAGAAGATCGTCCACGCCGCCATCCAGTCGGAGTCGGTGAAGACCCCCGTGCGGATGCTCATCTCGGGCAGGCGGATCAGGTAGCCGCCGATGGTCTCGATCGCGGTGCTGATGACGAACACCGTCGGGCCGACCACCAGGAAGAAGACCATCAGCGCGACCGTGGCCCCACCGCTCAGGTTGCTGAGAAACTGGATCCCGCGCTCCACGCCGGACACCGCCGAGAGCACGAACAGCGCGGTGATGATCACGATGATCACGACGGCGATCCCGTTCGAGATACGCACGTCCCAGAGGAAGTTGAGACCGCTGTTGATCTGCAGCGCGCCCAGCCCGAGGGAGGTGGCGGTGCCGAACAGCGTGGCGAAGATCGCGAGGGCGTCGATCGTCCTGCCGATCGGGCGCTCGCTGACGTTCTCGCCCAGCAAGGGGGCGAAAGTCGCGCTCACCAGGTTCTTGCGCCCCTTGCGAAAGGTGAAGTACGCGAGCGCGAGCCCCATGATCGCGTAGATCGCCCAGCCGTTGAAGCCCCAGTGGAAATAGGTGGTCTCGAGCGCGACCTGAGCCGCCTCCTGGGTGCGCGGCTCGGCGAGCCCATGGGGCGGGGCGGCGAAGTGGGAGATCGGCTCGGCGACGCCGTAGAACAGGAGCCCGAGACCCAGCCCGGCGGCGAACATCATCGCTATCCAGGACACGGTCCTGAACTCCGGCCGGCTGTCGTCGGGTCCGAGGCGGATTCTGCCGTACGGGCTGATCGCCACGACGATGCAGAACAGCAGCGCCACGGTCGCGATGAGCACGAAGGCCCAGCCGAAGTTGCTGATCACCCAGTCGAGCACCGACGACATGACCGAGCCGAGGCTGTCGGTGCCCAGCACGCCCCACAACACGAACGCGAGGGACACCGCGGTCGCTCCGAAGAAGACGACCGGGTCGATCCCTCTCAGCAGCCGCTGCATGCCTACTCCCCTCCGTCCGGGACTGGCGGCGTGCAGTATTATCACAGCGTGTGCGCCATGTGCATGCAGGCGTCCTGACGGACCGGTCGTGAGCGCGACCCTTCAGACCGCGGACCGCGCGTTGCAGGTCCTTTTGCAGTTCCGAACGCAGGCTGAGGGCCTGACGGTCACCGAGATCGCGGGCCGGCTCGGGCTTCACAGGAGCACCGCCTCGCGGCTCGTGTCGACCATGGAAGCGCGCGGCTTTCTGGAGCGGGATGCCGCCGGGAGGCGCCTTCGGCTCGGCCCCGAGGTCGCGAGGATCGGCAGGATCGCCCTGACCGGCCGGGAGCTCGTGACCGTCGCCGCGCCGATCCTGGACGATCTCGCCGCCGAAACGGGCGAAACAGTGACGCTCGCGGTGCCGGCCGGCCGGGAGGTCATGACCGTCGCGCAGGCCGACGGCAGCTACTTCGTGTCGTCCGGCAAGTGGGTGGGCATCCGCACGCCGCTGCATTGCGCCGCCGACGGCAAGGTCCTGCTGGCGTTCGACGGGGCGGAAGCTAACGGCGCCCGCCTGACCAGGCGCACGAAACGCACGATCGTCGACTCCGAGGCGCTTGCGCGCGAGCTCCGTGCGATCCGCCGGCGCGGCTTCGCACTCGCCGAAGGCGAGCTCGAGGAGGGGCTGGTGGGCGTCGCTGTGCCCGTCTGGGACGACGGAACGTGCATCGCCGCCCTGTGCGTGTCCGGACCCGAGTATCGGCTCGACCGGAAGGCCGCCCCCGAGCTGGCGCCTAAGTGCGTCGCCCGCGCCGAGGAGCTCGAGCGGTCGCTGGGCGGCGGATAGGCATGGAGACCGCGAGCGGCGGGCGGCCGAATGTCGTCTTGATCATGCTCGATCAGCTGGCCGCCGGGTGGCTTCCCGCCTATGGGCATCCGGTCGTTCAGGCGCCGAACATCACGTCGCTCGCGGACGAGGGCGTCGTGTTCGAGAGCGCGTACTGCGCCTCTCCGTTGTGCGCGCCATCGCGCGCCGCGCTCCTGACCGGCCGGCTGCCGTCACACACCGAGGTCTTCGACAACGCCGCGGAGCTGCGCGCGTCGCTTCCCACCATCGCCCATCACCTGCGCGCGGCCGGCTACGCCACCTGCCTGGCGGGCAAGATGCACTTCGTCGGCCCGGACCAGCTGCACGGGTTCGAGGAGCGTCTCACGACCGACGTCTATCCCGCCGACCTCGGCTGGACACCGGACTGGTCCCTGCCCGTGGACGAGCACCTCCCGTGGTACCACACGATGGAGAGCGTGCTGTCCCCCGGAGTCTGCGCGGCCAGCCTGCAGCTCGACTACGACGACGAGGTGGCGTTCCGGGCGGTGCGCCGGATCTTCGACTTCGCCCGCGCCGATACCGGCGAGCCGTTCTTTCTGGTCGTCTCCTTCAGCCATCCCCACGACCCCTGGGAGGTCCGCCGCCGGCACTGGGAGCGCTACGAGCAGGAGGCGATCGACGGGCCCGCCGTGCCCGCGCTGGCGGCGGACGAGGCCGACCCCCACAGCCGGCGGCTGCGGGACATGATCGGCATCGACGAGGCCGCCCTCTCCGAAGAGCAGCTGCGGGCGGCGCGGCACGGCTACTACGCGGCCATCAGCTACGTGGACGAGCGCATCGGCGAGGTGCTGGCCGCGCTGCGCGACGCCGGCCTGGACGGCGACACCGTCGTCGCCCTCACTGCCGATCACGGCGAGATGCTCGGCGAACGGGGGCTCTGGTACAAGATGTCGTTCTTCGAGCCGTCCGCCCGCGTGCCCCTGATCGTGTCGGCGCCGGGCCGCATCGCACCCGGGCGGCGGGCCGACCCCGTGTCGCTGCTCGACCTCGCGCCGACCCTCCTCGAGCTGGCAGCGCCCGGCGCCGCCGATGAGCTCGCCCGGGACATGGACGGGTCCAGCCTTGCGCCGCTGCTCGACGACCCGACCGCCGAGGGCCCGGCCGAGGTGCTTGGCGAGTACCTCGCGGAGGGCCTCACCTCGCCCGCGGTCATGATCCGCCGCGGCCCGCACAAGTTCATCCGCTGTGACGGCGATCCCGACCAGCTCTACGACCTCGCAGAGGACCCCCACGAGCTCGTCAACCTGGCGGGCCGAGGAAGCCATGCCGACCTGCACCAGGCCTTCGACGAGGCGGTCGCTGCCCGCTGGGACATGCCGGGGCTGACAGAGCGGGTCCGCGAGAGCCAGCGGGAGCGCCGCCTCGTCACGGCTGCGCTCGCCGCCGGCCGCAACACCCCCTGGGACTTCCAGCCTCTGGTCGACGCGTCATCCCAGTACGTGCGCGGCCGCGGAAGCCTCGACCAGCGGCACCGCCGCGCGCGGCTGGAGACGCCCCGCTAGGTCACACGCCGCGCAGCAGCTCGCGGGCGATGATCAGCCGCTGGATGTCCGAGGTGCCCTCCTCGATCTCCTCGAGCTTCGCGTCGCGCATCCACTTCTCCACCGGGTACTCGCGCGAATAGCCCCAGCCGCCCAGGGTCTGGACCGCCGCCCAGGTGCACCACATAGCCGTCTCGGAGGCGTGCAGCTTGGCCATCGCGGCCTCCGCGGTGGCCCGCTCGCCCACGTCCAGCGCCCGGGCCGCGCGCCAGACCAGCAGCCGCGAGGCGTCGACCCGCAGAGCCATGTCGGCCAGCCGGAAGGCGACCGCCTGGTGCTCGGCGATCGGCCGGCCGAACTGCTCGCGCTCGCGCGCATAGGCGGTCGCGTACTCCAGCGCGGCGCGGGCCAGGCCGGTGGCGGACGCGCCAAGGGTGACCCGCGAGCGGTCGAAGGTCGCCATCAGCCCGCGAAAGCCCTGGCCCTCGTCGCCCAGCCGGCGGTCCTCGCCCACGAACACGTCCTCCAGGAACAGCTCGGTGTTGACGATCGCGCGCTGTCCCATCTTCTTCATGGGCTTGCCGCAGTGAAGGCCCTCGTCGCCCTTCTCGAGCAGGAAGGCCGTGACGCCGCGATGTCCGCTGCCCGGCTCCACCGTCGCAAAGACGACGTAGAAGTCGGCCACTCCGCCGTTGGAGATCCAGCTCTTCTGCCCGCTGATCACGTAGCCGCCGTCGGAGCGGCGGGCGCTGGTCTGAATCGAGGCGGCGTCCGACCCGGCGGCCGGCTCCGTGGTGGCCAGGGCGGTGAACGGCGGACGCCCGCCCACCAGCGGCTCGAGCCAGCGACGTTGCTGGGCCTCGGTGCCGAGCGCGAGCACGGGCTCGGCGAAGAAGCCGTTGGACGTGATCAGGTTGCCGATTCCGGCGCAGCCGTGGGAGAGCTCCTCCTGGACGATGCAGCCGGTCAGGCAATCGGTCATCCCCCCGCCGCCGACCTCCTCCGGCAGCATGAACGAGGTCAGGCCGATGGCCGCCGCCTTCTCCCACACCGCCCTCGGGAGCTCGGTGTCGGCCTCGTCCACCGCCAGCGAGACCGGCCGGATCTCGCGCGCGGCGAAGTCGCGGCACACCCTCTGGATCTCCCGCTGCTCGGGAGTGATGTCGAAGGGAAGTGACATTAGATGATTGGTTCCGAATCCACGTGCCTACGGGGGCGCGCCAGACCGAGCTGGGCGGCGACCGCGGACGAAGCCAATAGTGGATGAACTATCGGCGAGGACGTGGGTGCCGATCCAGCGACGGTATGGCGAGTCATCCGTGGGTGCGAGGGTTCGGAATCAGTCATCTACTCCGGAAAGCTCTCCGGGTGCTCCAGCGCACGCCGGTAGAGCTCGTCGTCGATGTTGTGCCCGGTGACGATCAGCACCTCGGCTCCCTCGGCCGGCTCGAGCTGTTCCAGGGCGGCCAGTGACGCCGCGGCCGAGCCCTCCACCCGCAGCCCGGCGGCCGCGAAGGCGGCCACCGCCCGGGCCAATGCCCGCTCGGACACCTCGACCAGCGGCACGCGCGCCGCCACCAGCTCCTCCACCGCGAGCGGCACCGCCACCCGCACGGCCATGCCGTCGGCGAACGTGGCGCAGCGATCGCAGGGGACCGGCTCGCCCGCAGCGACGCTCCAGGCCATCACCGGGGCCTCCTTGGCCACCACCCCGACGGTCACATCGCCGATCGCCCGGGCCACTCCGATCAACAGCGCGCCGTTTCCCAGCGGGACGACCACGCGCCCCGGCGGCTCGCCCAGCTGATCGAGGATCTCCCTGCCGATCGCGGCGTAGCCGTCGAACTGGGCCGGCTCCGCCCCGTCCTCGAAGAAGGGCAGGTCCTGCTCGGCGGCGTAGTCGCGGGCGCGGTCCTTCGCCTCGTCCACGTCGGCGCCACCCAAACGCAGCTCGGCCCCGAGCGACTCGAGCAGCGCCAGCTTTGACTCGCTCATCTCCTCGGGCAGGAACACCACACAGCGCATTCCGGTCCGCTGCGCCGCCCATGCGCTGGCCGCGCCGTGGTTGCCGGTCGAGGCCGTGACCACCGCGTCCGCCCCCCGGGCTCTGAAGGCCTCGAGCGCCGGCAGCGCACCACGCCACTTGAACGCTCCCAGCTCGTGCAGGTCCTCGCGCTTGAGCAGCAGCCGCCGGCCACCGGCGAGCGCCGCCGGAGCCTCCTCGAGCGGGGTGCAAAACGCGTCAGCCATGGTCTCGGAGCCTACGTCTATCGTCAGCCACCATGGAAGCCACCTTGGAAGCAGCCGCCTGGGATCTTCAGCCGCTCGTGGACGGCCGCGGCGCCGAGGGCGTAGACGATCTTCTCCACCAAGCCCGCGAGCGGGCGGAGGCGTTCGCGCTGGCGCACCGCGGCCGCGTCGGTGAGCTCGACGCCGGCGGCGTCGCCGACGCCATGCGTGAGCTGGCCGCGATCTACGACCTTATGGGCCGGGCGGGCTCCTACGCCATGCTGGACTTCTCCCTCGACACGGCCGACCCGAAGCGCGGGGCACTCATGCAGAGCGCCCAGGAGAAGAGCGCGGCGATCGAGACCGAGCTGCTGTTCTTCGAGCTGGAGTGGAACCTCGTGCCGGACGAGCGGGCCGACGAGGTGCTCGCTGCGGACGAGCTCGACTTCTGCCGTCACCACCTGCGAACCGTGCGTCGCTACCGGCCGCATCAGCTCTCGGAGCCCGAGGAGCGGATCCTCACCGAGACCGCCGTCACCGGGCCGTCTGCCTTCCAGCGGCTGTTCACCGAACAGACCTCGTCGATCGAGGTGACGCTTCCGGAGAGCTCCGACGTCATCTCACTCGAGGAGGCGCTCAGCCGCCTTCAGGACCCCGCCCGCGAGCGCCGCGCCGAGGCCGCCTCCGGCCTGACCGCCTCGCTCAAGCAGGACCTGCGCACGCGTGCGTTCGTGTTCAACACCCTGCTGGCCGACAAGGCCACCAAGGACCGCCTGCGCTCCTATCCGCACTGGCTGGCCTCGCGCAACCTGGCCAACGAGGCCAGCGACGAGTCGGTGGCGGCGCTGATCGAGGCCGTGCAGTCGCGCTACGACCTGGCCCGCCGCTGGTACCGCCTGAAGGCCGGTCTGCTGGGCCTCGAGCGCCTGGCCCACTGGGACCGCATGGCGCCGGTGAGCGACAGCCAGGACGAGATCACCTACGGCGAGGCGCGCGAGATCGTCATGGACTGCTACTCCGGCTTCTCCACGGACCTCGGAGCGGCGGCCGCTCCCTTCTTCGAGAACGGCCACATCGACGGCCCGCCCCGGCCCGGCAAGCGGGGCGGCGCCTTCTGCTCCTACACCGTGCCGTCGGCGCATCCCTACTTGATGCTCAACTACACGTCGCGCCCGCACGACGTGCTGGTACTGGCCCACGAGCTGGGCCACGGCGTGCACGCCTCGCTGGCTCGCGACCAGGGCATCTTCCACTTCAGCACGCCGCTCACCCTGGCGGAGACGGCGTCGATCTTCGGCGAGACCATCGTCCTGGAGCGGCTGCTCGAGCGGGCGCCGGGCCCGGCCGAGCGGCTCGACCTGCTTGCGGGCTCGCTCGACGGCGCCGTGGCGGCGGTCTTCCGCCAGGTGGCGATGAACCGCTTCGAGCACGCCGTGCACAGCGAGCGGCGCGAGGCGGGTGAGCTCTCGGTCGACCGCTTCGGCGAGCTGTGGCTGGGCACGCAGGAGGACCTCCTGGGCGACAGCGTGGAGCTCGACGACGACTACGGCGTCTGGTGGTCGTACGTGTGGCACTTCGTGGACGTGCCGGGCTACGTGTACGCCTACGCCTACGGCCACCTGCTCGCCCTGTCGGTCTACCGCCGCTACGAGGAGGAGGGCGAGGCCTTCGTGCCCGCCTACCTGGACCTGCTGCGCGCCGGCGGATCGCGGGCGCCGGAGGAGCTCGGCGCAATCGTGGGCGTGGACCTGGCCGACCCCGGCTTCTGGAGTGCCGGGCTCGACCTGATCGAGCGCCAGCTCGAGGCCGCCGAGGCCGCGGCGCAAAAAGCCGGCCGGCTCTCGTGACCGACGCGGTGGAGGAGCGCATCGCCCTGCCCGGCGGCGAGGTGGAGCTGGCGCGCCCGCGTGACCCGGAGGCGCTTCTCAGCGAGGACTCGTTCGAGCACGAGGAGTTCCTGCCCTATTGGGCCGAGCTCTGGACGAGCGGCGTGGCGCTCGCCCACGACGTCTCCATGCGTTCGCTCCGCGGGCGCCGGACGCTCGAGCTGGGTTGCGGCCTGGGCCTGCCCAGCATCGCCGCGGCCCGCGCGGGAGGCCGGGTGGTGGCCAGCGACTGGTCGCGCGACGCCCTGCTCGCGACCGCCGCCAACGCGGCGCGCAACGGGGTGGCGGTCGAGACCGTGGTCTGCTCCTGGGCCGCCCCAGAGCCGCTCACCGAGCGGGCACCCTGGCCCATGGTGCTCGCCTCGGACGTGCTGTACGAGCGGCGCAACGTCGACCTGCTTCTGGAGCTTCTGCCCCGCCTCACCGACGAGCGAAGCGAGGTGCTCATCGCCGACCCGGGGCGGCCGCCCGCGTCCGCGTTCCTCGAGGATGCCGCCCGGGACTGGCGGGTGGTCAGCACCACGAGCCCGCGCGCGGCCCGGGTGTCGATCCACCGCCTACGCCGGCGCTTCGCCTAGATGATTGGTTCCGCGGCCGCGTGTGCGCGGGGGCGCACGGGACCGAGCCGGGCGGGGAAAGCAGGGCGAAGCCGATACTGGTCAGTATCGGCGAGCCCGATGACCCCGATCCGGCGACGGTATCCGTGCGTCATCCGCGTGCGCGGGGTCGTGGAATCAGTCATCTAGCTCGGCCAGCGCCCGGTACAGCTCGCCCGCCGCCCGCTCGCCCAGCCGGAGGCTCTCCAGGCGGTAGCTCTCGTTGGGCGCGTGGATTGCGTCGGCGTCGAGCACGAACCCGCTCACGACCGTGGGTATGCCGCGCTCGGCCAGGATGGAAAGCAGCGGCAGCGTCCCGCCGAGGCGCATCAGCACCGGCGGCACGCCGCAGGCACGCTCGAGTGCCCCGGCGGCCAGTTGCAGCGCGGGGTCCTGCGGATCGAACAGCGACGGGTCCGCCAGCTCCCAGCCGATCTCCACCCGGGCGCTCTGGGGCGCGGTGCCGCGCAACAGGTCCTCCATCACCCGGGCCATCTCGTCGGCTCGCTGGCCGGGCGCGAGGCGCAGGCTCACGAATCCGCGCGCCGTGGCCGGCACGATCGTGCGTGGCTCGCCGCCCGCCAGCATGTTCACGTCCAGCGCCGGCAGGGCGCCCGTCCGCTCGTAGAACTCGTCGGCCGCCCCCGCGGCGATCTCGGTCGCGCCCACCGACGAGAGCGCCTCCGCTCCCGGCGGCAGCCGGCGCCAGGACTCGCGCTCGGACTCGGAGGGCGGGGCCACGCCCGCGGCCAGCTCCGGACGCACGCGGCCGTTGGCGTCGGGTGCCAGCTGAGCCAGCATCGCCATCAGCACATGGGCCGCGTTCGGCACCCCGCCGCCGTAGAGACCGGAGTGAAGGTCGCGCTCTGCCGTGCGCACCTCGATGTCGGCCTTGATCATCCCGCGCGTGGCCACCGCGATGGCCGGCGTCCGCTCGTCCGCCATGAGCGAGTCGAACACGATCGCGCAGTCCGCCCCGGGATCGTCCTCGGTCAGCCGCCTCAGCACGGAGGGGCTGCCTATCTCCTCCTCCCCCTCCACCAGGAAGCGCACGTTCACCGGCAGCTGGCCCGAGCGGGCCATCTCGCAGGCCACATGGAGAAGGGGCAGGAAGTTGCCCTTGTCGTCGGCGGCCCCGCGCGCGTATAGGCGGCCCTCGCGCTCGTCGGGCTCGAAGGGCGGGCTCTCCCAGGCGTCGAGCGGTCCCGGATCCTGCACGTCGTAGTGCCCGTAGGCCAGTACCGTGGGCGCCCCCGCCCCGGTCGCGCTCAGCTCGCCCACCGCCATCGGATGCCCGCCGTCGAGCGTGACCGCCTCCGCCTCGCCCCCGGCCGCGTCGATCCGCTCGCAGACCCAGTCGCACGCCCGGCGCAGCGCTTGGGCATCCCCGCCGCCGGTGGACACGCTCGGGATGCGCAGGAAGTCGATCAGCTCGTCGAGCAGCGCGGGCACCGGCCGGATCCTGCCACCTCGTAGCATCGAGCCATGCGCCGCCTGTTCTGGCTGGTCGCGGCGGTGGTGCTCGTGGACACGATGTTCTTCGCCGCCGTAGCTCCGCTGCTGCCCCAGTACGCGGACGACTTCGGGCTCTCCAAGACCGGAGCCGGGGTGCTCTCCGCGGCCTATCCGGCGGGCACGTTCGCCGGCGCGGTGCCCGCCGGCTGGCTGGCCGCGCGCTGGGGCGTGAAGCCGACCCTGCTGCTCGGGCTGTCGCTGCTCGGCCTGTCCAGCCTGGCCTTCGCCTTCGCCGACTCGATCGTCGTGCTCGACGCCGCCCGCTTCGTCCAGGGCCTGGGCGGCGCGTGCATGTGGGCGGCCGGCATGGCCTGGCTGGTGTCGGCCTCGCCGGCGGAGCGGCGGGGCGAGATGATCGGCTCGGCGCTGTCGGCGGCCATCGTCGGCGTGCTGCTGGGCCCGGTGCTGGGCGGGGCGGCCAGCGTGCTCGGCCCCGAGGTCGTGTTCAGCGCGGTGACGGTCCTGGCCGCCGGCCTCGCCTTCTGGGCCTGGATGCTGCCCGGAGTGGCGCCGGGCGAGGGCGCCGGCCTACGCGGGCTCGGCGTCGCGCTGCGCCACCGCCCGGTGCTGGCGGGCTTCTGGCTCTTCATCCTGCCCGCGCTGTTCGCCGGCGTGGTGGAGGTGCTGGCGCCGCTCCGCCTGGACGACCTGGGCGCGAGCGGGACCGCCATCGCCGCGATCTTCCTGGTCACGGCCGGGGTCGAGGCGGTGGTCAGCCCTCTGGCCGGCCGCCTCTCCGACCGCCGCGGCCGGCTGCTGCCCATCCGCGTCGGCTTGGCGGGCGCCGCGGTGATGGCGGTGCTGCTGCCGCTGCCCGGCACGGCGCTGCTCGTCGGCCTGGCCGTGCTGGTGTCCATTGCCTTCCTGGGCGGGTTCTGGGCTCCGGGAATGGCCCTGCTCTCCGACGCCTCCGAGGAGGCCGGCCTCGCCCAGGGGCTCGCCTTCGCGCTGGCCAACCTGGCCTGGGCGGTCGGCCATCTGGTCGGCGCCGGCGGCGGCGGCGCGCTCGCCGAAGCCACGACGGACGCCGTCCCCTACGGCCTGCTGGGCCTGATATGCGCCGCCACCCTGGCCGGGGTGGCGACGCTGACGGCTAGGGGCAGTTCGGCCAGGGCGCGTTCCCGGACTGCCGATACAGCCTGAGCGCCATCCGGTCCTGGAGCCACTCGGGCGCGTCAGCGGGATCGCCGCGCGCGCCCAGGCCGCGCCACGTGCCGACGCTGAACTGGTACTTGCCCCGGTAGAGGCCGCCCGGCGACACGGCCCGGGGGTTGCCCCCGGACTCGCACTCCGCGATCTGCTGCAGGATGCCGGGCACCCCACCGCCCCGCCGGCGGTTACGGACCGACGAGCGGCTGAACGGAGCAAGCCCGAGAGCTTGGCGCGTCACCGGGCCCACCACGCCGTCCGCCACCAGCCCGCGGCGGCGCTGGAAGCGGCGCACGGCGCGCTCGGTCTGCGGGCCGAAAACGCCGTCGGCGGGCACGCCGACGGCTCGCTGGACGCTGCGAACGGCATTGCCGCGATCGCCCCGCTCCACCATCGTCTCGCTCGCCGCCGAGCTCGCGCCCACGATTCGGTCGGCCGACGCCACACCCGCCCCGCACATCAGCACGAGGCCCACCAGCATGCCCGCAAACAGCGGACGACGCACGGCATCCAGGATTGATCCCACCTGTGTCGTTCCCCTTTCCGATGCCTACGAGGTGAGCTGACGGGCTCGCGCTGGAAAGTGCGCTACGCGGCTGAGTGCCACGATTCGCCCCTGCGGCCGGCGACCGCTGTTGGGTCCCCCGTTCTCCGCCGTCGGGACAGCGGAGACTCGGCAATTCGACGTTGAAGGCCGGTATAGAAGCAGATCGCGGGTGCCGGCGGCGCACTCAGGCGCCCGGGCCCGGGTAGATTGGCGCCATGGACCTGGGTCTCGAGGGACGGGTGGCGCTCGTGACCGGCGCGTCACAGGGCATGGGCCGGGCGATCGCGGCGCAGCTCGTGGAGGAGGGCGCGCAGGTGGCGATCAGCTCCCGCTCACGGGAGCGCATCAGCGACGCCGCGCAGGCGATCGGCGCAGGCGGCTACGTATACGACTCGGCCGACCTTGACGCCGCGCCCGCCCTGGTGGAGCGCGTCGAGTCCGAGCTGGGACCCCTCGACGTGCTCGTCACGAACACCGGCGGCCCGCCCGGCAACCCCGATGCGCTCGGCTTCGAGCGGGACCAGTGGGAAGCCGCCTACCGCACGTTGGTGCTGTCCCCAATGGCACTGATCGAGGCGGCCCTGCCCGGTATGCGCGAGCGCGGCTTCGGACGCATCCTCAACGTGGTGTCGAGCGCGGTGCGCGAGCCGATTCCCAACCTGATGCTCTCGAACGCCCACCGGGCCTCGATGCTGGCCGCGTTCAAGACCGTGGCCCGCCAGGTGGCGGGCGACGGCGTGACGCTCAACAGCGCGCTTCCGGGACGGATCGCCACCGCCCGCCTCGGTGAGCTGATGGGGTCCCTGGAGCAGGCTGAGGAGCAGGCAGCCGAGGAGGTGCCCGCCGGCCGCCTGGGGACGGTCGAGGAGTTCGCCGCCGCCGCGGTCTTCCTGTGCTCGGCCCGGGCGAGCTACATCACGGGCGTGGCACTGCTCGTGGACGGCGGGCTCACGCGCAGCATCTAGCCGCCTACTGCAGCGGCGGTTCTCCCAGCAGCACCCGGTTTCGCCGCCAGCGCCTGATCTCGCAGGCGTCGCGGAGCGAGAAACGGGCGCTCACCCTCTGGCCCTGGATCGTGCCGCGCACGCTCGCCACGGCCGCTCCCCCGAAGATCTCGGCGCACGCGGTGGTGGGAGGCGTCGGCGCGAGATCGGCCGTCGTCAGCCCTTCCAGCCGCTCGCACTCGGGGCTGCCGGCCGAGCCGGGGCCGAGTCGGGCGCACTCGATCCGCAAGCGGCGGGCGGGCGAGCCCGGTCCGTCGGGGCGCACCACCACCTCGAGGTTGGCCGCCGCAGGGCCGGCGCGGCCGGTCGCGCCCTCGTTTTCACCACCACAACCCGCCGCCGCCAGCGCGCCGAGCACGGCGGCGGTGAGGAAGCTCCGCATGTCCCCGCAGGCTAACTAGACGTGTGCGGCGGCCCCCGCGGGCTCGTCCCTGGCGCCGCGGGCGGCCCTGACCGGCGCCGGAATGGTTGCTGCCGCGGCGGTCACGAGTATGAAGGCCAGGCTGCGAAGCGCGACCATGAGGGCGTCGTCGCCGAGAGGATCCCCGAAGACGACGACCCCGGCGGGAATGGCCGACGCGTTGCCCGCGATGGAGGTCACGGCGATGACCGGGACGGCGGGACCGATCTGCAGCGACCGGGCGGAGATGAAGAAGGCCGCGATCCCGCCCGCGATGGCGATCGGCAGGAACGGCGACGCGACCAGCTCGGTGACGGAGGTGTCGAGTTTGCCGGTGGTCGCCTTGATGGCCACGTGGGTGACGGTGAACAACAGCCCGGCGGCTGCGCCCAGCATCACACCCTGCCGCTCTCTGGCTTTCGGCGCGCGGCAGGAGAGCAACAGGGCGACGCCGATGGCCACCAGCCCGGACTCGAACGCCACCATCGCCGCCACCGAGTAGTCGGCCGTCTCCTGGCCCTCCTCGGAGCCCCCGCCGGTGAGCGCCAGGAACGCCAGCCCCAACGCGGCTATGCCGAGCCCCAGCCACTCCCGCTTCCCCAGCTCGAGGCCGAACGCCCGCTCGGCGAAGACGCCCAGCAACACGATGCCTCCCGACAGGACCGCCTGGACCAGCGACAGCGGAGCCAGGGCGAGAGAGCCCACGTGGAGCACGTAGGACACCACGGCCACCGCGTAGCCGATGGCCCACCAGCGCGAGCGAAACAGCGCGACGGCGCTGTGGAGAAGGTGGCGCGCGTCGACGTCCTCGACCTCCGCCGCGCCCCGGGCGCGCATCAGGAAGCCGACGTTGCTGGCGGCGGCCGAGGCGACGGCCAGCCCAAGGCCCAGGACGAGTGTCAGGGACACGCGGGCTCCATCTCATGGCGCTACCCCGGAACGTTCCGGCGTCAACCCTGTTTCAGAGGCGCGGCCGCCGGCAGGCGGCCGCGCCCCCTTCGTGTTCGATCGGTCCTAGGCCGTCAGCGCCGTCGCCGGCGTGGGCTCGAGCGCGAGCTCCAGCACCTCGTCCACGGTGATCACCGGGTGGAAGGTCATCGCCTCGCGGACCTCCTCGGGCACGTCGTCCAGGTCGGGGCGGTTGCGCTCCGGCAGGATCACGTCGGTGAGCCCGGCCGCGTGGGCGGCCAGCACCTTCTGCTTGACACCGCCGATCGGCAGGACCCGTCCCTGGAGCGTGACCTCGCCGGTCATGCCGACCGTGTGCTTCACCGGGCGCCCGCTCAAGAGCGACGCCAGGGCGGTGGTCATCGTGATGCCGGCGCTCGGGCCGTCCTTGGGGATCGCTCCCGCGGGCACGTGGACATGGAACTCCCGCCCGTCGAAGCTGTCCTCCTCGATGCCCAGCCGGTCGGCGTGGCCACGCACGTACGACAGCGCGATCCGCGCGGACTCCTTCATCACGTCCCCCAGCTGGCCGGTGAGGACCAGGCCGTCCTTGCCTCGCATCGAGGTGGCCTCGATGAAGAGCACGTCGCCGCCTGCGCCGGTCACGCTGAGGCCGGTGGACACGCCCGGCACCGCTGTGCGCTCCGCCGACTCCTGGTAGAAGCGCTGGCGGCCGAGGGCGTCTCGCAGGCTCTCGACGCCGAGCTCGACCGGGGCCTCGACGGCCCCCGACGCGAGCTTCGTCGCGGTCTTGCGCAGCAGCGTCCCCAGCTCGCGCTCGAGGTTGCGGACGCCCGCCTCGCGGGTGTAGTCGGTGACCACGGCACGCAACGCCTCGTCGCCGATCTGCACCTCGTCCTCGCGCAGCCCGTTGCGCTCGCGCTGGCGCGGCCACAGGTACCCGCGGGCGATCGCCACCTTCTCCTCGGTGGTGTAGCCGTCGAAGCGAACGACCTCCATCCGGTCGAGCAACGGCGCCGGGATCGTCTCGGCCATGTTGGCCGTGGCGATGAACACGACCTCGGAGAGGTCGAGCTCCACGTCGAGGTAGTGGTCGCGGAACGAGTGGTTCTGGGCCGGGTCCAGCACCTCGAGCAGAGCCGCGCTGGGGTCGCCGCGCCAGTCGGCGCCAACCTTGTCGACCTCGTCGAGCATGATCACCGGGTTCATCGTCCCGGCATCGCGCAGGGCGCGGACCAGCCGGCCCGGGAGTGCGCCGATGTAGGTGCGCCGGTGCCCGCGGATCTCGGCCTCGTCACGCACGCCGCCCAGCGACATGCGCACGAACTCGCGGCCCGTGGCCCGGGCGATGGACTCGCCGATCGAGGTCTTGCCCGTGCCGGGGGGGCCGATCAGGGTCAGGATCGCGCCCGAGCGCTTGTCGGCCGCGATGCCGCGCTCCTGGCGCAGCTTGCGCACCGCGATGTACTCGACGATGCGGTCCTTGACGTCCTCGAGGCCGGCGTGGTCGGCGTCCAGCACCTCGCGGGCGTTGACGGGATCGAGCCGCTCCTCCGAGCGCTCGCTCCACGGCACGGCGATCAGCCAGTCGAGATAGCTGCGGATCATCGAGGCCTCGCCGGACTGCTCGCCCATGCGCTCCAGCCGGCCCAGCTCGCGCTCGGCCTGCTCGCGCACCTCCTCCGGCATCCCGGCCTCCTCGATCTTGGCCCGGTACTCCTCCACGACCGAGGCGTCGTCCTCGTCCAGCTCCTTGCGGATGGACTCCATCTGCTTGCGCAGGAAGTACTCGCGTTGCTGCTTCTCGGCGCCGGACTGCACGTCGTCGCGGATCCGGGCCCGCACCTGCAGCTCGGTCAGTCGCTCACGCTGCATCGCTAGCGCCTTCTCGAGCCGCTCCGTTACGTCGAGCGTCTCGAGGATCTCGACCTTCTGCTCGTAGCTGAGGTCAGGCGAGTAGCCCGAGGTGTCGGCCAGGGCGCCGGGCTCGGTGATCGAGCGCACGAACGCCGCGATGCGGCCGTCGTCGCCGCGGAGCTCGAGGATCTCCTCGACCACCGCGCGGTACTCGCGCTCCAGGTCGCGTGTGCGACCGTCCACCGGCACGTCGTCCGGGTGCGCGGTCACCTCAACGCGAAGGGCACCGCTCGCATCGGTGCTCGCCGCACCGATCAGGGCGCGATGTTGGCCGTCGAGTGACACGGCGCGTCCGCCGCCGGGCAGCCGCACCTGGTCCACCACGGCAGCCACCGTGCCGACGCTCGCGAACTCGTCGCCCTTGCGCGGCACCAGCACCACACGCTCCTCGGTGCCCGCGTCCACCGCGAGCGTCACTTGCATGTTCGGGTAGACGACCGAGTCGTCCACCGGTATCAGCAGGAGTGTCTCCATGGTTTCTTCTCGTTCTCCAGGAAGGGGCTTACGTTCCGTAAGTCTAGCGGATGGTCAGGCGGCCTGACGGAGTGTCGCTCAGCTGAGCAGGGTGGCCACGCCGGCGATCACGAAGGCGGCGGCCCACATCTGGTCTGAGTTGATCCAGGCCCGGCGCAGCACGGTGAGGCCGAGCTTCTCGTAGACCAGCAGCGAGACCACCGCCATCACTATCAGCATCGCGCCCACGTGGACGGTCACCGCCAGCAGGCCCTCCCCCATGGACATCGTGACCACCGGGTGCTCGTGGCCGTCGTGGGCGCCGGCCGTCGCCACTCCGGTGCCCATCAGCACCGGCGCAACCATCAGGCCGGCCCCGTGGGCACTGGACATGAGAAACGACCACCAGGTGAGCTCCCGCGGACTCACCCGCATCTTGGTCCAGCGCGGATGCACCCGTGGCTTCAGAAATCGGAAGAGCCCGAACCCGATCAGCATCGCCGCCGCCACCAGGTGGAGCGTGCGGGGCGTCGTGGCCAGCCCGGCGCTGATCACCAGCAGCGCGACGAGGGCGAGCGCCAGCTCATGCCCGATCGCGATCGGCGGGAGCGCCCGCAGCACCGAGCGGCGGTCGCGGTCCTGCATGCCCAAGCTGACCGCGAAGAGCCAGCCCATCGCCGGGTTGATCCCGTGGTAGGCCCCCAGCAGGGCCAGCGTGGCGAGAGGGAGCGCCTCCAGCTCAGCCCCCGTTGTTGGGGAAGCAGTAGGAGTCCGAGGAGGCGTCGCCGCCCTGCAGGCGCACCTGGTGCGGGCGCTCGCCCTCGGGGAACTCCACGAACAGGTCCGGGTCGAGCGTCAGCGAGCCGTCCTCCGGGGCGTGGAGCTTGACCAGCCACCCCCGCATGCCCTCGGGGTAGAACTGCGCATCCCAGGAGCGGTACAGCGAGTTGGTCAGGTACACCCGCCTGCCGTCCCGGCTCAGCTCCACCATCTGCGGTCCGCCGTTGACGGGTCCCGCGGCGGGGTGCGGCGCCCGCCCCACGATCCCGCCCAGGCGCACCGAGCCGGTCTCGCGCGGGTTGCCGGGATCGCTCACGTCGTAGCGCTTGAGCTCGCCCGTGCCCCAGCAGGAGACGAGCAGCGAGCGGTCGTCCACCGACAGCGCGATGTCGGTGACCAGCGGCGGCACGGCGCCGAAGGGCTTGAGGGCGTCGGGCAGCTGATCGGGCTCCGCCGGCTCGGCCGGAATCGTGATCACCTTGCGAGCCTCGAACCCGCCGTCGTCGCTGCGCGACCACAGCCACACCGACGCGGACAGGTCGGCGGTCGACACCACCACGCCCACGAACCCGTAGGCCTTGTCCGGATCGTGAGCGGGACGCAGCTCGAGCACCATCTGGTGCTCGGCGCCCAGGTCGATCTCCTGGACGTGGCGGCGCTCCTTCATGTCGAACACGTGCAGCCGGTGGCCGTACTTGTTGCTCAGCAGCAGCTCGGGATTCACCCCGTCCTCGACCATGTTCGGGGTGCCCCATTCGCTCGTGATCACCCGGTCGTAGCCCAGGTGCCACCAGAAGTCGTAGGCCAGCTCCTGCGGCCCGCGGTCCCGCTCCCAGGCACCCTTCACCGTGAAGTTGTCGTGGTCGAGCATGTAGATGCCCCCGGGGCCGTCCCCAGCGGGGTTGCCGAGGGCGCTGACGTAGATGCCGTCGGGGCCGCAGTGGACCGTGTGCGAGCGGCTGTAGCCGGTCTTCTGGGCGATCTCCTCGGGCTCGATCACCTTCACGATCTCGGGCTGCCGCGGGTCGGCCTTGGTGTCAAGCACGTGGAGGCGCGAGGAGCGCAGCCCCGGCACCACGAGGTACCGCCGCTCCACGTGCGGATGGGGCATCCACGGGCAGAGCGCCGACGAGCAGGCGTTCCAGCCGAAGTGGTGCAGCTCGTCGCCGACGTTCGGCATCTCCACCCGACCGACCAGCGTTCCGTAGTCGGGCGAGCTCTCATCGAGGTCCACGACTCCGAGGGCGTCCGGCTTGCCTCCGCCGTTCTCGGTGACGTCGATCGTGGCCACGTAGCCGAGCTCCTCGCGGGGCGCGGCCACCGCGTCGTCGGCCGTGGCGTAGAACGTCGGGTCGGGGGTCATCCGGGCCATCGTGTGTTCCTCCCTGTTATTGGTCCTCGACTCGGGATCGGCGTCCGGTCGCCCTGCAGCACGAGGCGGTATATCAGGACCAGGTCGACGTAGCCTGCCCCGTTTCCGGCGCCAACCGCCGCTGCCTGCGATGCTGCGTGCCGTGGGCGATCCGCAGGCGAGCGCGCGCGAGGCGGCAGCCGCCGCCGCGGCCGAGCTGGTGCAGCCGGGGATGACCATCGGGCTGGGTTCCGGCCGCGCGGTGTGGAAGGTCGTCGAGCACCTGGGGGCGCGCGGGCTCGATGTGCGCGCCGCGGTGGCCTCCAACCGGACGGCCGAGCTGGCCGGGCGGGTGGGGATCGAGATCGTGGAGCTCGACGGCTCACTGGAGCTGGACCTCGCGCTCGACGGCGCCGACGAGGTCGATCCCGAGCTGCGACTGATCAAGGGCGGCGGCGGAGCGCTCCTGCGCGAGAAGATCGTGATTACGGCCGCGCGCCGCTTCGTGGTGGTCGCGGAGACCCCGAAGAAGGTCCAGCACCTGGGCGAGCACTTCCGGCTGCCGGTCGAGGTGGTGCGCTTCGCCTGGCAGGACACACGGCGCCGGCTGACGGCGCTGCTCCCGGAAGGCGAGTTGCGCACCGGGGCCGACGGCCGGCCCTACCTCACCGACGAGGGCCATCACATCCTGGACTGCCCGCTGGCGCCGGAGAGCGATCTGGACAGCCTGGGACCACAGCTGAAGCTCGTGCCCGGCGTGGTGGAGCACGGGCTCTTCATCGGGCTGGCCGAGCGGGCGCTTCTGGGGGCGCCGGACGGGAGCGTGGAGGTGCTGGAGGCGGCGCGGCGGCCCTCCTGAGCCCCGGCCGGACCGCGCGGGCCTCCGTAGGTCCTAACCACGGTGCCCCGCCCGGCCGGGGCGGCGCGGGCGCCGGCCGGGCGGCCGGCGCGCCCGCCCGGGCCCGGCTCACAGCTCCGCCTCCGTCGTCGAGGCGCCGGCGCTGCGGCCGCGGTCGCCGGGCGGGCGGACCAGCAGGCGCACCTCGCGGCCGAAGTTCTCGGCGGCGGTCAGGTAGACGGCCTGGCGCAGAGTCACCCGCAGCACCGCCAGCGCCTCCGCCGCCGCGCTCGCTCCGGCCACCGCGTCCTCCGCTTCGAGGGTCCCCGAGCCGGCCCCGGCGCGCAGACCCAGGAGCTCCACGTCCTCCAGGGCCACGAACGCCCTCCCAGCGCCTTCGCGGGACTCCGTGCAGACGACCACGTCGACCCGGCTGCCGACCGCGGCCTGCGCGAGCGCGCTTCCGCCGCTGACTGCCACCTCGAGCGCTCGCTCGCCGTCCTCCAGGGCAGTGCCGGCCGCTCCTCCGGCGGCGCCGCCTCCCGCCTCGCGCAGGTGTCCAGCCGTCAGGTAGCCGCCCGCAGCCACGGTGGCCCCGGTCCGCGCGCCCGCGACCTCGGCCGGGCTGGTGAGCGCGTCGGGAGGCACGAAGCGGGCCGGCACCCGCCGCCGGCCCAGCGAACCGGATCCGAGGCGGGCGCCGGCCGGCAGGTCCCGGGCGGCGACGAGCACGGACACGAGCGGACCCACCTGAGCCTCCACCTGCCGTTCGCGCTGGTGGACCTGCGACGCCGCGAGCCCGCCGCTCGCAAGGGCGAGCGACACCAGCACCAGGCCCCGGCGGCGGCGGGCCTTCACGCCGCGCGGCCCTTCGGGGAGACGGCCCGTTCGGGCAGCTCGAGGACCGCCAGCGTCGCCCGCTCGTCGCTCTCGACCAAGAGCCGGCCTCCGAGGTCACGCGCCGCCCGGGCGGCAATGCCGAGCCCCCGCCCCCGCTCCGGCGGCGGCCGGCCCCCCGTCCTCCGTTCCCTGGGGTGCGCGTTGCTCACCTCCACGCGCACACCGCCCGCGCCACGGCGGGCCTGCACCTTCACCTCCCCGGCGCCGTGCTCGGCCGCATTGGCGATCACGTTGCCGAGCGCCTGGGCGAGGCGGCCCCGGTCGGCCGCGATCCGATCCGGCCCGGCCCGCCAGTCGACCGAAGCCCGGACCGGGCCCTCCCAGGCCGCAAGGGTGGACCGGGTGTACCGCTGCAGGTCGATCGGGTCGCACGAGACCGCCGGGGGACGGCCGGTTCGCGCCGCGTGAAGGTCGGCGAGCCCGGCGACCAGGCGGTCGAGCTGAGCGGCCAGGACCCCCGTGTGGTGCGCCGCCGCGGGGTCGCGAGCCTGGCGCTCGCAGGCGAGCAGCATGGCCGTGGCCGAACCGCGCAGCTCGTGCTCGGCACGGGCGACGACCTCCAACCGGGACCGCAGCCTGCGCCGTGCCCCGGCGACCGCGCCCAAACCGGCGAGAGCGAGCACGAGACCGCAGGCCGCGCCGAGGCTCACAGCGCCTCCGTGAGCTTGTAGCCCACACCGCGCACGTTGACCACCCAGGGCCGCGCCGAGGGCGTCAGCTTCTTGCGCAGACGGCAGGCGTGGGCGTCGAGCGTGCGGGTGTTCCCCGGCGTGGCGTACCCCCAGACGTCACGGAGAAGCTCCTGCTTGTCGTACACCCGCGTGGGATCCTCGGCCAGCGCGTGCAGCAGGGCGAACTCCTTGGCCGAGAGCCCGATCGCCCGCCCCGCCAGCCGGACTGCTCGCGTGTGGGGGTCCACCGTGAGCTCGCCGATCCGGAGCAGCCCTCGCCGCCGTCGGCCCTCGGTCCGGCGAAGCAGGGCACGTACTCGGGCGAGCAGCTCTTGGTACAGGAAGGGTTTACACAGATGGTCGTCAGCGCCGCGGGCGAAGCTGCGCACGCGATCGGCCTCGCCCGCGCGGCCGCTGAGCACGAGGACCGGGACCTCGGGATCCACTCGGCTGGAGAGCCCGTCGGCCGCCCGCATCCGGTCGAGGAGCTCGAGCCCGCTGCCGTCCCTGAGCGCGAGGTCGAGCACCACGAGGGCCGGCTGGCGCACCTCGATCGCGCGGAGACCCTCGGCGACGCCGGCGGCGCCGGCCGCCCGGAACCCGTCGGCGTTCAGGTTCTCGAGGAGGAACCCACGGGTGGCCTCGTCATCCTCGACCACCAGCAGCGAGCGAGCTCTGTCCATGCCCGTCAGAAGTGCCGGGCGGCGGGAATCCGCCCCCCGCGGCGCGAGGCACTGCAACCGGGCTTGCAGGCCTGCGGCAGGGCAGGAATCCGCCGTAGGATGCCGACGCCGGCCCGGCCGGCGCTCTGCCGATGGACACCACCCGCCGCGGAAACTACGAGTCCGGCTCCGACTACGTCCTGGAGTACGGCGAGCTGCGCTTCACGTTCAACGAGCGCGACTTCGGCGAGCGGGTCGAGCAGGCCGCCGCCAAGCTGGGATTCGTCGAAGGCGAGCTCGGCGAGGATGAGCGCGAGGACCTGGTGAACCTGGCCGTCAACGGCGAGGTGACCGAGCCCCACTCGGGCCTGGGCGAGCACATCAACGACTGCTGGGGCGAGCTCAACGGCCCTTCGGAGCGCTCGCTCGTCCACTGGATCCGCAGGCTGGTGTTCCGCGGGGCATGGCTGGACCAGCGGGTGATGGAGGGCGAGCTGGAGCTGGTCTTCGACGAGCACGATCACTCGTTCGGCTACGCGCAGCCCGATCGCAACCACGAGCTGATCGAGCTGTCCCCCGAGCCCTCCTGGGAACGCGTCGCCTACCGTCGCTGCGGCTGGTAATCTCGCAGCCGGTCTGCAAGTAGCCTGGGAGGCAGGAGTGAGGACGAAGCTGGTGGGGGTTGTGGCGATGGCGCTCGCAGCGCTGGTGCTGCTCGCACCGGCGGCCGGGGCGAAGGAGAAGGTGTTGACCTTCTACTCCCCCAAGATCAACTCGCTGCCCTACGTGCACGACACGCACCAGGTGAGCCTGGAAGCCGACGGCCGTCAGGCGCCCGCCAAGCCGGGCTACATCCTGGGCTTCAAGGAGATGGCGCTGGTCGACAGCAAGAAGCCGGACGCCAAGCCGCTGCCGATCGCGAAGATGATGGTGCACCACTTCCTCTATTTCGCGCCCGGACGTGTGGACCAGGCTCCCGGCAGCTGTTGGCCCGGCGCCGGCTGGATCGGCGGCCGGGGCGAGGAGCACCCGAGCGGCGGGGTGCTGCGACCCTCGAGCCCGGCGTTCCGCAATCGCTACGGGATCAATAACCGGCTGGCCGACGGCTCGGCGCCGGACTGGCGGTTGGTCGCGATGGTCATGAACCACTACAAGCGGCCCAAGAGCTTCTACATCCGCTCGCGCGTCCACTACACGACCGAGAAGCGCACGTCGGTCGCGCCGCTGGTGATCGGCAACTGCGCGCAGCTCCTCAAGGCCATGGCCTATGACGTGCCGGGCGGCGGAAAGAAGGGCTCCAACTTCGTCGACAGCAGCGACTGGACGGCGCCGTTCTCCGGCCGTCTGCTCATGGCCTCCAACCACCAGCACGGCGGGGGCAAGTACCACACCCTGCAGAGCCTCAGCTGCCGGCGGCGGCTGTTCAAGGCGCCCGTCTACCACGGGGCGCCCGACCACGTGTACAACACCATCCGCCCGATCCTGCATGAGCCCGGGCCGATCGGCACCGGCGCGTACGGGACGCTGAAGGGCATTCCGATCGTCAAGGGCGAGGTTCTGCGCAGGGCTGCGGTGCACGACAACCACAACCTGCATGTCGACGCCATGGGCTTCTGGGCGACCTACTTCGTCGAGGACGACTCGGTGAAGCGCTGTGGCCCCATGCCCAAGGACATCGTGGAGCTCAACCGGCCGAAGCGCTTCGACCGGACGCCCAACTACGACCTGGTCGTGCCCCAGCTGGCCAAACCGCGCGGCGTGTTCGCCTCCTTCAACGGCAACCCGCTGGAGATCGGCGACGACTTCTTCCGTCCGGGGAAGGTCACGGCCCGGGTGGGCGAGACCCTCAGCTGGCGCTTCGGCGGCAGCCGCCCGCACAGCGTCACCGTGGCCAACGGCCCGCGCGGCTTCTCCTCGGGCTACGGGGGGCGGACGCGTGGCACCTTCAGCATCACGCCGAAGGTGAAGGGCACCTACCGGCTGGTGTGCCAGGTGCACCCGACCACGATGGCGCAGACGCTCCAGGTGAAGTAAGGCCGCCGCTCAGGACAGGCGGTCGGCGTGGAGCGTGCCGCTCTGGGCGGCGGCAGTGCCGCCCGGCTCGAGCACGATGCGGCTCGTGGCCCAGCGCAGCGCCTCCGAGCCCTCGCTGGCGCTGGCCACGACCGTGACGCTGCCGCCCTCCTCGGTGGCGCGCGCGGCGCCGAACAAGCGCCGCCGGACCCCAGCAGGTAGAGCCTCGAGGGAATCGATCAGGACCGCGGCGTGGCCGCCCCGCTCTGCCCGGCGCTTGGCTCGCTCGACCGCCAGCTCCGCCGCCTGAGCCTGCGCCTCTGGGGAACGGTCGAAGCCGCCGCCCGTTACCGACATGCCCTCGGCGGCGCGCCAGTCGGTGACCTCCTCCGGGCGGACCCCCACCAGGACCACCTGCAGGTCGAGGTCGTCCAACTCGCGCAACGTGTCGGCGATCTGTCGCAGCAGCGTGGTGGCGCCGGCGCCCGGGGGCCCTGCGATGACCACACGCGATCCGCGGCCGAAGGGCACCGCCTCGATCGCCGAGGGCGACGGAAGACGGGCGGAGGCGAAGACCGCGGGCAGGCTGTCGAACCAGGGCCGCTCCTCGGGCGGCTCGGCCGGGCCGTCGTTCACCGTTTCGACCCGGACCAGTGAGGGGTGGCGCTCGCTGCGGCGGGGCGGGCGCACCGGGCCGCTCACGTCGTCGCCGGCGCGCAGCTCACAGCGGCGGATCTGGGCGGGCGAGACGTATACGTCGTCACGGGACTGTCCCGACTCACCGACCCGCACGAAGCCGCTGCCGTTGGCCAGGATGTCGAGCACGCCGGTCACGGTCTCCTCGGGCTCCGGTTCGGGCTCGGGCTCCGGTTCGGGCTCGGGCTCCGGTTCCGGCTCGGGCTCCGGTTCGGGCTCGGGCTCGGGCTCCGCAACGGACACGCCGGGAGGGCCCTCGAGCGCCTCGTCTGAGGGGACCTCGTCCGGCTCGATGTCCTCGTCGGGGTCCGCGGCGGGCTCCTCGTCGACCCCCTGGGCGCTCAGGATGGCGCCGATCAGATCGGCCTTGCGCAGCGCGCGGTAGCTCTCGAGCCCCAGCTCCGACGCGATCGCGTGGAGGTCCGCCAGCGGGCTGTCCTCGAGCTCCTTGCGCTGCAGCACGGTCATGGCGGCCACCCTAGTGGATGCGTCAGGTGGCGTCCTCCACCGCGTCGAGGACCAGCTCCATCAGGCGGACCAGCGCCTCGTCCACCTGAACGTTGTCGATCACCGGCACGCCGGCGAGGCGGGCGCGGTCCACGAGATGCGCCTGCAGCGATCGGATGTCCTCGAACGCCGCCAGGTAGCGCTGCGCCGGGCGGTCGCCGGGCCGGTGCGAGAAGTGGCCGCGGTGGAGCTCTGCGTCCTCAACAGCCACCAGCGCCTCGACCGCCACGCAGCGTCCCCGCAGGGCCGGGTCGAGCGCACCGGGAAGCACGTGGACGCCCTCCACGATCACCGGTTGGCGCTCGTTTGCGGCCCGCTCAACGATCGCTGCGATGCCGGTGGCCACTCGCTGTGCCTGGTCGGTGTAGCCCTCGAGGCCGCCCGCCGCGAAGGCGGAGTGGTGGACGGTGGGCATCGCCTCCGACGTGAAGAAGGCCCGCAAGACCTGGCGGATCACATCGCTCGCGATGACCCGGGTGATTCCGAGCCGCCCGGCGAGCATGGTGGCCAGCGTCGACTTGCCCACGCCGGTGGTGCCGCCGATCAGAACCACGAGCGGCCGGTCCAGCCGGTCGAGCCGGCGCCAGCTCTGGTAGCGGCGGACCGCGCTGTCGCCCTCCTCCGCCCGCAGCACCTCGAGGCACAGGCCGTCCAGGCCCTGGACCTCCACCTCGGTGTCGCCGCGCAAAGCCAGCCGGCGCTCGATCTCCCGGGCCAGCTCGAAGGAGCGCTCGGGGGCCAGCCCGCTGGCCTGCAGCGACTGCGCCATGAGGCCCTTGGAATAGGGCAGGCCGTGGCCCTTGTGGACGACGATGGTCTCAGGCGACATCGAGATACAGCTTGACGAGGGCCTCGTCGACACCGACGGGACGGTTGCGCAGGAAGATCACCTTCGCGCCCTCGGACCGGGCTCGCCGGGCGACCGTGTCGATGGCCGCGGCCTTCAGCTCGGTGAGGTACACGTCGCAGCGCTCGGAGGCAGCGCGGTCGAGATCGGACTGCAGCGCGCGGCGCCGGGCCAGGTTGTCCGAGGACACCACCGGCTCGAGCCCCGGCGCCGCGGAACCTCCGGTGGTGAAGAGGGCAACGCGCGCGCCCTGGGGCAGCGGCTCTGCCGGCTCCGCCCGAAGCGAGAAGGTGAGAGCACCGGGCGGGGCCTCGCCGCCCTCGGGGGCGAGCACCAGGTCCGCCCTCAGCAACCGGTAATCCGCGAAAGGCTCGGGCGGGCCGGCACCGATGAGGCAGACGGTCCGGTCGACCTCGACCGGGGGGATGCAGGCCCCCGAGCCCTCGAAGAGGATCGCGCCCGGCCGCAGCGAGGCGGCGAGGGCCGCCCCGGCCGACACGTTTGACTCGGCCGGCGCGCCGGCCAGCCCGCCGCCCACCCGCCGGCAGCCCACCGTGCGCACCCCGGCCAGCACGGCATCCTCGAGGTAATCCGACGCCGCGTGGCCTCCCCGGTCGGCGATCGCCAGCAGCTCCTCGACGCCGGCGCCGGGCTGGGCCACCAGCGGCTCGGCAGGACCACCGCGACCCATGCAGACGACGATCGGATCGTCGCCACGCTCGCGCAGCAGCGCGGCCCAGTGGCCGGCCACCGCGGTCTTGCCGGTGCGCTTTCCGGTGCCGATCACCGCCAGCTTGGGACCGTCGAACGGCACGGCCTCGTACACCGGCGGCTCGAGGCGGGCCCCGGGTGCCTCGTAGGCCAGCCCGAGGTGAAGCGACAGCGCGGCCAGGCGCAGGCGGGCGCTCGCGGGCAGGACCGGTTCGTCGGCCAGGTCGACCACCGTCGCCGCCTGGCCGGACAGCTCTCGCAGCCCTTCGGCGCCCTCCCGAACCGGACGGCCGTATTGCTCGGCGAGCGGCGCGGGGCCGAGCTTCTCCTCGCCGCCGCAGAACACCACTCCGGCCAGCCCACGCTCCTCCTCGAGCCGGTCAAGGGCCTCGCGCACGGCGGCGGGATGGTGCTCTCCGTCCACCAGCGCGATGACCGGGCCGTTCGCCCGCGCGCTAGCCGTGGGCCGTCTCCCCGAGCAGCGACTGGTCCTTCTCGTATTCGTAGGTCCGCGGATCGAACGAGATGATCGCGTCCTGCTCGTGGAAGGGGTACTTGCGGTAGACCGTCACGCGCTCCTCGCCCGCCTCGATCAGGTTGTAACAGGGCTTGGTCTTGCCCCGCAGGCGCGTGGTGGAGACGGTCCCGGCGTTGACCACGAACAGGTTCTCGAGCCGCCAGGCGTAGGGGACGTGCTTGTGCCCGGACAGCACGAGATGCACGTTGGCCCGCTGCATGCACTCGAGCGTGTCCCCGGCGTCGTGCACCACGTTGCGCTCCCGGCCGGTGCCGGGGACCGGCAGCAGGTGGTGGTGGAGGACGAAGATGCGCAGGAAGGCGTCGTAGGCGCCGAAGCGCTCCTCGATCCACGGGTAGCGCCCGCGGCCGATCACCCCGTGATCGAGGTCGGGCTCGGTGGAGTCGACCGCCAGGATCGAGACGCCGTCGTGGTGAAGCTCCGAGCGCCGCTCCCCGAACAGCTCCTCGAAGTGGACGTAGCCCACGTTGCGCGAGTCGTGGTTGCCGGGGATGATGATGATCCGCTCGCAGGCGATGCGCGACACGTACTCCGCCGCCTGCAGAAACTCGCCCCGGAAGCCGTCGCCGGTGAGGTCCCCGGAGATGATCACCACCTCCGGCTCGAGCTCGTTGACCTCGACCAGGGCCCGGTCGAGCAGGCTGGGCACGAAGTGGGGAGAGCCACAGTGCAGGTCGGAGAGGTGGGCGATCGTGAACGGCCTCATACCGCCTCCCGGCGCAGGTCTAGGTCCAGCCTGAGGTTCTCCTCTACCGAAGCGTCGCCGTTGATGGCGGCGCGAACCGCCAGGTAGTCGCGAGCGTCGGCCACGTCGTGCACGCGCAGGATTGCGGCGCCGCCCTCGACCGCCGCACCGAGGGCGGCCAGAGTGCCCGCCAGTCGCCCGGCCGGTGGCCGGCCGGTGAGCGCCCCCACGAAGTCCTTGCGCGAGACGGCCACCAGCAGCGGGCGGCCCAACGCCGCCAGCTCCGGCAGCCGCCGCAGGAGCTCCACCGACTGGGCCGGGGTCTTGGCCAGGTCGATCCCCGGGTCGAGCACCAGCTGCTCGCTGGACACGCCGGCCCGGCGCGCGATTTCGCAGCGCTCGGCCAGAAAGGCGAGCACGTCCTCGACCACGTCGGCGTAGGCGGGAAAGCCCTTGGCCTTCGGTGGGATGCGAGTGTGGGTTATCACGAGCGCCGCGCCGGAGTCGGCGCAGGCGCCGGCGAGGTCGGGATCCGACAGTCCGCTCACGTCGTTGACCATCGCCGCGCCGGCCGCCAGGGCGGCCCGGGCCACCGGTGCGCGCCAGGTGTCGACGGACACGGTCACCCCGTCCGCCGCCAGACCCCCGATCACACCGACCACGCGGGCGATCTCCTCGTCCACCGACACCGCACTGGTGTCGGTGCGGCCCGACTCCCCACCGACGTCGACCATCGCGGCACCGGCCTCGATGTGCAGCCGCGCGCGCCGGATCACGTCGGACGGGCGCTTGGGGCCGGGCTGGTCCGAGAACGAGTCGGGGGTGGCGTTGACCACCCCCATGAGCAGCGGTTCAGCGAGATCGAACGTGCGGTTCTCCAGCCGCAGCCTCACGCCGCCTCCACGGTCGCGGCCGGGGTGTCGGGCACGAGGCCCTCGGCGCGGGCGTCCGCGCGCCAGGCGACGAGCTCCTCCTGCATCCGCTCCGGGCCCCAGCCGAGCACGCCCGCCATGGCCTGCGCGGCGAGTCGCGGCCCCGCCGCGTCCTCGGCGGACAGGCCGCGCGCGTCCAGCAGGCCGAGGCGGGTGCGCCGCAGCAGCACGTCGGACAGCGAAATCGCCTGCTCTCTGTCCGCGGCCTGGGCGGCCTCGGCCGCGATGTCGGGCAGCTCAGGGCTCAGGCGGCGGCCCAGCTCGGGAGCGGCGCGCACCCGCGCAACCACCTCCTGGGCGGCGTGCCCGTAGCGGCGAGCGAGGTGCTCACGGCTGTCGGCCTCCACCCCGGGCGCCGGGGCCACCTCCGCCGGGTCGAGAGGGGCGCCGAGCGGGATCTCGTGCGTGCGGCAGGGCGCCTCTCGTCCCTCTCGCTCCGCAACCCGGTCGACCGCCTGCTTGGCCATTCGCCGCCAGGTGGTGAGCTTGCCCCCCGTGATCGTCACCAGGCCGGAACTGGTCTCGAAGAGCTCGGCGCGGCGCGAGATGTCAACCGACTTCTTGGGATCGCCACTCGCGATCAACGGCCGCACGCCGGCGTAGGCGCCGGTCAGATCGCCTGCCGCCAGCCGGGTACCGAAGAAGGCGTTGACCGCGTCGAGCAGGTAGCTCACGTCCTCCTGCGCGGGAGGAACGTGGTCGAGCGGGCCTTCGTAATCGTTGTCGGTGGTTCCCACCAGCGTCCTCCCCAGCCAGGGCAGCACGAAGATCATCCTCCCGCCGCCGGCGGGGACGATCACGCCCGCGTCCACCGGAAGCGAGTCACGGGCCAGCATCACATGGGTTCCGCGGCTCGGCCGGATGCGGGGCACCTCCTCGTCGCGGTAGAGCTCCTCCGGGCGCAGCCGGTCGGCCCAGACGCCGGTGGCGTTGATCACGTTCGCGGCGCGCAGCTCGAACTCGGTGGCGCCCACGGCGTCGCGCACGCGCAGCCCGGCCGCCCGCCCGGCCTGCTCGGTCAGGCCGGTGGCCTCGCAGCGGTTCACACACACCGCTCCGAAGCGCTCGGCCTCGCCGAGGATGGTCAGGACCAGGCGCGCGTCGTCGGTCTGGCAGTCGTAGAACAGGTAGGCCGAGGTGGGGGCCCGGTCGGCCAGCGCCGGGGCCAGCTCGATCGCCTCGGCACCCTCGACGGTGCGGTGCCGGGCCGGGCTCCACTCCTCGTCGTCGTCCCGGCCCCTGCGCCACGACATCGCGTCGTACATACCCAGGCCCACGCCGGTGAGCCGGTCGGGGCGCCGGCCCTCGAATGCCGGTACCAGCATGGCCAGCGGCGCCACCAGGTGCGGCGCGAGCATGACCATCAGCGAGCGCTCGCGAAGCGCCTCCCGGACCAGTCCCAGGTCGAAGCTCTGCAGATAGCGAAGCCCGCCGTGCACGAGCTTGGAGGAGCGGCTGGATGTGCCCGCCGCGTAGTCGGCGCGCTCCACCAGCGCCACGCTGTAGCCCCGCGAGGCCGCGTCCAGCGCCACCCCCGCGCCGGTGATGCCGCCGCCGACGACGGCGATGTCGAAGGCGTCGCGCTCGAGGGCCTCGAGTGCGTCCGCGCGAGAGATCACGGCAGGAACGTTACGAAGTCGCCGGGCGGCAGCCTCTGCGGTGGCTCCTTGTCCTGCCGCCGCGGGCCCAGGTGGATCAGGCCCAGCACCCGCTCTCCGTCCCGCGCCTCGACCGCGGCCCGGCCGGCCTCGGAGCGCAGCACGGCCGGCGTGCGCCAGTAGCCGGCCAGCCCGCGGGCATGGGCGGCGAGCAGGACGATGTAGCTCGCCACAGCGGCCGCGCAGAGGTCCTCCTCGTCCTGGATCGCGTCGCCGCTGGTCACCACGCTGGCCACCACCAAAGTGGGCGCCCGATCGAGCTTGACCGCGGCTTCGGGTCCAGCCGCCTCCTTCAGCCGGGCGAGCGCCTCCGGGCCCAGGACGCGGAAGCGCCACGGATTGGTGAGGTTGTGGTTGGGCGCCCAGCGAGCCAGCTCGAAGAGCTGCTCCAGCGTGTCCCGGGGCACCGGCTCGGCGCCATAGGCCTTGTGGGTCCGGCGGGTGCGGATGGCGTGCTCGATCTCCACCGGGGGCGACGCTAGCGGATGGCCTCTGCCGCTCAGCCCGGCGCCGCGCGGCGGCGCCTGAGGCGGCGCCGTCCCACCAGCAGCAAGCCGGCGCTGGCCAGCGCCGCGGCGGCCAGCAGGGCGAGGGAGGTCTCGCGCTCGGGCTCCTCGCGCGCGCGGGCGCGCGTGCTGTCAACCGCGGGCGGAGTCTGCGGGGGTGACGGCTCGGGCCGGCGCGGCAGCGGCCGGGCCGTCTCAGGCTCCTCCGAGGCGGCGGTGGCGCCCGCGCCTGCGCCTGCGCCGCCGGCGGGTGTGTGCTTTTTGGTCGCCGGCTTTGCCGCCGGGGGCGCGGCGGGCGGGGGCGCCGGGGCCACCGGAGGCGCGGCCGCGGGCGTGGAGCGCGCCGGGCGCCGCCGGGGGACGGTGGCGATGGGAAGCGGCTCGCGCCGGAGCGCGGTCAGAGCCTGCGCCGTCACCCACACGGGAGTCTGGGCGCTGGTCGTCGAATAGGCGATGCTGCCGTCCGATCGCTGTAGCCCCCTCAGATAGCCGATCGCCCGCCGCACGGCGCCCCGGGCCGCCCGCACCGCCACCAGCCCCTGCACGGCATAGGCCGTGGACTGGGCGTTTGAGCTTCGCCCCTCCATCTGGCCGAAGCCCCCGTCGTCGTTCTGACTGCTCGTCAGTCGGGAAACCGCCCGGCGGGCGGCCTCGCTCCGGGCTCGCCCGGTCACGGCCAGGGCCTGCAGCACCGCTCCGGTCATGTCGCTGTCGCTGGCCGACGAACGGGCGACCCCGAAACCGCCGTCGGGATTCTGCGAGCGCAGCAGCCAGGTCAGCATCGGGCGCCCCGCCGGCTCACCGGCCGACCGCAGCGCGAGCACCCCGAAGGCGGTGTAGCTCACGAAGCCGCCGATCGACCCGTCGGCGCGCCGGCGGCGCTCGATCTTGGCGACGAGGTCGCGACCGCCGAAGCTGCGCGCCGGCAGGCCGGCCGCCTTCAGCAGCAGGATCGTCCGCTCCACCTCGCCGACGTCGCTCAGCAAGCGGGCGCGACGCTGCAGGTAGGAGGCCAGTGATCGCCCGCCCGGCCGCCGGAGGTCGCGCGGGTTGTGGCCAGCGGCGGCGAGTCCGAGCCCGGCCCAGCCGCTGAAGAGGTTGCTCGAGCGCTGGCCGGGCGCCGCCCCGAATCCGCCGTCGTGGTTCTGGGCCTGGCTGAGGTAGCGGGCGGCGCGGTCGGCGGGCGCTGCCTCGGCCGGCGGAGCCGCCGGCCCGCCCGCCAGCGCGAGCGCCGCCAGCGCCGCGGCCACCCCGGCGGGCGCGGGCGACCAACGCACCTCCAGCCGACGCCGGTAGCGGCGCAGCGCGCGTACGAAGGCCGGCCCGATCAGCAGGCAGAACAGGAAGTTGCCGACCGCGTGGGCCAGGTTGTAGGGCAGTGAAGTAGCCGATACCGCCAGGTAGCTGTCGAGGTCCTGGCGGGCGGTCAGCGTCCACTGGTAGACGTCCATCCAGGCCCCGAAGGCAAGGCCCGCCAGCGCGCAGATGCACGCGAGGACAAAGCGGTTGGGCTCCCGGCCCCGGAACACCCGGGCCACCAGCGCACCGGCCACACCCACGGCGCCCCAGCCCGCCATCTGCCAGGCCGTCCAGGGGCCCTGGGAGAGAAAGATGTTCGAGACCACTGCGGTCACCGCCCCCACCGCGAAGCCCGGCGCCGCCCCGAGGGCGTAGCCCGCGAACAGCACGATGTCGGTGGTGGGCTTGACGTTCGGGATCGCGGCGAAGGCCAGCCGGCCCACCACCGCGAGGGCGGCGAGCGCGGCCACCAGCGCGACCACCCGGGCGGGCGGGCGCTCGCGCTCGAACCAGGCGAAGCCCACCGCGAGGGCCAGGGCCAGCACGGCGAGGGTGGACATCTGCCAGCTCATCGCCCCGCCTCCGCCGGCTCGCGCGCGAAGACCAGCGCCGGGGCGGCCTGTTCGGGTCGCAGCGCGGCGCCCCCGGTCACCCGCGCCACCTCGGTCGAGAAGTGACGACCGCCGCCCAGGATGTCCTCCGGCGGGCCGTCGGCCAGCACCACGCCCTGGCCCATGAGCACCACCCGGCCGGCGAAGGCAGCGGCGAACTCGGTGTCGTGGGTGGCCACCATCACCGCCGCGCCGGTGCCGGCCAGCCGATCGATCCGCCGGGCCAGCGCATCCTTGTTCGTCCTGTCCATCCCGCGCGTGGGCTCGTCGAGCAGCACGACGGCCGGGTCGGCACCGGCAAGCACCACCTCGAGCGCCAGCCGCTGGCGCTCTCCGCCCGAGAGGTCCCGCGGGTTCGCGGTCTCGCGGCCCTCCAGTCCCGCCCGGACGACTCCGTCGGGGCCGGCGTCCTCCTCCACCCGGTCGGCCACGAGGAAGTCCCCGGGGTTCTGTAGCAGGAGCGCCACCGGGCCCGAGCGCTCGACCCGGCCGCGGGTGGGCTCGTCGAGTCCCTTGCCCAGCCGCAGAAGCGTGCTCTTGCCCGCGCCGTTTCGGCCCATCAGAGCCACCCGCTCACCGGGCCGCAGCTCCAGCTCGACGCCGCGCAGCGCCGCCGGCCCGTCTTCGAACTCGAACCACAGGCCACGGCAGCGAAGGGCCGGCCGCGGGCCGCGCCGCGGCGTCGAGTGCGGGGCGGCGCCGGCGGGCTGCTCCAGGCGCAGGCCGGCGCGGCGCAGTCCCTCCCGTGCCTCCTTGACCGTCGCGGGCAGCGGCCGCAGGCCGGCGAGCGAGAACAGGCGCCCGGCCGGGGTCGCCAAGTCCGGCGCCGTTTCGGCGGCCCAGCCCAGGAAGTCCTTCGGCGCGGCGTCGCAGGCGATCTCGCCACCAACCATTGCCAGCACGCGGTCGGCGGCGGGTAGGCAGCGTTCCAACCGGTGCTCGGCCAGCACGACCGCCGTGCCCCAATCCTCGTTGAGCCGCCGCAGCAGCCACACCAGCTCGTCGCCCGCCACCGGGTCGAGCTGCGAGGTGGGCTCGTCGAGCAGGAGCAGCTTCGGCCCGTGCACCATGGCGGCGGCGATCGCGACGCGCTGCAGCTCGCCGCCTGAGAGCGTGTCGGTACGACGCTCCAGCAGGTGCGCGACCCCCAGCGCCAGGGCCGTCTCCTCCACCGCGCGGGCGGTCGCGGCGGCGGGCTCGCCCTGGTGCTCGAGCGGCATCTCGAGCTCGGCCCGCACGCCGCCCATAACCACCTGGGTTTCGGGGTCCTGGAACACCGTGCCGCACACCGACGCGAGCTCCCCCGGCCCGTGGGTACGGACATCCATCCCGTCCACCTCCAGCGCTCCGGACGCGTGGCCCCCGTGGAAGTGGGGGACCAGACCGCAGAGGGCACGAAGCAGTGTGGACTTGCCCGACCCCGACAGGCCGGCCAGCACGGTGAAGGTGCCGGGCTCGACGGTCAGCGATACCTCACGCAGGGCGGGTGCGCCGGCCTCGGCGTAGCTGTAGCCGAAACGCTCGGCCCGGACCAGCGGCTCAGCCATGCGCCACCCCCAGCCGCGCAGCTCGCCCGGCGAAGGGCGCGGCGGCCAGCAGAACGAGCGCGAGACAGAGGGCGAGCTCGGTCGGCCCGGTGGCGATCGTGAGCGTGGGATAGAGCGTGACCGCCCCCACATCCAGCAGGGCAGCGGACAGCGACAGCCCGGCGATCCCGGCGGCCGCCGCGGCCACACGCAGGTCGTGGCGGGACCAGGGCCGGCGCCGGCGCCGCGGGCGTCCGGCCAGCGCGTAGCCCCGCACCTCGAGCGCAGCGGCCACGTCCACCGCGCGGTCGAGCGCGCCGGTCAGCGCCGCCCGCAACAGCGCCAACCGGCCCGGCGGCCGGGGCCGGCAGCGAGCCGCGTCGCTCATGCGAGAGGCGTCGCGGGCCAACACCGGCACCAGCCGAGTGGCCAGGCTGGCGGTCAGAGCCGACCGGTAGGAGATCCGCCGGAACAGGCGCAGCAGCTCATCCGGGTCGACCGCCGCCGAGAGCAGCCCGAGCGCGGCGATCACCACCACGACCCTGAGGCCGGCCAGTGCCCCGGCGACGGTCGCCTCGAGCGTGATGTCGAAGCGCCGGCCGAGCAGCTCACCACCTCGCACGAGGAGGGTGTCGCCCTCTGCGTAGATGAGCGGGTTGATCAGGGCCACCAGCAGAGCCAGCGGCAGGGCGAGCTTGAGCGAGCCGCGCACCTCGCGGCCCACACCGGCGGCCGTGGCGGCCACCACAACCGCGGTCAGCGCGGCCGCCAGCACCAACGGGTGCCGGTACAGCGCGCCTGTGAGAGCAAGGGCGCAGCAGAAGACCGCCGCCACCCCGGCACGCGCCGCATGCAGGGCGCTGGGCCGGCTGCGGTAGGTCGGCACCATGCTCATCGCGCGGGCAGCGGGAGCTTCTCCACTCGGTCGCCCACGGCAGCGACGGCGTAGGCGTCACGAAGACGTTCTTGATCGAGCGCGCGGACACCGGCCCGCAGGCCCTCCTCGTCCAGCGCGGTGACCAGCCACAGCAGCTCGTCGTCGCGCGGGCGCATTGCCGCCACGAGGCCCACGCCGTCCCCGGGCTCCACCCTGCGCTCGACTCCGCCGGACTCGTTGAGCAGCTCGAGCGCGCCGTCGCTCGTGAAGCGGGCGTACACGCCGCTGGCCTCTGGTCCCTCCTCGAGCAGCGGCGCGCCGCGCACGATCCGGGCCGCGGGCCAGCGGGAGACCACGAGGCGGGTGACGGTTTCCGTGCCCGGCGCCCCGAGCGACGACCCCGAGGTCGAGACTCCCACTCGCTCCAGGCGCCTCTTCGCCGTCTCGCAAACGGCCTTCTCATTCTCCTCGCACTCCACCCGGACCGGCCGTCGCTTGCCCCCCAGTCCGTTCAGGAAGGGCTCCGGGAACGCGCCGACGATGGCGGGCGCCCGCATGGCCACGTCCCAGCGCCGGTGATCCCACTGCACGCGGTCGCCGGGCGAGAGCTCGTACTCGGCCGCTCCCACGTCGGCCTCGACCCCGTTCACGAAGAAGAACCAGTCCACCCCTCCCCCGCCTCCCCGGCCCTCGAGACCGTCGATGGCCTGGACGAAGCGGCCGCCGTAGCGAGTCTTTATGTCGAAGCGGGAGCGCAGCAGCCGCATCACGGTCTGGTCCTCGCGGATGCGCGGCGCGCGGGCGGCACCCAATAGGACACTCCCGAAGTCGCGCGTGACCCGGACCTGCGCCCCGCCGGACTGCTCCTCGCCCTCGCCGAAGCCACAGCCGGCGGCGACCGGCGCGATGCCGGCCAGAGCGAGCAGGGCGAGCAGCACACAGGCACGGCTCACGGCACCTCGACCCGCTCGGCGAAGGAGCGCACCAGGCCGTCCTTGGTGGCCACCGCCCGGTAGGAGCCGGCGGCCAGCGTAAGCCGTGCGGTCCCGTCCGCCCCGGTGAGTGCGACCGCTCCCCCGGCGCGCACCGACGCACCCTCTACCGGGCTTCCGTGTCCCTCGTCGTCGTGGCCCCGCACGGTCGCCACCAGCGCACCGGGCTCGAGCCGCACCCGCAGCTCCAGTGAGCGCTGACAGCCCCGCGGTCCGAGGCGGCAGTAGAACCAGGTGACCCGCTGGCCGCCACGCAGCCGGCCGTTGCCGAAGGCGCCCGACGGGTCCGCAGCGCCCGCGGTGGCGCCCCGCCGGCCCACCTTGTAAGCCCAGCCGTTCTGGCCGCGATTTCGGTCAGGCCCGATCCCCGACACGAACAGACCCGTCCCGTCGCGCGGACGCCGCGAGCAGGAACCGAAATCCCGCAGCCGCAGACGTCCGACGTGGCTTCGCGCCAGTGCCGCCAGCGCGGTGCCGGCCCCCGCGGCGCAGCGCCGGGATCCGACGCGCAGCAGGGTCTTGCGGGCGCTGACCTCCTTAGTCACCGCGCTGCCGTCACGGAAGACCACCATCTGGCGAATCGTGGGCGGCGCCGCCTGGGCCGCCGGCGCCGCCCCTGCACACAGCAGGGCGACCGTGGCGAGCAAGAGCGCCCGTCTCACGGCAGCGGCGCCACCGCGTCGAGCAGGACCGGGCCGCCTCCGAGCGAACGCACCCTGAGCGAATGCGATCCGGGGTCGAGCGCGCGGCTCGTCCACAGCAGGCTGCGGGGACCGGTCCGGCCGCGAAGTCGGAGGACCTTGTCGCGGCCGTCCAGGGTCACCCGCAGGCGGCCGCCCTTGGGCAGCTTGCGGCCGACCAGCGCGACCCGGGTTCCCCGGAAGCGCAGCCGGGCGCTTGCGCCCTCCTCGCTGGTGCGGATCACCGCGCCGCCCCAGGCGCTCTTCGTGCGGGCCCGCTTCCAGCCCTTGGAGAAGCGCCACCGCCGCCGGTTGCGGTCGTCCACGGGGACGGTCACCTCGCCGGTCTCCACCGACGCCCGGTTACCGGCCCGGTCGGCGGCGTTCACCCGGAAGCGGTAGGTGTCGCCGGCCGTGCCCTTGAAGTGAAGGGCGTTCACGTTGGCCCGGCCCAGCAGGGTGCGCCAGTCCGCCACCCCGTCGTCGGCACCGGCACCGTCGTCGGCACCGGCACCATCGCCGGTCTTGCGCACGTCGGCCCCGTACCAGGACACGCCACTCCCCGCGCCGTCGTCACCCGCCCAGGAAAGCACGAAGGTCCGCGAGCGCCCGCGCTCGCTGGCCAGCCGCCCGGGCAGCGCCCACTGCAGGCGCGGGCCCAGGGCGTCGCCCGAGCTGCAGGGGGCGGCATCGGGCCGGTCGACGCAGAGCGACAAGGCGTTTGAGCGGATCGAGCCGGCGCGCTCGGCCTTGAGGCGGTAGACGCCAGGGGCCGCGAAGCGAAGGGTGGCGACGCCGTCCGACCCGGTGGGCGTGCCATTCACGGTGGCGGCTGGTTGACCCTGTCCGGTGGCGCCGTCCACGACCCTGACGTTCACGGCCTGGCCGGTCGTGGCGGTGCTGGGGCCGTGAAGCCGGAGAGCGGGAAGCGGCGAGAACGGGGCCTGGGCGAACAGCACCTCGTCGCCGGCCTTCGACCGCACCTGGCAGCCGCCGACGTTGGCCCCGACCCAGTTGACGTAGAGAGCCCAGAAGGTGGTGTCGGTGGTCGGCTCGTTCGCGATGCTGGTGAGCAGGAAATCCTGCAAGCTCTCGTACCAGTCGCCGTTCCAGGTGAAGCGGTTCAGCCGGGCCGCGTCGTCGAGCGCGGCGACAGGGGTCGGTCCGGGACCCGGGTGCGCGCCCAAGTTCGTCCCGTCACACCTGCGGGTGCCTGCCGAGGCCGTGGTCACGTTGTGGCCGTCAGTCGTGACCGGACCTTCGAAGTGGGTCTTGGTCGCGCCTTCGATTCGCACGTTGAGCGTCACCGGCGCGGCCAAGGCCGCGGGCGTCGCACAGGCAATGAGCAGGATCAGCGCGACGGCCGCCGCGCGTCTGGTGCGTTCGATCATGTTGGGGCCGTCCCTTCCTCGAGGGTCTCGGTGGCACGGCCGGAGGCAGGTCTCCTGGCTTCGGGCTCCACGTCGCGCCTTCCCGGAGAGCCGACGGCTCCCCGGTGGCTTCGTGCGACGCCTCAGCGCCCGGTCACAGTGGCGGGACCGCGCCGGATTCGCACCGGACTTCCCTTTACCACCGGCCGATCTGAACGTCGAGAGAATACTCCGATGCCCGGGCGCGTGCGGAGGCAGTCGCTACAATCGCCCGCCGGCAGGCCGCCATCGTCTAGGGGACTAGGACGCCGCCCTCTCACGGCGGAAACCGGGGTTCGAATCCCCGTGGCGGTACCTCGCAAGCCCGCTCTCGGAGCGGGTTTCGTCGTTTCTCAAGCCGGACGACGTGGCCGGCCCCAGCAGCGGCGGCGACCCCTCCCTGCTCCTGGTGGTGCCGGTGCCGGCGGCACTGCGCGTTCCGGCACGAGATCGAGGGCTGGATGGCCGGGCTGGCGACGCTGGACTGGCCGGCCACTGGCCCGCAGCCGGTGGTCAAGCCCCTGCGAGTACGGCACGTGTACAGGTGGGAGCCGCCCCAGAGGACGGCTCCCACCGGACCAGCTAGCTCGGCTCCGCCGGTTCGCCCGGTTCGCCCGGTGACGTGCCCGGCTGATCGGGCACCTCCGGCGGCGGCTTCTCGTCCGGCGGTGCCTGTGGGTCTGTCTCGGGGGTCTCCATACGGGCACGGTACCCGATCGCTCTCGTCGTAACCTCCTGCCACGCCAGCGCTCTCTTGGCGAAACGGGGGTTCAGGGGGTACTGCAGGACGCCAGGCTCTCGCCGCCTGACGCGGCCATGTAGCCGCTTACGAGGCCGCTGCGGCTTATAAGGGCCGCCCGGCCTCTTGATCCGCTCCGAAAGCGGGATCGCGTCTTTAGGGGCCTCCGGGTGAACGCCCGGGTGAACCCCGACCCGCGCGGGGGCGGCCCGGCCTACCCCTGCCGTGCCCCGCCGGAATGGGCTTGCGGTTTGGCCTCCTGTCCGGCGCGGTGCCATAGGATCGCGCCGTGCCGTTCACGCTCAGGAACCTCAAGGAGGATCTGGAGGACGTCGGGTCCAGGTTCGACGGCTCGCCGGACCTGGAGTTCCGCTTGGCGACCGGGGCGCTCGAGCTCGAGGAATCCGGCCTGAGCTACCAGCGCGTTCCGCCCGGCTATCGCTTTCCGTACGGCCACACGCACAAGAAGCAAGAGGAGGTGTACGTGGTGCTGCGCGGGAGCGGGCGGATGAAGGCCGACGACGAGATCGTCGAGCTCAAGCAATGGGACGCGGTGCGCGTCCCGCCCGGTACGTGGCGAGGCTACGAGGCCGGGCCGGAGGGCCTCGAGATCCTCGTCATCGGCGCGCCCAATCTCGGCGAGACTCCGCGCGAAGACGTCGATGGCCAGCGCGACTGGTGGGCTGACTAGTAGAGATCCTTCCCGCCGGGGAGGGTCCCGCCGACGCCCGGGTGGGGTGTCGTTGCTTTGGTAGAAGAGCGGCGTGAGCGATAGCAGCGGGCGGGGGGCGCTTTGAGCACTGGTTCGGCGGATCCCGCTTTTCCGGAGGAGCCGCGGCTGTCGGCGCTCGCGGCCTGCCCGCTCTTCTCGGCGATGCCCGAGCGGGTGTTGCGTGAGCTGGCCCACGTCGCGCATCGCCGCAGCTATGAGGCCGAGCAGGTGGTCTTTCGCCGTGGCGACCCCAGCGGCTCGGCGTTCGTGCTCTGTTCGGGTCACGTCCAGGCCAGGATCAGGTCGGATGACGGCCGGGACCTGGTGCTGCATGTATCCGCGCCGCCCGAGGCGCCGGGCTACCTGGATCTGATCGACGAGGCGCCGCGGTCGGTGGACGCGGTGGCCCAGGACGACGTCGAGGTGCTGGTGCTGCCGGCCCAGGCGGTACGCCGGGCGCTGATCGACCACCCGCGGGCGCTGATGGAGATGTCGATCGAGCTCGCCGGGATCATCAGGCTGCTCGACGAGTTGGTGCGAGATCTCGTCTTTCTCGATCTCCCCGCCCGGCTGGCGAAGCTGCTGCTGGCGCGGCCGGCCAGCGACCGCCGCGTCGAGCTCGGCCCCACCCAGGGTGAGGTGGCGGCGCAGCTCGGGGTGGCCCGCCAGTCGCTCAACCGCGCGCTCGGCGATCTCCAGCGCCAGGGACTGATCCGGATGGAGGACTCGGGCCGCAGCGTCGAGCTGCTCGACCGCATGGCACTCAGACGACTCGCAGTGGGAGCCCGCCGGTCGCTGTCACAAATGTGACTGACAAGCAAACCCCGACAGGTCAAGCTGTCGCCGAATGGCTCTCCGCGCCTACGCATGGCGACCGTATCGAGCCGGGCTTGCGGTGTTGGCCAGTGTGCTGCTGGGCTGGTTGGTCGGGGCGTCACCGGCAGCGGCGGCCTGCCCGTCGGCCGAGCCCTCCTACTTCGGCCCTTGCGGGCCCACCTTCACCACGCCGATGTGGGGGGACGCCGCGGGGTGGACCGATCCGTCGAAGTACTCGACGATCCAGCTCGCGGACGTCAACGGCGACGGCAAGGACGAGCTGCTCGGCCGGGGCGACGCCGGCCTGGAGATCTGGGTCTTCGACACGAGGGTGGGTCAATGGCGGCCGCAGGTCGACGCAAACGGGGTGCGGCAGGTCCTCTCGGACTTCCGCTCCCCGCTGCCCTCGGAGGACACGCTCGGCTGGAAGCAGCCCGAGTATTACTCGACGATCCAGACCGCCGACCTGGACGGGAATGGGCCCGTCGAGGTCATCGCTCGGTTTCCGGACGGGATGCGCGCCTACGGGTACACGCCGCCCCCGGGGAGGAGCATCTCGATCGACGGCGGCACGTGGAAGACCCTGACCACGGGCGGACCGTACCCGGACGCCTGGAAGTGGACCGACCCCCAGTTCTACCTGACGATCAGGTCCGTCATTGGGGATCAGACGTATGTCGTATCGCACGAGACGCTCGGGATGATCGAGTATGGGTGGGTTGGCGGCTGGCGCTACGACTCTGAGACGAGCACCCTGAAGGGGTGCAGCGACCCGGCCTGCTACACGTCGCTGGAGGTCCTGCCGCAGGGGTCGGACATGTCGCTGGCCGCAGCCGATCCCGGTAGCTCGCTGGGCCAGACCGCGCTGGAGTTCCAAGGTAATGGACGCGGATGGCAGCGCGTGCCGGTGGACGCCGGAAGGTACTTGTCGGGTCCGTTGTCGAACGACCGCGGGTCGCCGGACTGTCCGCTGTCGGGCAACCTCTGCTACCCACAGATCCCGGCGCTATATGAGACCACGCGCTGGGGCGATATCGCGGAGGACGGGGCGGTGCTTCCGGAGGTGATGGGCCTGGCGCCACGGGCGCCGGACCGACACTCGCGTGGTTCGAAGGGACTGGGCATGCCGGCGCGACCGGCACGGCAAGGTCAGCCACCTGCGCGCCGTCACCCGCCGCGACCGGCACCGGTTACGGTCCGGGCTGCGCAGCCTCCTGCGGCTTCCCGGCGCGGTCCGGCCGGGTGGCACCGCGCTCGCCCGGATCGAGGTGCGCAACGCGCGGCGCCCGGTGCGAGGCTCGACGCTCTGGCACCTCACGGTGACAGCCACGCGCGGGGACGGCGTGTCCGTGCGGAGAACCGTCCGGCGGCTGCGCGCGCGCAGGTCGACGAGTGTGCTCCTGCGCCTCCGCGTCCCACGCTCGGCACGGGGCCGGTTCTGCGTCCGAACGGTGACGACCGCGGACCTCGCTCGCGACAGCTCCAGGCGCCGGTGCGCCCGCATCCGTCGCCCTGCGAGGCCCAGGGTGACCGGCTGAGACACCGGAAGACCGCCGGTTCGCGGACGACATCGCGGCTGCATCAGCCGCACTCTGGGTGTCGTTGCTTTTGGTAGAAGAGCGGCGTGAGCGATAGCAGCGGGCGGGGGGCGCTTTGAGCACTGGTTCGGCGGATCCCGCTTTTCCGGAGGAGCCGCGGCTGTCGGCGCTCGCGGCCTGCCCGCTCTTCTCGGCGATGCCCGAGCGGGTGTTGCGTGAGCTGGCCCACGTCGCGCATCGCCGCAGCTATGAGGCCGAGCAGGTGGTCTTTCGCCGTGGCGACCCCAGCGGCTCGGCGTTCGTGCTCTGTTCGGGTCACGTCCAGGCCAGGATCAGGTCGGATGACGGCCGGGACCTGGTGCTGCATGTATCCGCGCCGCCCGAGGCGCCGGGCTACCTGGATCTGATCGACGAGGCGCCGCGGTCGGTGGACGCGGTGGCCCAGGACGACGTCGAGGTGCTGGTGCTGCCGGCCCAGGCGGTACGCCGGGCGCTGATCGACCACCCGCGGGCGCTGATGGAGATGTCGATCGAGCTCGCCGGGATCATCAGGCTGCTCGACGAGTTGGTGCGAGATCTCGTCTTTCTCGATCTCCCCGCCCGGCTGGCGAAGCTGCTGCTGGCGCGGCCGGCCAGCGACCGCCGCGTCGAGCTCGGCCCCACCCAGGGTGAGGTGGCGGCGCAGCTCGGGGTGGCCCGCCAGTCGCTCAACCGCGCGCTCGGCGATCTCCAGCGCCAGGGACTGATCCGGATGGAGGACTCGGGCCGCAGCGTCGAGCTGCTCGACCGCATGGCACTCAGACGACTCGCAGTGGGAGCCCGCCGGTCGCTGTCACAAATGTGACTGACAAGCAAACCCCGACAGGTCAAGCTGCCCGCCATGGCGCTCCCCCGCAGTTGCACCCGCGTGCCGTTGATCTGTGGCGCGCTCGCGCTCGCCCTCACGGCCACGCTCGCGTTGTCCTTGGCGCCGCCCGGGGCGTCTGCCGCTCCGGCGGTTGACCGGTATACGCCGTTGTTGCAATCGGTGATGTCCAAGCCGCGCTGGTTCAAGGACGGCGAAGGCCGCACTCGAATCGTCTACGAGCTGAAGCTGACGAATGGGTTTTCAGTTCCGGTCACCGTGAGGTCGGTCAGCGTGCGCGATGTGGGCCGGGGGCGGACGATCGAGCGCCTCAGCGGGTCGGAGCTGATGGACTCGATGACGCTGCTGGCCAGCCCCACCGAGCCCACCACGACGGTGCCGGGGTCGGGCGTCGGGGTGGTTTGGCTGGAGGTTGACGTGCCGAATAGGCGGCGAGTCCCGCGGGCGGTCAGGCACAGCGTGACGGTGGCGGTGCCGCCCGAAGTGCCGGTGCCTTCCACGATCACCGCCACGGGCGGGTTTGCGCGGGTGGATCGCCGGCCGCCGATGGTGCTGGGCCCCCCGCTTGCCGGCCCGGGCTGGGTGGCGGCCGGGAGCTGCTGCGACGGGCCTCACCGGCGCTCGATCCAGCCCGTCAACGGCAAGCTGTACCTGGCTCAGCGGTTCGCCATCGACTGGAACGGCGTCGATGCCCAGGACCGGATGGTGGTCGGCAACCCGAGCCTCAACAGCAGTTGGACCTTCTACGGCAAGAAGGTCTTGGCGGTCGCCGACGCGCGCGTCGTTATCGCGGTCGACCGCTTCCCCGATCAGATCCCCAACGACCCCAAGCCGGTAACCATCCAGCAGGCCGACGGCAACTATGTGATCCTGGCCCTGGGCAAGGGCCGGTACGCGTTCTACGCCCATTTAAAGCCGGACAGTGTGCGAGTCGAGCCCGGCGATCGGGTGCGCGAGGGGCAGGTGCTGGGGCAGTTGGGCAACAGCGGCAGCTCGACCGGGCCGCACCTGCACTTCCAGCTGATGAACCGGCCGTCCGCTCTCGCCTCTGACGGGCTGCCCTACGTGTTCGACCGGTATCGCCTGACCGGCCGCTTCCCGCCCTTCGACGACGCCCTGGCGGCCATCGTCAACGCCGGCCAGCCCGTGCACATCGACCCAGCCGGCGCCGGCCCCCACCACCGTGAGCTACCGCTCGGACGCGACGTCGTCAGCTTCCGCTGACAAGCGCATAGTCACCGACTGACCCGCAGGAAATCCCTCATCGCCGCGTTGAGCGCCTCCGGCGCCTCGAGGCTGCAGACATGACCGGCACCCTGCAGCAGGACAAGCCTCGAGCCGGAGATTCCGGCGTGTAGGTCCTCGGCGACGCTCACCGGTGCTCGAACGTCCGTGTCGCCATGCACCACGAGCGTCGGCACCTGGACCGTGGGCAGCACGTGGCGAAGGTTTTCGGCGGACGCGCGCGCCATGGCCCGGAAGCCGACCGGGTGGAACGCCCGCATGCTCACGCCGAACGCATCGATCAATTCCGGCGCAGTTCCCTCCGAGAACATCGTGGGAAGCAGCGTCCCCACGAACTCCTCGGGCGGCAGGTCCGCCAGCCTGAACGCCTGCCGAAGGCGTTGCTCGGCGACGCCGGGGGCCATGGAGCCGCTCCAACCGGCGTGCGCGGACACCAGGATCAGCGTCTTCGCGACGGCGGGGTGCCGGCCCTGGAACGCCAGGGCGAGCGCGCCGCCGAATGACAGCCCGGCGACGTGCGGCTTCTCCATGCCCAGCGCGTCGATGAATCCGGCCAGACAGTCGGCGTAGCCGGCCATGCCGAACCGCTCCGGGGGATCGGACGATCCGCCGGCCCCCGGCGCGTCCCAGGCCACGACCGTGAAATCCTCCGCGAGCGCGTCGAGCTGCGGCCGCCACGTGGTCGGCCCGTCTCCCACGTAGCCGTGCAGCAGGACCAGCGGTGGACCCTCGCCGGCGCGTTCGAAGCGGATCCGGAGGCCGTCCACCTCGATGATCTCGAGCCCTCTCTCCACGACTGGCTGCGGCCGTCAGCCCGCTACGGGTTCTGGTTCTGCCCCGAAGCGGTCGGCTGCCGCAGGGCGGCCAGCGCCTGCTTCAGCTTGTCGACCTGCGCCTTGGCCTCCTGTGCTTCGGTGTTGGCCCGCTCGTAGCGCGTCTGGAAGCGCTCGATCTCGCGCTCGATCACCGCTTCGGCGGATAGAGCTTCAGCCATCCCCAACCTCCTTCCTGACGTGTGCTTCTGATGCCCTTGTCCATCCTTTCAAACGATTCGAGGCTCTAGCTCGGTAACCGGAGCTTCACGCCGGTTTCACGAGGTCGCTACAGAGGAAGAGGCTTGCGGTCGGACCCTGTGCGCATGGGAACGACTCGCAGTCTGCCCCTGACGACCGCGGGCAAGCTGATCTTCGTGGCGGCGGTCACCTGCTACCTGCTGGGCCGGATCTTCGCGGGCACGGCCGCGCCTTTCGAGGTCGTGATCTACGGCGCCACCGCGGCCTTCGGCCTCGAGTTCCTCCTGTTCGCCTGGCGGGACCTCTGGCAGCGCGGCTGAACCCTTGAAACGCCCGTTGTCTTCGGTACATTCGAGCCGTGGACGCGCGACGCACGGACATCCTCAGGGCCTCGCCCCGGATGTTCGAATCCGACTTCCTGGACCGCCTCTCGCGGGTGCATCACCTGGTGCCGGCGGTCGTCTTCGGCCCTGCGATTGCGCTGCTCTTTGCGTTCGGGGCCAACAAGACGACCACGGCCGAAGCGATCGGGCTCGTCGCGGCCGGCTGGCTGTTCTGGACGCTCACCGAGTACTGGATGCACCGCCTGGTGTTCCACTTCGAGCCCGAGGAGGGCTGGGGCGCCCGGCTGCACTGGATCATCCACGGCGTCCATCACGACCATCCCAACGATCCCCTGCGGCTGGTGATGCCTCCGTCGGTGAGCGTCCCGCTGGCGCTGCTCTTCTACGGGCTGTTCGTCCTGGTGCTGAGCACGCCGTTCGCCAACGTGTACGCGGCCGGCTTCCTTACGGGCTATCTGGTCTACGACATGATCCACTACCACGTCCACCACCATCGGCCGACCACGGCGTTGTTCAAGCGGCTGCGCGAGCTGCACATGCGCCACCACTTCCAGGACGACACCCGCGGCTTCGGGATCAGCGCGCCTTTCTGGGACTACGCGTTCGGCACCGCAACCCAGCGCCGGACGCAAACCTGAGCACGGGGCGCCCCCGCCCGGGCTCGATCAGCGGCCGCTCGGGAAGGGCCTCGAGATCGACGATCCCACGGTCGGTCAGCTGGCCCACCGTGCGCTTACGTCCCGAAGCCAGATCGAGCGACCGCAGCCGGTAGCGGTCGGTCCCGTAGAGGCGGTCACCGACCTGGGCCTCGCCGTCGGCGCGAAAGAACGGGTAGATCCGGACCAGTCGCAGATCGCGGTCGTAGAGGCGACCCTCTCCGCCCTTCCGAAACAGCAGTCTGTCGGAAGCCAGCCACTTGATGGCCCCTCCATAGCCGACCTCAAGATGACGATCGGCGCCTTCTCGGGTCAGGTCGACGACTCGGATCCCGTCGCGGTCGTAGAACGCGAGCCGCGTCTGATCGGGGCTGACGGCGAGGAGCTCGGGGACGCGCGCTCTGGCCACGCGATCGGTCGTTCCGTCCAGGAGGTTCACCGCCGTCACCCCGGAGTTGGTGCGGCCGACGAATGCCGATCCGGGACTGAACGCAAGCGTGCTGCCGCGAGCGATGGCCACCTGCCGGAGCCCGGCAGACGACAGCCGGAAGATCCGCATGCGGTCGAAGCGCGTCGTGCGGAGGTACTCATAGATCCCCACGTGGACAGAGGCGGCCTGCGCATCGGCGCAGCTGACCGTGCCGGCCTCAGGGTCGAAGCGCAGACCGTTCAGCGGCAGGCGCGCGGAGCGCACCACCCTCAGCGAGCCCAGCTCACGGACGGCCACTCCCACGGTCCTGCGGTCGATGTAAAGCTCCGCGGCCAGCCGCGATCCCGGGCAGACCGATAACCGGCGTGTCTCACCACGCCCGGGGCCGTAGCCGACGACCCGGCCGCGCGCGTCGAGTGCCATGACCCGGGCGGTGCCGAAGCGCCCACCGGCCAACAGGACGGCCCGTCCGCTCCCCCGGGGGCGTTGGTACGGCTCCGCGGCTCGTTCGAGCTCGGACGGATCGACGATGCTGCAGCCTGCGGTTCGCCAGGCCCGCCCGCCACGGCGGACGAACATCGCCTCCCGGGAACCGACCCGGAGCGAGCCACAATCCGGATAAGCGAGCACCACTTCCACCTCGCCCCTGAGCCGGAGGCCCAGGCTGCGCTCAACGCGCACGCGGTAGGCGAAGCGGTCCCCGCGGCGGCCGTCGAGCCTCCGCTGATCAAGGACACGTCCGATGAGCCCCTTTTCGCCATCCTCGAGCCGATCGCGCTCGTCGCGATCGGCACAGGTGCAGGCGCGGGCCGGTTCGGCCCAGACCGTGGCCGCGGCGAGGCACACCGCCACCACCCCCACGAGGCGCGTGCCGATCAGCACACGCCCAAGCTACTGCCGCTGAGCGCGCTCAGCCGGCTGCGCCGTAAAGCTCGGCCACCTTCGCCCAGTTCACCGTGTTCCACCACGCGTCCAGGTAGTCCGGGCGCTTGTTCTGGTACTTGAGGTAGTACGCGTGCTCCCAGACGTCCACGCCGAGCAGCGGTGTCTTGCCGTCGCTCAGCGGGTTGTCCTGGTTGGCGGAGGAGACCACCGCGAGACCGGAGCCGTCATGCACGAGCCAGGACCAGCCCGAGCCGAACCGATTGACGCCGGCGTCCTTCATCTTGGCCTTGAAATCGTTGAAGGAGCCGAAGGCCTCGTCGATTGCCGACGCCAGGTCGCCGTCGGGGGCGCCGCCACCGTCGGGTGACATCCAATCCCAGAAGAGCGAGTGGTTGTAGTGCCCACCGCCGTTGTTGCGCACGGCGGTCCGCTTGTCGTCGGGGACCTCCGAGAGGTTCGCGATGACATCCTCGATCGGCCGGTCGGCCCAATCGGTTCCCTCGAGCGCGGCGTTGACCTTGTCCACGTAGGCCTGATGGTGCTTGTCGTGATGCACCCGCATGGTGGCCTCGTCGATATGAGGCTCGAGCGCGGCGTAGTCGTAGGGAAGCGGCGGTACCTCGTAGGGCATGTCTCTCCTTTTCGGGGGGCGGCGAAAGCCAGGACTCTGCATGCGGCTGGAGGGACTCGAACCCCCACGGGGTTTCCCCCACGGCGACCTGAACGCCGCGCGTCTGCCTAAATTCCGCCACAGCCGCGAGGGACCGAAGGGTAGCGGCCCTGGCTACTCCTTGATCCCAACGGTGCGGAGCAGTACCTCGACGCTTTCGCGCCTGTAAACGCGAATGCTGGTCCTCAGCGGCTGCGTCCTACTTCGATTGCGCCGGTAGGAGAGCCCCACCAAATCACAGGCTTGGACGAAGAGGTCGAGGATGCCACTCGAGTAATTCGTGAACTCGTACGAGGGGTAGCGATACGGCCCGGTGCGGTTGATGAAGAAGGACCCATCGGAGCGAATGCAGCCGCGAATGAAGTTCATCGGCGCGGTTTCCAGGCTCACGCGCTGCCAGTCCTCCAAGATAATCGGCCGCTCGTGCTTCTTTCCCCTGCCGTGCTGAGGGAACAGACAGGGCAAGTGCCGTGAGTAGACGCTGAGAATGGTCGTCGAGCCCTTCGGGCAGCGAGCCAGGCCCACTTCGTTTTCCGCGAAGCAGCGGTCCAGCAGCAGCCGCGCCTCCTCGATGATGTGGGGATAGGAGGTGTCGAGGAAGATGCGCAGCCGATAGGTTCGGCCCATTCTCGCGATGTGGCCATCCCCGAGATAGAGCCCCAACAGCTCCGCGTAGTCGCTATCGCTGAACCAGACGGGTCGGGCCGGTTCCCAGCAGCGAGGGCAGGGTGGATTCGGCCGCTTCCGAACGTAGCGGGGCCTGCGCCAGTCCCGGACCGTCGCACGGGGCACACCGGTCCGGCGTGCCACCTCGCAGTCGTTGAGCCCTGAGGCCAGTAGCGAGAGAGCTTCTTCTCGCAGGGCTCGAGCATGCATACGAACGTATGTTCCCAAAGGGATCGGACGGAAGCGATTGTTTGGTCGAGATATCGCCGGGAAGGCAAAAAGAGAGACGGGAATTCGACACCGCAGGAGGAAGACCATGCCCTGGACCGAACTGAAGCCGCGCCGCTGGCCGGCTTTCGAGAAGGACCTCGACGGGATCTCCAAGGAGACGATGGAGGATCACTTCAAGCTTTACGAGGGCTACGCCAAGAAGTCGAACGAGTGCCGCGCGATCCTCAACGACTTCGACTACTCGCAGATCGAGGGCAACCAGGTCTATTCGCCGCTGCGTGCGGTGTCGGTGGACTACACGTTCGCGCTGCTGGGATTCAAGAACCACGACCTCTACTTCGGCCACCTCGACGGCAACGGCGGCGAGCCCGACGGCCGCTTCGCCGAGCTCGTCGACGAGGAGTTCAACGGCGTTGACAAGTGGTTCGACGCAGTGAAGAAGGCGGCCAGCGCCGCCCGCGGCTGGGTGCTGGTGGGCTACGACCTCAACGACGGTTCGCTGTTCAACTACATCCTGGACAGCCAGAACCTCTGGGCCGTCTACAACATGACCCCCGTGCTGGCGCTCGACGTGTACGAGCACGCGTACGCGCGCGACTTCGGGGCCACTCCGGACGGGCGCAAGCAGTACGTCGAGGCGTTCTTCCGCAACGTGAACTGGGACCACGTCAACCGTCAGCTCGCGCAGGCCGAGGCCGCCCGCGAGGGCGCGCAGAGCGTGGGCGCCGAGGAAGAGGTCCCGACCGCCTGACTAGCCGATGAACTCCAGGATTGCCGCGGCGATGCTCTCGCCGCGGTCCTCCTGGAGAAAGTGAGCTGCACCCTCGATTCGAAGCTGGTCGCCGGCCCCGGGAATCAGGTCGCAAAACACCTGGCCCGCCTTCGGGTAGGGGAAGACAGGATCGCCGTCGGAGAAGGCTACGAGCGCCGGCTTGTCCCAGCGGGAGAGCTCGGCGGCCACGGCCCGCATCGCCGCGGCGCCGGGCTGGTCGTTCGCGATCGGGACCAGCAGCGGGAACTGGGCGGCTCCCGCCTTCGACTCCGAAGTCGGGAAGGGCGCCTCGTAGGCCGCCACCACCTCATCGGGCAGAGCGGTGGCGGTCGCGCTCTGAAGCACGAAGCCGACGGGCAGGTCGGGGTTGCGCTCGGCGAAATCCCGCCACGCCATGAAGCCCTTCGATACGCGGCCGGTGAACAGCCCGGTGTTGAGGATCACCAGGCGCGCGACCCGTTCGGGGTTCTCCACCGCCCAACGGAGCCCGATCGGGCCGCCCCAGTCCTGGACCACCACGGTGGCCGCCGAAAGGTCGAGCGCCGTCAGCAGGCCGGATACGCACTCGACATGACGGTCGTAGCTGTACCAGCCGCGGTCGGTGGGCTTGTCGGAGCGCCCGAAGCCCGGGTAGTCGGGGCACACCACCCGCTTTCCGGCCGCCACCAGCGGTCCGACCAGCTTGCGATAGAGGTAGGCCCAGGTGGGCTCGCCGTGGAAGCAGATCACCGGGTCGCCATCGCCCTCGTCGGTGTAGTGGAGGCGCAGCCCGTCCGCGTCGTGCCAGTGCGGGTCGAAGCCGTAGCCGGGCAGCCCGTGGAAGCGCTCGTCCGGGGTGCGGAAGACATCGGGCACGGCGACGCAGCCTATCCTTGGCGGGGATGGGCGATTGGATCGGGCATGCGCGAACGACGCTCGAGCGCGACGGCTACCGGCTGAGCGGCCCGCGCTCAGCCGTGGTCGAGACGCTCGACGACCTGGGCTGCAGCGTCACCGCCAAGGAGATCGCCGACCACCTTCACGACCGCGGGCGAGACGTCGGTCTCGCCAGCATCTACCGCACGCTCGAGCTGCTCGACCGCCTCCGCCTCACCCGGCGCGTCGACGCGGCCGAGGGAGTGGCCCGCTACGAGCCGCTCGACCCCAGCGGGGAGCATCATCACCACCTCGTGTGCGACAGCTGCGGCGAGGTGGCGGCGTTCGCCGATCCCCAGCTCGAGCAGGCGATCGAGCGCCTGGCCGACCGGGTGGACTACGCGATCGACGCGCACGACGTGACTCTGCGCGGCGAGTGCCCCAGCTGCCGCGCCACCTCATCCGTCTAGCGAAACACGCGGGGTCCCCCCCTTGTGCGGTGTCGGGGACATGCGGACGATTGACTTCACGCCGAACACCACCGCATACTGGTGGCGCAAGGCTCGCTCTTCTCGTCTCATCGGCGACAGGAGGTTCCGATGACCGGCCCGCTCTACAAACTCGGCCATGTGTGCGCCCGCTGGCGCTTCGTGGTGCTGGGCCTCTGGCTCGTCCTGGTGGTGGCGCTGGTGATCGTCGCGGGTCAGGCCGGCTCACAGACCACCAACAACGTGACCCTGCCGGGCACCGGCAGCCAGAGCGCCACGGACCTCCTTAGCGGTCGCTTTCCGAGCCAGGCATACGGATCGAACCCGCTGGTCGTGGCCACCGACAGCGGCAAGCTGACGGACTCGAAGTACTCGAAGGCGATCAAGTCGTCGGTGAGCGCCTTGAAGAAGACGCCGCACGTGACCGCGGCCGTCAGCCCCCTGAGCAGCGCCGGGGCGGGTGCGCTCAGCAAGAACAAGCAGATCGGCTACATCTCGGTGGCGCTCGACGTGGGTCAGGGCTCGATCACCGTGGACGAGGGCAACGCGGTGCTCGACGCCGCCGATCCGGCGAAGAAGGCGGGCCTGCAGGTGGCCATCGGCGGCTACGTCGGCCAGGAGCTCTCCAAGCCCGACACCGGGGCCAGCGACAAGATCGGGATTGCGGCCGCGATGGTGATCCTGCTGCTCGTGTTCGGCTCCGCCGTGGCGGCGGGGCTGCCGATCCTCACCGCCGTGCTCGGCCTGTTGTGCGGCCTGAGCGTCGTGACGCTCCTCAGCCACGTCGCCGACATCCCCACCACCGCGCCCACGCTGGCGACCATGATCGGACTGGCGGTCGGGATCGACTACTCGCTGTTCATCGTGACCAAGCACCGGGCCCAGGTCGCCGAGGGCATGGAGGTCCACGAGTCGATAGCGCGTGCGCTCGCGACCGCGGGCGGCGCGGTCCTGTTCGCGGGCGGCACCGTTGCGATCTCGCTGCTGGCGCTCGCGGTCGCCGGGATCCCGCTGGTCACGACCCTGGGCTACACGTCGGCGATCGCGGTGGCCTTCGCCATCCTTGGCGCGCTCACCCTGCTGCCGGCCCTGTTCGCGCTGCTCGGAACGCACGTCTCGGCGCTCACGTTGCCGTTCCGCAGGGCTCGCGCCGACGAGGTGCAGTCCCCGGCGTGGACGAGGCTGGCCACGGGGATCGCCAATCACCGCTGGCCGGTGATCGTCGCCGTGCTGGCGATCCTGCTTGCGCTCTCGATCCCCACGCTGTCGATGCACCTGGGCCAGGAGGACGTGGGGGCAGAGCCGACCGACACGACTGCTCGCCAGGCCTACGACCTGATCGGGAAGGGCTTCGGCGAGGGCACCAACGGGCCGTTCCTGATCTCCACCCAGCTCAGCAAGCCCGCGAAGCCGAACCAGAAGAACCTCAACACGATCAGTCAAAACGAGAAGCAGCTGCAGCAGCAGCAACAGCAGATCGAGCAGCAGGCTGAGCTCGAGGGCGCGACCCAGCAGCAGGCACAGCAGGAGGCAAAACAGCAGACGCAGAAGCAGTCCAACCAGCTCGCCCAGAAGAAGAAGCAGGCCGAGCAGCCCGCGACCGACCCGCGCCTCCAGACCCTGCGCAAGGACCTCCAGAAGACCAAGGGCGTCGATTCCGTGACGCAGCCGCTGGTCAACAAGAAGGGAACCGCGGCCGTCTACACGCTCATTGCTACTACCGCGCCGTCCGACCTCGCCACCGAGGACCTGGTCTCGCGCCTGAGGGACACCACCATCCCGAAGGCGACCAAGGGTCAGGACATGACGGCCTTCGTGGGTGGCACCACAGCCGCGTATGTGGACCTCGCCGAGAAGATCACCAGCAAACTCCCGCTGGTCATCCTGGTGGTCGCGGCGCTCAGCTTCCTGGTACTGCTGGTGGGATTCCGCTCCCTCCTGATCCCCGCTCAGGCAGCCGTGATGAACCTCGTCTCGGTCGGAGCGGCCTACGGCGTGCTCACGCTTGTCTTCCAGGAGGGGTTTGCCTCGAGCCTGATCGGACTCGACGGCGCGATACCGGTCGTGAGCTTCGTGCCGCTGATCATGTTCGCGATCCTGTTCGGCCTCTCGACCGACTACCAGGTCTTCCTGCTGACCCAGATCCAGGAGCACTTCAAGGAGGGCAAGGGCGCCCGCGCGACGGTGATCGAGGGACTGGGCTACTCGGGGCGGATCATCGGTGCGGCGGCGCTCGTCATGTTCAGCGTGTTCGGCAGCTTCGTCCTGAACGGCGACCCGACGATCAAGCAGTTCGGCCTCGGCCTGGCGACGGCGGTGACGATCGACGCGATCGTGGTCTGTCTCTTCGTGCCCGCGTTGATCACGGTCGCCGGCAGGAAGACGATCTGGCTGCCCCACTGGCTCGACCGGGTTCTGCCGCACTTCAGCATCGAGGGCGCGGACTACTTCGCCAGGCGCGACGCCGCCGCCGGTTCCACGGCCGCCGAGCCCGCGCCGGCCGTCAAGGCCTGAGCCGGCAGCGCACCCGGCCTCCGCTCATCCCGCGTACAAGCGCGTCGGCATTGGCCGTCATCGCGCCCAGGTAGGTGCCCGCTCCGGTCCCCTCAGGGCCGAGCGAGTCGGCGTAAAGCGGTTCGCCGACCGCGGCGCCGGCCTCGCGCGCGATCGCTTCCTCGAGCTTGGCGCTCACGGCGCTCTCGGGGAAGATCGCCTCCACGTCCTCGGCCCGTATCTGCTCCACCAGGCGGTCGACGTCCCCGGCCGAGGCCTGGGCCTGGGTCGAGAGTGAGGGAATCACCGCGCCCACCACCTCGATGCCGTAACGGCGGGCGAAGTAACCGAGCGCGTCATGGGTGGTCACGATCCTGCGATCGGCCGGCGGCACCCGCTCGACGCAGGCGGCAATGCCCGCATCGAGCCTGCGCAGCCGATCGAGGTAGCGCTCGGCGTTGCGACGGTAGACCGCACGGCCCTCAGGGTCGGCCTCGGTCAGGCGAGCCTCGATGGCCCTCACGGCCCGGATGGCGTTGCGCGGGTCCTGCCACCAGTGGGGATCGCCGTCCAGCGTGTTCACGGAATCCATGAGCGTGGCTGTCGGCGCCTCGGCCCCTGCGCTGTCGAGCACGTCGTCCAGCCACTCGTCCAGGTCACCGCCGGAGCGGAGCACCAGCCCCGCGCCCGCCAGGGCCGCGACGTCGCTCGGGCGAGGCTCGTAGTCGTGCGGGTCGGCCTCGGCCGGCACGATCGTTTTCGCGCCCACTCGCCTGCCCCCCACGTTCTGCGCGAGGTCGGCCACGTGCGGTGTGGTGGCCACCACCGTCAGCGCCGAACTCTCGCCGGGAGAGCCCCCGTCGCCGCAGGCGGCGAGCCCCGCGACCAGGGCGGCAAGCAGGAGGAGTCGCGCGCGCATCGCCTCCTCCACCTTAGTGAGAATGATTCTCGCTCAAGGCTGCGCCAGACTGCAGCCGCCCGTGGCCCCGCTCGAGCTCGTCGCCTTCTGCCTGTGGTGCTTTCTCGGGGCCCTGGGTGGCGGCCTCACGGGCACCGTGCTGGGCAACCTCCGGCTTCCTGCCGTCGTCCTCGTCGCCAGCTCTCCTGCGGCCGGAGCCGGGGCGAACATCGGCATCTCCGGCGTGGCGGCGCTCGCCGCGGCGCTGACTCACATCCGGGCGGGGCGGATCAACTGGCGCCTGTTCGCGTGGATGACGCCGCCGTCGATGGCCGGTGCGGTGCTCGGCGGCTGGCTGTCGGGCCTGCTTTCGGACGACGCCCTGCTGGTGGCCATCGGCACGGTGCTCATCTACTTCGGAGCCGACACTCTGCGACCGCGGCGGCAACGGCCGCCGGCAACGAGGGACCCGGCCGACCTGAACATCCGGGCGACGGTGGTGGCCGGTGCACTGATCGGCCTGTTGGGCGGGTTCGTCGGCCTGATCCTCGGGTCGCTGCGGATGCCGGCCCTGCTGCGCTACGTGGGCGAGGCCCCGGCCCGGGCGGTGGGCACAAATCTGGCGGTGGGGGTCTGCGTGGGCCTGGCCGGGCTCATCGGCCATACCCCGGCGGGCGTCGACTGGGGCGTGCTGGCGGTGGGCTCAGCGGCCTCGGTGCCGGGGGCGCTGCTCGGCGCCCGGCTCACCGGACGGCTCAGCGAACGGGGACTTCTGCGCGCGCTCGGCGTAGTGCTGCTCGCCGCCGGCGCCACCATGATCGCGCAGGGGCTTTCTTGAGTGGATGAGCTGCGCGCCACTCGGACAGCGACTGCTCCGGCGGCACGTCGCACTCGACATCGGAGAGCGCGTTCGCCCACAGGCGATCGCGCACGACGCGGTCGTCGACCATCCCCTTCGGCACCTCCGTTTGATCCCCCTACAACGGCGAATTCACTGTACCCATGGGGCGGGACGGCTAATCGCCCTGGCATGATCCGGCACCGTGATCTTCCGGCAGATCACGCACGACGACCTGGGCTGCGCCTCGTACTTCATCGGCGACCTCGATGCAGGCTCCGCGGCCGTGGTGGATCCGCGCTTCGAGATCGACGAGTACCTGGAGCTGGCGCGCTACCTGGGCGTGCACATCGACCATGTGCTCGAGACCCACAATCACGCGGATCACGTCTCCGGTCACGGCCGGCTGGCCGCCGCCACCGGCGCGACGATCCGCATCCACCGGCTGGCCGATGCCGCCTACGAGCACGAGCCGTTCGACGATGGCTTCGAGCTCGAGCTGGGCGCGCTGCGGGTGCGCGCCCTGCATACGCCCGGGCACCGGCCCGAGCACACGGCGTTCGCGCTCGTTGACACCGCCCGCGGCGGAGAGCCCTGGGCCGTACTCACCGGCGACAGCCTGTTCGTGGGCGACGTGGCCCGGCCGGACCTGGCCGTCGACCGGGAGGAGGGCGCCCGGGACGTGTTTCAGAGCCTGCACGAGCGCCTCCTCTCGCTCCCGCCGGACACCGAGGTGTGGCCCGGTCACCTCGGCGGCTCGCTGTGCGGCGGCCCCGGCATGGACCTCAAGGTCTCCTCGACGGTCGGCTTCGAGCAGCGTCACAATCCGCTCCTGGACGAGGCCGGGGAGGACGCTTTCGTGGAGCGAACGCTCGCGAGCCTCGGCCCTCAGCCCCCGAACTTCCAGGTGGTGGTGGATCTCAACCGCGGTCCGCTGCTCACCGCCGGGGTGGAGCTGTTGCCCCTGACCCCGCGGCAGGTGGACCTGCGCCAAGCGGAGGGCGCCCTGCTGGTGGACGTGCGGACAGACCTCCAGTTCGACGAGGCCCACATCCCGGGAGCGGTCTCGATCACGATGCTGCGGCAGGGCTTCGGGACCAAGCTCTCATGGGTGGCCGACCGCGAGCAGGAGATCGTGTTGATCGGCCGCGACGATGAGGATGCTCGCGTGGCGGGGCAGCTGTCCACGGCGGTGGGGGTCCGCAACCTGGGCGGCTACCTCGCGGGCGGGATGACGAGCTGGCGGGCCGAGCGGCGCGAGGTCGCCCGGATCGAGCGGATGACCGTCGAGCAGCTCGCCGGCCGTAGGGACGGCCTCCAGATCGTGGACGTCCGGGAGCGCTCGGAATGGGCCGAGGGGCACATCCCCGGCTCACTGCACGTCCCGTATCACGACATCCACGACCTGCCCGAGGGGCTCGACCCGGACCGCCCGGCCGCCGCTATATGTGCCTCGGGACAGCGCAGCGCCACGGCCGCCAGCCTGCTCGCCCGCTACGGGGCAGGCGACGTGGTGCACGTCGTGGACGGTGGAGTGCCGCTCTGGGGGCGCCTCGGGCACCCCATCGAGCGCGGCTAGCTGTCGCTGGCCTCGTAGGCGCGCTCGGCCACCAGCTCGCGGACCTGCTCGTCCGTGAGCTGCATGTCCGGGTGTTCGCTGTCGACGTGCTCGCGCGTGGCCTTCACCAGGTCGTCGTCGTTGGCCGCCTGGAGCGTGCGTCCGCAGTCGCAGTCGATGACTCTCATGGGAGGAAGTTACCGGGGACGGCACTTCACAGGCGCTTCACGCCGTCTTCATCGCCCGGTGACAACCCGGCCGCCGGTCGTCCTTAGCGTTCGGGACGAGGAGTAGGTCCCCGCGGGACGCCCTCCCTGGACGACGCCGAGACGACCGCCGGAGGAGCCGCCGTGCTGCGACTGTGCGACCGACGCCACCTGCTGCCCGGCACAGCTGCCTTTACCGCCGCGCTGGCGGCTGCGCTGCTGGGGCTCAACGCGGCCGCCGATGAGCCGCCCGCTCCTCCACCGAGTGGCACGGTGGAGCTGCAGCTGCTCGGGGTCAATGACTTCCACGGGCACCTGGAGGCGCCGGCCGCGGGCATCGGAGGCGCCGCGTGGCTGTCGTCTCATCTGCAGCATGCCGCGGGCTCTCATCCCGGCCGGACGATCACCGTCCACGCAGGTGACATGGTCGGGGCCTCTCCGCTCGTCTCCAGCTACTTCCACGACGAGCCGACGATCGAGGCGACCAACCGAATGGGCTTCGACGTGGGCACGGTCGGCAACCACGAGCTCGACGAGGGGGGCGCCGAGATGCTGCGGCTCCTTCGGGGCGGCCGGCGGACCGACGGCCCCAGAGCCTTCACCTCAGGTCCGGGCTGGCAGGGGGCGCGGTACCCCTACCTCGCCGCCAACACCATCGACCAGGCCACCGGCCGGCCGATTCTCCCGCCCTACCAGGTGGTGCGCCGAGCGGGTGTGCGCGTGGGCTTCATCGGAGTGACCACAGAGGACACAGCGCAGTGGCTGCTGCCCGAGCACCGCGCTCCCTACCGCTTCGCCGACATCTCCGACACGGTCAACGAGTGGACGGACGAGCTGCGACGCCGAGGAGTGGAGGCCATCGTGGTGCTGGCCCACTCCGGCGCCTTCGGCAGCGGCGCGGCCGCGGCCGGGGAGATTGTGGACGAGACCGCGGAGATGGACGACGCGGTGGACGTGGTCGTGGCCGGCCACACCCACTCAGAGCTCAACCTCACCGTCGACGGCAAGCTGGTGGTCGAGTCAGAGTCCTACGGGGCCGGCTTCGAGCGCGTGGCGCTGACCGTGGAGCGCACGAGCGGGGACATCGTCGCGAAATCGACGCTGCTCGTGCCGACCCGACATCGCGGCGTCGCACCCGATCCGGACCTCGCGCGCTTCGTGGCGGCCCGGGTCGCTCGCGTGGCGCCGGTGGGCGAGCGGGTGGTGACCCGGCTGGACCACGCCGTGAACGCCGACGGACTGGGCGAGCTGGCGGCGGACGCCCAGCGAGCCTTCACGGGCGCGGACATCGCATTCGTCAACCCGGGCAGCACCCGACGGCCCGGGCTGGCCGCCGGTCCGGTGACCTTTGCCGAGCTGTTCGCCGTTCAGGCCTACGAGCATCCCGTGCTTCGCCTGCGAATGCGGGGAAGCGACGTGCTCTCCCTCCTGCGCGGAGGCAGCGGCGTGAAGCTTCACGCGAGCGGCCTCGAGGAGGTCGATCCCGGCGGGGTGTACTTCGTCGCGGCCAACGGCGTGCTGGCCGCCGGCGAGCGCTTCCGCGCCTTCGACCGGGCGCTGGCCCGGCAAACGGTGGGCACCGACCTGGAGGCGCTCGTCGCCTGGCTCTCGCGGGCCGGAGGCTAGGCGGGCCCGGCCCCCTCCAGCCGGCGCAGGGCGAGGGCGGGAAACACCAGCACCGAGATCACTCCGCCTGCCACGAGCCCGGCGGCCGTGGCCTCCTCGATGTGACCGAGCCGAACACCGATCTGGGTGGCCGCGACGATGAAGGACAGGGAGGTGGCCTGGAGCAGTCCGGCGGCGATCGTCGCGCGGCGGTCCAGGAAGCGCCGGTACAGCAGCGCCGGCACTGCCCGCACACACAGCAGCGCCGCCACGGTGGCCGGGACGAGAAGCGCAGCGCCGAAAGACGAGAACAGCGAATCGAGGTCGAGCACGGCGCCGCTGGTCACGAAGAAGACCGGAATGAACACCCCGAAGCCCACTCCCTCGAGCTTCGACTGCAGGCCGTAGCTCGCCACCGCCTTGTTTCGGTCCAGGAGGCTCACCATCGCCCCGGCCATGAAGGCGCCGAGCACCACCTCGAGCCCGAACTCCTGCGCCATCAGCACGAGCCCGGCCAGGAGCAGGAAGGCGATCCGCACGCCGATCTGCGCGCTCGTCTCGTGCAGCCGCCGCACGGTCGCGGTCAGGCGCGCCGAGCCGCGTGCGCCGGCCACCACGAGCCCGATGAGGGCGACGAGGGCGCCGAAGAGCAGGAGCAGGACGAGCGTGCTCTCCGCGCTCGAGCCCTGCTGCGAGAAGAACAGGGAGAGGAGGATCACGGTGGCGAAATCGGCCATCGACGCCGCGACGATGACCAGCTGGCCGAACGGACTCTCGGTCCGGTGAGCGTCCTTCAGCACCGCCACCACGATGCCGAACGAGGTGGCCGCCAGCACGATGGCCACCAGCACCGGCGCTTCCACCAGCTCCAGCGCCTCGAAAGCGAGCGCCACCACGACGGCCAGCCCGAGCGAGGCCAGGAAAGCAAGACCGACCAGCCCGAGGTGGCGGTCACCTCGTGCGTCGAAGGCGATCTCGAGGCCGGCAAGGAAGAACAGGAACACGAGCCCGACGTCGGCGAACACCTCCAGCGGCGCAGACGGTTGCACGAGGTCGAGCACCTGCGGGCCGATCAGCACTCCGGCGATGATCTCGGCCACGATCGGCGGGATCGGCGGCAACGGCGAGAGGTCCAGCACCACCGGTGCGAGCGTGGCCGCGGCGATGACGACGACGAGATCGGTGTAGTCGAGGTCCGGAACCGCGCCAAGCCTACCCCCCGGACGGGCGGGTACGATCGGCTGCGGTGGAGCAGTTTTTCGACGATCTCGCCGCCGCGTACCGGATCCACATCGAGGATGCCGACAAGGAGTACCACTTCCTCATTCTGGTCTCCTTTCTGGTGTCCTGGGGCTTCATCCGCCTGAGCACGCACATGATCCGCGCCCAGGTCAGCTGGTGGCCGGGCAACGTCGAGACCAAGGGCGGCACCCACATCCACCACATGTTCTGGGGGATCCTGCTGCTGCTCTCGATGGGCTACATCGGGCTGTCCTTCGACCTCGGAGCACCGTGGATCGAGCTGGTGGCGGTGGGTTTCGGGATCGGGATGGGCCTCACCCTCGACGAGTTCGCACTGTGGCTGAACCTCGAGGACGTCTATTGGGCGCCGAAGGGCCGTCAGTCGATCGACGCGGTGATCGCCACCACGGCGCTGCTGGTGATCACGCTGATCGGCGCGCAGTTCTGGATCGACGTCTACCAGGCCGTGATCGGACTGTTCGGCATCGGCGGCGACGAGCTCACGAGCGGGGAGACCACCCTGTTCATCGTCTCCTGGCATGTCCTGGCCGCCTGCTTGGCGTTGGTGTGCTTACTCAAACGCAAGATCTTCATGGCGATACTCGGGCTCTTCTTCCCGATCGTCGGGCTCATCGGGGCGCTTCGGCCGGCGAAGCCGGGCTCGCGCTGGGAGCGGCTGCGACAGGCGCGTTCCACTGCCTGATCACCCGCGTCTCGCGCTCGAAGCCCAGGATCGAGAGCGTGCCCGTGCCCAACGCGAACAGCGCGCCCGCCTCTGCCTCCAGCCCCAGCCAGCGGGCACAAAGCACCCTCAGCAGGTGCCCATGAGAGAACACGGCGACGTCGCCGTCCGCCTGCATGAACCGCTCGACCAGTGGATCGACCCGTGTACCCACCTCGGCTGCCGTCTCACCGCCGGGGCTGCCGTCGCGCCACAGAAACCAGCCCGGGCGTGACTCCCTGATCTCCTTCGTGGTGATGCCCTCGTATTCGCCGTAGTCCCACTCGAGCAGGGCGTCCGTGGTCTCCGCGGCGGCGTCCAGACCCGCGAGCCTGCAGGTCTCGGCGGCGCGCTGCATGGGGCTCGCGAGGACCAGCTCGAAGGTACGTCCGGCAATCGCCTCCCGCAGGCGCTCGGCCTCCCGCCGGCCGTTGTCGGTCAGCGGGATGTCGGTGTGACTGGTGTGGAGCAGGTCACGGCTCCACTCCGTCTCGCCGTGGCGGACCAGGACGATCTCCATGCCGGCGTCATGCTCGCAGGTCGGCCAGCGACAGCACCCGCCCGCGCCCCACACGCAGCCAGCGTCTCTCACCATGGTCGCGAAAGCGCACCTCCATGCCGCCCGGCCGCTGGGTCAGGTAGACCGAGCGCAGTGGATCGGTCGGGTCGCGGCGCTTGCCCACCCCGACCAGCGCGGAGAGGTTGACCGCCAGGATGCTGCGCCCGCGGCCAAGGCGCACGCGGCTCACCAGACCTGGCGCACCCAGTGGCGAGTGGGTGTGTCCGGAGAGCCAGGCCCGGGCGTTCGGCTGCTCGGCCAAGAGCGCCCGCAGGTCGCGGTCGGGCTTGACGTGGAAACTCAACATGCGGGAGGTGAAGTTCCGTCGAGGATCGCCGCCCACGGTGTCGCGCAGAGGCCAGTGGCAGGCGATCCAGCAGCCGCGTTCGCTTCGGGCCAGCCGGCGCGAGAGCCAGTCGAGCGTCTCCTCGCTGAGCAACCCCGACCGTCGCCCCTCACCCGCGCCGGACGGACCGACGGCGATGAGCCGGACGAATGGCAGGTCGACCACGAAGTTCTGCGAGTCCAAGCCGTAGGCGCGCGCCCAGGCCGCGACGCTGCGCCCGCGCATGATGTCGTGGTTGCCCAGAACCGTGCGGTGCCGGCCGGGGAGGCGCGCCAGCCAGTCGCGGGCGATGGCGTCCTGCTCGGGCAGCCCGTGCTCGGTGGTGTCTCCGATCTGCAGATGCAGCGCCGGCCTCGGCAGCGAGGCCACGTCCGCGAGCACGCGCTCGAGCCGCTGCGGGAGGATCGCGCCGGCGTGCAGGTCCCCCACCCCGTGCACGGTGCGGGCCCAGGCGGGCCCGCCGGCCGGAGGCTCGCCGATCGCGGTCAGGCGGCCCGCCGCGCCCCGCGGGTGTGCTCGGGCAGCGTCAGAAGGAGCTCCTCGGTGGCCAGCTCACTCGACTGCCCGCCCTCCGGCGCGAGGGCGTTCGAGGCGCGAATCAGGTCGATCGCCGTGGAGCGGACCTGTCCCACGATCTCGCTCAGCGCCAGTGAAGCGCCCGGCCCGTGGGTGGAGAGGGCGCGGGCGGCGGCTTCCGACGCGTGCCGCCGCAGCTCCGTCTGGCCACCCGGATCCTCGAACTCGGCGGCCAGCGCCCAGACGGCGAGTGCCAGCTGGCGCACGGCCTCCGCCAGTTCGGGAGGCGCCGTCTGGTCCGCTCGCAGGAAGCGCAGTACCTGCCGGGCGAGCACGCGCGTGTTGCGGACAGCGAAGTCCAGGTGACGCGCCCCCCGGGCGGAGCGGTTCAGCTCGGACAGTCCCGGCCGGCGGAGCGGGGAAGAACGGGCGGTCTCGCGCCCGGCTTGCAGGGCCTCTTCCATGTCACGGACGTCCGGGTCCAGCTCGCGGGCGGCCACCAACGCCGCCTCCGCCCGGGTGCGGTCGCCGGTGTCGAGCGCGGCCGCGACCTCCTCCAGCGCGCGGCCGAGCTGGGCGAAGACCGACTGCGCCGCCCGGCCGGCGTGAAGGCGGGGGTTCAGCGGGAAGACCAGCGAGCTCACCGCGAAGGCGACGAACCCACCTGTGAGCGCCTCGATCAGGCGGTCGGCCGACAGCCCGCTGGGGGCGGGATCGAGCGAGGCGAGGATGATCGCCGACACCGCGGCCTCGGTCACCAGCAGCGTCCCCCCGCCGAGCAGCACCGCCGCCGCCATGGCCAGGACGATCAGTAGCCCGATCTGCAGTGGCCCGGTCCCGATCGCGCGCACGAGGAGGTCGGCGACCGCGATCCCGACCACCACGCCGCCGATCAGCTCGAGCGAGCGCTCGTTCCGGCGCCCGATGGTTGCGCCCAGGCAGATCACGGCCGCGATGGAGGCGAATACCGGACGCTCCTCGCCCGTGAGCAGCCGCGCCAGGTACCACGCGGCCACGGCGGCGCCGGCCGTCTGCAGAATCGGCCACAGGCGCAGGCGCAGGCGGGTCAGACGCGTGCGCGGCGCCATTGTTGTATGGGGGATGTTCGTCAGTCGGTCTCTCATCTGAGGCGCGATCTCCGGCCGGCTCACGGCCGGTCGGGTCGAGTTCGAGAACACCCCTCCCCCTCTTCAATGTACAAGCCCGGTCGGGCGCGGTTACCACCTAGGCTTGGGCAATGACCACACAGACGGATTTCACCGACGAGGAGTGGGCCCGGCTGCGACGGGCACCGGTCGTGGCGGGCATGGCCATCACCCTGGCCGACCCCGGCGGGCCGATCGAGGCGCTGAAGGAGTCAATGGCCACGGTCAAGACCGTGCTGGACGTCGCCAAGACCGGAGGTCAGGGCGAGCTGGTCGATGCCTTGGCCAAGGACGTCGCCGAGATGGCCGGGCAGCGCAAGAACCCGGTGGGCGATTTCAAGCCGAAGGGTGGGGCCGCCGGCCAAGAGATCCTGGCCGAGCTCGGGGAGGCGAACCGGCTCGTCGGCGAGAAGGCCACTCCCGAGGAGGCTGACGCTTTCCGCGAGTGGCTGATCCGGGCGGCCCAGGGAGCGGCGGACGCGGCCAAGGAGGGCGGCTTCATGGGCTTCCGCGCGGAGCAGGTCAGCGAAGGCGAGCAGCGCATGCTGGAGCGCGTGAGAGAGGTGCTCGCACCGCAGGCTTAGCGGGCGACAAACAAACGGGTCATCCGGTCCGGGTGATGCCGCCCGGGGCAGAACCCGGATAGGTTTCGTCTCGAACGCGGACGAAGGGAGCCCGATGGAAGCCCACGAAGAGGAGTTTGGCCCTGTCGACATCGTGGTGATCGGCTATCCGGCCGACGCTCCGATGACCGGGGAGGCGGCGCCGCTGCTTCTCGAGCTGGTCGAGCGCGGCATCATCCGCGTGCTCGACGTGTTGTTCGTCATTCAGGGCGAGGACGGAACCTGGTCGGGCTTCGAGGCGATCGACCTCGATGAGAAGGGCGTCGGCGATCTCCGCCTGTTCGAGGGGGCCTCGTCGGGGATCCTCGGCGACGACGACGTCGCCACGGCGGGCGAGCACCTCGAGCCGGGAACCGCTGCCGTGATGATCGTGTACGAGAATCGCTGGGCGGCACCGTTCGCTGCGGCGGTACGCCGCAACGGCGGCGTGCTGCTGGACAACCAGCGGATCCCGGCCCAAGATCTGCTCGACGCCCTCGACGCCACCGACGTGGCGTCCTAAGGAAAGGTTCTCCGATGCCAGGCTTGCTAAGAGGAATGGCCCGCACGGCCGTGATCGCCGGGACGGCGACCAACGTCTCGAACCGCGTCAGCCGCCGCCAGGCCCAGAAGTGGTCCGCGCAGGACGCTCCGCAGCAGGGCTACGCCGAGCCCCCGCCCCAAGCTGCGGCGCCGCCCGCGCCGGACCGCATGGAGCAGCTAAAGCAGCTGGGAGAGCTCAAGGCGCAGGGAGTGCTGACCGACCAGGAGTTCCAGGCCGAGAAGGCCAAGATCCTCGGCTCCTGACGTAGGTCAGCGCTCCGCGGCCTCCCGGACGTCGCTGAGGTAGAGCAGCGTGGCCTTGACCCGCTTGCTCACGTCCACCTCTCCGGCCAGGCCCAGCTTCATGAAGATCGAGTGGATGTGCTTCTCCACCGCTCGCTTGCTGAGAAACAGCGACGAGGCGATCGCCACGTTGCTCTTGCCCTGAGCGATCTCCGAGAGGACCTCGCGCTCGCGCGCCGTCAGCTCCCCCATGCTCGAGCTCTCGGCCCGGGCCCGGGCCGCGACCAGCACCTCGACGATCTTGGGATCGATCACCGAGCCGCCCGCGGCCACCGCCTCGATCGCCGTCGCCAGCTGGAGGCCGTCGTGCACGCGCTCCTTCAGCAGGTAGGCGCGCCCGTCAGAGCCGGATTCGAGCAGCGCCAGCACATAGGCCGGGTCTGAGAACTGGCTGAGCACGACCACTCCGACCCTGGGGTGGGACTGCCGGAGCTCCGCTGCGGCCCGGATCCCCTCGTCCCTGTTCGTGGGGGGCATGCGGATGTCGGTTATGACCACGTCCGGACGCTCGGCGTCCACCGCGGCCAGCAGGCCCTCGAGGTCTCCGTGGGTGCCGACCAGCTCGATGCCGGGGCGGGCGCCCAGGATCTCGCCCAGACCCTCGCGCACGATGAAGCTGTCCTCGGCCAGGACGACGCGAATCACGGGCCGAAGATACCGCCGAACCCGGCAGGTCGGCGCTGGACACCTGCCGGGAGACCCCGTACGGTTGTGCCCAACTTGGGAGGGAACATGGCTCGTGGCCCCGAGCGCCCCACGCCGGACTCGCGCACCCTGAGTGTGCCGATGGCGCTCACCCTCGCGATGGGGGGTGCGCTGCTGGCCCTGGGCGCCGCCTTCATCACCCTCGGCGGCGACATGCCGCACCGGGTCTTCCTCGCCGAGCGTCATGCGCTCAGCGTCGCCGCCCCGATCGCCGTCGGGATCTACGCCTGGCGGGAGGGCACGCACACGCGCTTCGGGCGGCTTCTGGTCCTCGCGGGCGCCGGCTGGTTCGTCGCCTCGCTGTCGGCCTCGAACGTCGAGGCCCTCCACAGCATCGGGCGCGTGGCGGGCTGGGCGGTCGAGGCCGGACTCATCTACCTGATCCTGGCGTTCCCGTCGGGCCGGCTCACCACCGGGCTCGATCGCATCATCGCCGGAGGAGCGGCCGCGTTGATCGTCTTCCTCTACCTCCCGACCGCGCTGCTCGTCGAGGCCTTCCCGGCGCCCTCGCCGCTCACCACCTGCATGGCCGAGTGCCCCTCGAACGCCTTGATGCTGGTCGGCTCGGAGCCGGCGTGGGTTGAGTCGGTCGTCATCCCGATGCGGGAGGCGCTGACCGTGCTGCTCGCCCTTGCCGTCGTCACCCGATTGGCGTTCCGCGTGCGAAACGCCACCCGATTGATGCGCAAGGCCCTCACGCCGGTGTTCGCCTTCGCGGTGATACGAACGCTCGCACTGGGGCTGGCTGTCGTCCTTCGCCGCGGCGGGGCGGACGACGCCGCCTCGGTGGCAGCGGCGGTGGTTGGGCTGGGGCTGCCGGCAATGTCCGTCGGCTTTCTCCTCGGCCTGCTGCACTGGCGGATCCATACCGCCGACTCGCTGCTGCGGATGACTCGCGGGCTGCGCGATGAGGCCGGGGCCGAGCGCCGGCGCGCGCTCATGGCCGAAACCCTCTCCGACCCGACCGTCGAGCTGGCCTACTGGCGCGGAGAGGACGGCGGCGCATGGCGTGACGCCGACGGCGCCCCCGTGACGCTGCCGCCTCCCGAGGGCGACCGTCACGCCACGGTGATCTCGGACGACGGCGGACCGGTCGCCGCCGTGATCCACGACGCCGCGCTGAGCGAGCAGAGCCCGTTCGTCGAGGCCGCGGGAGCCTACGCCTTCGTCTTGTACGACAACCGCAGGCTGGCCGCCCAGGTCGAGGAGTCGCTGGCCGAGCTGCGAGCCTCGCGCGCGCGAATCATCGTGGCGGCGGACGACGAGCGCCGCCGCATCGAGCGAGACCTCCACGACGGGGGGCAGCAGCGACTCGTCGCACTCCGTATCAGGCTCGAGCTGGCCAACGAGATGCTGGCCACCAGTCCGGTCCGGGCTCAAGAGATGCTCCATCGGCTGGGCGACGACGTCGACGCGGCGCTCGAGGAGCTGCGAGCGCTGGCCGCCGGCGTGTATCCCCCCATGCTCGAGGACCGCGGCCTCCCGGCCGCGCTTCGCGCTGCCGCTCTCCTTTCCACGGTCCCCGCGCAGCTGAGCGTGGACGGCAGCGACCGCTATCCCGACGACGTTGAGACCGCCGCCTATTTCTGTTGCGTGGAGGCCCTCCAGAACGTGGCCAAGCACGCGCCGGACGCCACCTGGGTGCAGATCGCCCTCGACCGCAACGGCGAGCTCCGCTTCGAGGTTCGAGACGACGGTCCGGGGTTCGCCTCGCAAGAGAAGAGGCCCGGGCGCGGCCTGGTGAACATGCGCGACCGCCTGGCGGCGGTGGGGGGCGAGCTGGAGGTGAGCTCCGGCCCGGGCGAGGGCACCACAGTGGTCGGGCGGGTCCCCGCGTCCGAGGATTGAGCGGCGCCAGCCGGCTACTCGGCGCCCCAGGCCTCCCAGAGGCCGCGTAGCACGCTCGGCTTGAAGTCCTGCTTTCTCACCAGCGCCGCGGCACCCGAGGCCTCGACAGTTGGGGCGAAGCCGCTGTGGTCCTCAATGGAGATGAGCACGATCACCACGCCGGGATGCCGCTCGGAGATGCGATGCGCGGTCTCGAAGCCGTCCATGCCGGGCATGCGTACGTCGAGCAGGACCAGGGCGGGGTGAAGGTCCTCCACGGCGTCCAGCGCCTCCGCGCCGGAGGTCGCACCTCCCACCCAGTCGAAGCCCGGCGTGGCGGCGACAACGTCACGAGCGGCGTCCAGGAAGATCGGCTGATCGTCGACGGCGAGCACCGAGACGTCCTGGTCCGTCATAGGCGCCAACCTAGGCGAGCGGCCCGGCGGCGTCCTCATCCGATCGTGATGACTTGAGAACCGCCCCTTCGGCCGGGGGTGTCAGCCGTACCCCCAAAGGCATGCCCGCTTCGTTGTCCGCGAGGATGGACGCTGAGACGCTCTCGGCGTGGCTCAGGCCCTGACCGCAGTCTTGGAGGACTCGCGAACGCCGGAGACCATGGCCGGCATCCCCGGCGGCCGGGCCGACAGCGGGACTCACCCACCGCTGTCCGAGCCTGGCCTGGTCCGCCGGGAGCGGCTCGTGCGCCAGCTCGTCCACTCACGCTCCCGGCCGGTGGCGCTCATGGTGGCGCCGGCCGGGTACGGCAAGACCACCCTTCTGGCCGAATGGGCCGCGGGCGACGACCGCCCGTTCGCGTGGGTGGGTTTGTGCCCGAGGCAACGGGATCCGCTCGAGCTGGTGTCCGCGATCGCCACGGCGCTCGAGTCCATCGAACCAATCGGCTGGGAGGTCTTCGAAGCCCTGTCGTCGGGCCGGGACGACGCCCCGGCGGTGGCACTCCGGCGCCTGGCACGGGCGCTCGCCCGCAAGGAACAAGCCTTCGTGCTCGCGATCGAAGACCTGCACGTCCTGCCCGCGCGCGAGGTACTCCCGGTCGTGCAGGCCATCTGGCAGGCCCTTCCTCCGGGCGCGCAGCTCGCCCTCGCATCGCGCGGCGACGCCGGCCTGCCGGTCGGGCGCCTGCGAGCCCACCGCAGCTCGATCGAGCTCCGGGCATCGGACCTCGCTCTCACGAGATCGGAGGCCGCGGCGCTGCTGCGGATGGCGGGCCTCGCCCTGGAGCCGCATGACGTGCTCACCCTGCTGCGCCGGACGGACGGCTGGCCCGCCGGGCTCTACCTGGCGGCGTTGTCACTCTCCGATCAAGGTCGCGAGGCCCGGGTGGCGGGCTTCACCGGCGACGACCGGTACGTGTCCGACTACGTGAGGGAGGAGCTGCTTGCCGGCCTTGCACCCAAGAGGCTGGAGTTCCTCAGGCGAACCTCGGTCCTCGACCGGCTCTCGGCGCCGCTGTGCGACGCGGTGCTCGGGCGCTCCGATTCCGCGAGGCAACTCGAGGCGCTGGCGCACGCCAATGTGCCGATCGCGGTCCTCGACCGCAACCGGACCACGTACCGCTACAACCCGCTCTTCGCGGACGTGCTGCGCTCGGAGCTGGGCCGCCTCGAGCCGGGGCGCGACGCCTGGCTGCACCGCCGCGCCAGCGCCCGGCTCGACAAGCAGGGCGATGCCGCCGGCGCGCTGCAGCACGCCATCGACGCCGCGGACCTCCCCCGTGCGGGCCGGCTGCTCTGGGGCTGCGCGCTCGACCGTCTCGCCAGTGGTCGTGACGACGAGGTGGCGGCCGTCCTGGCCCGCTTCAGCCACGGCCAGATCGCGCATACGCCGCTGCTCGCGCTTGTCGCCGCTAGTGCCGGCCTTGCGGGCGGCCGGTTCGACGAGGCGGACGGCTGGACGGCGATCGCCGCCGGCGGTCAGCGGGCCGAGGCGGGCGTGGCCCTCATGCGGGCCTGGATCGGCCGGGCCGAGATGGGGCAGATCGGCGCCGACGCCGCCCGGGCAGAGACCCTCCTCGAGCCCAAGAGCCCCTGGCGCCCGCTCTGCGGGTTCCTCCGCGGAGCGGCACTGCACCTCGCGGGCGACCCGGAGCCGGCCCGGCTCCTTCTCGAGGAAGCCGGCCACCGCGCAGCCGCCACCGCACCCCTGGTGCAGGCGCTCTGCCTCGCGCAGCTGGCGCTCGCGGCCGTCGAAGCGGGCGACGGCGAGCGGGCGGCCGTGCTGTCCTCCCGGGCTCGTGCGCAGGTGGACCGCTCGGGGCTGCGAAGCTGCGCGTTGGCCGCGCTCGTGTTCGCCGTCTCCGCGTCGATCCGTGCACGGTCTCAGAACAGCGTCGAGGCGACGGCCGACCTCGAGCACGCCCTGGGACTGCTGGCGCGCTTCACCGATCCCAGTCCGTGGTACGAGGCCGAGTGTCGCCTCGGTCTGGCGGACGCCGCGGCTCGCCTCGACAGGCCCGGGATGGCCGCCGAGCTCCTCGGGCAGGCGGAGAGCGCGTCGCGAAGGGTGTCCGACGCGCCCGCGCTCGCCCGCTGGCTGGCCGCTACACGTGACCGCGCCGAGCAGGCCTCGAGCTCGGGCGCCGCGCTCCAGTGCCTGCTCACCAACGCGGAGCTGCGCGTCCTCGGCTATCTCCCCAGCCACCTCTGCTTCCGTGAGATCGCCGAACGTCTCTACGTGTCCTCCAACACGGTGAAGACGCACGCCAGGGCGATCTACCGGAAGCTCGAGGTCTCCTCGCGCGGCGAGGCGGTCGACCGTGCACGCCGTGCGGGCCTGGTCGAGCAGGCGGTGGGCGGATGAACGCGAGCGAAGACACCGAGACGATCACGCCCAAGGAGCCCGGCCGGGGCAGGCGCCGGGTCGCGATCGCCCTGATCGTGGTCGCGTCCGTGCTCACCTTCCTGGCGATCTTCGCGTTGTGGGCCAACCGCCAGCTGCTGAACACCGACAACTGGACCGAGACCAGCAGCGAGCTGCTCGAGAACGACGCGATCCGGGGGCAGGTGTCCACCCTGCTGGTGAACGAGCTGTACGCCAACGTGGACGTGCAGCAGGACCTCGAGCAGGTCTTCGCACGGGTCCTCCAGACCGAGCGGGCCGCGGCGCTGGCGGGTCCGGCGGCGAGCGGCCTGCGCGGCCTCGCGGAGGACGGCGCCAATCGTCTGCTCCAGCGCCCGGTGCCTCAACGGCTATGGGAGGAAGCAAACCGGCGCGCCCAGTCGCGCTTCCTGCAGATCGTCGAAGGCGGCGGTGACGTCGTCTCCACCTCCGGCGGAGAGGTGAGCCTCGACCTCAAGGCGCTGCTGAGCCAAACGCAGAGCAACCTCGGCGTGGGCGGACGCATCGAGCAGAAGCTCCCGGAGGACTCCAGTCAGATCGTCCTGCTCCAGTCTGACCAGCTCAAGCTAGCCCAGGACGCCGTTTGGCTCCTGAAGACGCTTGCGATCGTGTTGGTGGTGCTGGCGCTGGCGCTGTTCGCACTCGCGGTATACCTGGCGCGAGGCTGGCGCCGGGAGGCCCTGCGGGCCTGCGGGATCGGCCTGCTGTTCGCCGGCGTGGCCGCCCTGGTGGCCCGTGCGGTGGCCGGCAATGCGGTCGTGGACGCTTTGGCCACCACGGCTTCCGTGCAGCCGGCCGCCGAGGCGGCGTGGAGCATCGGCACCTCGCTGATGGTGCAGGTCGCCACGGCGACGGTCATCTACGGCGTGGTGATCTTGATCGGCGCCTGGCTGGCCGGTCCCACCAGCTGGGCGCAGAGCGTGCGCCGCTGGCTGGCGCCCGGCCTGCGCGAGCCGCGCTGGGCCTGGGGAGCGTTCGGCGTGATCGTGCTGATCCTGATCGCCTGGGCGCCCACCCCCGCCTTCCGGCAGGTCATCCCCGCGCTCGTGCTGATCGGCCTGCTCGCGCTCGGCGTGGAGGCGCTGCGTCGCCAGGCCGCCCGCGAGTATCCCGACGAGCGCTGGAGCAACCCCTTCAAGGGCATCCGCTGGCCGGGTCGGTCTCGGCGCCAGGACACCACCGTCGACCAGCTCGAGCGGCTCGGCCGCCTGCGCGACCAGGGTCTGCTGGACGCACCCGAGTACGAGCAGCAGAAGGCGAAGGTGCTGGCGGGCTCTCCGACCGCCTGAGCGACGAGCCATGTGTCGCTGGAACGCGTACATCGGGGAGCCGCTGGTGATGGGCGAGCTGCTCTACCGCACAGAACACGGGCTGATCGACGAGAGCCTGCATTCCCGTATGGGGGCCGAGACGACCAACGGGGACGGCTTCGGGGTGGGCTGGTACGGAGCTGGTGACCGCACAGGCCCCGCGCGCTACCGCAGCGTCAACCCTGCCTGGAACGACGCCAACCTGCGCGAGCTCGCCGATCACGTGGAGTCACCGCTGTTCCTCGCCCACATCCGCGCGGCGGTGGGCAGCCCCGTCCAGCAGACGAACTGCCACCCGTTTCGGCACCGGAACTGGCTGCTGGTCCACAACGGGCTCATCGAGGGCTTCCACGCCGTACGTCGGGAACTGCTTCTGGACGTCGATCCGGAGCTCTTCGACGGCATCGCCGGGTCGGCCGACTCAGAGCTCCTCTTCTACCTCGCGCTCACGCACGGGCTGGAGGAGGATCCGCTTCCCGCGATGGAGGCCGCCGTTGGACTGGTCGAGGACAGGGCGCGGGCGCGTGGAATCGAATCACCCATGCAGGGGACCATCGGGATCAGCGACGGCCGCGCCCTGTGGGCCATCCGCTATTCCTCCGAGCACCGCTCACGCAGCCTGTTCGTGTCCGAGGACGTCGAGGCGGTGCGCGCACTTCACCCCGACAACGAGCGGCTTCAGCGGCTTTCCGAGGGCGATCGCGTGGTGGTGTCGGAGCCTCTCTCGGATCTCGCCGGCGCCTGGCGCGAGGTGCCGGAGTCCACGGCGCTCATAGTCTCGGACGGCGCCGTGGAGCAGCGCGACTTCCAGCCGTCCTAGCGGGCCGCTCGGCGGCCCGCCCCGAAGCCGTGCCTGGCCAGCCCGTAGATGATCAGGCAGTCGACCGCGATCACGATCACCGACCACAGCGTGTAGCCCCCGATGACCATGAGATGGGCGATCGCGTTCAGGCCGGCGACGAGAATGCCCAGCATCGCGCCGTAGGGACTGCCCGCGAACAGCATCAGCGCTGTGACCAGCAGAACGACGGCGAACCCGACCGAGAGCCATCCCCATACGGTGACCGGGCCGTAGAGCAGCTCCTCCTCGGCGAGGTAGTCGTCGTTGTAGATCGCGGAGAAGCCGTAGACGGCGTTCAAGGCGGAGCCGATCAGCAGCACGACGCCGGCGAACGCCATCCACCCCCGTCCACCGTGGTGGGGCTCACGTGGGTGCTCGCGAGGCACCCGAATGATTCCCAGGCCTCCGTCTTCGGCCATGGCGCGAATCTAGGAGGACGAGCCCGTGGGCGCCTCGCCCGAAGCGGATGATTTCGTCCTGCCGCTCTGAAGATCGCTCGATCCGGGTGATGGCATCGGCCCGAGGGTCGTCTTAGCTGTCGCTGGTTCTGACCTCGATCTTCACCACATTCGCCGCCGCCTCCGATCTGACCGCCGCGCGCAGCCAGATGGCGTTCACGCTCGGGTTTCACATCGTTCTCGCCTGTTTCGGGGTCGCCTTCCCGGCGTTGATGTTGATCGCCCACTACATCGGCCTGCGCCGGGACGACCCGGTGGCGATCGAGCTGGCCAGGCGCTGGTCGAAGGTCGCGGCTGTCACGTTCGCGGTTGGCGCGGTCACCGGAACCGTTCTCTCGTTCGAGTTCGGTCTGCTCTGGCCCGAGTTCACGAGCCGCTTCGGCGACGTGTTCGGGGTGCTGTTCGCGGTGGAGGGGATCTTCTTCTTCCTCGAGGCGATCTTCATCGCGATCTACATCTTCGGTTGGAAGCACCTCTCCGGCTGGAAGCATTTCTGGGCCGGGGTCCCGATCGTGATCTGCGGGCTGGGGGGCGCTTTCTCGGTTGTCGCGGTGAACTCGTGGATGAACCAGCCGGGTGGCTACACCATGGCCGCCGACGGGACGGTCACCGACGTCGACCCGCTGAAGGTCGTCTTCAACGAGGCGGTCCCCTACGAGGTTCCGCACATGATCCTCGCCGCCTACCTGGTGGCGTCGTTCACGATCGCCTCGGTGTACGCCGTCGGGATGCTGCGTGGACGGCGAGACCGGCATCACCGGCTCGGACTGCTGATCCCCTTGACGGTCGGCTGCATCCTCGCGCCGATCCAGTTCATGGTCGGCGATACGGCAGCGCGTGCGATTGCCGACGACCAACCGGTCAAGTTCGCCTCGATGGAGTGCGTCAAGGAGACGTCGCGTCACGTGACCGAGTACATCTACGGCCGCTGCACAGACGACGGGGTCAAGGGGGGAATCGGGATCCCGGGCTTCGACTCTTTCCTGGTCGGGTTCAGCACCGATACCCAGGTGATCGGCTACGACACGGTTCCCGCGACCGACCAGCCGAAGCCGAAGACGATGCTGCATTGGGCGTTCGACACGATGGTGGGGATCGGATCGGCGCTGATCGCCCTGGGCCTGTGGTTCGGCGTCGTCTGGTGGCGGAAGCGCGACATCCCGAAGACCAAGTGGTTCCTGCGTGCCGTCAGTGTCTCCGGCATCGCCACGATCGTCGCAATGGAGTGCGGCTGGATCGTCACCGAGGTCGGGCGGCAGCCGTGGATCGTGTATGAGGTGATGCGGACCGAGGACGCGGTCACCGGGGCGAGCGGCATCTGGATCACGTTCTGGATCGTGATCGTGCTCTACACGCTCCTTGGCGTTGCGACGGTGGTGGTTCTCCGCCACATGGCGAAACGCTGGCGAGAGAGCGAGGGCGATGCGGCTGAGGGCCCATATGCGCCCGGGCCCGTCGAGCCGAGACCGGTCGAGGATCCGGGATGAGCAGCGCCGATGCCGTGGCGGGGGTGCTCTGGGTGGGAGTGACCCTGTACGCGGTCTTCGCCGGAGCCGACTTCGGCGCCGGCTTCTGGACGCTCGTCGCGGGCCGAAGCGAGCGCGGAACCCGAGCGCGGGCCTTGATCGACTGGGCGATCGGCCCGGTTTGGGAGGCCAACCACGTCTGGCTGATCTTCGTGCTCGTGGTGCTCTGGACCGCGTTCTCGGAGGCCTTCGGGGCGATCTTCTCGACCCTGTTCATCCCGCTCAGCCTCGCCGCGCTGGGCATCGTGCTTCGTGGGGCGGGCTTCGCCTTTCACGAGGTGGTCGTCCGGCAGCGGCCGGAGCGCATCGCCACCGATCTGTTCGCGATCTCATCGGTGCTGACGCCGTTCTTCCTCGGCACCGTGGTGGGAGCCATCGCAGGGGGTCGGGTGCCGCTCGGGAATGCCGTCGGGGACCCGGTGAGCAGCTGGCTCAATCCGCTCTCGCTGGTGATCGGATGCCTGTTCGTGGCGACCGGCGCCTATCTCGCCGCGGTCTTTCTGATCAGCGACGCTCGCCGGGCCGGCGACGCGCCGTTGGAGCGTTACTTCGCGACCCGTGCGATCGCAGCCGCGGTCGGGGCCGGGGTGTTCGCACTCGCGGGCCTGCTGGCGCTCCGCGACGACGCCCGGTCGGTCTTCGACGGACTGACCGGCGAGGGTCTCCCGCTTGTGATCGCGTCCGCCGTCTGCGGCGCCGGCGCGCTGGCGCTCTTGGCGCGTGGCGCGCGCCGGGGAATCCGCGAGCTCGCCGTGGGCGCCGTCGTGACCGTGATCTGGGGCTGGGGCGTAGCGCAGTACCCCTACCTCCTGCCGCAGGACCTGACCATCGAGGACGGTGCAGCGACCAACGCCACGCTGACCTGGGTGCTCGGCGTCTTTGGGGTCGCGGTCCTCCTGGTGATCCCGGCGCTCGCGCTGCTGTACACACTCACCCAACGCAGCCTGCTCGAGGTCGAGCAGGAGCCGGCGTCACGCGAGCGCGGCTGAGCGGCCCTCAACGCCGCTCGGACGACCGTTCCCGTCGTCATCCCGATGGGGTGAACCCGTGCCTCAATGTCATCGTGAGGAGTGGCCCTGGGTTGGTTGATGTGGCCGACCCGGTTGGACGCGGCGGCGTCCGGGGCCGGTTGTAGACGGTTGCCGCGACTCCCGCAAGTCACGGAGAGCTGTTGGCTTGGGCCCATGCGCTGGGTGGCGAGTTGGCATGCGCGCTTGAGGATGTGCGCGGGGTGAGCCGCGGGCTCGAGCGCTTCCTGGTGGCGCGCGGCGAGCGGGGGTTGCCTACCCCACCTGAGCGGCGGGTTGGGGGGGTGCCTCAGGCTCGAGAGGTGATGGTTGGACGCGGAGGATTCGTGCGGCCCAGTCGGGGAGCCACCAGTTCCAGCGGCCGAAGAGGGCGACGGCAGCCGGGGCGAGGACGCCTCGGATGATGGTGGCGTCGATCAGGATGCCGCCGCCGAGCGCGGTGGCGAAGATCTTGGCCTCGGTGCCCGGCTGGAGTGCGAAGGCGACGAACGCGAGGAAGAGGATCAGCGCCGCGCTGGTGACGAGTCGGCCGGTGCGGCCGATCCCCTCGACCACGGCTGCTTCGGTCGAGCCGGTGCTGTCGTACGCCTCCCGCATCCTGCTGATGATGAAGACCTGGTAATCCATCGAGATGCCGAAGAGGAACGCGAAGACGACGACCGGCAACTCGACGTTGATCGCCTGCGTCGCCTCGATGCCCCAGATCGCCTCGGAGCCGAAGCCCTCCTGATAGACGAGCACGATCAGTCCCCAGGCGGCCGCGACGGAGAGCAGGTTCAGGAGGACGGCTTTCAGCGGCAGGATCAGCGACCGGAAGGCGCGCGCGAGCAGGATGAAGGTGAGGATCGAGATCAGCGCGACCATCAGCGGGAAGTTGCTGTAGACGGCCTCGAGGAAATCGGCGCCCTGCGCCGCTTCGCCACCGATCGTCACCTCGGCCGGCAGCTCCTCCACATCGACGCGCAGGCGGTCGAGCGCCTCTCGGCCCGCCGACGAGTTTCCATCCGCAGTCGGGATCGCGACGACGACCGCCGTGCCTTCGCGGCGCCAGTCGGCAGGTGCTGTTGCGCTGCGGACACCATCGACCTGCGCGAACGCCCGCGCCACGTCGCCGGGGTCGCCTGAGCGGACGAGCGCGTCGAAGGGCGAGAGCGGCCCGGTGCCGATGCCGGAGTCCTCCAGGTTCTCGAGGCCGCCCAGTGCGGGCCCTTCCTTTGCGAGCGAGGCGGCGAGCGGGTTCCCGAGCTGGATGTTCGCGGCCGCGACCACCAGGGCCACCAGCACGGCGGTCGAGGCCACGGCTGCGGGCCAGCGGTGGCGCACGATCAGACGCGCCCAAGCCGACCAGCCACGACTTGCCTGCGCGTCGCGTCGGTTCCGAGGCCAGTCGAACCTCGGCCCGATTGTCGCCAACACGACCGGCAGCAGCGTGACGGCCACCGCGACGCTGACCAGCGCGATCAACAGCCCGGCCACGCCGATGCTGCGCATGAACGGCACGGGCAGAGCGAGCAGCGCGAGCAGTGAGATCGCCACGGTGGTGCCGCTGAAGACGACGGCGGTACCGGCGTGGCGCATCGCGTTCCGGACAGCCATCTCGTTCGTGACGTCCGGTCGCTGCCTCTCTTCCCGCCACCGCACCACAACGAGCAGTGCGTAATCGATCGCGATGCCGAGCCCGATCAAGGCGACGAGGAACTGCACGATCACCGAGACGTCGGTAACGCTCGCCAGCGGCCAGACCAGAAGGAAGGTCGTCGGGATCGCCACGAGTGCCATCAGCAACGGCACGAAGGCCATGAGCGAACGGAAGACAAAGGCGAGGACGACCAGCGCGCCCAGCGCGGCCAGGAGCGTTCCCAGCACGACGCCAGCGCCGTCGCCCTCGGTGTCCCCGGCGGACGCGCGGAGCGCGTCGAGTCCCGTCACCTCGACCACGGATCCGCCGACGGTGACGCCCGCCAGCGCGGCTTGCGCGGCGCGGGCCTCCTCCTGCCCAGGGTCGACTCCACCCTCGAACGGGATGTAGACCAGCGCAAACGTGGTGCGGCCATCGTCGGAAACGAAAGCCCGGTCGCCGGTCGAGGCAAAAGAGGCGCTCATCGACTCCGGCAACGCCGCCTCCACCTTCACCAGCGCCGCATCAAGCTCCTCGCGAACGCCGGGCGTGTCAACCGTCCTCCCTTGTGGGAGTGTGACCACGGGCACGATCGGCGCGACGTCGCCGCCGGCGCCGTAGATCTCGCTGAGCTCCTTGTTCGTCTCGAAGCCCTCCCGTCCGGGAATGTTGAACTGCTGCGACAAGGAGCTGCCCGCCGGCCCGATCGCGGCGAAAGCACCGACCGTAACGGCAATCCAGACTCCAACCACCAGGCGCCTGTGGCCAAGAACCCAACTCGTCAACGCCGTCATGGCCAGCCCCTTGATCTAGCTTGCGAGCCTCGAGCGGCTCGACAGAGATGGCGATCATATTTGGCTGGGCAGTGGCCGGGGGTCAGCCTCAAACGGGCGGCCTACCAACCCAAGTCGCTGGCCTGGGACGGGCGCCCCGAGGAGATCTACTGGGTCGAAATCACTGACCGTGCTGACCTCGGAGTAGACCTACTCGACAGCTTGTCCTGACACACAGGAGTTCCGTTGACGCCGATCGTTCCACCCGCGCTCCAGATCGCTTTCAGCGTCGGGTACCCGAGGACGGCGCACGCCGATGTACGCAGCGGTCCTGGCGAACCGCGCCTGCGCGATCGATGCCAGGGCTGAAGGTTGGTCATTCATGGAGGACCAATCCTTCCCGATGATCCCGTGGTGTCGGTACGGCTAGCTCGTGTGCTCGCCTGCGGCAAGCCCTGTCTCGAGTCAGCGGGCAAGTCGCAGCCGTCCGCAAGTGGATCCCTTGCGGGAAGCCCGTCATCCCGTTGTCGGTGAGATGCTCTTCCTTCCGCGCATCTCGTCAACCGGATTGCTTCCTCTTGACAGAGGAGCTACCGCTGCGGGCCGACACCCGCTGCTGGACGAGCAGCGTGATGATCCCGCCGGTCAGGATCATCGACACGTTCACGGCGAGTACGGCAAGCGCCCCGGTCGCCTCGTCCAGCTCACCCAATCCCGCCGCGACCCCCAGGTAGGCAGCGGCGGGGATCGTGGTCACGGAGATGGCCACACCCACCGCGGCACTCGCGCGTGTCTCGACCGCCAGCATGCCGGCGATGCCGGCGGCGAGCGCCACCCCTACCGTCGTGACGTTCACGCTCGTCAGGCTGGCCAGAGCTGACTCCCCGACGTCGAACTGTGCCGGCAGCTCGCCGGTGAAATCGAGGAGCAGCGTCACGGCGGCAGCGGCCAGCGAGGCCGCCGCGAGCCCGATGACCAGGGTGGTGAGCGCGCGTCCCACCAGGCGCCCGCGCCGTCCGACGAGGCCCACGCACGCGGCCGTGATCGGCAGCGTGTCGGGGCTCACCGCCATGGCGCCCACGATCAGTATCTCGTTCAGGTCGATCACTCCGAACCCCGCGATCACCCCCGCGACGGCCATGAACGCCAGATAGCGCCCGACCGCCTGCGCATTGGCCGAGGCCTGCGCGAAGACGTCGGCCCAGATCAGCGCCTCGGCGTTGCTGCGGCCCGACACCAGACCGAGCTCATCGGCACGCGTGAGCGCGATGTCCTCGCGCGCCACGCCGCTTCGCTGGAGGTAGGTCAGCAGCGTGTCCGCGGCTTCGGGTCGAACCTCCCCGCTCAGCAGAGCTCGGTGGGGGCGGACGCCGGCGGCCAGCGCGGCATGGCGGATGTCACCCCGCTGCTCCAGCACCGTGCCGAGCTCGGCGAGCTTTGCCGACGGGCCGTACACGCTCACGTGGAGCACGCTCAGCCAACTATCGATGGACGCGGTATCACGGGCTCCACCTGCTCGCTCGCAGTGTCCTCAGCGTGGTACTGAGCGAGCAGCTCGCGCTCGCGATCACGGCTCGGAAAGAGGAAGAAGATCAGCGCCGCGCCGAGCAGGATCGCCACGATCCCCGCGGTGTAGGCCCAATCGTCGCCCTGCAGGAAAGAGGTTTTCGCCCCCGCCACGATCTGCTCGGCGTACTGCGGATAGCGCTCCGCGGTGACGGTCGCGCTCGAGAACGACTTCTCGAGCTCGGTCTGGACGTTCTCGGTGAGAACTTTGTTGTTCGGCGCAGCGGCGATCGCCGCTGTGGCTGCCGCCGCGTAGCCCGCGGTGAGCACGGCGCCGAGGATCGACTGCATGATCGCCCCGCCCAGGTCGCGCTGCAGATCGGCGGTCCCGGACGCCATCCCCGCCCGGCGCACGGGCACCGAACCCGTCAAGGAGTGGGACGCCGGCGTGCCGGCGAACCCGACGCCGGTTCCGATCAGGGCGTAGCCGAGGCCGACCTTCCAGTAGGAGATGTCCTCGTTCCAGAGCAGGAGCATCACGATGAAGCCGAGAAGGCAGAAGGCGTACCCGATCAAGAGGGTCAGCCTGGCGCCCCGCGCCTCCACGAGGTTCGCCGAGCGCGGCGCCACCACCACCATGAGGAGGGCGGCAGGCAGGATCGCGAGACCCGCGTCCAGCGTCGAGTAGCCGAGCACGTTCTGGAGGAACTGCTGGCCGATGAACATGGCCCCCATCAGCGTCCCGAAGACGACCATCCCGGCGCACGCCGCCACCCAGAAGATGCGGCGGCGGGCCACGCCCAGGTCGTAGAGCGGCGACCGGGCGCGGCGCTGCCGGATCACGAACGCCACCCCGGCGGCGATCGCGATCGCCCCGAGGCCGAGCGCCACGGCGCTCTCGTTCGGAACCGGGGCGAAGTTGATGGCCAGCACCAATGCGGCCACCAGCAGCACCGACAGGATGCCGCCGAGGTTGTCCACCGGGTCGCTCGCCTCGTTCACGTGGGCGGGCACCAGCCGCAGCGCCATGACCAGCGCCAGAACGGCCAGCGGCAGCGTGACCAAGAACACCGAGCCCCACTCGAATCCCGTCAGTAGCGCGCCCGAGAGCAGGGGGCCGAGCGCCGAAATGGCGCCCCCGAGCGCCGACCAGAGCGCGATCGACCGTGTCCGGGCCGGGCCCGCCCACAGCGCGGTGATCAGCGCCAGCGTGGTCGGGTAGGCCATGCCCGCCGCCAGGCCACCGAGCAGGCGCCCGAGGAAGAGCACCTCGATCGTGGGCGCGAGGGCGGCGATGAGGCATGCCGGGATCGACAGCGCCGTGCCCAGCAGGAGCATCCGCTTGCGGCCGTACCGGTCCCCGACCGCGCCGAGGTAGAGCACGGAGGCCGCCAGCCCCAGCGAGTAGCCGACGGCCACCAGGTTGAGGGCAGTCTGGCCGGCGTCGAAGGCCTCGCCGATGTCCGGCAGGGCGACGTTGGCCACCGCCAGGTTCAGGTTCGCGACCGCGGCGACCAGGATCAGCGCGGCCAGGACCAGGCCCCCTCGCTCCGGCGCCGACGAGGGCTCGGGGTCTCTGCCGAGAGCCGGCTGCGGCGTCACACCGGAATCGGATCACCACCCCCGGGCGCGGGCATCACCCCGTTGGGGTGAAGCTCAGAACACGGCCGTCGGGTTCACCGGAGACCCGGTCCCGCCGACGATTCTCAGGGGTGCGGCGACGAACAGGAACTCCCAGCGCCCGACCGTCTCGCAGTGACGGACCAGCTCCTCGAGCCGGAGATAGTCGAGCAGATGGACGCCCATGGCGTTGAGCGCGAGCACGTGGATCGGGAAGCCGACGTCCTCGGTCGTGCTGGGAGCGGTGTCGCTGTTGCCGTCGGAGCCCAGGGCGGCGATCCGCCGGTCCGCCAGGAACGTGGCCGCGGTGGGATGCAGGCCCGCCTTCGACTCGCGTGTATCCCAGCGCCCGAGCTCGGCGAGCCGGCGTGTGTGACCGGTGCGGACGAGCAAGATGTCCCCTGCCTCCACGCTCACCCCCTGCTCTCGCTCCGCGGCCTCGAGGTCCTCGCGGAAGATGTGCTCCCCGGGCTCGCACCACCTCTCCCCACGCACCCCCGGGACGTCAAGCAGTACGCCGCGGCCCACGAGGCCGTCCCCCAGCACGTCGATTGCGCCCTCCCGCGCGCCCTGCTCTCCGACGCCGCTCGCCGGCTTGCCGTCGAAGAGCCTGCCCTCGAAGGCGACGTGGCTGAAGGCGTCGATGTGGGTGTGGCCGTCGTTGTGGTAGTCGACGCCGACGTAGTCCTTGGCGAAGCGCAACGGGCCCGAGCCGACGTCGGTCAGCATCGTCATGTAGTGAACGGCCGGCTCGGGCACGTCGATCCGCACCCTCGTCTTCAGCGGCTCGCTGAGCGTGATCGTGGCGCCGCTCGACACCAGCCCCGCCGCGGCCGCAATCCGGTCCGGGGTGAGATGGTTCAGCGCCCCGCGACGCCCATCGTCGTCCCAGCGGCCCCAGTTCGAAACGGCGTCGAAGAGCTCGCGGAACTCGCCCGCTGTCATGTCCATGTCTGGGGAATCATCCCATCCGGGTGATGCAGCGCGCCAGGGTCGCGCCGGACAATCGGGGCTCCCGACGAACGGCTCCGCTCATGAGCACCGCGGTACGGCCCGACCAACGGACAGGCGAGATCCACGCTGACGGCGCGGCGGCGGCGGACGTCTTCGTGATCTTCGGCATCACCGGAGACCTGGCGAAGGTGATGACCTTCCACTCGCTCTACCGGCTGGAGAGCCGGGGGCTGCTCGACTGCCCGATCGTCGGGGTGGCCGGCGACGACTGGACGGTCGACCAGCTTCGCGAGCACGCACGGCAGTGCATAGAGGACTGCGGCGAGACGATCGACGACGAGGTCTTCGAGCGCTTCTCCGCCCGGCTCTCGTACCTGTCGGGCGACTTCTCGGACAAGGCCACCTACACGGACGTGGCCGCGGCGGTCGGAGACGCCCGGACGCCGGTGTTCTACCTCGAGATCCCCCCCTCCCTCTTCGGCATGGTGATCAAGGGCCTGGCCGAAGCGGGCCTGACCAAGTCCGCGCGCGTCGTGGTGGAGAAACCTTTCGGGCACGACGTGGCGTCGGCGGCCGCCCTCGACGAGGAGGTGCACACCTACCTCGACGAGTCGCAGCTGTACCGGATCGACCACTTCCTCGGCAAGATGGGCCTGATCGAGATCCTGTTCCTGCGGTTCGCGAACACGATGTTCGAGCCGGTGTGGAACCGCAACTACCTCTCCGCGGTCGAGATCACGATGGCGGAGAGCTTCGGGGTGGAGGACCGTGGGCACTTCTACGATCCCGTCGGCGCCATCCGCGACGTGGTGGTCAACCACCTGATGCAGGTGGTGGCCGCCGCGGCGATGGAGCCGCCCGCGGGCCGCGACGCCGCGTCGCTCAAGAACTCCATCGTCTCGGTGTTCCAGGCGATGCCCGCCGCCGATCCCGCCCACTACGTGCGCGGCCAGTACGAGGGTTACCGCGACATCGACGGGGTGGCGTCCGATTCACAGACGGAGACGTACGCCGCACTGCGCCTGGAGATCGACAACTGGCGCTGGTCCGGTGTGCCCTTCTTCATCCGGACCGGCAAGTGCCTGCCCATCACCCAGACCGAGTTGCGGCTCGTGTTCGATCACCCTCCCCGGCTCGGCTTCCAAACGAGGGGGCTTCCACCTCCCAAGCGCGACCAGCTGATCGTCAAGCTGGATCCCTCCACGGGGATCCGGCTGCTTGTCGACGCCAAGCGCGCGGACGGGGCCACCCCCGAGCAGATCAGTCTCGACATGGAATTCGCCGAGGAGGGCGGCGAGGGGGCGACTCCCTACGAGGTGCTCCTGCACGCCGCGCTGATCGGCGACAGCACGCGCTTCACTCGCCAGGACAGCGTGGAGCAGGCATGGCGGGTAATGCAGCCGCTGCTCGACTCGCCACCGCCGGTGCACGACTACGCGAAGGGGTCGTGGGGGCCTGCCGCGGCCGACGACCTCGTAGCGGATGCGGGCGGGTGGCTCGGGCCATGGGTGCCGTCATGAGCGAGCCGGCGGCGCAGAGCGCCGCGGCGCCCTCTCCGTTCCCGCCGATAGCCGACTACGCCTTTCTCTCCAATTGCCACACGAGCGCGCTGGTGGCGCCCGACGGCTCGGTGGACTGGCTCTGCGTGCCGCGGTTCGACTCGCCCAGCGTGTTCGGGAACCTGCTCGACCGCCAGGCCGGCACCTTCCGCCTCGGCCCCTTCGGAATCAACCATCCAACGGCCCGCATCTACGAGCCGGGCACCAACACCGTTGCCACCACCTGGCGCACGCCGACCGGCTGGGCCCTCGTGCGCGACGCGCTCACCATGGGACCGACCCGCGGGGAGGACGAGGTGACCCCCCACACCCGGCCGCCGCCGGACACCGACGGCGACCACATGCTGGTGCGCACGATCCTCTGCCTGGGCGGCAACGTGGACATGGAGCTGGTCTGCGCGCCGGCCTTCGACTACGGGCGGGCCCCCGCGGAGTGGTCCCTCGTGGGCAACGACCGCCGTACGGTGGACGCGAGCGGCGCGGGGCTGACCCTGCGCCTGCACAGCGATATGGCGATGGGCATCGAAGGCGATTCGGTGCGCGCCCGCCATAACCTCGAGCAGGGCGAGCAGGCGTTCTGCGCGCTGTCGTGGGCCGAGGACCTGCTGGTACCCGAAGACACCGACCAGGCGAACGAGCGGCTGGGTGCCACCACACATTTCTGGCGGCGCTGGCTGAGCCGGGCGCGCCTGCCCGACCACCGCTGGCGCGAACCGATCCAACGCTCCGCGCTCACGATCAAGGGCCTGACGTACATGCCCACCGGCGCTACTGTGGCGGCGGCCACGACCTCGCTTCCGGAGACACCGGGCGGCGAGCGCAACTGGGACTACCGCTTCACCTGGATCCGGGATTCGACCTTCACCCTGCAGGCGCTGCACTTCCTCGACCTCGACTGGGAGGCCGAGGAGTTCATGCAGTTCGTCGGTGATCTCGAGCCAAACGCGGACGGCGCCCTGCAGATCATGTACGGGATCGACGGCCGCCGCGACCTGACCGAGGCGACGCGCGACGAGTTGTCCGGGTACGCGGGAGCCCGCCCCGTCCGCACCGGCAACGGCGCCTTCGACCAGCGCCAGAACGACGTCTTCGGCGCGGCGCTCGACTCGCTGCATCTGCACACCAGGCGCAGCAAGCGCCTGCCCCGCCGGCTGTGGCCGATCATCCAGGCCCAGGCCAAGTGCGCCACAGCGGTGTGGCGCGAGCCGGACCAGGGCATCTGGGAGGCGCGCGGCGCCCCCCAGCACTACGTTTCCTCCAAGCTCATGTGCTGGGTGGCCCTCGACCGCGCGGCCAAGCTGGCCGGCATCGCAGGCGATGACGAGTTGGACGACACCTGGCGCGCCACCGCCGAGGAGATCAAGGCCGACATCCTCGAGCATGGTGTCCGGGACGGCGTGCTGCGCCAGCATTATGCGACCGACTCGCTCGACGCCTCCACGCTGCTGGCCGCGATCTTCGGCTTCCTGCCCGGAGACGACGAGCGGCTGAAGAAGAGCGTCGAGGCGATCGCGGACGACCTGACCGAGGAAGGCTTCGTCCTTCGCTACCGGACCGAGGAGACCGACGACGGGCTGTCGGGCAAGGAAGGGAGCTTTCTCATCTGCTCGTTCTGGCTCGTGTCGGCGCTGGCCATTGTCGGCGACGGACAGCAGGCGCGCGACCTCATGGAGCGGCTGCTGCGCGTAGCCTCGCCGCTCGGCCTGTACGCGGAGGAGTTCGACACCGCCACCGCGCAGCACCTGGGCAACTTCCCCCAGGCCTTCTCGCACCTCGCGCTGATCGAGGCGGCCGGCCGGATCATCCTGGCCGAGCGAATCGAGGAGATCACCGGATGAGCGACTACGACGTGATCGTGATCGGCAGTGGAGCCGGCGGAGGGACTCTGGTCCATCGGCTGGCCCCGTCGGGGAAGCGGATCCTGCTGCTGGAGCGGGGGGACTGGCTTCCGCGCGAGCCCGCCAACTGGTCCGCCGACGAGGTGTTCGTCGACGGCCGCTACATGTCGGAGGACACCTGGTACGACGCGAAGGGCAAGCCGTTCCAGCCGCAGGTCCACTACTTCGTGGGGGGCGCGACCAAGATGTACGGCGCTGCGCTCTACCGGCTGCGGGCTGAGGACTTCGGCGAGCTTCGCCACCACGACGGGATCTCGCCCGCATGGCCCATCTCCTACGACGAGATGGAGCCCTACTACGGCGAGGCGGAGCAGCTCTATCAGGTTCACGGCGCGCGTGGCGAGGACCCCACCGAGCCGCCATCGAGTGGCCCCTATCCGTTCCCGGCGGTGTCGCACGAGCCGCGCATCCAGCAGCTCTCCGACGACCTCGCGGCCGCGGGGCATCAGCCCTTCCACGCACCCTGCGGGGTGATGCTGAACGAGGCCGACATGGCCTACAGCAACTGCGTTCGCTGCCCCACATGTGACGGCTTCCCGTGCTTGGTGCACGCCAAGTCCGACGCCGAGGTGCTCGCGGTCCGTCCCGCATTGGAGCACGACAACGTCACGCTGCTCACCAACGCCCGGGCGGTGGCGCTGCACACGGACCCGTCCGGCCGGGCGGTGACCGAGGTGGCCGTCGACCGCGACGGCGAGCGCGAGACCTACACGGCCGACATCGTGGTCGTCTCCTGCGGGGCGGCCAACTCCGCCCGCCTGCTCCTCTCGTCCGCCACCGAGCGTCACCCGAACGGGCTGGGCAACGGCTCGGACCAGGTCGGGCGCAACTACACCTTCCACGACAGCGCGGCCGTGCTTGCTCTGTCCAAGGAGCCGAACCCGACGGTCTTCCAGAAGACCCTGGGGCTCAACGACTTCTACTTCGGCAGCGACGACTTCGACTACCCGATCGGCAACATCCAGATGGTGGGCAAGTCCTCCGCGCCGATGTACCGGGGTGAGAAACCGCTGGAGACCAAGCTCGCCCCAACCCGGACGCTCGAGGAGATGGCCCGGCACGCGGTCGACTTCTGGCTCTCGGTGGAAGATCTACCCCGGGCGGAGAACCGGGTGAGCGTGGACCGCGACGGACGCCTGACCCTCGCCTATCGGCCGACGAACCCGGAGCCGCGCAAGCGGCTCTACCACAAGCTCAAGTCGCTGCTGGCTCATTGCGGGATGCATCCCGACCACCTCATCCCGCGCCAGGCCTACCTCAGCAACGTGATCCCGGTGGCCGGCGTGGCCCACCAGGCCGGCACCTGCCGCTTCGGAACCGATCCGGAGAGCTCCGTGCTCGACACCGACTGCAAGGCGCACGAGCTCGACAACCTGTATGTCGTCGACACGAGCTTCTTCCCGAGCATCGGAGCGGTCAACCCGGCGCTGACGGCCATGGCCAATGCCCTTCGCGTGGGCGACCACCTGCTGGACCGGTTGGGCGCCCGGGCCAGGGAGCCCTCGCGTGCCGGCTGACGGTCACGCCACCGGAAGGCGGCGCGTCGTCATCGTCGGAGCCGGCTTCGGCGGCCTGGCTGCCGCCCAGCGGCTCGAAGACACGGACGTCGACGTGACCCTCGTGGACCGCACGAACCACCACCTGTTTCAGCCGCTGCTCTACCAGGCCGCGATGGGCTGGCTGTCGGAAAGCGACTGCGCCTCCCCCACGCGCGCCAGCCTCGGTCGGGGGAGCAATACGCGCTTCGTCATGGCTGAGGTCACCGACTGTCGACGCCGAACGCCGGCAAGTCGTGCTCGACCGCGGCGAGCGGATCGACTACGACAGCCTGATCGTCGCCTGTGGGTCGCAGACGTCGTACTTCGGCCACGACGAGTGGCAGGAGGTTTCGTGCGGGCTGAAAACCCTGGCCGACGTCGCCGACCTGCGCAACCGCTACTTCGGGGCCTTCGAGGAGGCGGACCGGGCCGAGGACGAGGCCACGCGGGCGCAGTGGCTGACCTTCGTGGTCATCGGCGGCGGTCCCACGGGGGTGGAGGTGGCCGGCCAGTTGGCCGTGACCGCCCGGGCTATGAAGCACGGGTTCACCCGGATCGACCCGGCGAACGCGCGGGTGATCCTGCTCGACGCCGGCGACCGGCTCGTGTCCGCCTTCAGCGAGAAGCTGTCGGGCAAGGTGGCCGGGAACCTCGCCGAGCTGGGCGTGACCGTGCGCGAAGGCGCGCGCGCCACGGGTATCGACTCAGCCGGGGTGACCGTCCAGGTGGGCGACTCGAGCGAGCGGATCGACGCCCGGACGGTCGTGTGGGCGGCCGGCGTGCATGCCGTGCCGCTCACCGAAGCGCTCGCCCGGGCCACCGGAGCCACCCGCGACCGGGCGGGACGCATCGCGGTGACCCCCGAGCTGTCAGTACCGGGCCACCCCGAGATCTCGGTGATCGGCGACATCGCGAGCCTGAACGGAAAGGACGGCAAGCCGCTTCCCGGCCTTGCCACGGTCGCCATCCAGCAGGCCCACCACGTGGCGCGGGGGATCCACCACGGCGGTGCCGGCGCCTCCACTCCGTTCAAGTACCTGGACAAGGGCGCGCTCGCCGTGGTGGGCCACAACAGGGCGGTCTGCGAGGTCCGGGGCCTCAAGCTCTGGGGGCCGCCGGCGTTCTTCATGTACCTGGCGGTACACCTGTACTACCTCGGCGGGCCGCGGGGCCGGCGCCTCGAGGTTCTCATCAAGTGGATCGGCGCTCGCTTTGGCGAGCGTCAGAGTGCCCTGGTCGAGGGTGGGCTCGCAGAGATCGAGCGCGCGCCGCCCTCGTCGCAGCCCAGCTCGTGACCCACGCGCCCTCGGGTGAGCAGATCGAGATAGCCCACGGCGACCAGCGCGCGGTGGTGGTGGAGGTGGGCGGCGGCCTGCGCACCTATTCCGCCGGCGGCCGAGATCTGCTGTACGGCTACGAGGCCGGCGAGATGTGCCGCTCGGGCCGGGGCCAGGTGCTGCTGCCCTGGCCCAACCGGCTCGAGCACGGAAGCTACGAGTTCGACGGCCGCAGCCACCAGCTGCCACTCGACGACCCGGAGGAGGACGCGGCGATCCACGGGCTGGTGCGCTGGGCCGCCTGGCGGGTGGCCGAGCGAGGGGCGGGCCGCGTGCTGATGGAGCACGTGATCCATCCGCGGCCGGGCTACCCGTTCCGCCTCGACGTGCGCATCGAGTACCGCCTTTCGGATGAAGGGCTGAGCGTGCACACGACCGCTGTCAACAGCGGGGCCGAGACCTGCCCCTACGGCTGCGGAGCCCATCCCTATCTGACGGTCGGCACCCCTACGATCGATTCCGTGATCCTCTGCGCCCCCGGACGCACCCTGCTCCGGTCCGACGAGCGGGGCATACCCACCGGCAGCGAGCCGGTGGCGGGCACCGATCACGACTTCCGCCGGCCCACGCCGATTGGCGGCACCCGTCTGGACAACGCCCTGACCGACCTCGATCGCAATGGCGACGGACTCGCCGAGGTCTCGCTGGCCGACCCCGACGGCACGGCCGGCCTGACCCTGTGGGCCGACGAGACCTATCCGTACCTCATGCTGTTCACCGGCGACCCGCTGCCCGACGTGAACCGCCGAGCGCTTGCGGTCGAGCCCATGACCTGTCCGCCCAACGCCTTTCGCACCGGCCGGGACTTGATTCGCCTCGAGCCGGGCCAGTCGTTCACCAGCGCATGGGGAATACGGCCGACATGACGCCGCGCTGGCAACCGGAGATGCCGCGCCTCCGGCCGTCCAGGCTGCTGGTGGCTTGGATTGTCAACTCCGCCTCCGTGTGGGTGGCGGCTGCGATCGTCCCGGGCTTCGACCTCGAGGAGGCGGGCTCGGCTTTTGTGGTCGCCGCCGCCATGGCCGTTTTCAACGCGGTGCTGCCGCCGCTCGTGGCCGCGCTGCGGCTGCCGGGAACGCTCGCTCTCGGCTTCCTCGCCGTTCTGGCCGTGGACGCCCTGTCGCTGGTGCTCGCCGACGCGGTGTTCCCCAGCTTCGGGGAGGTCGGCTCGTATGGCGACGCGCTGCTCGCGTCGCTGGTCATAGCAGCCGCCTCGCTTGTGCTGCAGGTCATCCTGGGCACCAACGACCACGACGACTACGCGCTGCGCGTGGTTCGGCGCGTGGCGCGCCGCCAAGGGCAGGAGGCGGTCACGGACACGCCGGGCATCGTTTTCCTCGAGATCGACGGACTGGCCTTGCCGGTGCTCCGGCGGGCGATGCGGGACGGCAACGCGCCGGTGATGGCCCGCTGGATGGACGAGCACGGCTACCGGCTCGCCGAGTGGGAGACCGACCTCTCGTCCCAGACCGGGGCCAGCCAGGCCGGCATCCTGCTCGGCTCCAACGAGGACATCCCGGCCTTTCGCTGGGTGGACAAGCCGACGGGCACGCTGGTGGCATGCTCCTCGCCGCCCGACTGCGCCGCGATCGAAGCGCGCCTCTCCACCGGACGAGGCCTCCTCTCCGAGGGCGGAGCGAGCCGCGGCAACCTGCTCTCGGGGGACGCGGAGGAGACGATCCTGACCGTGAGCCGGATGGAGGCTGAGAAGTCCGCCAACCCCGGCTACCGGGCGTTCTTCGCGGACGGGGTGAACGTGACCCGTGCGCTGGTCCTGTTCGTCTGGGAGGTCATCCTCGAGTGGACCGCCGCCGCCCGCGCCGCCCGCCGTGACGTGCGCCCGCGCGGCCACCGCGGGGGGAGCTATCCGTTCATCCGCGCGGCCCTGTGCGTGATCGTGCGCAACGCCATCGTGTTCGGCGTTCTCACCGACATGATGCGCGGGCGCCCTGCGGTCTACGCCACCTTCTCGAGCTACGACGAGGTGGCACACCACTCCGGGCTCGAACGCGCCGACACCCTCGAGGCGCTGCGCAAGCTCGACCAGCAGTTCGACGTGATCGAGCGGGCCCGCCGCTACACGCCGCGCCCCTACGAGATCGTGGTGCTCTCCGACCACGGCCAGACCCAGGGCGCGACCTTCAAGCAGCGCAACGGCTACGGGCTGGACGAGCTGGTCGAGCGCTCGCTCGGGGGCGCCGACGTTCTCGGGTTCGCCGGCGGTGACGAGCAGACGGCGATGGTCGGGCACGCGGTCAACGAGGCCACCGGCAGCAAGCCGAACAAGAAGCCCAAGAACGACGTGTCGGACCGCGAAGTGGTGGTGCTCGGCTCGGGCAACCTCGGCCTCGTCTACCTGATGGAGGAAAAGCGCCGGCTCTCGCTGGAGGAGATCGAGGAGCGCCATCCCCAGCTCATCTCGGCCCTTCGCGAGCACCCCCACGTCGGCTGGCTGCTCGTGCGCTCCGACCGCCGGGGACCACTCGTTCTGGGGCCCGCGGGCACGCGCGAGCTCGACGGTGTCCAAGTCGACGGCGACGACCCGCTGGCGCCGTTCTCACCGACCGCGGCGGAGCACCTGCTGCGCACCGACGGCTTCGAGCACGTGGCGGACATCATGGTGGGCAGCTTCTACGACCCGGTGCGGGACGAGGGCTGCGCATTCGAGGAGCTGATCTCCTTCCACGGCGGGCTGGGCGGCCCGCAGACCCGGCCGTTCATCCTCCACCCCGAGACGCTGCCGCTACCCCGGGAGCCGATCCTGGGCGCCGCCACGGTCCACGAGCTACTTCTGGGCTGGCGGCGGATGCTGCAGGACGAAGCCGAGGCGCCTTCGCCAGGGCCGGCTCGACCGGGCCGCGCCCGCGTGCACCACTAAGGGGACGGCCGGGCGGTCAGAAACCCCCGCCGTCGCCTCCGCCCCCACCGTCGCCTCCCCCAGCGCCCGCGGCGATCCCGATATCGAGGGCGTTGAAGGTGGCATCGAGATCCCCGAAGCCCGCCCCGAGCAGATCGTCAACCCACAGGGCCGAGATTTCGGCGCCGTGCGTGAACGTGGGCGCGGGCTGCTCGGCAAGCATGCGCCCCAGTTGCGCGAACTGGGGATACAGGTCGTCCATCAGCAGGATGGCTGCGCCCGCGTTCGCGGTGTAGGCGAGGGCCTTCGCCGGGTCATAGGACACCCACGGGCGGAGATGTCTCCTGCCGACCGCCATCACACGATCCAGATCGTCCACCGCCTCGCGGCCGTCATCGGTCCACCCCGCGCGACGCCTGATTCCCTTCATCAGCCGCTGCCCGCTGAGCGCCGGCACGACGAAGTCGTCGCGGTAGCTGTTGAAGCGCCGGAAGCGCTTGCGGGCAGACTTGGCGAAGTCCTCGATGGAGATCCCCTCGACCAAACGCGAATCGCCCGCCGTCTGAAGTGTCTGCTTCTTGCCCTCCCGGAAGAGGGCGAGAACCGGCAAGAGCACCGCCTTGGGGGCCGCGCGCGCCCGCGGCCCAGCGGTGAGCGCCGCCTGCACCCTGGAACGTCCGAGCCGCCGCCGCGTCTCGATCAGTTCGACGCGCAGCGCCCCCGTTGCGACAAGCTCCTTGACCGCCAGCTTGAAGGTCTCGATTCCGAAGCCCTCGCCGACGTAGTTCAGGACGTACCACTCCGGCGCGGTCAGATTCCACCGCATGACGGGCCAGTCGGTTTGCGGTTGCCCCATGGAGCAGTTCCTTGCTCAGCCCAGCTGCGTCCAGCGTACACCCGCCGTTGACTTGCGGAGGCCCGGGCGCTTAGCGTTACGGGTAAGCGGCGGGGGCCAATCGTCTGAGCAAAAAAGGAGCCGGGTGAATGCCTCAGAACCTGTTCCCGCTGGACAACACGAAGTCGTTCACCGACCAGGAGCTGGTGGGACACAACCGCTGGCATCCCGACATCCCCGCGGTGGTGAGCGTCAAGCCGGGCGACGTCTTCCGTGCGGACTGCCGCGAGTGGTTCGACGGTGCGATCAACAACGACGATTCCGCCGACGACGTCCGGAACGCGCCGCTTCCCGGAGTGCACGTCCTCAGCGGACCGTTCCACGTCGAGGGCGCCGAGCCGGGCGACCTGCTGGTCGTCGACATCCTCGAGATCGACGCCTGCGATCAGGAGGACGACGGCCCGTACTCCGGCATGGGCTGGGGCTACACCGGCGTGTTCGCCAAGACGAACGGCGGCGGCTTTCTCACCGATCGCTTTCCCGACGCCTACAAGGTGATCTGGGACTTCACGGGCGACGTCGCCACCTCGCGTCACATCCCGGAATGCTCGTACGTCGGCATCCACCACCCCGGCCTGATGGGCACCGCCCCGTCGGCCGACCTGCTCGCGAAATGGACCAAGCGCGAGACCGACCTGATCGCGACCGATCCCGACCGCGTCCCGCCGCTGGCTCTGCCTCCGCTCCCGGACAGCGCGATCCTCGGAACCCTCGAGGGCGATGAGTTCGACCGGGTGGCGGGCGAGGCGGCCCGGACCGCCCCGCCGCGCGAGAACGGCGGCAACCAGGACATCAAGAACTTCACCGCGGGAACTCGCGTGTTCTACCCGGTGTTCGTGGAGGGGGCGAAGCTCTCGTTCGGCGACCTGCATTTCTCCCAGGGCGACGGCGAGATCACGTTCTGCGGCGCGATCGAGATGGGCGGGTTCATGGACCTGCACGTCGATCTCATCAAGGGCGGCATGGAGACCTTCGGCGTCTCGGAGAACGCGATCTTCATGCCCGGCCTGCGCGATCCGCAGTATTCGGAGTGGCTGGCCTTCTCCGGCGTGTCGGTGGACCTCGAGGGCAAGCAGCACTACCTGGACTCGCAGCTCTCCTACGAGCGAGCCTGCCACCACGCCATCGACTACCTCATGAAGTTCGGCTACTCGGACATCCAGGCGTACATGATCCTGGGGTCCGCGCCGATCGAGGGGCGCTTGTCCGGTGTGGTGGACATCCCGAACTCGTGCGCCACGGTGTACATCCCGAGACGGATCTTCGACTTCGACCCCGCGCCATCCAGCGCCAAGCCGCATCAGGTCGAGCAGGGCATCCAGGTGCCCATGGCGCCGAACTAGCCGCCGTCATGGCCAGTTACGAATATCGCTGCGGTGACGACGGTCTGTTCGAGGTGACCCGGCCGCTGGGGACGCCGCCGGCGTCGATCGTGTGCCCGGTGTGCGGGGGCGAGGGGCGGCGGGTCTTCTCGAAGCCGATGCTGTCGTTGTCGCCACCCGCGCTGGTGGCCGCGATCGACCAGTCGGAGAAGAGCCGCGACGAGCCGGAGGTGGTCACCTCCCTGCCCTCGACCGGAGCGCGCAAGCGAACACCCGTGCTCCCGCTCACCCCCAAGCTCAGGCGGCTCCCCAGGCCCTGACCGTCAGTAGCCGGTGCTGGTGTTCACCTTCTGGCGCTCGCGCTCGTGAAGGCCGCCCTTCTCGTGCAACGTCGTGCACGCCGCGGCGATGTCGTCGGCCAGCGTGGTGACCATCGAGTGGCCGAGGGTCAGCTTCACCAGCGCACGCATGATCTTCACGTGATCGGCGTCCGGCGGCAGGGTGTAGGCGGGGACCATCCAGCCGCGCTCTGACGCGAGTTGGCCGGCGACGTCGAACTCGTCGTAGTTGTGCTCGCCGTCGAGCTGGAACGCGACCAGCGGCAGCTGCTCCTCGCCGTCGCCGATCAGCGCGAAGTCGCCGATGTCGGCGATGCGCTTGGCCAGGCTCTGCGCGTTGGCCTGCATCGTCTCCATGATGTAGCGGTAGCCGTCGTGGCCGAAGCGCACGAAGTTGTAGTACTGCGCGAGCACCATCGCCGAGCCGGTCGAGAAGTTGAGCGTGAACGTGGCGTCGGTCTTGCCGAGGTAGTTCTCCTCGAAGACGAGGTCCTGGGGCAGGTCGTCTGACTCGCGGAAGATGAGCCAGCCGATCCCCGGGTAGACCAACCCGAACTTGTGGCCGGAGACGTTGATCGAGCGCACCCGCTCCAGCCGGAAGTCCCATTCTGAGTGGGGGTAGAGGAACGGCCACACGAAGCCGCCGCTGGCGGCGTCGACGTGCAGCGGGACGTCGAGCCCCTTCTCCTCATGGAGCCGGACGAGCAGGTCGTTGATGCCGGTTATGTCGTCTGCGTGGCCCGTGAAGGTCGTCCCCAGCACCGCCGCCACGCCGATCGTGTTCTCGTCCACGTGGGGCTCGACGTCGTCCGGGCCGATCGTGTACTTGTCGGGCTGCAACGGGATGATCCGCGGCTCTACGTCGAAGTAGCGGCAGAACTTCTCCCAGACGACGTGCACGTCACCGCCGAACACGAGGTTCGGCCGGGTGGTGTCCTTGCCCGCCTTCTCCCGGCGGTGGCGCCACTTCCACTTGAGTGACAGCGCGCCCAGCATGATCGCCTCCGACGAGCCCTGGGTGCGCGCCCCGCGAGTGTCGCCGGGCGCGTTGAACAGGTTGGCCAGCATCCGGATGCAGCGTTGCTCGATCTCGGCCGTCTGCGGATACTCGGCGTGGTCGATGAAGTTGCGGTGCAGGTTCGCGTCGATCACGCGGCGAGCCTCGGGCTCCATCCAAGTGGTCACGAAGGTGGCCAGGTTTCGCATCGGCAAGCCGTCGAGCAAGAGCTCCTCTCCCACCAGGCGCATCGCGTCCAGGGCCCGCATCCCCTTCTCGGGGAGTTGGTCATCGGGCGCAGGCTCGAGCAGGAAGCGGTTGCCGTACTGGTCGGCCAGGGCGTCGAGTTGAGCGCTCAGCGGTCCGGGATCGGCGGTGGACATGTCAGACCTCCTTTGGAGAGAGAACAGGGCGGGGCAGAAGCATCAGGGCGCCGATGAGAAAGCAGAGCGCGCCCAGCGACGTGGTCCAGTTGGCGGCGGCGAGGTCGAGGGTGGATCCGCTGGCGGGCACCACGAACGAGGCGACCGCCGAGATGCCGAAGAAAATGCAGCCGGCGAGGTTGATCGCCGCCATCCGCCACTCGCGGTCCCGCCGCAAGGGCCGGAGCCAGGCGCCCGCCGCCACCCGGTAGCCGAGCAGGCCGGACGCCAAGAAGCAGGCCGAGCCGAAGGCGTCGGGCGCCCATATGAGCCGGTCCTCCTGCTTGCTCGAGAGCCCGTCCTGCAGAGCCTCGAAGGTGCTGACGTTGAACAGGAGCGTGCCCGCGAACTGGACCGCGGCGCTCCACCAGGAGGGGTCTGCCGCCCAGCGCCCGAGCCGAAGCGTGCCCTCTCTGAGCTCCAGTGCCGCGGCGACGGTGAAGAAGATCGAGCCGGCGAAGAACACGGCGGCGTCCGCAGTCGCACCCACGAGCTGAACGAAGCCCGGGAAGGGCCCGACCAGAAAGCAGGCCGAGCCGATGGCGAACCCGATCGCGATCGGCCGATCCCATCCAGCGCGGGCGCTCACCCGCTTCAGGGCGTGTCCGATCACGGCGGCATCCCGGGCACGAGGCGACCCTACCGGGGCGGAGAGGGCCCGCATCGCCCGAAGCGGATGATTGGTTCGGCGCTCAGCCCCCGCCGCGAGCCGCGCGGTAGCGCCGGATCAATGCGTTGGTCGAGCCGTCGTGGCCGAGCTCGGGCTCGTCCTCGGACTGCAGCTCGGGGACGATCCGCTTGGCCAGCACCTTGCCGAGCTCGACTCCCCACTGGTCGAACGAGTCGATCCCCCAGACCACCCCCTGGGTGAAGACGCTGTGCTCGTAGAGCGCCACCAGGCTGCCCAGAGTGTGCGGAGTCAGCCTTTGGGCCAGGATGGTGTTCGTCGGCCGGTTGCCCTCGAAGACGCGGTGCGGCACCAGCTCCTCCGCAGTGCCCTCGGCGCGGACCTCGTCGGCGGTCTTCCCGAACGCGAGCGCCTCCGCCTGGGCGAAGACGTTGGCCATCAGCAGGTCGTGATGGTCGCCGAGCGGGTTGAGCGTCTCGCAGAACCCGATCAGGTCGCAGGGGATCAGCTTCGTGCCCTGGTGGATGAGCTGGTAGAAGGAGTGCTGGCCGTTGGTGCCGGGCTCGCCCCAGTAGACGGCGCCGGTGTCGGAGTCCACCGGCTGCCCGTCGAGGGTCACGTGCTTGCCGTTGCTCTCCATCGTCAGCTGCTGCAGGTAGGCCGGGAAGCGCTTGAGGTACTGCTCGTAGGGCAGCACGGCGATGGTCTGTGCGCCGAAGAAGTCCCCGTACCAGACGCCGAGCAGGCCCAGCAGCGCGGGTAGGTTGCGCTCGGTGGGCGCCTCCAGGAAGTGCTCGTCCACGGCGTGGAAGCCCGCGAGCAGCTCGCCGAACGCGTCGGGACCGACGGCCAGCATCGTCGACAGGCCGATCGCGGAGTCCATCGAGTAGCGCCCGCCGACCCAGTCCCAGAAACCGAACATGTTCTCGGTGTCGATCCCGAACCCCGCAACCTCGTCGGCGTTGGTCGACACGGCCACGAAGTGCTTGGCGATGGCCTCCTCGTCCCCATCGAGGCCCGCGAGCGCCCACTCGCGCGCCGTGTGGGCGTTGGTCATGGTCTCGAGCGTGGTGAACGTCTTCGACGAGACGATGAAGAGGGTCGAGGCCGGATCGAGATCACGGGTGGCCTCGGCGAAATCGGTCCCGTCGACGTTGGATACGAAGCGAAAGTCGATCTCCCGGCTCGAGTAGTGGCGCAGCGCCTCATAGGCCATCACCGGCCCGAGGTCCGAGCCCCCGATGCCGATGTTCACCACCGCGCGGATCGGCTCGCCGGTGTGGCCGCGCCAGTCGCCGCCCCGCACTCGCTCCGAGAACGCTGACATCCGGTCGAGCACCTCGTGGACGTCCTTGACCACGTCGGTGCCCTCGACCAGCAGGGAGCGGTCCCGTGGCATGCGCAGGGCGACGTGCAGCACCGAGCGGTCTTCCGAGACGTTGATGCGCTCCCCCCGGAACATCGCCTCGCGGCGCCCGGCGAGCTCACACTCCTCGGCCAGGCGGGCGAGCAGGCCGATCGTCTCGTCGGTGACCCGGTTCTTGGAGAAGTCGAGGTGCAGGCCGGCCGCTTCGGCCACCAGCCGCTCGCCCCGCTGCGGGTCCTCGGCGAACAGGTCGCGCAGATGGAGGCCGGCGACCTCTCCGTGATGGGCCTCGAGGGCCTTCCAGGCGGGGCGGGTGCGGAGGGGCATGGCGTGGAGCGTACGCGCCACGGCGAACTACTGATCGGTCGTCGGGGTTGCGCCGATGTGGGCCGGGCACGTGTGCGGGATCCTGGGGAGGCACCAAGGAGGTCGGCCATGTACGAGCCGGTCGGCGGCCGGCCGCGCCGCGCTCGAAGCGGCGACCTTCGCACCCGCCGCCCTTCGGCCGGAGCTGGGCGTCTCCTGGCGGGCGCAGGGCGACGAGCAGATCGTCGCGAGCTGGGATCTCGCACCCGAGCGCCCCGAGGTGAACGTCCTCATCGACGGTCAGGGCGCCATTCGCAGCGTAAGCGGCCTTCGCTGGGGCAATCCCGGCGGCGGGGACTGGGGCTACGTCCCCTTCGGGGCGGTCGCGCACGAGGAGTGCCGCTTCGGTGAGCTCTTGATGCCGAGCTCGTTCACGGCCGGCTGGTGGTTCGGAACCCCCCGCTTCGCGCCCTTCTTCCGGGCCTCGATCATGCGAGCGGTCCCCATCGCGTCATAGAGTGTCGGACGCGTCGGCCCCAACGACAGGAGGCGGTGTGGAAAAGCACGGTTCCGAGAGCTACTACGTGGTCGGGGAAGGGCTGCTGGACGAGGCGGATGGCGGCCGTACGGTGGCCAAGCTCGACGTCGAGGACACCGCACCCCCGTTTCGCTTCTCGCGAATGGGGCCCCGCGGGGTCAACCTTCAGCCCGGAGAGGGCATTCGCAAGAAGGTCGGTAACGAGATGGCCGCCGGAGGCGGCCGGGTCTCTTCGATCCCGGCCGGCTTCACCTATCTCGGGCAGTTCGTGGACCACGACCTGACCTTTGACAAGACCACGGTCATGCTGGGGACGTTCATCTCGCCGGCCGAGCTGCTGCAGGGCCGGTCGCCCAGCCTGGACCTGGATTCGCTCTACGGCGCAGGACCTCAGAATCCCGAGTCCGCCAAGTTCTATGAATCCGACGGCCTGCACCTGAAGCTCGGCAAGACCGTTCCGATCGGCGACCTTCCCGCCATGGACGGCTTCGATCTGCCGCGGGGGATGGGCAACACGCAGGCCGAAAAGCGCAAGGCGATCGTCCCGGACCACCGCAACGACGAGAACCTGGCCGTCGCCTCGATCCATCTGGCGATGATCCGTTTCCACAATCGCGTGGTCGACTCGCTCCCGGCCACGGTGGCGCCGAGCCAGCGCTTTGCCCGGGCCCGCGAGCTCGTGACCAAGCACTACCAGTGGATGCTCAGACACGACTACCTGCCGCGCATCGTGGCGTCGGGGGTGGTCAACAACGTCTTCAGCCAGGGCCGGAAGGCCTTCGAGGTCGGCGTCACGCCCACCGATGTGCCCACCATGCCGGTCGAGTTCTCGATCGCGGCGTTCCGCCTCGGGCACGCCATGGTCCGCCGGACCTACAACTGGAACAAGGTGTTCGACAACGGCGAGGGCAGCCTGGAGCTGCTGTTCGAGTTCTCCGGCACCAGCGGCGAGCTGGCAGGATTGCCCCGGCTGCCGAGCAACTGGATCGCCGACTTCCGCCGGCTCTTCGACTTCGGCGAGATCCCCAAGCCCGGCCTGGAGGTGCCCGCCGGCAAGTTCAACCGGGCGATGCGTATCGACACCACGCTGGTGGACCCGCTGAAGCATCTGCCCACCGGCGCGTTCGGCGGGCCCGACGTCGGCTTCAACGATCCCCGGCGCAATCTGGCCTTCAGGAACCTCACACGCGCGAGGATGGTGCGGCTGGCCACCGGTCAGCAGATGGCCACCTTCCTCCGGCGCAAGGGCGTGAGCGTCACGACGTTGACCGGCACGCAGCTTCGCAACGGCTCCAACGGCGCCGACATCGACTCGCTGACCCAGGCCCAGCGCCAAGCGTTCCTGAGGAACACGCCGCTGTGGTTCTACGTGCTGCGCGAGGCCGAGTTCAACGCCGGCCGGCTAAAGGGAGTGGGTGCGCGGATCGTGGCGGAGACCTTCCACCGCGCTATGGAGGGCAGCACGCATTCGATCGTGCGGGACACCGCCTTCAGGCCCGAATTCGGACCGGACAACCAGACCTTCCGCATGGTCGACCTGCTGTTCTTCGCCTTCGAGGGCAAGAAGAAGCTGCTGGCGCCGCTGGGGTAGTGCGCGAGGGCCCGGGCTGGCCCGGGCCGGAGCGAGGTTGTCCGTCTTAACCGGTGTTGCGCAAGCCGGCCGCGATCCCGTTGACGGTCAGAAGCAGGGCGCGGGCAAGCTCGGGATCGGGCTCGCGCTCCGCCGCCTGGTCCGCGCGCCAGCGCTCGGTCAGCGCGATCTGGAGCTCGTGGATCGGCGCGAGGTAGGCGTCGCGCACGCGGAGGGTCGTGGCCAGGGTGGGGTTGGTTCCTAGCAGCTCCTTCTCGCCGGTCGCTCGGAGGAGCTCCACCACCGTCAGCTCGTACTCGGCCCGGATGGCGTCGAGGAAACGGTGCAGGTGCTCGGGCACCAGCCGGACGACGTACTGCTCCGACAGGTCGAGGTCGGTCTTGACCAGCGTCATCTCGACGTTGGAGAGGAAGTTGCGAAAGAAGCGCCAGCTCGACTGCATCTCGCGCAGCCCGTCACCGAGCCCCGCCTCGCGGGCCGCTGCGAGCCCGCTGCCCACGCCGAACCAGCCGGGCACGATCTGGCGTGACTGGGTCCAGCCGAAGACCCACGGGATCGCGCGCAGCCCCTCCAGGCCGCCGTCCGAATCCGCGCGCCGGGAGGGTCGCGAGCCCAGGTGCAGCTGGCCCAGCAGCTCCACCGGTGTGGAGGACATGTAGTACTCCGGCAGTTCGGGATCCTCGACCAGCGAGCAATAGCGGGTGAGGGCGGCCGAGGAGACCAGGTCCATCGTCTCGCTCCACTCCGCCAGCGATTCCGGTGACATCCGCGGCCGCCGGTGCAGCACCGTCGACTCGAGCGCCGCGGCCAGCGTCAGCTCCAGGTTCTCCCGCGCCAAGGCCGGCAGCAGGTACTTGTCGGAGATCACCTCGCCCTGCTCGGTCAGCTTGATCTCACCGTCGAGCGTGAGCGGCGGCTGGGCCAGGATGGCGTCGTGGGTGGGTCCGCCGCCCCGGCCCACGGTTCCGCCACGGCCGTGAAACAGGCGCAGGCGGATGCCGGAGGTCTTCGCGGTGTCCCGCAGGCGCTGCTGGGCGCGGTGGATCTGCCACTGGCTGGTGGTCACGCCGGCGGCCTTGTTGGAATCCGAGTAGCCCAGCATCACCTCCTGCACATCGCCTCGAAGCGCCAGCACACGGCGGTAGGAGGGGTCCTCGAGCAGGCTGGCCAGGATCGTGCCGGCGGCACGGAGCTCGGCCTCGGTCTCCAGCAGCGGCACGAACCCCACCCGGGCCACCCCTCCCTGGATGTCCACCAGCCCCGCCTCGCGGGCCAGCACCACCGCGGCGAGCAGGTCATCCGGGCCGCGGCACATCGACACGATGTACGACTCGACCACCGCCTCGCCGTAGCGATCCTGCACGCGCCGGATCGCCTCGAAGGCGCCGAATGTGTGAGCGGCCTCGGGGCTCAACGGCGGAGGCTGGCGGGCCAGCGGGCGGCGCGAGGTCAGCTCGTCCGACAGCAGCTCCTGCCGCGCCTCCGCGGAGAGCTCCTCATAGCGGGGGCCGTCCTCTCCCAGCCGGTCGAACAGCTCGCCCAGCACGCGGTGATGCGCGCTGGCGTGCTCACGCACATCGAGAGTGGCCAGCTGCAACCCGAAGGCGGCGATCGTGCGGGTGGCGCGCTCCAGGCGCCCGTGTGCGATGAGCCCGCCGCGGTACTCGAGAAGCGAGTCGCGCAACAGGCCCAGCTCGGCGACGAGCTCCCCGGACCCGTCGTAATCCCGCCCCGGCTGGTGGGGCCGGCCCTCGGCCAGGCGAACGCGGGTGTTGGCCAGTTTGGTGCGCATGCAGGTGAGCTTGAGCCGATACGGCTCCTCGGCGTTCAACCGCCGGTAGCGCGGCTCGAGCTCGGGCAGGGACTCGAGATCGCGGGCCAGGGAGCGCTCGAGCTCCGGCGTGACCCCCATGATGCGCACTGAGGTGGAGAGGTCGTTGCGCAGGCCGTCGATCAGGGCCAGAGCGCTGCGGATCCCGTGGTCGTGCTGGAGGGCCACCACCTGCTCCGTGGCCTCCGGGCCGACGTTCGGGTTGCCGTCGCGATCGCCGCCGATCCAGCTGCCGAAGCTGAGCGGGCGAGCGTCGAGGCCCGGCTCGAAGCCGAGGCGCTCGAGCCCTTCGCAGAGGGCCTCGAGCACATCGGGCACAGCATGGCGGTGCAGCTGATCGAAGTAGTAGACGGCGTTGCGCGCCTCGTCGACCACATCGGGGCGCGCGATGCGCAGCTCGTCGGTCTGCCAGAGCAGGTCGATCAGCTCCTCGAGCCGCCGGTCTACCCGGCGCTCGCCCGCCGGGTCGCCGTTCACGAGCACGCGCTCGTCCAACAGCCCCGCGACGTCACGGATCTTGGCGAGCACAGTCCGGCGCGCGGCCTCGGTGGGGTGGGCCGTGAACACAGGTCGCACCGCAAGGCGACCGAGCTCCTCGGTGAGCTCCTCGGCGGGCACCCCGGCCGCAGAGATGCGGTCGACCGCCTGCGACAGCCAGCTGCCCTTGCGCCGGCGCACGGCGGCCATCTCACGCCCCCGGTGCACTTGCTCGGCCACGTTGGCCAGGTGGAAGTACATGAGGAAGGCCCGCACGAGCTTGGTGGCCGTGTCGCCGTCCAGTTCGGCCAGCATCTCCACGGTGGCCTCACGGTTGGAGCGGACCCGCTGGCGCACGTGCTCGACCAGCCCGAACAGCTCCTCCCCCTCCTGGCGGATGAGGGTCTGGCCCAGGAGCTCGGCCAGCTCACGAATGTCGCGCCGAAGAAGGCTCTGCTGGTCGGTCACCGGCCAAAAGGTACGGCTCCTGGCCGGGCGCCTTCCTCCCGGGGTCCGCTAGGTCGGCGTCCGCACCGGTCGAGGCGGCTGCAGGAGGTTCGGATAGTCGGTCAGCTCGTCGATTCCGGCCGGCTCCGCCACCGGGACCACCAGCAGCACCTCCTTGCTCTGGCCGGCCTCCATCAGCGTCTCGCCCGACGGAGCGATCGAGCGGCTTCCACCGACGAACACGAGGCCGTCCCCCTCGCCCACCATGTTCGCGTACAGGTGGGGGCGCCGGTTCTCGTGAGCCCGGGCGACCGTGCCGATCGCATGATCGAGGTAGTACGGCTCCATGTTCGCCGAGGCGGTGACCAGCAGGTCCGCCCCGGCCAGCGTGACCTGGCGGGCCGGCTCCGGGAACTCGATGTCGAAGCAGATGAGCGGCGCCACCCGGCGCCCGGCGAGCTCCACGACCACCAGCTCCGTCCCGGGGACGAATCCGGCATCGGCCTCGCTTCCGAACAGGTTCGTCTTGCGATATACGCCGCGAGCCGAGCCGTCCCGGTCGAAGCAGGCGACCGAGTTGGCGAGGCCCTCCGGGGTTCGCTCGGCGAACCCGATCACCACCGCCGTCCGCGCCTCCCCAGCCGCTGCCGCGATCTGCCCCAGCTCGGGCGCGTCGGCCGGACGGGCCAGCTCGCCGAGGTCACGGCACGTGTAGCCGCTGAGGTACAGCTCAGGGAAGACCGCGATATCCACATCCGGGTGCGAGCGCAGCGCGTCGACCGCCCGGGCGGTGTTGCCGGCCACGTCTCCGATCCGGCAGCTCAGCTGAGCGAGGAGGGCGCGCAGCTCGTACTCCGGTGTGCGTCAGCCCCGGGCCAACGCCGCACACGCGGCCCGTGCGAAGGCCCGGCGCAGAGCACGGAAGCGAGGCCCGCCGGCGGTCCACCTCGTTGAGCTGACCGTTGACGGACACGGTCGCGGAGCGGCGGCCGTCGGAGCTTGCCGCAGCGAACTGCGTGTAGCCCGGGAAGTTGCCGGTGTGCCCGTAGACAGTCCCGCAGCCCAGGCGGTAGCGGAAGAGCGCCAGGCCTGCGGAGTTGCGGCCCGGCCCGGTCGGCTCTGAGTGCCCCTCGGTCCAGCGGCGCTGCTTGCGCTGCAGGGCGGAGCCGAACAGGCGGCCCTTGACGTAGCCGCGCATGAACCGTCCGAGCTCGGTCGCCGTCGACACCATGCCGCCGGAGGCCCATACGCCCGACATCGCGATGACCTCGCTGGCGTCCTCCAGCGGCTGCGACTTGATCGTCGTAGCCGTGGGCGAACGGTCGCGGAAGCAGATTTCCGCTGGGGAGGCTGGTCTCCGACAAGCCCAGCGGCGAGTAGACGTGGCTGCGCAGCAGTCGCTCGTAGGACCGGTCGGTCTCGGCTTCAGCCATCAGGGCGGCCACGATGTTGTCCGTGTTCGAGTACTCGTAGGCGGAGTCGGGCCTGAACCGCAGCGGCTCATCCGCTACGTACGCGATCAGCCCTTGCGGGGTGAAGCGCCGAAGCGGGTCGGCACCCAGGTCGGCCAGATACTCGGGGCTCTCGGTGTAGTTTGGGAGTCCGCTCCTATGGTGGAGAGCCTGACTCAGGGTGACCGCCCGCCAGGCCCGCCGGCAGACCCGGAAGCAGCTCGCCGATCGTGTCGTCGAGCTCGAGCCGGCCGCGGCTCACGAGCGAGAGCGCCACAGCCCCGCTGTATGCCTTCGAGGTGCTCGCCAGCCGCATGTGGTCGAAGGCCCGCCAGCGGCGGTTGCTCTCGAGATCGGCGACCCCGGCACGGTGCACAAAGGTCCTTCCCCCGCGCCGTACGAGCGAGATCGCACCCGGTGGTCCCGCCCTGGTCTCCACCACCATCTCCAACGCTCGGTCGAGCGCCTGATCGGCCTGCGCGGGGGGAGCGGCGGCCGCCGGCGATACCAGCCCCAGGCTCAGGGCAGTGGCAGCCAGAGCAACAATGCAGACAGATCGGTCTCGCGACATCCGCGGATCATCGGGCCGCCGCGGTGCCCGTGTCAAGCTCAACGCCCACCCCGAGCGGCAGCCAACGCAGCGCGCGGCGGATCTCGCCGGGCGCCGCCGCGAAGTCTCGCTCGATGGTCTCCCGGCTTTCCTGAAAGTGCTTCCAACCCTCGTAGTGGACGGGGATGATGGTGCGCGGCCGGAGGAGGCCGCACAGCTCGATCGCCTGTCGGGCGGTCATCGAGTAGCGCAGCGGTCCGGTCACACCGAAGCGCACGCCGCCGAGGTGGAGGATGGCGGTGTCGACGTCGACCCGGTCGGCCACCTGACGAACGCCGTCGTAGAGGACCGTGTCGCCCGAGATCCACAGCACACCATGCTCCTGGCCGTCCCAGCGCAGCGCGAAGCCGATGACCGGACCGGCGAGTGGGCGGCTCAGCGGCGGACCGTGGCGGCAGGGCGTGGCGGTGACCTCGATCGAAGGCTTCCCCGGGCTCTCGAGCCGCATGGTTTCCCACTGCTCGAGCCCGCGGGCCTGCCCGCCGAGCCGCCGCGCACCTTGCGCCGTGGTCACGACCTGGGGTACGGAGGCCACGAGGGCACGGCCTGCGGCATCGAGGTTGTCGCCGTGCTGGTCATGGCTGAGCAAGACCGCGTCGATCGATGGAAGCTCCGCGGCAGGGATGGCGGGTCCCGCCAGCTTCTTCGAGGCCGTGCCCCATCCGAACGCGTACCGGCGTCCCGGAGGGTCGAAGGTCGGATCGGTGAGCAGACGCCAGCCGGCGGCCTCGATCAGCAGCGTCGGGCCGCCGACATGCGTGAGGCGGACGCCGCTTCAGGAGCGTGCCGGGGCCACGCCGGCGTGGCTCAGGGCCCAGTCGAGCGCGTAGTCCGCCACCTCTTCCCAGCCCTCCTGGGACGGAAGGAGATGGGCGCGACCCTCGTATTCCTTGACCTCGGTGACGGTGTCCGACTTGTAGTGCCGGGCATTCGACTGCTGGATCTTCGGCGGCATCAAGTGGTCCTCGCTACCCGAGATGAAGAGCAGCGGCGCTCGCTCGTCGTTGCTGTAGTCGACCCAGGTCTCCTGGTGGCCGGGCTGGAGATTGGCGAGAACGCTGCCCCAGAAGATCGAACCGGAGGCCGGGATGTGGTAGCGCGCGTACAGCCGCCGGGACTCGTCCTCGCTGAAGGTGTTGGTGAAGGCGTAGTGCCATTGCTCGTGTGTGAAGCCGACCGCCTTGTGCCGGTTGGCGGGGTTCTTCAGGACGGGGAGCGTCGCCTTGAGCTGCGAGGGAGGAACGGCACGCACGCCCTCGGTCGGGGCCGAGTTGATCGCAACCCCGGCTATCCCGAAGCCGTGGTCGAGCAGGATCTGCACGAAGGCCCCGCCCGCGGAGTGGCCGATGAGGATCGGCGGTGCGTCGAGACCGCCGATCACATCCTCCACATGCTCGATGATCGCCGGGACGGTGACCGCCTCGATGGGCGACGGATCCTCGTTGAGGGCCTCGACCTCAACCTCGAATCCGGGGTACGCCGGCGCGACCACCCGGTGTCCGCGGCTCTCGTAGTGGGCCTTCCAGTCCTCCCAGCTGCGCGGGGTCACCCAAAATCCGTGGACCAGGACGATGGGGGGCTTGCTGTCGGTGCTCATCGCGCTCCTTCGGCTGTCCGGCGGCCATGGTTTGATTTCCAAACTGTCGAAGGAGTACCGTAGACCCAGTGAGTTCGGAAGTCAAACCTTCCAGGAGGGTCTGCTCCGTGGCTGATGCGCTGGACGTGGTCGGCGATCGCTACTCCCTGCTCATCGTGCGCGAGATCGGCTACGGCTACCGGCGCTTCCAGGAGCTGGCGGGGTTCACGGGCGCCCCGCGGGATGTCCTCAGCGCTCGACTGCGCAGGCTCGAGGCGGTCGGGCTCGTCGAGCGACGGCTGTACTGCGAGCGCCCCAAGCGCTTTGAGTACCACCTCACCGATGCCGGCGAGCAGTTGCGCCCGATCGTGCTCGCCCTGAAGGAGTGGGGCGACCAGCAGTGCGCTCCGGGGACGGAACCCGTTGTCTTCCGGCACCACTGCGGGGCGGAGTTCCATCCCGTCACCGTGTGCGCGGAGTGCGGTCAGCAGGTCGGCCCGGGCGAGTTGACCGTCACCGGGGGGACCCATCCGGTGCGCGGCGAGCCCTGGTAGGCCCATCTACGACCCCGGAGTCGGTGGAATGTCCTGGTTCGAATAGAAGGGGTCGCTGAACGGGAACTCACCGGTCACCCAGCTCCCCAGCGCGGCGTAGAGCCGCTCGTAGTAGCCCCGGTCATACGCGTCGGGCGTCACCCACCAGCTCACATCGACGTCGTAGCCCAGCAATCCCTCCGTGAGCTCGGTACGCCGTCCCATCGGATACAGGTAGCAGCACCCGAGGTACCTGCCGTCACCGTCCCGTACCACGTAGGCGAACGACGTTCCTTCCCGGAACTCGAGCTCATGCCAGACGATGTCGACGAAGTTGTCCTCCTCGGTCACCGGGCCGGTTGGCCAGCCCCCGCCCCGCGTCTTCTGAATCAGCGCGATGCTCGCGTTGATGCCGACCACGTCGTCCTCGAGGTCCGCTCGCGCGATCGCTGTCGCCTCGATGTCGCCGAAGGTCAGCCTGGTCGGGGCGTTGAAGCCGGATGGCAGATCGAGCTTCTTGATGAACTGCCTCATCGACGATCGATCCGGTACGGGCATGTGGCGGCTCCTGTATCTGGGAATGCGCGGGCGTTGCGAGGCCTCATCAAGACACAGCTACGAAAGGGAAGCCTCGTGTCCGCCAAGCAGAACGATGCCCACGACCGGAATGAACGACGCTCGGAGGCGCACGCCGTGCGCTCGCCGAAGAGCACCAAGGACGCCGTCCGCTCGCCGAAGAGCACCACAGGCGCGGTCCGCTCGCCGAAGGACAGGGCCGGGTCTTTCCTCGAGCCCTTCGACGTATCCCAATGATGACGATCCCGAGGGCGCGGCTTGACGCAGTCAGCGAGACGAGGACTCGTTCAGGCTGACCGCAGCTCGAATGAGAGCCACGAAGGCCTTCTCATCGACCTCGTCATCTTCGTGGAAGTCGATCGCGCGCCTGGTGTTGCCCTCGAGGCTCGAGTTGAACAGTCCCGAGGGGTCTTTCAGCGAGGCGCCCTTTAAGAACGTGAGTTTCACCTTGCTCTTGTACGTCTCGCCGGTGCAGATCGGCCCGTGGTCAGACCACACCGGAACCCCTGGATGAGAAGGCTTGCGCCACTTCCACTCCTCAACCACGTCAGGGTCGGCCTGTTTGATCAGGGCGCGAACCCTTGAGAGCGTCTCGCCCCGCCAGTCACCCAGCTCCTTGATCCTTGCGTCTATCTGTTGAGCCGGCGACTCGCCCTCTTGCCCGGAGCTCTTCATGGTGCGGACGCTACCGCGCCGCTATCGCCGTCGTCGCTCAGCGGTCGGTCACTCATGTCACCGCTTCCGGGCGTTATCTGCTTTTTTGGGGGAGCGCCGGAGTCCCCGTGGTGCCGCTGACCGCAGGGCGCGGCGTCCCGCGCCGCGCTTATCATCCGGCGCGATGACTGCCCTGGACCTGGCCCGGATGCAGTTCGGCATCACGACGATCTTCCACTTCTTCTTCGTGCCGGTCTCGATCGGTCTGGCGTTCTACGTCGCGATCTGTCAGACCCGCTATCACCGCACGGGCAAGGAGTTCTATGCCCGTCAGGTCACGTTCTTCGGGAAGTTGTTCCTGATCTCGTTCGCAGTCGGGGTGGTGACCGGGCTCATCCAGGAGTTCCAGTTCGGCATGAACTGGTCGCAGTACTCGCGGTTCGTGGGCGACATCTTCGGTGCGCCGCTGGCGATGGAGGGCCTCGCCGCGTTCTTCCTGGAGTCGACGTTCATCGGCTTGTGGATCTTCGGCAAGGGCCGCCTGTCACCGCGGTTGCATCTGGCGACGATCTGGCTCGTCTCGTTCGGGTCGGCGTTGTCGGCGTGGTTCATCATCGCGGCGAATTCATGGATGCAGCATCCGGTGGGCTACGAGATGGTCGACGGCAAGCCGACCCTGAACAACATCGGCTCGGTGCTGTTCTCGTCGACGACGATCTGGGCGCTGACGCACGTGCTGTTCGCGGCGATGATGACCGGCGCGCTCGTCGCGCTGGCGGTCTGCGCGTGGCAGCTGCGCAACGGCGGCGACACGGCCATGTTCGGCTCTGGGCTCAAGCTGGCCCTGACGCTGCTGTGCGTGGGCCTCGTCGGGGCGTTCTTCGTCGGCGACGGCCTGATGCGCGATCTGGTCGAGCGCCAGCCGATGAAGGTCGCGGCGGCGGAGGCGCTGTTCGATACCGAGGGTCCTGCCGCCTTCTCCGTGTTCGCCACTGGCGACTTCTCGGCCAATCCGGGCGCGACGAACCGCGAGATCAAGATTCCGCATCTCCTCTCGATCCTCGCCACTCAGTCGTGGGACGGCGAGGTTCAGGGCGTCAACAACCTCGACGCGCAGTACCGGCAGCGGTACGGGCCGGGCGAATACGCGCCGATCGTGGCGGTGATCTACTGGTCGTTCCGGATCATGGTCTACACGTGGAGCCTGCTGCTCCTGTTCGCGGTGGTCGGCCTGTGGCTGTGGCGCAAGGGGCGGCTGGAGACCTCGCGCCGATGGCTGAAGTTCGGGATCTGGGCCGGGGCTCACGCCGTTCCTGATCAACACCGCGGGCTGGGTCATGACCGAGATGGGCCGCCAGCCGTGGATCGTCCAAGGCCTGCTCCAGACCCAGGACGCGAACAGCCCGCGAGTCAGCGCAGGGCAGATCTGGCTGACGCTGATCGGCTTCGTCCTGCTCTTCACCGCGCTCGGCGGCATCGCGTTGTGGGTGTTCCTGCGAGAGGCCAAGCACGTGCGGACGCCCGAGGAGATCGAGCAGACCGAGCGCGAGGAGGAGGGCGAGTTCGCGCTCGCCTACTGAGCGATGGACGTCGACTTCAGCTTTCTGCAGGCCGTGTGGTTCATCCTCATCGCGATCCTCTGGGTCGGGTACTTCGTGCTCGAGGGCTTCGACTTCGGGGTCGGGATGCTGCTGCGCAAGCTCGGTCACACCAGCAGCGACCGGCGGGCGATCATCCACTCGATCGGGCCGGTGTGGGACGGCAACGAGGTCTGGCTCATCGTGGCCGGCGGCGCGACCTTCGCGGCGTTCCCGCTCTGGTACGCCACCTTGTTCTCCGGGTTCTACCTCGCGCTGTTCTTGATCCTGCTGGGACTGATCGCGCGCGGGGTGTCGTTCGAGTTCTGGGGTAAGTCGGAGGATCCGCGCTGGCGCAGCGGATGGGAGTGGACGACGGTCGTGTCGAGCTTCCTTGTCGCCCTCCTTTGGGGCGTGGCGTGGGCGAACATCGTCCGCGGGGTCCCGATCGACCGCGATCAGGAGTTCACCGGCACCTTGTTCACGCTGCTGAACCCGTACGGGCTGCTCGGTGGGGTGACCACCCTGCTCTTGTTTCTGTCTCACGGGGCGATCTACCTGAACCTGCGCACCGGCGGCGATCTGCCCGAGCGCGCCCGCGCGGTCGCGCGCTGGGCGTCTCCGGCCGCTGCCGTGGCCGGCGTCGTGTTCCTGGCCTGGACGGTCATCGACATCGCGGACGGCGATGCGCTCGTGATCGCCCTCGCCGTGATCGCCGCGCTGCTGCTCGTCGTCTCAGCGACTTTCGAGCTGGCCCGCCGGCCGGGCCTCGCGTTCGTGTTGAGCGCCGGTGCGATCGTCGCGCTGTTCGCCACGCTGTTCGTCGACCTGTTCCCGCAGGTGATGCCCTCCTCGACCAGCGCGGCGTTCGATCTGACGATCGCCAACACGTCCTCATCCGACTACACCCTCACGGTCATGACGATCGTCGCGGTGATCCTGGTGCCGGTCGTGCTGCTCTACCAGTCCTGGTCCTATTGGGTGTTCCGCAAGCGCGTCTCGCCCGAGGAGTTCGACCCCGAGCTGCGCAACCCGCTCGACGTCATCCGCAAGGATCAGCAGGACGACCCGGCGCAGGCCTGAGTCGCCGACGGCTGGTAGTAGCGGCTGTCGCTGAGCACCGGCGGCGCCAACTTCGCGAGATCGCCGTTGGCTCCGTCCCGGCGCGTAGCATTCCCCTCCGCATGACCGCGTTCCCGAGCGGCGCAATTCCCTCGACATGATCCGCGACGACCGGGACGACTCGCCGGCGCGCGCGTAGCAACCGCTCCTTGGCCGTTCGCGCGGATCGCAGATCGACCACGCGGGCCACCGAGCGACGCCTGATCCGCACGGCCCACGCTGCACGCGTGCCGCTGACCCTGGCCGTGGTGCTCGGCACCCTGACCGCGGTCCTCGTGGTCGCCCAGGCGGCGCTGATGGCGAGGATCATCGCCGGCGCCTTTCTCGAGGGCGACGACCTGGCATCTCTCGGCCCGTGGATGCTGGCGCTGACGGGCGTCGTGGTGGCCCGGGCGCTCTGCGCCGGAGCGTTCGAGACCTCGGGACGCCGCGGTGCGCAGCGGGTGATGGCGGAACTGCGCGAGCGGCTCACGCGGCACATCCTGGAGGTCCGCCCCGGCGGATCGCCCGACCGCCGGACCGGCGAGTTGGTGACGACCGCTGTGCAGGGCGTCGAGTCACTGGAGGCCTGGTTCGCGCGCTATCTGCCGCAGGCGGTGCTCGCGGTCACCGTTCCGGTCGTGGTGCTCGCCTTCGTCCTGCCGCGCGACCTCGCCGCGGGCCTGATCCTGCTCGTCACCGTGCCCGTCGTTCCCGTCTTCATGGTCCTCATCGGGCTCGCCGCCCGCGCGAAGACCGAACGGCGCTGGAAGACCCTGTCGCGGCTCAGTGCCCACCTGCTCGACGTGATGCGGGGCCTGGAGACGCTGCGTGCGAACGACCGCGACAGCGCTCAGATCGGTGTGATGGAGCGGGCCGGCGACGCGTTCCGCCGTCAGACGATGGCGACGCTGCGCATCGCGTTCCTCAGCGCCCTCGTCCTGGAGCTGGTCGCGATGCTCGCCGTGGCGCTCGTGGCCGGAACGGTGGGGGTGCAGCTGGCCGAGGGCGACCTGGGTCTCGAGACCGGCCTGGCCGTGCTCATCCTCGCGCCCGAGCTGTACATGCCGGTGCGCCTGCTCGGCCAGCAGTTCCACGCGAGCCAGGACGGCATGGCTGCGGCCGAGCGCGTGTTTGCGGTGCTGGACGAGCCCCCCGCCGTGAGCGTGCCGGACACATCGCTCCCAAGCCCCGACCCGGGCCGCGGCGCCGTGAGCCTCGACGCCGTCACCGTGCGCTACCCCGGACGGCCGGTCCCGGCCCTGGAGGACTTCTCGCTCACCCTTGGGCCCGGCGAGCACGTGGCGCTCACCGGCCCGAACGGCGCGGGCAAGAGCACCGCCGCGTCCGTCGTGCTCCGGCTCCTCGATCCCACGGAAGGCAGCGTGCGATGTGACGGCGTCGACCTCCGCGGCGTCGATCCTGCCGCCTGGCGCTCCCACCTCGCCTGGCTGCCCCAACGACCGACGATCTTCGCGGGCAGCCTCGAGGACAACGTCCGACTGGCCTCTCCCGACGCCTCCGAGGCGGCCGTGCGCCGGGCGCTGGCGGACGCCGGGATCGAAGCGCTGGTAGCGACGCTGCCGGACGGGCTGGCCACGTTGGTCGGCGAGGGCGGACGCACCCTCTCCGCGGGCGAGGCCCAGCGAGTGGCGCTGGCGCGCGCGATCCTTCGCGACGCGCCGCTGATCGTGGCCGACGAGCCCACCGCGCACCTCGACGCCGTCACGGCCGCCGCCGTCGGCGACGCGCTCCTCGCCGCCGCCGGCGGACGCACCCTGCTGCTGATCACGCACCGTTCCGACCTCGCGCAGCGCGCGGGCCGCTGCGTGGTGCTCGGGCCGCCCTCGGGGGTCGTGGGGCCGGATCGGGCGCTGGTGGCGGGATGACCGACCGGAGCGCCGCCACCGCCGCACCGCCGATGCGTGAGTCCGCACGCGGGCTGCGGCGTATGGTCGGCCTGACCGGGCCGGTCGGCAACCGGCTCCGCCTGTCGGTCGTGCTCGGCGCAGCGGCGATCCTGTCCGCCCTGGCGCTGTTGGCGGTGTCGGGGACGTTGATCAGCCGCGCTGCGCTCAGGCCGGAGGTGCTCACGCTGCTGACGCTCATCGTCGCCACCCGCGTCCTGTCCATCTCCCGTGCGGGCTTTCGCTACGGCGAGCGCCTCGCCTCGCACGACCTCGCTCTGCGGTCGCTGGCGCGTCTGCGAGTGCGTCTATATGAGCGGCTCGCTCCGCTCGTCCCCGGCTCGCTGCCCGGCCTGCGCCCCGGCGACGCGCTGAGCCGTTTCGTCGGCGACGTCGAGACGCTGCAGGACCTCTACCTGCGGGCGATTGCGCCTCCGCTCGTCGCGGGCGCGGTGCTCCTGGCCACGGGCGGGTTCCTCCTCGTGGTGCTGCCGGCCGCCGCGCCCGTGCTCGCCGCCGGCCTCATCGTCGCGGGCCTGGCGCTGCCCGCGGCGACCGTGGCTCTCTCGCGCCGCAGCGGCCTGCGGGAGGCCCCCGCGCGGGGGAGGCTCGTGGACCAGCTCGTGGAGGTCTCCCACGGAGCGGCGGAGCTCGTGGTCGCAGGGCGTGAGGCCGACGCCGGCGCGCGGGTGCGGCAAGCCGACCAAGCGCTGCTGGCCCATCAGGCCCGTGACGCGACGGCCCAGGGGCTGGCGGTCACTCTCGGCGGGATCGTGCAGGGGCTGACGCTCGTCGGCGTGCTGGCGATCGGCGTCGACGCGACCGCCGCCGGCCGGCTGGACGGCATCCTGCTGGCCGGCGTGGCGCTCTTGGCCTTCGCAGCCTTCGAGGCGACGCTGCCGCTGGGCGACGCGGCGCGGCGCCTGGCGGCCTGTGCCGGCGCAGCGGACCGCATCGAGGAGGTGCTCGACGCGGCTCCCCCGGTGCGCGATCCGGACACGCCGGTCGGCCTGCCCGCGACGGGCAGGCTGGTGGTCGCGGACGTGACGGTGGTGCCGCCCGGCTCGTCCACCCCCGTGCTCGAAGGGGTGTCGCTCGCCGTCGGTCCCGGAGACCGGGTCGCGATCGTGGGCCCGAGCGGCGCGGGCAAGACCTCCCTCGCCCGGGCGCTGGTGCGCTTCGTCGATCCGGTGCAGGGAACGGTCTTCTTCGGCGGTGTGGACCTCCGTCGCGCGCGCCAGACCGACGTGCGCCGGGCGATCCGTCTCGTGAGCCAGGAGGCCCATCTGTTCACGACGTCCCTGCGACAGAACCTCGCACTCGGGCGACCGGACGCGAGCGAGCAGCAGCTCGTCACCGCCCTGGAGCGGGCCGGCCTCGGGGGCTGGCTCGCCACCCTGCCGCTCGGCCTCGACACGATGCTGGGTGAGGAGGGAACGGCCGTCTCCGGCGGGCAACGCCGGCGGATCGCCCTGGCGCGTGGGCTCCTCTCGGATTCCAGGTACCTGGTGCTCGACGAGCCCACCGCGCACCTCGACGCCGGCGGCGCCCGCGAGCTGCTGCACGGGCTCGGCACCGACCGTCGGGACCGACGCGGCATCCTGGTGATCGCGCACACCTACGCAGGACTGGAGGCGTTCAACGAGATAGTGGTCCTCGACGGCGGACGCGTCGTCGAGCGGGGGACCCACGAGCAGCTGCTGGCCGCCGACGGTCCCTACGCGGCGCTCGTGTCCGGGGGGACACCGGCGTAGGCAGCGCGGCGGGGGCACCGAGGTGCCCCCGCCGTCACTACTCGATCTGCTTCGTGGTGTCCGGCGTGCCGACCTCTACTCGCCCTCGAGCTCGTCGAAGCTGGGCGTGTCGTCCGCCGCGTTCGGCTCGACCGTCACTCCGCATGATGTCGCGTGCATCATCCGTGACCGTGACGATGTGCAGCCCGGTGTTCGCCCGGTCGACCGCATAGACGTACTCGCGGTCGTCGGTCTCCAGGTTGTTCGTCTGGATGGCGATCTTGCAGACGTCGTCGATCGTCGTCGTCGTTGTTGTCGACGCACCGCTCCGCCGTGTTCTCCGTCGTCGCCGGGATGTACTTCCCGACCTCCCTGGGGTTGAACGGATCGCGGATATCGACCGCCCGGATCCCCGCGTTGAAGTACGCGATGAACACGATCTTGCGGTAGTAGCGGTCCGTCATGTTCTCGTTGGACGAGTGCGCGCCGAAGCGTCCGCCGCGCTGGCAGAAGTCGCCCTCGTTCTCATCGACCTTGTAGTTCGAGATCCCGAAGGGATTCAGCTCGTCGGTGATGTCCACCAGGTACACCTGCTGGTGGGCCTCACGACACTCGTTCGCGGTCGACTCGTTCGAGAGGACCACGATGTCCTTGGTGTCCCAGTAGGAGTCCTCGTCGTTCTTGACGGGGATGCCCAGCACCGGGAACGTCGTGTGCGCGCCCATGTAGCGCGGCAGGTTGATGCGCGAGACCTGCGGGAACAGCAGGTTCTCGACGGTCGGCATGGGCAGGGCCGTCCAGGAGCTTCTGCACGTCGAGGATCTGGAAATAGCCGCCGACGCTCGTCCCGTAGCCGTTGTACAAGCGGTTCCCGAGCTGGATGCCGCCATGCACGTCGGTCGGGATCGGTCCCGTCGCGCCCGGCTGCTGGCCCGGCAGGCCGAAGTCGCGGATGTGCACCGGGTTCTCGGGATCGCTCAGGTCGTACACCTGCGTCATCCGCTCCGCGCGCCACTCCGGGGCGCCGCCGACCAGGTAGCCGATAGCCGCTCTCGCAATCCCACCAGCTCTTGTGGGTGTCCTCGAGGTCGCTTTCCGGCGGGATCGTGCTCACGAGCTCCGCCCTGCGCGGCCGCGTGACGTCCCAGATCTCATGCGACTCGTCGCCGTTGCTGCGCAGCATGTACACCTTCTGGCGATCGCCGGCCGGGGCAGATCCTCGCCGTTGCAGATCCGGACCATCTGCGCCTGGTTCTCGCCGGGACCGGTGGCCGGGATGTGCGCGACCAGCCGCGGGTGACGCGGGTTCGTCACCCGCACGATCGACGTCCCGTTTGGCTCGACCTCGCCCGTCAGCGAGTTCTCCGCCTAGCCGGCATGGTGTCCGACGTACGTGTACCACTGGTCGTTGACCGGGTTCAGCTTGGTCAATGGCTGGTACGCCGAGCGACCGTCGAGGTCGTGGTGACCCACAAGCCGCATGTTCTCGCTCTCGGAGCCATGCCCCTGGTACTCGGGCGGGCGCTCAGGCTCCGGTGTCGTCTGGGCCAGCGCCGCCGAGGCGACGAGACCCAGGAGTGTGAAAAAGGCGGCCGTCAGGGCGAACAACTTCGCCGAGGCCGTCGATCGTCCGTGATCTACTGCCTTGCTCATACCTCTCCTCCTAACCCACAGCGCGCACGCCGTCGGTTTTCGCCGCTCCGCCAACGACCTCGCCGAGCGCAAACGCGCCAACAGGCGAGTGGCGGAGTTCTACCACGTTCTCTGGCGAGTTGGCCGGCGGACGCGTCGGCGCTCCTGCTTTCTGTCGGCTACGCAAGCTTCGCGAGTCGCCGCGTGAAGATGCGGAGGCACTTCGAGGCGGATACCCCCGCATACGTGCCGACGGCGGCGCCGACCTCGCCGGACGGGTTGGTGGCAACCGGGTCACCGATCTGCACGTAGGCGGCCATGTTGTCCTCGGGGGTCACGAAGATCTTGATCGCAAAGCAGCCCGTCCTCAGATCCGAGTTCGGGACGCCGTTCTCGTCCCGGCCGCGCGTCACGCCCAACGCGTCGATGACCTGCTTGCGCGTATAGCGCGGATCGCCCCTCGCCTTGTCGCCGCCGGCCGACGGCGCGGTCGTCGGCGTGGCCGTGGAATTGCCAGCGGGACGCTTGGCGGACCCGCCATCGTCGGCGCAGGCGGCAACCGCGATCGTCAGCAGAACCACGATCGAGACCGGCACCGACGCCCGGATGGAGCCTGGCCTGGTCGCGCGTGGAGTGACCTCGTCGCTGATCGAACGCCTCATGCGTGCCACCTACGCTCGCGAATTTCGAAACATAGCGCGCACCCTCGACGCGACGTGCGGGGCGCGCGCGACCGCGGCCAGGCTCCGCTGGATGCTCGCGACTTCAGGGCGCGCTCGGGTCATTTCGGCCAATTTCAAACAGAGCGGGAGGTTCACCTCCGGCGGCGCGCGGGAACGACTCGCGCTGCCACCGGTTCGTGTCGGTCTGCCGGCTGCGACGCTCGGTATGGAGGGCCTGGCCGGTTAACGGTCACTAGCGGGGAATGCTGTGTACGCGAGCGCTGAATGGGTAGCACGACTACTAACGCGGGAGGTAGACCATGGAGAACCCACTGCAGGAGCGCTACGGGCAGCTGCTGTTGGAGCATATTCGGGCCGACAGCTACCCGAGCGTCACGCACATGGACATGCTGGAGGCGATCGCCACGCCACGCGTGCTGGCTGAGTACACGATGCATCTGATGGAGCGGATCGAGGCGGACGAGTACCCGAGCGTCCCGATGATGCGCCGTGTCCAGGGCCTGATCTCGCGTTGGGGGCTCGAACAGGCGCCGGGCTAGTCCCCGAGCCCCGTTTGAGCACTGACGGCGCCGACCGCCCGGTGTAAGCAGGACCGGTCGTGCAAGCGCGTCCTGGCCTCCCGCTCGAGGTCCATCAGAGAGCCGGCAGGAGGCGGGGGCAGGGGGTCGAATCCTCAACGGCGATGACTCCACCACCTGTGGGGCGCCAGGCATCTAGTCGGAGCCGTCAGCGCCCTGGCCAAAATCCCCGCTAAACGAGGTATTCTGTCCCTATGCCCCCCCATCCGGACAGGGAGCAGAAGGCAGCCGAGTTGGAGCAGCACGCCGAGCGGCTGAAGGAACAGGCCGGCCTGAAGACACGCGAGTTGGAGCAGCACGCCGAGCGGCTGAAGGAGCAAGCCCGCCTGAGGACACGCGAGCACAAGCAGCGGGGCGAGGAGCTGAAGGAGCTAGCCCGCCTGAAGACACGCGAGCACAAGCAGCGGGGCGAGGAGCTGAAGGAAGCCCGCATGTCACGCAACGCGGAGTCGGCACCCGGGGGCGACGAGGAGAGCTCGTGACCGAGGCCCGCCCCCACCTCGAGCTAGAGCTCGCCGGTGTGGCCGCGGCCGGCTGAGCGTCGTGCCCGCGGGGTGGCAGTCGACGCGCATGCCGACGCACTCGTCATCCACTTGTTGAGTTTGCAGCTCGTCGTGAGGAAACGGCCTGACGTTGTTCTCGTCCACCAGCGACTCCACGTCCCCGGAGTTCGTAAGCCCGCCCGCGACGAAGGTCCCTTCCCCAAACTCGAAGCCCCCGGGCTAAGGCCGCACGCTCGTTCTCGGTTACGGTGCGACCGTCCGTTGACCGAGGAGAAGGGGGATGCATGATGGCCGCAGGCGCGTTCTCAAGGCTGGGGCTCGGCCGTAGCGTGCTCCGCCGTCTGCTCTCCTCCCGCCGGTTTTGGCGCTTCGCGCTCCGCCGTATCCTCTACTCGCGCGCGTTCTGGCGGCTCATCGTCCGGCTCGGGCTCTGGCGGTTCGTCTTCCGGCGGCTCCGTGCCTCCGTCGGGAAGAGGCTCGCGCGGAGTTAGGCACCTAAGCCGCTCCGATCAAGGCCGCTGCGGCAATGATCCCCACGATCGTGCCGAGGAAATTCAGTTCGAGGATGCCCCCGGTCCCAAGAGCGCTGGCCACAACGGCGCTTAGAGCAGGCGACCCAGCGGGCCAAGGTCCAGGTTCAAGTCCTCCTTCGTCAACCCGAACTCTTGCCTAAGCTCCTCCATCCGGCGGTCGAGCTCCATGAACGTCTGGCCCAAGCGCTCGACCTGCTCGGCGCTCAGCGTTCCACCATCGATGCGACGCAGCGCCTGGCGCTCCATCACCTCGCGTAGCAGCTCCACGATGGTCAGGACGAGCTGGGCGAGTCCCCTCTCAACCGACTCGGGATCGGCGTTGATCCGCCGGCTCAGCGCATCGTGCAGCCGTGGCAGCTCAGAGGCGAACGGGTCGAGCTCCCGAGGGGAGGCCAGCACCTTGTCGGCCAGCGACTTGTCTTTCATGATGTGCCGTCCGCGAACGAGTAAGCCGGCCACGGGCCAGTACACACGACGTCCAGCTCCGCGTGATCCGACTGCAGTTCGGCCACCAGCGCGACGAAGCTGTCGACGTCGTCGCGGCTGACCAGATAAGCAGCACGGAGCAATTCGGAACCGGAAAAGACAACGCTCGCTCGAGCATGGTCAGCCAGCCGCTCGTGCAGGCGTCGGGCGACGTCGCCGCGCGATGCCTTGGCCCGCAGATAGGCGCTGCCGCTGGGCGCCACCTCTGGTCCGCTGGGCGCCTCCCGTTCCCGAGCACGGACGGCGAGCTCCACCGCCCCGCGGACGCGGTCGAGGCTGGCCACCAGCTCCGAGCGCCGTTTTTCCACCGCGCCGACTACCGCGTTCTCATCCGCAACGAGCGTTCCGAAGCGGACTGGTAGTACGTCTCGGCTCTCCATTAGATCCTCGACTACTTCCTCGTAACGCCAGAGCGCCGCCGGCGTCACTTCCTGATCATTTGCGGGGGCACACAGAGCCACGAGGCCGGCGCAGGGCACGGCGAACAAAGGAGGGTCCGCCGGCGCCGGGTCGTCGGTGATGGCGTACAGCTGAATCACTGCTCATTCGACCACCGTGGCGTGCCCATTTCTTCGGCTGTTGCCACCGAGGTGACGAGCGCGCGTAAGCCCACGTACACCAGGTCTACGTCGGCGACGGACAGTGTGATGTCTCCCGCAATTACGACCCCGCCGCCCAAGAGCCGGTCGACGAGGTCGACGAGCGCAACGTCCCGTTCGGCGATTGGGCCGGTCATTCCGCGGCCGCTGTGCGCGCCGACGCACTGGACGGAACGAAGTTGTACGGCGGCCAGGGGCCGGTCAATTCAAGACCGATACCCAGATTGCCGTAGCGATCCTCGAGTTCCCCGATCAGCTCCCGGAAGCGTGACACCTTTCCAGCATCCACAAGGTATGCAGCGTTCATGACCATCTCGCCCTCGTGCTGAGAGAGATCGCGGTTTTGGGGAGGATTGAAGACTCCGTCCTCAGCCCAGTCGGCCAATCGGCCGTGAATATCGTTGGTCACCTCCGCTAGCTTGCGCTCCGCCAGCGCCCCGACTTCGCGTTCTACGCGGCGGCCCATCATGTAGGCCCCACCGCCGCTGCTTGCCTCGACTTCTTTCTCGAGGGCACTGACCTCGGCACTCACGACTCGTACGCCAGCCTCAAGAGCGGGACGATCAACGAGAACCTTCACTCCCCACTCCTGGCGCCCGTCCAGCAGATCCAGGGCTGCCTCGAAGCTCATGCGCTCGGCCGTGAGCATCCCAGTGACGCCCTCGTAGCCTTCGTAGATGGTGCATAGCCGCAGAGGGACGATAGTGCTCTCCGCCAGCGCCAGTTCGAGTACCGCCTCGTGGGCCCGCGCGACGCGCTCGAGCCAGTCGAGGTTGTTCAGGTTGTTGCGGAGGGCGTCCTCGCCGTAGTGCGCCAGCGGTACCTTGCTGACGAGGACCGCTAAGCCGCCGTGCTCGACGCGCTCGAGTCGGCGATCCGGCTCGACCCCGGGATTGCCGGCGGGCAAATTAGCGTCGGCGGCGGCAACGCAATACGCCCAGAGACCCTCATCTCTGTCTGACGGGGCGGACGGCTCAGACGGCGGCGGGGTGGGCACCGACCTGGGCTGCGTCGGAGTCTCTGACTCCGACAGCACCGCTCTCTGAGGTCCGGATCGCGCAGGGGGTCCGCCCTCGGCAAGTGCCGCCTCGATGAGCGTTCGGGCGAGGTGTGCGAGCGCCTCCTGTTCGGCCCGCCGAAGTAGATCGGGCGCCCGGGCCGCTGCCCAGCGAGCCAGCTCATCATCCACGGCGTTGCCCCCGCGAGGGAGTCCGCTTCTCCTCGTCGTCGCCCGCTTCGAGCCGGTGTTCCAGCCGTTCGAGGCGCTCGCGCAACTCACGATTCTCTTCTTCCAGCCGCTTGAGGTCGGCACCCGATTCGAGCTCCGGGCGCTCGCGGTTGGACTGGAGCGCGGGATCCGACTCCCACCAGTTGATCCCCATTTCCTGTGCCCGCTCCACGGACGCGATCAGAAGGCGCAACTTGATGGTGAGAAGCTCGATGTCCAGAAGATTGATCTGGATGTCGCCCGCGATGACGATGCCTTTGTCCAGGACTCGCTCCAGGATGTCGGCGAGGTTGGCCGATTCCGGGCGCCCCGGGAGGTTGCTGCTTGCGCGGCGGGGCATGTACGACTCATCCGCCACGCTACTCAGTCCTCGACGTGGCCGCGCACGAAACGACGCGAGCGGCGGTATCCGAGCAGGCCGCCACTCGGATCAAGCTGGACGACATAGGTCGCGATCACGTCGGTGGTCTCAGGAATGCGGCTGAGCTCGAGCATGTCGACGGTCACCAGCCACGCTTCTCCATCCCACTCGAGCCCGGTGACCGATTCGGGCTCCAGTCCGGTCAGCTCGGCGATCGTCTCACGACCTGCCTCGGTCAGCTCCTTCGCGGACAGGGATGCGCTCTCGCCGCTCCCCTCGGCCGAGTTCCCACTCTCACGGTTTTCCCCGTCGCTGCCGGACTGGTCGTCGCGCGCCTGCCCGGCCTCCCCACCCGTATCCACATCATCGTCTTTGGCGCGTCGATTCTTGCTTCGCGTCGACTCAGCCATAGGGCTCCTCCTCAGCTCGGGCACGGATGGCCATGAGCCGTTCCACAAGATCGTCTTCGGCGGCGCGCAGCTCCTCATCGGTCAGCTCACCTGCCGCATGCATCGCCTCGAGCTGCATCAGCTGCCCGTGTATCGCGCCTTCGTCGTAGAGCTCGCTCTCTGCCTGCTCCTGGATCTTTTCGGCCAGCCAGACCGTGCCTCTCACCGGGGCAAGGGGCAGGGTCAGCAGTCCTGTGATCAGCCCCATGCTTCGCTCCCGGCTATCTGCTCCTCGTCCGCAAAGCTGTAGGGCGGTAGCGGCCCGACGTAGCGCAGCGTCAGACGGTCACCCATGTCGCTCGCCAGCCGCTGCACGGCCCCGCTGAACTCATCGATTCGACGTCGCTCGACCAGGAACGCGGCATCCACTGCGCCGTGCTCCGTTGCGGGCGGCTGCACGGTCGCGGCGACGGCGAGCGGCTCCAGCTGGTCCAGCACCAGTTCGGCATCTTCCGCGCGGCTGCGGTCGACCTCCGCCGCAACCAGCTCCCCAAGTCGAATGCGGTCGTAGTAGCTCGCCGCCTGCGGGACGCGCTGTACACGCTCGCGCAGGCGGGCCACCTGCGGAGTCCGACGGACGATCTCGCGAAGCAGTCGCTCCTCGTCGTAGAACCCTTTGAGGCTGAGCTGCACCTTTCCGTCGAGCTCTCGCAGCAGGGCGGTGAGACGTTCACTGTCTGGGAGCAAGACCTCCTCCCGCACTGCACTGTCGCTCTTCATCACGGTGCCGAAACGCACTGGAAGGACGGTAGCGACCTCTGCCGCCTCCTCCAACACGTTCCAGTGAGCCCGCAAATCACGGGCCGCGGCCAACGGTTCTACCGGGACGTCGCTCACCAACGCAGCGAGGCCCCCGGATTCGATGCGCCTGACCGGACCCGCACCGCTGTAAACACCCTGCGTGCGAATCTCGAGCTCGGCTCCGGCAGCGAGGATGCCGTAAACGTAGACCGCGTGCTGGCCCTGCGTCACTCGTCGTCGCTCTTCCGGCTACGGGACCGCGAGGAGGAGCGGCGCTTCGGGCGGCTCTCTTCCTTGTCGTCGTCATCGCCGCCGGTGAGGGTCTCCTTTACGCCCTCCAGCGCTCCTCTGGTCTTGGACTTGGCCCCGCCTTCGGTGAGCGAATCCGCCATCTCAGGCAGCGTCTGGGCGTTGCTCGCCGCTTGCAGGTCCAGCCGGTTCACCGCCTCCGCGAAGCGCAGATAGGTGTCCACACTCGCGATGACGATACGGGCGTCGATGGTGAGGATCTCAATCCCGACCAGGGACACGCGAACGTAGGCGTCAATCACGAGGCCCTTGTCGAGGATGATGTCGATGACGTCGGCGAGGGTGCCCCCGCCGGGTCGTGCCAGATAGCCAGAACTTGCCGGTGAGACTGTCATGTCGGTTCCTCCCTGCCGGGACTCAATACTCGGTTGGGGTCTTCGGTTGCTCTAAGTGTGGCTTCGATGCGGGCCGTCCTAGCCCCGTCCGACGGGCGCCCGTGGGCGGCGGGGAGCGGCCGGCTTCGCCGGGCCCTTCGGCCTCTTCGATCCCTTCGCTGGTCGCTTCTGAACCGGCGGCCGTGCGGCCGGCCGGACCTTTGGGCCGGGCGCGCCTCGCCCGTCGACGCTCGGTGGCCGCGGGCGCGTCGTCGACGGCGCTCTGATCGAGTCGTCCTCGCTCTCGTCGGCGTCAGCGACGGGCTCTTCGTCCTCCTCGACCTCGGCCTCGGGCTCCTCTTCTTCCTCGACCTCGGCCTCGGGCTCCTCTTCCTCCTCGACCTCGGCCTCAGGCTCCTCTTCCTCCTCGACCTCGGCCTCAGGCTCCTCTTCCTCCTCGACCTCGGCCTCAGGCTCCTCTTCCTCCTCGACCTCGGCCTCAGGCTCCTCTTCCTCCTCGACCTCGGCCTCAGGCTCCTCTTCCTCCTCGACCTCGGCCTCAGGCTCCTCTTCCTCCTCGGCCTCGGCCTCAGGCTCCTCTTCTTCCTCGACCTCGGCCTCAGGCTCCTCTTCCTCCTCGACCTCGGCCTCAGGCTCCTCTTCCTCCTCGACCTCGGCCTCAGGCTCCTCTTCCTCCTCGACCTCGGCCTCAGGCTCCTCTTCCTCCTCGACCTCGGCCTCAGGCTCCTCTTCCTCCTCGACCTCGGCCTCGGGCTCCTCTTCCTCCTCGACCTCGGCCTCGGGCTCCTCTTCCTCCTCGACCTCGGCCTCGTCGTAGTCCTCGGACTCCGCGTACTCCTCTGCGTCGTACTCCTCGTCGTCCTCGTCGAAGTAGCGATCGTCTGCCGGATCGGACCCGTCCGTGAGGCGCTCACGCAGCTTGTTCTTCAGATAGCGGCCGCCGGGCTTGGCTGCAACCCGGCCGACAGTCACCAGAACCGCTCCTACGGCGACGGCTTGGCCGGCGGAGAGGCCCTTTTTCTTCTTCTTCAGCATCGAGTCGTTGTCGCTGACCGCGGCCTCCAGGGCCGCCATCACCACGCGTTGGATGTCAACTGCCATCGCCGGTCCTCTCTAGGTTCAGCTTGATCCGCTCTTCGTCCAGGTGATAGGGCAGGGTCACTGGTGCCTCAAGAGCTTGTAGGTGACGCCCGCCGCCGCGGCTCCGGCGACTGCGGCCGCCATGAGGGCCCGCGCGACGGACGGACGCTCCCCGCCGATCCGCTCAGCGCCGACTCTCTTCAGGAAGCCAGCCATTCACACCAGTCGTCGAAGCAGGCCAACAAGCCCCTGCACCAGCCCGCGTAGAAGGCCGAACACCCCCGCCAGTAGACCGCCCACGGCCTTCAGCAGTCCTCTCAGCACGCCCATGTCAGTCGCGCGCCCCTTCCGAGAGCCAGCCGTCAACCCGCCGGTAGACGCGGACGTCCCGATAGACCATGCCCGGCTCGACCCTGACAGGAAGCTTCTCCCGTCGCGACTCGTCGCTGCGACGTGCACCTTCCCCGATGACGCTCAGCCGGGTCTGCGGCCGCTCCTTCGCTTGGAGCTCCTCGGCCTCGACGGACGCGACCACCTCGACATCGGCAAGCCCTTCGGACGGCCGGCTGTCGCCGGCGGCGGGGAACGGCTCGACGTGCGGATGGTCCCGAGCGGTCATATATCTACGTTCCGGCCTTCTGCCGTCTCGATCCGGCATCCGCACCGCCGTTGCCCGAGCGGCGCCGGCCTGATGGCTTCGACGGCTTCGACTCATCGCCCGCCGCTTCTGCGCCGGTCGCCGTGTCGCCAAGCTCATCTGCGGTTCCCTCGACCAGCTGACCAGCCTGCTCGCCGTCCCCTGTGGCACCCTGCACAAGCTCGCCGGCGGCCCCGCTCGCCTCATTGACTCCCTCCCCGAGCGTGCTCGCCGCGTCCATGGCGCTGCGAGACAGCTCGCCGAGGAGCTGGGGATTCCTGTCGACCGTGTCGAGCGCTCGCTCGATGATGGCGAGTACCCGGTCGAGGCGGGCCCTCAGGTGGGCCTCCGCCTCGACTCCCTTGATCTCCAGCGCGACACGCTCGATCCTGACGTCGGCGCCCACGTCGAGCTGAACGAGGTCCGCCAGCCGTGCCTCGAGTGCGATACGCGCATGGAGGTTGTCCACCTCGAGCGCGATCTCCTCGACGGCAAGCCGGGGCACGTCCAGCACCACGTCCGGCTCTGCAGCGTCACCGCCCTGTGAGCCTTCGGTGGAGTCCAGGAGTCCGGGGGCGGGGTCGTCTGAGTCGCCGCCTTGTCGACGGCGCCCGCTGCTAACGGGCCATCCCGACTGGCCGGCTTGTCGCTGGGCTGCCACGTCGGTCAGCTCCGCGAGGCGGCCTTCTTGCGCTGGCCGCCGCCGCTGCGACGGCCATTGCCGCTGTCAGAGCTTCGGCTCCTGCTGCGCCCACTTGACGCGGCCGACTTCCGCTTGGGTGCCTCCGAGCTCTCGCTCTTGGACTCGTCCTCATCGGCCTCGTCGTCGTCCGCCGCCGCCTCCGGAGCCTCCTCGTCCCCGTCGTCGCTCCGATCGAGCGCGTCGGGGTCGCTGTACTCGCGCTCCTCGTCGTAACTCGGGTCGTGGTCCTCGACGAGCTCCCCGTCCTCGATGACCCCACGCCAGGCACCTGTCTCCTGCTCCTGCATCTCGATGTAGGCCTTGAACCGGTGCAGATCGGCCCGCACGGCGCGCTTGACGTGGCGCATGCCGCGAGCCGCTTTTTCGATCATGCCGCCAGGCTCGACATCCATGTTGATCTCGATGCGGGTCAGCCTCGGCGCCAGCTCGTGGAAGGTCACGACGCCCTGGTGGGTGATGCCCTGGGCAACCTGCCACTTGATCCGCTCGTCGGGGCGCTGGGTGATGATCTCGGCCTCGAAATCACGCGTCCTCGTCCAGATCTTGGCCTGGAAGTTGACCGTGCACGGGTCGTCCTGTGAGACTCGCGTGATCCGGTGCATGAACTCGGTCCACTCCGCGAACTGGGTCCACTGGTTGTAGGCGGTCTCGATCGGCACCGCCACGTCCACCGCTTGCTGCACCGGCATTCGCCGGCCCTTTCCAACGCCTTCCATTCCGCCTCCACCTCCGTCGCTGCCGCCTCCGCCGAACGGAAGCAGGCCACTGGCTGCCTCTTTCGCGAGGCCGCCGGCCCCGCCTGACTCGTCGACCTTCTCCTTGACCTTCTCGCCGACACCCTTGCCGACACTGTCTCCCAGCTTCGAGGTCAGGCCGCTCACTGCCTCCGCCGGCTTCTTCGCCAGGTTCGCCGGCTTCTTGGCGACGTTCTTGGCGGCACCGCCTACCATGCGCCGACGTACCGCGCTGCCGGCACCTTTGGCGGCGAGCGGCGCAAGGGCCGCCAGGCCAGCGCCGACTGCCACGCCCTTCACGCCGGACAAGGGGCCGTTGGAGCCGCGCTTGCCGTTAGAGCTGAAACTGTCGCTCAAATTGTCGGTGGCGTCCTTTACCACCTTAGTGACGGTGTCGCGGACGACGTCGCTGACGTCTTTTGCCATTAGGAATCGATCCTCTCCCAGTTTTCTTGAATTCAAGTACCCGCGGGCGCCCTTGGGAAACGCCCGAGCGGATTGTTGCAGCGCGAAGCCTCAGCGCCGAATCGCCGCCGCCCAGACGGCACGTACCCCTTCCCTACTTTCCCCTGACCTTCCCGAGCAAACGTTTGACTCTTCCCTCGCCCCGTAGTAGCCGGCCCTTGTCCTTCAGGCGGTTGTTGCCGGTGAGCGCGCCTACCGACTCCATTAGGCGCCCCCGGCCTCGCTTGACCCTCCCTGCCATTGTCGGTCTCCTTGTGTTGCGTTGAATCAGCTATAGCGCCCGCGCATGAAGAACATGACGAACGCCAGGATGGCCAGCGCGAATATCACCGGATGCACGATGGCGCCGCCGGCGATCGCGATCACGAGCAGGACGATCCCGAGGATCAGCCAGAGCACTCGACCACCTCCCCCTAGGCGCCGGCCGGTCGCTGACCGGGAGTCGCATTTGGCCTGGGCGTTTCCACCGGATGAGGTGCTGACCGCTCCCGCATCATCCCTTGCCGGGACCGTTCTTCCTGACCGCGCCGGTAGGCGTCGCCGAGGATGCGCGACGCGACCTCTCGCCCACCCAGCCCGAACGCGAGCGCCATCCCGAGAGCCACGGCTCCCATCAGCGCCGCATAGGTGATGGTGACGATGTCGGGGGCGATCCGAAGCTGGTTCAGGATCATGAAGATGGCGATGGCCATCACGAGCACGGGCAGTACGGTGGCCGCGAGCTGGCCCGTAGGGGAATCTCCAAGCAGCCTGGATACCGCGTGCCCGAGCCAGCCGGCCACGGCAGCGGCGATCACGAAGATGAGGATCGCGGCGACAACGTTGGGCAGATAGCTGAAGACATCCGCCAGGAAGTCATTGAGGGCGTTTATGCCAAGCGAAGTGATCGCGATCGACAGGGCGCCGAGGAGCACAAACCAGAAGACCACCCGTCCAATCAGCTCGGACGGCGAGAGGTCTGGAATTACTCTCTCGACGTACGTGCCGCTGGTCCCGGAGGCGAGGGCTCGGTCCGTACCGACCTTCTCGAGCGCGAGCGCGACAACCTTCTGGAGGGCCTTCGCTACGAGGTAGCCGACCAACAGAATGAGCAGGAATCCAATGAGCCTTGGCAAGAAGCCCACCAGGTCATCGATCCCTTGTTGGATGCTCTCCGATATCTCGACTGCAGCAAGCATGGTCTGGTCCTCTCTCGGTTCGGCCGCTAGAAGTGCGGTTCAAGCCATCCAGACGGGCCCCGGCCCTCTGGGGTTACAACCCCGCTCAGGCGGTTGGCCGACCGTCTGCGAAGGCGTAACTTTTTGAGCCCTCGCCGAGTCCTGGGGTCTGATGGGTGGTGATCGGTGAGGCACAAGGGGGTAACACACGCGCCATGGATGCGGACCGCGAGCTGGTCGACCGCACCTTGGCGGGAGAGCACGCTGCCTTTGAGACGCTGGTGGAGCGTCATCGGGATGTGGTCTTCCGAGTCGCGGCGCGAATCGTGGGGCGCACCGAGGCCGAGGACGTCAGTCAGATTGCGTTCTTACGCGCCTTCCACCGTTTGTCCGCCTTTCGCGGCGATGCCAGCTTTCGGGTCTGGCTGCTGCGGATCACTCGCAATGCCGCGCTGGATGAACGCGCCCAGCGACGAGCCGAGCCGGTGGATTCGCTGGAGCCGCTCCTCGAATCCTCATCTGTCGAAGAGGAGCGGATGCCCGCGGAACAGCTCGAGACGCGGGAGCGTCGCGAGCGGCTCGAGAACAAGGTGCGCTTGTTGAGCCCCGCCCATCGCGTGGTGCTGGTGCTTCGCGATATCGAGGGATTCAGCTACGAGGAGATCGCAATGGTGACCGAGACACCGCTCGGGAGTGTCAAGGGCCGCCTCCATCGCGCACGAGGAGAGCTGATCGACATCCTCCGGCAGAACACGTACGACTGGGAGCTCCCGGCATGACGGCCGATTCCGAGCGCGGCCCCGAGCGGCGCCTGCGCGGCTATCTCGACGACCTATCCGAGGATCCGCCCGCGCCGGGTGCGACACTCGTGCCGGCCGTGGTGCGTGCCGCCCGCTGGCAGTACGTGGCGCGCCCGTACCTTTTGTACGTCGGAAGGCTGTTGGGCGCCATCGGTGCCAGCGTCTGGGTGAAAGGGCGCAAAGGCAAGACGCAATGAGCGTGTCCGCGAGCATCCTGGAGCGGGCTGGTGACACCCTCGGCGACTTTCTCCCGCAGCTCGTGGGCGCCCTCGTCCTGCTGGTTGTCGGTCTACTACTGGCGAGGCTTGGGGGATGGCTGGTCCGCCGGGGATTGCGGGCCGCGGGGGTAGACGACGTCGCCGACCGCTGGCGCGTGAACGAAACACTCGGACGCGCGGGCCTACCAGAGTCGCTTGTGTCCGTCACGGCTGCGGCGGTGCGCATCACGCTCAGCGTCATTGCAATCTTCGCGGCGCTCACCCTGCTCGGCCTGGAGCCGTTGAGCCAGTCGTTGAACGAGGCGCTCCTCTTTCTCCCGAAACTGATCGCAGCGCTTGCGATCTTGCTCGCGGGAATCGTCGTGGCCGGCCTGGTGCGAGACCGGGTGGACCGCCTGGCAAGCCAGATGGACTTCCCCATACCACTGGGACAACTCGCCCAGGTCGGCACTCTGGCGATTTTTGCCATCACCGCGGCGGCGCAGGTTGGAGTCTCCACCGAACTCCTGATTCTCGTCGTGGGAATCGTCCTCGCGGGAGTCACCGCGGTCTTTGCGATCGCTTTCGGCCTCGGGGGCCGAGAGATGGCGCGGGCGCTGAACGCGGGGCGATTCGTGCGCAGTGCCTTCGAAGTTGGCGAGACCGTACAGCTGGGGGAATGGGGCGGACGGATCCTGGCGATCGAGGCTGACGCAACCGTGCTCGGCACCGATAGTGGCCGTGTGCGGGTACCTAACCATTTGCTGGTCGAGTCTGTGGTCGAGATCCAAGAGCCTCAGGCCCAGAGCGGCCCCCCTACCCGCTGACGGCGGGGGTCTCCTCCTAGGTCGGCTCAGCTTCCACCGGCAGCGCCCAAGTGAGCCGCTGGCGCGGCGGCTAGCGCGGTCCCCGAGACCGGCTTACCGTCGCCCCGCGAGCGTGCACTGCCACACCGAGAGCGGGCGACGCCGCCGCTCCCGCCGATCCTGAGCGCGTTCGCGCCCGGAAGCCGGAGACAGGGGTCCCCCGCTCCTGGCCCCTCGCCCTTACGCTTCAGCGGGCCGCTATCCCGGCTTCCCTGGCACGTCAATCGTCCGAGGAACGCCTGAGGCGCGAGCCGAGGCGCTCGGCCGGCCTCTGCGCCTTGCCGACGACGGTGCCGGCCGCATCGACGACCGCGCTTGCTCCACGCTGTACGCGGCTCCGCTTCCCGATCGGCCTGCCGAGGATCCGGCGCCGGGTATCGCGGGCGGCGACCGCGATGCCACCGGCAACCCCGGCAACCCCGGCGACCGCGGCCCCCGTAACGGCGGCGGCCGTGCCAACGCTAGACCTGCTCCCCTTCGAGTCCTCCTCCTCGGGCACCCCAGCGGCGTCACCGTCCGTCGACGCGGAAGGCTCGGCCGCGGTCGTCTCGGTCATCGGCTCCGCAGCGCCCTCCGCCACGCTGGACTCCGGGGGAGCGCCCTCATCTCCCTGCGTCTCGCCCATCAAAGCCCTCCTCTTCTTCTTGGGAACTCTTACCCGTCGATCCTAAGGCCTACAGCCCTGTTGAACGGCCTCCCCCGTTGTGACCGCAGCCGCCGAGCAATTGGGCGGCCTGCTTGCGGCGGTCGGGGAACCGACAGTTCTTCATTGAGCATGACAAGACCGGCTGGAGTCGAACGCCACGCGGGAGGCGAGATCGAACTCCGACGTCGGAATGCGCCTGCGAGAGCGGACCTCCCCTGACGCCTTCCCCGATGGCGGTTCGCCTCGATGGGGCCAAGCGACCGCAGCACGCTGCGCAATCAGCGGTGTCGAAGGCGAAGGAAGTTCGACGGTGGTGCTGCCCCGGTTCGAACTACACGGGGCGCTAGGTCGTCGGCTGTTTGATCTTGATGGGTGTGACTGGCGTTCGGGTCTGCTCGCGACCAGCCGGGGAGACCGTAGCGCTCGAAATCTCGGGGGCAACTTCCGAGCCGAGGACGCTCAAGCCGCACCGGATGTCCACCCAACCGATCAAGACCGCGAGCTTCGAGATCGAGCAGGCGTCGAGATAACTCTCGATCCGAGCTTCGCTTAGTACCACTTACCGCGTGCGAAACCGCCGAAAGCGATGAGGCCGACCAGCACGATGATCAGGCCGATCCAAAAGCTCCAGAAAAGCATCAGGACGATCCCAACGATGGCGATGATGCCACCGCTAGATATGCCTGCGATTCCCCGACGGTCATCCGATCTAGTCACGGCTTCCACCTCCGAGTCAGCTTCACTGCCGGGTACTTCTCTGCGGGCCGGCGACCACCTGCATGCCACCCCGCCGGGCTTAGCGTCGACACTCCGTAAGCCGTCCACCTCCTCCGCATCCCAGTCCCGCACAACGACCACAGTCTCACTCGACATCGCCAGCCAGGTAGCCATCATGGTCGGGGCGACTGGATTTGAACCAGCGACCTTTCGGCCCCCAGCCGGGCAACCCGGCGCGCAGATATGTTCTGCCCGTCCCCACCGTCCCCGGCGTCCCCGGTCGGCGACTTCGCGCACACATCGGAGGATGCAGTCGGTACCACCTTGGTACGACGCGCTCGCCGTGTCGAAGCGGGGGCCCGATATGTCACTCCGAGCGACGCACGGGCGATGCAGGAATACCGCCTGGTCTGAAGCTTCAGCTCCTCTTCGGCCTCCGAGTGCTGTAGCGATGATTTTCACCGTCGCCGCGGGTCTTCATTGGTGGACGCGGGTACCGTCCCTCTGGTCGCCCGTGCGTGACGTAAGCACAACCGAGGAGATGACAATGCCCGAGCACAACGTGGGAACCCGTGACGAATGGCAGGCAGCACGCGACGAGCTGGCGAAGCTCGAGGCCCAGCACGCCGAGCTGAATGAGGAGATCAAAAGGAAGCGGGTCGAGCTCCCTTGGGTCCCGGTCGAGAAGGAGTACGTCTTCGACACCGAGGACGGGAAGAAGTCCTTGGCCGAGCTCTTCGACGGCCGTTCGCAGCTCCTCGCCTACAACATCATGTACGGGCCCGACTACTCGCTCGGTGCGTGCCCCGGATGCACGAGCCTCGGCGATGAGTTCTCCGGTGGGCTGATCCACATGAACAAGCGGGACGTGACGTTCCTCTGCTTCTCGCGCGCGCCGATCGATCGGCTCGCCGCCTACAAGCAGCGGATGGGCTGGCAGTTCCCGTATGTCTCGACCTACGACACCGACTTCCCATGGGACTTCGGGCTCGCGATGACCGAGGAGCAGGCGAACGAGATTCCCGAGGTGAAGGAGATGGTCGACAACCCGCCCGAGTGGCTTCAGGAATGGGGCGAGCAGATCGGGGCGGAGCTCAAGGACGGCCTTCGCGAGGGCCCGGGCTACATCGCGTTCGCGCGCGAGAACGGGACCGTCCATCACACGTACACCGTGATGGCGCCCGATCCGTTCGTTCAGCCCCACTTCAACATGCTGCTCGAGCGGACCCCGAAGCCCGGGCCCGAGGAGCCGCGCTCGTGGCGCAAGGACGAGTACCCGGACTGAACGGCGTGTCCTCGCTGCGGACCGTCCATGCGCATCGCGGGGATCAGCTCGCGTTGCTCGGAGGGCTACTGGCGCTCGCGGTCGTGGCCTGGCTGGTCACCGGCGACAGGATGGGGAGCATGGAGTCGATGCCTGAGATGGCGCTCGGGAGTCTCGGCTTCTACATCACCGTCTTGGCGGCGATGATGTTCCCGCCGGTGACTCCGACGGTGCTGACGTAGGGCCCGCCTTCGAGGGGAGTCCGTCGCTCGCCGCAACGGAGGCGTTCTACTCACTCGCTCGGCTCTCCGAAGCAAGCCCAGAAGCTGCTAGCCCAGCGAGCGATCTCTTCGGCCGCGCCGGCCGGGGCGGTACGGCCGGCCGCAGCAGGGGCAGCAGTGTCGCGGTGTCAGCGCATAGTCGGACGCCGTTCAGCGCGCACGCATGCGGCCGTGCCGGCCTGCTGCAGGCAGGGCTGTGCGCAGATACCTGAGCCGCGCGCAGGCGAGGCAGCTGCCCAGCGCTGGGTACGGGGATGCGGGGATAAGGCCCTTGCGTCGCAGGCGGCGTCGGCCATGGGTCGTCGTCTGGCGGGCGGCGGAGCCGGGGACGAAGCCGGCGACGTATCGGCACCGACTCGCAGCCGTCCCGGCGCCGGCGGACCGGAGTATCTTCGCCCGAGCGTGACCGGTTCCACCATCGGCAGGCACGCACCGCCCGGGCACGGGCGAACGATCATCGCCGCCACGATCTGCGTCGCGGCGCTCGGCTGGTTCCCGACGACCGCTCTGGTGATCGCCCTGCCCGAGGTCCAGGCCGACTTCGGGACATCGGTCGATGAGCTCGGCTGGGTCCCGAACGCCTATACGCTCGCGGTCTCGGCGGCGCTGGTCGCCGCCGGCCGGATCAGCGACCGCTACGGCCGCCGCCGCTCCTTCCTCTGGGGCGCGCTCGGCTTCACCGCCGCGACGGCGCTGGCCGCGATCGCCCCCAGCTTCCCGACCCTGCTCGTCACCGTCGCCCTCTCCGGGGTCGCGGGCGCCTTCATGTTCACCTCCTCGCTGGCGATCCTGAAGGTCAGCTTCGACGGGCGTCGGCAGGCGATCGCGATCGGCCTCTGGGCCGCTGCGACCAACCTCGGTCAGGCGCTCGGCTCGCCGATCGGGGGCCTGCTCGAGGACTCGGCGCTCGGCTGGCGCTCGATCTTCTGGCTGGCGATCCCGTTCGGCCTGTTCCCGGCATTCGTCGCATGGCGCTGGGTCGCCGAGTCGCGCGCGCGCTCACCGGCTCCGATCGACGTCGCCGGAGCGCTCAGCGTCGGCGCCGCCGTGGTCCTGCTCGTCGTCGGCGGCATGCAGGGCCCCGAATGGGGCTGGCTCGCGCCCGGCACGCTCGTCGTCCTCGCCGGAGCCGCGCTCGCCTCCGCGGCCGCAGTCGTCTCCCTGCGCCGGGCCACGGAGCCGATCCTGCCACTGGCCGCGATCGGCGACCGCGTCTTCCTCAGCGGCACCGCGATCAACGGACTCGCCAACGTCTGCTTCTCGGCGCTCCTGTTCCTGGCACCGCTGTTCCTCGAGGATGCGCTCGGGGAGAGCCCCGCCCAAGCCGGAGTACTGCTCCTCGCCCTGACCGGGACCGTCGTGATCGCCGCTACCCTCGGCGGCCGGCTGGTCGGGCCGCGCACCGCCCCCTTCCTGCTCGTCGGCGCCTCGGCCCTGCTCGTCGCCGGGACGCTGGTCTCCGCCTCGCTCGGCCCCGACTCGACCTACGCCGATCTGGTCCCGGGCTGGATCGTCGCCGGCGCCGGGATCGGCCTGATCGCCTCGGTCGCGCTCAACGTCGCGCTCGCCCGGGTCCCGGCCGTGATCGCCGGCTCGGCGACCGGGGTCTTCGCCGCTGCGGCGCTCTTGGGAGGCACGTTCGGGGTGACGATCGCCTCGGCGCTCTTCGACGCCTTCGGCGACACCGACCCGACCCGGGGCGACGCGGCCGCGATCGCGGAGGGGATCTCGCGCTCCCTCTACGTGGTCGCGGGGCTGGCCGCGCTCACCGTGGCCCTCTCCCTGACTCTGGTCCGCGGCCGTCGCGATCCGGCCGGGACAGGTGGCGAGCCCGGCGGCATCTCAGCGGTCGAGCCCGCTCAAAGCGGGTGAAGCCGGGAGACGATCGTCCGCGCCGGATCGGCGTCGGCTGAGATCTCGCGGAGGCGCTCGAGGTTGGTGCCCCAGAGGTCGGCGGGCGTGTCGAGCCGGTCGAAGTAGTTGACGTAGCGGCCGCCGGTGAGGTGGCCGGCGAGGTTCGCGCGGAGTTGGTACAGGAGGCCGTCCAGCCGTTCGTGGTCGGCGACGCCCGCACCTTCGGCGCCATGGAAGAGCTCCCACTCGTAGAGCAGGCTCGCGTCCCGGTGGGCGAAGGCGCTTTCGTCGGCACCGCCCCCGGCGACGGCGCCGTCGGCGGGCTCGATCACGACGCCGCCGCCGTGCAGGTCGGGCTCGTCCTGAAGCGCCGCGAGGAAGGCGATGATCGCCTCGGCGTGCTCGCGGCTCGGCCGGCCGCGGCCGAAGTCGCTCGCGACCCGGAACGGCCGCAGGGTCGGCGGGGCGGGGTGGTCGATGAACCCGAGCGGGATCTCGCGCAGCACCGCGTCGTGGTAGGAGACCTCGTCGAGCCGACGGTCGAGCGCCAGCTCCGGGTCGAGCAGCGGCTCGAGCAGCTCGTGCGCCTCATCGAGCGGACCGACCAGGTGCCCCTCGAGCGAGACGAAGGGGGTGCCGGGGCTGCAGCCCTCGGGGCCGACGTCGGTGGTGTCGATGAAGCGATCGGCGCCGGTCGTCCGCAGCGCGAGCTTCAGGTCGAGCCGCTCGGGCCCCGTTGCCAGCACCTCCGAGTACCGAACGATTGCTTCGGCCGCCGCCTCCCAGCGGAAGCTGATGTTGACTCCGGCGACCGTCGCGATCGTCTCGGTCGCGATCATCAGCTCGGTCGCGATCCCCGCGCAGCCGCCCCCGCCCCGCAGCGCCCAGAGCAGCTTGGGCTCGCTCTCGGCGTCACAGCGCACGGTCCCGCCGGCGGGAGTGACCACGGTCGCCGCCACGAGCGAGTCGGAGGTCAGCCCCAGGCTCCGGGTCAGATACCCGAAGCCGCCGCCACTGCATAGTCCACCGATGCCCACAGTCGGGCAGTTCCCGAGCGGCACCGCCAGCCCCTGCTCTGCGAGCCGCAAGGCGATCGACTTCACCCGCGCCCCGGCCCCGAGCGCGACCAGCCCGCCCTCGCGGACGTCGACCGAGTCGAGCCGTTGCAGGTCGAGCAGGACGCCCCCGTCGAGCAGCGGCGCCCCGTCGAAGCTGTGTCCGCCCGAGCGCACCGAGACCCGCTCGCCGGTCTCACCCGCCCAGGCCAGGACCGCGGCGACCTCCTCGGCATTCGCGGCGGCGATCACCGCCGCCGGCTCCCGGACCCGCGCCTCCGGACAGAAGACCCGCGCCCCCTTCTGCGCGATCGCCGACCCCGGCCGCCCGACCCTTCCGGGCAGCCGCGCCTCGAGCGTCGCGATCGGGTCGGCCATGGCGCTCTCAACTCCTTGATGCCGGTCATTCGCCGGATAGCAGCGAGCGTCTCCGATGGTACGTCAGGCGCCCTGGCGGCGGGACGACGCGCAGGCCCGCGACTCGCCCGAACTCCTCGAGGTTATTGGGGGCGAGCCGTAGCCCAGGCGAGCGCGGTGGCGGCGATCCACAGATCGTGGGCGCCGATCAGCCGGGAGAGGTCGGTCTCAAGGATCCTTCTATTGACGCAAGGGGACGTCGGCAGGCGTTGAAGATGTCGCGGGACCCCGATGAAGTCTTCGCGTCCGCGGCCGCCGGAGCTGCGCCGAACAGCAGCGTCATCGCCGCGGCAGCATGCAGTGGCTTCTTCGCCTTCGTTATCACGCTCCGGTCCAGGTCGGCGGTGTCGTCGCGTCGATTCATGCTCGCGTCCTCACGCGGACTCGGTAGCCGATCAGGTTGTTGATCCGGCGGCCGGAGACGGCCACCGAGCAACCGTCGGAGCGCGGCGGTCCCCAGCACATCTGGCCTCGGTACGGGCCGCCGGTAAAGCGGGTGTATGGCCGGATCCGGCTCACGTAGGGCTCAAGCCCGAGCACGCGCATCCCGGTGACCTTGCCCGAAACGGTCTTGGCGCCGTAAGGCTCAATGGTGGTCACCTTGGCCTCGGCGGGTCCGGCTACCAGCAGGCTGGCCGCGAAGGCTCCCATGGCAATCACGCGCTTCATCGGTCGTTGCTCGCTGCTTCGCTTGCTCCACCTCGATCGGCGAGTGACAACAGTCCCCACAGACTCCACACCCGTCGGGCGCTGGGGGCTCACGTCGCGGTCCACACCAGCACCCTGCGGCGGGGGTGGTGCTTGCTGCGGCAGCGGTAGTCGGCGTGGCCGAGCCAGTGGCCCGGGTGCCCGTCCGGGTGCGCCGTGAACTCGCAGGACACCCACCGGGGCATCTGGGGGCCGGCGAACTCGCATCCCTGCCCGCAGTGCTGGTTGTGCAGCCAGATCCGGTGGTCGACCCGGATCATGTGGCGCGCTATCGAGCAGCTGATCGCTTTCGTGCGGATGCGGAACGCGCCGTAGTCGCCGACCTCGCCGGGAGGCATGAACGACACCCCCTTGCACGCGTGGGACTTTCCGGCGATGCGGTAGTGCGCTTCGGCGGGGGCGGCCGTGCCCAGGGCCGCTGCTGCGACGGCTCCCAGGGCCAGTGTCTTGATCAGCTTCATCCCGATCACCAGACGGAGGCCCGGAAGCGGTAGCTCGTGCCGGTCGTGTACTCGGCGCAGCGCACGCTGTGGCCCCTGCCCGTGTGGCAGTGCCAGGTCACGTAGCCATCCCAGAACGCACGCGGCATGTGTGGCCAGCTGTATTGGCTGCGGACCTTGCGCCGAAAGAAACGCATCGCGTACCGAACCGAGGCACAGTTCATACCGTTCGCGCGAGCGCCGGTATAGCTGATGTCGTAGCCACCCCTCGTGTGGTCGTAGCCGGCCGACCCGCAGTACGTGGAAGCGTCCGCGCCAGCGGGGGCGGCAGCACCCAACATCGCGCAGACGGCCAGCGCTCCGATCATCTTCTTCATGGCTGGTCTCCTTGACTTGGTTGGGCCAGTCGGTCGACTGACGGCAACGCTGCCCGCGTGAACAGGGCTCCTCGTCAATCAGCGAATGTCCAGATCCCCAACGCGTGCCCGCCCGCGAAGGCCAACGCGCGCTCCTTGTTGACGAGATGCTAACACGGTTCTTGACGATCCGCCAACAACATTTTAGAGTCGCCTAAATGAGCACACGCCGAAGTACAACCGCCGGTGGTGCTCATCCTGCGCGCAGTGGCTGCGGCGCTCGCGCCCAGGCGGAGACTTCATCGGCCAGGCGACGAAGCTCTTCGGGCTGGCGCGCCCGCGGAGTGAACACCTCGTCGGTGAAGTCGGCCGACAGCGACAGCGTCACCGCAGTGCGGACATCGGCGACCCGCAGTTCCCCAGGGACTTGCCCTAAGTGCTCAATCGCTCGCACCCCACCCGCGACGCCGTAGCCGACCATTCCTGCCGATTTGTCGTGCCACTCAGCGTGCAGGAAATCGATTGCGTTCTTGGGCGCGGCGGGCAGCGAGTGGTTGTACTCGGGCGTGACGAAGAGAGACCCGTCGCACGCAGCGACCGCCTCCGCCCACCCGGCCCCGATCGAGCCGCACTCGGGGGGCTACTCTCCTCCTGGTGGAGCATCCCCCGAACCGCCGTAGCGCCCGCCGGCGCCTGCTCGCGCTCGCGCTTGTCATCGCCGCGGCCTTTGGGGCCGCTTTCGCGTTCCTGCCCCACGATCCCGCGACGATCGCGGGCCTGGCGGACGCGCCCACCCCGCTTCTCGCGGGGGCCGCGCTCGCGGCTTGGATCCTGCTCACGCCGGCGCTCGTTTCCGGGACGCTGTTGGCCGCGGCCACGGGGCTGCTCCTCGGCGGAGTTGCCGGCATGCCGGTGGCGCTGCTCGGTGCCACGCTAGGAGGCATAGCGGCGTTCGCCGTTGCGCGCCGCTTCGGTCGCGGCCCGGCGGAGGCATTGGCCGGAGAACGCGTCACCCGCATGCGTGAACGCGTCGAGCGACGGCCACTGCTGGCGATCGTGCTTGCTCGGGCGGCGCCCGGCTCGCCGGCCACGGTCCTCAACTACGCGATCGGCCTCACACGCGTTCGCCCGCGCCACTTCGTCCTGGGAACCCTGATCGGCGGAGCTCCACGGGTGCTTGCTTACACCGCCCTCGGTGGCGCAGCGGCCGAGCGAGCGCTGTTGCCGGCGATCGCCGCGGTGGTGGTGCTCGCCCTGCTCGGCGTGGTCGGCGTCGCCGTCGCGCGCCGCCGGTGCGCGGCGCCGCTGCCGGCGGCGTCCTGAGCGCCGCCTCGTGGAGGACCCGCTCGGGCTCCACGGCCTGGCGTGCGTGGCGCACGTTCACTCCACGTATTCGGATGGGACGGCCACGGTCGCCGAGCTCGTGCGGACCACGTCCGAGGCCGGCGCCGACTGCCTGCTGTTGACGGACCACGACACGCTGGACGCGCGGCGCCGCGGCGAGGAGGGCTGGCGCGACGGCGTGCTCGTGCTGGTCGGCCACGAGGTCTCCCCCAAGGGCGGACATCTGCTCGTGTTCGGGCTGGACGAGGAGATCCCCCACAGGGGACGCACAGAGCGGGAGATCTGCACCGCGGTCCGGAGGGCGGGGGGTGTCGCCTTCGCCGCGCATCCGTTCTCGGAAGGCTCTCGGATGTCGAAGCTGATCGCCCCGCCGCACGGCTGGAAGCTGCTCGACGACCCCATCTGCGGAGGGCTCGAGCTCTGGAGCCTCACGTCCGACGCCGCCGAGGCGTGGCGCAACCCGCGGGAGGCCCTCGCGTTCCTACGCGACCCGATGCGCACGCTGAGCGGGCCCCCAGCTCGCCACCTCGAGCTGTGGGACCGGCTCTGCCTGCGCCGCCGCGTGCCGGCCATCGGCGGCCTCGACGCTCATCAGCGCGGGATCCGCATCCACGGGCGCGCGTTCTCACCGATGCCGAACGACCGTTACTTCGCGATCCTCCACACCCACGTGCTGCTCGCCTCCGCGCCCACCGGCGAGCTCGCCCGCGACCACGCCGCCGTGTACGAGGCGCTGCGCGAGGGCCGCTGCTACCTGTCATTCGAGGCGCTGTCATCTGGGCGTGGCTTTCGATTCTGGGCCGAGCGCGACGCCGGCGCGGCCCCGATGGGCGCCCAGGTCGACCCCGGGACGTGGACCATGAGGGCCGTGGCGCCGCGGCGCGCACGGCTGCGACTGCTACGCGACGGAGCGCCGGTGCACGAGTGCGAGGGCGAGCGGCTCGAGCACCGCATCGACCAGGACGGCACCTACCGAGTCGAGGCCCGGCTTCCAGAAGACGAACGCGACCGCCTCTGGCTCGTCAGCAACCCGGTCTACGTGCGGGAAGCCTAGGTTTGCGCCCCTGTGAGCTGGGCCGCCGGCCCGCGGCGGGTTGCCCAGCCCCTGCGGTCCCATAACACGAGCAGCGTCGCCCCGGCGGCCGACGCCGCGAAGTCGATTGCCATGTGCGCGATCAGCTGGTCGAATGTGAAGCCCTCCGAGTCGAACAGCCCGTGGGCCGCCCAGGCGCCGACTTCGTAGAGCATGCCGGCGCCGAAGCCGAGGCTGGTCGCCAACAGGAGCATTCCGGTCCGCTCATGGATGTCCGTCTTGCCGCTCAGGTCGGGCACCGCACGGATTCGGACCAGCAGCAGGTACAGCATCACCGCGATCGACAGCGACGTCACGACCCGCGCGACGACCTCGTAGCCCGTGACGGTTTCGTAGGCGCCGCTGTAGGCGCCCCACGCCTGAAACGCCATGCCGAGCGCAAAGGCGGCATCGAAGGGCCTCGGCGCCTCGGCCGCGCGGACCAGAATCGACAGGCCGAAGCCGACCACGAAGCGGCCGGCACTGTCCCAGTCCGCCTGGAGGAGCGCCACGACGGCGCCCACGAGGAGGCTCAGGCGGATCAGGTCGACGGGGTCCCGGAGCACGCGGCCCCAGTCGCCGACCAGCCAACGCGGCAGCTTTGGGTATGGGCGCGCCGGCTCACCGGCGTGTCCCCGCGGCGGGCGAAGCCGCGCCACCCACTGGCCGAAGCGCGCGAGGTGATCCTTGTTGCGATCCGGCGGGCCCGTCGGCATCGGCTCCTCGCCGCGCAGGGCGGCGCCCGGAGTGCGCCAGGTACCCCAGCCGCGTCCGGTCCAGAAGAGCAGGATCACCCCGCCCATCAGCGCGCCGAGCGTGTCGTCGATCAGGTCACCGATCGAGTCGCCGTAGGTGACGAACATCTCCGTGCCGAAGAACTTGTTCGAGAACCACTCCCACATCTCGAATATGCCGCCGACCGTCAGCCCGAACGCGAGCGTGACCAGCACCATCGCGATGCGGTCGTGCAAGCCGGCGTCCTGGGACAGGTCGGGCACGAGCCGCAGGTGGCAGAGGCAGATGTAGAGCAGCATCGCCGAGCCGCACGGGAGGAGGAAGTGGACGATCTTGTCGTAGCCGTAGATCTGGTCGAAGAGGCCGAAGACGTTGCCCCAGATCGCGAGGTTCATCCCGAGCTGGAACATGAAGTCGAAGGGGCGCTGCACGTTCAGCACGCGCGGCGCGAGCACGAGGAGAAAGCACCCGACCAACTCGCCGGTGTGCGTGGTGTCGCCCACGATGATCGTGACGATCGCGCCGATCAGCGGCGCCAGACGCAGCAGGTCGAGCGGGTCGCGGATCACTCGGTTCCAATCCCCGACCAGCCACTTGGGCAGGTTCGTAGGTATGGGCTTCGGGCGAACAACGACGCGGCGCCAGAGTGCCGGCGGCCGCTCACCCGGCGGGTTGCCGATGCCTGTCATGTCAGTACTCCCAGCGGGCGTACTGGGCGTCGCGCTTCTTCATCTCGTCGAACAGCAGGACCATGCGGTCCAGGTACCAGAACTTGCCGCCCTGGACGATGAGCATCCCCAGCACCGTGGGAGTCGGCTTCAGCTTGCCCAGCCCGTAGGCGAGCGGAGCCACGCCGAGCACCTGGTAGAGCACCGCGAGGTCCGGCACGCGGGAATTGAACTGATGTGGCAGCTCGGCCCTTTCGGATTCGGTCCAGATCCGCTCGCCGAACACCGCCTTCGACGCCCAGTTCCTGGTCGACCGAGGGCGCTTGAAGAACAGCGGGTTCACGAGCATCCACGCCGATGAGCCGGCCAGGGGAATCAGCGCGCGCCGGCCGATCCACTTCCTGCTCCAGATCGAGCCGATGAGCATCGGCAGCACGGCGAAGCGCGTCCAGACGCTGGCCGGGTTCGAGTGGCGCATCCAGCTGTCGCCCTCGAGCCCGAACACGCTCGGGATCTTCTTGGCGAGGTCCATCTCACGAGGTGCTGCAGTAGGCCTCGTAGATCAGGTCGTAGAACTGCTTGATGGTTGCCGGGGGAAGCGCGCTCGGCTCGACGTTCGCCATCAACACGATCTGCCGCTTCCCGTTCGCGCTCGAGAGCGCCTGGGTCCAGTATCCGGGGAAGGAGCCGTTGTGACCCCATGCGACGCCGCACCGAGTCGGATATCTCGCCAGGCCGAGGCCGTAGCGCGACGGGAGATCGCTCTCGATCGGAAGCGTCCTCCTCTTCATCGCTCTCAGCAACCTCGGGCGGAGCAGCCGGCCCTTGACAAGCGCGCGGTAGAAGCTTGCGACGTCCCCAACGGTGGAGACGGTCGCTCCCCCGGCGCCGGTGATGGAGGGACTGAAATTGGTCACGTCGACCAGGGGAGGCGGCCCGAGTGGGAAGTAGCCGTGGGCGTGCCGGCCCGCGATGGTCGTCTTCCTGTCGGGTTGCGAGGTCGAGTCGAGATCGAGGGGCGCGAAGATGCGACGGCGCAGCTGCCTCTCGAGGGACTTGCCGGTGACCGCCTCGATGATCAGGCCGGCGACCGTGTAGTTGGTGTTCGAGTAGGTGGCCTTCGTCGTCTCGCCGGGCGGGTACAGCGGCTCGTGCGAGGTCGCTAGGGCGAGGCGCTCGAGCGGGCTCCAATAGTGGCTCAGGTTCCCGCTGAAGTATGGCGCCAGGAGCCGCGGGTCGTTCTCGAAGTCGAAGAGCCCGCTGGTGTGGCCGAGCAGGTGGCGGATCCGGATGTTCTCCCCGTTCGGGACGACGTCCGGAAGCCACTTCTCGACGCTGTCGCTCAAGCGCAGCTTGCCCTCGCCGACGAGTTGTAGGACGACCGTGGCCACGTAGGTCTTGGCGAGGCTCGCGATCCGGTAGCGGTCGCCGGGATGCATGGCCCGGCGTGTCGCGACTTCGGCCAACCCCGCCGTGAGCCGCTTCCTGCCGTCCTCGCCGCGCACCAGCAGGATCGCGCCGGGCGCTCCGCCGGCGACGAACGCATCGAGGCGGCTCTGCAGGCCCGCGCCGGCACCGGCCGCGGTCGGCTTTGCCGTCGCAGGTGAGGCCCCGATCACGAACAGGGCGATCACGCAGGCGAGCAACATGCGGGGCTTGGTCGTCGTCATGCCCGGGACGCTCCCAGCCCCGGCGCGGCCGCGAAAGCCAGAGCACCCCCCAACGCCAGGACGGGTTTCTGGTGTCTTGGGGCCGCCCCGCCTCGGGAGCGCGGCCGGACACCAGAAAACCGGCCCCCGAATCACCAGTTCGCCGCCTTCCGTCCTGGGGCACCGGCTGAGAGCTTGTGTTAGCCCAAGCGAGAGGAACAAGGTGAGGACGCGCATCATTCAAGGAAATGGCGGTAGCGACGTCGGAAAGGAGACGACGATGTTGATCAGCACCATGAACGACCTCCCCGGCTTCCGAATCGAGGAGGTGCACGGCGAAGTGTTCGGGCTCACGGTCCGGTCGCGCCACGTCGGCTCTCAGCTCGGCGCAGCCGCCAAGTCGCTCGTCGGCGGAGAGCTCAAGGGCATGACCAAGATGCTCGCCGAGGGCCGTCAGGACGCCACCCAGCGAATCGTCGAGGTCGCCGAGGGCAAGGGCGCCAACGCGATCCTCGCCTTCCGCTTCGACACATCGGAGCTCGGCGGCACCTGGACCGAGATCTGCGCCTACGGCACGGCGGTGCGGGCGACGCGGGCGGGGTGAACGCCGCTGAGGCCTCGCTAGCGCGGCTCGGGCGCTCTGCCGCCCGCGATCGCGACCAGGGTCCGCAAGCCGAGCCAGACGCTGTCGGGGTGGCTCGCCGACGGCGACGCGCCCGGGTGCCCGGGCGCGATGCGAACGCGCAACGCGCCGGGCCGGCTGCGGAAGCGCAGAGGCGCTTCCAGAACAGTGGACTCGCCATCGATCCCCGCGGGCACCGGCTCACCGGACTCGATCTCGAAGTCCGGCGCGGACCACTGCCGCCAGGGCCTCCGGGGCAGGAGCCGGCGCCAGCGCGACTGCGGGCGCGACTCCACCACTGCGATGCCGAGCTCGCCCTCGTCGATCCTCGGCCGCGTGCCGGACCCGACCACTGGCCCGAGCCGGTAACGGTTGTTCGAGATGAGTAGAACGGTTCCTGAGGGAGTGTCCTTGGCGTCTTGAGGGCCGGTCCAGCGGAGGTCGGGGGCGCGCCCACGCGGCCCGAGGACATCAGGAAGCGTGCCGAGGATGGTTCGCAGCTTCGCGTCGCGATAGCCGTCGCGCGCGACCGCGGTGGCGTAGAGCCCGAGGGACACGTTGTTGACGAACACGCGGCCGTTCACCTCGGCGAGGTCGACCACTCGCTCGCCGCCCTCGACGAGAGCGTCCAGCGCCCCGACCACGTCGTCTCGGTCGACGCCGAGATCCAAGGCGAAGTGGTTGCGGGTGCCCGATGGGATGCAGGCAAAGGGAAGGCCGCGCTCCGCCGCCGCGGCGGCCACAACGGCCTGGGATCCGTCGCCACCGGCCATGGCGAGCGCGTCGGCACCGTCGTCGATAGCCGACTGCACGAGCGTAGGGAGGTCGTCTCCGGGCCCCAGCTCGACCGGCTCGACACCACGCTTTCTCGCCTCGTCGGCGAGCTTGAAGCGCTCCGCCTTGCCACCGCCCGAGCGCGGGTTGAGGAAGAGCACCGGCCGGCGTGGCCGCTGGGCACGCGGCAAGGGAACGTGGACGCTGAACGTGGCGAAGGCGGCCGCGATGGCGAGCCAGAACAGCCCGACGATGGTCAGGCGGTCGATGACACGCCGGTCCAACAGCGCCTCAACCACCCCCAGGGCGAGCATCCCGGAGAGGATCAGCGCGAGGATGCGAAGGATGCCGCGGCGCACGAGGCCGTAGGCGGCTGCGATCAGGGCCGCCGACAGCGTCAGGACGACCCCGAACGCGTCCTGGGGGTCATCCGCCACGTAGCCGACGGCCGCCACGATGGCCAGCGGCGCCAGCAGGAGCGCGGCGACCGCCAGCAGACGCCTGCGCGTCATGGGATCCTCCGTCGGTGAAGCCGCGCGACTGGCTGGAGCACGCCGAGCGCGCCGACCTGGCGGTCTACGCCGCCGTCGCGGGTTGCGACATCCCGACGCTCGACCGCGCCATGCGCGTGGTATCCCCCGCGGCGAACTACTCGCGTCTGTGGTTCGCCCTCGCGGCCGTTCTCTCGCTCGCCGGCGGCGAGCGCGGTCGTCGCGCCGCTCTCGACGGGCTGGCGTCGATCGCAGTGACATCGGCGGTCGTGAACGCGGCCCTGAAGCCGCTGGGCAGGCGCCGGCGTCCCGAGCGCGGAGAGCCGCTCGCCCGCCACGTGGGCAGGCCTCGCTCGCGCTCGTTTCCTTCCGGTCACGCCGCCTCGGCGTTCGCCTTCGCGACCGGGACCGCGGCCACGCAGCCTCGTGTCGCCATGCCCCTGAGGGGGCTCGCCGCGCTCGTGGCGTACTCGCGCGTGCACACCGGCGTCCCCTTCCCCGGCGATGTGCACGTGGGATCGCTGCTCGGGGTGACGCTCTGGCAAGTCACCCTCTGGGCGCGGCGGCGCCACGTGTGAGGAGGACCACGGCGGCCGCGAAGCACACCAGCCCCAAGGGCCCGATCGGCGGCGCGTGAAAGGAGAAGATCGCCGACAGCCCAAGCAGGACCCAGACTCCGACCGGAGCGCCGGCGCGCCGGTAGGCCGCCGCCGCTGCGATCGTCGCCAGGATCCACGCTGCCGCACCGAGGCCGATGAGCAGGTCATCGGTGATGAAGTTGCTCCACAGCTCCTGGCTAGCGTCCGCCACGCCGGCGCGCTCGCTTGTGGATAGATCGTTGGCGTGGTCGACGAGCACCCCGGTCGCCAATCCAACGATTGCGTCGCCGGCCACGTAGAACACGACGAACGGCAGGATCGCCAGCCGACCCACCTGCGCGGCCCTCCCCGGCATGTCGCGAAGCAGCAGGAAGAGCGCGGCGCCCAGCAGGCCGAGGAGCGGCAGCAACAGCAGGTGGACAATCACCATTCGGTCTGCCTGCTCTCGAAGGCTCCCGTAGATGTCGTCGCCATCCGGCGCCGGATGGAAGATGAGCAGCACGGCGCAGATCAGCGGCACGGCGATCAGGAACGCGACCTGACCGGGGCCGAACGACGGCCACGCCGTGCGCCGGGGCGCGGCGCCGTCGCCGCTTGTCGAAGTCGGCGCGGGCGGGTCCTGGATGATGCGAGTCTCCATGGTCTCTCCCCCTGGTTGAGCGGGCCTGCCGAGTCTCCCGCGCCGCGCTTCTCGCGCCAAGCGGGGGCGCTGGCATATCGGGGGGCGGTTTTCTGGTGTACGCCGGAAAGCCCACTCAGGAGCTCAGGAAGAGCAGCACCGCGAGCACGCGCCGTGACTCGCTGCCTGTCGCGGGGAGGCCGAGCTTGCCGAAGATCGACGAGACGTACTTCTCGACCGCCCGCTGAGTTATCACGAGCCTGTCGGCGATTCCCTGGTTCGAGCTGCCGGTGGCCATCAGCTCCAGCACCTCGCGCTCGCGCGGGGTCAGCTCGGCCAGCGGATCGTCGGTGCGCTGTCGCGAGAGCATCGTGGACACGATCACCGGGATCGAGGGCCGAGCCTCCCTCCGCCACCCGGCGCACGGCGTCGACGAACTCGTCGACCTCGGTGATGCGGTCCTTGAGCAGGTACCCGGTGCGCTCGGCGGATTCGGCGAGCAGCTTCATAGCCAGCCCGATCTCCACGTACTGAGACAGCACCAGGACGGCGACGTCAGGGTGCGCGTCGCGGATCTCCAGCGCGGCGCGCAGGCCCTCATCGGTGTGTGTCGGCGGCAGCCGGATGTCGAGGATCACCACGTCCAGCTCGTAGCTGTCGACCTTGAGCATCAGGTCGTCGGCCGTGCCGCACTGGGCGACCACTTCGAAGCCGGCCTCGGCGAGGAGCCGCGCCAGCCCCTCGCGCAGCAGGACGCTGTCCTCGGCGATCGCTACTCGCATGGCAGCTCCGCCCGAACGCGCGTGCCGCCGCCTTGGGGCGTCCAGATACGCAGCCTCCCGCCGAGCGCCTCCACGCGGTCGGCGAGCCCACGTAGTCCCGTGCCGCGCTCGGTATCCGCGCCGCCCACTCCGTCATCCACCACCTCGACGACCAGCTGGCTGTCGTCCCTCATCACCTCCACCGAAGCAGAGTCGGCGTGAGCATGCTTGGCGACATTGGTCAGGCTCTCGGACACGACGTAGTAGGCGGCGACCTCGACCGGCTCCTCCAGTCGGCCGTCGACGTCGACCTGAAGAATCACGGGGACGGCGGAGGTGGCGGCGAGCGACGCCAGCGCGACCTCGAGGCCGTGGCCGCTGAGGACCGCCGGATGCAGCCCGCGCGCCACAGCTCTCAGCTCGTCGAGCGAGGTGGCGATCTCGGCCTGCGCCTGCTCGATCCTGGACCTGGCCTCCAGGTCGCCGTCCAACTTGTTGCCGAGCCGCCCGAGCTCGAGGGACAGCGCGATCAACCGTTGCTGGGCGCCGTCATGGAGGTTGCGCTCCAGGCGCTTGCGCTCCTCCTGCCCGGCCTCGATCACCCGGACTCGTGACCCCTCCAGCTCGTCGAGACGGGCCCTGAGCTCCGCGTGGAGGCGCCCGTTCTCGAGCGCGATCGCCGCGGCAGCGGTGACGGCGTCGAGTAGCTCGGGCTCGTGCTCGAGCGAGGAGTTGTGCACAAGCGCAGCCATGTGCTCGCCTTCGCGCTCGATCAGCGTCGCGGTCCGGCCCTCCCCGTCGAGGGGCAGCCGGACAGGGCGCCCGTCGGCGTCGGCCCAGCTCCCGAACTGCGGCAGCCAGTAGGCCAGCTCGAGGGAGGGGTCGTTGAGCGCTCGCGCTATCGGCTCGCGCAGCTCGCCGGGCGCCGGGTTGGCGCGCAGCTCGACCAGCAGATCACCGACCGAGGAGCGCGCCAGGCGCGCGTCGAGCAGGGCGACGAGGAAGGCCACGGGCGCCAGCCCTATTGCGAAGAAGGTGGTGCGCTGGACCGCCAGGAAGGCCTCACCGGGAAAGAACGTGCCCATCACGAGCAGGGCGGCGATCATCGCGAGGGCCACAACGAAGGAGTCCACGAGCAGCGCCGCCGAGCGCCGAAGCGGCGGCCCGGCCTGGCGGCGGCGATATGCCAGCACCGCGATGCTCGCGAGCGCGAGCGCTGCCAGCGCGACGAGCTGTACGTCGAACAGCGTCAGCCACAGGTCCTGCTCGTCGAGCACGGCCAGCACGTTGTCCGGCCTGAAGCCCCCGAGGGCCAAGCCCACGAGCTGCAGACCCACCGCCACGAAGTAGCCGGCCCCGACCACCCACCGTTCGAGAGCGCCCGGCAGCCGGCCGGTGGGAAATGACAGGTAGACGTGGATGAACACAGCGAACGGGACCAGGTCCATCGCCTGCCCGATCGTGAACGGCAGCGCCCCGCTGGCCGACGAGAGGCTCGACAGCGACGTGACAAAGCCGGCCGCGATCATGAGCGGCCCGAAGCGACTCTCGTGCCCGCGCCGCCACGCGATCAGGCCGCTGAAGATGTAAGAGAGGACGATCCAGTCGAGCAGTGCGGCCTGCAGACCTGGCTCGTCGCCCGGTGACTCGCTGGTCAGCCGGATCACCATGACCATGCCCGCGGCCAGCAGACCGGCGATGGCGATGACCGCCACCACGCCGGGCGTGGGAGTGCGAAGACGGGTGGCTTGGATGCTGCTTCCCATTTTCCGCGGGCCGACTTGCCGTGTGAGGGCGGGTGAAGCCTAAGCACCAGGAACCCGAACCGCGTTTGGGGGGCGCACCGGCTTCACGAACCGGCGGCCGCTGGGAGGGCCATCGGCCATGCCCCCCGCAGCAGGTCACCACCCAGTCCACCGACCGGTCTCGCGGCCCGCGCACCGCCGCCATGGTCGTGGGCCCCGTCGTTGCGGCTCCTGGGGCGCCTGATCGCGGTGATCGGTGGCGTCCTGCGACTTGGCCCGCGTTGCCGTAGCGCTTGTGGGCACCCGCACCGCCCGCGCCCGTGGAGCCCTGCCGCACATGCCTGACAAGAAATTGTTCCCCAGATTGTTCCCTGCGGGCGCTGAGCCGCCGGGTTCAAGAACGAAGAAACCGCCGCTTTTGCGGCGGTTTCTTGAGGTCGGGGCGACTGGATTTGAACCAGCGACCTTTCGGCCCCCAGCCGAATGCGCTACCAGACTGCGCCACGCCCCGCGGCTGGAGGGACGATAGCGTCCTCCGCCGTGACCCGGCCACCCGGGACCATCGTGTTCTTTCCCGAGGGCGCGTACGGCCCGACGAACAACTGCGTCGGCATCGGCGACGTGCTTCGCCGGCGGGGACATCGCGTGGTGTTCATCGTCGAGGAGTCGTTCAGGGGCACTCTCGAGGCCAAGGGATTCGAGGAGCGCCTCATGCGGCTGAGCCCGCCCTCGGAGGACGAGGAGGATCCAGGCCAATTCTGGAAGGACTTCATCCGCGAGACCGCACCGGTTTTTCGCCAGCCGACCATCGAGCAGCTGGAGGGCTTCATCGCACCCACATTCAAGGCGCTGATCGACGGCGCCAAGTACGTGGACCAGCGCCTGGTCGAGATCATCGACGAGGTCCAGCCGGACGTGGTCGTCGAGGACAACGTGGTGAGCTTTCCGGCGCTGATGGCGAGCGGTCGTTCGTGGGTTCGCATCGTCTCCTGCAACCCGGCGGAGCTGCCGGACCCGCGGGTGCCTCCGGTCTTCTCCGGCTATCCCACCGATGACCGCTCGGGCTGGCAGGCCTTTCGAGAGGAGTTCGCACGCTCGCATTCGAACCTGCACGCCGACTTCGACGCCTTCTGCCGTGAGCGCGGCGCTCCGGCGCTGCCCGAGCTCGGGTTCATGCACGAGTCACCCCGGCTCAACCTGTGGATCTACCCGGCCGAGATCGATTACCCGCGGGCCGAGCCGCTCGGCACGGCCTGGCACAACCTCGAGACGAGCGTGCGCACCACCGACGACGCCTGGACGTTGCCCGAGTCGCTGGCCTCGGAAGAGGGGTCCCTCGTTTACCTGAGCCTCGGCTCACTGGCCTCCGGCGACGTCGATCTGATGCAGGGTCTGATCGACACGCTCGGGGAGACTCCGTATCGGGTGATCGTCTCGATGGGCCCTCAGCACGAGGCGATGGAGTTGGCCGGCAACATGACCGGCGCAGAGTTCCTGCCCCAGGCTTCGATCCTGCCGCTGGTCGACCTTGTGATCACTCACGGCGGCAACAACGACAACGCCCAGCGGATCCACGAGACCGGCTTCGGCATTCGTCTCGACACCTACGGTCACGAGCCGGCGGAGCTACACGCGGCGGCGGAGCGGCTTCTGGCGGCCGCCTCTCTCAATGAACGACTCACCTCGCTCTCGCGCCGGCTTCAGGCGGCTCCCGGAACCGTGCGGGCCGCCGACCTGATCGAAATGGCCGCTTGACCCCCGCCTCCACGCGGGTCTAACCTCCGTCACCCGATGGCGTCGCAGCAGCACCAGCGGAGGCCTCGCCGGTCCAGCGGACCGGGCGCAGCCCTTTGCGCGATCGCCATCATCGCCATTGCCATCTAGCCTGCGCGCGCCGGCAAACGCGTCGCAGGCCGAACGGTCCTCGGACCGGGATGGCGGCGCCTTCCTGACCGGGACCGGAAGGAGTCGCCACCGTGATCAGGACCAAGAGACTGTCGTTGGAGCTGAACGGATCCCCCGACGCGGTAATTCGCGTGCTCGTGGTGCTCCGCCGCAGACGCTGTCGCGTCACCAGGGTGGAGTTCGTAGCGGGCGACCGCCACTACGGCGGCCGGCTGGAGATCGCGGTCGCGGCTCCCGCCGCGCACGCGCACTGCCTGGAGCGTTGGCTGGGCCAGCTCGTTGACGTGCGGCATGTTGAGGAGGCGCCGGCGTAGCCGGGACCCCGCCACTCTCGCGCCGTGAGGGCTACGCGGCCGTCAGGCCGAGCACGCGCGTGATCTCGAGGTGGGTGAGACCACCGAAGTAGCAGCCCTCGACCGACCGCCGGCGTGCCGCCGGCAAGGCGGCCAGCGCCGCCCACGGAGCGGCCACGGGCGGCCGCAGTGACAGGGCCGTCGCCCGGAAGGCCCGTGCGAGAACCGGTTGGAAGCGCTCACCTGCGACGTCGAACGCCGCCCAGGCCGCGAAGCAGAGGCCACCGACAGTCCCGGTGGCGGTGAGCAGGACGCCCGCCGCGGCCGCGGCGGAGATCCCATGGGGTCCGAGGATCAGCACGCTGGCCGCGGCCCCGACGCTCAGGCCGAACGGAAGCTGTCCCAGCGTGACGACCGCGATCAGCACGGCGATCGCGTCGAACAGCGAGGCGTCGACTCCCACCGCGTGCAACATCAGCCAGTTGCGGGCGATCTGCGAGAAGACCGCTACGAGCACGAAGCCGACGAGCAGAGCCCGCCCCTTGAGAGTCCGCATCACCGAGAGGCCCTGGGCCAGCCAGCGGGCCTTGGCGAGCGCCAGGCCGCGGACCGCCATGCTGACCCCGGCCACGGCGATCAGCGCCGCCACCGGCATCCACCAGGGCAAGCCGAGCGGACCCACCAGGGTGAACGACGTCAGCGCGGCCAGGCCGGCCTCGACCACGAGAATGGGAAGCTCCGCGGCGATCAGCGCCGGCACGCGCGGGCTCTGCTCCGGAGCCGTGCGCCTCAGGGCAGCGATCCGAGCCGCCGTCCCCAGCTGGTGATTGAGGAGATTTCCGACGCAACCGAAGCTGGAGGCCCGGTACAGCTTCCGGCGGCCGACGGTCCCGCCCGACGCCCTGACGCAGACGTGCCAGGCCTCGCTGCGCGAGACCAGCGCAAGTACCTGGAGTGCAATCGCCAGGGCGACCACCGCCGGGGCCGCGCCGGTGATACCTGCTTCGAGCTCGTCCCACTTACCGACGAGCACGGCGCCGAGCAGCACGCTGGCGCCGATCGAGGCGATCATGGTCAGGCCGGTCCGCCGCTCACGACAGCGCTCGCGCACGAGCACGCGCTCTCCTCAACCTCGTTCGGGAACCGACGCGACAGATAGAGATGAGCCTGAGGTGGCGGTCCGGGACTGCGCCCAGTCTATCCCGACCCCGGCAGCGGTACTCTTATTAGGCAGTCTCCACCTCGGGTGTCGCGCTCCCTGCGCCCCCTGTGGTCTTTTTCGCCCTCGGGGAGCGGTGAGGTAGGGCGAGTGAACGACCAAGAGGACCAGGGGCCCTGGCAGACCTCGACGCGCGGTGACGCAGCGTGGAAGGAAGCCCGAGCGAGCGTGGCCGCCCGCAACGACACCGCCCGCAAGGCGGGCAAGCAGCGCCGCGAGGCCTATGAGCGTGAGCGGGCCGAGGCGCGCCACGCGGCCGAGGAGCGCCGCCGCGCCCAGATGTTGAAGCGCCGGACGCCCTGAGCGAGGGCCGTGCCGGGGGAAGCGGGCGGCGGGAATCGAACCCGTCTCTAAGAGCTTGGAAGGCTCTTGTGCAGCCGTTACACCACGCCCGCAGCTGTCTGCGACCTAGGATCCTAGCCAGCGCTTCGGGTTCTCGACCATCATCTGATCGAGCTGCTCACGGCTCATCCCGCGCTGCTCCAGCTCGGGAATCACCTCCTCGAACAGGAAGGTCATCGACCACTTCGGGACCTCCTGCGCCTTGAGGTAGTCCTGGACCTCGCGGGGGAACCAGTCGATCGTCGAGCAGTAGTCCTGGGCCAGGAACATGCGGTCTGCGTAGCCCCGCTCGAGCAGAGCCAGCACCGTCGCGTTGCGCTTCTCGGTGGGCAGGAAGATGTCCAGTCCGTAGCGGTCCATTCCGATCCAGCAGCCCGTATCGAGCAGCCGCTCGATGTAGTCGAGATCGTCGGTGTCGCCGGTGTGCGCCACCTGGACCCTGCCCGGCTCCACCCCTTCCTCGCTGAAGATCCTCATCTGCTCCGGCCCGGTCCCGCTCGCGGGGCGTGAATGGGCCATGATGGGTAGGCCGGTCTGCTGCGACGCCCTGGCCGCGGCGCGGTGGATCTTCTCGATGTTCGGGGTCACACCCGGCTCGTCCGCCGCGCACTTGATGAAGGCCGGCTTGATCCGTGGTGCCCTGGATGCCGTGCTCGATCTCGTGCACGAACACCTCCGCCAGCTGGTCCTCGTTGCGGTTGAGGAACACCTGGGGCAGATGGTCGTAGGTGTAGATCCCGGTGGCCAGCACGACGTTCAGGCCGCTCTCGTCCGCCACGCGCCTGCTGAACGCGGCGTCGCGGTGCAGGAACATGGCGCTCGGTTCGACCACCGTCGCCACCCCGTGCGATCGGACCGCGTTTGCGTCGGCGATCGCTGCCTCCCACTCCGCCGCCTCGTCGTAGAGGTGTGGGAACTGGAACCGGGCCGCCTCGTCGGTGGTGCGGAAGTGCTCGTGGATGAGAGTCCGCCCGAGCCCCTCCACGTCCATGGGCCCGTTGACGGTCTCGACAGTCGGCATGCGGCTCGGAAAGCTATCCGCGGTCAGGCATACCCGGCCTGCCGGCGGCGATCCAGCAGCATGCCCAGCAGAACTCCGGCCACGGTGAGCAGGAGCGCCAGCACCAGACGCAGGACGAACAGGCCATCGATCCCCTCCCCGAGTGCGGCGACGAGCGCGAGTCCGAGCGGAAAGAGCAGCGCGAGCCAGCGGAGGCGGCCGATAGCCGCGTAGCCGAAGGTGAGGCCCGCGACGAAGAAGAGGATGTAGGCGACGATGTCCAACGGGAACGGGGCAGCCAGGACTCGAACCTGGAATCCCCGGCTTTGGAGGCCGGTGCCTTATCCAATTTGGCCACTGCCCCGAGGCCGACTCGATTCTAGGTCTTCGTGGGCGGGACTGAATCGGGGAGATCCGGGAATCCGACCCTGGGGCCAACGCCAGGCAAGCGAAGGAGGATGCTCGGGCGTTCTCCGGTCGCCTGGGACGAGAGGAGTTGATGATGGTGCGTTCCATCAGAACGGTCGCGGCGGCAGCTGCCCTTGCCTCAGTGGCGCTTGCGACGGGCATCGGGGCGGCGCTCGCGTCCGGCGATGACGAGCGCTCGGGGCGGCACGCAACGGCGGCTCTACGCGACACCAACGGGCGCCACGTGGGAGTGGCTGTCTTCAGAGAGAGGCACGGAGAGGTGGTCGTCAGGGCGTCGGCGTGGCGCCTGACTCCGGGGTTCCACGGCTTCCACGTGCACGCTGTGGGTCAGTGTGTGCCGCCCTTCACCTCGGCGGGTGGCCACTTCAATCCGGCTGGGGCCGACCATGGCGACCATGCCGGCGACCTGCCCACCCTGCTGGTGAACGACGACGGCACGGGCGAGCTGCGGTTCGTGACCGATCGCTTCACGCTCCGCGACCTACTTGACAGCGACGGGAGCGCGCTGATGGTGCACGCGGGTCGCGACAACTACGCGAACATCCCCGACCGCTACCGCTCGGACGCGACCGGTACGTCCGGACCAGACCCCGACACGCTGGCGACCGGGGACGCTGGTTCTCGCGCGGCATGCGGCGTCGTCCGGCGGTTCTGAGGCTCAGAGCCGTGTGAAACTGCGGGCGCCACGCGGCTCGCGCCGCGTGGCGCCCTCCGCGCTAGGCGACCCCGGCCTGCACGCGACGGCGTGCCATGAACAACGCCGCCAAGCCGGCCACCAGGGCGACCAGGCCGACCACGAGCGCGATGATCGCCAGCGTGTTGCTGTCGTCGCCCTCCTCGGCGGCAGCGGGCGCCTGCGGCTCCTGGGGGGCCGCCGCGGCCGCTCCCTCCTCGCTCTCGACGGCCGTGAGCTTGACCTGCGGTGCCGGCTGCTCGGAGTCGGGCGCTCCGATCCAGCGCACGATCTCACCGTTGCTGTAGGTCTGCAGCGCCTTGAAGGTGAGCGCCGAGCCGGGCTTCTTGTCCGGGACCCCCACCGAAAGCCCGAAGTCCTGGAACTGACCCGGCCGGATCACGCCGGTCTGGCCATCGCCCGTGAAGGTGATCCGACCGACCTCCTCCGTGATCTGCTCGCCGAACTGCTCGACGGGCTTGTCCAGCTTGCGCATCGTGACCTTCGTGTTCCAGCCCGGCACGGGCTCGGTGGAGACGAACAGGAAGCCGGGCGGCATCTGAACGTCGACCTTGGTCGTGTTGGCGTTGTCTTCTTCATTCGGCACGCGTACGTCCAGGCGGGTAAAGCCGCCCGCAGGCACCTCCTCGGGCTGCAGCGTCACGTGGGCTCCCGCCGCCGGGGCGAGCGCAAGCGCCGCCAGCACCGTGGCGGCGAGGATGTAGCTGCGGATCTTCACGTTCACATCTCCTTGTCGATTGAAATATGGGCCGTGTCGCTGAACAGGTCGAAGGCGCCCCGGCGTGCGTCTATCCGGATCTCCCACTCGCCTCCGGGCGACAGGTTCGCCCGCTTGACGACGTAGGCACCCGGCTCCATGCCGCGACGGGCCCGATAGCGCAGCGGGCCGATGTCCTTCGACTCCAGCAGGGCCGACACGGTGACCTCGGCGGGCCGGCCCTTTGTGAACTCCAGGTGGATCTTGTTCGGTCCCACCTGCGCCGGCGTGATCTCCATGTGGGCCATGAAGGGCCCCAGCCGAAGCTCAGTGCGGGACTCCTCGTGCATCTCGATCTCGGTGCGCGCCGGCGGGGCGTTCACGAGCGCAGCGGTCACGCCGACGACCACGAGCATGATTGCCAGCTCGACGCCCGCGAGACGGAGGAAGCGGCTGCGCTCCAAGCGGGAGGCGATCTGCGCGCGCAGGCGCGGGACCGCCCGGCGGTTGTTGTAGGCGCCGATGGCGAGCAGCGGGAGCACGAGCCCGATCTTCACCAGCAACAGCACGCCGTACTCGGTCTCCCATAGCCCGCGCCACGCTCGCACTTGGAGGTAGCCGTTGATCGTCCCGGCGACGAGCAGGATCGCGACCGATACGACCGCCGTGGTCGAGAAGCGCGGCACGCTGGTGGCTGCCAGCTCCCAGCGCTTGCCGCGACTGAGCGCAAGTGCGAGCACCACGAACGCCAGCCCGCCCGTCCAAACCGCCGCAGCCTGCACGTGCGCCGCGTCGGCCACGACCGAAAGCGGCCCACTCACGCTGGCGTGGCCGGACAGCCCGGGCGTGACCACCAGTGCGGCGGCCAGCAGGACGGCCAGAACGCTCGTCTCGGTGGCTGGACGGCCTCCCTGCGCTCGGGCGATCAACGCCACAACACAGAGGGCGGCGGCGATCACGGCGCGCATCAACGCGAACTCCCCGAAGCGCGTGTCGACCACCGACGCGACCACGTCCCACTGGAAGCCGTGCCCCAGGGGGGCGCCCTCCGCGGCGGCGCCCTGAAGGGATAGCTCAATCAGCGAAACCACCACCAGCGCAGCCGCCAGCACCGCGACGAGCAGCAGCAGCCGGCGCCGAACCGGGTCCGCGGCGAAGCGCAGCGCGAACGCCAGCGCGACCGTTCCGCCGATACAAGCCAGCATCAGCGTGAAGCCGAGGAAGCGGCCGCCGAGATAGAACGCCGAGGTGACGAACGGCGTGTCCTCGAGCACCTGCGCCGCGACCCCACTCGGCTGCGGGCCCGGGGCTTCTACGTGAAACACCCAGGCGCCGTTGATCGGGTCCGAGTCGGCCGAGATGACCCGCCACGCGACCGTGTAGGTCCCGCGCTCCAGCCGCCGGTCGATGCCCACGGCCACGGACCTCGGCCCCGGACGCATGATCTCGCCGGTGTCGACCGGCTCGCCCTCGCCGTCATAGACGACGATCGAGCCGAGCGCCGTCTCAACCGGCTCGTCGAAGCGCAGCAAGACCCTGTCGGGCGACCGCTCGACCACGCCGCCTCGAGCCGGCTCGGTGGCCACCAGCGTCGAGTGAGCCGAAGCGGCAGGGGCGAGCGCCAGCGCCACCAGCAGGGCCAGCAGGGCGAGCCCCCACGTTCCCGCAAGGCGAGACAGCGTGATCAATCCTCCTCCGGCGTCGCGGCCCGCGCGACGCGCCTATGGGCTTGCTAGGTGCAGCGGGCGCCAGGCGGGGCGCGCTGCCCATGCCCAAGGGCGAGAACGGACGGAACGCTGAGCGTGACCGACGTCGGCATGCGCAGCAGTGGGAGCAGCGCCTGGCCGGTCGGCCGGCCAATGTTCAGCTCGCGTGCCAGGACGCCGCCGATCCGGAAGCCGAGGGCGGTCACGGCATACGCGATCAGAAGCGCGGCAAGGGCGAACGGCAGCTGAAGAGCCAGCCCGACGGCGAACGTGGGCTCGACCACCAGGTCGTACGGGATCGCGCCGGTCCCGAGCAGCCGCTCGACGTGCTCCTGCACGGCAAAGCCGACCGGGGGCAAGAGCGCGAAGACGCGAATGGGCGGACGCAACGGCCGGTGGCCGCGCAGCCCGGCCCCGACGCAGAGCAAGAGGCCGGCGAGGACCAGCGTGAGCCCCCAGATGGCGAGCGCGGGGGTGTAGCCGAGGTACGCGTGGCCGCTGTCGGCGTGGAGCCCCATGTGGTGCTCCGCGCCCGGCGAGACGAGCCAATAGGCGAGGCAGTGCGCGCCCAACCAAGACGCCACCACCACCGGCAGCGCAATCAGCCACGCCGCCGGGCGTCTCACGATGTCCCTCTTCCCTGAAGTTGTGCGATCGCGCACCTGTTCTTCCCGCGGCTCAGCTTCCCGAAACCGCGGATGTTTTGCTTGTTCCCGCTCCGGGAAGGCGCCCTTCGGATATGGATTGTCCGCGCCGGCGCGGTTTGGCGGCCAGCCTGCCCGACGTCGAAGCATCGAGTTGTTCCCCCCAAGGACGGGCCCGATCACCCCCCTTCTGGCTGATCCATCACGCCTCGAAAGCCCTCGGAGGAGGAACTAATGAGAGCATCACGTTGGGCGGTAGTCGCCCTGGCGGCGGTAGGCCTGCTGGTCTTTGCCTCGACGGCCGCGGCAACCCATGAAACGCGCCCCAGCGACGGGCTACGGGCGCTCGGACACAGCCCCAACCCGGGCAACTTCATCACGGATCCGCCGGGACCAACCCCGTTCGAAGCCAATTCCGACCTCGCCTTCTGGGGGGACTACGCCTTCCAAGGCAACTACAACGGCTTCCGGATCGTCGACATCTCGAATAGGCGCAATCCTCAGCAGGTCTCTCGCACCTACTGCGAAGGCAGCCAGGGCGACATCGTGGTCTGGGAGAACATCCTGGTCCGCTCGTACAACTCGCCCGCTCCGGCGGCCGCCCCCGCCCCCCTGGGCCTCGCGAAGTGCGACGCCGACGTCAACCGGGTGGGCGGCGAGGACATCCCGGCCGGCTGGGAGGGTGTGCACGTCTTCGACATCAGCGATCCGACGGATCCCGACCTGATCGGGATGGTTGAGCTGCCGTGCGGCTCGCATACGGCGACCGCCGTACCGGATCCCGAGAACGACCGTCTGATCGTCTACAACCAGACGTCAGGCGGCCCCTGCTACTCGATGGACGTCATCGAGGTGCCGCTGGACGCTCCGGAGGACGCCGCACTCCTCCGTCAGGTGCCCCTCGAGGGGCAGCACGCGTGTCACGACTCCGGGGTCATCCTCGGCGACGTGAACAAGATGGCGTGCGCTTCCGGGCACATGACCAACGTGTTCGACATCGGCGAGAACGACACCCCGGGCGGCAGCATCGAGCGACCGGTGTTCCTGTTCGGCGTCGAGGAAGAGGGCGTTGGGCCGATCGAGGACCCGCCGCCGGGCGTGGAGCACAGCGGCAGCTGGCACTCGGCGACCTTCACCTGGGACGGCGAAGTGCTGATCCTCGGCTGGGAGCCGGGTGGCGGCCTCGAGCCGGAGTGCGAGGCGGACGATCCGCCGGTGCAGAAGAGTGCGTTCTTCTATGACGCCGACACGGGCGAGAAGCTGGGTCAATGGACCCTGCCACGTGCGCAGTCTGCGGAGGAGAACTGCACGATCCACAACTACAACGTCGTTCCGATCAGGAACCGTTACATCCTGACGAGCGGCAACTACCAGGCCGGTACGTGGGTCACCGAGTTCACGAACCCGGAGGATCCGATCGTGCGCGGGTTCTCGGACCCGCCGCCGCTCGTCCCGACGCAGGACGGCGGAGCGTGGTCGTCGTACTGGTACAACCGCGCGATCTACGAGTCCAGCATCACCGAGGGCATAAACATCTTCCGGTCTCTCAACCGGCAGATCAGGCGGCGCTCGCTGCGGCTGGATCACCTCAACCCACAGACCCAAGAGTTCTCCCTGGACTAGGGACCGACACTCCAGCGGTCTAAATCGAGGGGGCGGCCTTGGCCGCCCCCTCGTGCTGTCCGAACGCTGATGCCGACTGCTACCGGCCGGACATCATCTCGTGGTCCATCGTCTGCGGGTTCATGTGGTCCATGAGGTTCCGGCGACGCGGCTGCCGGATCCTCGCCCGGTAGGTGACCATCCCCTTCGCGAGGGCGTTGTTCGTCACGCCGTCAGAGGCGTAGACGGGGACACCGCGGCCCCTCTGGAACAGCGGACCCGTGTACGGGTACGCTGACCACGTTCCCGAGATCCTGGTCCGGGTCGTAGTACGCGATCTCCCTCAGGCGCCTCGGCCTAGTGAAGTCGATCACGTCGACCCCGCCCGTGTACCAGGCATTGACGAGCAGGTCTCGCCTGATGCCCGCGACCGTCATTCCCATGTGCGCCGAGCAGTACTCGCCCGCGCTGGTGTCGGGCCGCAGGTCGCCCACGTTGAACTCGCTCAGGTAGTTCCCCTCCATGTCGGAGAAGAACATGCTGCCCGGTCTTGTGGGTACCGCCGCCCGGGTTCCACTTCCGCGGCTGGTACGTGGTCATCGTCGGGCAGCCGGTCCCGAAGGACTCGTCGACCCAGTTCACGATGGTCCCGTCGTTGTTGAACATCACGGAGTGGAAGAAGTCGACCGCTCCGGGGAACTGGCCGGCGCCGTCCGAGCTGACCTCGTCGTCGCCGATCATCATCGGGTTCTCGGTATCCGGGATCCCCGTGTCGGGGTCGATCTCCCAGACCTGGCCCTGCTCGGCGCAGGCCGCGCCCGCGATGTTGTGCTCCATGTGCACCGCGATGTCGTGGCAGGCAACAGCCCCCGACTCGAGCGCGGCGGAAAGCCCCTTCTCCTGCCAGTCCTGCTCCCCGTCGGGATCGCCCGGATAGCTGAGCGGCAGCTCGTCGAGCTCCTCCGCGTCCTCCGGGTTGTCCAGCGGCACCTTCACGACCTGGATCTTCTTGTGCAACGGGTCGTTGACGACCTGGTCGCCGTCATACCGATTGGTCGTGTTCTGATATGCCGGGATTGGCGGCTTGGTCGGACCGCTGGCCGGACCTTCCCCGCAGGTCGGACCCGCGTTCAGCGGGTACGACGGCACGTACACGATCAGATGGGGGTCCCTGGCGTCGTCGACGTTCCCTTGCCACCCGGTGATCGTGTGGGCGCCGCAATCGGTGTACACCGCGGCGACCTGCTCGATCGACCTGAAGGGACGGTTCGGGTTGTCGCTCATCGTGAAGACCCGGACGCCCTCCCAGCCGTTGGGATCCGCGTGGAATGCGACTGGGGCGCCTGTTGGGCCGGTGGTCATCGACCGGTCAGCTCCGCAGTGCGGCCGTTCCATCGTGCGGTCCACCGCAAGGAGCATGAGGTCGGCGATCCCGTTGTCATCGGTATCCCAGACGAACGGATCGTTCTGGAGCCCGTCACACTTGAAGTCCCTGATCAACTGCGGGCTGGCCGGATTCGAGATGTCGAAGATCCGGAACCCGCCGCGGGGGCCGGTACCGGCCGGGGACCCGGCATCGCCGGTGTAGTACCCGGAGAAGGCGTGGTCGCCCCAAAACGCGAAGTCGGAGTTGGTCGCGTGATTGGGCGATGTGAACAACTCAGTCATCCTGCGGCTCTGGTCTCCGACCTGTGCCCCGGCTGTGCCAGGAAGCAGCGCCAGGGTCAGGACCACGGCTACGACTAAACGGAACGCAAGTTTCATGCGCACCCCTCCTCCATAGGTTGATACGAGAGGGTTGGGCCGTTGCGGGATGCGGGCCAGGGAACCGACGCCTGTCTGCTCCGGGTCCTGGCTTGTGCGGCATCCTTGCGCAGGATTCGCTCCCAACCCCTCGCTGAGCCGCTTAGGGCGTTACCCGAGTCGCGCTGAGGTCAAACGGAGTGCATGCGGGCGGAGGGATTCGAACCCCCACGGCCTCTCGGCCACCAGGACCTAAACCTGGCGCGTATTCCAGTTCCGCCACGCCCGCTCATCCGGCCTCGTGGCCGGTCACCACAGGGTATTGTCACCCGCGATGGCCGACACGGTGCTGGTGCATCCCAACCGGGACAAGGCCGAGTCGAAGGCCACCCGGGCCGTGGTCGTGCTCTTGCTGCTGGTCAGCGCAGCGCTGGTCCTGATCGTGACGCTGGGCGGCTGGTCGGTCCTGCAGGGCGCCCAGGTGGTCTCCTTCGGCTTCGTGATCATCTATCTCGTGATGGCGTTCTTCATCTGGCGCTGGAGTCGCGGGCTTCTGCCGGTGGCCGCAGCCCTGGCGGTGCTGATGGCGGTGTTCGCCGCGGTCGCCGCTCCGGCCTGGTTCGAGCGGGACAAGGACGGATTCGTGGATCCGGCGCTCGAGCCCGCCCTTCTCGGGCTTCTGACCATCGTGCTGATTCCGATCTCGCTGCTGTTGGTCGTGTCCGCGCTGCGCGGCTTCCAGCAGCAGTGGCACGTCGAGGTTGAGCTGAGCGGCGACGATGCCGAGCGCCATCGGACCGGCGGCGGCGGGCATCTGCAGACCGCGTAGCGGCGGGGGAGCGCCCTACGATTGGAAAGCGGCCTGCCCGGGTGGCGGAATTGGCAGACGCCATCGACTCAAAATCGATTGCCTCGAAAGGGGCGTGTGGGTTCGAGTCCCACCCCGGGCACTGACCCAGACGCCGTAGCCCTTGCGGCGGAAGCCGAGGCGTTCGCGGACGACCTGTACGGACGCGTTCCCGGCAGCGACCCCGAGCGCCGTGCCGCGCAGCGGCTCGCCGGCCGGCTCCGAGCCCTGGGACACGAGGCGTCGGTGGAGCCGTTCGCGGCCTGGCCCAACTGGCCCGTCGCCTACACACTGCACGCGCTCGCGGCCATCGGCGGCAGCGTGCTGTCGGTGCGCGCGCCGGCGACGGGAGCGGCGCTCGTGGTGGCCGCGACGCTTCTGACGCTGCTCGATGCGGCCGGCCTGGTCCCCACGACCCGTCGGCTCCTCGGCCGGCGCTCGTCTCAGAACGTGGTCTCCTGGGGGGAGGCCGAGGCACCGGGGGTGCTCATTCTCGCGGCGCACTACGACGTCGGGAGGGCCCGACGGCCGGGCGGCCGGCTGCGGATCCTCTTCTGGGCCATGTGCGCTGTGCTGCTCTGCTGCCTGATCCGGCTGACGGGCGTCGAGGGCACGCTTCTCACCGCCGTTCAGTTCGTGCCCACGGTGGCGCTCGTGATCGCGGTGCCGCTGCTGATCGAGGTGGCCCTCTCGCCGCCAGCGACCGGCCAGAACGACAACGCGTCGGGGGTGGTCGTCGCGCTGCAGCTTGTCGAGCGGTTCGCCGGCCGCCTCGAGCACTTCGAGGTCCACCTCCTGCTGAGCGGCTCCCAGTGGGCGCTGGCCCAGGGTGCCCGCGCGTTTTTCAGGCGCCAGCGCGGTCAGCTGGACCCCGAGCGGGTGGTCGTCCTCAACCTCGACGCGCTCGGCGCGGGCGGGGCGCGCTACACCCGCCGCGAGGGCGCGATCGTCACCTTCGCCTCGCATCGCCAGCTCACGTCCCTCTGCTCGGAGATCGCCGAGGACGGCGAGCCGGCGCGGCCGTTCATAAACCGCTCGGCCAGCGACGCCTACGCGGCACGGTCGGCCGGCTTCCCGGCGATAACCATCGCCTGCCGGGACGAGCGGGACCGGGCGCCCGAGACGATCGATCCGGACGCCCTCGCCCGGGCTGAGTGGTTCTGCGCGGAGCTGATCCGGCGCGTGGACGCGGAGCTGGGGCCTGAGGTGACGCGGGTCAGCTCGAGTCGCCGCTGAGGCTCCCGGCGCGCTCCACGAAGAAGTCGAGCGCCGCCGGGTTGGCCAGCGAGTCGCGGCTGGCCGCGCTCTCGGGGTCGGCACCCTCCAGGATCTTCTTGACCGGCACCTCGAGCTTCTTCCCCGAGAGCGTGCGGGGCACCTCGGCGATCGCCTCGATCTCGTCCGGCACGTGCCGGGGCGAGCAGCGCTCCCGGACGCGGGCCCTGATACGTGAGGCGAGCTCGTCGTCCACCTCCGCACCATCGCCCGGGACCACGAACAGCAGCATCTTCTCCCCCACGTCGATCACGAGGCTGTCGGCCACGTCGGAGTCGCCCTCCACGGCGCTGTAGATCTCGCTCGTGCCCATCCGCACCCCGCCGCGGTTGATTGTGGAGTCCGACCGGCCGTAGATCACCGCGGTGCCGCGCTCGGTGATCTTGATCCAGTCGCCGTGGCGCCATACGCCGGGATAGGTGTCGAAGTAGCTCTCGCGGTAGCGCTCACCGTCGGGATCGCCCCAGAAGCGCAGCGGCATCGACGGCATCGGCCGGGTGATCACCAGCTCGCCGACCTCGTCCACCAGCGCGTGCCCGTCCTCGTCCCAGGCCTCCACCGCGGCCCCGAGGGCGCGGGCCTGCAGCTCACCGGCATAGACGGGCAGCAACGGGCAAGCGCCGACGAAGGCGGTGCAGAGATCCGTACCGCCGCTGGTGGAGAACAGCCAGGCGTCCGGGAAGTGCCGGTAGACCCACTCGAAGCCCTCCACGGCGAGCGGCGAGCCGGTGGCGCCGATGCTCCGGAGCTTCGGAAGCGCGGGAGGCTCGTAACCGGCGCCGGCACAGGCGCCGATGAAGCCCGCACTGGCGCCGAAGCAGGTGATGCCGGCCTCTTCGGCAAGGTGCCACAGCGCCTCGGGGTCGGGGCGACCGTCGTAGAGCACGATCGCCGAGCCGGCCAGCAGCCCGCCGACCAGGAAGTTCCACATCATCCACCCGGTGGTGGTGAACCAGAAGAAGCGGTCGTCCGCGGAGAGGTCGGAGTGGAGGTTGGCCTTCTTCAGGTGCTCGATCAGGATGCCGCCCTGGCCCTGCACGATGGCCTTGGGCAGGCCGGTGGTGCCCGACGAGTAGAGCACCCACAGCGGGTGATCGAAGGGCACCTGCTCGAATTCGAGCTCCGACCCCTCGGCCAGGAGGTCGTCCCAGTCACCGGGGACCATCACCGTGTGCTCGATCGAGGGGATCGCCTCCACGATCTCCGCCACGTGTTGGCGCCGGTCGAAGTCCTTGCCGCCGTAGCGGTAGCCCTCGATGGCGATCAGGACCTTCGGCTCGATCTGCTTGAAGCGGTCGACCACTGTCGGCGTGCCGAACTCAGGGGCGCAGCTCGACCACACGGCGCCGATGCCGGCCGTGGCCAGAAACGCGACGACCGTTTCGGGAGCGTTCGGCATGTAGGCCGCGACCCGGTCTCCCCGGCCCACCCCCAGCCGGCGCAGCCCGGCGGCGCAACGCGCCACCTGGTCGGCCAGCTCGTCCCAGCTGACCTCGGCCGGCGGCGAGGACTCCGACGCGTGCACGATGGCGGGCGCTCCCGCCCGGGCCCCGCTGAAGACCCGCTCGGTGTAGTTCACCTCGGCGCCCGGGAACCACTCCGCGCCCGGCATCTCGCCGCGGGCCAGCACCTTCGCCGGGCGGGGGCCGAGGTCAAACCAGTCCCAGATCGAGCCCCAGAAGCCCTCGAGGTCCTCCACCGACCAGCGCCACAGCTCCTGGTATTCGGAGAACCCGCGCTGCTCCATGAAGCGGGCCATCTGGGAGGCCGCGGCCGACTCGGCGGTCGGTTCCCAGAGCAGATCGCCCTCGCGCATTCGATCCGGGAGTCTAGGCCTGGGCGGCAGCGCGGGCGGCCAGACGGGCGTGGTACTCGTCGCGGCGCCGCTGCTCGTCGGCCACCAGCGGAGTCAGCAGGGCCCGGCCGGCGAGCGGGGCGACCCCCATGACCGCGAAGGCCGCGTGCCAGGACCAGCCGGCGGCCAGCGCGCCCAGTCCCACCGGCACCGCCGCGGCGGCGACACGCATCAGGGTGTTCTGCAATCCCATCGCCCGGCCGGCCTGCGCGCGCCCGGAGATCTCAGCCGCCGCCGTGAACGAGAGCCCGTTCCAGCTCATCGCGGCGACCCCGCCGGCGACGACCACCGGCACGAAGAGCGCGTCGGGAGCCTCGCTGAGGGCGGCCGCGGCGAGCAGCAGGGCCCCCGCGACAGCGGCGAGCGTGCGGAACGGGCCGATACGCTCGTCGCGGCGATCGGACCAGCGTCCGACCACGATGCGTGCTGCGGCGCCGCCGAGTTGCGTGAACCCGAGCGCGAAAGCGGCGGCCGTGGCCGACCAGCCTCGCTCGCCGAACAAGTGCAGCACCAGGAGCGAGGTGATCCCGACCTGCCCCACGATGAGCAGCGCGCTCGCGGTGCTCAGGCGCCAGATGCGCGGGTCGCGGGCAGCGGGCGGCGCGGGCGGGGCCGCCGAGCTTTGGGGTGGTGGCTCGCGCAGCCAGATCCCGGCGGCCACCGCCGCCGTGAGCATGGCGGCGGCCAGCACCATCAGCGCGGTGTCGAGGTCCGTGGCCGCTGTGAGCACGGGGAGAGTGAAGGAGGCCGCGGCCGCACCGAGCGGCACGGCGGTTTGCCGCAGTCCGAGGGCCATCCCGCGCTCGCCTCTGGGAAACCAGCCGAATACCGCCCGGCCACTGGCGCCCACCGCAGACGAGGCGAGCATGCCCACGGCCACGGCGGCGGCCAGCAGGCCTGGGTACCCCTCGGCCTGGGCAACGACCACCAGGGCGAAGGCACCCCCGGTGAGCCCGACCGCGAGGACGAGCCGCTCGCTCAGCCGGTCGGCCAGGGCGCCCCAGCCGTACACCGTCACCACGGTTCCCAGGCTGAACGCGGTGAAGATCCCTGTGACCTCGACGAGCGTCAGGTCGAAGGTGCCCTGGAACGCGGGGCCGAGCGCCCGCAGCCCGCCCTGCACCGCGGCAAGCGAGGCCGTCGCCGCCGCGCCAAGGCCGAGTACGACCCAGCGGTAACCGGAATTGTGCGCGGCGGAAGCCACGCCTTCGAGTCTATGCGGGGCGTCGCGCGCCTAAACCGGTGTGACCGGATTGCGTTTGCCCGGCCGGCTGCGGTCGCGCCCGGCGTAGGCGGCGAAGCGATTCACCAGGTCTCCGCGCAGCTGCTCGGGCTGCACCACCGCGTCGACCACGAGCTCCGAGGCCAGGTGCAGGATGTCGATCTCCTCCTGGTACTCGGCCCGCAGCTCCTCGGTCCGGCGGGCGCGCTCGGCCTCGTCCTCGATCGCCTGCAGCTGGTTGTAGAACACGGCGTTGATCGCCGCCTGCGGGCCCATCACCGCGATCCGGGCGCCGGGGAGGGCCAGGCACGCGTCGGGCTCGTAGGCCGGCCCGGCCATGGCGTAGAGGCCGGCACCATAGGCCTTGCGCACGATCACCGAGATCTTGGGCACGGTGGCCTCGGAGACCGCCGAGATCATCTTGGCCCCCGCGCGGATGATCCCCTGGCGCTCGACCTGAGTTCCGATCATGAAGCCCGGCACGTCGGCCAGGAAGAGCAGCGGGAGATTGAAGGCGTTGCAGGTCCAGATGAAGCGGGCGGCCTTGTCGGCCGAGTCGACGAACAGCACGCCGCCCTTCTGTCGGGGCTGGTTGGCGACGATTCCGACAGCGCGGCCGTCGAGCCGGGCATAACCCACGATCAGCTCCTTGGCCCAGCGCCTCTGGACCTCGAGGAAGGAGCCGGCGTCCACCAGCGCGTCGATCAGCGCGGTCATGTCGAATGGCTTGTTCTCGTCGGCCGGGATCTCGGGCAGCGTTCCGTCCGGATCGGCCGGAGGCCCCATTGGGGGCTCGTCCTGCCAGTGCTGGGGGAAATAGGAGAGGTAGCGCTTGGCGGTGTCGATGCCGTCCTCGTCGGAGTCGACCAGGAAGTGCCCGCAGCCCGACACACCGGTGTGCATTCGCGCGCCGCCCATCTCCTCGAGGCTCACCTTCTCACCGATCACCATCTCGGCCATCCGCGGCGAGCCCAGGTACATGGAGGCGTTCCCGTCGCGCATGATCACCACGTCGCAGAACGCCGGGATGTAAGCGCCACCGGCCGCGCTCGGCCCGAACAGGCAGCACACCTGGGGGACCACGCCCGAGAGCTTCACCTCCGTGTGGAAGATCCTGCCGGCGCCGCGACGGCCAGGGAACATCTGCACCTGCTCGGTGATGCGGGCGCCCGCGGAGTCGACGAGGTAGATCATCGGCGTCCGGAGCTCGAGCGCCTGCTCCTGGATGCGGATGATCTTCTCGACTGTCTTCGGTCCCCAGGAGCCGGCCTTCACCGTCGGGTCGTTGGCCATCAGCGCCACCGGCCGCCCCCCCACGGAGGCCAGCCCGGTGACCACGCCGTCGGCGCCCAGACCGTCCTGATCCCAGTTGGCGAGCAGCGCGTCCTCGGTGAAAGAGCCGCTGTCGACCAGGCGCTCGACCCGTTCGCGGACCGGCAGCTTGCCCTGCTCCTGCGACTTGTCGTGATGACGCCGCGGGCCGCCGCCGCGCGCCCGCTCGAGTGCCTGCTGCAGGTCGGACATGGCCGACCGGAACGTATCAGCGGGCCGCGCGCAGCTGGTGGCGCAGCCAGCGCCGTACCAGCGCATGGCGAACGCGCATCAAGGCAAAGCCCGTGGCGGCACCGAGCGCCGCGGTGCCGAGCGGCGCAAAGGGCACTGAGCCCAGCACGAGCAGACCGAGGCCGGCACCCGCCTCGGCGCCGATGATCGCGCCCGCTATCTCGCGCGGGGCTAGGCGCCGGGGGTCCGGCGGCGGAAGCGGTTGGTCGTCCAGGAAACGGCGCCCCTGCAGCATGGTTCGGGCTTCGGCCGAAGGGCCGGCAGTCCTTTTCGCTGCACGGGCGCGCCCGCGCAGTGGCTCGCCGTCCATTCCGCCGGATGACGCTGACGTCGGCCGTTGAATGAGAAGGCTTTAGATTTGACCCCTATGGCACTCGTGGAGGTCGAAGATCGCGGCGGCACCCGTTTCGTGGTGCTCAACCGGGCCGAGAAACGCAACGCGCTGAACGGCGAGCTGATTGCAGAGCTGGCCGCCGCCCTCGAGGAGGCGGCCGGAGATTCGGCCGTGCGCGTGCTCGTGCTCCGGGGCGAGGGTGCCATGTTCTCGTCCGGAATGGACCTGAACGACCTGCGGGCCCTCTCGGAGAGCCCCGGCGACGTGCGCCGGTTCCGCCGGCCGATCCTGACGACCTGGAACCTGCTCGAGGAGATGCCCAAGCCCACCATCTGCCAGATTCACGGCGCGGCGCTCGGGGGTGCCTTCGAGCTGGCTCTGGCCTGCGATTTCCGGACGATGGCCGAGGATGCGGTGGCCGGGATCATGGAGGTCAGGGTGGGGCTGCTCCCCGACGTGGGCGGCTGCTCCCGCCTGCCCGCGGTCGTCGGGCTGGGCAATGCCAAGGAGCTGATCATGACCGGCAAGGTCATAGACGGGCGGGAAGCCCATCGGATCGGCTTCGCCAACCGGATCGCGCCGGCCGAGGAGCTCGGCGCGTTGACCGGCGCCTTCGCCGACGAACTCCTGGCCTGCGCACCCAGGGCGGTGGGGATGGCCAAGCGGATCATGGACGGCGCGGCCAAGCCGGCCCTCGCGCTCACGCTCGAGCAGGAGGTGGCGGCCCAGGAGACGCTCGCCGCCGGCGAGGACTTCGCCGAGGGCACCCGCGCCTTTTTCGAGAAGCGCAACGCCGAGTTCGCGGGCCGCTGACGGGCCCGGAAGTGCGGCGGGCCCGGATGCCGTGTCCGGGCCCGCGCGCGTACAAGCCGAGGCAGGGTCGGGGGAACCCACTGTGCCGAAAACCGGCCCCGGCGATGCAGCAGGGTTATACCCAATCGAGCGCTTTCAACACGCATGTGGGGCATGCGGCCACGGTCAGGCGCGTGGCGCCTCGGAACTCCCGGACGCGGCTTGCGCCGCGGGCCGCCGCCCGGCCAGTCCGAGCACCAGCGCCGCCAGCAGAGCCAGCACGGCGCCGGCGACCCATGCCGCCCCGTACCCGGCTGCGGCGGAGATCGCCCCGAAGAGCGCCGGGCCGCCGGCCGCCCCCACATAGATGCCGGACTGGCTCACGCCGGTGGCCGCGCCGGGAGCGTCGGGATGGCTCTGCACCACCGCGAGGTTGAAGAGCCCGGGCCAGCCCCACCCCAGCGCGTAGGCCACCAGCGCTCCGATCACGAACGTGGCGGGGAAACCGCTGGCGAGCAGGAGAAAGCCCGCCGCCCCGCCGGCCAGCAGCAGCACGACGGCACCGTAGCCGTATTCCCGCCGGCGGTCGGCCCGGACCCCGAGGGCCACGCGTACGCCCAGGCTGAGGGCGCTTCCGAGCGCGGCCAGCAGCCCCGCGGCGCCCTCGGCGATACCAGCCGCCACCGCGCCGGCCACCAGGTACGTCCCCATCGCGTTGGGCCCGGAGCTGGCCAGGGCCGCGCCCGCCGCGATCGCCATGAGCTCACGCGAAGGGCGCGGCGCGGGCTCGCGCTGAAGCGGCGGGCGCAGGTGCTGTGCGCTGTGACCCAGGGCCACGGCAACCGCGAGCGGACCGAGCGCGCACAGGGCGAAAGTGGCCTGCCATCCCAGCGGGAGCGCCAGAGCCGGCAGCGCGAGCCCGCTGACCAGGATCGCCGCGGGGATGGCCGACTGCTTTATCCCGAACGCGAGCCCTTGCCTCTCCTGGGGGACCTGCTCGGCCATGAAGACGTTGATGGCCGGCTGGCTGACCGCGTTGGCCAGCCCGGCCAGGGCCAGCAGCCCCAGCAACACGGCGAGCGAGCCCGCCAGCCCGGCCGCGGCCAGCAGGCACGCCGCGGTGAGTAGCACGGAGCCCCGCATCGCCCGAACGGCCCCCACGCGCTCGGCCAGACGGCCGCCTGGGCCGGCCCCAAAGGCACCGGCCAAAAAGAACACGGTGACGCCGATGGCCACCGCCTCGACGCTGACGTCGAGGTCCCCGCGAATCTGCAGCGCGAGCGTCCCGACCAGGAACCCGGGCAGGACGGTGGCCGCGCCGGTCGCGACCGCGAGGGCAGACGGGCGTACGAGGCCTGCTACGCGAGCCCCACGACGTTAGCCATCACGGACACACCGATCACACACAGCACCGCGCCGATGACGTCGAACACGGCACCCGCCTTGATCATGCGGGTGATGGGCAACAGCCCCGAGGAGTAGACGATCGCGTTCGGCGGCGTGGAGACCGGAAGCATGAAGCCGTAGTTTGCCCCGAAGATCGCCGCGAGGGCCGGGATCGTGGGATCGAGGTCGTTGGCGGCAGCGATCGAGATCGCGATCGGCACCACGATCGCCGCGCTGGCGGTGTTGCTGGTGGTCTCCGAGATGATGACGGCCACGATCACGATCACGATCGTCACGCCGAGCAGGCTGGACACGCCCAGGGTGTCGGAGAGCGATTCGCCCACCACGGCGGCCAGGCCGGTCTCGCTCAGCAGCGTGCCGAGCGTGATCCCGCCTCCGAAGAGGACGATCGTCCCCCAGTCGATGCGGGCCGCCTCGTTCCAGTTGAGGGTGAACCGGCGCCGCTCCCAGTCGATGGGCATCACGAATAACAGCGCGGCCGCGATGATCGCGACGATGCCCTCGTTCGCGGCCTCGCCGACCTGCACGTAGGCGTCGGAGTCGTCGCCCGCGAATACCCCCACCAGGCCTGGCAGGAACCAGCCGATCAGTGCGAACGCGAGCACGATCAGCGTGTTCTTCTCGCCACGCGAGAGCGGGCCCAGCTTGCCCCGCTCCTCGGCCACGTACTCCTCGACCCCGTCCACCTCTTTCACCTCGGGCCGGTTGAACAGGATCACGATCACGACCACCGCCACGAACATGATCACCACGATCGGGAGCGCCATGATGAACCACTCGAGGAAGGTGATGGGCTCGCCCGTCTCGTCCTCCAGCAGCTGCCGTCCGATCAGGTTCGGCGGGCTGCCGATGGGCAGCAGAAGGCCGCCGACGGTGATGCCGTAGGTGATCACCAGCATCAGCGCCGCGCCGAAGCGCAGTCGCTCGGGGTCCTTGGCGTCCGGCGCCTGGCGAGCCACCATGCCACCGACCACCCCCATCACGCCGAGCGCGATCGGCAGCATCATCGCCGCGCCGGCCGTGTTCGACATCACCGGCGACGTGAGCGCGCCGATCAGGCCGAACGCCAGGATGATCCGGTAGGTCGATCCACCCACCGAGCGCATGGAGAGCACCCGGTAGGCGAGGCGGCGATGCAGGCCGTGGACCACCATCGACTGGGCGATGATGAAGCTCCCAATGAAGAGGAAGATCGTGTCGTCGGTGAACAGCGCGAAGACGACGTCCACGCTGCTGTCGTCCTCGGGCGGCGGCGGCGTGGCCTCGAGCAGCGCGCATAGGACGACGCCTACCAGGGCGGTGACCGGGATCGGGATCGCCTCGGTGACCCACCAGACGACCACGAAGGCCAGGATGGCCAGCAGGCGGTGCTGGTTTCCGTCGAGGTCGAACGGGATGAGCAGCATGACCGCCAGCACCACGGGGCCCAGGAACAGCCCGATCGTGCGGCGGCGCCGCTCGAAGCGCTCCTCGGCCGGGGAGAGCTTGCCCTCCTGCTCGTCGAGAGTCTTGTAGGTGCTCCGCGCCTCGGGCCGCTCCTCGCGGCTCTCCGGCGCCTCGCCGTCGTCCTTGTCCCGTGTATCGGTCGCCATGTCCCCCCTCCTCGCAGGGGGCACTACCCGCAAGTCCGCCGGGCTACGCCGGGACTTCCATCCGCGGGTGGGCTTGGGCCCACGCCACAATCCGCTTGGACCCCTTGATCACGTCACCGTCGTCGGTCACCAGCAGCGGCACCCACTGCTGCCCGGTGAGCTCGCGGACTCTCCGCCGCCCCGGGTTGAGCGCCTTCGGCAGCAGTCCCCCGCCGTAGGTCTTGGTGACCTTCGGCTTCCAGCCCGCTTCCGTCAGCGCCTCTGCCGCGTTGCGGCAGGGATGGCCCCCGGGCCGCCACGGTGCGGGGAAGGTACCCCAGCAGACGAAGAGCTCCACGGGGCGGAATCTACTCGGCCGCGGGGGAGCAGGCACTCACCGAGCGGATGCTTTACGTTGCACCGGCCTCAAGGGATACTGCCCGGCGCGGGGGCCGCCGGGAAGGACAAGGGAGCGAGTCGATGTCTCATCAGCTGCTGGCGTCGCCGAAACGCGTGTGGTCGCGACTGTTGTTGGTCGGTCTAGCTGCGCTGCTATCGGCGGCGCTCCTACCGAGCCAGGCGGCAGCCCAGCCGGGGAACGCGTGCGAGAAGCGCACCAACAACACCTACGACAAGCTGTTGGGATGCGTGACGCTGGAGGGCGTCCGGGAACATCAGGCAGCCTTCCAGGCGATCGCCGACACCAGCGAGGACCCGGTCTACCCGGGCACCCGCGCCGCCGGTACGGAGGGCTACGCGGAGAGCGTCGACTACGTCGCCGGCTTGCTGGAGGACGCCGGCTATGAGGTGACGCTCGACCCGGTGGACATCACGTTCAACTTCCCGGCGGAGCTTCGCCAACTGACACCCGTGGCGGCGACGTACGAGACCGGCGTCTTCACCGGCAGCGGCTCGGGCACGGTCCAGGGCCGGGTGATCCCGGTGGACATCAACCTCGCCCCGCCCCGGGCGTCGACCAGTGGGTGCGAGCCGGCGGACTTCGCGGGGATCGACTGGAGCGGGCCAGCGGACATCGCGCTGGTCCAGCGCGGCACCTGCTTCTTCGGCACCAAGGCGTTCTACGCCGAGCAGGCGGGCGCTGAGGCCGTAATCATCTTCAATCAGGGCAACACACCCGACCGCGAGGCACTGATCGTCGCGGACGCCACGAGCGTGGATCCACCAATTCCGGGGGCGCCGGGCCCTGTCACCCATGGCATCCCGGTCGTGGGCGCGAGCTTCGCCGACGGCGTGGCGCTGGCCCAGCCGGGCTCGACCGCCTTCGTCCGGGTGCTCCCGGCCGAGACCCGCACGGACTACAACGTGATCGCCGAGCTGGAGGGCAAGAACGAAGACAACGTCGTGATGGCCGGCGCCCATCTTGACAGCGTCATCGAGGGGCCGGGGATCAACGACAACGGCTCCGGCTCGGCTGCGCTGCTGGAGACGGCCCTGATGATGGCCAAGCACCGGCCGGAGAACACCTTGCGGTTCGGGTGGTGGGCGGGTGAGGAGCAGGGCCTGGTCGGCTCGGCGGACTACGTCGCGGGGCTGTCACCGGCCGAGCGCGAGCGCATCGCCCTGTACCTGAACTACGACATGGTGGGCTCGCCGAACTACATCTTCATGGTGTACGACTCCGACGAGTCCACCTTCCCGGCGCCGGAGGGCGTGACCATCCCGCCGGGCTCGACGGCGATCGAGGACCTGTACGAGTCGTACTACACCCTGATCGGTGAGCCCTACGACGACACCGAGTTCTCGGGACGCAGCGACTATGAGGCGTTCATCCTGGCCGGCATCCCCTCAGGCGGCCTGTTCACCGGAGCCGAAGAGGTCAAGACCGAGGAGCAGGAGGCCATCTGGGGCGGTATCGCGGGAGAGCAGTTCGACCAGTGCTACCACGAGGCGTGCGACACCTTCGACAACGTCGATCTGCACGCGCTCGAGGTGAACAGCGACCTCATCGCCTTCGCGCAGCTGACCTACGCCTATTCGACCGAGACGGTCAACGGCGTCCGGGGCAAGAAGGTCCCCGGCCGGCCCATCGCCCTGCCCGCTCCGGCGGGGCCGGAGGGCACCTTCCCCGAGGAGGACGGCGGCCACGGACCCGGCGTCGCAGACTGGTAGCGGAGAGTTCGGATGGGGGCGGTCCACGTGACCGCCCCCATCGAGTGACGGCCGACGCCCCGCGAGCCGGCGCTCAGGCCGGCTTCCACTCCACCGGGCCGGCCTTCAGCACGTGGCTGCCGAGCGGCCGGCCCAGCACCTCCTGGACCGCGCGGGCCGAGGCGACCAGTCGCTGGAGATCCACGCCGGTGTGGAAGCCCATCTCGTGCAGCATCGAGACGAGATCCTCGGTCGCGATGTTTCCGGTGGCGCCCTTCGGGACGGGGCATCCGCCCAGCTCCCCGAACGAGCTTTCGAACGACCGCACCCCGGAGTCGAGCGCGGCCAGCACGTTGGCGAGGCCCTGCCCGCGGGTGTTGTGGAAGTGCGCGGTGAGCTCCGCGTCGAGGTCGGCCTCGGCGAAGAACTCCCGCACCTGCAGCGGGTTGGCCATGCCGGTCGTGTCACCGAAGCCGATCTCCTCACACCCCGCGTCCACCAGCCGCCGTGCGATGGCGAAGACCCGCTCGCGCGGCACCTCCCCCTCGTAGGGGCAGCCGAACGCCACGGAGATCACCGCCTCGCAACGCAGCCCCTCCCCGAGGGCGCGCCCCACCACCCGCTCCAGGCCGGAGAGCGACTCCTCGATCGAGCGGTTCACGTTCTCCCGGTTGTGGGTCTCGGAGGCCGACAGGAAGAGGTTCACCTCCTGGAACCGCTCACGCAGCTCGAGGGCGTTGTCCAGCCCGCGTTCGTTGGGAATCAGGACCGTGACGCTCACGTCATCGGGGATGTCCGCGCGGCGCAGAACCTCGGCCCCGTCCGCCAGCTGCGGGATCACGTCGGCCCGCACGAAGCTCGTGACCTCGAGGCGACGCAGGCCGGTGCGGGCAAGCATCTCCACCAGGCGCACCTTGTCGGCGGTGGCTATGACCTCGGGCTCGTTCTGAAAGCCGTCTCGAGGGCCGACCTCGCGAATGTTCACCATGGATCAGATCCTGGCAAGTCCACCGCTGACGCCCAGCGCCTGCCCGGTGACATAGGAGGCGTCGTCGGAGGCCAGGAATGCGATGGCGGCGGCCACCTCGTCGGGCTGGCCGAGGCGGCGGAGGTTGGTGGCGCCGACCATCGTCTCCACGAGCTTCCTGCCCAGGTCGCCCAGCTCTTCGGGCGCTCCCATCAGCAGCGGCGTCTCGATCGGCCCGGGGGCCACCGCGTTGCTGGTGATGCCGTAGCGGCCGTTCTCGATCGCGATCGCCTTGGTGAAGCCGATCACCCCCGCCTTCGCGGCCGAGTAGGCCGCCGAGCCGCTGGAGCCGACGCGCCCCGCCTCCGAGGCGGTGTTGACGATTCGCCCCCGTCGGCGGTCCTGCATACCGGGAAGCACGGCGTGAGTGACGGCGATCACCCCGCGCAGGTTCACGGCCAGCACCCGGTCCCAGAGCGCCGGGTCGGTGTCCGTGAACCAACCCCACTCGTCGTACCCGGCGTTGTTCACCAGCACGTCGATCGGGCCCAGATCACGCTCGGCCGCCTCGATCGCGGCGCGGATCGAGTCGTCCGAGCGGACGTCGAGCTCGTACGCGGAGCTGTCGATCTCGTCGGCCACCGCGCGCGCCCCTGCGACGTTCAGATCGCTCACCGCCACCCGCGCCCCCTCGGCGGCGAGTCGCCGGCAGGTGGCCGCCCCGATGCCTGACGCGCCGCCGGTCACGAGCGCTGTGCGTTCCGCGAGTCGCACGGGGGCGCGGAGCCTACATCGTTCGCTAGCGTGCTCCGCTCGTGGAACCGGTGCCGATCATCGGGGGGACCGGCGCGATCGGCTTTGCCCTCGCCCGGCGCCTGGCGCGGGGCGGCGTGCCCGTCGTGATCGGTTCTCGGGACGCGGGCCGGGCTCAGGAGGCGGCCGGCCGGATCGGCGCGGACGCCGAGGGCCTCGAGAACCCCGAGGCCGTGACCCGCGGGCCGGTGGTGCTGCTCTGCGTACCTTTTCGCTCGCAGTCGGAGACCCTCACCAACCTCAAGCAGGCGCTTCAGCCCGGGCAGATTCTGGTAGACGCCACGGTGCCGCTCGCGGCGGCCGTGGCCGGGAAGGCCACGCGGATGCTCGGCGTCCCGCAGGGCTCCGCCGCCCAGCAGGCCCAAGAGATGACGCCGGAGGGCGTGGAGGTGGTGGCCGCGTTTCACACGCTGAGCGCCGCGGTGGTCGGTGACCTCGCCCACGACCTCCACGAGGACGTGCTGATCGCGGGCGACTCGCGGGAGGCCAAGGGGCGGGTGGCCGAGGTCGTCGACCAGATCGACGGGCTGCGGCCGGTGGACTGCGGCCGCCTGGAAGTGGCCCGCTTCATCGAGGGGATCACGCCGCTGCTGATCTCGGTGAACGTCCGCAACAAGGTCCACGCCGGGGTGCGGCTCACGGGAATCGAGGAGCCGCGCTGGTAGTCCTGCTCTCGGGCGGCAGCGGCGGGGCGAAGCTCGCCCGCGGGCTGCTTGATGTGGCCAACGACCTGGTGGTGGTGGCCAACACCGGCGACGACGTGGAAGCCTACGGCGTGCACGTGTCCCCCGACCCGGACCTCGTGACCTATTGGCTGGCCGACCAGATCGACGAACGGGGGTACGGCCTCTCCGGCGACACCTGGGAGGTGATGGGCGCCCTGGAGGCCGCCGGGCGCCCCACCTGGTTTCGCCTGGGCGACCGCGACCTGGCGCTGTGCCTGGTCCGCACCGAGGAGCTGCGCCGGGGGCGGCGGCTGACCGAGGCCCACCGCGCCGTGGTCGACGCTCTGCAGGTGCCGGCGCGGGTGCTGCCGATGTGCGACGAGCCGGTGGCGACCTTCGTCGGGGCGGACGGACGGCATCTGCCGTTTCAGGAGTACATGATCGTCGCCGGTGCGCCGGGGCCGGTGGAGGCGGTCGAGCTGCGCGGCCTCGAGCGGGCTCGCCCCAGCGACGACGTGCTGACCGCCGTTGCCGAGGCCGAGGCCATCGTGATCGGCCCCTCGAACCCGGTCATCTCGATCGGGCCCATCCTGGCGCTGCCCGGCATGCGCGAGGCGCTGGCCGGAGCGCCGGCGCCGGTGGTGGCGGTGAGCCCGTTCGTGGAGGGGCGGGTGCTGAAAGGGCCCACGCGCGAATGCTGCGCCTACGCGGGCATCGAGCCCACCGCCGCCGGCGTCGCGAAGGCGTACGCCGAGGTGGTGGACGGCATGGTCGCGGACGAGCACGTGGACCAGGCCCCCTGTTTGACGGTCGACACCCTGATGGACACACCCGAGCGGCGGCGGCAGGTGGCGACGAACACCCTGGACTTTGCGGCCTCTCTGGTTGGATGAACGCTCGCTGCGCAAAGCGCCGACCGGTACGCTCGGCGGCACCGAACGGGCGACGATGAGAACGATCGCGATCCTCCCGGTGAAGACCTTCGCGACGGCCAAGCAGCGGCTGGCCGGCACGCTTGGCGCAGGCTCACGCCAGGCGCTCGCCCGGGCGATGTTCTCCGACGTCCTCGCCGCACTCCGGCATACCCCCGGGGTCGACCAGGTGGCGGTCGTGACCTCCGACCGGGTGGCCGAGTCGGTGGCGCTCGGCGGCCGCGTACAGGTGCTGCGCGACCGCGTGATGGCCGGCCAGTCCGAGGCGGCCGGCATCGGGATGCGGCACGCCCTGGACGCCGGTTTCGACCGCGTGCTGCTGGTGCCGGCCGACACGCCGCTGCTCGATCCGGCCGAGCTGGCGCGGCTTCTGGACCGTGGTCCCGGGGCGGCGATCGTGCCCGACCGTCATCTGGCCGGCACCAACGCCCTGCTGCTCGCTCCGCCCGACGCGATCGAGCCCAGTTTCGGCCCCGGCAGCCTGGCCCGGCACACCGCCGCCGCCGAGGACGCGGGCCTGGATTGGTCGGTGGAGCGCCTGCCCACGCTGATGCTCGACGTGGACACGCCCGACGATCTGGCCGAGCTGGTCGGTGCCTTGGAGCTCTGCCGCGGGAAGGCGCCCTCCACCCGCGGCGCGCTGCGTCAGCTCGACCGCTCGCACGCCCGGGCATCCGCTTCGACCAGTCGCGGGACGCCGGTCCGCGCCTCGGCCTGACAGCTGCAACGGTGTCTCCGCCGCGACGCTCGCTTGTCTGTCTGCCCCTGGACGTGCTCCCCGACGTTCACGCCGGCGAGGACCTCGCGTCGCTGATTGCGGCGGCCGCCCCCGGCGACCTGTCGGGAGGCGACGTGGTGGTGGTCTCTCACAAGGTGGTGTCCAAGGCCGAGGGCCGGGTGCGCCGGCTGGCGGAGATCGAGCCGAGCGGACGGGCCCGGACGCTGGCGGCCGAACAGGGCGGTAAGGATGCCCGGCTGGTCCAGGCGGTGCTCGACGAGTCGGCCGAGGTCCTGCGCGCGTCGGGCGGCGTCTTGATCTGCCTCACCCGGCACGGACTGATCTGCGCCAACGCGGGGGTCGACCAGTCGAACGTGGGGGCAGCGGGGGAAATCGTGCTCCTGCCCGAGGATCCCGACGCCTCCGCCCGGCGGCTGCGCGCCGGGCTGGCCCTGGCCCGGGGAGTGCGGCCCGCGGTGGTCGTGGCCGACTCGTTCGGCCGCGCCTGGCGCCTGGGCCAGACGGACGTGGCAATCGGCGTCGCCGGGCTCGCGCCGCTCGAGGACTGGCAGGGCAGGCCCGACGCGTACGGGCGCGAGCTGCGGGTGACCCAGGTCGCGATCGCCGACGCCGTGGCGGGGGCGGCCGACCTGGCCCGGGCGAAGGACTCGCGCGAGCCCGCTGTGCTCGTGCGCGGGCTGGGGCGCCACGTGACCGACGAGGACGGGCCCGGCGCGGCCGCGCTGCGCCGACCGGCCGAGAAGGACCTGTTCCGCTAGGTCCACTAGCCCCTGAACGGACCGCGCACCTCGTAGATCGCCCCCGGCCCTGGCTCGAGGTCGCTCTTGGCATACGCCCGCTGCGAGGAGAAGAACATGCGGGTCCCGCCGGGGTCGAACGTCACGCCCGTGAGCTCCGACCCGCGGTGCTTGGGGCCGGTCACCGACAGGAACCTGGATACGCGGCCGTCCGCCAAGATGACCCCCATATCGACCTCGTCGGTGGCGATGTCCTCGCATACGAACACCTCACCCCCGCCCGAGCCGGTGAGCTGGTCCACCCGCAGAAGCGGTGCGCTGCGGGAGGCCAGCCCGTCGTAGACCACCTGGATGCGCTCGGAGCCGAGGTTGTAGGCGTGCACCCGGTGATCGGCGGTGGTGCTCACGTACAGCGTGTCCCCGTCGAGCCAGACACCCTCACCGCGCGCGAACTGCGTGCTGCCCCGCACCTGACGCCGGGTGCGCTCCCGCTTTGCCAGTGGATCGGGCACCCGCACCCAGTCCACCCGGCCGTCGCGCGCCACCCTGGCGATCTCCAGCCCCCCGGCCGACAGGTCGGGCCAGCGCTCCGGGGTGTAGCGGTACAGCCCGCCGTCCACCAGGTCCTCGGTGAGGTAGACGCGGCGGCGGCGCGCGTCGACGGCGGCGGCCTCGTGCTTGAACACCCCCATGGCCGGGTGGACGCGCGCCCGCCGGCGGCCGGCCGGATCGCATTCCCACACCCGGCCGTCCTCCACCTCCTCGCAGGACAGCCAGGTGCCCCACGACGTGCCGCCGCCGGAGCAGTTCTGCGTGGTGCCCGAGAGGATCCGGTAGGCGGCCTCGATCTCGCCTTCGCGGTTGAAGACGAGGGCGGATGCGCCGCCCTCGTAGATCTCGGAATTCGAGACCAGCACGAAGCCGCCGCCGTCGCGGGTGAAGGCGGCCATGCCGTCGGAGGCCAGGTGCCACCGGTAGGCAGTACCGGGCACGGACTCCCCGCCGCGCGCCACCAGGCGGGAGTGAAAGCCCTCGGGCAGACGGATCCCGTTTGCGTCCGGGGGACGCAAGCGGCCCGTAGCCCGGGCCGCGCCGCAGGGGACGGCTCTGCGCGTTCCCGAACAGGTCGTCCCAGAACGCGGCGCCGAGAGAGACCGTCGCCACACCGCCGATCCCGAGCCCGATGAACTCGCGGCGGCGCATGCCCACAGCGTGCCGGGCGCCCTGCCGCGGGGCGTGAAGATGGTGCGAAGACCCTGTGACCGGGTTGCTACGCGGCGAGCGGCAGGTCGTAGCGCCGGCGGATGCCGTAGAGGGTGTCGCGCTCGGCGGCCGGCCGCCCGGCGGCATGGGCGGCCGCCACCAGGTCCTCGGGCTCGAGCCTCACCCCGTGGTAGGAGCCGGCCAGGCGGCTGATGCTCTCCTCCATCAGCGTGCCCCCCAGGTCGTTGACTCCCCAGTCGAGCGCCTCGGTCGCCGCATCCAGTCCCATCTTCACCCAGCTGGCCTGCAGGTTGGGGATGGTGCGGCCCAGCGCCAGCCGGAACACGGCGGTGTGCTTGAGGTTGTCCTCGCGGGAGATCTCCTCGATCCCGTGCGTACGTCCCAGCAGCGTGTGGAAGGGGATGAAGGAGAGGGGCACGAACTCGGTGAAGCCGCCGGTGCGCTCCTGGAGCGCCCGAACCACGCGCATGTGCTCCGCCAGCTCCCAAGGCTCCTCGATGTGGCCGAACATCACCGTGACCGTCGAGCGCACGCCGGCGGCGTGCGCGGCCTCGATGATCTCGACCCAGCGCGCCACCGGCAGCTTGTTCGGGGAGATTCGTTCGCGCACACCGTCGTGCAGGACCTCGGCGGCGGTCCCGGGCGTGGACCCCAGACCGGCGGCCTTGAGGCGGGCGAAAACCTCATCCAGGGGCAGGTCCCCGGCCATCGCGTCGATCTCCATCGGCGAGTAAGCGTGAAGGTGCATGTCCGGCGCGGCGTCCTTGGCGATCCTCAGCCACTTCTCGTAGTCGGCGATCGTCCAGTCGGGGTGAATGCCCGACTGCATGCAGATCTCCGTGGCCCCGAACTCCACCGCCTCTGCGACCCGGCGCCGGAACTCCACCTCGGAGTGCTCGTACGCGTCGGGCGACCGCCGTCCCTGGCCGAAGCCACAGAACGCGCAACCCACCACGCAGACGTTGGACACGTTGATGTTGCGGTTGACCACGAACGTCACCCGCTCGCCGGCCAGCTCTCGGCGCAGCTCGTTGGCCGCCTGGCGCATGTCCTCGATCGCCTCGGGACGCGTCTCGGAGAACAGGGCGGTCAGCTGCTCCCCCGAAAGGGTGGCTCCATCGCGGCCGCCGGCTATGGCGGCGGGGACGAGCTCCGGGCGCCGCGGCCGCTCCTCCCGGCGACCGGAGCCGCGCCGGGGGATGAAGCTCCAGTACTTCAGCTTGATCACGTCGAGCACGCCTTGCTCCAGCCAGCTCGCGTCCATGTACTGGGGGTAGACGCACAGCCGCTCGGTGAGCGCGTAGCCGGCCGGCGCCAGTCGCTTGCGCATGCGGTGCACCGACGGGAAGGGGTGCTCGGGCGAGATGTGGTCGCCGTTGGCCGACAGGCCGCCGAGATCGGTGGCCCCCTCCTCGACCAGCGGGAGCCACCAGTCCGAGAGGTTCGGCGGGATCTGCACGCCCACGCCGGGCAGCAGCCGCCGGCACTCGCGCACCAGCACGCGCATGTCCTCCAGCGTGACCGGCGTGGCCCAACCCGGCAGCGGCAGTTCATGGGCCGGCGCACGCTCCCCCTGCTGGGCCTCGTCGGCGATCGCGGCCGGCTCGGCGCCGTAGTAGCGCGGGTGCGGCACGAAGTTCTGGAGGATCAGCTCCTGCAGGTGGCCGTGCTCGGTCTGCAGCTCGGCCAGGGTTTCGAGAGCGGCCACCCGGTCCTCCGGCGCCTCCCCGATGCCGACCAGGATCCCGCTGGTGAACGGGATGCGCAGCTCGCCGGCGGCCCGGATGGTGTCGAGCCGTACCTCGGGGTGCTTGGTGGGTGATCCCTGGTGGACCACGAGATCGGGACGCACCGACTCCAGCATCAGCCCTTGTGAGGCGGTCACCTCGCGAAGGCGTGCCAGGTCATCCCGCGTGCACACCCCTACGTTGGTGTGAGGGAGCATCCCCCGGTCGAGCGCGCGCTCGCAGGCCCAGGCCACATACGAGACGAAGTCCTCGTGGCCGTGGTCGCGCAGCCGGCGAGCCACCTCGGTGTTGACCTCCGGCTTCTCACCCGTCAGCACCAACAGCTCCTTGGCCCCACGGCGGGCGGCCTCGTCCAGAAGCCGCTCCACCTCCTCCGGTGCGTAGAGGTGCGGCCGGTGGGTGGCGAACGCGCAGTACTTGCAGTAGCACCGGCAGGTCCGCGACAGCGAGAGCGTGAAATTCCGCGAGAACGTGACCCGCCGCATCCGGTCGGAGTCTAAGCGCCCCTAGGCTTCGCCCGTGCACCGCCCTCTCTGCCTGCTGCTCGCCGCGGTTGCTCTGGCCGGTTGCGGCGAGGATCCGCCGCAGGAACGCCTGACGGTGGCGCTCGACTTCCAGCCGAACCCGGCGCACGCGGGGATATATGCGGCTCAGCGGACGGACGCCGACTTCATGCTCGATCTCCAGGTGCGGGTGCCGTCGTCATCGACCGACTCGCTGAAGCTGCTCACAGCGGGCCGGGCGGACGTGGCGGTGATGGACATCCACGACCTCGGCCTGGCGAGCGAGCGCGGCAGCGACGTGGTGGGCATCGGAGCGCTGGTGCAGCGTCCGCTCGCCGCGGTGATCGCCCGCCCCGGGATCGAGCGGCCCCGCGACCTCGAGGGCCGCCGCGTGGGCGTGACCGGCCTCCCGTCGGACGATGCCGTGCTACGCGCGGTCCTGAAAAGCGACGGCGGCGATCCCGACCGGGTGCGGCGCGTAACGATCGGCTTCTCCGCGGTGCCGAGCCTGATCGCCGGGCGCGTGGACGCGGTCGTGTCGTTCTGGAACGTCGAGGGGGTGGCGCTCCGCCGCCGGGGCGTGCGCACGCGCGAGTTCAGGGTCGACCGCTACGGGGCGCCGCGCTACCCGGAGCTCGTGCTGGCCACGGAACGGCAGAATCTCACCCGGATCGGCGAGCAGCTCGACGGGCTGCTCGAGCTTCTCGAGCTGGGAACGCGCACGGCTCTGGCCGATCGAGACCAGACGGTCGAGGAGCTGGTGAACGCCTCGGGCGCCGACGAAGGCCTCGTGCGGGCCCAGCTGCGTGCGGTCGCCCCGGCGCTTCGCCCGCCGATTCGGCTCGATCTCGACGAGCTCGAGGCCTGGGCGCGCTTCGACGCCCGCTTCGGGATCCTCGAGCGGCGCCCCGATGTGAGCCGGCTGTTCCGCCCGCCTGCGAGCTGGCCGGCGCCCTAGCCGCTGCTCTCCACCAGCGCCTCGACGAGCGCGGCGGGCTCGCGGGCCATTCGCGAACGCGGCACCACGCGCTCGAAGCCCGCCTCCTCCGCGCGCCGGCGCACGTCCTGCTCCACGTGGGAGTAGAAACCGAGCCGCGGTGGGATGGCGCTCGCGCTGGCCTCGATGCGCTCGTCGGGGTCGACCGTCAGGTCCACCACCAGAACGTCGGCCTCGGCGTCGGGCGGCAGCACCTCGTGGCCGGCGGCGCGAAGGGCGCCCTGCAGCTTGGAGCCGAAGAGCAGGTCCGGACACAGCAGGGCCACGCGCGCCATCGGCTCGCCTACTGCGCGCGGCGTTTGCGGAATTCCTGGCGCACCGACTCGGGGCGGCCCCACATCTGGGTGACCTCCACCCGGCCGGAGCGGGCCTCCCTCACCGCCAGCTCGCCCTCCATTCCCTCGGCGTCGAGCAGGGCGAGCGTTCCCCTCGTGGTCTCGGGCGCGGCCGCGTGGCCGAACTCGTGGGCCACCCGCAGCCGCCAGTGCCAGTCGGCCTTCGAGTACGGCATCGCGTTGATCTGCACCAGCAGCGCAGCCGCGTCGATGTAGTGGGTCTCGTCGAAGAGGCGCAGGTCGAGCTCCAGCTGGGTCCAGTCGGGCGGCAGCGAGTCGACCACAGCCTGGAAGTCCTCGGCGAGCGCCATCGGGGCGAACCCTAACCGGTGAAGGTCGAGACAACCAAGAACGCGTTGAGGGCGATGATCAGGGCTGCCACCGCGGCGGCCGCGACGGTCGTGGCGACGCCGTTTCGCAGGGTCCCCATCACGTCGGCGCGGCGGGTCAGCAGCACCAGAGGGACCAGCGCGAAGGGGATGCCGAACGACAGCACGACCTGGCTGACCACCAGCGACTTCGTGGGGTCGAGCCCGATGGCGAGGACAACGAGCGCCGGCGCCATCGTCACCAGCCGCCGCGCCAGCAGCGGGATGGAGCGGCGGATGAAGCCCTGCATCACGATCTGCCCGGCGTACGTGCCGACGCTCGAGCTGGACAGGCCCGACGCCAGCAGAGCGATGCCGAAGGCCACGGCGGCGCCGCCGCCCAGCTCGGCCCCGAAGCCGGCGTGGGCGGCCTCGATCGAATCGATGCCGAGGACCCCGTGGAAGAGCGCCGCCGCCACGATCAGCATGGCCATGTTCACGAACCCGGCCGCCCCCATGGCCAGCCCGACGTCGAGGCGCACGAAGCGCAGCAGCCTGCGCCGGTCCTCCTCGCCGGGTGCCTCGAAGCGGTCCTGAGTGAGCGCGGAATGCAGGTAGATCACGTGGGGCATGACGGTGGCGCCCAGGATCGCGGTGGCCAGGAGCACGCTCTCGGTCCCCTCGAAGCCGGGCACGAACCCGCCGGCGACGCCGGCCGGATCGGCTCCAGTGTGGACCAGCTCGTAGACGAAGCCGAGCAGGATCACGCCGAGCAGGCCGGCGATCGTGGTCTCGAAGCGGCGGCGGCCGCGAGCCTCGAGTCCCAGGATCGCAAACGCCACCACGGCGGTGATGAGCCCTGCGGGAAAGAGAGGCACTCCGAACAGCAGGTTGAGGGCGATCGCGGCTCCTACGAACTCGGCGAGGTCGGTGGCCATGGCGATCAGCTCGGCCTGGATCCAGAGCCCGACCGCAACGGGCCGGGGGAAGCGCTCCCGGCACAGCTCGGGCAGGCTGCGCCCGGTGGCGATCCCGACCTTCGCCGACAGGTACTGGATCAGCATCGCCATCAGGTTCGCGGCGAGGATCACCCACAGCAGCAGATAGCCGTACTTCGAGCCCGCGGTGATGTTGGTCGCGAAGTTCCCGGGGTCGACGTAGGCCACGGCCGCCACGAACGCCGGACCGAGAAGGACCAGCCGCGACCGCCCCGCCCGGGCGCGAGCCCGTGGCCGGATCGTCCCGGCTGCGCCGGGAAGGACCGCCTCGGCAGATGCGCTCATGCGGCGACGGTGCGCATCGCGCGCGTCAGCGCGCCACCCAGCACATGGGTCGAGTCTCCAAAGCGAATGGTGAGCGGGCCCTCGAAGGGCTGCCGCTCCACCACCTCGAAGCGGTCCCCCGGCGCGATCCCGCGCTCGGCCAGGTACCGCAGCATCTCCGGATCGGAGTCCGATACGCGGACGAAAACCCCCTGTGCGCCGGGCGCCAGGTCGGCCAGCGACTCCGTCGGCCGGTCCTCGATGGTGCCCTCGCGGGTGGGGATCGGGTCGCCGTGAGGGTCGTGGGTGGGATCTCCGAGCTTGGCGGCGATCAGCTCCGAGAGCTCGGGGGAGATCGCGTGCTCGAGCACCTCGGCCTCCTCGTGGACCCGGTCCCAGGACATGCCCAGCGCCTCCGCCAGGTAGAGCTCGAGCAGACGGTGGTGGCGTAGCACCTCCAGAGCCACCCGGCGGCCGGTCCGCGTGAGCTTCACGCCGTGGTAGGGCTCTCGCACCGCCAGGCCCAGGGCCTCGAGCCGCTTCACCATGGCGGAGGCCGACGCGGCCGACACGTCGAGGCGCTCGGCGATGGCAGAGGTCGACACGGGCCCACCGCCGCGCTGGGCCAGCGACCAGATCGCCTTCGCGTAGTCCTGGACCGCGTCGGAGACGAGCGGGCCCACGCTTCGAGTGGCCATCAGGCGCTCACCAGCAGCCCGGTCGCGTACATCACCAAGAGACCCGCCAGCAGCCCGCACGCCGCGAGCGGGTGGAGCAGGCGGCCGGCCTCGTCCTTGATCGCCGGTGCGATCTGAACGATCACTCGGGCGATCGCTCCCGCCCCCACGCCGAACATCAGCGCGGCGAGGCTGGGGTCGAACGCGGAGGCTCCGATCCAGGCGCCGAGCACGGCGGGAGCGCCGGCCAGCAGGCCGAGCAGCATCAGCCGCCGCAGCCGGGCCTCGCCCTCGCGGGCCACCGGCGCGACGATCGCGAGGCCCTCCGTCGTGTTGTGCAACGCGAAGCCCACCACGAGCGTCGCCCCCAGAGCGAGCGCTCCGACCGCGTAGGCCGACCCGATGGCGAGGCCCTCCCCCAGGTTGTGGAGACCGATGCCGAGCGCGACGAGGAAGGCGGCGCGGTAGCCGAGCCCGAGCGATTGCTGGGACTCTCCGGGCTTCTCGGGCTCGTCGCGCAGGCGACCTTGGCGTGCTGAGAGCCACCCGTCGACCGCCGCCAGGGCGAGATAGGCCGCCGCCGCGCCCAGCCACACCAGCGCGGCGCCGCCGAGCGACTCCGGGCCGGTGCCGGCCAGCTCAGTGCCCTCCAGCAGGGCGTCGATGCCGAGAAAGGCGAGCAGGCCGACGGTGAAGGCGAGCAGGAAGCGCATCCAGCGGGCGTCGACGCCACGCAGCCAGGGCAGCCAGAGCATGCCGATGGCCACGGGGATCACCCCGACGTAGAGCCCGATCAGCGCCATCAGCCCGTAGAAGCCCAGGTCCGCGTCGGGCGTCTCCACGGCCGCTTCGATCGTGTGGTCGATGGTCGCGCCCGTGGCCGTGAGAAGGGCGATCTCGTAGGCCTGGCCCTCGATCCAGGGGTACTGAACGTCGATCTCGCCGCCCGCCAGCCGCCCCAGCTCGGGGTCGGTCTGGCTGAAGTCGGCGAAGCCGTCGTTGACGATCACCTGCCGTACTTCGACCGGGTCGGCGCCGTCGTTGCGCACGTGCAGCGAGATGCGGCCCGGTTCCAGCACGGTCCGCTCGACCGTCAGCTCCTCCTGGGGAACGCCGATGCGGTCGAGGCCGGGAGCGTCGAAGGCCACGAACAGCCCGATGGCCACCGCGAGGATGGCCAGTGGCAGGACGCCGGCGAGCCAGGCCGGCCGGCGGGCGCTGCGCGGAGCGGTGGCGGAGCGAGCCTCCACGGCTAGTCGACGACCTCGAAGAAGCCCATCCATCCCAATTCGGCGAACTCGCTCACGTGGGCGTGGAACATGTACTTGCCGGTGTAGGGAAAGCGCAGCTCCAGGATTCCGCGCTCGCCCTGGCCCTGCACCACGGTGTCGGTGAAGTCCCTCGGCTCGAGCCGGGTGCCGGTCGGGTAGTAGTCGAAGAAGTTCGCGTGGATGTGGAACGAGTTGACGAAGTCGAACTCGAGAAGGTTCACGAGGTAGATCCGCACCAGCTCGCCGCGCTTGACCCGCACCGGCTTGTCGATGTAGGCGAAGGCCACGGTGTTGACGGCGTAGACCTCGTTGGAGCGGTCGAAGTTGGTGTCGAAGCCGTTCATCACCATCACCATCTCGTCCGCGGCCGGGCGCCCCGCCTTGGGGTCGATCAGGAAGGCGCCGTAGAGCCCCTTGGCGATGTGGTCCGCCAGCGGAGTCGAGTGGCAGTGGTAGAGGTGCAGGCCGAAGGGCGTGGCGTCGAACTCGTAGACCGTCGACTCGCCGGGGGCGATGTTGCCGGCGCCGATCCCGGGGACGCCGTCGGCGGCGGCCCGGTGGATGCCGTGGAAGTGGATGGTGTGGGGGTGGCTGGAGCCGTTCACGAAGCGGACCCTCAGGCGCTCGCCCTCGCGCGCCCGCAGCGTCGGGCCGGGGACCCGGCCGTTGTAGGTCCAGGCCGGGTACTTGACTCCCGGGGCCACCTCGATCTCGCGGTCCTCGGCCACGAGCTCCCACTCGCGGACCCCGCCGCTGACCGTGCCTTCGTCGAAGTCGCGCAGGATCTCCTGCGGGTCGAAGCCGTTGACCCGCGGGTCGACGCCGCCCACCGTTCCGAGGTGGCCCGAACCGCTGTGGGAAGCCCGGGCCACGGCCTTGTGGTGCTCGGCGGCGGAGGCATCGCTGCCGTGGAGACCCTGGTGCGGCACCACCTCGTGCAGGAGCGGCAAAGCCGCGCCGGTGGCGGCAGCGCCGCCGATGAGCTTGCGGCGCGACACTTTGCTCTCCCACATCTTTGACATTCGCGACATTCGAATTCGATTTTAGCCTTGCCTAAACCTAGCATCGTTCCACCCTGCTTGCCGGTGCGTGCGTAGCATTGGCTCCATGACCGTGGCCACGGACGAATACGCGTTGCTCACGGAGTCCGCCGGACTGCTGGACCGCTCCGAGCGCGCCAAGTTCTCGGTGCGGGGCGCCGAGGCGGCGGACTTTCTTCAGGGGCAGGTCTCGAACGACGTGGAGGCCCTGGAGCCCGGAAGCGGCTGCTACGCGGCCGTGCTGAACGTGAAGGGCAAGCTGCGGACCGATCTCCGCGTCCTGCGCGGCGACGACTTCTACCTGCTCGACACCGAGGCCATCGGCCACGCGGTGCTCCGCCACCTGCTCACCACCTACACCCTCGGACGCGACGTCCAGTGGGAGGACCTCACCGAGGACCACGCCCTGCTGTCGCTGGTGGGACCCGCCGTCGACGGCCTGGTCGATGATCCGCCGCCGGCGGATGAGCACTCGTTCGCCGACACCGGCAGCGGCCTGCTCGTGCGGACGGAGCTCGGACTCGACCTCCTCTGCTCGAACGTCCATGCGGACGATTGGCGCGAGCGGTTGGGAGCGGAGCCGGTATCCGAGGAGGCGGTCGAGTGCCTGCGGATCGAGTCCGGGCGCCCGCGGCTCGGGTACGACATGGACGCGAACACCATGCCGCAGGAGGCAGGCATCAACGAGCGGGCCGTGAGCTTCACCAAGGGCTGCTACGTGGGGCAGGAAACGGTGGCCCGCCTCCACTACCGGGGCAAGCCGAACCGGCATCTGCGCGGGCTGCGCCTGTCGGAGGCCGCATCCCGCGGTAGCGAGATCCTGCTGGGGGAACGGGTGGTCGGCCGGCTGGGCTCGACGTGCGTCTCTCCACGTCTAGGCCCCATCGCGCTTGCGCTGGTGCGGCGCGAGGCGGGGCCCGGCGACACCGTCCTGGTCGACGGCGCCGAGGCCACGGTCGTGGGGCTTCCGTTCGCGAGTGACTGAACGGCGGCGTCCCGCGAGCCGGAGCGGCCTGTCCGAGGACAGCCCGCTGCTCGGGGGGCCGCTGGTTTCCGAGCCCGGCGCGGGGAATGCGCTGCCGGCGGCCCCGCCGGCACCGGATCTCCGCCGCCTGCGGGAGCTGATGCCGGCGCCCGAGCCGGACCGCGCGATCGACGACTGGGGCCGCTCCCAGCGCGTGTCCGATCTCATCGAGCCGCTGATCGACTTCTACTACCGCTACTGGTTCCGGGTCGAGGTCGAGGGTGTCCACCACGTCCCGGCGCAGGGCGGGGCCTTGATCGTGTCCAACCACTCGGGCGCGCTGCCCCCGGACGCGCCGATGATCATGCAGGCGATCCGTCACGAGCACCCTGCTCCCCGCCCGGTCTACATGCTCGGCGAGCACTGGTTCAAGGGCTATCCGGGCGTGGGGATGCTCACCAACAAGATCGGCCTGGTGGCCGCGCACCCCGCCAACGCCCAGCGCCTGCTCCGGGACGAGCAGCGGCTCGCCCTCGTCTTCCCCGAGGGGCAGAAGGGCTCGCGCAAGCTCTACTGGCAGCGTTACCGGCTGCGGCGCTTCGGGCGCGGCGGGTTCGTCCGTACCGCCATTCGCGCGGGGGTACCGATCGTGCCGGTGGCCGTGGTGGGGGCCGAGGAGGCGATGCCGATCTTCGCTCACGTGCCGCTCCTGAAGCGGCTCACCGGCCTGGCCTACTTCCCGGTCAACCACGCCTTCCCGCATCTCGGGCTGGCGGCGGCGCTGATGTACCTCCCGGCCAAGTTCAAGATCCGCTTTCTCGCGCCGGTCGACCTCTCGGCCCACCCGCCCGAGGACGCCGACGACCTGGCTCTGGTTCAGGGTCTGTCCGAGGACATCCGGGCTCACATCCAGGGTGAGCTGGAGCAGCTGCTCCTGGACCGACGGTCGGTGTGGTTCGGTTAGTGTCCGCCCGCGAGGGATGAGGGCACGAGTCGTCGTCAGCGCCGGGATTGCGACCGCGCTCATCGCGGGCTGCGGGGACGAGGACTTCGCCAACGACCCACGGCCGCCGGTCCCGATCGAGCTGACCGGCGTGGTGCAGGACGAGGCGGTGACGGTGTCGCCGGCCCGCATCGGCGCGGGGCCCGTCCGGATAACGGTCTCCAACCAGACCCGTCGTCGCCAGAGCATCACTCTCGAGGGCGAGCGGACAAGGACCCAGGTGGGGCCCGTCGACCCGCTCGACACCGCAACGATCCGCAGCACGCTCGACCCAGGCCTGTACGAGGTGAGCGCCGGCTCGGCCGTCGCGGTGCCCAAGGAGATCAGGCCGGCCCTGCTGCGAATCGGCAGGGAGCGCCCGAGCTCGAGCGGCGATCTGCTGCTGCCCTAGAGGGGGCCCCTACAGCTCCAGCTGGTCGACCTCCGCCGGTCGCAGGTCTTCCTCGTCGCCGGTGCGCACCAGCGCGTCGATTTCCTCCAGCAGCGCGCGGACCCGTTCGCCCATTGCTCCCACGATGTCGTAGGCCCGGTCGATGTTGCTCTTGGCGCCGGTCAGCTGCTGCTTGATCCTGCGCTCCTCCCCCAGCGCCGCCTGTGCTCGCTCGACGGCATCGCGGACCGCGCCCTCGTCGATGCCGTCGCTGCCGCCGCGCTGCATGAGCACGCGGGCCCGGGCCAGGCGATAGGCCAGCTCGAGGGGCAGCGTGCCGGCGTCGGGGTCGAGCGCCACCACCAGCTTGTCGCCGTTGTACTCGCGCAGCGGCTCGAGCTTGGCCGGCACCTCGCCCTCGGTGGGCACCACCAGCACGGCGAAGTCGGCGCTGCGTGTGGCCATCGCCTCGTCCAGCTCACCCAGCGCACGGGGAGTGCTCATGCGGCTGTCCTTGGCCTCGAACACCAGGCGGCCGCGGGCCGGCCCCGCGCAGGCGTCGAGCCCCACGACCACGTCGCCCCGCTTGCCGGTGGCCTCACGCAGGTCGCCCACCGCCTCGGCCACGTCGCCCTGGGCCAGCGCGAGCTCGTCAACCGTGTCGGCCACCAGCTGCTCGAACGTGCGCCCCTTGGCGGTGCCGCGTTCGCGCTCCGCGGCCACGTCCTCGAGCTTCTCCTTCTCGAGCCGCAGCGCCTGGAGCTGCTTGTCGAGAGCCGCCATCTGGCGCTGAAGCACCTGCTGGCTCTCGTACTGACGCTCCTCGGCCACCTTGAGCGCCCGGATGGTGCCCGCCTTGAAGTCCGCCAGCGGGTTCGCCCCGTCGGCGGAGGAGAAGAGCCGCATGAGGTCCTCGCGCGAGCGGGCCATAGACTCCGCGATGAGCTCGCGCACGCGGTTCTGCACCGAGGCCGAGCTGCCGTCGGAGAAGAGCTTGTCGAGCTCCTTGGCCAGATGCCCGTGCTCGGGGCCGAAGACCTGCTCGACGCGCTCGTTGAAGTACTCCGCCACCTCCCGCGCCCGGTCGGAGAACTGCACGTTGAGCTCGGTGGCGGCGCGCTCGAACTCGGTCTTCACGTACTCGGCGTTGGCGGCGGCCTGCTCGCGGTCCAGGACCCGGGCCCCGATCTCCACGGCATCGCTGACGGTCTTCGCCGGGTCCTCACCCGCCTGCTCGCGGTCGCGCACGACGCGCACGGCGCAGTCGTCGTCCACGACGAGCCCGTCGATCGCCAGCCGGTCGCCGACAACCCGCACGTGCGGATGCCTGAGGGGAGTTGCTGCTTCCATGATGGTTCAGTCGCACCGTAGGGGCACGACCTGACGGAACGCACGAAATTTTCCGCAGGCCGGGCTCAGCGAGGCAGCCAGGCCGCCGGCAGGGCCCGCGGCAGCCGACCCGGGTAGCGGACCACCACCTCGCGGGAGTGCGCGGCCGCGGGCCGGCCCTCGATCATGGGCCGAAGGTCGTCCATGCTCAAGAGCAGGGCCACGCTGGTGGCGATCTGGTAGTCGGCCAGGTTGCGCTCGGGGCGCCCGATCACGCCCTCGGCGATCAGCTCGTCAACGCGATCGATCAGCGCCGGCAGCGCCGCGAGGTCGCGCCGCACCGCCTCGTCGGTCGCCCGGTTCAGCCGGGCGGCCAGGAACACCACGGGGGTCGCCATGCGGGCGGCCAGCGGCACCGGGATGCCGAGCCGGGCGTCCTCCAGATAGGTCGTAAGCGTCGAGCGCTCCCGCTTCAGTGACGCCCACACCAGCCGGCGTGGCACCGGCTGAAGCACCTCGTCGCCCCAGGACTCGGCGCGCAGCACCGCGCCGCGGAGCTCGGGCTCGCGCGGCACCAGCCGGGGCTCCGCCTGAAGCGCGTCGAGCGCCAGCCCGATCCGCCGCGTGCCCTGCAGACGGGCGCCCTCGAGCCGCATCGCCGGGACCGTCACGCCACCGAACCCCAGTGCCCTCAGCGCGAGCCGGTGCACGCCGGCGACGAAGTCCACGCGCTTGTACTCGATCCCCTTGTGGCGGAGCATCAGCTCCGCGCCCAGAGCGGGGTGCGAGGCCGGGACACCGAACAGGGTGGCACGCATCGGGGCCGATCCTATGGGGGCCTGGCCCCGACGCGCCTAGCTCTGGCCCTCGTAGGCCTCGCTCATCCCGGCGGCCACGGCACCGACCTCCTCCCGCAGCGCCCGCACGTCGCCCGCCAGGCGCTGCTGGTTGGCGGCCTCCGACGAAGCCGACACCGACACCAGGTTGCCGCGCACGGTGTCGAGCTCAACCAGGACCCGCTCCATCTCGTCGAAGAAGCGCTCAAGCTGACCCTGCATCCGCCGCAGCACCGCCAGCTGGCTCTCGAGGGCGGCCGTCAGCTCGGCCTTCGACGGGTCGTCCCGGACCTCGGCGAGCCGCTGCTCCACCGGGCCGGGCGGGCTCTCGGACAGCGCCTCGTAGAGGAGCTGGGCCCGGCGGGCGCCGTCCTCCATTGCGCGGATGAAGCGATCGACCTCCGCGGAGACCTCCTCGTACGGCAACTCGGCCCGGTCGATCGCGTCGCGGATGCGCGCCTCGCGACGGCGGCCCTCGGCCAGCAGCTGGGCGATCGGCTCCGCAAGGGTCCCGGTGTCCAGCCTGCCCGCCTCGAGGGAGGCGCGGCGCTTCTCCCGCTCGCGCTCGAGCACCTTGTCGGCCTCGTCCTCGTCGAAGTAGGTGCGGGCGGCGGCGATCCCGTACACCACCACTCCCACCACAGCCAGCGGTAGCAGCGCGTTCAGCAGCAGCCCCGCGATCATCATCGCGGCCAGGAGGATCACGTTGAATGGGTTGGCCAGCGCGTTGAGCACCAGCGCCCGGTTGAACTCGGACCTGCTGTACGGGCGCAGATCCTCGGGCATCAGAAGAAGCTCGAGATGCTCCGGTAGACCGACTCGATGTCCTCGGTGTCGCCCTCGTAGGCCTGACCACCCGAGGCCTCCGAGATCGCCGCGAGGGCCTCGGCCGCACCAGCCGCGCCGGCGCTGTAGGCGATCGTGAACACGCGGACCTGGTTGTCGGAGTCACCCTGGGCCCGCACGGCCTCCACCGCCTCCTCTCCGCTGGCCGCCGAATCGGTGTCCTCGCCGTCGGTGAGCACCACCACGGCGTTGATGCGCTCCGGCGTTGCGTCGGCCCTCACGGTCTCGAAACCGTCGATCGTCGCGTCGTAGACGGCGGTTCCCCCGTCGGCGATGAGGTTCGACACGGTCTGCCGCAGCCGGCGCTCGTTCTGACCGAACGGCTCTACGTCGATCAGCGGCTGGATCCGGTCGGAGAAGATCGTGAGCCCCACGCTGTCCTGCTTGCCGACCTCCCGGAAGAAGCTCTCAAGGCCCTTCTTGGCCTGAACGAGGCGGTTCTCCTCGGCCATCGAGCCCGAGGTGTCCACCACGAGCAGCACATTGGCGGGCTTGCGGTCCTCACGCCAGGCGCGCCGGATGCGGTCGAGCGTCCGCGGCTCCGGCAGGCCGAGAACCCGCGCGGGCTGCGCCGGATCCACGCCGTTCTCCTTCGACACGGGCGCTACCGGCTCGGTCTCGAGGTCCGCCGGGCGGAAGCCGGAGCGAGCGGCCAGCTCGGGGGTGATCTCGGCGCTGAGGAACTCGCCGAAGCGCTCGGCGCCCTGACGCTGCGCGGCGCTCACCCACGAGCCGTCGAGCACGATGAACGGGTTGTCGGAGTAGAAGGTGCCCTCGGGCGGATAGAGAGCGATCAGCCTGGGCTGAGGTCCGCGGTTGCGGTTGAACTCGAGCAGGGTGACCTCCTCCATGGCCACCGCCGAGGCGTAGCCCGGGCCCTCCTTGCGCAGCTGATCGGCGATGAACAGGGTGGTGTCTCCGTAGTGGACGATCGAGCGCTCGATGTCGCGCACGATCCGGCGCGCCGCCGATCCCTCGACGTCCTGCTCGGTCAAGCCCTCCTTCTTTCCGGTCGCCGCGTAGTACTCGGCCACCACCGCCTCGAGGCCCGAGGTGGAGAAATCGGGATTGGTGTGGACCAGCTTGAAGCGGCCGAGCTCGGGGTGCCCGAACTCCGCGAAGCCCTGGTTCGAGCGGGCCAAGCGGATGATCTGCTCGAAGCCGATCTTTTTGCGCGGCCAGCCAAGGGCCCGCGCGAACGGCTCCCACATGGCGATCACCAGCGGCGTCCGCACGATCGAGGGGTTCTCCTCGGGAGCTAGCTGCTGGTCGGCCTCGAAGTTGAGCAGGCGTCCCCACAGCGACGAGGCGGGCGACCACACGACCGGCTCCAGCCGGCCGTCGGCGATCTTCGTCTCGGCCTCTCCGCTCGACATCACCTCACCCTCGACGAAGATCGGCTTGCCCCCGACCTCGTCGCGCTGCTCGTTGAAGCGCCGGATCAACGGCGCGAGCAGCTTCTCCTTCTCGGGCGAATAGACGAACGGGATCCGGACTGCGCCGGCGGGCGCCGCGGGCCCCTGATCCGTGCCCTCTCCGTCACCGTTTTCCCCGTCACCTCCTGTCGACACGAGGGCCACCGCAGCCACGGCGACGACCGCCAGGAGAATGATCAGGAGTTGGCCGCGCTTCATCTTGGGGTCACCCTACTTCTAGGTATCGTGGCTGGTCATGGCCGAGTTGGCCAGCATCTCGCTGGTGGAGATCTGCTAGTCGGCCAGGTTGCGCTCTGGGCGCCGCGAGGTCGCGCCGCACCGCCTCGTCGGTCGCCCGGTTCAGACGGGCGGCCAGGAACATCCCGGGGCCGCCACGCGCCTCTCAACACTTGCGTGCGCGTATGCAATACTTTCTTGCATGCAAGTAATTGGCGCGGCACAGGCTGAAGACGCCGGGGCGGATGACGTGGGAACGGCCGGGACGCTTACTCGCGACCTCACCCGGCTCATGAAGCACCTGCTCGAGTCCACCGGCCGCGACTTCTTCGTGGCCCTCGAGGCCGCCGGCATCTCCTTTTCGCAGGTGAAGTGCCTGATGGTGCTGAGCGAGGAGACCGAGCCCGTCTCGGTCAAGGACCTCTCGGATCGCCTGGGCCTGTCCGTCCCCGCCGTCAGCCGCTCCGTGGAGGCGCTGGTCAAGCGCGCCGAGGTCAAGCGGGCCGAGGACCCGCGCGACCGCCGGAGCAAGCTGGTCACCGTGACCGCCCGCGGGCGACGCACCTACGAGCGCCTGCTCGAGGTTCGCCTGGCCGCCGTAAAGCGCTTCACCGACACCCTTGAACCCGGCGAGCGCGACACCCTCGCCGCCGCCGTCACCCCGATCGTCGAAAGGCTCGAGCTGTGACCGACCGTATTCGCCTGAACGAGGGCAACCGCCGCTGGTGGACGCTCGGAGCGATGTGCTTCGCCCTCTTCATGATCATGCTCGACAACACCGTGGTGAACGTCGCCCTGCCGTCCATCCAGGACGACCTCGGTGCTTCGCTCTCCGGCCTCGAGTGGACGGTGAACGCCTACACGCTGACCTTCGCGGTGCTGCTCGTCACGGGTGGCCGGCTGGGAGACATCCTCGGCCGGCGGCGGATGTTCCTGTTCGGCGTCGTGGTGTTCGCGCTGTCGAGCGCGGCGATCGGCCTCGCCCCCAATCAGGCGGCGCTGGTGGCCGGCCGGGCGATCCAGGGCGTGGGCGCGGCGTTCATGATGCCCGCCACGCTCTCGATCATCACCGTGACCTTCCCGCCCGAGGAACGCGGCAAGGCCATCGGGACGTGGGCCGGGGTGTCCGCGCTTGCGCTCGCGATCGGCCCGGTGGTGGGCGGCGCGCTCACCGAGTTCGTCTCCTGGCGGGCGATCTTCTTCCTCAACCTTCCCGTCGCTGTGGCCGCGGTGGCGGTCACCCTGTTCGCCACCCATGAGTCGCGCGACGAGACCACCACGCATTCGATCGACTGGCCCGGGATCGCGGCGCTGTCGGCCGGCCTCACGGCCCTGGTGCTGGCGCTGGTGGAGGGCAACTCCTGGGGCTGGGGATCGCCCGAGATCGTGGCGCTGTTCCTGGTCGCGGTGGTGGGGCTGGTCGGATTCGCCCTGCTCGAGCCCCGCGTCCGCGAGCCGATGGTCGATTTCGCCCTCTTCCGCTCACGCACCTTCCTCGGCGCCAACGCGGTGGCCTTCATCGTGTCCTTCGCGATGCTGGCGATCTTCTTCTTCATCGCGCTCTACATGCAGAACCTGTTGGGCTATTCGGCGGTCGAGGCCGGCGTGCGCTTCCTCCCGGCGACGCTCATGATCGTGCTGATCGCACCCATCGCGGGGCGGCTGACCGACCGCGTCGGGCCTCGTCCCCTGATCGTCACGGGGCTCACCCTCACCACCATCGCGCTGTTCCTGCAGACCCGCATCGATGTCGACACCGGCTACGAGCTGCTGCTTCCGTCGTTCGTGATCATGGGCGCGGGAATGGCCCTGGTGATGTCGCCGATGTCCACGGCGGCGATGAACGCCGTGGTGGCGCAGAAGGCGGGCGTGGCCTCCGGGATCCTCTCGATGAGCCGCATGGTGGGCGCCACCTTCGGCGTCGCGGCGATCGGGGCGCTGTTCCAGCACCTGGCGAGCTCGAGCCTCCGCGACTCGCTCGCGGGGCTTCCGGTCAGCGCGGCGCAACGGGAGGCGCTGGTCGACAACCTCGGCTCGGGCCAGGCCGCCGGCGTGCTGCGGGGCCTGGATCCGGCGGTGGCCCAGCGCGTGCAGGAGGCCGGAAACGACGCCTTCATCCACGCTCTCTCGAACGGAATGTGGCTCTCCGCAGGGGTGACCGCCGCCGGCGTGCTCATCGCGTTCGTCTGCATCGCACCGCTTCGCGCCGAGCGCCCCGACGCCGAGGAGCGCCCCGCCGCCGCGGGCGAGGCCGAAGCGGTGTCCGCCTGACCTGTGCGCAGTAGCATCCTCGGCCGTGGCAGAGACCGTGGAGGGTGCATGGCCGTTGACGTGAGCAAGGTGTCGGAGCTCGAGGTCGAGCCCGGCACGCTTCCCGAGACGATGGCCGCGTGGGTCATCCGCGAGGAGCGCCTCGGCGAGCCCCGCGACGCCTTCCAGCTCGAGGAGGTCGAGGTGCCCGAGCCGGGCGCGTTCGAGGTGATCGTGCGGGTGCTCGCCGCGGGTGTGAACTACAACAACGTCTGGGCCGCGCTGGGCGAGCCGGTGTCGGTGATGCGCTACGGCGACCATCCCGAATGGGGCCACCACATCGGCGGCTCGGACGCCTCGGGGGTCGTGTGGAAGGTGGGCGCGGGCGTGACGCGCTGGAAGCCCGGCGACGAGGTCGTGATCCACTGCAACATGGCCTCCTACGAGGACAAGGAGGTCCACGGGCTCGATCCGCTGGCGGCGCCGTCCCAGATGATCTGGGGCTATGAGACCACCTGGGGCTCCTTCGCACAGTTCACCAAGGTGCAGGCCCAGCAGCTGCTGCCCAAGCCCCAGAACCTGAGCTGGGACGAGGCGGCGTCCTACGGGCTCGTTTATTTCACGGCCTACAGGATGCTGATCAGCCAGTGCGACCTGCAGGCCGGTCAGCGGGTCCTGATCTGGGGTGCCGCGGGAGGCCTCGGCGTGTTCGCCACCCAGCTCTGCAAGATCGCCGGAGCCCACGCCGTGGGCGTGGTGTCCTCGCCCGCGAAGGGCGAGCTGGTCAGGCAGCTGGGCGCCGTCGACTTCATCGACCGCAGCGAGTTCGCCGGCATGATGCGGCGCGGCGGTGAGACCGCCGACGAGGAGAAGGAGCGCTTCAAGGTCTCACGGGCGTTCGACAAGCGGGTCAAGGAGATCCTGGGCGACAAGCCCGACATCGTGTTCGAGCACGTCGGCCAGGCCACCTTCCCCACCTCGGTGTTCGTTGTGAAGCCGTTCGGGAAGGTGGTGATCTGCGCCGGGACCACCGGCTACAACCTCGACTTCGACGTGCGTTACCTGTGGATGCGCCAGAAGCAGATCATCGGCTCGCACTTCGCCAACGCCTACGAGTGCAACAAGGCCAACGAGCTGATCGAGTCGGGCCAGATCCGGCCGGTGCTGTGGCGGACCCTGGGCTTCGAGGGCGTGCCCGAGGCCCACCAGCTCATGCGTGACAACCAACACCTGGGCAAGATCGCGATCCTGGTGGGCGCGGAGAGCGAGGGCGAAGGCAAGCTGGCGGAGGGCGCGGGCGCCATACGAGCGGAGGTGGGCGCATGATCCTCGTCGAGATTCGCTGGCCGATAAATCCCTTCCGGGGCGACAAGTTCGCCGAGGGGTGGGCTCCCGCCGCCGAGGCCGTGCTGGACTACGGCGCCACCGAGTGGGAGTTCCGCCGGAACCTCGACGGGCGGCTGGACTTCATCCAGACGGCGGTGTTTCCCACCAAGAAGCAGTTCGAGGCCTACTGGTACTCGGAGACCATCGCCGCGAAGCGCGTCGAGATGGCCGGCACCTATCAGGTGCCGCTGCTGCCCACCTTCTGGGAGATCGTCGACTCGGGCGAAGCTCATGAGCTCAACCCTGCTCCAGGGGAGCCATCGTGAGCCCCGCGTCCTTGAGCTGCTCCCAGTAGAGCTCCGCCGTCTCGCGGGGGCCGCTCCAGACGATGGCGCGACCGCTGTTGTGGATGGTGTTGGCCATCGCCATCCCCTGGTCGTAGCTCACGCCGGGCAGCACCTGGGACAGCGCCTGGGCCACGCCCTCGAAGGTGTTGTGGTCGTCGTTGAGGACGATCACGCGCCAGTGGCCTCCGAGGCCTGTCCCGGGGCCGCCCGTGCGGGGCAGCTCGACGGTCTCCGCGGAGGTCACTCGGCCTTCTTCCGCCAGTAGCGCTCCAGTCCCTGGTACAGCTGGTCCGGCGGCATGGCCTGCTCGTAGATCTCTGTCGTCGCCGGGTCGGTGGCCTCGCGCACCCGGGTCTCGAGGCCGGCGATGAAGCGCTCCTCGCCCTCGAGCCGGGCCCGGTCGGCGGCGTCGGTCAGGGCGGTCCGCACCCGGTGGAGCTGTTCGGCGACGTCGTTTACCTGGCCGAAGTGAGTCAGCCGCAGCGACTGCGGGTTCCAGACGGCGATCGTGTGAAGCGAGTCGAGCCAGGCCTCGACATCGATGTCCGGCGGCGGCGTGGGCGCCAGGGTGAACTCGTGAGGCGGGATGCGCACCCCGGCCATGTCGCCCACGTAGGCGTCGTGCGACTCCTCGTGCAGATAGGAGACGTGATGGGAGGCGTGGCCGGGCGTGTAGGCCACCCGGAAGCCCTCCACCACCTCGCCGCCTGCGAGCGGCCGGATGCGGTCTTCCGGGACAGGGGCCACCTCGCCCCAGAGTTCCTCCATGGCGTCGCCGTACAGGCGACGGGTGCTCGTCAGCAGCTTCGACGGATCGATCAGATGCGGGGCGCCCCGCTCGTGCACGTAGACGATCAGCTCGGGATAGCGGCGGCAGAGCACCCCCGCAGCTCCCGCATGGTCGAGATGGATGTGGGTCAGGAGCAGCGCCCGCGGAACCGTGGCGCCCAGCCGGTCCAGCAGTGTGTCCAGGCACGACGCCGGGCCCGGGTCGACGACCAGGCCGTCCACCTCGTAGGCGCAGATCACACGGTCCCGACCCAGGTGGAGAACGTCAATGGCACGGCTCACGGGTGACCGACCATACAATTCTCCTCATGGTCGAGCATCGCCTCCCCGAGCGAGATCGTCCCTGGGTGATGCGCACCTATGCAGGGCATTCGACGGCCCGCGAGTCCAACGAGCTCTACCGTCGCAACCTGGCCAAGGGCCAGACGGGCCTGTCGGTGGCCTTCGATCTCCCCACCCAGACCGGGTACGACCCCGACGCGGAGCTCGCGCGTGGAGAGGTGGGCAAGGTGGGCGTCTCGATCGCCCACAAGGGCGACATGCACACCCTTCTCGACGGCATCCCGCTGGACGAGATGAACACGTCGATGACGATCAACGCCACCGCGGCATGGCTGCTGGCGCTCTACATGACCGTGGCCGAGGAGAACGGCGTGGACCGGCACTCGCTCCAGGGCACGACGCAGAACGACATCATCAAGGAGTTCCTCTCCCGCGGGACCTACGCCTTCCCGCCCGAGCCTTCGATGCGCCTGATCGCGGACATGATCGCCTTCAGCGTCGACGAGGTGCCGCGCTGGAACCCGATCAACATCTGCTCCTACCACCTCCAGGAGGCCGGCGCCACGCCGGTGCAGGAGATCGCCTACGCGCTGTCCGCCGCCCAAGCGGTGCTGGACCGGGTGCGCGCGCGGGTGACCGAGGAGACCTTCCCGCGCGTGTTCGGCCGCATCTCCTTCTTTGTCAATGCGGGCATCCGCTTCGTCGAGGAGCACGCGAAGCTGCGCGCGATGGGGCACCTGTGGGAGGAGATCGGCCGCGAACGCTACGGAGTCGACGACGAGCGCTACCTGCGTTTTCGCTACGGCGTGCAGGTGAACTCGCTCGGCCTCACGGAGGCCCAGCCCGAAAACAACATCATCCGGATCGTGCTCGAGGCGCTGGCGGTCACGATGGGCCGTTCGGCGCGAGCGCGGGCGCTGCAGCTTCCAGCCTGGAACGAGGCCCTCGGGTTGCCTCGGTCCTGGGACCAGCAGTGGTCGCTGCGCATCCAGCAGATCCTCGCCTACGAGACCGACCTGCTCGAGTACCCGGACATCTTCGAAGGCTCGAAGGTGATGGATGGGCTCACCGAGGAGCTGGTGGCCGGGGCACAGGAGGAGATGGCGGTCGTGGCCGAGCGGGGCGGCGCGGTGGAGTCGGTCCCCTACATGAAGACCAAGCTGGTGGAGTCGCACCGCGAGCGGGTGCGCCGGATCGAGGCGGGCGAGCTGCGCGTGGTGGGCCAGAACGTGTTCACCGAGGCGGAGCCGTCGCCCCTGCAGGAGGGGGAGGACGGCGGGATCCTGCGGGTGGATCCGGCGGTGGAGGCCTCCGCGGTGTCCGCTTTGGGCGAGTGGCGCTCCGCTCGCGATGAGGTTTTGGTTCAGACCGCGCTCGATCAGCTGGGTAGGGCGGCTGCCGATCCCGACGTGAACATCATGCCCTTCACGCTTGCCGCGGCTCGGGCCGGGGCTACGACCGGCGAATGGGCTGCCGTGCTGCGTGAGGCCTTCGGCGAGTACCGGGCGCCCACCGGCGTGGGCGAGGCGGGCGCCGCGGTCTCCGACTCCGCCCTGGCGGAGCTGCGCGACCGGGTGGAGCGTGTGTCGGAGGCGCTCGGACGCCGGCTCAAGATCCTGGTGGGCAAGCCCGGGCTCGACGGGCACTCCAATGGCGCCGAGCAGATTGCCGTCCGCGCCCGCGACGCCGGCATGGACGTGGTCTACGAGGGCATCCGGCTGACGCCGGCGCGCATCGCCCGCACTGCCGTCGACGAGGGCGTGCACGTGGTCGGCCTCTCGATTCTCTCCGGCTCGCACGCCCAGCTGATTCCCGCGGTCCTGGAGGAGCTGGCCGAGGCCGGCGCCGAGGTGCCCGTGGTGGTCGGCGGCATCATTCCCGCAGCCGACGAACAGGCGCTGCTGGCCGCCGGGGTGGCGCGGGTCTACACCCCCAAGGACTTCGAGATCACCCGCATCATGAGCGACATCGTGGAGCTGGTGGCCGAGCGTTACGGAGTTGGGGCAATCTCGTAACGCTCGTCACCCACGTGTGCGCCACCGGGCGGCATCCTGGTTGGCATGGCGGGGGTCCATGCAGAAACGTCCCATAGTGGGACGCAACGTCGACTACCCCCTCGGGACGTGGTGCTGGCAGCCTTGGCCCGCCGGCAACATGGGGTGGTCTCCCTTGCCCAGCTCCTGGCGTTGGGCTTCACCGCCAGCGCCGTGCGCAGCCGAGTGGCTCGCGGGCGCCTCCACCGCATTCACCGGGGCGTCTATGCCGTTGGCCACGATCGCCTGACCCGCCACGGACGCTGGATGGCCGCCGTGCTCGCCTACGGCGGGGAGGCGGTGCTCTCGTACCGCTCGGCCGGGGGCCACTGGGAGCTGCGGCCCGATAACCGGTCGGCGATCGACGTGTCCGTCCCGCGGCCGGCGGTGCATTCGCGACGGGGCATACAGGCGCACGTAACGGCCACCCTCACCGGCACCGACGTGACCACCCACGACGGCATCCCCTGCACCACCGTCGCCCGCACGCTGCTCGACCTGTCCGAGGTGGTGGACCGGCGGGGCCTCGAGCGGGCCATCGACCGCGCGGAGATGCTCCGCCGGTTCGATCTGCGCGCCGTCGAAGACGTACTCGCTCGGGCCGGTGGTCGCCGGGGCGTGGGCGTGCTGCGGAGCGTGCTTGGCTCGTGGAGTGACCACGGCCTGACCGAGACCGAGATCGAGGAGCGTTTCTTCCGTGCCTGTGACGCTGCTCGCCTGCCCCGGCCGCTGGCCAACGCTTGGTTGCGGCTCGAAGACCGCGAGATCAAGGCCGATTTCCTGTGGCCGGCCGAGCGGCTGGTGGTCGAGACCGACGGGCGGGCCACCCACTCCACCCACGCGGCGTTCGAGGAGGACCGCCGGCGCGACCAGAGCCTCGTGCTCGCCGGCTACCGGGTCGTGCGCTTCACCTGGCGCCAGGTGACCGACGAGCCGGCGCTCGTGGCCGCCACGGTGAGGGCCCTGCTCGGCTAGCGTCCGCCGCCGATGGACACCGATCCGGCAGAGCTGGGCCGCCGGCTGCGCGACCAGGACCGGGCCGCCGCGCCAGCTGCGCTCAACGTCATCGAGGACCGCTCGGCGGCGGGCCGTGAGCGAGCGGCCGAGCTTCTGGCCGAGGTCTCCCCCACCTCGCTCGGACGCGAGGCGGACAGCCAGATCGTGGGGATCACCGGACCCCCCGGAGCGGGCAAGTCCTCGCTGCTCTCGGTGCTCGTGGCCGACTGGAGGGCCGGCGGCCGCACCGTGGCCGTGCTGGCGGTCGACCCCTCCTCCAAGCGCTCCGGCGGGGCGCTGCTCGGCGACCGCGCCCGGATCGAACACGATCCCCGTGACGACGGCGTCCTCATCCGCTCGACCGCGGCGGGCGGTCGTCTGGGCGGGCTGGCCGTGGCCACGCGCGAGGCCGTCGAGGCGCTGGCGCCGGCGTTCGACCTGGTGGTGGTCGAGACCGTCGGTGTGGGGCAGTCCGAGACCGACGTGGAGGAGGTCTGCGATCAGGTGGCCGTGGTGGTGCAGCCCGCCTCGGGCGACGTGCTGCAGTTCCTCAAGGCGGGGATCATGGAGGTGCCGGATGTCCTGGTGGTCACCAAGGCCGACCTCGGTCCCGCCGCCGCCTCCGCGCAGCGCGACCTCGCTCAGGCCCTGGCCGCGATCGGCTCGCGGGAAGTGCCGGTGGTCGCGGTCTCCTCGCTGTCCCCGCCCACCGGCATCGAGGAGCTGCGGGACGCCCTCGACACCCAACACGCGACGCTCGACCTCCCCGCACGGCGCGCACACTCCCGCCGCCTGTCGGCCCTCCGCGAGCTGGAGGCGGAATGGGGCGAGCGGGCCCTGCGAGCCCTGGGCGGCCGGCGGGAGGCCGAACGCCTGCTCGCGGGCCGCGATCAAGCGGCCGGGATCGGCGACCTGGTGGAGGAGCTCGAACGGCGGGCGGAGGTGCGCGGATGAGCGGGCTGGCCGCCCAGGCGCTGACGCTCGTGGCCGTCTTCGTGGTCGCGACGCTCGTGGCGGAGCTCGCGGGGGCCGCCAACCTGGGCGTGGCCGTGGGCGTGGGTCAGATCGCCTTTGCGCTCGCGCTGGTGTTCCTGCTCGTCAAGCGCTGAACGGCCACCACGGTGTCGCGCTCGGCGAGGATGCGCCAGCCCTCGCGACCCTCCCCGCCCTCGCCGAACAGCGCCTCCACCACCGCGGTCGGGCCCGGGTCCCCGCCCCGGGCATCGTGGAAGGCCACCACCCCGCCGGGCTCGACCAGCGGATGCCAGAGATCCCAGTCGAGCCGGCAGGCGGCCTCGGAATGGTCGCCGTCGATGAACACCAGGTCGACGGGCAGCCGCCAGTCCCGCGCGGCCGCCTCGCTCGTGGTCACGTGCCAGTGCACCTCCGGACCGCCGCGCCTGCGGGCCGCTCGCCCCACCACCGTCTTCACCGCGCCCTCGTCGGCGGGCTCCCACCAGTCCATGCCGCTCCCGAAGGGCTCGATCAGGTGTAGCTCGGCGGCGAGGGGCAGAGCTTGGACGAGGACCAGCGCCGACGAGCCCTCGTAGACCCCCACCTCCACCGCCCGGCGGCGACCCTGGGCCAGCTCCGCCAACAGCGCCGCCTCGCCCGCTGAGTGCATGGTCCGCGGCGGGATGAGCCCGGCCCGAAGCGCCAGTGCCCGCACCCGGGCCGAGTGGCGCAGGCGTTCGGGCACACCGCGGCGGACCACCTTGGGCAGCACGGAGCGCATGCTAGGCGCGCTAGGCTCCGCGCCGCTTGGGACTCGGCTCGTTCATCTCTGTCGGGCGCTCGCTGGAGACCGCGATCCAGCGCGTCGAGCGGGCCGAGCGGCTGGGGTACGAGTCGGTCTTCGTGACCCACATCGCCGCCCGCGACTCGGTGACCACGCTGATGGCGTACGCGGCCCGGACCGAGCGCATCCGCCTCGGCACCGGCGTTCTGCCGATCTACTCACGCACCCCGGTGGCCACCGCCCAGTCCTTCGCCACGCTCGACGAGTTCTCCGAGGGCCGGGCGGTGATCGGGCTCGGGGTCTCCCACCGTCCGGTGGTGGAGGGCTGGTACGGCGACACGATCGGTCGGCCGGTCGCCGAGATGCGCGAGTACGCCCAAGTCGTCCGGGCGATCCTGAACCGAGAGGACCCGCCGGGCGGCGAGCGCTTTTCCTCCAGCTTCCACTTCATGGGCTACGAAGCGCGGGCCGGCCTGCCGATCTACCTGGCCGGCCTCTCCCCCGGGATGCTGCGGCTGGCGGGCGAGATCGGCGACGGCGTGATGCTCTGGCTCTGCAACCCCGACTACATCAGCAAAGTGGTCGTGCCGGCCGTCCGCGAGGGGCGCGGGCGAGCGGGCAGGGATCTGGAGGGCTTCGACATCGTCGCCGCGGTGCCGAGCGCGGTGACCGCCGAGCCGGATGAGGCGCGGCAGCGGCTGCGCCAGGAGCTCGTGCCCTATTTCTCGCTTCCCTTCTACCGCACGATGCTCGAGCGCTCGGGCTTCGGCGACGACGTGGCGAGCTTCGACCGCGGCATGCAGGAGGTCGGCCCCGAGGCCGCGGCGGCGGCGATCTCCGACCGCTTTCTCACCCGTCTCGCGGCCATCGGCTCGACCGAGGAGGCGGTCGCGACCGTGCGCGCGTACCGCGATGCCGGGGCCACCTCGCCCTGCGTCGGGCCCATCGCAAAGACGGATTTCGACTCCACCCTGGAGGCCCTCGCCAGCGCCCTCGACGGGTGAGCCGCCTTCGGACAGCCATAATGGGGTAATGGAAGGATCTGCCCCGGAGTCCCTCGGCACCCAGTCCAGCTGGTTGCGCTGCTACCGCTGCTGGTCGCAGAACCTCGAGGTGCAGCTCCACTACGAGGGAATCCTCAAGGTCGACGCCGACAGCGGCGAGGCCGTCGAGCCTGTCGAGGAGGTCCAGGAGGCCGTGGTGCAGTGCCTCGACTGCCTTCACGACCAGCCGCACCTAAGCCTCGCCTTCTACGAGGAGAACGGACGGCGTATCTCGCGCATCGAGCCGGTCGAGGACCGCTGGGAGCGGATGGTCACGGGCACGCCCTGGGTGGCGTCCTGCACGGTCACTGTGGACGCCGAGCAGGTGGAGTCCTGCTCGGGTCCCGAGGCCGCCGAGTCGCTGGCCTTCGCCGCCTTCGGCGACCACGGGACGCGTGAGTTCTTCACCCACGTGCGCTTCCACAAGCACGAGGAGGAGAGCATCGTCATCCACATGCTGGTGGAGCTCTACGCCCGCTCGTCCGAGGAGGCCACGGACGTGATGGAGCAGGCCGCCCGCGGCCTGCTGACGATCACGTCGCTGGCCGAGGAGTCGCGCCCTCCGGCCTCGAGTGCCGACGAGCCGCACTGAGGGCCACCCCGCGGGCCACGAGATCCGCGATCTCCGCCTCCGTTCGCCCGAGCTCGCGCAGCACCTCCGCGGTGTGCTCGCCGAGCAGAGGCGGGGGCGAAGGGCCGGGACGGCCGGCGGGCTCGGCATCGAGCCACATCGGGGAGGAGACCAGGTCGAGCGGGCCGGCGGTGGGATGCTCGACCTGCATCGTCGCGGGGCGTCCGGCAGAGGCTGCGGCGTCCAGCGCCTCCGGCACCGATCGCACCTTGCCCACCGGAACGCCGGCGGCCTGCAGCACCTCGACCCACTCGTCGGCCGGACGCTCGCGCAGGCGCTCCTCCAGCAGAGGGATGAGCTCCCGCCGCCGCTCGACCCGAGACGCGTTGGCGGCAAAGCGCTGGTCGGCGCCCAGCTCGGGCCTGCCGATCGCATCGCACAGCCTGCGGAAGAGCCCGTCGTTGGCGGCGGCCACCGCAATGCGGCCGGAAGCGGTTTCGAAGTCCTGGTACGGCACGATGTTCGGATGCGCGTTTCCGTAACGCACCGGGTCCGTTCCTGTGACCAGGGCGTTCTGGGCCACGTTGACCAGTGCCGCCAGCCCGCTGTCGAGCAGCGGCACCTCGATCCGGGCGCCCTCGCCTCGGTGCAACGCGGCCAGCATGGCGGCGGCCGCGTGCAACCCGGCGAGCACGTCGACCAGCGCCACGCCCACCTTGTAGGGAGGGCCCTCCTCGGGCCCGGTGATGGCCATCAGGCCGGTCTCGGCCTGGGCCACGAAGTCGTAGCCCGGGCGCCCCTTCGGCTCGCGACGCGAGCCGAAGCCCGTGATCGAGCAGTAGACCACCGAGGGGTTCTCGGCCCTCACCTGGTCGTAGCCCACCCCGAGCCCCTCCGCCCCGCCGACCTTGAAGTTCTCGATCACGGCGTCCGCCCCCGCACAGAGCTCGAGCGCCAGCTCCCGGCCCTCGGGCTGGGAGAGGTCGAGGGCGCAGCTCTTCTTGCCCCGGTTCACCGACAGGTAGTAGGCGGCCTCGCCGCCCACGAAGGGAGGGCCCCAGGAGCGAGTCTCGTCGCCACCCTCGGGGCGCTCGACCTTGATGACGTCCGCGCCGAGGTCGGCCAGGACCATCGTGCAGTAGGGGCCGGCCAGCACCCGCGAGAGGTCGGCGATGCGCACGCCGGCGAGCGGTGCGGAGGACTCCGGTGACCCGGTCATCGAGCGAGATCCTGACAGGGGCGCGCGCCGCGGTGGCAGCCCTGGAGGAGGCGGGCGTGGAAGTGGCCTTCGGCCTGCCCGGCGTCCACAACCTCGCGCTGTGGCGCGAGCTCAACGCCTCTCCGATCCGGCTGGTGGGGGTCAGGCACGAGCAGACTGCCGCCTACGCCGCCGACGGCTACGCCCGGGCCAGCGGCCGGCTGGGGGTCGCGCTGACCACCACGGGGCCGGGCGCCGCCAACACACTGGGCGCGGTCGGCGAGGCCTGGGCGTCGCGCCAGCCGGTCCTGGTGATCGCCACCGACATCCCCACCAGCGTCCGGCGCCCCGGTGTCTGGCGCGGCACCCTGCACGAGGCCACCGACCAGGCCGCGATGTTCGTGCCGGTGGTCAAGGACGCGGTGCGGGTGCACCGGGCGGAAGACGTGGGGCCGGCCGTGGCCGCGGCCGCGCAAACCGCGCTGGCTCCGCCGGCGCGGCCGGTCTACGTGGAGGTGCCCACCGACCTGCTGGCCGCCGACGCGGGCGGCGGTACCGGCGGCGCGCCCGAGCACGTGCAGCCCGGGCGCCCCATGCGACCGCCGTCCCCGCCCACCGAGGAGGAGCTGCAGCGCGCGGTCGACCTCCTGTCCCGCTCGCGCCGGCCGCTGGTCTGGGCGGGCGGCGGCGCGCTTCAGTCCGGCGCCGGCGAGGCGGTGGCCCGGCTGGCCGAGCGGCTGGTGGCCCCCGTGCTGCTGACCTACTCCGCCCACGGCCTGCTGCCCCCGGGCCATCCCTGTCTCGTGGACGCGCCGCCGCACGTGCCCGAGGTGGGCGCCCTCTGGGACGAGGCCGACCTGGTGGTGGCCGTGGGCAGCGACTTCGACGGCATGATGACCCAGGGCTGGAAGATGCCCCAGCCGCCGCATCTGCTCGCGCTGAACGTCGACGCCCGCGACGCCGCCAAGAACTACCTGCCCGACCTCGTGCTGGAGGCCGACGCGGCCACGGCCGCCGCGGCACTGGCCGAGCGGCTGCCCGAGCGCGGCGGCATCGACGGCCTCGGCCGGCGCATCGCCGCGCTGCGAGGCCGGGTGCGTGAGGACCTCGCGCAGACCGACGCCGAGGCCTCCGGCTTCCTGTCCGCCGTCGAGGCCGCGCTTCCGGACGACGCGGTCGTGGTCTGCGACATGTGCATTCCGGGCTATTGGCTCGGCGGCTTTCACCGCACGCCCGCGCCGCGCAAGCTGTCCTATCCACTCGGCTGGGGAACCCTCGGCTGCGCCTTTCCACAGGGACTGGGCGCGGCCCTCGCCGGCGAGGGACCGGCGGTCACGATCTCCGGGGACGGCGGGTTCCTGTACGCCTGCGGCGACCTCGCCACCGCCAAGCAGGAGCAGATCCCGCTGACCGCGGTGGTGGTCGACGACGACGGCTACGGAATGCTGCGCTTCGATCAGGACCGGCGCGGCGATCCGCACGAGGGCGTGGACCTCGAGACACCGGACTTCGTGGCGCTGGCGGCGTCCTTCGGGATCCGGGCGGACAGCGTCGACGGGCTGGGGGAGCATTTCGCGGTGGCGCTCAAGGGGCACGTCGCGCTCCCGGAGCCGACGCTGCTGGTGGCCAGGGCCAGGCTGCAGCCGCCCCCGAACGTCTCGCCGCGCTGGTACCGCCGATGAACGAGCGACAGCGGGAGGTTCCTCCGCCCATTTCCCGCCGCCTCACCCGGCGCGCGGCCGAGACCGTGGGAGCCGCCAGCGGCTCCGAGTTGCTGGAGCAGGCCGCCGAGGTCTCACGCGTGGGCCTGCGCACGCGCCGCCAGCGCATCATCGCCACCGCCCGCCCGATCCTCCATACCTCCGTGGCGGCCGCGAGCGCCTGGCTGGTTGCCACCGAGGTGCTGCATCACCCGGAGCCCTTCTTCGCTCCGATCTCCGCGGTCGTCACGCTCGGGCTCACCGTGGGCGAGCGCGGCCGCCGCGCGGTGGAGGTGGCCGTCGGCGTGGCGCTGGGCATCGCGATCGCCGACGCGCTGGTGGCGGTCATCGGCACCGGCACCTGGCAGATCGCCGTGGTGGTCGGGCTGGCGATGCTCGGGGCCACCCTGCTCGGCGGCGGGCCGCTCGTGGCCACGCAGGCGGCCGCCTCGGGCGTGCTGGTGGCCACGCTGCAGCCCCCGGACGGCGGCTTCGACTTCGACCGCTTCTTCGATGCCCTGGTGGGCGGTGCCTGCGCGCTGATCGTGGCCATGGTGCTCCTGCCCGTGGACCCCGTGCGCCTGGTCCGGGATCGAACCCGGCCGACGTTGGACAGCATGGGCCGGGCGCTGGAGCGGATCGCCGGGTCGATCGAGAACCGCAGCGCCAAAGAGGCCGACGCGGCACTGATGGCCATCGCGAGCGTGGACTCACTGCACGACGTGATGCTCGAGGCCCTAGACGCCGCCGGCGAGGCCGCCCGGCTGACTCCCAGACGCCGCGGGGTGCGCTCCAGCCTCCAGCGCTACGCGGTGGCCGGCGGCGAGCTGGGGCTGGCCGTAGAGAACGTGCGGGCGCTGGCCAGGGGCGCGCTGCGAGCGGTTGACCTGGACGACACGGTCCCGCCCGAGGCCATTCAGGCCATACGCGAACTGGCCACCGCCACCCGTGCGCTCGTCGACTACCTGGAGGGAGGCGGCGACGAGGCGGTGCGTGACGCGGCGGTGCGGGCGGCAGCGCTTGCCAACGGTGTCCTGGAAGCCACCGGAAACCTGTCCGCGGTCCACATCGTAGGACAGGTACGCCTCGCGGCCGTCGACCTGATGCGGGCCGCGGCAATCGACCGCAACGAGGCCCAGGAGGCGGTGCGCGGCGCGTTCCAGGAGACCCGGAGCGCGTGAGCGCCGGGCCTCCCGGAGCGCGATCGCCGGCGGCTCAGGCCGCCGCTGCGGCGAGGGTCGGCCGGTAACCCATCAGGAGGCCGAGCCGGGCCCCCACCGCGAGTGCCGCCCGCTGCAGCCAGGCCGGTGGGAAGGGAAGACGCACGGTGTCGAAGTGCGACCGCGCGATCACCGCGAGCCGGAGGGGGTTGGGCATCCCCTTGCGGTTGGTCTTGCCGTCGGCGGCGAGGCCGAACATCGTCTCGATCAGCGACTCGAACTCGAGCGCGGGGCTCACCCGGCAGAGGAAGCGCACCGGCTGGTCCCCCGCGTTCCAGAAGCGGTGCGGCGTGCCCGGCTCGACCGTGGCGACCTCACCCGGGCCGGCCTCGAGCTCCCGCCCTCCAACGCGCATCCCGAGCCGGCCCTCGAGCACCTCGAAGCACTCGGTCTGGTGCGGGTGCACGTGCGCCGCGGCGACGAACCCCTCGGGCTGCACGATCGTCTCGATCAGCACCGACTCGCCGCCGGTCTCCCGCGAGGTCTCGTGGAAGATGAGCGTCTCGCCGGTCACCGGGTTCTCGAGCCTGTCTCCCCTGCGAATCATGTCTGTCCTTTCGTCTGGCCTCAGTTGCTTGGTGATGCGGCCAGACTGCACTCGCCCCGCCGTCACGGCGTCCTCCACGAGGCGGATTTCACGTCGTCCCCGCGGGTGATCCTCGGGGCCTCCCTGAGGAGGACTAGACGGTCGGCTTGCGCCCCGAGGCGAGCTTCACCGAGACCGGGAGCTCCAGCGTTCCGCCGGCCTCGTAGTCCCGGACGATCCCGTCGAAGGCCGCCCTGATCCGTTCCTGCATCTCGACGGACTGCCGAAAAATGAGCGCTGAAGTCCGAACGGCGCCGGCCAGCAGACCGCGCCACAGCGCGTCCGCGGAGGTCTCGGTATGGGTGAAGGCAAGGCTGGTGGTTGCGACGTCCTCGAGTCCCTGATCGCGTAGAAGGCCGGCGAACTCCTCCTCGTCGGAGAATCGGAAGAAGGGCGGCCCGGCAGGGATGTCCTCGGGCGGGTCCGCGCCCGCAGCCGCCACCGCGTCGAGGAACACGCCGATGAAACGCGCGCGCTCGGGCAGGTCCCAGACCGTCAACGCGACGCGACCCCCGGGGCCGAGTATGCGGGACATCTCCGCGGCCGCCTGCTCCGGGCGGCCGAGGTGCAACATGACGAAGTTCCCCACCACCGCGTCGAACGCGCTGTCGGCAAACGCGAGAGCCTCGGCGTCGCCCACCCGGAACTCCACCTCCGGATGGAGCCGGCGGGCAAGGGAGACCATCGACTCGGCGACGTCCACACCCACCACTTCGGCACCCCGCTCGGCCGCGGCGGCCGCGACGTGGCCGGGGCCGCTGGCTACGTCGAGAACGCGGGAGCCGTCATGAACGCCGGCCGCGTCGAGCAGCGGCTCCACGGCCCGGATCGTGATTCGACCGAAGAAGTCCTCGTAGCCGCCGGCCCGTGCTTCCCACCCCGCCGCCTCGAACGCGTTGAAGGCGTCAGGGTCGACGGCGAGTCAGCTCCAGTCGAGGCGGTAGCCCGGGTCGCCGGTCAACTCGACCACGTCCATCTGCGCCTTCTGGAGCTTCCCTGCGTAGTCCCAGTTCATCGACTGCCAGCGGGTGAACTGGTCCAGCACCCAGACGCCCGACTGGCGGCTGCCGTTGCCGGACTTCCCGTTTCCGCCGAAGGGCAGGTGCGCCTCGGCCCCGGAGGTGGAGTTGTTGACGGACAGCATGCCGGCGCTTACCCGTTCGCGGAAGCGGAAGGCGGCCTTGGCGTCGTTGGTGTAAATCGCCGCCGACAGTCCGTAGCCGTGGCCGTTGGCCAGCGCCACCGCCTCCTCGAAGTCGCCGAACGAGGCGACGCCCACGAGCGGGCCGAAGGTTTCGGTGCGGTAGAGGTCGTCGTCCGCGGTCACGCCGTCCACGATCGTGGGATGGTCGTAGATCCCGATGTCGGGGTCGCCGACGAACCCCTCGCGGGGGTTGTCGCTCGTGATCCGGCCGGTGCCGCTGGAGCCGGACACCGTGTGGTGATCGCGGATCAGCTCGAGCCAGTCCATGAAGCGGTCGTGGAAGCGCTCGTGGATCATCGGCCCGTACAGCACCTCGTCGAACGGGTCGCCTATCGGCGCTTCCTCCACCGCCCGCGAGAAGCGCCGCATGAACTCGTCGTGCACCGAGTCGTGCACCATCACGGTGCCGAGCGAGGTGCAGCGCTGGCCGGCGGTGCCGAAGCCACTGAACAGCGCGCCCTCCACCGCCAGGTCCAGCTCGGCGTCGGGCATCACCACCAGCGGGTTCTTCCCACCCAGCTCGAGGCAGGGCGACTGCAGGTGCCGTCCGCACAGCTCGCCGATCTTCGCCCCCACCGCCGAGGAGCCGGTGAGCCCGACCTTGTCGACGAGCCCCTCCTCCAGCGCACCCTCGATCCCCGCGAAGGTGGCGTCCCCGTCGCACTGGACGAGATTGAAGACGCCGTCCGGCAGGCCGCCGTTCAAGAACAGCGAGGCCATCGCGTCGCCCAGCGCGGGCGTGTAGTCGGCCGGCTTCCACACCACCGCGTTGCCGCACAGCAGCGCGGGGACGAGGTACCACGACGGAACCGCGACCGGGAAGTTCCCGGCCGTGACGATCGCGGCCACGCCCACCGGGTTGCGGAAGGTGAAGAGCTGCTTGTCGGGCATCTCGCTGGGCACGGTCATGCCGTACAGGCGCCGGCCCTCGGAGAGGAAGAAGTCGCAGGTGTCAATGATCTCCTGCACCTCGCCCAGCGATTCGGGATAGGGCTTCCCGATCTCGCGCGTGACGAGGCGGGCGAGTGCCTCCTTGTTCTCCTCCACCAGCCGGCCGATCTGGGCGATGGCGCGGCCGCGGACCGGGGCCGGCACGGCCGCCCACTCGCGCTGCGCAGCCCGGGCGGCGCGGCATGCGTCCAGGAAGGTGGAGGCGTCGCCGAGCAGGGCTTCGCACACCACTTCCTCGAGGTTGGCCGGATTGCGTGATTCGATGCGCCGCCCGTCCTGGTGGGCTTGGCCCGCGACGATGGAGGAGACCGTCCTGGTGCTCGTGATGCTCATGGCCGTAGCGTATCCGGGCGATGGAGCCAGCGGACGTACTGGTGGCCGGCGGCGGGGTGATGGGCACCAGCATCGCGTTCCACCTCGCCGAGGCCGGCGTCGAGGTGCTGCTCTGCGAGCGGGGCGAGCTGGGTTCGGGCTCGACAAGCAAGGGTGCCGGCGGGGTGCGGGGCATGTTCTCCGACGAGCTGAACGTGCGGATCGGGGTGCGCAGTCTCGAGGCCTGGGCCGCGTTCGGCGAGCGGCCCGGCACCGATGTGGGCTTCGATCCGGTGGGCTACCTGTTCCTCCTGTCGAGCGTCGAGCAGGTGAGCGAGTTCGAGCGCCAGGTGACGCTGCAGAACCGGTTCGGCCTGCCCAGCCGGATGGTCACGCCTCCGGAGGCGGCCGAGCTGTCGCCCCTCGCGGGGCTCGAGGGGGTCCGCGCCGGCGCGTTCTGCCCGCGCGCGGGCCTGGCCGTCCCCGACGCGGCCGTTCAGGGCTACGCAGCCGGCGCCCGGAACCACGGTGCCCGGGCGTTCACGGGCTGCGAGGTCAGCGGCCTTCGGGTGAAGAGCGGGGCCTGGCGTGCACAGACCAGCCGCGGCGAGGTGACCGCGGGCACGGTGGTGTGCGCCGCCGGGCCCTGGTCGGGCGACATCGGCGCGCTGGCCGGGGTGCAGCTCCCGGTCACCGGGCAGCAGCGCCGGATCGCCTACACCGCCGCTCTCGACGGTCTTCCCGACCGGATCCCCATGACCATCGACTTCGAGACCGGCTTCTACTTCCACCGCGAGGGCCCGGGCCTGCTGTTCGGCACGAATGAGGTCTGCGACACCCAGGACGAGTGGCTCGAGCGCGCCGTCCCGGTGCTCGAGCGGCGCGCTCCTGTGCTGCTCGACGCGCCGATCGCCGGCGGCTGGTCCGGCCTCTACGAGATGTCCCCCGATCACAACGCCCTGATCGGCGAGACCCCGCCCCCCGCGGGCGGGCGTTTTCTCTACGCCACCGGCTTCTCCGGACACGGCTTCCAGCAGGCCCCGGCCGTCGGCGAGATCGTGCGCGACCTCTACCTGCGACGGGAGCCCTTCGTGGACGTCACGCCGCTCACGGCCGGGCGGTCCGAGCGCCCCGAGCGGAACGTCGTCTAGCCGAGCTTCTCCTCCAGCGCCCGCAGCTGCTCATGCAGCTCGGCGGGCAGCCGGTCGCCGAAGCTCGCGAAGTGCTCTTTCATCTGCGGCAGCTGGGCTCGCCACTCCTCCGGGTCCACCTTGAGCAGCTCCGTCAGGGCCTCCTCGGAGAGGTCCAGGCCCTTGGTGTGGATGGCGTCCTGCGTGGGGACGAGCCCGATCGGCGTCTCCTCCGCCTCAGCCTCGTCGTCGCAGCGGCGGAAGATCCAGGCCAGCACGCGGCTGTTCTCGCCGAAGCCGGGCCAGAGGAAGTTGTCGTCTTTGTCGGTGCGGAACCAGTTGACCATGAAGATCCGCGGCATCTGCGCGCCGTCCCGCTCGCCGCAGCGCAGCCAGTGGCCGAAGTAGTCGGCCATGTGGTAGCCGCAGAACGGCAGCATGGCCATGGGGTCGAAGCGCAGCTCGCCCACCGTGCCGGCGGCCGCCGCGGTCATCTCGGAGCCCATGATCGCGCCCAGGAACACGCCGTGCTCCCAGTCGAAGGCCTCGTGCACGAGCGGCACCACAGTGGCCCGGCGCCCGCCGAACAGAAAGGCATCGATCGGCACGCCGGCCGGGTCCTCCCAGTTCGGGGCCATCGAGGGAGCCTGCGAGGCCGGGGCGGTGAAGCGAGCGTTCGGATGGGCGGCGGGCTCGTCGGAGTCGGGCGTCCAGTCGTTGCCGTGCCAGTCGATCGCGTGCTCCGGCGGCTCGTCGGTCATGCCCTCCCACCAGACGTCGCCGTCGTCGGTGCGTGCGCAGTTGGTGAAGACGGAGTCGGCCTCGACCATCTCCATGGCGTTCGGGTTGGTCTCCGCGCTCGTGCCGGGCGCCACGCCGAAGAACCCGGCCTCTGGATTGATGGCGTAGAGCCGGCCGTCGTCGCCGAACTTCATCCAGGCGATGTCGTCGCCGACCGTCTCCACCTTCCAGTCCTCGAGGCTGGGCACGAGCATCGCCAGGTTCGTCTTGCCGCAGGCCGAGGGAAACGCGCCGGTCACGTGCTTGACCTCACCCTCCGGTGAGGTCAGCTTCAGGATCAGCATGTGCTCGGCCAGCCAGCCTTCGTCGCGGCCCATGACCGAGGCGATCCGCAGCGCAAAGCACTTCTTGCCGAGCAGGGCGTTGCCCCCGTAGCCCGAGCCGAAGGACCAGATCTCGCGCGTCTCCGGAAAGTGCACGATGTACTTGTTGTCGGCGTTGCAGGGCCAGGGCACGTCCTCGGTCCCGTCGACCAGAGGCATGCCGACCGAATGCAGGCAGGGAACGAACTCGCCGTCCTCGCCGAGCGCTTCGAGGGCACCCGTCCCCATGCGGGTCATGACGCGCATCGAGACCGCCACGTAAGGGGAGTCGGTGACCTCCACCCCGATGTGGGCGATCGGCGAGCCCAGCGGCCCCATCGAGAACGGCACCACGTACATGATGCGCCCCTGCATCGAGCCCCGGAACAGCTCGGCGAGCGTCTCGCGCATCTCGCCCGGCTCACGCCAGTTGTTCGTCGGCCCGGCGTCATCCTCTTCTTCCGAGCAGATGAACGTGCGGTCCTCGACGCGCGCCACATCGTCAGGGTCCGAGCGCGACAGATAGGAGTTCGGCCGTTTTGCGTCGGACAGCCTCTCGAAGGTCCCCGCCTCCACGAGCTGCCGGCAGAGGTCGTCGTACTCCTCCGCCGAGCCGTCGCACCAGTGGATCGCGTCCGGCTGAGTGAGCTCCGCGACCTCGTCGACCCAGTCGAGAAGCTTGCGGTTGGTGGTCGGGGCGGTGGTGGCGTGGGACATCGGGGGCGGGTGTCTCCTTCCGGGTCCGGGGACCGCTAAGCGTATCCCGGCGCTCCCTAGACTGCGCCCCATGCGGGCCGTCTTGCGCTTCCTCGCGGCCGTGATGATCGTGAGCGGAGTGCTGCTCATCGGTGACGCGGCCATCACCGTCCTGTGGCAGGAGCCGGTGTCCGCATTCGTCTCCGAACGCCAGCAGGTCCAGCTCGAGGAGCAGCTGTTCGACCCGCCCGAAGAGGTGGAGAAGCGCGTCCGCCAACGCCGGCCGCTGCCGGGCGACGCCATCGGCAAGCTCGTGATCCCGGCGATCGGTGTCTCCGAGTACGTGGTGGAGGGCACCGACACGGCCAACCTGCGCAAGGGGCCGGGCCACTACCCCGAGACACCCATGCCCGGCGAGCGGGGCACCGTCGCGATCGCCGGCCACCGGACCACCTACGGGGCGCCCTTCCGGGACATCAACAAGCTCAGGCCCGGGCAGGTGATCGCGCTCGATATGCCCTACGGCCGCTTCGTCTACCGCGTCGAGCGGGTCAAGATCGTCGACGATCAGGATCTCTCCGTGCTGGAGCCCGTGGGCCACAACCGCCTCATGCTGAGCGCATGCCACCCGCTGTACAGCGCTGCCCAGCGGGTGATCGTGTTCGCCCGGCTCGCCCGGCGCGAGCGCTCCACCGTCAAACGGGCATGATGGGCGGGACGGCGCCACCGGGGCTCTCGATCTCCGACGCGTCCTGCGACTCGAACCACAGGATGAGCCCGATCACCAGGGCCACGGAGATCGCGAGCACAGCGAGCCAATAGAGGACCTTCAGGAGAACGCGCATGGAGGCGAGGGAGCGAAGGTACCGGCTACCGCGGCCGATCGCCGCCTTCGTCGAGGCGGCACAGGAGTCACCCGCGCTTCTCCCCTGCCTGGCGGCCGTCGTCACCTTTCTCCTGCTGGCCGCCACCGACGCCGGCTACTACCCCACCGCGTGGTACCCGGCCGCGCTGTTCGTCCTCGCGCTGCTGGTGGTGACCACGATCACCGTCGGCTTCCCGCGCCGCCTCCCCTGGCCGGCGCTCACGGCGCTGGTGCTGTTCGCCGCCTACACCGCCTGGACCTACCTCTCGATCACGTGGGCCGGGCAGCAGGGCGACGCTTGGGAGGGCGCCAACCGCACGGCGCTGTACCTGCTCGTGTTCGCGCTGTTCGCGCTCTGGCCGATGAGCGAGACGGGAGGCAGGATCGTCCTCGGCCTGTTCGGGCTCGGGGTGGCGGGAATCGGGCTGGTGGAGGCGTTGCGCGTTGACGCGGCGGCCAAACCCGCGGCGTTCTTCGTCGATGCCCGCTTCCTGGAGCCGGCGGGGTACATCAACAGCAACGTCGCGCTCTGGATGCTCGGGGCGCTGGCCTGCCTGTTCTCGGCCGCGGCCCGTGAGTCGCTCGCTGCACTGCGTGCGCTGTTTCTGGCCGGAGCCGGGCTGCTGGCCGCGCTGGCGCTGATGGGCCAGAGCCGTGGCTGGGCGCTGGCGCTGCCCGTGGCGCTCGTGCTGTTCGTGCTGGTCACGCCCGGCCGGGTCCGGCTGCTGGCGGCGATCGCGTTCGTGGGCGTGGGCGTCTTCCTCGCGCGCGGGCCGCTCGTGGCGGTGCACGACGACGCCGGGATCGGGACTCTGGCCGGCCGCGTCGACGACGCGGCCGGGGCTCTCCTGCTCCTCGCGGGCGCGCTCGCGCTGATAGGGCTGATCTGGGGGCTCGTCGACCGGCGGGTAGAGCTGTCGGAGGGCGTGGAGCGCGGTCTCCGCTGGGGCCTGGCCCTCGCTAGTGCGATGGGGGTGGTCGTACTGCTGGTGGCCGCCGCGGCCGGCGACGCGGAGGACCGGCTCAGGACCAGCTGGAACGACTTCAAGGCGGGCGGCGGGGTGCAGGAGAGCCAATCCCGCTTCGGCAGCGCCGGCACCAATCGTTACGACTTCTGGAAGACAGCGTGGGCGCTGTTCGAGGAGGAGCCCCTGCGCGGCGTCGGGGTGGAGAACTTCCAGGTCGAGTACCTGAAGCGCGGCACCAGTACCGAGCTGCCGCGCTTTCCGCACTCCTTCCAGCTCGGTGTGCTCTCCCAGACGGGCCTGGTCGGCATCCTGCTGCTCGGCGGCGCTATGGCCGCGGCGGTCCTCGGCGCGCTGATGCCGCGCGGCTCCCCCCGCGGCCGGCGGGCGGTGGCGGGGGCCTCGGTCGGCGTGGCCATCTACTGGTTCCTGCACGCCTCGGTCGATTGGTTCTGGGAGTTCCCCGCCCTGACCGCGCCCGCGTTCGCGCTGCTGGGCATGGCGACGGCGCTGGCGCCCCGGGCCGAGCCCGCCGCACAGCGGGCGCCGGCCACTCGCCGGAGGCTCCTCGTAGCTCTGCCGGCCGCCCTGGTCGTCCTGGTGCTGGCCCTCACCCTCGCGGTGCCCTGGCTCGCCGAGCTGCAGGTCGATCGTGCCGGCGACGGGTGGCGCGCGAACCCGGCGGCCGCCTTCGACCAGCTCGATTCGGCCGAGCGCCTCAACCCCCTCTCCACCGATGCGCAGCTGACCGCGGCGACGATAGCCCTCGCCCTTGGAGAGACCGAGCGCGCCCGCACCGAGTTCCGCGATGCGCTGGAACGCGACCCGGACAACGCGTACGCCCTGCTCGAGCTGGGCCTGCTTGCGGCCGCAGACGGGCAGCGGGAACGGGCGCTGCCGCTGCTGCGCCGGGTGCTGGTGCTCACACCACGCGACAAGGTCGCCCGGCAGAGCTACCGGGCGATCCGGCGCGGGCGGGACATCTCGGCCGAAGAGGTGAACCGCCGGATCCTGCGCCGCGCCCTGGGCGAGGACGCCGCGGCGGCTGTGGATTCCGGGGCCGATCGCTGATTGTGATCATCCTCACGCATCTTTAGGCCAGATTTAGTGGCGCGACGGGGGAGGCCGTGTTATCAAAGGAGAGCGGAGCTTTCATGAAGAGGGCTTCAGGATTTAGGGTTCGGTCGTCTACGGACAGTCCAAGCCGGCCTCATGGCAGGGTTGTAGTGCCTCTGGACAGGGCAGCTCCAGTAACTCGTTCCTAAAAGGAAAAGGACGCTATGAAGACCATCATTGCGGTACTCGCTGCGCTGGCTGTGATGTCGTTCGCGACGACCGCCCTCGCTCAGCCGTCGATCGACGGCTACAGCGACACGGCGGGCCAGATCCAGACGCAGATCAAGGACGACGGCGGTACGCCGCCCCCGTCCGCGCCGGCAACTGTTACCGACGACGGCAGCACCCTGCCGTTCACCGGCCTCGACGTGGCGCTGCTCGTGGGCGCCGGCGGACTGCTTGTCGCCGCTGGCTTCGGAATGCGCCGCCTGACGCGGCCCCCGGGCAACGTCGCTTAAGTCCATCCAGGAAGCATCTACGACGCAGGGTTCGGGCGCGGTTCACAGAACCGCGCCCGAACGTTTTACGATGCCTCCATCACTAGTAGGACAGAGGAACATGGAGGGGTACGTTTCTGAATCCGGCCCGGCGGTTGGCGCCCCGGCCGATGTGGCGCGGGACGCCTCGGCGGTGGCCGAGCCGCGGTTCGACCGTCGCCGGGTAGCGGAGTTCCTTTTCGAGGGACGCACTCGCGGCGTGTGCCTGGTCGCGACCGATGCCCTGATGCTCATCCTCGGGGTCGGCGCGGCCGGCGCCCAGGACGAGTGGCTCATCTGGCTGCTGCCGGCGCTCGTGATCGCTGTGTTCGCCAGCTGGGGGCTCTACCGCGACCGCATCGCGGCCCGCCTGGTCGACGGCGTCGGCCAGCTGATCGCCGGGACCGCCCTACCCGCGATTGCGTTGATCGCGGGCGCCGCTCTGCTCAGTCCGTCCTCCGACGCCGCCTCCGTGGTGGCCCGCGCCTGGCTGTTCGGGACTCTCTGCGTGGTCGCAGGCCGTCTGGTCCTGGCCTGGGCGCAGCGGCGGGCGCGAGCGGGCAGGCTCATCTCTGTGCCGACGCTGATCGTGGGGGCCGGCCAGATCGGCTCCCACGTGGAGCGGCGACTCACGTCGCAACCCCAGCTCGGGCTGCTCCCGGTGGGCTACCTCGACTCCGACCCCCCGCCGGCCGACATGGTTCCGGACCGCCAGGCGCCAGTGCTCGGTGGCCCCGACGACCTGGGCGACGCCGTCGAGCGGACCGGCGCGAAGCATGTGGTCCTCGGGTTCAGCACTGCGCCGGACCGGCTCTTGATCCCGCTGGTCCGCGAGTGCGAGGTGCGCGGCCTGCGCGTCTCGATCGTGCCGCGTCTGTTCGAGAGCGTGAACGTGCGGCTGGCGCTCGACCACCTGGGAGGCCTGCCGCTCTTCGGACTTCACTCGATCGATCCCAAGGGCTGGCAGTTCGCTGTCAAGCACGCGTTCGACTTCGTGGGCGCGGCGGCGCTGATGGTGGTGCTGTCACCGCTGCTGCTCGGCCTCGCGCTGGCGGTTCGCTTGAGCTCGCCCGGTCCGATCTTCTTCCGCCAGTGGCGGATCGGCCGGGATGGCCGCCGCTTTCAGATCCTCAAGTACCGCTCTATGCGCCTGGACGAGGAACCTGCGGCCGGGGGTGTGGACACCAACATGGTGGTGCTGCCCGCGGACATCGGGCCAGGCGGTGTGGAGGGGGTGGACCGGCGCACGCGCATCGGAACCTTCATGCGCCGCACCTCGCTCGACGAGCTGCCCCAGCTGATCAACGTGGTGAAGGGCGAGATGAGCCTCATCGGCCCGCGCCCGGAGCGGCCTGAGTTCGTGGCCCTCTTCGGCTCTCGCATCGAGCGCTACGGCGATCGCCACCGGGTGAGGTCGGGCGTGACGGGCTGGGCCCAGGTGAACGGGCTGCGCGGCAACACCTCGCTGCGCGACCGCGTGGAGTGGGATAATCACTACATTGAGAACTGGTCGCTCTCTCTCGATTTCAAGATCCTGATCCTCACCATCGGCGCCCTCTTCACCGGCTCTAGTGACGCCTGACCTGGCGGCTCTTCGCGAGCGCTTTCCGCGGGTCGCCATCTCGCACGAGTGGCTGACGATTCCCGGTGGGTCGGAGAAGGTCGTCCTGCAGCTGCTCGAGCTGTTCCCGGAGGCGGACATCTACACCTCCGTGTACGACCCGGAGCCGTGGCCGCCGGCGATCCGGCCCGAGAAGGTGCACACCTCGTTCCTCAACCGCCTGCCGGGCGCCACCAGCCAGTATCCCCGCCTGCTGCCCCTGATGAACACCGCTTTCGAGTCCTTTGACCTGGACGGGTACGACCTCGTGCTGTCGAGCAATCACGCCTGCGCGAAGAACGTGATCACGGCGCCCGGCACCCTGCACGTCTGCTACTGCCACACGCCGATGCGCTACGCCTGGGATCCGGGCTTCTTCGCCGGCGAGCGGCTCGGGCTCGCCGAGCGCGCCGTCCTCCCGTTCCTGCTTCCCCGCCTGCGCCGCCAGGACGCTATCGCCTCCACGCGACCCGACGTCTACGTGGCCAACTCGCGGCACGTGGCGGGGCGGATCCGCAAGTACTACCGCCGTGACGCACACGTGGTTCATCCGCCGGTGGACGTGGCGCCGCTGCTGGCCACCCCGCGCACCGACGAGGGCTATTACCTGTTTCTCGGTCGTCTCGTGCCGTACAAGCGCGCTGATCTCGCGCTCGAGGCCTGCGCACGACTCGACCGCCCGCTGAAGGTCGTGGGCGGCGGCCGCGGCGAGGGCGGCCTCGATGCCCTGGCCGGGCCGCGCACCGAGTTCCTGGGTCGGGTGGACGACGCCGAGCTGGCGAGCGTCATCGCCGGCGCGCGGGCGCTGCTCTTTCCCGGCGAGGAGGACTTCGGGATCGTGCCGGTGGAGGTCCAGGCGGCCGGCGTGCCGGTGATCGCCTACGGGCGCAGCGGAGCACGCGACAGCGTGCTCGACGGGTCGACCGGGGTGCTGTACGACGAGCTCAGCACGGACGGTCTCTGCCGGGCAATCGAGCGCTTCGAAGGCCTCGACTTCGACGATGATGTGCTCCGCGAGCACGCCCGGGCCTTCGCGCCCGAACGCTTTCGGGAGCGGATGACCGAGGTGCTGCTGGAGACCCCGAGCAGCGCCGATGCATCGCTTTCCCTTGAACCCGAGACTGAGGTAACCCAATGACAGAACGGATTCTGGTGACCGGAGGCGCCGGCTACGTCGGCGCTGCCCTGGTGGAAGACCTGCTCGAGGCGGGGCGCGACGTGCGCGTGTTCGACCTGCTGCTTCACGACCAGCGCGAGGTGGCGGAGAACCTGCGAGCGCGTGGCGCGGAGGTCGTCCAGGGCGACATCCTCGACGAGACCGCGCGGCGGCAGGCGCTGGAGGACGTCTCGGGCCTGGTGCACCTCGCCGCGATCGTCGGCGACCCCGCCTGTGCGCGCGACCCGGAGCATTCGCAGGCCGTGAACGTCGACGCGACACGCGGCGTGATGGGCGAGGCCCGCGAGGCCGGCGTCCGGCACATGGTGTTCGCCTCGACGTGTTCGAACTACGGCCGGATGGCCGACCCGAACGTCCCCATCGACGAGGACAGCAAGCTGGCGCCGGTTTCGCTCTACGCGGAGCAGAAGGTGGAGGTGGAGCGGATGCTGCTGTCCGGGGACGCCGCGCCGATGGCCGCCACCTGCCTCCGCTTCGCCACCGTGTACGGCGTGGCCGCCCGGATGCGCTTCGACCTCACGGTCAACGAGTTCACGCGCGACCTGTGGGCCGATCGCGACCTGGAGGTCTTCGGCGAGCAGTTCTGGCGCCCGTACGTGCACGTGCGCGACGCCGCCCGGGCCGTCGGGATGGTGCTCGAGGCCGGACCGGAGCAGATGAACGGCCGCGTCTTCAACGTCGGCCATTCCGACGAGAACTACCGCAAGCTCGACCTGGTCGAGATCATCGGCTCGCAGATCCCACGCGGCCGGGTGAGCTACGTCCGCCGCGACGAAGACCCGCGCGACTACAAGGTGTCGTTCGAGCGGGTGCGCCAGGAGCTGGGCTTCGAACCGCTCCGCCGGGTGCCGGACGGCGTGCGCGAGGTGGCCGAGGCGCTCGACGCGGGCGCATTCGACGATCCCTGGGCGGGACGCTTCCGCAACATCCCGTGACGGCGGGCCGCGCCGGCGCCGCCCGGCGGGCAACAGGGCCGATGCGCATCCTGGTGATCTCGAACCTCTACCCGCCTGCGGTGGAGGGCGGGTACGAGCTCGAGTGCGAGACGGTCGTTCAGCACCTGAGGGCGCGCCACAGCGTGATGGTGCTGACCTCCACGCGGGGCTCGGAGAGCGACCCGGACCCCGGCGTCGTGCGCCGGCTGCCCTCCCCGGGGCCGGCCCACGCGCGCTCGCTGCTCGCGCCGCTAGACGCGATCCGCGCGGCGGTCATCACCCGCCGGGCGCTGGCGTCGTTTCTGCCGGACCTGGTGTACGTGTGGAACGGCGCCGGGATCCCGCAGGCCGCGATCCGGGTGGCGGAGACCAGCGGCGTTCCCGTGGCCTACAGGGTGTGCGAGCACTGGTTCGGCGACCTGTACCGGTCGGATCGCTTCATGCGGCACCTGCTCCCCGGCGACAGCGGCCTGCGCGCGATATGGGCAGCCGCGATGCGGCTCGTCAACCGCTTGCCCGTCCTCCGGCTCGACCCGGTCCGCCGGGTGGCGGCGGCCGTCTGCTGGAACAGCGAGGCGCTGCGCCGGCTCAGCCCGGCGCCGCCCAGCGTGGACGTCGCGCTGGACCGCATCGTGCATCCGGCCACCCGCCAGGGCGAGGCCTTCGTGGGCATCCCGCGCCGCCCGGCCGAGGTGCCCACGATCGTCTACATCGGCCGGATCGAGGCGTACAAGGGCGTGGGCGTGGCCTATCGCGCCCTCGCCGCGCTTCGCGACCGCCACGGCGTGGCGGCCCGGCTGGTGGTTGCGGGCTCGGGTGACGCCCGCTACCAGGAGGAGCTGCGTGAGCTCGCCCGTGAGCTGTCGATCGACGGCGCGGTCGAGGAGCGCGGCAAGCTGGACACCGAGGCCCTCGCCAAAGTGCTGGCCGAGGCCCACGCGGTGGTCGTCCCCTCGGTGTGGGAGGAACCGGCCGGGCTCGTCTGCGTCGAGGCCGCCCTCGCCCGGGTGCCGGTGGTGGCGTCGCGCATCGGCGGCATCCCGGAGCTCCTGCGCGACGAGGACGAGGCGCTCCTGTTCACGCCCGCCGACGCCGACGCCTGCGCGGCAGAGCTCGCGCGGACCCTGGGCGAGCCCGACGCGACCGCGCGGCGAGTGGACCAGGCGTTTACAGCCGCCCAGCGATTCCGCCTCCCGGCATATCTGGACGGGATGGACGCCTTCCTCGCCGACGCGGTGGTGGCGCTTCGCTGACCAGGCGTCAGGGGGTCTCTTCGGGCTCGATCTTCTCGCGCCTGCGCATTCCGATCAGCTCACGCACGTCGGCGGGCCGAACCGCTCCCAGCGCGAGCAGCGCCGAGGGATAGATGAGCCCTGCCGCCGCGACGAGCACTCCCAGCGGGGCGCCCAGCTCCTGCAGTAGGGCGACCACGAGCGTCATCGCGCCCGCAGCGGCCGCCGCCAGCAACAGGCGCCTGACACGCGGCCTGAGCGCGAGGCTCCGGAGGGCGGCCCCGAGGGTCAGGCTGACCACGAGGATCTCGGTGGCGAGCGTCACCCAGGCGGCGGCCAGGAAGCCGTAGCGCGGGATCAGCAGCAGGTTCAGAACTACGTTGAAGACGAGCGCTATGGCGGCGTTGCGCACGAACAGCCGCTGGAGCTCGAGCAACACCACCAGGTTGCCCCCCAGGTAGCCGAAGCAGATGACCGCGAAGGCCGCCATCAGGATCGGCAGCGCTGGGGCCGCCTCGATGAAGTCCTCGCCGAACAGCAGCCGGACCAGCGGCTCCGAGGCCACGATCGTGAATCCCAGCGCGGGCAGCGAGACCATCGCCAGGTAATCGATGACCAGCTGGCCGAGCCGGCGGACCCGCGGAGGGTCTGCGGGCCACGCGGCGGCCATGATCGGAAATACCGTGGTCATCATCGCGATCGGGACGAACTGCGCCTGGTCGAGGACGCGGTAGACCGCCCCGTAGAGGCCGGCGTCCTCTGCGCCGGCCAGCGCGAACAGCAGGATCTGGTCGAGCTTCACGTAGGCCATCACGAGCAGGCCGCCGAGGCCGACCGGCACGCCGATGCGCGCCAGCTCGCGCCACAGCGCGGTGGAGCGGCGAAGCTGCGGACGCGACATGCGCAGCGCGAGGAAGACCTCGAGCGAGGTGCTCAGGAACGCCGCACCCAGGAAGGCCGCCGCGAACGCGACCATGGCGCCGTCCCCGAGCGCGATGAGCACCACCGCGGCGGTCCAGAGCAGGCTGTTCACCGTCATGACCAGAACGCTCAGGTCGTTTCGGACGCGGAGCTGGAAGGTGGCCCGGGTGACGCTGAAGGGGGCTATCAGCAGGGTCCCGCAGAGCAACAGGCCCGCCGCCTTCATCTGGGCGCTGTCGGCCAGCAGCAGCTGCACCAGCGCAGCCCCCAGCGTGACCGGTACGGCGATCGCCAGGCGGAGCGAGAGCAGCGCGCCGATCCACTCGTGCTCGCGCTCACGCTCGGCGGCGGCCTTCCGAACAGCCACCTGCTCGAGCCCGAAGTCCCCGATCGTGGCGCCGATCTGGACAACGGCCAGGGCGGTGGACCATTGCCCGAAGCTGGCATCGCCCAGCGCGCGTGTGAGGAGCAGCGTGACCACCACGCCGGGAATCAGGTTCAGCGCCCGGCCCGCGACCTGGACCGCCACGTCCAGCGCCGCCCGCGCCCGCCCCACGCCCATGCCGCCGCTCATCGCACCCGCTCGACGGCCATCCGCCGTAGCCTAGCCCTCGTGCGGAACACGCCTGGGTGTATAAGACTGGAGGAGCGGAGCGGGGCCACTACAGGAATGCGCGTCCCACCTGAGAAACTATGACCGGAACGATGACGCCACAGGCGCGGAACCAGGCGATCGGCGAGAGCGACCCCGGTCGCCGGACGGCTGTCGACTTCCTGCGGGTTCTCGCGGAGCGCAAGTGGCTGATACTCGGAGTGGTCGTGGCCTGCATCGCAGCCTCGCTCGCCATCTCCCTGACCTCGGAGAAGGAGTACAAGGCCGAATCCGAGCTCCTGCTTCGCGATCCCGGGTTCGCCCGCACCCTGTTCGGGTCCGACCTCTTCGAGGGCGGCGTCGACCCTGAGCGGGTCACGTCGACCAAGATCGCCGTGATCGAGTCGCCCGCGGTTACCCAGCGCGTGCAGGACGTGATCTCCGAGCGCTTCCCGGACACCGACGTCGAGGGCGCAGTCGAGGTCACGCCGAACGAGAACTCGGACGTGGTGACCATCGAGGCGACCGCGGACACTCCCGCGAAGGCGGCCGCGATCGCCAATGCGTACGCGGCCGAGTACGTCGACTATCAGCGCGATCTCGACCGCGCGAAGGTGCAGGACGCCCAGACGCTGGTGCAGGAGAACCTCGACGCCCTTCCGGAAACGAGCACGTCGGAGCGCCAGGGCTTGGAGGAGAGCCTGGAGCAGCTGCAGGTACTCCAAGCGCTGCAGACCGGCAACGCGGACCTCGTGGCGCGCGCCACCCGCCCGGACAGCCCGTCGTCGCCCAAGCCGCTGCGCGACGGCGTGCTCGCCGGCTTCCTCGGTCTGCTGCTGGGGGTCGGCGCCGCCCTGCTCGCAGACTTCCTGGACCGGCGGCTGAAGACCTCGGACGCGTTCGAGCGCGTCCTCGGCTCCAACGTGCTGGTGACGATTCCCCAGGGCGCGGTGCCCTCCGCCTCCGACGGCGAGCTGGTGGGGCGCAAGGCCGAGCCGTACCGCATGCTGCGCGAGGGCCTGCGCTTCCTCGAGATCGCCGGGCACCAGCGTTGCCTGTTGGTGACCAGTGGCGACCCCGGCGAGGGAAAGACCACGGTCGCCGTCAACCTGGCGCGGGCACTCATCGCCGGCGGCGATCAGGTGATCGTGATCGATGCCGACCTGCGCCGCCCCGCGGCCGGTCGTCAGCTCGGGCTGCCCGAGGCTCCGCTCGGGCTCTCCCTCGGCCTCGTCAACGAGCGGCCCGTGTCCGAGCTGCTCGTGGATGTGCCGCCGGAGGGCCGGCTGCGCCTCATGCCCACCGGGCCCACCCCACCGAACCCGGCCGACCTGCTGCGCACCCGGCGGATGCGGGAGATCCTCGACGAGGCCCGCGAGATGGCCGATGTGGTCATCGTGGACGCGCCACCGCTGCTGCCGGTCTCGGACACCCGTGCGCTGCTCGACCTGCCCAACGTCGACGGGGTTCTGATGGTGGCCCGGTTCTTCTCCACCCGCCGGGACCGGGCCGCGGAAGCGCGCCGCGTGCTCGAGCAGAGCGACCGCCCGGTGCTCGGCCTCGTGCTCACCGGGGCCAGGGAGGCGGGCGGGGACGACAGCTACTACGGCAGCATCGTCACGGACGGGCACCCGCGCTAGAGCGAGCATCGGCTTCGGCGTGCGCCATCTGCCGGCGCGCGAGAAGGACACCGGTGAAGGCGTACATCAGGGCCGCGGACTGAGGCCAGTAGAAGGTGTCGAAGAAAAGCGTGACCACGAGCGCGCCCACGAGACCGAGCGCAAGTGAGATGTCGGCGACCGGCACGTTCAGGTGGCGCCAGGCCCGCCACAGCGTCGACCCTGCCGCCGCTGCGGGGACCAGGCCGAGAAGCAGGCCGAGCACGCCGAGATCGCCGGCCAGCGAGAGGAAGCCGTTGTCGGCAGCCGTGATGCCGGTCCGGTTCTCGATGTCCTCCTTGAGTGCGCCGCCGTAGCCATGGCCCCACAGCGGCTGCTCCTTGAAGCGGTCGATGGTGTAGCCGTATGTGTACTCGCGGTGGGTCACGGACTCGGTTGCCAGGTCGCGGGCCGACAGCCGCGACGTGATGACCTCCGACAGCGCGTCGCTCGCGACGACGGCGTAGGCCAGGCCGAGCATGGCGAGCACCAGCAGTCCGACGCTCCCGGCCCGGCGTCCGCGAACGAGCAGAGCCACCAGCACCAGCAGCATCACCACAAGCGCCAGCCAGGCGCTGCGCGTCTGGCTCAGGATCACCGCGAGCACGCCGGCGGCGAGCAGGGCTCCCGCCAGCAAGCGGGAGCGGGCGAGGGCCCAGACCACCGCCGGCGGCAGGAGCGTGACGACGAGCATGGCGTACAGGATCGGATAGCCGGTGAACCAGCCGACCCGCTCCGTCGGATCCCCGCTGAACTCTGCCGCCCCCCAGCCGAGCAGAATGGCCATGCCCACGACCGCCGGTAGCAACCAGTGCTCCGGCCAGGGGAAGCGGCGTGCGCAGACGTAGGTGGCGAGTCCCACCAGGAAGCCACCGGACGCGATGGTCTTCAGAGCCTCGGTCCCCACCGTGTCCAGGGCGAGCAGCCAGGTAAGGGCGATCGCGAAGATCAGCACGATGTGGCCGCGCGTGGGCGGCAGGACCGCGCTGCGCGTGGCCAGCGACCACGCATACGGACCGGCCGCCATGAGCAGAATGAGTGGGGGCAGCATCGGCGTGGGAACGAGCGACCCTCCCTCGAGCCCCTCGTGCATGGGGAACCACGGCAGTACCGCGCCGACGGTGACAAACCACGCGATCGCCCGGTCGCCGAGCAGCGCGAGGACGAGCACGAAGCACGTTGCGGCGACCGCCGGCAGCGCCAGCTCGGGGCGCCTGGTCACGGCCGCGCCGGCCAGCAGCGCGACCAGCACGGCGGCCGCGTACTCGAAGCGGATCGCGCGGTCGCCCATCCGCAGGGATGCTATCCCCCGCCCACTACGATGCCGGAGGTGGTCGACCTCCACGCCCACGTACTACCGGGCGTAGACGATGGCCCCGCATCGGCCGACGAGAGCGTTGAGCTCGCCCGCCGGGCGGCGGCCGACGGCGTGACGACGCTCGCGGCGACACCGCACCTGCGGGACGATCATCCTGGGGTGGTCCCCGAGGAGCTGGCGCGCCGCACCGCCGAGCTCGGCCGCCTGCTGGATCAGGAGGGAGTCGGTCTTGCTCTGGTGCCCGGTGGTGAGGTCGACCTCACCTGGGCACTCGACGCAGGCGATGACGTCCTGCGGCTGGTGTCCTACGGCCAGCGCGGAAGCGACCTCCTCGTGGAGACCCCGTACGGCGAGCTGCCGCACCATTTCGAGCGGATGATCGATGCCGTCCGCTGGCGCGGGTACCGCGTACTCCTCGCCCACCCGGAGCGAAATCCCAGCTTCCAGCGCTCGCCCGAGCGGCTCGCGGACCTGGTGGACCGGGGCGTTCTGGTGCAGCTCACCGCCGCGTCGCTCACGAGACCGCGCGGCTCGCGCTCGGGGCGGCTCGCCCGGGCGGCCCTGAGCGAAGGGATGGCGCACGTGATCGCCTCCGACGCCCACGGCTCCGCCACCCTGGACCGGGCCGGGCTGGCGGAGGGTGTCAGCCTCGCCGCGGAGATCGATGCGGCCCGCGCCGAGTGGATGGTCACCGACGCACCCGCGGCGATCCTCGAAGGGGCGCCGCTTTCTCCGCCGCCCTCGCCCGCCGCCCATAAACGGAGCTTCTTGACCCGGGCCAGGGGAGCTTTCTCCCGCCGCCCCTAGTGGGGGGGTCAGTCGCGCAGGGCGCGCGCCACCGCCTCGACCGAGTAGAGGCGCTCCGCGAGCCGCCGCCCGTTCTCAGCGAGCCGGTCGCCTCCGTCTTCGAGGACGCCGGCGAGCGCCGCGGCAAACCCCGGCGCGTCCGGGCCGCCCTCCGCGTAGTCGCGGCCCGGCTCGACTCGGAGGCCGGCGGCCGCCTTGGGCGTGGCCACCACGGGCAGCGCGTAGGCGAGGGCCTCGATGAACTTGAGCGGGGACCCCCCTCCCTCGAGCAACGGCACCACGGCGCAGGTGGCGCCGGCGTAGGCATCGCGGACGTGGTCGACATAACCCAGCGGCTCGACTCGCGGATCCTCCGACGGCGGACCATCGAGCCCGCCCCCCGCGAGCCGCAGCTTCGCCTCCGGCACCCGCTCCCAGACCAACGGCATCACCTCGTCCAGCAGGTAGCGAAGCGCGCGCCGGTTGGGTTCGTAGCTGAAGCTTCCGATGAAGACGGCCCGGCGCTGGCCGGCGTCGGGCGTCGCCGGGTCGATGGCGTTCACGTCCACCGCGTTCGGCACGAGACGCAGCCGCGCCTCCGGGCACAGCTCCCGCGCCAGCTCCATGTCGTGGTCGCTCACCATCCACGACTCGGAGGCCTGGCTCAGCAGCCTCCGCTCGAACCGGCCCAGGTACTCGGCGGACCCGAGGTCGCGGTCCGCCACCGTCTCGCGAAAGGCGGACTCCACGTTGTGAGCGCAGTACACGAACGACCCCCCGCGGCCCAGAAGCAGCGAGGCCCCCACGGCCGGACCATCCGCAATCAGTCGTCCCGCTGCCTCTCGCCCGGCGGCGATCAGCTCGGGCGAGACCCCCCGGGCGAAGCCCCGAGGCACCCGCGCTGCTCGGGCGCGGGCGTATAGGACGGCCCGGCTCGCGCCGCGGGAGGGGCGCACCGGGTGGAGCCTGAAGCGCTCAGAATCTCGGTACTCAGGCGCCGGCTCCGGGGCCCCGAACTGCACGTAGCGAATCTCCAGCGGCTCATCGAAGGCGAGCGCCCGCGCCACCGCATATGTCCGCAGACCACGTCCCGAGTCGAGCGTCGGCGTATGCGGGGTGAGAAGGACGTCGCTCATTGAGAGGGCAGCGCCGCCTCGATCTCCTCCAGCCGCGTGTCCCACGAGAAGCGTGCCGCGGCGCGCGAGCGCTCCGCCCGGCGCTCGGAGGTATCCGTCCCCAGCTCGCGCTCGAGCGCCTTGGCCATCGTCTGGGCGTCGCCCGCCACCTCCAGGCCCTCCACCCCGGCCAGCGCCGGCAGCGGCGTCGTGACCACCGGCAGCCCGGCCGCCAGGTACTCGTAGACCTTCATGGGAAAGATGCTGCTGGTCAGCTGGTTGATCGCGTAGGGGATGATCGCCGCGTCGGCGCCCCGCAGCACGCCGGGCAGCGCCTCGTAGGGCCGGCCGCCGAGTAGATGAAGGTTGGGCTCGCGCTCGAGCGCGGAGACGTCGGTACCCGGGTCGCCCGCTCCCGTCGGGCCTACGAGGGCGAAGCTCCACCCGGGGCGAAGACGCGCGAGCTCGACGAGCAGCGGCACGTTCAGCTTCGTGGCCACGATCGCTCCGTGGAAGGCCACCCGTGGGTGGGGCAGGGACTCCATGGCCGGATCCACCTCTCCCGGCCGCAGAGCGGCGGCAAACAGCTCCGTGTCGGCCACGTTGGGGGCCTCGAGCACGTTGGAGTTGAGCCGTCGCATGCGCTCCGCCAGCGCCGGCGCGCTCGCGATCACCAGGTCGGCACGCGACGCAAAGCGCTGCTCAGCCGCCCGAAAGCTCTCCGCGTGCACGCCCTTCTGCGCGGCGATGTCGTCGACGCAGTGGTAGACCACCAGCCGCGGCTGAAGGGTGGTCAGGAGGACCTCCGCCTGGGGCACATAGGACCACAGGAGCGGACGTTCCATGTCCAGCCGCCGGACCGCGCGGCGGACCAGGAAGGGCAGCAGGCGAGCGTTCAGGCGCCGAGCCGTCGGGTTGTGGTGAAAGGGCAGGACCAGCGGCGAGAGCACGTGCACTCCGCCGGACTCGCGCGGCGGCCCCAGGCCCAGGCGGACCCGCCGGAGAATCCTCCGGAGGTCGCTGCGGGCGAGCTGCGCCCCACGCAGGCCCAGCGACTCGACGAACAGGATGCGGTTGCGGCGGGCGAGGCGCCGCATGAGCTGGTGCTGGTTGGTCGGGAGCGGCGCGTCCCAGTCCGCGAAGCCGACGCAAACGAGGTCGAGTCCCTCGAGCCTCACTCCGGAACGGGTTCGCCGGGCAGAAAGCGCGAGCGCAGGCGCTCGAACTCCTCCATAGCGGTCTCGTAGTCGTCGTGGCGGCCGATGTCCAGCCAGTAGTCGCGCGAACGCCGGGCACGGACGCTCTCGCCCGCTTCGATCAGGCGCAGGACGAGGTCGGGGAAGTCGAGTCGCTTGCCGGGCTCTATGAATTCGAGCACGCGGCGCGAGAACGCGTAGACGCCCATGCTGACCTCGTAGTCGTAGGTCGGCTTCTCGACGTAGCCGGTGAGCCGCTCGGGGTCGCCCCCGTCGTCGAAGCCCAGCACGCCGAGTGATATCTGCACCTCGCGGCGATGCGCCGCGATAGTGGCCGCGGCCCCGCTCTCGGCGTGCTCGTCGAGCAGCCCCGCGAAAGGCAGGTCCGTGAGCACGTCGCCGTTCATGACGAGGAAGTGCTCGTCGAGATCGTCGATCAGAGACAGCGCGCCCACCGTCCCGAGCGGCTCGTCCTCGCGGAAGTAGTCGATCGGGATGCCGTGCCGCTCGCCCGATCCGAAGAACGCCTCGATCAGCTCGGCGAGATGGCCGGTGACGATCGTCAGCCGCTCGAAGCCCTGATAGTGCAGCTGCCTGATGATCACATCCAGGATCGGCCTGTCGCCGACGGGCATGAGCGGCTTCGGAAGCACCGTGGTGTAGGGCCGAAGACGCATCCCGAGACCCCCGGCGAGAATGACCGCACGGCGGGTCACTTCGCTGCAGCCTCGCGGAGCAGCTCGGCGCAGGTGTCCTCGATCCGGCGCCGGTCGTAGCGCTCCACCGCCCGGGCACGGGCCTGCTCGCCCTCGCGCTCGCGGCGCTCGGGGTCCTGGCGATACTCCTCCAGCACGCGCGCCAGAGCGGCGGCGTCATGCTCGGGCTGGACGATCGTCCCGGTGCCCGGCGGGACCATCTCCTTCACGCCCTCCTCGCCGGTGGCGATCACGGCCCTGCGAGCGAGCTGGGCCATCACCACCACGATGGGGGACCCCTCGGTCGGCGCCGGCGAGAACAGCGCCACGTCGCCGGCCGACATGATCTCCCAGATGTAGCCCCGGGGGGTGGGTACGAAGCGGACCCTGTCTCCCTGCGGGGCCGCGAGCTCACGCAGGTGCGCCTCCTCCTCCCCGTCGCCCGAAAGCACGAGGAGAACGTCGCCATCCAATTCGGAGACGGCGCGCACCAGGACGTCGAGGCGCTTCTTGGGGTGCAGCCGGCTGACGCAGCTGGCGACGAACGTGTCGGGCCCCGCCCCCCACTCGGCTCTGAGCCGCTCCCGCGCCTCGGGGTCGTAGTCGGCCGTCTCCACGTCCACGGCATTCGGCAGCACCACGATCTTCTCGGGTGGCACCCCCACGTCGGCGATCGAGCGTTTCGTCCCCTCGGAGATCGCCACGATCCAGGTCGCCCGGCGGGCAGCGGCCACGTACGCGCGTCGCGGCAGCCCGCGCCGGAACTGGACCGGCACCGGGCCCCACTCCGCCCACACCACCGAGCGGGCGAGCCGGCGGGGAACGAGCGCGGCCATGAGCTGTTCCTTCTTGTAGTGCACGAGCAGCACGTCAACCGGTCCGTGCTCCGAACGGTCGCGGCGCAGCCAGGCCAGCAGCCGCAGGAACCAGGGGCCGAAGCCCAGAGCCACCTTCCTCACCGTCCGGGTCGAGAGCTTGGGGCCGAGGTCCAGAGTGCTGACCGGCACGCTCGAGTCCTGTGCGATCTCCGGCAGGTTCGTCAGCAGGCGCACGCGCATGCCGCGGTCGGCGAGCCCCTCGAGCAGGTCCACGTTCGAGTACTCGGCGCCGCCCTTTTCGGCCGTCGTCTGGACGGAGACCACGTAGACAGGGCCCTGGGGCATCGGGGCGTCACTATAAAGTCGGCGCGAGCATGCCGTCATCACAGCCGCCGTGACCGACGACGAGCGCCGCAGCGCCGCTCTGCTGTTCGAGCCGGAACTCGCCGGCGGCAAGGTCGAGGAGGATGACCTCCTTGGGCCTGAAGTCCTGAAGGCCGTTCGCTCGCGGCCGGTGCCGAGCCGGCCGGTGCGCCTCGCACAGGCGCTGGCCGCCAAGCGACGCGGGTTCGCCTACGAGGAGCGCGTCATCGAGCCACAGGCCGCGGCGCGGCGGGCGGTTCTGGGAGACGCAGCCGCGGCACCCCCGCGGCTGCTGGTGCGCATGGACGAGTTCCCCCACGCCGAGGTAATGGACCGGCCGGACCGCTACGGCGACGAGACCTTCCGCCGCTTCCACGAGATCATGGCGGGCGCGGGGGTCCCGTACCTGCTCGCGGTCCTGCCCCGGCCCTGCCGGCACTACCTCGATCCGGAGGCTCAGGGCGACCGGCCCCTGACCGACACCGAGCGCGAGCTGCTCGCCCGCGCCTGCGCCGAGGGGGCCGAGCCCGCCGTGCACGGGCTCACCCACCGGACCCGGGACGCCTCTCCGCGGCGGCATTCCGAGCTGTGCGGACTATCGGAGGCTGCCCTGGCCGAGCTGCTGGACACCGCGGACGCCGAGCTGGCGGGGAGCGGCCTGCGCCCCCGGACGTTCGTGCCGCCCTTCAACCGCTTCGACGCGCGCCAGTACCCCCAGCTGGCGCGGCGATTCGACGTGGTCTGCAGCGGGCCCGAGACGGTGCGGCTGATGGGATACCAGAGCACGCCGCTCGTGCGCGACGGGGCGGTCTACGTGCCCTCCTACCCGCCCCTGTACGGAACCGCCGCGGCGATCCTTCCCGCGGTGCGCCGCCTGATCGAGCGCCAGCCGGGGACCTGGGTGCCGCTCACCCTCCACCTGGGCTGGGAGGCGGACCGGGGCTGGAGCGACCTCGAGCGCCTGGCGTCGGCCGTGGCTCCCTACGCCCGTCCCTGGGGCGAGCTGACGCCCCTCTAGAGCTCCGTCAGCGCCTCTCTCAGCGAGGACACCACCCGATCCTGGCGCTCGTCCCCGAGGTGCGGGTAGAGCGGAATCGTGAGCTGGGTCCGTGCCGCGAGCTCGCAGCGCGGCAGCGGATCCTGGCCGTCCCCCTGGTAGGCGCTGAACTCGTTGATCGAGGGATACAGCACGGTGGTCTGGACGCCGAAGCGCTCCGACAGCAGCCGGCGCAGCGGATCACGCGCCTCGGGGTCGCGGAGCATCAGCGGCATGACGTAACAGGAGCTCGCCCCCACCTGCTCGTCGGTGTACGGCAGCTCCACCTCCGGCACGTCGGCCAGGAGCTCGCGGTAGCGGCGGGTGACCTCACGGCGACGGCGGATGTCGTCGGCGAGCCCCGGCAGCCGGGCCGACAGCAGCGCCGCCCGCGGCTCGTCCATCCGATAGTTGTAGCCCACGCCCACCACGTCGTAGCCGAGCGCGTGGCCACGGTGGCGATCCCACGTGCCCGAGGTCATCGCGTGCGAGCGCCGGCTGCGGGCGAAATCGGCCACGCCGTCGTCGGAGGTCGCGATCAGCCCGCCCTCGCCGCAGGAGAAGATCTTGTTGGAGAAGAAGCTGAAGGCGCCGGCCAGGCCGATCGTGCCGAGCTTTCGCTCGCCGCCCGGCTCGGTGGCGTCGGGGCTGTGGGCCGCGTCCTCGATGAGCGCCAGCCCGTGTTCCTCGCAGAGCCGGCGCAGCGGCTCGAGCGGCGCCGCATAGCCTCCGTAGTGGACCGGGCACACCACCTTGGTCCGAGGGGTGATGCGAGCCGCCACGTCGTCGGGGTCGAGTCCCAGATCGTGCTGTCCGAGCACCTCGGCCAGCACGGGCGTGGCCCCGCAGTAGCGCGCCGCGGCGGCGGTCGCGACGAAGGTGATGCCGGGCACGATCACCTCATCGCCCGGCCCGACGCCCGCAGCCAGGTAGGCCAGATGCAGGGCGGCGGTGCAGCTCGACATGGCCACGGCGTGCGGCACACCCAGGTACTCGGCGTATTCGCGCTCGAACTCCTGGGTGCGCGGGCCCATGGTGAGCCAGCCGGAGCGCAGCGTGTCGGCCGCCGCCTGGACCTCCTCCTCGGCCAGCTTGACATCGAACACCGGTATCGGCTCGGGCGTCGCCATTCCGGACACTGTAACTTCGCCGCGTCACGATCACGGCCTGTGTCATCGCCCTCAACGAAGAGGAGCGCCTGCCGGCGTGCCTCGAGAGCCTGGCGTTCTGCGACGAGGTGATCGTCGTCGACAGCGGCTCAGAGGACGCGACGCGCGAGCTGGCGCGTGCGGCCGGCGCGGTGGTGGTCGAGCACCCCTGGCGCGGCTTCGGCACCCAGCGCAACGTGGCCATCGACCACGCCACAAAGGACTGGATCCTGGAGGTGGACGCCGACGAGCGCGTGACCCCCGAGCTGCGGCGGCAGGTCGAGGCCTTCATCGCATCTCCCACGCCCGGGGTGGACCTGGCCGGCCTGCCGATCAGCCAGCTCTTCCTCGGCGCCGGGTTGCGGGGCTCGGCCAAGTATCCGGACTACCGTCACCGCCTCTTTCGCCGCGGGAGCTACCGCCACGACGAGGGCCGCACCGTGCACGAGGGCCTGTGGCCCGCCGGACCGGTCCACCCGTTCCACGGCGATCTCGAGCACCTGCTGGCCTCGACGCCACGCGAGGCGGTGGTGGACATGCTCGCCTACTCCCGCGCCGAGGCGGCCCAGCTTGCGCCTCCGGAGGGCGCGCGGGCGTACGCGGAGGGCATCGCGCTCCGGCCCGTGGTGAAGTTCGCCTACCGGCTGGTGGTGTGGGGCGCATGGCGCGACGGGTGGCGTGGTCTCGCCAAGATCGGGCTCGACTCGCTGTCGGACGCGCTGGTATGGGCGCGCGTGCTCGTGCGCCGGCCCCGCTCGAACCCCGGACAGGGGGCGCGCTCCGGCCATTTCAGCGCGGCGACCGGCGAGAAGCGGGCCGGGGCGCCCCGGCTGGTGACCGTCGCCAGGGGCAGCGCCGCGGCGCGGCGGGCGGCGGACTGGGCCGGGCGGGCCGCCCAGGGCGGCAGCGACGTCACCCTGATCACCGACTCCCCTCCACCCGCCGTGCCGGGGGTGCGCTTCGTCTCTCTGAAGCGGTTGTCGCCGGGGCGGCTCGTACGGACCGTGGAGGCCGAGCACCAGCTGCGGCCGATCGACGCGGCCGTGCCCGCGGGAACCGTCGAGAGCGCGTTGCTCAGTCTGGTGCCGAAGGCGGTCCGCGGCCTCGACGGCGTGAGCCTGCGGGTGGACCCACACGAACTCGGCGAGCGGGTCCGCAGCGAGCTGCGCTGACCCGGACGCGCCTCGCCCGGTCGCTTCGGTACCATGGCTCGCCGTAATCGCCGAATCGCCTCTGGAAGCGGTCCAGGGGCGAGCGGGGGACCCAAGTCGTTGGGGCGAACTGCGGCCCGAGCCGTGGCGCGCTGCTCTTTCTGCGCGAGCCCGTCAGCTAACCCCGTAGGCCGTGGAAAGAGGGGGTTGGATGGTGCCCGGTCGCCGAGCCGCAGCATTCCGTCTGGCGCTTGTGGGTTGTCTGATGATGGCGGGAGCCGAGACCGCCGTCGCGGCACCTTCCGAGGCTGCGATGGTCGACCAGATCAATTCTGCCCGCGCGCGGCACGGCGTGCCGCCGCTGCGGCGCGCGCCGCGCCTCGAGCGCTCGGCCTCCGCCTTTGCCCGCCACCTCATGCGCACCGACCGGTTCGGGCACGCCGCCCGGATCAGGGCCGGCTCCAGCTTTCGGGCCCTCGGCGAGGTGCTGGCGATGCACGGCGGCAGGCGGCCGCGCCGGCCGTTCACCGTGCGCGGCTGGCTTCGCTCTCCTCCGCACCGCAGTGTGATCCTGAGCCCGGCCTTCCGCCGCATGGGCGCCGGCCGGGCGACCGGCCGCTTCCGCGGCCGCCGGGCGACCATCTGGGTGGTCCAGGTGGGGCGCTACTGATCGCGGCGGGGTACGAGCACGGCCCGCTTGAACTCGGCCACCAGCGTGCCGTCCTGCTTGTGCACGCGGGTGTGGACCTTGACGATCCCGCGGTCCGGCTTGGACCCCGACGGCCGGACCTCCAGCACCTCCGACTCGGCGAACAGGGTGTCGCCGTGGAAGACCGGCGCGGGGTGCGACAGCTCCTCGGTGGCGAGGTTCGCGATGGCCTTGCCTGAGACGTCGGCCACCGACATGCCGAGCGCCAGCGAGTAGACGAGCGGCCCCACCACCACGTTCTGGCCCTGCTGCGACTCGGCCGCGTACACGTCGTTGATGTGCAACGGGTGGTGGTTCATGGTGAGCAGGCAGAACAGGTGGTCGTCGGCCTCGGTCACCGTCTTCGCCGGCCAGTGCTTGTAGACGGCGCCCGGCTCGAAATCCTCCAGGTAACGCCCGTAGGGCCGGGCGCCTGAGGCTTCCCTGGCGGCTTGGGCGGTCTCGAACGATCGAGTCTCGGTCTCGCGCATGAGCCGCGGAATCCTAGCCACAGGTAGCCTAGACCGCCGCATGAGAAACCCCCGTGACTTCCTGAAGCCCCTCGCCATCGGAGCGCCGGAGCCGCTTCGCGAGATCGCCGTCAAGCCGTCGCGGATGATCCACTTCCTCGACTTCTCGAACGAGAAGATGGCCGCCAAGGCGCCCGACATCGCTCGCTCGACCGACATCCTGCTCGGCAACCTGGAGGACGCGGTGCCGGTCGACCGCAAGGAGGCGGCCCGGGAGGGGCTCATCCGGGTGGCGCGCGTCGCGGACATGGGCGACACCTCGTTGTGGACACGGGTCAACAGCCTCGAGAGCCCCTGGGTGCTTGACGACCTGACGCGGCTGGTCTCCGAGATCGGTGACAAGCTCGAGGTGATCATGGTGCCCAAGGTCGAGGGCGCCTGGGACATCCACTACGTCGACCGCCTCCTGGCCCAGCTGGAGGCCAAGGCCGGTCTCGATCGGCCCCTGCTGGTACACGCGATCCTCGAGACGGCGCAGGGCGTGGTCAACCTCGAGGAGATCGCCACCGCCAGCCCCCGGATGCAGGGCATGAGCTTCGGCCCGGCCGATCTGGCCGCCTCCCGCCGCATGAAGACCACCCGCGTAGGCGGCGGGCACCCGGGCTACCGGGTGATCGAGGATCCCGATCCCTCCGACCCCGAGGCTCCGCGGGCCACCGCCCAGCAGGACCCCTGGCACTACTCGATCGCGCGCATGGTCGACGCCTGCGCCAGCGCCGGGATCCTGCCCTTCTACGGCCCCTACGGCGACATCAAGGACACCGCCGGGTGCGAGGCCCAGTTCCGCGCAGCGTTCCTGCTGGGCTGCGTGGGGGCCTGGTCCCTGCACCCGGTCCAGATCGAGATCGCGAAGAAGGTCTTCTCGCCGGATCCCGAGGAGGTGGCGTTCGCCCGCAAGGTGATCGAGGCGATCCCCGACGGCCGTGGCGTGCACATGATCGACGGCAAGATGCAGGACGACGCCACCTGGAAGCAGTGCAAGGTGATGGTCGACCTGGCCGAGCAGCTGGCGGCGAAGGACCCCGAGCTGGCCGAGGCGTATCGCTTCGAGCGGACGGCCGCCCCGGCGTGAGGTTCTTCGAATACGAGGCCCGCGAGATCGTCAAGCGGGCCGGCATCCCGGTCACCGATTTCGGCTTCGCCACCACCGCAGAGGAGGCGCGAGCCGTAGCCGGGCGCATCGGGGGGCCGACGGTCATCAAGTCCCAGGTCCTGACCGGTGGGCGCATGAAGGCGGGCGGCATCAAGTTCGCCGACACGCCGGACGAGGCGGCGCAGCACGCTGGAACCGTGCTCGGGCTCGAGATCAACGGCCACGTGCCGCGCGGGGTGCTGGTCGACCCGCGCGCGCAGGTCAAGCAGGAGTACTACGCGGGCGTGGTCTGGGACGGGCTGCGCAAGCGTCCGGTGGTGATCTTCTCGCCGGTGGGCGGGATCGACATCGAGCAGGTGGCCGAGGAGCAGCCCGACAAGGTCGGCCGCCGCCACTTCTCGAGCCTCCACCCCTTCAGCGACTTCATGGCCAAGGAGGTCATCGCAGCCACCGGGGTGACCGGACGCGCGCTCACGCGGATCACACCGATTCTCAGCCGCCTGGCCAACCTGTTCCTCCAGCGGGACATGACGCTCGCGGAGATCAATCCGCTGGGCGAGCTCGAGGACGGCTCTTTTGTCGCTCTCGACGCGCACATGGACATGGAGAACGAGGCCCGTCCCCGCCAGAAGGGCCTGCTGGCCGACCTGGGAGTGTCCGACGACGAGACACGCCAGGCCCGCGAGCCCACGCCGTTCGAGCTGGCCGGCGAGGAGGTCGACGGCATGGACCACCGCGGCGTGGCCGGCAACGTCACCGAGTTCGACGGCGACCTCGGGCTGGTGATCGGCGCCGGCGGCGGCTCGCTCACGCTGTTCGACGCGGTGCGCGCGCACGGCGGGCGGCCCGCCAACTACTGCGAGATCGGCGGCAACCCGTCGGTGCGCAAGGCCTGCGGCCTGGCCAAGCTCGTGATGCAGAAGCCCGGCGTGGACAAGATCGCCGTGATGATGTCGATCGTCTCCAACACGCGCGTGGACATCGTGGCCCGAGGCGTGGTCAAGGCCTGTCTCGAGCTGGGTCACGATCCGGCCGAGAAGATCGCGATCTTCCGCATTCCGGGGGCCTGGGAGGACGAGGGCGTCAAGATCCTCGAGCGCTACGGGGTGGAGTACTGCGACCGCTCGGTGTCGATGCACGAGGCGGCTCGCCGCGCGGTGGAGAAGATCCAGGGCGGCGCTGCCGCCGGAGAGGGCGCCGACCCCTCCACGATGAGGCAGACGACCGCCGAGATCGGAGAGCACGACACCTGATGTCGATCCTGATCGACCGCGAGACCACCTTCATCGTCCAGGGAATCACCGGCCGCGAGGCGGTGAACCTGACCCGGGAGTGCCTCGACTACGGGGCCGGCGCGAAGGTGGTGGGCGGCGTGACGCCGGGCCGCCTCGGCCGGGAGGTCCACGGCGTTCCGGTCTTCGACACCGTCGCCCAGGCGGTCGAGCACCACGGCGCGCCGATCAAGGGCTCCGTGGTCACCGTCCCCCCGGCCTTCACCAAGGACGCCGTGTTCGAGGCGATCGAGAACGGCGTCGACCTGATCGTCATCGTCACCGAGCGCATACCCCGGGGCGACGTGGCGCAGATGGTCGAGCTCGCCGCCGAGCGCGGCGCCCGCATCATCGGGCCGAACTGCCTGGGGGTCATGGTGCCCGACGAGATCAAGATGGGCGGGATCGGCGGGCCGGCCAAGGACGCGGCCAAGGCCTACACGCCGGGGCCGGTCGGGGTCATCTCCCGCTCGGGGGGCATGACCACCGAGATGTCCTCGACGCTGACCGGGGCCGGGCTGGGCCAGTCCACCGCGGTCTCCATCGGCGGTGACGCGATCATCGGCTCGACCTACGCCGAGCTGATGCCGCTGTTCGAGGCCGACGACGCGACCCAGGCCATCGTGATCTACACCGAGCCGGGTGGTCGAATGGAGGCCGAGCTGGCCGAGTGGGTGCGCGAGTGGGACTCGCGGCTGCCGATCGTCGCCTTCATGGCCGGCCGCTTCATGGACGAGATGCCCGGCATGAGCTTCGGCCACGCCGGGACGATCGTCGAGGGCAAGGAGGACACCGCCGCCGAGAAGATCGCCCGGCTCGAGGCGGCGGGGATCACCGTGGCCGAGGAGATCTCCGAGATCCCGGAGCTCGTCAAGCAGCGCCTCGGAGCGGTGGTCTGATGGACGGCGTCTTCATCCGAGTGGAGGTGGCCGACGCCGCCCGCCGCGACCCGGAGCTGGCTCGCAGGCTCGCGGAGGCCTGCCCCGTCGACATCTTCGCCGCGGACGGCGGCGGCGTTCGCATCGTCGCCGAGAACCTCGACGAGTGCGTGCTCTGCAAGCTCTGCCTCGACGCTTCGCCGCCCGGCGCCGTGCGCGTGGTCAAGCTCTACGACGGTGAGGCCGCGCTCGAGCGCTGATGCACGCGAACGCCGGCCTGCTGATCGTGAATGCGGATGACTGGGGCGGTGACAGCAGCGCCACCGACGCCATCCTCGCCACCTTCGAGTCGGGAGGCATCACCAGCACCACAGGTTTCGTTCACATGCCCGACTCGCACCGGGCGGCCGAGATCGCGCTTGGTCACGGGATCCCGGTCGGCCTGCACCTCAACCTCACGGCTGCGTTCATCGACCCGGACCTGGCGCCTCCGGTCCGCGATCGGCAGGCACGCCTGGTTCAGTTGCTGGCCGGCGAGCACGCCCACAAGGCCTGGCATCCGCGGGCGCTGAGGCTGGTCCGCCGGGCGGTCGAGGATCAGCTGGCCGAGTTCGAGCGGCTCTACGGAGGACCGCCGACCCACATCGACGGTCACCAGCACGTCCATCTCAGCCCCACCGTCGTCCTGTCCTGGAAGGCGCCCCGGCGCCTGCCACAGCGCCGGACTGTGAACTGGCCGCCGGCCGCCGGGCCGGCTGCGCGCACGAAGCGCGCGCTGCGCGACCTGTCGACCGCCCGTCTGAACACCCCCGACTGGTTGGCCTCCATTCGCACAGTGCATCCGGCCTTCGGCGGTTCTGGGATCGACGATCTGCTGGCCCGCTCGGCCACGGCCTCGGTGGAGATCATGGTCCACCCTCAGTGGCGGGACGAGTTCCAGCTGCTGACCTCCCCCGGCTGGCTGGCCGAGCTGCGCGGCCACCCGCTGGGGTCGTTCGCCGACCTCAGAAGCTGACCGCTCAGCGACGGGGGTTGCGAACCTTGACCCAGACGATCCCGGAGGTGGTCACGTTGCCCGCCGCGTCGCGTGCGACCGCTTTCAGCCGGTGCATGCCGTTCCTGGAGCTCCGCGTGTTCCACCGCACCCGGAAGGGGGTGCTCGCGTCGGCCGTTCCGAGCCGTTTGCCGTCGAGCCGGAACTGCACGCTCTTTACGCCGATGTTGTCTGACACGGAGGCACGAACCGCTACCCGGCCCGATATAACCGCGCGGCGCACCGGCGTCGTGAGCCGCACTCGGGGTGCAGTCACGTCTGGCTTGGCAGGCTGGGCCGGAGGCTTGGCCGGCGCCTTCGGTCCGGCCGGCGGGCCAGTGGTCGGCGGATGCGTCGTGGCCGGCGGCTTAGGGGGCGGATTGCCGCCTGGAGGCGGATTTCCGCCACCCGGCGTTCCGCCACCGATCGCCGTCTGCTGGTCGTGCAGGATGTCCGCGGCGCTGAGCGCCCGGTCGTAGATACGCACCTCGTCGAGGGCGCCCTGGAAGAACTCTCCGGCCCAGATCGCATTGCCTCCGATGCGGAGCGGACCGTTGCTCGTCTCGAGCTGGCCGCCGACCGGCGCGCTGTCCTTCAGCACGCCGTTCACGTAGGCGCGCGCCGTGGTGCCGTCGGAGGTCACGGCCAGGTGCGACCAGGCTCCGACCGGGAGCGGGCTCGAATAGACGTTCTGCTCCGGCCCCCACCACCCGTTCGGCTGCAGGGGCCCACCAGGCGTCAGCGGCTCGCCGCCCGTCGCGTACAGCGCGTAGGAGAACGCTTCCTTGAGCGGGTCCTCCTTCATCAGCAGGGTCTGCCACGGCTTTGTCACCGTGCTCGGCTTGACCCACGCCTCGAGCGTCATACCAGTGGTGAGATCGAGACTGGCCGAGTCCGCCAGCGTCACCGAGTCGTCGGCGCCGTCGAAGGCCAGCGCACGGCCGTGGGGACCGCCGGTGACCCGCGTGGCGCCCGAGATCGTCCCGTGGTTGCGGTTTCCGCTCGCGTCGGCGGTGGTCTGGCCCGCGCCTTCCTCGAACCCGAGTGCGGCAACCGCGCCGAGGGCAGCGCCGGCGTCCCGGTACTGGGCGGTGAGCGTGCTGGCGGCTGCGGGAATGGTCACGTTGTGGGACCGCGCTCCGCCGTCGGACCAGTGGTCGAAGACCCACTGGCGGCCGCCGGACACGAAGCTCGCGCCGGCCGAGATCGTGGTGTGGTAGTTGATCGCCGCAGCCTTGACAACCGGCGCCGTCGCTGCGATTCCGCTGTAGCTGAGCGGTGCGCCCTGTGGGGAGCTCTGGAGTGTCAGGGGGACCGTCTCCGGGCGCAGCTCGATGGTCTGCGAGCCGCGATGGCCCTCGGAATCGGTGACCGTGAGCTTGACCTCGTAGAAGGAGTCGGCATCGTGGTCTTGGAGGGTGTTGAAGCTTGCTGACTTGCCCGTAAGGGTGTCGTCCAAGAGGTGGACGTGCTCGTTGTGGTGGAGACGCACGGTCCACCGGTAGGCCGAGTCCGGCAGCGTCGGGTCCTCCGCGTCGGTGGCGGTGCCCTGCAGCTGGACGGTGTCGCCGTCCCGGTATAGGGACTCGTCGGTGGGGCTCGTGATGTTCACCGTCGGGCCGCTGGAGGCTGCTGAGATCGCCGTGGTGTCGCCGTCGCTCAGCCCGCTCCCGTCGGTCACCGTGAGCCGCACCGTGTAAACGCCGTCCTGGGTGTAGGTGTGAACCGGGCTGGGGTCCGTGCTGTGGGGCGTCCCGTCGCCGAAGTCCCAGTCGTAGGACAGCGCGTGGCCCTCGGGATCCGTCGAACCGGTCGCGTCGAATCGCACGTCGAGCGGCGCCCGGCCGTCGGTGGGCGTGGCACTCAGGACGGCCCTCGGCGTGCCCGCGACGGGCGCGTGAACGATCCTCTTGATCGCGTCGTAGCCGTTCGGGAAGGCGAGATCCCCGTTCGGCGCTTCCTTGAGGTCAACGCCCCCCCACTCGGTCGCGAAAGGCTCGACGGAGGTCACCTGGCCAGACGAGCTGAGCTTCAGGTGCCTGATGAAGCCCTCCGAGAAGTCTGCGAAGAAGATGTCGCCGCGGTAACCGGAGGGATAGCCGGCGCCGCGGTACTCCGGCCCCGCCATGACGGCGTTGCCGCGGTCCCCGTGCTGGTAGTCGTGCTGCGGCGCGACGTGCGCGTTGGGGCCGCCCTCCTTGGCGTACTCCGGGGGACAGCCGGGCTCATTGTCATACCCCGAGGTGTGGATCTTCCCCTCGTAGCAGGGCCAGCCGTAGCTCTTCCCACCCGCCTGGATCAGGTTGACCTCTTCGCGTGTGCCCCAGCCGACGTCGGCGACCACCAGCGAGCCGTTCGGCCGCAGCTTGAACCGGAAGGGGTTGCGAAAGCCCTTCGAGTGGACCTTGGTGCAGGCGTGCGCGAGGTCGGCGTCGCCGGGACAGAACGGATGGCCGGCGAGGCCGTTGCCGTCGCGGTCGACATGGAAGATCTTGCCGGCCATGCTGGTCTCGTCGTAGGCGCGAAAAGCCAGCGGGTCGGTGGTGTTGTAGCCGGCCGCGTCGCCGTTTCCGATCCAGAGCGTCCCGTCCGGCGCCGAGATGACGGTGCCGATGGAGTGCGAGAGGCCGTCCGAGGGCAGGCAGTCGAGCGTGTTGGAGGCCGGGGGGCACGGGCCCGCGTCATAGGTGCCGAGCACCACCTGCGGGGCGACCAAGGCGTTCCCCTGAACCGTGTAGCGCACGACCTTGGAGACCATCGGACCGCTGCTGTCCGGAGTCAGCGGCTGAAGCTCATGCGTGTAGGAGAGATACAGGTAGCCGTTGCTCGCGAAGTTGCTGTCCAGCGCCAGGCCGAGCAGGCCGCGATCGTTGAACTGGTTGACCTGGCCCGACATGTCGAGCATCAGCTCCGCCCGGGTGGCGCCGGCGGCGGCCACCTTCACGCGCCCCGGCTTCTCGATGATGAACAGCCGCCCGTCGGGCGCCCAGGCCATGCTCATGGGCTCGTTGAGCCCGTCGACGATTGTCTGCTCGTCGAAGCCGGCGGGATAGTCGGCGGCGCCGGCAGGGGCCGCAGCGAGCAGGACGGCCAGGATTGACAGGGCAGCGAGGGTCAGGATTCGAGAGGGCATCCCCCTAAGAACGACAGCAAGGTCCCGAACTTTCGCTCATGAGTCAAATATCATGCTAGAAAGTTCTATGGAGGCCGGCAGGTGGACCCGCGGCCGGCTGCGCCCCTACCAGCGCCCGGCTGCGCTCAGGGCTGAACGGCGCGGTCGCGGTCGGCTGCGATCTCGGCGGCGGACAGGGCGCGGTCGTAGACGCGCACCTCGTCGATCAGGCCGCCAAAGAACTCGCCGGCCCACACATTGTTGCCGCCGATCCGCAACGGCAGCGCCGTATTCGCCGGCGACCCCGTAGCCGGAGCCGTGGCCACCTGCGCCCCATTCACAAAGAACCGCAGCGTCCCGCCACCAGCCGTCACCGCCACATGCGACCACGCCCCCGCCGGCAACGCCGACGGCCCCGACACCTGCTGGTTATCCCGCCACCAACCATTCGGGCCCGCACCACCCGACCCCGTCGCATAGAGCGCATAAGCCAAATCAAACGGCGCCTCCTTCATCAACACCGTCTGCCACGCCCGCGCCACACCAGTCGGCCTAACCCACGCCTCCAACGTCATCGCCGACGACAAATCCAAACTCGGCGCATCCGCCACCGTCACCCAATCATTCACACCATCAAACGACAACGCCTTCCCAAACCGGCCCGCCACAGACCACGACGCCCCCGACACCACACCACCATTCCCACGCCCCGACCCATCCCCCACCGACGAACCCGACCCCTCCTCAAACCCAAACGCCGCCACCAACCCACCCGCCGGCGGGCCACCCGAGTTCTGAACATTCACACCCACCGCGCCCGAGGTCTGCGAATTGCCCGCCGCGTCCCGCGCCACGGCCGTCACCTGACGGTTGCCATTGGCCACCGAGCGGGAATCCCAGCTCACCGAATACGGAGCACTCGCATCCGCCGCACCCACGTTCTCGCCATCCACCCGGAACTGGACGCTCTCCACACCCACGTTGTCCGACGCGTTCGCAGTCAGCGACACATCCCCCGACACCGTCGCCCCCGCCGCAGGCGCGGTCACCGACACCGACGGCGGCGTCGAATCCGACGGCGGACCACCACCCCCAGCCACCGGAGCATCGCGGTCGGCTGCGATCTCGGCGGCGGACAGGGCGCGGTCGTAGACGCGCACCTCGTCGATCAGGCCGCCAAAGAACTCGCCGGCCCACACATTGTTGCCCCCGATCCGCAACGGCAGCGCCGTATTCGCCGGCGACCCCGTAGCCGGAGCCGTGGCCACCTGCGCCCCATTCACAAAGAACCGCAGCGTCCCGCCACCAGCCGTCACCGCCACATGCGACCACGCCCCCGCCGGCAACGCCGACGGCCCCGACACCTGCTGGTTATCCCGCCACCAACCATTCGGGCCCGCACCACCCGACCCCGTCGCATAGAGCGCATAAGCCAAATCAAACGGCGCCTCCTTCATCAACACCGTCTGCCACGCCCGCGCCACACCAGTCGGCCTAACCCACGCCTCCAACGTCATCGCCGACGACAAATCCAAACTCGGCGCATCCGCCACCGTCACCCAATCATTCACACCATCAAACGACAACGCCTTCCCAAACCGGCCCGCCACAGACCACGACGCCCCCGACACCACACCACCATTCCCACGCCCCGACCCATCCCCCACCGACGAACCCGACCCCTCCTCAAACCCAAACGCCGCCACCAACCCACCCGCCGGCGGGCCACCCGAGTTCTGAACATTCACACCCACCGCGCCCGAGGTCTGCGAATTGCCCGCCGCGTCCCGCGCCACGGCCGTCACCTGACGGTTGCCATTGGCCACCGAGCGGGAATCCCAGCTCACCGAATACGGAGCACTCGCATCCGCCGCACCCACGTTCTCGCCATCCACCCGGAACTGGACGCTCTCCACACCCACGTTGTCCGACGCGTTCGCAGTCAGCGACACATCCCCCGACACCGTCGCCCCCGCCGCAGGCGCGGTCACCGACACCGACGGCGGCGTCGAATCCGACGGCGGACCACCACCCCCAGCCACCGGAGCATCGCGGTCGGCTGCGATCTCGGCGGCGGACAGGGCGCGGTCGTAGACGCGCACCTCGTCGATCAGGCCGCCAAAGAACTCGCCGGCCCACACATTGTTGCCCCCGATCCGCAACGGCAGCGCCGTATTCGCCGGCGACCCCGTAGCCGGAGCCGTGGCCACCTGCGCCCCATTCACAAAGAACCGCAGCGTCCCGCCACCAGCCGTCACCGCCACATGCGACCACGCCCCCGCCGGCAACGCCGACGGCCCCGACACCTGCTGGTTATCCCGCCACCAACCATTCGGGCCCGCACCACCCGACCCCGTCGCATAGAGCGCATAAGCCAAATCAAACGGCGCCTCCTTCATCAACACCGTCTGCCACGCCCGCGCCACACCAGTCGGCCTAACCCACGCCTCCAACGTCATCGCCGACGACAAATCCAAACTCGGCGCATCCGCCACCGTCACCCAATCATTCACACCATCAAACGACAACGCCTTCCCAAACCGGCCCGCCACAGACCACGACGCCCCCGACACCACACCACCATTCCCACGCCCCGACCCATCCCCCACCGACGAACCCGACCCCTCCTCAAACCCAAACGCCGCCACCAACCCCGTGGGGGCCGGACCGGCATCGTTGTATGTGGCCGTGAGCGTCGAGGCGGTGGTGGGCACGGTGATGTTGTGCTGGCGCGCGCCGCCGTCCGACCAGGCGGAAAACGTGTAGTTGCGGCCGCCGGATACGAAGCTCTGCGCGGCCGTGATCGTCGTCTTGTGGCCGATGGCGGCGGTGCGGTTCATCGGCGCCGTGCCCGACTGGCCGCCGTAGGTGACCGGCGCGCCGGCCGGTGTGCTCGTGAGCGTCAGCGGGACGGTCTCCGGCCGCAGCTGAATGGTGGCGCTCGAGCTGAGACCGCCCGAGTCCGTGACCTTCAGGGTGATCTCGTAGAACGAGTCCGAGTCGTGATCGTCGAGCGCGGTGAAGGTGGGGGTCTTGTTCCCCGTGAAGCTGTTGACGGGATGGATGTGGTCGCTGTGGTACAGGCGCACCGTCCACTCGAACGCCGAGGCGGGCAGCGTGCCGTCCTGGGGATCGGTGCCCGTGCCCTCCAGGTTCACCGCCTCACCGTCGCGGTAGGTGGAGTTGTTCGGAGGCTTGGTGATCGTCGCGGTGGGAAGGTTGTTGCCCACCTCGATCTGGATCGTCTCGGAGTCGGTCTGCCCGCGCCCGTCGTTCACGGTCAGCCGAGCGGTGTAGTTGCCGGCTGAGCCGTAGGTGTGCGAGGGACTTGCCTGGGTGCTGTGTGCGCTCCCGTCTCCGAAGTCCCAGTCGTAGCTGAGGGAGTCACCGTCGGGATCGCTCGAGCCCGCGCTGCTGAACTGAACGGCCAGCGGCGCCGGCCCCGCACTGGGCGTGGCGGCGACCTGCGCCAGCGGCGAGGCGTTCCCTGGCGTGTACACGATTCGCTTGACCGTGCCGTCGAAGGAGGGGTAGGTGAGGTCGCCGTTTGGCGCGGCCTCCAGGTCGAGGGGCGAGACCGCGCTCCCGAAGTTGTTCACGCTGGTGACCTGGTTCTGGGAGTTCACGTCCAGACGCCGGATGAACTCCATGGCGTAGTCGTAGACGAAGACGTCACCCTGGTACGCAGCCGGATACTCCGTGCCGGCGTACTCGGGTCCGCCCATGGCGGCCGCATCAGAACCGGCGTGGAGGTAGTGATAATTCGGCCCCGTGTGGGCGTTCGGCGTGCCCTCCTTGGCGTACTCCGGCGGACACCCGGGCTCACTGTCGTATCCCGACGTGCGACGTGACCCCTCGTAGCAGGGCCAGCCGTAGCTCTTGCCCCCGTCCCCGGGGCCGATCAGGTCCATCTCCTCCTCGGTGCCCCACTGGACGTCACCCACGACGAGCCCCTTGTTCTGCGGGCGAAGCTTGAAGCGATACGGGTTACGGAAGCCCTTGGCGTGGAGCTTGGTGCAGACGTGGTCCAGGTTGCTGTTTGCCGGGCAGAACGGATGGCTGGGCAGCCCGCGGCCGTTGCGGTCGACGTGCATGATCTTGCCGGCCAGGCTCTGCTCGTTGTAGGTCCGGAAAGCGAGGGGGTCGACAGTGCTGAAGCTGGCCGCGTCGCCGCTCCCGACCCAGAGAGTCCCATCGGGAGCCGAGCGCACGCTTCCGATGGAATGGGAGAGGCCGTCCGAGGGGATGCAGTCGACGCTGTTCGACGGGGCCGGACAGACACCCGACACGTGTGAGCCGAGCAGCACCGTGGGCGCGGAGACCACGTTCGTCGGGCTGACGGTGAAGCGCTCGAGCCGCGACACCATCCGGCCGTTGGAGTCGGCGGTGAGCGGTTGCAGGTCGTACGTGTACAGCAGGTAGACGTAGCGGTTGTTGGCGAAGTCCGAGTCGAGGGCGATCCCGAGGAGCCCTCGGTCGTGGTTCGAGTTCACCCGGCTGGAGATGTCCAGGATCGTCGTGGGCGTGGACCCGCCCGGGGGCACGACGCGGAGCCGGCCCTCCTTCTCGATCGCGAAGAGGCGCCCGTCCGGCGCCCAGGCCACCCCCACCGGGGTGTTGAAGCCGTTGGCCACCACTCGTTCCTCGAACCCGCTCGGATAGGAGGCGGCCATGGCGTGTCCTGCCGTCAACGAGGCGGCGACCGTGAGCAGCGCGGCAAGAACAAACGCACGCGCAAGGCGAGTAAGGGCACTTCGGGCCAAGACATTCGAAGCTAGAACACATTTTCAATTATCGCCACCCATGGGGTGACGGGCGCATGATGCGACGGGTCAGCCGCCAGTGATCAGCTGCGCGCCAGCTGGCGCTGGACGACGCTGCCCAGGAGCTTGGTCACGGCCGGGTCGCCGGTCACACGGAGGTGGCCGTGCTCGTAGGCCTCGGCCCAGTCGCGCAGGCGGCCTTCGGCCGCCAGCTCGTTGAACTGCGGGCGGGCGATCGAGAGGTCCAGCCGGGCGTCGCCCGCGGGGTCGCGGTCGATCTTGGGCCCGGGCACCTCCACGCGCCAGATCGGGACGTCCTGACCCCGGGCCCGCAGCTCCAGCCGCAGCACGAGCTTCAGCTGCTTGAGGGCGGGCACCTCGGCCTGCAGGCGCTCGACGGCGCCGCGGATGAGGGCCTTGGTGTCGCCGGCGGCCACGCCTAGATTCGGTTCCGCTCGAGGAGCTTCTTGCCGATCACCATGCGCTGGATCTCCGACGTGCCCTCGCCGATCAACAGCAGCGGCGCGTCGCGGTAGAGCCGCTCGATCTCGTACTCCTTGGAATAGCCGTAGCCGCCGTGGATGCGGAAGGCGTCCTCCACCACTTCCTTGCCGGCCTCGGAGGCGTAGAGCTTGGCCATGCCCGCCTCGAGGTCGGAGCGCTCACCCGCGTCCTTCATGCGCGCCGCCTTCATGGTCAGCAGGCGGGCGGCCTCCACCTTGGTGGCCATGTCGGCCAGCTTGAACTGGATCGCCTGGTGGCGGGCGATCGCGCGGCCGAACGCCTTGCGCTCCTGGGAGTACTTCAGCGCCAGCTCGAGCGCCCGCTGGGCGATGCCCACGCCGCGCGCGGCCACGTTGACCCGGCCCACCTCCAGCGCGTCCATCATCTGGGAGAAACCCTTGCCCAGGCCGGCCTCCTCGCCGCCCAGGATGCGGTCGGGCGGGCAGCGGTAGCCGTCGTAGACGAGCTCGGTCGACTCGACGCCCTTGTAGCCCATCTTCTTGATCTGGGGCGGGATGACGAGCCCGGGGTTCTCGGAAGCGCCGGGCTCCTTCTCGGTGAGGAAGCAGGTCATGCCCCGGTGGGCCGGCTCGGCCTTGGGGTCGCTCTTCATGAGCACGAACACCACGCCCGATCGCAGCCCGTTCGTGACCCACATCTTCTGGCCGTTGAGCTCCCAGTCGCCGTCGCCGGTCTTCTTGGCGGTCCCCTTGATGCCCTGGACGTCGGAGCCCACCTCGGGCTCGGACATCGAGAAGGCGGCCCGCAGCTCGCCGGTGGCCATCCGGGGCAGGAAATGCTCCTTCTGCTCGTCGGTGCCGAACTTCATGAGCAGATAGGAGCCGATGAAGTGCGTGTTGACGATTCCGGAGACCGAGATCCAGCCCCGCGACAGCTCCTCGACGATCATGGCGTAGGTCGTCAGGTCGAGGCCCATCCCGCCGTAGTCCTCGGGAATGGTCACCCCGAAGAGCCCGAGCTCCTTCATCTGCTCCACCACGGCGTCGGGGAAGGTGTCCTCGTGGTCGTGCTCCTCCGCGACGGGGATGACCTCGTTGTCGACGAACTGCCGGACCATCTCCGTGATGGCCTTCTGCTCGTCGGTCTTCTCGGTGTACGCGCCGGTTGCTATCGCCATGGACGGCGCAGGATACCTGCGGTCGCCCGGCGGCTGCGCGGGATCAGTAGTTGCGCGGGTGGCGCGCTACGAACGCCGACGACTCCCGCAGCGTCCGGCTCCAGCGCGGGCCGCTGGAGGGGCCTGGGGCATCCGAATCGTGCATCGAGGTGTCGAAGCGGAAGCCGGCGATGACGGCGTAGGCGTGGCCGCCGTGGGCGTAGACGGTGATCCAGGTGCCGGGCCCGGGCTGCCCCCAGCTCATGAACGGTCCGGACGGCAGCGGCGAGCGCAGGAAGCGGCCACCGCGCAGCGCGTAGCTCACGGCGCCGGAGCAGTCAAAGCCGCTGTCGACAACCCCCTTCACGAAGGGCTGATGGCCGCCGCCGTAGCGATAGGGCTTCTCCACGATCCGGTTGGCTGCCTTGATCACGCGCTTGACCCGCGGGGGTGCCGACGCCGGCGCGAGCACGCGGCCGCTCACCAGCTTGGCCTTCTCGGGCGGAGGCGGAGGCGGCACGAACGCGGCGCCGCCGCCGGAGCTCGACTGCGCACCGGCGCCCGGCGCCGTGACGGCCAGCCCGGCGAGGCACGCGCAGGCAAAGGCGGCGTGCAGCAATCTGTTGCGTGAAGGTGTCGGCATTCTCTTTCGAACGCCTACGGGGTTAGCTGACGGGCTCGCGCTGAAAGAGCTCGCGCGCCTCCTCTCGTCGAGAAGGTTCGCCCCAGTGGCCGAGGCCACCTTGGTTCCCCCGTTCCGCCACTACTGGCGGATTCGGCGTGCGCGGCAAGCTAGCAGATCTCTCGGCGATGTAAACCGGCTGTAACTTTCCGGCGACCTGTCGGTGTCTTAGATCCCAGGGCGCACAGGTAACTGACTAGTCAGTCAGCCATCTGTGATAGTCGTCCCGATTTCATGGCCATCACCCCGCGAAAGCGCCTGACTGCCGGAGAGCGCCGCTCCGCCATCCTCGACTCCGCGCTCGAGGTGTTCGCCGAGCGGGGTTACCACTCCACCTCCATCGACGACATCGCCCGCGCCGCCGGCATCTCCAAGGCGCTCATCTACGAGCACTTCGTGTCCAAGCAGCAGCTGCACGCCGACCTCATCCAGGTCCACGCGAGCGAGCTATTCGAGCGGCTCGGCCAGGCGGTGGGGCGTGTGGCCCCCACGTCCGGCGCCGAGCGGCTGGAGGCGGGGCTGGACGCCTACTTCACCTTCGTGGAGGAGCACCAGCCCGCCTGGCGGATCCTGTTCCGGCAGGCGCTCGATCTGGAATCGGCGGAGGTTCTTGACCGCATCATCGCCCAGGTGACGGCCGTGGTGGCCGCCCTGATCGCTCAGGACCCGGGCGCCTACGCGCCCGACGAGACCGAGGCGGAGCGCGAACGTCGCATGCAGCTGATTGCACAGCAGCTCGTGGGGGCTGCGCAGTCGCTCGCCAACTGGTGGGCCGACAACCACGACGTGCCTCGGGCCACCGTCCTCCAGAACGCGATGGACTTCACCTGGCTCGGCCTTCAGCGGATGAGCGAGGGCGCGCGCTGGCATCCGGGATGAGCCGGCGGCGGCGGGCCTGACGCCGTGAACTTCGCCCGGGACATCGTCGACGCCGCCGACCCGGGCCGGCCGGCTCTCGTGGCGCTGTCGCAGGCGGGCGAGCGGCGGGAGATCGCCTTCGGCGAGGTGGCCGACCGCTCGGCGCGGCTGGCGGGGACCCTGGCGGCCCGGGGAGTCGGGCGAGAAGACGTGGTCATGACGGTGATCGGCAACCGCCCTGAATGGGCCTACGCCATGGTCGGCTGCTGGCGCATCGGCGCGGTGGTCCAGCCCTGCTCCGAGCAGCTTCGCCCGAAGGACCTGCGGGCGCGGCTGGAGCTGCTGGAGCCTGCCGCGGTGCTGGTGGACGAGCGCGACGCCGACACGGTCGCCGCCGCCGGCTTCGAGGGGGAGACGCTCGTGATCGGCGACGAGCAGCTGTTCGCCGCCGAGCCGGCGCCGCCGCTGGACCTCGAGCCCGGCGACCCGGCGCTGATCGTGTTCACGTCGGGCACCGCGGGCGAGCCCAAGCCCGTCCGCCACGGCCAGGGCTACCTCGCCGGCCAGCGGGTGCAGGCCGAGCACTGGTACGGCGCCCAGGCGGGAGACCTGTGCTGGTGCACCGCCGCAAGCGGCTGGTCGCTGTCGGCGCGCAACGCCTTCGTGGCGGCCTGGCTGCGCGGGGCGACCGCCCTCCTTCATGACGCGCGCTTCGACCCGGACGAACGGCTGGAGCTGCTCGAGCGCGAGCGGGTGGACGTGCTCTGCATGTCCCCCACCGAGTACCGCGCGATGGCCAAGCGTGCCGACCTGCACCCGCTGCCTCACCTGCGCCACGCCTGCGCGGCCGGCGAGCCGCTCAACCCCGAGGTGGTGCGCGTCTGGCAGGAGGAGGTCGGCGCGGCGGTGCACGACGGCTACGGCCAGACCGAGACGGGCCACCTGACGGGCATGCCGATCGGCCCGCCGGTGCGGCCGGGCTCGATGGGCCGTCCGCTGCCCGGCTTTCACGCCTGGATCGAGGGCGGTGAGCTGGTGGTCGATCCGGGCACGGTGCCCACCTTCTTCCTCGATGCCTCCAGGGACGACTCGTGGCACACCGGCGACCGCGTGAGCGAGGACGAGGACGGCTATCTCTGGTTCGAGGGCCGCACCGACGACGTGATCATCTCCGCCGGGTATCGGATCGGCCCCTTCGAGGTCGAGTCGGCGCTGGTCTCCCATCCCGCCGTGGCGGAGGCGGCGGCCGTGGCGGCCCCGGACGAAGTCCGCGGCCAGGTGGTGCGCGCGGTGGTGGTACTGCGCGAAGGGCATGCGCCCGGTGAGAAGCTGGCGCAAGAGCTTCAGGACCACGTCAAGCAGGAGACGGCCCCCTACAAGTACCCCCGCATCGTGGAGTTCACGGACGAGCTGCCCAAGACCGCTAGCGGCAAGATCCAGCGGGCGGCGCTGCGTTCGTCCTGAGCGGTCTCAGGCGAAGGGGTCGAGCGTCGCCAGGTACTCCCGCAGCAGGGGATCTATCACGCGCCAGCGGCCGCGGCTCTCGTGCTCCAGGATGCCCGCATCGCGCAGCAGCTTGAGCACCCGGTCACGCACACCGGGATGAAGTCGCTTAGGGCGGCGCCTGCCCGGCCGCGATGGCCCGCGCCACCAGCAGGCCGTGCTTGTGCAGGAGCCGGATGCGCTCCACCACCTGCTCCATGGTGGGCCGGTCGCCCTCGAGGGCCCGCTCGAACCCCAGCTGCACGAGCTCGAGGTCTATCCGGCGGGTGTCCAGCTCGATGGAGACCAGGTGGGCCTGCTGGGCGATGCGCATGGTGGCCCGCGGGTGGCCGTCGCCCAGCTCGATGATCCGCGCGAGCGCCGGCTCGGCCACCAGGCAGTCGTCGGCGGCAAAGCGCTCGCTCAGCCCACGCCGCCACTCGTCCGGGCCGATCGCACGCAGGGCGTAGAAGCTTCCGAAGCCGCTGAAGGCGCGGCGGCTGGGCGCGAACAGGTCGCGCATCGTGTGCTCGATGCTGCCGGCGAACAGATAGCTCACCGCGGTCGAACGCTGGAACACGGCGCGCATCCGGTTGGTCACGGCGTCGGGATCGCCGTACGGTCGTCGCGCCGATGCCACCTCCTGGAACTCGTCGAAGAACAGGACGAGCCGCCGGCCGTCCGCCTTGGCCACACGCTCGGGCAGCTCCAACGCGAGATCCAGGGCCCGCTCGGGATCCTGGGCCGCCCGCCCGGGGCCGATCGCCAGCTCAACGCCCTCCCCCAGCTCGCCCACCATCCGAAGCAGCAGCTGGGCCTGCGCGGCCGACAGCGCGGCCCGGCCCGCGCTGCGCGCGCGACGCACCGCTCGGCGGGCGGCGGAGCGGTTGGCGATCACCGCGGTGGCCACTGCCTCCGCCAGTTCGGCCGCGTCCGCAACGCGGAAGAGGTCGACCTGAGCGGTGTAAGCACCGCGCCGCCGCAGCCGGCCGAGAGCCGCCTCGCAGGCGCTGGTCTTGCCGGTGCGGCGCGGCCCGGCCACGATCAGATGCGTTCCCGCCTCGAGCCTCGTGGCGATCTCGCGTACGTCGTCGCGGCGGCCGATCAGCTGGCTTGCCGGTATGGGAGAGTCCGTGGGGAAGAGATCGCCGCTGGCCTGTCGCATGAGGTCGAGCTTACACATATTTGATGTAAGCAATACCCATGATCGGTGTATCAGGCTCGCAGCGATTGGACGAGCCCCGCGCGGGTAGCCTCACAGTCGATGCCCAACCGCCTGGCCGACGAGACCTCCCCCTACCTCCTGCAGCACAAGGACAACCCCGTGAACTGGTACCCGTGGGGCGAGGAGGCTCTGACACGCGCGCGCGAGGAGGACCGGCCCATCCTGCTTTCGATCGGCTACTCCGCCTGCCACTGGTGTCACGTGATGGAGCGCGAGTCGTTCGAGGACACCGACACGGCCGCGTTGATGAACGCGCGCTTCGTGCCGATCAAGCTCGACCGCGAGGAGCGACCGGACCTCGACGCGATCTACATGGAGGCCTGTCAGGCGATGACCGGCTCGGGGGGCTGGCCGCTGAACGTGTTCCTGACTCCCGAGCAGGTGCCCTTCTACGCGGGCACCTACTTCCCGCCTGACTCCCGGATGGGAATGCCGAGCTGGCGCTCGGTTCTCACCGCGGTGGCCGACGCCTGGGAGGAGCGGCGCGAAGAGATCCGCAGCGGCGGCACGCGCATAGCCGAGCGCCTCCGCGGCGGAGCCTTGCTTCAGCCGTCGGCCGAGCCGCTGCGGCCGGACGAGCTCGACGCCGCAGTGGCGGGCCTGCGGGGCCAGTACGACCCTGCGAACGGCGGCTTCGGCGGCGCGCCGAAGTTCCCGCCGGCGTCGGCGATCGAGCTTCTCCTGCGCCGCCGCGAGACCGACATGACGGCTCACACGCTCAGAGCCATGGCCTCCGGCGGGATGTACGACCAGGTCGGCGGCGGCTTCGCCCGCTACTCGGTTGACTCCTACTGGCTCGTCCCCCACTTCGAGAAGATGCTCTACGACAACGCCCTGCTGGCACGCGCCTACCTGCACGGCTGGCAGGTGACCGGCGAGCCGCTGTTCCGGCAGGTGTGTGAGGAGACGCTCGACTGGGCGCTGCTCGAGATGCGCGGGCCCGAGGGCGGCTTCTTCTCCGCCCTCGACGCCGACTCCGAGGGGGTCGAGGGCAAGTTCTACGTCTGGACCGTCGAGGAGATGAAGGCGGCGCTCGAGGGCGAGCCCGACACCGACGAGGCGATCGCCTGGTTCGGCGCCACCGACCGCGGCAACTTCGAAGGCGCGAACATCCCCGTGCGCGGACCCGGGACACCCGAGCACCTGGCGGACTGGCGCCGGCGGCTGTACGAGGTCCGTTCGCAGCGGGTCTGGCCCGGCCTGGACGACAAGCGCCTGACCTCCTGGAACGCGCTGATGATCTCTGCCCTCGCCGACGCCGGCGCCGTGCTGGAGCGCCCGGACTACCTCCAGGCGGCGCGCGACTGCGCCACCTTCGTGCTCGGTGAGATGCGGACGCCGGACGGCCGCCTTCTGCGGACCTGGAAGGACGGCCGGGCCAAGCTGAACGCCTACCTCGAGGACCACGCCTTCTTGGTCGAGGCGCTGCTGTCGCTCTACGAGGCGACCTTCGAGCCGCACTGGTTCGCGGAGGGGCGGGCGCTGGCCGACAGCATGATCGAGCGCTTCGCCGACGAGGAGAACGGCGGCTTTTTCGAGACCTCCTCCGACCACGAGCAGCTGGTGGCGCGCCGCAAGGACCTCGAGGACCATCCGATCCCGTCCGCCAACGCCGGCGCCGCCTACGGCCTGCTGCGCCTGGCCGCGCTGACCGCAGAGCACGAGTACGAGCGACACGCGGTGTCGGTGCTGCGGCTCCTGCACGAGCTGGCCGCCCAGCACCCCCAGGCCTTCGGCCATCTCCTGCAGGCCCTCGACTTCCACCTCGCGCCCGTGCGCGAGGTGGCCCTGGTGGGCGACGACGTGAAGCCGCTCGAGCGCGTCGTCCGCGACGCCTTCCGGCCCCATCTGGTGCTCGCCGGGGGAGCCGAGGACGGCGTGCCCCTGCTCGAGGGCCGGGTGCCCGTCGAGGGCCGGCCCGCGGCCTATGTGTGCGAGGGCTTTGCCTGCCGGGCGCCCGTCACCGAGCCGGACGCGCTGCGCCGGCTTCTGGACTGACGCCGTCCTCGCCCTGCACCAAGGGCCCGCCGGCACGAGACCCGTCCTCCCCGCGACCGTCGGTCTTGGCCAGCGCCGAGGGCCACCAGACCTTCGGTCCCAGCTGCAACACGATCGCGGGCACCAGCACGCTGCGCACCAGGAACGTGTCGAGCAGCACGCCGAAGGCCACCACGAACCCGATCTCGGTCAGGAACACGAGCGGGAGCACCGCCAGGACCGAGAAGGTGCCGGCGAGCACGATTCCGGCGCTCGTGATCACGCCGCCGGTCACAGCGAGAGCTCGCAGCATCCCCTCGCGCGTGCCGTGCTTGAAGGTCTCCTCCCGGGCTCGCGCCATCAGGAAGATGTTGTAGTCCACCCCCAGCGCGACCAGGAACACGAACGCGAACAGGGGCAGCGACGGATCCGAGCCGGGGAAGTCGAAGATCACGTCGAACACGAAGTAGCCGACCCCGAGAGCGGCGAGGAAGCTCAGGATCACCGTGCCGATCAGGATCAGCGGCGCGGTGACCGCTCGCAGCAGCAGTACGAGGATCAGGAACACCACCACCAGCACGATCGGCGGGATCACGGTGGAGTCCCAGCCCGCGGCCTCGCGGACGTCGAACTCGACCGCGCTCGCACCGCCCACCACCGTGCCCTCCACGGCGCCGGATGCGGCCTCGCGGATGGGCTCGACCAGGTCGAAGGCCTCGGTCGAGTAGGGCGGGGGCTCGAGCGTCGCCTGTATCAAGATGCCCTGTTCGCCCTCCGCCACCGGCGGCGAAACGGCCTCGATCCCGTCCGTCTCCTCCAGCGCGGCGGTGACGGCCTGCACGTCGCCGCCGGGCGGCACGATCACGTCAGCGGGTGCGCTCGCCCCCGCCGGAAAGCTCTGGGCCAGGATGTCCTGGCCCTCCACCGACTCCACCGACGTGCGGTACCCGTCGTTGGTGGTCAGGTCGGTGGAGAAGAAGGCCAGGCCCGCGCACATGACGAGCAGCACGACGATCGAGCCCGTGAGCACCCGAGCCGGTCCTCTGGCCACCCGGTCGCCGACGCGCTTCCAGAAGCCATGGGTGGCATCAGCGAGGTGCTCGTGCTGTGTCCGCCGGACCTCGTACGGCTTGAATATCGAGCCGTCGAAGACGCTCACCACCGAGGGGGTCTTGACCCGGCCGCGAGTCAACGCGGAGACGAGCTTGCGCAGGAGGCCGGTGAGGACGGTCAGGGGCAGCAGGACGAAGGCCACCAGGGCGGCGCCGATCACCGGCAGCAGCGCGCCGAAGCTGGACCCCTCGACGATGCGCTGGCCGATGCCGCTCTGGGCGACGTCGGTCGGCGCGGTCCAGCGCGGCGTGTGGGGCACGAAGGGCCAGAACGCGCGCCGGCCGAAGATCGTGAGGAGCGCCGGCAGCAGCGTGAGCATCGAGATCGCCGCGCAGGCCACGCCGATGGCCCCGATGGGGCCGAGACCCGAGGTGCCGTTGACCTTGGCGATGGTGAGGCACAGAAGGGCCGCAATGACCGTCGCCGCCGAAGCGAACACGGCCGGGCCGGCCGATCTCATCGCCGCCTGCATGGCCTGGTGCCGGTCCTCGGTGTGGTGGAGCTCCTCGCGGTAGCGAGCGACGATCAGCAGGGCGTAGTCCGTGCCCGCGCCGAGGACGAGCACCGACATGATCGAGCTCGACTGGCCGTTGATGGTCACGCCGAACTCCGAGATCCCGTAGCCCACCGAACGGGCCAGCATCTCGGCGAAGATCACGGACGCCAGCGGGATCCAGAAGAAGATCGGCGAGCGGTAGATGACGATCAGCAGGAAGATCACCAGCGACACCGCGGCCAGCAGCAGGGTGCCGTTGATGCTCTCGAAGACCTTGATGGCGTCGGCCGCATAGCCGGCGCCTCCGGTGATCTTGACCTGGAGGCCGCCGCCAGGGTCGGACACCGTCTCGCGCCAGAAGTCGACCGGGTCGAGGATGCTGTCGGACTCGCCGTCGCCCCTCAGGTACGCCGTGACGATCGCCGCCTTGCCGTCCGGCGAACAGATCGGCCCGACGAAGGGGGCGTAGCCACTCGGCTGGCCCGGTAGCGGCGTGGTCGGCCCGCCGCAACCCTCGGGCACAGCGCCCGCGCCGGCCGGCGCGCCGCCTTGCTCCTGCTCGCCGCCCTCCTGGCCTCCGGACGCCGCGGTGGCGCCGTCGGCCACCACCGCGGGGAAGCGCCTCTCGGTGAGCCGCTGGGCGTCGTCGGTGATCTTCTGCAGGTCCGCGGGCGTCAGTCCGGCGTCGCGCCGGTACACGATGACTGCGGGCGCCAGCTCACCGCCCTGCAGCTCCTCGGCCGCGGTGAGCACCTTGGTCGACTCGGCGTCGCCGGGCAGGAACGAGGTCGACTCGTTCTGTTCGGCGTCGGTGAACTTGCCCGGCAGGTTCGCCCCGAAGGCGATGAACATCCCCACCAGCCAGATTGCGAAGACCACCCACTTGGCGCGGCGTCCTGCTGCGAGCTCGAAGATCGAACGGCGTGGGGTCATGACGGTAACCTCTATCACCTTGATGCTTGACGGTCAAGAGTCTTGACCGTTACGATTATGTTGATGAGCGCAGGGCCTCTAGATGTGCTTACGGCACTGCAGCGCTGGGGGTTGGAAAACGATCGGTACGACCTCGCCGTTGCGCGAGCCCACGGCGTCGGCGTCACCGAGACCAGGGCGGTGGATCACCTTCAGGCCGCCGGGGAGCTTACCCCCGGCGAGCTCGGCGAAGCACTCAGCCTCACCTCCGGCGCCGTCACCGCGCTGATCGACCGGCTCGAGCGCGCCGGCTGGGTCACCCGATCACCGCATCCGGACGATCGCCGCTCGGTGGTCCTTCGCCTCACGGACAGCTGCCACGAGCTCATCGAGACCGTGTGGGCGGGCTACGCGGAGGCGCTCGCCGAAGCGGCGGCCGAGCTCCCCGCGGCCCACCGCGCGGCGCTGGTGCGTTATCTGGAGCGGGCGGCGAACATCGCCGCCGAGGGCGCTAGAGAATGGCGAGGTAGCGGTCCAGCTCCCATTGGGTCACCTGGACGCGATAGTCCTCCCACTCCTGCCGCTTGATCTCCACGTAGCGGTTGAAGATGTGCTCGCCGAAGGTGCGCAGCACGAGCTCGGACTCGGACGTGAGCTCGATGGCCTCGCCGAGGGTCTCGGGCAGCTGCTCGATCCCCAGCCGCCGCCGTTCTTCGGGGCTGATGTGGTACAGGTTCTTCTCCATCGGCTCGGGCAGCTCGTAGCCCTTCTCGATGCCCTCCAGGCCGGCGGCCAGCAGGATCGCGAACGTGAGGTACGGATTGCACGCCGGGTCCGGGCAGCGCAGCTCCATCCGGGTGGCCTGCTCCTTCCCCGGGTGGTAGAGCGGTACCCGTACCAGGGCGGAGCGGTTGCGGCGCGACCAGGCTGAGTAGACCGGGGCCTCATAGCCGGGCACCAGCCGCTTGTAGGAGTTCACCCACTGGGCGAACACCGAGGTGATCTCGCGCGCGTGCCGGAGCTGGCCGGCGATGAACGCCTTGCCGACGTCCGAGAGGAAGTACTGGTCATCGGCGTCGTAGAAGGCGTTGCGGTCTTCCTTGAAGAGCGACTGGTGCGTGTGCATGCCCGAGCCGTTCTCCCCGAACAGCGGCTTGGGCATGAAGGTCGCGTGCCAGCCGTACTTCATGGCGTACTCCTTGACCGTGATGCGGTAGGTCATGCAGTCGTCCGCCATCTTGAGCGCGTCGGCGTAGCGCATGTCGATCTCGTGCTGGCTCGGCCCGACTTCGTGGTGGGTGTACTCCACGTGGATGCCGAGCTGCTCCAGCGCAAGCACGGTCTCGCGCCGCACGTCCGATCCGGCGTCCAGCGTCGTCAGGTCGAAGTACCCGCCCTCGTCCAGGATCTCCGGCACCCCGTTCTCCGGCCGCGCGTTGCGGAAGTAGAAGTACTCGAGCTCCGGTCCGACGTAGAAATTGGTGAACCCCATTTCCTCAGCGCGCTCCAGCGCCCGCCGCAGCACATGGCGGGGATCGCCCTCATAGGGCTCGCGGCTCGGGGTGACCACGTCACAGAACATGCGTGCCACGCCCTTGTCGTCCGGACGCCAGGGCAGGGGCGCGAAGGTCTCCGGATCCGGCATGGCGATCATGTCCGACTCCTCGATGGCGTTGAAGCCGGTGATCGACGAGCCGTCGAAGCCCATGCCTCCTTCGAAGGCGTCGTCGAGCTCCTGGGCGTTGATCGAGAAGCTCTTGAGCTGACCGAGGATGTCGGTGAACCAGAGACGGATGAAGCGGATGTCGCGGTCCTTGACGAAGGACTTGATGTCCTCGGCGGTGTTCGGCTGCTCGGCCATGGGGCTCCTTCGCGGTCGGTCGGGGGGCGCCTGAGGCCGCGTAGGCTAACGCCGCGCCGGTTGCGAGCGCGGAGCGCTCGCGCGCAGGCAGTAGCTCGGCCGTTGCCCCACGGGGGCAGTGACCTCGTCGGGGCGGCCAGGAACCGCTAGAACACCCAGCGATGCCGCGCTGGACCGTCGCCGTGCCTCTTCTCGCGCTGCCGATTCTCGCCGCGGCGTGGGGGACCGAGCCTGGCGCGATCGTGCTCGCGATCGTCGCGCTGTTCCTCGGTGGCTCGGTGCTCGCTGCGGTCCATCACGCCGAGGTGATCGCGCACCGGGTGGGCGACCCGCTGGGGTCGCTCATTCTCGCGGTGGCCGTAACCGTGATCGAGGTGGCCCTGATCGTGACGCTCATGGTCTCGGGCGACGCCAAGGCTTCGACGCTCGCCCGCGACACGGTGTTCGCCGCCGTGATGATCACGTGCAACGGCGTCGTGGGGCTCGCGGTGCTCGCCGGGGCGCTGCGCCGGCACGTGGCCACCTTCAACGCCGAGGGCTCGGCCACCGCGCTCGCGACCGTGCTGACGCTCGCGACCCTCAGCCTCGTGCTGCCCACCTTCACCACGAGCCGACCGGGGCCCGAGTTCTCTTCGGCGCAGCTCGCGTTCGCAGCAGTGGCCTCCCTCGCGCTGTACGGGTTGTTCGTGGTGGTCCAGACCGTTCGCCACCGCGAGTACTACGTCTCGCCCGCGAGCGAGTCCTCCGCTTCGGAGGAGCACGGTGAGCCGCCATCACAGAGGACGACGCTGCTCAGCCTCGGCCTGCTCGTTGTCGCGCTGGTCGCGGTCGTGGGCCTGGCGAAGATCGAGTCGCCGGCGATCGAGGATGCCGTCGACGCCATCGGGGCGCCGCTGTCCGCGGTCGGCGTGGTCATCGCCCTGCTGGTGCTGATGCCCGAGACGCTCGCCGCCGTTGCCAGCGCGCGCCGGGACCGAATGCAGGCGAGCTTCAACCTCGCATATGGCTCGGCCATGGCGAGCATCGGCCTGACCATCCCGGCGATCGCGGTTGCATCGATCTGGCTCGACGGACCGCTCGTGCTCGGCCTCGGGCAGACCCAGATCGTGCTGCTCGTGATCACCGCGGTAGTGGGTGGGCTCACCGTCCTCCCGGGCAGGGCGACGCTCCAGGAGGGCGGGATCCACCTCGTGCTGTTCGCGGCCTTCCTGTTTCTTGCGGTGAAGCCCTAGAGGCCTGGGCGCCGGCGCCGCCTTCCGCGCCCGGAGGGGGCGAATCTCGGCACCGTCCTGACTTTGCCCGCGTATGGCGGGCAAACTGAAGACGGCGGAGCAGAAACTCGCGCAGATCGCGGACGGCCAGCACGGACCGTCAGCATGCAACGCGGCTGCGAAACGGCGCGCTGATCATCGAGTACCGCGGCGTCTAGCGCGTCGGCCACCGGGCGCCGAGCCTCGAGGCCCGTTACCTGGCAGCAGTCCTGGCCTGCGGGGAGAACGCGCTCCTGTGCGAGCTGGTCGAGCATCGGCGATTCCCGTGGGTGGCGTCAGCCGCGTCACGACGCCGAGAAGCTGCGCGCGAATTGACGACTCAGGTCACCAGAACCTCCGCGCGCAGCCGGCCGGGCTGGCTGCTTGCTACAGCCAGGCTCGCGCCCAGAGCTTGAGCGCCCGCACCGCCGGTTCGAGAGCTTCACCCTTGGCGGTGAGCGCGTACTCCACGCGGACCGGCATCTCGTCGAACACCCGGCGCTCGACTATGCCCTCGGCCTCGAGTTCCTTCATGCGCTCGGAGAGCAGCCGATCGGACAGGTCGGGCACGAGCCGCTTGAACTCGGAGAAGCGGGTGGGGCCATCCAGGAGAACGAAGAGGATGGCTCCGGTCCAGCGCCTACCCACCAGCTCGACCGCCCGATGGTACGAGGAGCAGCAGGTCTCGCGCCGAACGATTATGGCCTGCGGCGAGGCCATGCCGTACATCGTAGTCCCCCCGTCGGCCCGCCGGAGGCCTTACGCGGCCTGAAGCAGCCGGGAGCCCTCGCTCGACCCGTCGAGCGGTACGTCGCCGGCCCGGGTCACGAGGTTGCCGAAGGTCGCCAGAGCCACGTGGGCAACGGTCTCCAGGATCTGCTCGTCGGTCCAGCCCGCCTCGAGGGCCTCCTCCTGCTTGTGCCGCGGCGGCGGTCCCTCGCTCTCCACGAGGGCCTTGACGAAGCGCAGGAGAATCGACTCACGATCGTCGCGGGAGTCGAACTCGCGCGCGAGCGCGATCTCGTCCAGACCCAGACCGGCTTCGCGCGCGGTGCGCTGAAGGGTCGAGAGGGCGTACTCGCTCTCCTGGTGCTCGGCCACCGCGAGCGCGATGCGCTGCTGGGTGGCGTAGGGCAGGCTGCCGTGCCGGAGCTCCGACCGAAAGCGCGCGTAGGCCCGCAGCACTGCCGGCGAGCCGGCGAGCACGCCGATGAAGTTGGGGAGCTGCCCACCGCCGGCCAGAGCCCCCTTGAGGATGGGGACGCTCAGCTCGGGAGCGGTGAGCTCGTCGTGGACCTGGAACCTGCTCTCTTTGGTCTTCATGGGGTCGCTTTCTGCCTGCCGCTTACTGCCCGTAAGTTTAGGGGAAAAAGGAGTGGTCGGCACTCCTTAGCCGCAAGCAGCTGGCTCGGCCGGCTGCGCGCGGATGATCGTTTCCTCGCAAGCAGCCGGCTCGGCCGGCTGCGCGCGGATCGCTTACGAGGAGATACGTAAACGCCCGTTCGTCGGATCGGTCCATTCCGCGCCCGAAGGCCGGTGCTGCCGCACGCCGGAGGTACCCGGCGGGAGTGGCCGCAATCAGCTCAGGCGTGCGCGGTCCCGGCGGCCACCGCCACCAGGAAGAGACCGAGCAGGAAGGCCCATAGGGCGATCCGGTCGGGCTGGGCCAGCTGGCTCTCCACCACCGACCGGCGGCGCCGGGCCGGACCGGGGTGACCGGTGATGGTGATCGTGCGGCGTCCGCCGGCCTCGGGGGCCGGCGACTGCTCGAACCGGCGCGGCCCGTCGTGGGTGGCGTCCTCGACGACGGGTGCAGGGCGGCCGATGCGGCGCGGCTCCTCGCGCGGGACGGCCTCTGCGGACGCAAGCGCGGCGCCTGAGCCGTCCCCGGATGGCTCGGTGTCGGGGTCGACGCGGCTGGGACGGCGCTCGGCCTGCTCGATCTTGCGCTCCCACTGCAGCAGTACCGCTTCCCGGCTGAGCTCCTGCTCGTTGTCCTCAGGCAGGATCCGTGCTCCCGCTGTCTGCATCGACTCTCTTTCGTTTCGCCTACGGGGTTAGCTGACGGGCTCGCGCTGAAAGAGCTGCGCTACGCGACTGCTCACGATTCGCCCCTGGCCTAGCGGCCATCTGGGTCCCCCGCGTCCCGCCGGCGGGCGGAACTTCGGCTTGTTGGACGCGGGCATGCTAGCAGCACAGCGCAGGCGTCGGACGGAAAACCCGCGCACAGAGCGGGGTAGACGGTCCGCCCGGCTACTGGCCGGCCACGCGCTCGACGTACAGCGCCACGTCCTGGGCGTCTTCGCCCTCGTACAGGTTCGCCGGCATGCGGCCCTCGCCGCTGCCCCCGCGCTCGATTGCGTTCAGGACCCGCTGGCTGTCGAGCCCTCCGAGCTCGTCCAGGTCCGGTCCCGTGACGCCGCGGGCGTTCACGGCGTCGAGGTTGTGGCAGCTCTTGCAGGCCTCCATGAAGAGCACCTTCCCGTGTTCCTCGCGTGTCGTGAGGTCGGCGGTCCGTAGCGATCCGACCGCTCCCTTGGACTCCCCCCGAGCAGCGATCACGGCCACCGGGACGACCACGCCGAGGAGCAGGTAGAGGCCCAGGATCGCGAACGTGAAAACGCGACCGCCGCGGGTGAGGTAGGCCTGGCGGGCCGCGCCGGGGCTCCCCGTGAACGCGATGAACAGAACGGCGATCCCCAGCACCACGAAGGGGGCGATGATGATGATCCAACCCACGGATGCGGGACTCTACCTCGCGCGTCCCCCGGTGCCACAGGCAGGCGCGCAAGTGCTGCCCCGGGCCATGCAGGTGGTGTCGGCCGAGCCGCCGGACCGGCTCAGCCAGAGCCGGTGGCAGCGGCACGCCGGGCGCGTTTCCAGCTGCCGTACGCCGCGAAAACCTCGTCCAGGCCGGGCAGCGCTTCGTCGTGCGAGACCTGCTGCTGGTAGTCGACCATCAGCAGGCGCTCGGGACGGGCCCCGATCACGGCGGCCACGTCGCGGATCGCCTTGCAGACGGCTTCCTTCGAGACTCGCCGCTCACCGCTCGCCCGACGTGCCTCGTGGGCGAAGACCCCGGCCGCGCTTCCGCGGGCACCCGGTTCGGCCGACGGGGTGGGCCGCGCCCGGCCCATGCCCACGAGCAGCCGGCAGTGTGGGCAGCGCAGCGGTTCCGGGGGCCAATCCTCCCCCGCTCTGCTCTCGATCAGCAGGTGGCAGTGGGGGCAATACGCGTCCCCTTTTCCCTTCTTGGTGCGTTTCGCCGCCCGTACCCGGATGCTGACCTATTCGCCGTTTCGAGGGTCCCGCAAACCGGAACTTCCCCTCTGGCCGGGCCGAACCGGAGCGACGGGGCAGAAATAGGAGGAGCCCCCCGGTCCGGGGGGCTCTCCCGTAGCCGGCCGGTAAGCCGGATCCTGTCGTGGGCAGCCATCCATCTCGCCTGTTGCCGGCGCTCCGTGTGGGAGCGCCCGCGCCGGGCGGGGCCAACGGCCCTGCGGCCTACCGGGAGCTCTGCGGGCCGCGTCGTCGCTCCTGCTTGGCCTTGCACCGGGTGGGGTTTGCCTGGCCGCCGCGTCGCCGCGACGCCGGTGCGCTCTTACCGCACCTTTTCACCCTTACCTGTGCGGAGCTCTCGAGCGGCTCCGCCATCGGCGGTGTGTTTCTGTGGCACTTTCCCGCGGGTTTCCCCGGGTCGGTCTCCCGACCACCCTGCCCTGCGGTGTCCGGACTTTCCTCGAGGGGCCGGATGTCTCCCCGACCTCCCCGCGGCTGCCTGGCCGGCACACCCAATGGTAGGTCGTCAGGGCCGTTGCGACCACCCGGCGGGCGGCGGCGGCGGGCGCGCGGGCACCGGCGCCGGCGGCGCACCATGGTTCCTTATCGTCCTTTGTGACCCATAAGACACCGCGGTGGCCTCCCGGGGACGCAAGGGCGGCGACCAGCACTCGCCCCCTGACCCAGCCCCAGGGCGCATCGCGCCCAAGCGCCCTGGCAAGCGGAGCCCCCGCGGGTGCCGGGTCTCAAGCGAGCCGGCTTCCGCAGCCCTCGCATTCACCGTGGTCCTTGTCGTAGCGCAGCCGGCTCTGGCACACCGGACACTCGGCCACACCCCTGCCCCGCAGAGCGTGCCAGGTGGCGTTCAGGCGCTCCTCCAGCGTCAGGCCACCGAGCTCGGTGCGCGGCTCGGCCCCGGTCTCCTCGGAGAGGCGATCGCCCGCGGCGATCTCCAGCACCGCGCTGCTCACGACACCCTCCGGCAGACTCCCACCACGCGGCCCAGGACCACCACGTCGCGGCTGCGGATGGGCTTCAGGGCGTCGTTCTCGGGCTGCAGGCGGACGTGATCCGACTCGCGGAAGAAGCGCTTCACCGTCGCCTCCTCGTCCACGAGCGCCACTACGATCTCGCCGTCGCTGGCCGTGTCCTGGCGACGGACGATCACGTGGTCGCCTTCGAGGATGCCCACGTTCTTCATCGAGTCGCCCTTCACCCGCAGGATGAACTCTCCCTCCTCGCCACCCGCAATCGGCGGCACCGTGACGTACTCCTCGATGTTCTCCTCCGCCAGCACGGGCTGGCCGGCCGCCACCTGGCCGACCACGGGAAGGCCGATGGGCGAGACGGCGGCCTTCGCCTTGTCCACCAGCACCTCGATGGCGCGCGGCTTGGTCGGATCGCGGCGCAGCACCCCGAGTTTCTCGAGGTTGGCGAGATGCGCGTGCACCGTCGAGGACGACGTGAGCCCGATCGCCTTCCCGATGTCGCGGACGGTCGGTGGGTAGCCGTGCTCGCCCCGATAACGCTTGACGTAATCGAAGATCTCCTGCTGGCGCTTGGTGAGGTTCAACTCGACCATGTAGCCCTCCCGCGAAGCCGTTTCCAGAGCGATGATTCGAACATGTGTTCGTAGACTAGCGAGGCCCCCGGACGGCATCAAGCGCCCGGGCCGCGGGAGGTCGCCGCTCTATACTGAGCACCGCCACGCGCCTGTGGCGGAACTGGTAGACGCGCAAGGTTGAGGGCCTTGTCCCGTGTAAGCGGGGTGGGAGTTCGAATCTCCCTGGGCGCACTCGAAGTCACCTGCAAATCGCGGCCTATTTTTCCTACCGGACGGCTGCTTGGGCGCTGGAATCAGCGGCGTGGTAACAAAGCGTCTTCATCGCACGCGGCGGACGGCGGCTGCTCCTGTTCGGGAACCGCCGGACGAGCCTCAACTGCGACGGCCGCGCGCACTGGGGCGCCTGCAACGTCTCGAGAAGGGGGGAGTGCGCACGCATGTCAAGTACGTGGGCTTCTCGCGTGAGGGCCCCTTCCGCGCGGCGGGGGCGCCCGGTTACCTCCGATCGGCCGTCTCGCACCAGGGTCGCCCGGCCTCAGGGCCAGTCGATCAACGTGCTGTCGTGCTGACGGAACAGCGCGCTCATGTCCGAATATCCGACCGGGTCGTGCAGCGCCTCCACGAGGCGGTGGATGGTCGCGGTCATCACGATCAGGTATCGGGCCGGCTCGGGAGACGGGTTCCAGAACGTGTGCGCAGTGCCGCGCGGCACGACGATCCCACCGCCCGCCGCGACCTCGACCTCGGACTCCGCGACGCGGAAGGCAAGCACGCCCTCGAGCACGTACCAGGCCTCGTCGTCGCGATCGTGGGTGTGCAGCGGAGCGATGAAGCTCGGCGGGTCGGTGCCCCCACCCGGATCGATCGCCTCGGTCAGGACCAGATCGGCGCCCGCGGGCGCGACCGCCTTTCCCGCCAGCGGGGCGACGTGGAAGCCGTCGGACATGATGCGAACTATGCCCGCCGTGCGCCCCCGAGGATCTTCGGCGCAACGGGTAGGGAGCGGCACCCGCCGACCCCCCACCGCACGCTGCGGCATGCTCTGGTCGTGGTACAGCGCCGGGCCGTCCAAGAGCCTGAGCGCGGCTCCCGGCATCCGCGCCTCCTCGGCCTCTGTCACATCACCAGCCTCGAGGAGCAGCACCCGGCGCCCCAGCACCTCACTCAGCCGAGCGGCCACAACGCACCCCGCTGCGCCGGCACCGACGACGATTACGCCGACTTCCTCGGGAAGCGCGCCAACACCGGCGACACGGGAGACCATGTCAGGCTCAGTTGTCGTTGTTGTTCCAGCTCTCGGTCGCGCTGATCCCCACCGCCTTTAGCGTCACTGACACAGCACGAGGCGACCATCCCAGGATCCTGGGGTCCAGTAGAGGTCGCATGGAGGCCCGTGATCGGCCCGGGGCGTCGTAGGTTTCCCAGTTGAGATGAGTAGACGCCGGCGCAGGAAGCCGGTTCCCCTCGACTACGACAGCCACCCCGGCCGCTTTCGGATAGCGCGCGACGTCCTCGCGCGTCACGGCGGCGCCGACGTCCATGCTGCCGTGGCGGCGCGTTTCGTGGCCGAGAGGTGTCTCCCCGTGCTCGACGTGGGCTGCGGCTCGGGCGAGTTGGCGCGTCACCTGCCCAGCGGTGCCTGGGTGGGCATCGATTCGTCGCCGGCGATGGTGGCTGCCGCCCCCGCCGGAGCGCGACTCGGACGGGCCGACTCGCTGCCGTTTCCGGGTGGCTCGTTCGGCGGCGTTGCACTGCTCTACGTCCTCTATCACCTCGCCGACCCGGCGCTAGCTCTGGAAGAGGCGCGGCGCGTGGTTCGACCGGGTGGGTTGGTGGCAGCGGCCGCGCCAAGCCGTGACGACTCGCCCGAGCTCGCCTTCGCGCTCCCAAGCCGTGAGCTGACCTTCGACGCCGAGATCGCGGCGGAGCTCATGGCCGCGCATTTCGAGGCTGTCGAAGCCCAGGCGTGGGACCGGCCGCTGGTGACGCTTCCCGATGCTGACGCGGTGCGCGATTATCTGATCGGGAAGGGCACCGACGCCCACGTCGCCGCCGGCGCCGCATCGGAGGTCGCCGTGCCTCTCAGCGTCACCAAACGCGGTGCCGTCGTCTGGGGCAGGGCTACACGCGCAGGATCTGGCGCGGCGCCTCGGGCGTGAGGCGCGAGAACCCGCTGGCTGTGACCACGTGCTCCTCTTCGACGACGAAGTTCGAGCCGTCGTGCTCGACCGCGGGCTCCACGCAGATCGCGAAGCTCTCGGCCAGCGGCGTTGGGTCGTCCCCGTGCAGGGAGGGCGGCTCCACGTTCAGGCCAAGCCCGTGCCCGAAACGCCCGAAGCCGACGTCGCCTGGGGCGATCTCCATCGCAGCGGCGATCGTGAGGCCCAGCTCACTCGCGGTGAAGCCAGGCCGAAAACCCTCCACTGCCGCGTCGAGCGCGCCGCGCGCACGGGCATACCCCGCTCGTTCGGCAGCGCTGGTCTCGCGTGCCGCGAAGGTTCGGCAGAAGTCCGACCAGTACCCGTCCACGACGGACGCGCCGTCGAGGTAGAGCAGATCGCCGACATCCCAGCGTCGGTCGGACGGGAAGCCGAACAAACCCCGATCGACGCCGGCGACCACGGCAAAGGGGCCAACCTCGTGTGCCCCCGACTCGAGTTGCGCAATGCTGAACTCGCGCGCGATGTCGCGCTCGGTCATGCCCGGCTCCAGCCGCTCGCGCAGCACGGTGTAGGCGTCTGCAAGAACCTGGGCGGCCACCCGCATTCGCTCGAGCTCCCAGTCCGTCTTGCGAAGCCGCTGGGCCCAGATCAGGTCCGAGGCATCGACGGTCCGCCCGGCGAGCTGCGGCACCAGGCGTGTCAGCTGACCGATCGGCGGCCACGCCGCCTCCAGACCATCTACCGCCACCCGCTCGGCGGCCGCCTCCTCGATCGTGTCTCCGAGCACCCGGGCCGCATGGGGGACGAACTGGATCCGGCCGTCCGGGAGGCGCATCCCGTCCGGGACTTCCTCGATCTCCACATACGCGCGCACCTCCGCGCCCGGAATCCGCAGCCTGACCGCGTCGACCTCGGTCTCGGGCGCCACTACCATCAGCCGGCCTCCGGTACAGAGCACGACGACGATGGGGCGGCTGTCCATCTTCCAAGTCATCGTGGTGTAACCGGTCAGGTAGGTCACGCTCTGCTCGCGGACCGCGACCAGGCAGGTCGCGCCCAGCTCGTCGAGCTTGCGGGCGATGGCCCGGTGCCGTCGCTCGAGGTCGTCGGCCAAGCCGGCCGGCGCCAGGGGAGCGGTGTGGGTGGGCGTACTCATCGTCGAGCGCTACTCGTCGTAGTAACCGGCCAGCGGCGCGCGCGCCTCGTCGGGCAGTGCGGGTCCCTCGTAAACGACCTCGCGCGCATCCGGGGTCAGGGACCCGGGCGGCTTGAGTGCCTGGAGCTGCTCGGCGCCGAGCGCGTACACCACGCGACCGAGACCGCTGCGGGCGATGGCGCTGGCGCACATCCCGCAGGGCTGGCAGCTCGTATACATGGTCGTCGCCGCGGCGGTGTCGGGCTGGACCTGCTTCGCCGCCCAGCGCGCGAGCTTGAGCTCTGGATGCGCGGTGATGTCGTTCGTGGTCACGACCGTGTTCCGGTCCTCGGCGAGGATCTCGCCGTCCGGCCCCACGAGCAGCGCACCATAGGGCTGGTCACCGGCCGCGCGCGCCTCGTGCGCCAGTTCGATCGCCCGTCGCAGATGGGTGGCCCGTGCACCTGCCATCAGACCCACATCGTGCCTTCAGCCACGGTGACCCCGCTGCCGCCGATCCGGACCTCCGGGCCGTTCACCTGCACCTCGATCCGGCTCGGTCGGCCCATGGCCCCGCCCTGCTCGATGTACGCGGTTGTTCCATTCGCCAGGATCCTCTCGCTGACCAGCCGGGCCGCGAGCGGGCCCGCCGCACTGCCGGTGGCCGGATCCTCCCAGAGGCCCACCGTGGGGTTGAAGAAGCGCGCATAGGCGACGGCGTCGGGCGATAACGCATCCAGTGAGTAGAGGTAGCAGCCCTGACCGCCCACCGCGGCGAGCGCTGCGGCAAGTCGCGGCGCATCGAGCCGAGCCCGGTCGACCTCCGATCGGTCCCGGACGGGCACCAGCAGGTGCGGGGCGCCTGTGGACACGACCCGCGGCGGCGCGCCGGCCGCCAGCGCGTCGCGCTCAAGCCCGAGCGCCGCGGTCAGGCCGTCGAGATCGACGGCGCTGCGGCCGAACCGGGGAGTGGCTTGATCGAGCCAGATCGTGCCGGGGCCGACGTCGAAGCCGAGCGCCTCGACCGGCAAGGTGCGACCGCCGATCTCTTGGAGGAAGCGGCCGCCTCCGGCGTCGAGCTGCAGGCGACCGTCGGCGGCGAGCCACCACCACGCGCCCAGCGCGTTGTGTCCCGCTCCCACGACCTCGCTCCCGGCGGCGGTGAACGAGCGCAGGCGCCACACCGCCTCCGGATCTCGTGCCGGGAGCAGGAACGTTGTCTCCGACTGGTTGAACTCGCGCGCGACCTTTGCGAGAAGGTCGTCCGGCAGGTCCTCGGCGCCAAGCACCACCGCGAGCGGGTTCCCGCTCAGCGGCGCTTCGGCGAAGACGTCGACGATCACGAACGCCAGAGGGCTCATCGGCCTCCGCCGCTCGGCGCGATGTTGGGGTTCGAGGAGAAGACGTTCGCCGGATCCCAGCGGTCCTTGAGCGACACGAGCGGCGCGAGGCGATCGCCGTAGGCAGCGCGCACGCCGGCCGGACCTTCGTCGGTGAGGAAGGTCGGGTAGGCGCCCCCGCTGTGCGGGCGCAGCGCCTCCCAGCCCTCGCGCACCCAAGCTATATGCCGCTCGCCGTCCGGGGCGGCCGGGGTCCAGTTCGCGACGAACCTAAGCTCGAAGCCGACCGGACGCGGGCCGACGGCCGTGGCGTCGGCGGGCACTTGGCTGGCCGCGCCGCCGATCGCCCAGCCGTGGAGCAGGGACAGTGGCGAGGTCGCCGCCTCCACGAAGGAGACGATCTTCTCGATCACCGCATCGGAGAGCTCCGCCAGCCGATGCGACCTCCAGTAGGAGTGGTTGCCCGGGCGTGCGCTCCCGTCGAGCAGCGACTGGACCACCAGGTAGGGCACGGGGCGAACCACGTTGGCCAGCGGTCGCCCGACGCCGGCCAGCGGCGCCAGCGCCTGCATCCCCTCGCTGACCTGCCCCGACCAGAGCAGCAGCAGGCCGACGACCGGGGTGCCGTAGTGCTCGGGCGCTAGGAACGGCATCGGCGGCGCGTGCATTGCCACGAGCGAGATCCCCAGCTCGTCGGGCGCCGTGGGCGCGAACTCGCGCAGGAAGCCGAGCACCTGCGGCGCCTGCTCGAGTGGCCAGAAGATCGGCCCGCCGAGCACGATCGGCCCGACGGGGTGCAGGTCGTACTCGAAGGCAGTGGCGATCCCGAAGTTGCCGCCGCCGCCGCGCACGCCCCAGAACAGCTCGGGCTCGCGCTCGGCGTCCACGCGCAGCCGCTCGCCGTTGGCGGTCACGAGGTCGACCGCTCGCAAATTGTCGGCGGTGAACCCGTGCCGGCGCATCAGGTACCCGACGCCGCCGCCGAGCGTGAGCCCCCCGATCCCTACCTGCCCGACTGTCGCGGCCGTGGTGGCGAGCCCGTGCTGCTGGGTGGCGAGGTCCAGCTCCGAGACCAGCAGCCCGCCCGCCGCCCGCGCGACGCGCGTGGTGGGGTCGACGGACACCGCCTTCATGAGCGACAGGTCGATCATGATCGCGTCGTCGCGCACCGCGTGGCCGGCGGGCGAGTGGCCGCCGCCGCGGACCGAGACCGGCAGCTCGTGCTCGCGGGCGAAACGCAGCGCCTGAGCCGCGTCATCGGCGCCCGCGCACCGCGCGATCAGTGTCGGCCGGCGGTCGATCGCGCCGTTGGAGACTCGCCGCGCCTCCTCGTAGCCCTCCTCACCGGGCTGTAGCAGCGCGCCGCGGAACTGTCCTCGCAGATCCTCGAGCGTCCGGGCGCGGATCTTCTCCGTGCGGGGTGCGGGCATGTGTGGAGCTTGGAGCACGGATGGCTTGTCAGGTATCCCAGGATCCTGGGTTGGTCTCGCTCAGGCGAGGGCGATGAGCGCGACGCCTGCGAGCAGGGTCGCGACCCCGGCGAGGCGCCGCCTGGTGATATGGCGGCGCGGGAGGTGTAGGAGGCCGAAACGGTCGACGGCGACCGAGGCGAGCTGCTGACCGGCGACGGTGAGCACCACCACGGGAGCGGCGCCGATCTCCGGGATCAGCAGGAAGACCGAGGTCACATAGGTCGCTCCGCAAGCGCCGCCGAGCCAGCCCCACCACGGAACGTCGCGCAGCGGCGCGAGGTTTGGGCGGGGCGCGCCCGAGGCGAGCGTGCCGGCGAGCGCGAGCGCCATCGCGGCCGTCGCCACCAGGAACGAGAACGCGCCGACGGTTATCGCCGCGTCGAGCTCGCTGTTGAGCCGCGCGTTGATCGCGCCCTGAACCGGCAGGGCGGCGCCGGCGAGGAGCGCGAGCGCGATCGCGCCGGTTCGCCCGCGCGCAGCATCCTCCAGCGCCCCGGCGCCGGCCTGGGCCTGCACGATCATCCACGCGCCGGCGATCACAGCGCCGGCGCCGAGCACTCCCGCGAGGCCGGGTGGGTCACGGGTCACGCCGAGCCAGCCGAAGCCGTCGAGCAGCAGTGAGGCGAGCATCTGGCCGGCGATGAAGAGCCCGACCGCCACCAGCGCCCCGAGGCGCGGAAAGAGCAAGATCCCCGCCGTGATGTACAGGGCGCTGCCGAGGCCGCCGACCAACGCCCACGGCTCCGCTTCTTGGACCAGCCCGACCGCCCCCAGGGACCCGGCGAGCGCGGCCGACACCAACAGCAGCGCCGCGCCGATTCCGAGCTGCAGCGTCGAGGCGCCGAACGGGCTGGCCATCGCGCTCGAGAGCTGGACGTTGGCGGCCGCCTGGAGCGCGAGCATTCCGCCGACAACCATCAGGAACGGGATCGCTAGTGCCTCCACGTGAACTCCCTTTCGTAACCGGACGTAGCGTCCAGATCACGCTAGCAGAACCGGACAGTGCGTCCGGTTAGCTATATAGGATCACGTCCTGTGGAGCTCCCGCATGCCGATCCCGCGCCGCGGCGCGAGCGCGCGGACGCCGCGCGCAACCGCACTCGCGTGCTCACTGCGGCAGCCCGCCTGTTCGCCGAGCGCGCCGGACGCGACGTGACCATGGAGCAGATCGCCGCCGCCGCCGGGGTGGGCAAGGGGACGCTCTACCGCCGCTACCCCGACGTGCCCGCGATCGCCCGGGCCCTGCTCGACGAGCACGAGCGCGTGTTGCAAGACCGGCTGCTGCGCGGGCCGCCCCCGCTCGGCCCCGGGGCCGAGCCCGGCGAGCGACTTGCGGGGTTCTACAAGGCGATGGTCGAGCTGCTCGAGCGCCACGGCCACCTCGCCCTCGCCGCCGAAACCGGCGCGCGTCGCTACCGCACCGGCGCCTACGCCGCCTGGACCACCCACGTCAGCGCCCTGCTCGCCGACGCCGGCCTCAGCGATCGGCCGGCGCTGACCGATGCTCTTCTCGCCCCGTTGGCGCCCGACGTCTTTGCCCACCAACGCGCAACCGGCACCCCGCCAAGGACGATCGCCGCAGACCTCGCCATCCTCGCCCGCAAGACGCTCGCCGCAGCAGGCTAGAGCGCGGCACGCGAGCCAAGCGCCGACACGGTGGCGCACGATGTCTCTCCCCACCGTCGCGAACGACACGGGGCCGTGAACGGCGGTCGGCCGTTGCTGGGCAGGGTTGCGCTTGTGGCTGGCGCTACGCGCGGTGCGGGACGGGCCTTCGCGATCCGACCTTGCGGGCGAACGGCGAGTGGTTCTTCCCGCACCCATGGCTAACGACGTTCATCGGGGACTCCGCCAGTCGAGGCGGTGGTCGGCGACGAGCTGCGCCGGCTCAACCCTACGACCGACGTGGGCCAGTTCGGGCAAGTCGTGATCTCTCCGATCCGGCGGTCGGCGATCTCCAGCCCGCTGCTGCGGCTACCCGCGGACAAGCTGTACTTCGCGTTCAACCTGATCCGCGTGCCGGCTACCGCTAAGGCGAGCCTAAGAGTTGTTGGCGATCCGTCAAGGGTTTATCGGGGCGCTCGCGGTTTCAAGGCTCGAGTCTGTCGCTGGTCGGCCCGTCGGCGGCTCGACCGTGAAGAGGTCGCCGGGCTGGCAGTCGAGCACGTGGCACAAGGCGGTGAGCGTGGTGAAGCGTACCGCCCGGGCGCGGTTGTTCTTGAGCACCGACAGGTTGACGACGCTTATCCCGACGGCGTCGCTCAGCGCGGCGACGGTCATCTGCCGCGCGGCGAGCAGGTCGGTGAGCCGGCACCTGACGCGGTGACCGTCTTCGGGGGCCGGGGGCACGTCACACCAGCCCTTCGACGTCGCGGCGCAGGCGCGCCCCTCGCCGGAGGATCTCGGCCAGCGCGAAGAACAGGATCGCGACCCCGATCCCGGTAAACGATCCCTCGGCGCTGGTCACGAGCGGATTCGGGCCGCCGGCCGCATCGAAGTCGTCGCGAGCGCTGTCAATCACGGGAAGCGCCATGAGCGGCCCGATCAGCGCGGCGACCAGCCCGCCCACAAGGGTGACGATCCCGGACAGCCGGATGCGGCGAACGCTCGCCTCGCTGAACAGATCGCCGTTCCGCATGCAGCGGGCGACGCCGAGTAGCTGCCAGCCGACGAACGCCACCGCGGACGCGACCAGAACAGCGGGGAGTCCCAGCAGCAGCCGCTGCCAGACGCTGGGGTTGTCGATCTCGAGTGTGGCCGACTCCACGGCCAGGGTGTACTGGCCGGCCTCCTCGGGCCTGACGCCGCCGGCCCCCTCGGCGAGCTCGACCGGCAGCGAGAGACGGTCGCCGCCGACGATGTCCCACAGGCCCAGGCTCGCCCCGAACAGACCCCCGACGAGGACTGCCCAAAGGGCGGCCATGATCCAAAGATCGCCCGCCGTCCGGCTCGCCGGGCCCCGATGCCGGGCGATCGTGTTCGGCTTCGACTTGCCCTCCATGTCGCAGCCCTCCATGTCGATAATCGTTGTTATCGAAAATCGTACATTAATGATCATCGATAACAGCAAGACGGGATCGAGTCCACACCCGCGTGCCCGCAGCGCCTCGCGCGGATGGGAGGAGCAGCAGGCGTGCGCGGACACGCGATCGGCACTCTCGCCGCTCGCGGACGCCCTTAGGAGCTGGGTCCCGCGGCGAGCACCGCCTGCGTCTGTGTCACCTGGGCGACGCGGCGCCCGGAGTCGTCGTGCATGTCCGCCTGGACGACGATCACCGTACGCCCCGCATGGAGCGGGCGCGCGACCGCGGTCACCTCACCTGCCCGCACCGCCCGCACGAACGTCGTGCTCGAGCTGATCGTGCTCGTCTGGGCGCCCGGCGGCAGGTTGAGATAGGCGCAGATGCCGCCCAGGCTGTCGGCAAGCGCCATCAGCGCGCCGCCGTGGAGTACGCCGCCGGCCGTGCAGCGCTCCGGCGACCAGCCCAGCCGACCTCGCACTTCCTCGGCTGCGGCGGAGTCCACGACGATGCCCACGGCGACCGCGAACGGCATGGCGCGAAGGAGTTGCTCGGCGCCAGCGCCGGGTCGGTGTTCGCTCCCGCTCTCGGGCACGACGGCGAAGTATGCCCACCAGACTGCTCCTTTCGCCTGGTTGCTGTCGCTGCGCTGACGTGGACAAGGCGCCTGCTGCGGACGAGTAGCGACACCCGAACCACCGCGCGAACGGACTCCTGCAATGCGCGAAGAGGAGGAGCGTGAGGCGCGCGCGACAGCTACTCACCAACATCGAACCTGACCGTCGTCGCCCTATGCCTGGTGCGCGATCTGGCTCAGATTGCCGCACGTGTGATCGAACACCGCTGTGGTGACTGCCTCCGTCTGGAACGGCTCCTGCGTGAACCGGACTCCCAGGCCGCGCAGACGTTCGTACTCGGCGTTGACGTCATCGACGACAAACGAGGTGTAGGGAAATGCCATCGGCGACGAGCGTCTCCTTGAACGGCGTCGCCGCAGGGAGGCGGTCGCCCGGCTCGAGCGCCAACTCCGTCCCGTCCTGGTCCTCCGCCGAGATGACCGTTAGCCAGCGGGCTCGCCAAGCGGGACGACCGTCTTCTTGATGAATCCAAGGACATCTGTATAGAGCCGAGCGCCTCGTTCTGGTCGTCGACCATGACGACCGTCCTCCCGCGGTGCCGACCGCGGGCTCGACGTACAGGCGCGGGAGCCGCCGCTCGGCCAGTTCGGGATCCACCAGTTGCGGTCTCCCAGAAGCTGCATCACGGCGGGCACGAGCACCATCCGCACGATCGTCGCGTCGAGGAGGACCGCGGTGGCCAGTCCGATCCCGAACAGCTTCAGGAACACGTCTGGGGCCGCGATGAAGGCGAGGAAGACGACCACCATGATCGCCGCCGCCGCGGTGATCACGCGCGCCGTCTTCGCCAGCCCGTCGGCGACGGCCCGCCGGGTGTCGCCGTCCTTCAGGTACTCCTCCCGGAATGAACGGCGCCACCGGCACCTCACGACGATCCCGATCAGCTCGCCGACGGCGCCGCCCTGCGCCACGAGCGTCATCACGCCGTAGGCGGCACCGACCGAGAGCAGGTTCATGACCCCGGCCTTGAGCGAGATCAGCGGCGAGTGGAACGCCACGAGCATGAGCAGGAACAAAAGCCCGACAACGCCGATGATGAACACCGCCATCCGGTCGGTGATGTACGCGCTCTGATCGTCTAGCGCCGCGGTCACACCGGGGCAGCACAGGTATCTGGTCGGCGAGGACGCTCGTTTCGTCCAGGAAGAAGCGGAGGGTGTCTCGCCCAAGGGTCCGCTTGTGGGTCACGCGGCTGCCGTTTGCTACCGCCGGCAGACTCAGAAAGCCGCCGGCATCTCACACTTTGGCGTCGGTGTCCGTTTATGCGGGCATGCAACTCGATCTGACAGGTCGAACCGCAATCGTCACCGGCGCCTCGAAGGGCATCGGCCTGGCCGTTGCCCGTTCGTTCGCCGGCGAGGGTGCGCGCGTCGTCGCTGCCTCGCGGAAGTCCAGTCCCGAGCTGGATGCGCTCGGCGACGCCGTTGTCTACGTCGCCGTTGACCTTGCCGAGGCCGCCGCGCCGGCCGAGGTCGTGGCGACGGCGCTCGAGCGCTTCGGCCGCCTCGACATCCTTGTCAACAACGCGGGCGGCCCGCCGCCCGGCACGGCGATGCCGGTCTTCGGATTCCTCGGCCGCGACGACGACGCTTGGCGGGCGATGCTCGACTTCAACCTGCTCAGTGCGGTCCGTGCGTGTCGCGCCGCGATCCCGGTGATGATCGAGGGCGGCGGCGGCGCAATCGTCAACGTCACCTCGACGCACGCGCGCGTGCCGTCAGCGGTCAACGTTGACTATGGCGCCGCGAAGGCCGCGCTCGGCAATCTCACCAAGGCGCTCTCGGAGGAGTTCGGAGCACAGGGCATCCGCGTGAACACCGTCTGCCCCGGCCCGGTCCGAACTCCGTGGTGGACCGAGGAGGGCGGAGCGGCCGACATCATCGCAGCCCAGACCGGCTCCGATCGCGACGCCGTCCTCTCAACGCTCGCGCCGCAGATGATGGCGCTCACGACCGGCCGGCTCGCCGAGCCTCAGGAGGTCGCCGACGCCATCGCGCTGCTGTGCTCGCCGCGCGCGGCCAGCACGACCGGCGCCGAGATCCTCGTCGACAGCGGCCTCGTGAAAAGCACCTGACGCACCCGAGGGACGCTGAATCGCTTCAGGACCTCGAGGATCGTCGCAACCGAGCGGCGCGGGCATCTGCCGGATCCTCAACCGGCACGGCGATCGGGAGCCAGGGGCGCAGCGTGGCTTGCACCGTTCTCACGCTCATCGCGTACGAGTGCCGCGCTTGCGCGGCTTGAACACGGAGAGGACGGTGGCGAGGGTCAGGGCAACCAAGTCGTAGGCGGCGCCGGCGATCAGGCGCGACTCGGCGCCGCCGTCACCGGTTCGCATCGCCTCGGTGCCCGGGCCGATGACAAGCGCGCCGACGAGGATGACCCCGAGCAACAACCCGAGCTTCACCGCAACCCAGCCGTAGCGCAGGACGCCCCACTTCGAGCTGAGACCGAGCGCGATCCCGGAGGCGAGCGAGGCCAGGCTCAGGGGGATGCCGAACAATGCGCTGAACATCGCCAGCAGCTCGTACGAGGAGGCGGCGAGCGCCGGGGCGTCGGTCGTCGCCGCGCGCACGTTGACCGCGAGAACGGCGGCGACGTCGCCCAGGAGGCCCACCCCGGCGATGATGTGGATCGCCAGCAGCGCCCGCCGGCCGGCGGGGCTGAGGCGGAACCGGACGTGGCCCGGCTGTCGTTTGTTTGCTGGCGCGGCCGCTTCCATGCCCGTCATGGTGGGCCGGAGCGAGGACTTTCCCGTCGTCAGCGGGGACGATTCGGGGTCCTCCGCAAGGAGGACGAGCGGCGCTTCACTCCCCGCTAGCGTGGCCGTCGTGAACCGGGAGAAGGCACTCGACTGGCTCGTGGCCGCGGTCCTCGCGGCGGCCCTTCTGATCCAACTCGCGCTGCACGACACCGAGGGCTCCACGGCGCTGAACATCGCGGGCGGCTTGCTGCTGACCCTGCCGCTTGCGTTCCGGCGCCGCGCGCCGCTGGTCGTGATCGTGATCTTCGGCGCCACCGCGATCCTGAACGAGGCGCTCGGCGGCGCCCTGTTCACGTTCCCCGAGTCTGGCGCCCCCGAGCAAGATCCGCCGCTGTTCGCCTCCTTGGTGGCGGGAATGGTGGCGTTCTACTCGCTCGGTGCCTATGCCGATGACCGCCCCGCCGCTGCGGGCGGCCTCCTCGGCCTGAGCGCACTATGGGGGACGGTCTTCGCCTCGGACCAGGTCGAGTTCGCGAGCTTCATCTGGTCGGGCGGCGTCGTCGCCGCGACTCCGTGGTTCGCGGGCCGGGTCGCGCGCTCGCGTCGCGAGCGGATCGCCTCGCTCGAGCTCGAGCAGGAGCAGCGCACTCAGCTCGCGCTCGGCGCCGAGCGTGCCCGGATCGCCCGCGAGCTCCACGACGTGGTCGCGCACAGCGTCGGGGTGATCTTCGCTCAGGCGCAGGGTGCGCGCAGCGTCATCAGGCGCGATCCCGACCGCGCCGACGCGGCGCTCGCCACGATCGAGCAGACGGCCCGGACCGCCCTTGGCGAGATGCGCCGATCGCTGGGGGTGCTGCGCGGCGACGACGAGGCAGCCGCGCGCTCCCCGCAGCCCGGGGTCCGCAACCTGAACGAGCTGCTCTCCGGCGCACGGGCCGGCGGGCTACCGGTGGAGTTGACCATCGAGGGCGAGCCCCGCCCGCTGCCCGCGGGCCTCGACCTCTCCGCCTACCGCATCGTCCAGGAGGCGCTCACCAACGCGATCAAGCACGCCGACCGGGCCAGGACAACGGTGACCCTGCGCTACGGTGAGCGCGACCTGGAAATCGAGGTGACAGACGAGGGTCCGGGCCCGCACGCGCGGGGGCGCACGAGCCAGGCGGGCCACGGCCTGATGGGCATGCGCGAGCGGGTCGCGGCGCATGCCGGGCGCCTGCAGACGGGCGCCGCGACCGGCGGCGGCTTTCGGGTCCAGGCGACGCTTCCGATCGAGCGATGAGTGTCAAGGTCCTGCTCGCTGACGACCAGTCCCTCGTGCGAAGCGGTTTTCGGATGGTGCTCGAGTCCGAGGACGGTATCGAGGTGGTCGGCGAGGCCGCTAACGGAAACCAGGCGATCGACAGCGCCCGCCGGCTGAAGCCCGACGTGGTCCTGATGGACGTCCGCATGCCCGAGCTGGACGGCATCGCGGCTACGCAAAGGATCACCGCCGACGACTTCGGCCACGACGCCCGCGTCCTGATCCTGACCACGTTCGACCTCGACGAGTACGTTTACGACGCGCTGGCGGCCGGCGCCAGCGGATTCCTGTTGAAGGACGTGCCACGAGAGCAGCTAGTCGAGGGCATCCGGGTGGTCGCAGCCGGGGAGGCGCTCCTTGCCCCGTCGGTGACGCGGCGGCTGATCGAGGATTTCTCGCGCGCCCGCCCGACGCGCGCGGCGCCGCCCGGCCTCGACGAGCTGACGCCGCGCGAGGCCGAGGTGCTGGGGCTCGTGGCGCGCGGCCTCTCGAACGCCGAGATCGCCGAGGAGCTCGTCGTCGGCGAGACGACGGTGAAGACCCACGTCGCCCGGGTCCTGCTCAAGCTCGGGCTGCGCGACCGCGTTCAGGCGGTCGTCCTCGCCTACGAGTCGGGAATCGTCAGCCCCGGCCAGCCACCTGCCGGCTGACGTTTCGTCTCCCGGAGGATGACCTCGGTTCATCCTCGCCGAGGACCTCAAATCGTCAGCCCGGCCGATTTCAGGAACGGCCTGCGGCGGGAGCCTTGATCGCACCAAATCGAACGCGTCCCACGGTGGGACCCGAAGCAGAGGAGCGATCAGATGGCACACGCAGGACAGACGATTTCCAACCCGGTGAGCGGCGAGCGGATCACGTTCCGCAAGACCGCCGCCGACACCGATGGCGAGCTTCTCGCCTTCACCCTCGAGCTCGATCCGGACGGCCACGTGCCCGGAGCGCACGTGCACCCGTCCCAGGAGGAGCGCTTCGAGATCGTGCGCGGCACGATGAAGTTCCGCAAGGGGTTTCGGACGGTCGTCGCCGAGGCCGGCGATGTGGTCGTCGTCGAGCCGGGCACAGCGCACAAGTTCCAGAACGCGGGCGACGAGGAGGCCGTCGTGAACGTCGAGGTCCGGCCCGCGCTGCGGATGGAGGAGCTCTTCGAGACGGCGGTGGAGCTCGCGAACGAGGGACGCACGACCAGCAACGGCATGCCGAAACCGTTCGACCTGGCGCTGTTCGTCAACGAGTTCCGAAACGAGGTCCAGGGACCGTTCCCGCCCGCCTGGATGCAGCGCGCGGCGCTGGTCCCGGTGGCCTGGATCGCGCGCAAGCGCGGCCTCGCGAAGCGCTACAGCACCGAGCCTGCGTACGCCTAGTTGATGCGTTCGCGGTCACGAGGGCCCGCTGGGTTCCCCCCGGCGGGCCCTCGTCTTGCGCTAATCGGTAACGGACCGACGCGGGGGGTTTCGATTACGGACGAGCGACTCGGCCGCCAGGATTCACTTGAGGGGTGCGCCCGCCCATCTCACTCATCGGCGGGTTGCTGTCGGCGTAGTACCAGACCGTCCCCCTGGCCTGCTGGAACGCCCAGGCTGCGCCGCGTGACCACTCGAGGTCATCGCACTGCAGCGCCTCGCGAAGCGTCCGCCGTGGGTTTGCTTCCAGGAGATGCCAGGCGGCGACCAGATCCAAGGCCGGGTCGGCCGCCCCGAGCCCTCCCACATCGATGACGCCGACGAGGTGGCCCTCGGCGACGAGCACGTTCCCCGGGATCACGTCGCCGTGGGTCATCAGGTCGGCACCCGAGCTTCGGGGCAGCGCGCGGAACTGCGGCCCCTAGGAAGCGCAGCGGCGCGACGTCGAGCATCGGCTCGCTGCGCTCGAAGCACGTCTGCATCCAGTCGTCGTGGTCGGGCAGATGACCGCGACGAGCGTCCCCGCTGGACGTCCTGCCGCGGGTTTCGATCGTCCGCACGCCCCCGATGAGCTCGGCGAGTCGCGCGCGAACGCCGTTGAGCCGCTCGGGTCCTCGACCGTCGCATCCGTGCCCGGCAGCCAGGTCTGCACCGCCCACGGCAGGGGATAGCCCGGCGCCGGCTCCCCGATCGCGACGGGCTCGGGCGTGGCAAACCGCGAGCGGCCCAGCAGCTCCCGCGCGGCACTCGCCTCGGCCTTGAGCGAGCGCCGCGTCTCTTCGGCCTCGCCGGGCATCAGGGGCAACCGAGCGACGAGCCCATCACCCACGCGGAACAGCGAATTGTCCGTGCCTGAAGAATGAAGCGCGCGGACCGCCAGATCGCGCGATTCCGGGAACTGGGCGTCCACCAGCCGCGGACCGTGTCCGCGGTGACGGACTTCGCGACGGAGAACGAGGTCTGGATCGAGTCGCGCGAGGCGCCGTTCGGGTAGCGCTAGTAGACGACGTGGTCGTCGTCATCGTCATGTGCCCAGATATCGAGACGTTCGCGCCGCTCATCCAGGCGACCTTCGGCGCGGGTGAGATGTCCGCGACGATGTCGTAGGCGCGGTGGCACGGCCGCAGAGCGCCACCACGCAGTCGGGGTGGTCACAGCCGCCCAGCGCGCGCGGCACCACGTGGGCCGGGTCCACCCGGCCGGCGGGCCGCACACGAGGCAGCCCTGACCGGCCACTTTGGTGCGCTGCTCCTCTGACGCCGGGCTGATCGGGACGCTCCGCAGCGGCGTCAAATCGGACAAGTCGGGCCGGTCGCCGCAGCTCCGTCCGGCCTTTCAGCGGTCGGTTCGGCGTAGCCGTGCCTACGCCGCACGCCGGGCACGGGCAGTTCAACCAGGGAGCCCGACCCGTTGTGGCTCCCCCGCTCCCGACTGGCCCTGGTCGTCAATCGCCGGGACTCAGCCTACGTCGAAGCTGATCGTCTTCGGCTCGGTGAACTCCTCCAACGTGTGGCGGCCTCCCAGCCGTCCCCGGCCCGAAGCCCGGCCGGCGCGCCCGCCGAAGGGCAGGTTGAGCTCCCAGTAGTTCGACGTGTCGTTCACCACCACCGTGCCGGTCTCGAGGCGCTCGGCGAAGTACCACGCGCGCCGCAGCGACTGCGTGAAGACGGCGGAGACGAGGCCGTGCTCGCTCGCGTTCGCGGCCTCGAGCAGCTCGTCGTCAGAGGACAGCCGTATCAGCGGCGCGATCGGCCCGAACGTCTCCTCGGTAGCCACCTCGGCGATTACCGGCACGGCGTCGACCACGGTCGGCTCGTAGTACAGCCGAGTCGGGTGGCCCTCGGCTCGCCGCCCCCCCGCCCGGATTGTCGCGCCGTGATCGAGCGCGTCGGCGATGTGCCGGTCCATCGTGGCGGCCACCGCCTCGCTGTGCACCGGACCCATGGTCACGCCGTCGCCCGTCGGCGGCCCCAGCACGATGCCCCCGGCAGCCTCCGTGAGTCCATCCGCCAGCGCGTTCGCGGCTCGCTGGTCAACCAGCACCCGGCCGGCGGCGCTGCAGACCTGGCCTGCGTTCGCGAAGGCCGACGCCGCGACGGCGGCGGACGCGCGTCCCATGTCCGCGTCGTCGAGCACGATGACCGGGCCGTTACCGCCCAGCTCGAGGAGGAGGTGCTTGTCCCAGGCCGCCCGCGCGACGGCCTCGCCGGTGCGGCTGCCGCCCGTCAACCCCACCGCGTCCACGCCGGGGTGAGTGACCAGGTGCTGCGCGACGGGGACCTGATCGGTCAGCACGAGGTTCACCAGGCCGGTCGGAACGCCCGCCTCGCAGAGCAGGGCAACCAAGCGCGCCGCGATCCGCGAGCACGTCGGCGCCGGCTTCCAGATCGCCGGGCTGCCGGTCGCCACCGCCGGGCCGAGGTACTCGATCGGGATGTTGAACGGGAAGTTCCACGGCGTCAAGACCGCCCAGACGCCACGCGGCTGGCGGATCACGACGACTCGCTTCGCGGCATCCTCGACCGGCGGGCTGTGGCCGTCGAGGCCGCGCGCCGCCTCGGCCGCGAGCCGGAAGCCGCGGGCGCCCGCCGCCACCTCCGCGACCGCCTCGTGCAGCGGTTTCCCCTGCTCCTCGGCGAGCTCGGCGGCGAGCATTTCGGCACGCTCGTCTATCAACGCGGCGGTGTGCTCGCACCATGCCACTCGTTCGCGCAGTCCCGCCCAGCGGGTCGCCGCGAACGTCTTGCGCGCCGACTCCACCGCGGCGTCGACGATCTCCTCACTCGCCCGCTCGACGTTCGCGAGCAGGTCGCCGGACGCGGGGCTGCGCAGCTCGAACGTCTCATTCGCGCGCCGCTCGCGCCCGCCCACCATCGATGCGAGCGCCGTTGTCATCGGTACACCCACCTGTTCGACGCGATCCGCTCGAGCTGGTCGAGCGTGGGGATCCCGTCGGTGTCGCCCGCGACGCCGCAGACCAACGAGCCGACCAGGCACGCACGCTGGAGGGTGTCCTCCGCCGGCCAGCCCCGCGTCAGGCCCGTGAGCACAGCCGCGCAGAAGGCGTCGCCGGCACCAGTCGGGTCCACGACGCTGGCCGGGATCGCCGGGCTGCGCACGATCGCGCCGTCGGCGCCGAGCATGGCCGCGCCGTCGCGCCCGCAGGAGACAACCGCGTGGTCCACCCCGAACGATGCGAGCAGCTCTAGGGCGGCCTCCGCGTCGGCAACCGCCCACAGTTTGCCCGCATCCTCGAGGCTGCAGAAGGCGATCTCGCTCTCCGCAAGCGCCGCCTCGACCCGCGGACGCGCGGCGTCCGGCGTCCACAGCTTCGCTCGGTAGTTGACGTCGAATGAGCGCCTCGCGCCACCCTGCGCCGCGACGGCTGCTGCCTCCCTTGCTGTCGCGGCCAGCTCGGGGGACACGGCCAGGGAGATCCCGGTGGTGTGGAAGATCTCGGCACGGCGGAGATAGCCGGCGTCCAGCTCGGACGCCGTCAGGCGCGATCCGGCAGAGCCCGCGCGGTAGTACATGAGCGAGGACTGCCCCTCCACGGGATAACCCCGCTGGACCACGAAGATCCCGGTCGGCTCGTCCTCCGCCCGCACGACGCGACTCGTGTCTACCCCGTCGGCGCGGGCGGCGGCAACCAGGAGCTCGCCGAACTCGTCGGCGCCCACCCGGCTGATCCAGCCCACCTTCAGTCCAAGCCGGGCGGCGCCGAGCGCGACGTTGAGCTCGCTACCGGCGGCGTGGACGTCGTAGGTTCGCACCCGGCGCAGCGGCCCGCGCGTCCGGGCGCCGAACTCCACCATTCCCTCGCCGAGCGTGATCAGATCGAGGGGCAGCTCGGGACTCACGCGTCCCCCTGCATGACGCGTTCGACGATCACGGCCCCACGGTCGACCGCCGCCTCGAACAGGCGCCCGCCGAGCTCGGGCGTCGCGAGCGACGGTCGACCGATCACCCCGTCGGGGCGGATCTCGTCGAACGGTCGCACGACCCTGGCGGCGTCCCGCGAGAACATGTGGGGGTCGGGCCAGGCTGGCGGCGTCCCGCCGGCCGGAATCGCCGACTCGCGCACCTGCTCGGGGTGGAGGTGCTGCATGAGCGAGGTCTCGAGCGCGCAGGCGTGCCCACACGCATTCGCCGCCGCGTCCCCGAGCTCGTCCACCACGACGTCCTCGAGCAGCTGCCAGTACGTGAAGGCATACGCCCGCACGCCCTCCCCGGCGAGCTCGGTCAACGCCACGTCGAGCTGCGCCCGGTTGCCGCCGTGGGCGTTCAGCAGAACAACGGTCAGGCCGGCCCGCGTGAGCGATCTGCACACGTCGACGACAATCCCGACGAACGTCTTCGTGCGCAAGCTGACGGTCCCGGGGAACGCGCTGTGGTGCGACGAGCAACCCAGTTCCAGCGTCGGCCCTAAGAGCGTGCCGGGCGCTCGCGCCACGACCCCCTCGGCCACGGAGATTGCGAGCAGTGTGTCGGTGTCGAGCGGAAGGTGGGGCCCGTGTTGCTCGATGGCTCCGACGGGCACCACGACGAGCCGCTCCGACCCCGACTCCAGCTCAGCGCTGGTCAGCGCGGCCAGGGATAGCGGGAGGCGGCTCACGTCGCCGCCGCCATCGCAACCTCGCGATCCTCGAGCCTGCGGCGCACCAGCTGGATGCCGGCGTCCACGACGAGCGCCAGGCCGATGATCCCGCCCCGCCACAGGTCGAGGCTGGATGCGTCGACCCCTGAGCTGCGCAGGGCGTTCGTGATCAGAGCGATGATCACCGCTCCGACCAGCGTCCCCCACACCGTCCCGCGTCCGCCATAGATGCTGGTGCCGCCCAGCACCGTCGCCGCGATCGCGTCGAGCAGCAGGCTCACTCCGCCGATGTTCGGCGCCACCACCCCGGAGCGCCCGGCGATCAACACCCCCGTGATCGCCGTGAGCAGCCCCGCCAGCACGTAGACCATCACCAG
>CAVYZJ010000009.1:0-145505 GCA_963772945.1 uncultured Thermoleophilaceae bacterium | reverse complement strand
AGATTCCGCTCGGCTTTCTCTCGGCCGACGACGTGGCCGCCTACGTGGATACCCGCTTCAATCGGCACGCCTGGCCCGACGGCTTCACGGAATTCGTACAAACACGGACCGACGGCAACCCGCTCTTCGTTACCCATCTGCTCGATCGCCTCGAGGCACAAGGCATCCTCGCGTGCCAGAACGGACAGTGGAGCCTCGCCCGCCCGCTCGACGAGGTGACCGTCGTGCCCGAATCGCTCCGTCAGCTGATCGACGCGACCGTCGAACGGTTGCCCGACGACCAGCAGCGCGTACTCGAAGCGGCCAGCGTCTGCGGCTCCGAATTCGCCGCCGCGGCCGTCGCGGCGGCGCTCGACGATGACGGTCGCGCGTCGAGGCACCCTGAACCGGCTGGCTGGACGCGGCCACTTCATTCGGAGCGGCCGGTCCGACCGCCTGCCCGACGGCACCTGGTCGCCGCGCTACGCGTTCACGCACGCGCTGTTCCAAGCACGTCCTCTACCAGCGCGTGCCCCCGTCGGCCGCATGCGCCTGCACGTGAAGATCGCCGACCGCGGCGAAGCGGTCTACGGATCCGCGGTCGATCGCATCGCCACCGAGCTGGCGCTTCATTTCGAGCGGGGCGCCGAGCAACGAAAGGCGATCACGCTACCTCCGCATCGCGTCGACCAACGCGGTCGGCAGGTTCGCGAACCGTGAGGCCGCTCGCTGTCTCGCGCGCGGCCTGTCTCTGACCAGTCCGAGCTCGACGAGCGGGACCGATCGGCACACCGCGCTGCGTGCTCCTGGACGAACTGGGCCATCTTCGACGGAGCATGGGCGACATGCGCGGCGCGGGCGAGGCGTTTCTGTCGGCGGCGGCCGCTGCCGACTCGCACGACCGTCCCGGACAGAGCGTCGAGTCGCTTGATCCTGGCCGCGAGCGCGCACTCGTGGTTCGACCGGTCGGCCTGTCTCGGCGTGGCCGGTCGCGCCGAGGCGGACGCCCGGCGGCTCGATGCCAAATTCCAGAAGCACGCGCGCGGCTACGCGGCGTACTGGCGCCTGCTCTGGGACCGTGGCGCGCAGACGACTGCGCGCGACTGTGAAATGCCGGTCTCGACCCGGCCCTCGCGACCGAGTCCAGAAGGCGCGTCGATGTTCTGGCGGGACGCCTTCGCGCGCCTGATCGGCTCCGACTACGAAGGACGCGGCGCGCGGCCGGTCGGCGCAGAACTGGCCCGCCGCCGGGGCGACCCTTCGGCCTTCTCGTCGCACAGTTCTATCGCGTGTGGTCGTCGCTGCTGGGCGGGGCACTGGGGTGAAGCTGAACACATCTGCAACGACAGCCTGCGAGACGCCGAGCGCAACGAGCATCGTCCGTGGCAGTGCCTCTTCCAGGCCCTGGTGCGTGGCTGCTGCGGGAGACGGCAATCCCGCGACGCGCGTCGCCGCCGCCCGCGAGGCGCTGGCGACGCGCGAGCCGCCACTTCGCGTTCGGTGAACTGCTCGCCGGGCTGCAGCTCGGTCTCTCGTCGCTCGAATGCCGGCCGCTTCGACGACGCGCGCACCGAACTCGAGCATCTCGATCGTCGGCTGGCGCATGACCGCCTGCTCATGGACTGGAGCTGGCGGATGCCGTTCGATCTCGGACTGGCCAGCCTGGCGCTCGTGGACGGCCGTCTCGACGACGCCCGCACGCGAGCCAGCAACCGCGTGCGAGGCGGCGTCGCAGTGCGGCGAACGGAGCTGGCTGCGCCCTCGGGGCGATGACGCTCGCCGAAGCGCTGTCCGCCGCGCGGGGCCGTCGACGCCTCGCGCGCCGCGCTCGCGACGGCATGCGACCTTACCGCCGGCGGCCGTGTGCCGTCCGCGGCGCTGCGCGTCTGGACGAGGGCGTTCCGTCTCGCGACAGCGCACGGCGATATCGAGGGCGCCAGCCGTTTCCATCGCGAACTCGAACGGGTCAGCGGCAGGCTCGTCGAGAGCCTGGCGCGGGACAGCCGGCTCGCCCGGAGCCTGAGCCAGCTTTCGTTCACCACGTCCTGATCACAGGAGTGCACGCAGGAGCGGACTACCTCAGGGCACTCCGTTCTGGTATGCCGCCGGCCTGGAAAATCCTGTGAGGACCCGATGGCACCTGCTCTGACGGTGACCGAGGATATTCACGGAGGCACCGTTGATGAAACTCGGTCAGGTTATCGCCGTCTCGGCCGGGCTGCTGCTGGCAGCAGCCGGGGTTGATCACCGGCTGCATGCGCAAGCCGCCACCAACGCGTCGCCACAGAAGCTGACATTTCAGGGCGACGTCGCGCTCTGGACGGTCGCGATCAAGCCGGACAAGACGAGCAAGTTCGAACAGATCATGACCCGGGTGCGCGAGGCGCTCGCCAAGTCGCCGGACCCCGCGCGACAGCGCCAGGCCGCCGGCTGGAAGGTGATGCGGATCGAAAAGCCGCTCCCCGACGGCAACATCGCCTACATCCACGTGATCAGCCCGGTGATCCACGACGCCGACTACACGGTGATGCAGATTCTCTACGACGCCTTCCCGGACGAACGGCTGGCGCTCTATGAGATGTACCGTGATGCGTTCGCCGCCAATCTCTCGCTGGCGACGGGACCCGTCGCCGTAGACCTCGCGCCCGGCGTCCCCGCCCCAGCGGTCGCGTCTCGCTGATCCAGGCAGTTCGCGCGGCGATCAGCTCGCCACGCGCAGCGGCTGGGCCGAACCTGCCGCCTCGGTCATCGCCGCCGCGGCGGCCGCCGTCTTGAGCAGCCGGCGCATGATCTTGCCGCTGGTCGTCTTCGGGAGCTCGTCGACGATCTCGACGACCCGCGGATACTTGTAGGCCGCCATCCGTTCCTTGACGAACGCCTTGATGGCGTCGGCGTCCGCGTCGTGCCCGGGCTTGAGGCTGACGACCGCCTTGATCGTCTCGCCGCGATAGGCGTCGGCGATGCCGACCACGGCGGCCTCGCGCACGGCGGGATGCAGGTAGAGCACCTCCTCCACTTCCCGCGGCCACACCTTGAACCCGGACGCGATGATCATGTCCTTGGCGCGGTCCACGAGATAGAACCACCCCGCCTCGTCCACGAAGCCGACGTCGCCGGTGCGCAGCTCACGATTCCGGAGCGACGCCGCCGTCTCCTTCGGCTTCCGCCAGTAGCGCGGAATGATCTGCGGACCGGCGATCACCAGCTCGCCAATCTCGCCCGGCAGCGCGTCGAGTCCGGCGTCGGTGACGATGCGAACGTCGGTGTTGAACACCGGCACGCCGATCGAGACCACCCCGGTCTTGGGATCGACGGGCGGAACGGCGCCATGCGGCGTCATGTGCGTGGGCGACGTGGCTTCCGTCAGCCCGTACATCGGATGGATCCGCGTGCCGGTGCGCGCGTGCCACTCGTCGAGAATCCCGGGCGGCGTCGGCGCCCCGCCGGTATACACCTTGGTCAGCGACGACAGGTCGTGCTTGCCCATCGCCTCGCTGTTGAGCAGCGCGATGAAGGCGGTGACGGCAGACACCGTGAACGTGGCGCGGTGCTGCGCCACCAGGCTCGCACGCCTCCTCGGCGTCGAAGCGGTAGAACAGGACGAGCGGGCTGCCCGTGAGCAGGGCCAGACTCACGTGGCCGATCAGTCCGGTCACATGGAACAGCGGCGCCAGCCCGAGGATGGTGTCGGCTTCGGTCAGCCCGATCCATCGCTCGTACACGGTGGTCGCGAACACGACGTTGCGGTGAGTGTTCAAGGCCGCCTTCGGCTCCCCCGTCGTGCCCGAGGTGTAGACCATGAAGGCGGCGGCATCGCCGGTCAGCTCGATCGGTTCGGGCGACTGGCCGGCGTGCTGCGCCACGAGCGCGACGAGGTCCGACACCTCGAGATGGCGCACGCGCGCCGCTCCCGCCAGCACGCGGGGCGCTTCCGTGCGGGGCGCCAGGAAATCGAGCGCGGAGGTCGTAATCGTGTGCTCGACGTCCGTCGAGGCCCACGACGGCGCGCGCCACGTCGGCGTAGAGATCGTCCTGGCAGATCAGCACGCGGCTTCCGGAGTCGTTGAGAATCTTCTCGAGCTCCCGCTGCCGCAGCATCGGGTTGCACGGCACGACGACCGCACCGCACTTCCAGGCCGCCAGCACCGTCACGAGCACCTGCGGGATGTTCTGCATGTACATCGCGATACGATCGCCGGGCTCGGTTCCATGCTGCTGCAGGGCGACGGCCAGGCCGTCGGACATCGCATCGAGCTGACCCGCGGTCAGCGAGCGATCGAAATAGTGCACCAGCGCGGCATCGGGTCCGCGACGCTGCAACGTCGACCGGAACATCTGCAGCGCGGTGGCGCTGCAGGGCTCGATCGTGGACGGACGCACGCCGTAGAGGCTTCGCCACGGACGATGAAGAGGTCTTCGCATCATGACAGTCACTTTGTTGCTCCTTCTTCGTCCACGGTAACCACCCGCTATGTCGACAGGATCTCCCGCTGGTAAACACGGCGCGTACGGCGCGCCGTCGAGTTCCATCGAGTGCGGTTGCCAGCTCACGTGCGAAGAATTCCCAGGACCGGCTGTTCACGACGTCGAGTTCGTCGCTCGACTGCTTCGCACGACTCCAGAGCAAGAGCCGCGCCGCTTTGCCGCACGGTGAATGCGCGTATTTCGGCCGAATTCGCTCTGTTCGTGTTGTGGCCCGGTGATCACGAGGTCACGTTCTTGTTTCTCGCGATCGTTGATTCAACATGCTTGTGGGCTTTTGATTGCCACGCACGAGGTGTGGATCGCGGCCGCGGCAGGGTGACGAACAGGGTCTGGCTCGAATCAGACAATCGTGACGAATCGGCGTTGTCGAGAAACAGATCCGTAGGACAGTCTCGTCGAGCTGAACAGTACCGGCGCATCAGCGCGCGAGCGATGGTCCCGCGGGCCTCACCCAGACTGGCGAGACCGTTACCGGTGACAGGTCACGGTATGCTGTGAGCCCGAGGTCGGTCCCGCACGAAAGCCACAACATACGGCTGGAAATCCATCACTTTCCACCCGTTCCGAGTGGCACTTGCTTTGCTCGATTCACCGGGCGACTTGCTGGCCATCGAAAGAGCGAACCCAACATGCTGATCACTTCCCTCATGAAGGTCCGTGTCGCCACGGTCCTGATCGTCGTGTTGTTCGCCACGCCGCTGCGCCGCTCGTCGCCCAGACGCCTGGCACGGCGAAACCGCCCGCGACCACGGCGAAACCGCCCACCACCGGCGAAACCCGCCCCGGCGACCGCCAAACCGGCCGCTGCCCCCCCCGCGCGGCTCCGCCGCACCCGACGGCGGCTGGCCGCGCTCGTACACGACGGCGAGCGGTGCGGCTCTCGTCATCTACCAGCCGCAGGTGTCGAGCTGGGTCGAACCAGAAACACATCGAGTGCGTACGCGGCCGTGTCCTACACGGCGAAGGGCGCGCAAGCCGGCGCTCGGCACCCTCAAGCTGGAATCCAACACCAGCGTCGCCGCTGGACGAGCGGCTCGTGAGCTTCTCCGAGCTCAAGATCGCGGAATCCAACTTCCCGACCTGCCGCGTGAGCAGCTCAAGACGATCGTCGCGGAAATCACCGCGGCGGTGCCGCTCGACGAGCGCGTGATCGCGCTCGACCGCGTGCTGGCCAACATCGACACCAGCGCGATCATCCCGAAGAACGTCGAAGGCGTGAAGGCGGATCCGCCGCCGATCTTCTTCAGCAAGACGCCGGCGGTGCTGGTCAACATCGACGGCGACCCGATCTGGAGCCCGATCCCGCAGAACGACCTGAGTCTCGGCGGTCAACACCAACTGGGATCTGTTCCAGCACGGTCCGACGAAGACGTTCTACCTGCGCAACGAGACGGTCTGGCTGAAGGCGACCGACCTGAAGGGACCGTGGACGCCGGCCGGCAAGCTGCCGGAGAGCTTCGCGAAGCTGCCCGCCGACGAGAACTGGAAGGACGTGAAGTCGAGCCTCCCGGGCCAGACGATCAACGCCAACCAGGTGCCGCAGGTGTTCGTCAGCCTGGTGCCGGCGGAGCTGATCCTGCTCCGGGGCGAACCGACCTATCTGGCCGTGCAGGGCGCGACGCCGCTGCTGTGGGTGAGCAACACCGACAGCGACGTCTTCCGCATGGGCCGCGACCGGGCGCCGTCTACTTCCTGGTCGCCGGCCGGTGGTTCTCGGCACGCGACTTCACCGGGCCCTGGACGTTCGCCACGCCGAACCTGCCGGCGGTCTTCAAGCAGATTCCGCTCGAGCACGAGCGCTCGCGCGTGCTCGCGTCGGTGCCGGGCACGAGAGCAGGCGGCCGAAGCCGTCCTGCTCGCGCAGATTCCGCAGACGGCGCGCGTCAGCAAGACAGCTGCAGGCGCCCGAAGTCGCCTATCAAGGGCGCGCCGCGAGTTCCAGCCGATCGAGAAGACGACCGTCCAGCGCGCGGTCAACACCGACAAGGACATCATCAAGGTCGGCGACCTCTACTACATGTGCTTCCAGGGCGTCTGGTTCATGTCGAAGGCGCCCACGGGCCCGTGGCAGGTCACCGGCGAAGTGCCGAAGCAGATCTACGAGATTCCGGTCAGCTCGCCGTCGCACTCCGTCACCTACGTCACGGTCGAGGACGACGACGACGACGAGGTCCTCTTCGCGACGGCGATGGCGTTCACCGGCGTGATGGTGGCGTGGGGCTGCGCCGTGTGGGGCACCGGCTACTACTACCCGCCGTACTGCGGGTACGGCGGGTATCCCTACTACTACCCGTACTATCCGACCTACGGGTATCGGCGCGTCCTACAACCCGTGGACCGGCGCCTACACGCGCGGCGCGGTGGCCTACGGTCCCTACGGCGGCGCCGGCGTCGCCCAGCGCTACAACCCGAGAACCGGCACCTACTCGCGTGGCGCCGTCGTCCACGGCCCGTACGGCTCGCGCGGCGCCGCGTCGGCCTACAACCCGCGCACCGGCACGTCCGCCGCGACCCGGCAGGGCTCGAACGTGTACGGGAGCTGGGGCACGACCGGCGTCCAGCGCGGCGACGACTGGGCGAGCCACGTCGCGGTACACCAACAACGTCACCGGCAACACGACGCGCGTCACGCGGACGAGCGACGGCGACGTCTACGCCGGCCGTGACGGCAACGTCTACCGCAAGGACGGCGACGGCTTGCAGAAGTACGACAACGGCGGCTGGAACGACGTGCAGGCGACGCCCGAGCAGCGCCAGCAGGCGCAGGATCGGGCGGCGCAGTCCGGCGCGCAGGCGCGCGACCGCGCGACCGCGTCGGGATGGATTCGGCCACGCGCAGCCAGATCGACCGCGATTCCGCGGCGCGCGCCGAGGGCGCGCAGCGCACGCGCGACTCGGGCCAGATGCGGAGCGGGAGCAGCGGCACTCGTCGAGGTCCGGCAGCTACCGCCCCAGCGGCGGCGGGCGGCCGGCGGGCGGCGGCGGCGGACGGCGGCGCTGATCGCGGCGCAGCCTCGCGGGCCGATGGTCGGGCCCCGAACACTGGGAGGTGATCGTGAGAACGACGATCACACACCGCGGTAGATCTACGCTCTACTACCGGTGCCGGGCGCTGGTCGTACTTTCGTTGATGGCCGCCGCGGCGATGACCGCTGCGGCATGCCGGCGGGCCGAGCCTCAGCCCGCGGCCGCGGGCGAGCCTCCCGCCGCTGTGAGACGCCGCCGGCGAGCCAGCGCCGGGCGCACAGACGGCGGAACAAGCGCCGTCTGCGGCGGCCCGTCCCGCGCAGCGGCAGCCTTCAGCGGAGGCCGTCGCGGCCGAGCTCGCGGCCACACCTCGCTCCCGCAGCAGCTCCGGCGCCCCCTCCTGCTCCACCTCCTCCACCGAAGCCCAGGGTCGCCCACCTCAACGCCGGTCAGGTGATCACGATCAGGACCACCCGGGAGCTCTCGACCAAGTCGGCGAACAGCCGGAGATGTGTTCTCCGCGATTCTCGAAGAGCCGATCGCGGCGGGCGACTGGGTCGTGGCGGCCGGCGGCGCCAAGGTTGACGGCCGCGTGGTCGAGGCCGACAAGGGTGGCCGGGTCAAAGGGAAGGCCAACCTCTCGATCGAGCTCACCAGTCTCACGCTCGCCGATGGAAGGAAGATCGACATCGTCACCTCGCCGGTCAACCACGAGGCGGCGGCGGCCAAGGGCAAGAACGCCGCGAAGGTGGGCATTGCCGCGGGTGCGGGTGCGGGGATCGGGGCGATTGCCGGTGGCGGACAAGGGCGCCGCGATCGGCGCGGTCGCCGGGGCCGGTGTGGGCGCGCTGGCGCGCGGCGAATCCGCCGAGATTCCCGCTGAAGCGGTGATCGGCTTCGAGCTTCGCTCGCCGATCACGGTCCAGGAACAGAAGCGATAGTGCGTCCGGCTCGCCCGTGACCGGCCGGCCGACTATGCGTACGGGCGGGGCTTCAGCCCGCGACCGTCGTTAGCGGATGACGATGGCGGCGCCCAGCGACCAGAAGTTGGCGATCACGTTCTCGTTGTTCACCCCACCGCTCACGAAGTCGCCGAGCGCGGCCATGTGCTGGGCGCCGAACAGCTCGAAGCCCACACGCTTCTCGCGCCAGAACGCCCACCCCGCACCGTAGGTCAATCCCAGCGCCTTCGACGTGATCGGCGGCACCGAGTCGGCCGCGTCGAAGGTGAAGTTGCGGACGAAGGCCATCCCCATGCCGCCGCGCAGAAAGAAGCCGTTCGACGCCATGGGCCTGAACTGCCCCGTGGCCAGGAGGAAGGTCACGCGAACGTCGTCGCCGGCTGCGGTCGAGGCCGGGACCCACGACACTTCGAGCCCGGCATCCGCCTGGGGGGTCACACGAAAGCCGGCAACGGCCAGCAGGCTCCCGGTGTGCAGGTAGGCGCCGGTACCGTGCGCGGGACAGCCCTCCTGACAATCGCCCCGCAGCGTCGTCGTCGTGCCGCCGACGACGATCCACGTCCGGGACTGATCGGCGCGGCGCGCGTCGCTGGCCGACTGCGACGCCGATGGGGCGGCCTGAGCGCGCGGCCAGCGCCGGCGTGAAGCACGCGAGCGCGACCAGGCCGGCCGCGAGCCCACGCAGGCTCATGAGAACCTCCACGTCATAAACAGGCGCACCTGGGGATAGTGGAATTTCTGTGTCGGGTTGTCGGTCTGGGAAAAGTAGGTCCGGCGATCGAAGTACTCGGCGGCGAACGCCGACGCCCAGCGGCCCCTTCAACGGGACCAGCAGGTCCAGCCGCAATTGCTGCAGGAAGTGGTTGGCCCTCACGCCGTCGAGGCTGTAGAGGTGATGCGTCTCGTACAGGAAATCGACGATCGGCGCGGCCGCGGTGCGTCAGGATGGCGCGGGCGCCGAAATCGGACCCCGGGCCGTAGTCGTAACAGCGCGGGCCCTCCGATACACCCTGGCCCGCCCCGTCGCCGTCCGGCGGCGGCTCGCTGCGCACGCGTCGACACCCTCGAGCGGAATCGAATCGACGGCGCCGAGCGCGGTCAGACCGCCCCACCCCATCACCCACAGCGAGAGACCGTCGGACAGGCTGCCCACCGTGTAGGCCACGTTGCCATTGAACGACTGCGCGCCGAACTGGTAGACGTTGTTCTTGGCGAAGTCGTACGCCTGCGTCACGTTGAACTGGATGCGGTTGTCGTGAAAGGGCTGGCCGAGGAGGCGGCCTCGTACCTTCGCTTCACTCAAGCCGCCGCCGCCGCCGAAGCGAAGCAGCACGGTGAAGTCGTCGTACGGCGTCCGGCTGCGACCGATCCGGGGATCGCCATACAGCATGTTCATCTCGAGAAAGACCTTGTTGTCCCCCTCGAACGCGTTGGTGTTCGAGCCTCGCGAGAGCACGCCGAGCGAGCCGAGGGCCTGGAGCGTTCGACGGGATCATCTCCGGCGGCTTCTCGGAGATGCGGGAGGCGTCACCGGACATGAACCGCTTGAGGCCCGTGATCGGATCGATGGCCATGGCCCCGATCTCCTTCCACAGGCGGGGCTTTCCGCTGAGGCGCGTGTCGCGCACGAGCCAGGCGGCGCGATGGAACATCTCGCCGAGCGCAATGCCGCCGAGCGTCGTGTTGATCAGGTCGTTCACCGAGGCATGGTTGGTTTCGCCGTAGTACTCCCAGGTGCCGCTCCCAAATGCCGTGATGCCCGCTGATTCCCAGAAGCTCAGGCCGTTGGCTCGCCCGGCGTTGAAGTAGTTGTTGCCCTGGTACGGGTGCCCGATCTGGTTGACCCCGAAGTCGTCGAGGTCCCACACCCACCCCTGCTCCATGTTGGCCCACCACGACTTCGGCGTGATGTGCGCCGTCACCTGCCCGCGCGCGAGATTGGCGATCTCGTAGAAGACGTTGACGATCGTCGTGTCGAAGAAGGCGTGGCCCACGCTCCGCGGGGGGCAGCCGTCGCAGGCGCGGCGCTCCGATTGCCAGTCCGAGGCCGGGGGACTCTGAGGCGCCGCGGCCGGCGCCTGACCCGCGAAGTCGAAGGCGAACAGCGGACGCGCCGCCCGGGACATCGACTTCGGCGCGGCGGTGGCGACTGTTCGACCGGCGCGGCGAGGGCGGTCTGCGCGCTCGCTGGGCGAGCCGTCACCGCGAGCGCCAGACTGGCCAGCGAGAGGAACACAGAGGACCGAAGCATGAGGCAGCGCTCTCCCCTTCTCGTGACTCGCTTCAGCGAGTCGTCACACTCAGGGCACACAATCACCGCCGGCCGTAATCTCAGGCCGATCCCCGTGACTTGCGCCGACGAACCGTCTTCGCGGCCGCTATCTGTAGCAATTTTGTGACCGTCCTGAACGCGACCCGCCGTGCCGGGACAGCAGGCGATCGCTTCGATCGATCAGATGGCCGCGGCCCTGCTGGCACGGAAGCCGCGCGCGGCGTTCGAGCGCCTACTTCCTCGCCAGCGGCGCCGCCTCCATCGGAATCATGAGAGGTGCGACGGACGTCCCGGTGGCCTCGAGAATGTCCATGACCCCGAGCAGGAGGCGTTCCTGAATGGCCAGGAACGCAGGGAAGTCGCGCTCGAGCACGTAGGCGAAGAGTTCCAGATCGAGCGATCCGCTGCTGAATCGGATGAACCTGACGCGGGAAGTCGTGGAGTCCACCTGGGGATGGCAGTCGAGCAGGCCGCGGATCTGTTCCAGCACGAGACGCATCTGCTCCGCCGTGGTCTGACGTCCCAGCGCGATCGTGTGCTGAAACAGGATCCGATCACGCAGTGAAAAATTTTCCAGGCTCATCGCCGACAGCAGACCGTTGGGCACGGCCACCACGGTTCGATTCATGGTCCGGATGCGGGTCGAACGAATGCCGATGTCTTCGACCGTGCCCATGAACTCGCCCGCCTTGCACACGTCGCCGACGTTGATCGGCTTGTCCGAGATCACCATGATGCCGCCGAACAGGTTCTCGATGGTTTTCTGCGCACCGAAGCCGATGGCGATGCCGCCAACGCCCAGACCGGTGAGCGCGGCCGTGAGATCGACATCCGCGAGATAGAGAAACAGCAGCACCGCCACCGTCACGGTGGTCGCTTTCAGGAGGCGGTTGACCAGGCGCACCAGCGCCGTGTCGGCCGATCGATTCACTCGTTCCAGGCGGCGCAGGCTCAGGTCGGCCACCACGTTCAGCAGCCGCAGCGTGAGCCAGCCGAGCGCCACGATCATCAGGGTGCCTGCCACCCGCTGCCAGAAGCTCCGGCTCGACAAGGTCAGGCCCCAGAACGACGCGGTGTAGAAGAACAGCGAGAGCACGAGCAGGCGGAGAGGGCCCACGCCCGCCGCCGTGCGGTGGTTCCTCTCCGGCATGAAGCGTCGCAGCGGCGGATCGACGATGCGGCTGACCGCGCGGGTCGCCAGCGCGGCGCCGCCGAACAGCAACGGGATGAACAACAGGATGGTGATCCACCGGTAGAGGGGGATCGACAACCATTGACTCGTGACCATCCATCGCGGCACCTGGCGTTCGAGCCACGGCGTCTGGATTTCGTCGTAGAGATCGGGAATCTGCCGCAGCGTGACGGCGGAGATCAACCAGATCGGGTCGCCTGGACTTCTCTCCACGCGGTCCAGCAACATGTCGACGGTGCCCAGTTCGCCCTCGACGGTGCCGATGCGATCACGATTGGTGAGCCCGTCGTCGAGATCGCCGTCCCGTGATTCGCTGAGACGGCTGGCGCCGCCGGCAAGCCTCCGGTCGAGGACGACCCACAGCTTCCGGGCCAGTTCGCTCCGCTCCGGGAGCGCGAGCCGGGAGTCGAGGAATTCGGCGGCGCGATCGAAATTGCCCTGCTCAGCCGCTCGAATCAGGCCCGCGGCGGTTCCGTGCGGCGTGCTGCGTCCCAGTGGATCCTCCGCCGGCCGCGGCTCGGCCGGCGCGGGTTGCAGCCCCCCGATCAGCGGCAACTGCGCTTCCGCTCGATGCGGTGCCAGCACGCTGAGCAGAAGGAGACACGCCTGGATCGTCTTCTTCATGGTTCGACCAGTCTGACAGCCAGCGATGGCTTCCCTTCCGACCAGGACGCACGCCGCCGACCGGTCATGACGATCGGCAGCGTCACTTGCTTGCCCGCAGCTCGACCCTCGCCGCCTCGAGACGCTTCTTGTCCTTGTCGGACAACGTCGGAATCGACAGGTCGAGCCGTTCGATCGAGCGGGTGATGATGCCGGCCACGAGCGTGCGTGTCACCCACTTGTTGTCCGCGGGGATCACCCACCATGGCGCGTGGTTCGTGCTCGTGTTCTGGATCATCTGCTCGAACGCGGTCTGATACTCCGACCAGAACTTCCGCTCCTCGAGATCGCTGACCGAGAATTTCCAGTGCTTCTCGGGGCGATCGAGCCGCTCCAGGAACCGCTCCCGCTGCACCTTCTTCGACACGTTCAGGAGGAACTTCAGCACCAGCGTGCCGTTCCGCGTCAGGTGCTGCTCGAACGCGTTGATGTCGTCGTAGCGGCCCTGCCAGAACTTGTCGCTGCGATCGCCGTCCGGCAGCCGGCCGAGGAGCTCGGGATGGACCCGGACGACGAGCACGTCCTCGTAGTAGGACCGGTTGAAGATGCCGATGCGTCCGCGCTCGGGCAGCGCCTTCATGTAGCGCCAGAGGAAATTGTGATCGAGCTCCTCGCTCGACGGCTTCTTGAACGCGAAGATCTGGCAGCCCTGCGGATTGACCCCGGACATGACGTGCTTGATCGTGCCGTCCTTCCCGGCCGCATCCGACGCCTGCAGCACGATGAGGACCGAATGCGTGTCGGACGCGTAGAGCCGCTCCTGCGCCTTGGCGAGATCGCGGCGGTTCTGCTCGAGGAAGGCGGCCGCGCGCGCCTTGAGCTCGTCCTTCGTCAGCTCCTTGAACTCGTCGTCGGCGGCCCAGCCCGGATCGTAGTCGCGCAATCGAACCCGACCTCGACTCGGCACCTGGAACAGCTGTCGCACTTCCTTGAACGTGAGGGCCACACGGAGCTCCCGGATAGAGGGTTGACGGAGAACGCGCCATCTCCCCGCAAAACCAGCGCCACCCACCGGCCCGGTGCCCACCGGCCCGGGGCCGGCGTTTGGAGGCGTTCGTGTCGACGTGCGACCCGGGCTGGACGGGACGGGCGCTCACCGCATGTTGTGAGGCTCGTCTCGACAGGTCAGAAGCCGCGGGCGGATCGCGAGCACGTGCCCAAGGATCCGGACGGCGAGTGCAGGTTCTGTACGGGTCCGGGTCTTGCAGTTTGCCTGCGCACAGTGCCGGCCGCGCCGTTGACGCTGGCCCGGCGGAGCCATGAACGGGGCAACAACCACCAATCACAAGGAGAACGACGGATGCGACGACCGAGGACCCCTCGAAGCGGCCTGCTTCCCCGGCCGCGGGAGTGAACGCAATACACACGCAACTACCTCAGCGGCACCGGGTGGCATCGCGCCCGGCGCGACGCGGCCCCGGCGGGGCCATGAACGGGGCATTCACGAACGACAAGGAGAGCGCATGAAGACGCTTCTGACGACAGTCCTAATGGGGACTCTGGCTGGCTCCGTGCTGCTGGCAACGGCCGGCGCCGCCCGCGCCCAGTCGAAGACGCTCGAGGGAGAGACCGTGACGGTGACGGTCACGATCGAGGCGATCGATCAGAGCGCTCGAACGATCACCGTCAAGGACCCTGACGGGGTCTACGAGACGGTCGAGGTCCCCCGCGCGTTCGCGCGGTTTCCCGAGCTCAAGGTCGGGGACAAGATCACCGCGCGCTACTACGAAAACGTCGTCGATCCGTGTGAAGAAGCCCGGACGAGGCCGCCGTGGACGTCGATACGGGCGCGTTCACGCGTGGCGATGGAGCATCCGGCGCGGAACGCTCGCCGCCCAGCGCACCGTCACGGTGACGGTGGCGGCGATGGATCCGAAGGCCAAGTCGATCACCGTGACCGGGCCGAACAACTACAAGTACAGCCGGCGGGTGAAAGACGACAAGGTCTTCGAGCAGCTGAAGGTCGGTGACCGGCTCGACATGACCTGGACCAACGCGCTCCTGATTTCGGCCGATACGCCGAAGTAGCCCGTCGTGGCGATGCGCCTCGCGGGCCTGTGTCTGATCGGCGCCGTATGCGGACTGCTGCCGCATCCGGCGCTCGCTCAGGCCATCGATCCGCTGGAAGGGCGCCTCGTCGCACACATCCGCGTCAGCGGGCTGCGCCACCTGCCGTCCGACGTCGTGGAGCGGCACCTGGTCACGCGAGTGGGCGCGCCGTTCCGCAGGGCCGACCTTGCGGCGGACCAGCGCCGGCTCGATGAGCTCCGGCTGTTCAGCGCGGTCCTCATCGAACCGCGACTCGAGGGCGGACGCGGTGGCGCTGGAGGTGGCGGTCACCGAAACGCTGCGGCTGCTGCCGATCGTCTTCATCCGCGTCACGGACGAGAACGGCTTCAGCGCCGGCCCCGGCCTGCGGGGCATCAACCTCCTCGGCCACGGCTCGCAGACGGGTGTCGCGGCCCGTTTCGGCGGCGAGACCGGCGTGTCGGCGACGGTCGACGCCACCACGATCACGCCGGGCACCTGGAGCCGGCACCTCGGATTCAGCTACTCCAGTCGGCCGCAACACGCTCTACGACTTCGACGAGCGCGCCACCTCGGCCGACGCGCGCTTCGCCCGCAACTGGACCCGCGGCCTTCGGACCGGCGCGGCGGCCGACGTCCTGTCGATCGACACCGGCGACTCCGGCGCGTCGCTCTCCACGGACGGCACAGACGTCATTCCCACGCATCGGCGCCTTCCTCACGATAGACAGGACCGATTCGTCCACGAATCCGCGGCACGGCTGGTGGGCGGAAGCCGAAATCGACCGGCTTGTTCGGCGACGCGGGGTCGTGGACGTTCATCCTCGACGGCCGGCGGTTCACGCGGCTGGCGGATCGTCACGGCCTGGGGATCTTCTCGCTCGTCACGCTGCAGACCGGCGAGGTCGGCACCAGCCTGCCCGAGTACCTGCAGTTCGCGCTGGGTGGCGCCAATACGGTGCGCGGCTGGAGCCGGGGCGCGCGGACCGCTCGCAACCAGTTCATTGGCACGCTCGAATACACCTATGTCCTCCAACCCGTTCGATCGTTCTCGGTCGCGGGCGTCAACGTGTACTGGGGACTCCAGCTCGCGGGGTTCGGCGACCTCGGGCCTGGCGTGGAACGACTGGGACGATCTGCACGGGATCTCCGGCGCTCGACGGCTATGGCGCCGGACTGCGGGTGCAGGTGCCGTTCGTGGATCTCATTCAGCCTCGACGTGGCGTGGGGCGAACCGGGACGGGCGCGACCGCTACTTCGGCGTCTCGCTCAAGGCCGCCCGGCAGCGCCAGCGAGTGCGCTGACGGTCACGCGCCCCCCTGCCCACCCTCCCTCGCGGCCCCTGCCGCACCAGCCAGACAGGGCGGCGCTGCACGCAAGGTGTTGAGACTTACTGACGGCAGATCGTGACTTGTGCGCGGCGCCGGCGGGCTGCCACGCGGGCTTCACGCCAAATGGCCTTTGAGAAACGCCGGTTTCCCCGCAACCGGCTTCCGCCTGACGTGGCTTGCGTATTGCGTTTCACGAGTCGACGTGGACTGCTGGATTGGCGTCGTGGACGAGACCGATCGACGCCTCGTGCGTCTGGCCGGTCGGCTGAGCGTCGCCCAGGTGCCCGAACTGCTCGGAGCCTGCGCGAACGCCACTGCGATTCAACTGGATCTCACGGACCTGGTGTCCGTGGACGCGGCGGGCATCGAAGCGCTGCAACGACTCCGGGACCATGGCGCCTCGTTGACGGGCGCGCCCGGGTACCTGCAGTTGAAGCTCGACTCGCATCAGGGAGCCAACGTAGGCGACGCCGCCGAAGCGACAGGCGAAGGCGTCTCGATCGCTGACCGCGGAGCCGGCTCGGCTGATGTCCGGGGAGCCGGCCGCCCGGAGAACCGCGACCGCGGTTCCCGGGCGCAGGATGGTGCCTGGGCAGAGGCTGCTCGCCGGCGCTCAGACCGACGCCGACGGTTGCCTCGCCCTCGGCCATCCGGACACATCACACCCAGCTTCTTCATCCGGAATCGCAGCGTGTTCGGATGGATGCCGAGGCGCTCCGCCGTATTGCCGGTTCCGTTGATGCGCCAGCCGCACCGTTCGAGGACGTTCTCGATGTGGGCGCGCTGCACGGCGTCGAGGTTCTCGGACACCTCTTCGGCCTTCTCACGCACTGGGCGTGCTGAAGACCAGCGGCGCGTCGAGCTGCAGCGTGTTGCCGGCCGAGGCGATCATGGCGCGCTCCACGACGTTCTCGAGCTCGCGCACGTTGCCCGGCCATGAGTACCGCTGCAGCGCGTCCATCAGCGACTGCGGCACCTTGGTGATCTGCCGTCCGAGATCGCGCTGGTGGCGGTGGATGAAGAACCAGACCAGCCGCGGAATGTCGTCGATGCGATCCTGCAGCGACGGCAGGTGAATCGGGTAGACGCTCAGACGGTAGTACAGGTCGGCCCGGAACCGCCCCTCGGCGACGGCCTGCTCGAGATTGTGGTGCGTCGCGGCGATGACGCGCACGTCCACCTTCTTCGAGCGCGACGAGCCGACGCGCTCGAACTCCCCTTCCTGCAGCACCCGCAGGAACTTCACCTGGATCTCCTGCGGCAGGTCGCCGATCTCGTCCAGGAAAATCGTGCCGCCGTCGGCCAGCTCGAACCGGCCCTGGCGCATCCCGACCGCGCCGGTGAAGGAGCCCTTCTCGTGGCCGAACAGCTCGCTTTCCACCAGCGTCGGCGGCAGCGCCGCGCAGTTGACCCGCACCAGCGGCCGCGCATGGCGCCGGCTCCGCTCGTGCAGGGCGCGGGCGAACAGCTCCTTGCCCGTCCCGGTCGGCCCCAGCAGCAGCACGCTCGAATTGGTGGGGGCGACCTGGCTCAGACGCGCCAGCGCGAGGCGCAGCGGCGCGCTGTCGCCGACGATCTCGTCGAAGTCGTGGTAGTTCTTGATCTCCTCCTTCAGATACACGTTGTCGGCTTCCAGCCGCGCGTTCAGCCGCTCGATCTCGGCGACGCTCGAGCGCAGCGCGCTCTCGTGCTGGCAGCGCTGCAGCGCGGCGCCGAAAATCTCCGAGATGAGCTGAAGGCGTTCGACCAGCGCCGGCGGCCATCGCCGCGTCACGCGGGTACTGTTCATCACGAGCGCGCACATCACCCGCCCGGCCACCGACGCCGGCACGCCCAGCAGCGCTCCCCGCCAGGGCTGATCCATCTGCTGCCGCAGAAGTCTTCGCCTCCGGAGGCAGATCGTCTGGCTGCGAGATGGCCACCACCTCGCCGCGCGCAAGGCGCGCGGCGAGCCAGTCGTCGAGCGGCGGGGGCCTCTTCGGCCGTGAGGTTCACGATCCGCGTGAGGTTCTGCGCTCCGACGACTGCTCCCGATTCGTTGAACTGGGTGAGCCGGCAGGCATCGGCGCCGGTCGCCTGCACGAGGTGCTGCAGCCCGCCAGCAATGGCGGCGTCGAGCTCATCGAAGGTGACGCGCGTCAGTTGTCCCGAGAGCGACACCGCGAGTTCCGTGATTCGCTCGAGCTCGGCGTCGGGAAGAGAACGCGATGACGGCATATTGAGCACAGACATGAAAGGCCTCTCAGGATGGCAACCCCGCCTTCGCGTCGGGCCGGATCAGGCTGACGTGACGTTCGCCGCGCACGGCTCCGAGCCGGATTGCTGCGGAGAGCAGCGCCACTACCGTGTCGCGCAGCGCTAGCGTGACTGCCGCCTCGACCGGGACCCCGATTGCGCGCGCGAGGGCTCCCTCGACGACGGCGAGATTGCCGCTCGAGCGCCGCGCGGAGACGAGGTCGGCGAACTTGTGCACCAGCGGATCGTCGACCAGATCGACGGCGAGCACAGCGAGCTGGCGGCCGCACGACTCCGACGCGGCTCGCGCCGGCGGCAGGGGTTTGCGGACAGTGAGCGCACGGTCCAGACGTGTGAGCTCGAGGGTGGTGCGTGCCCGATGAGCGTGCGCGAGCATCGCGGCGTCAAGGGGGCCCGTTATCTGACGCACCGCCACCGCCACGAGATCGCGCAGCGTCTCCGGGGCGGGATCGGGGTGATCGCGCAGCCATTGCTCGAGCCCGTGGGAGTGAACGAAGCGGCCGATCGGCAGGCCGCTGTCTCCGAGCTGGAGCGCCGCGAGGAGAAAACCGTTCGCAGAGGTCATGGACGCCGTCTGCGCCAGAGCGGCACGTCGGTGACCTCAACATGCGCCGTACGGAGACCGAGGCGATCGATCGAATCCCGAAGGATCGTCGCGCTGGTGGTTATGGGAATAGCCACCCGCATCCCGTCAACGTCAGCGGGCACGTGTTGATTGCCGAGGGAGTGGCCTAGCCGAAACGCGTCGCCCGCGAGATCCTCCGCCCGTGCGCCGGGCCGAAACTGCACGACAACCGCGGCCTGGCGCGGGCGCACGACCACGATGACGAGATCCTTCTCAGCGTGCAGGACCGCCCCGTCGGCGAGGAAGCTTCCCGCAGGGAGGTCGATCGCGACGTCGGTTCCGCGGTCGGTGAGCCGCCGCAGCCGCCGCTTGGTCGCCTCGTCCCACGCCACCTCCAGGCATTCGACCCGCGCCTTGCGAAAAGGCGCCTCGTCGCGATGGCCGACGATTTCTCTTACGTGGAGTGTCACTTGCGCAAGGGCGGAAGCGGCAGACCGAGCAGCGTCGACCGCGCCCGGCCCCAGAGGCGGTGGAGGCCGGCCCCCGCTCGGGATGTGTCGGGGGCCAGTACCCGGGCGAGCACTCCGGCGCCGTCAGGCAGCGCTCCGGCGGCGCCAACGAGGCCGGGTTCCTGCGCTATCGCCTTGTCGAGCTCAGCTTCCAGCGCGCTCGCGTCGCGGCCGGGAGCCACCACGAGCACCGAAACCAAGTAGTGGCGATCGATCAGCATCCCCGGCGCGCCGGGCGTGGTCATCTCGGGGCGCAGCTCTAGACGGTCGATGCATACCGGCCGACCGTCCACGCGAACCTCGTTGTGCAGGCTCAGCCGGCGGTACGCGAAGCACTCGCCGCGCAGGCGCCGCCCCGGCGTGACCGTCTCGCAGCCGATGTAGGCCGCGGCCGGGTCGACGTTCACGATGGTGCGTTGCCGGTAGCTGCTCCCGGCCTGGGGGATCAGGGGGTCGGGAATCTGCTCGACGTACGAGTCGGGCGCCAGCGTTAGCGCGATCTCGCTGACGCCCTCACCGTGGCCCATGCGGTGAATCTTGGTCGCCGACTGGGTCGTCACGTGCGCGCGTGAGCCGGGGCCGGCCGAGACCCTTACCGACAGCCGGTCACCGGCCAACACCGCGCCCGTGGGGTTCTGCACATAGAGGAAGGCCATCTCCGGGTCCCCCGGATCGAGATAGAACGGCACGGTCATCCGCAACGGGAAGCGGTGGCGCAGTGAGGTGAGGACCGTGCGGCCATCGCTGTTCTGGCACAAGGCGACATCCAGGACGCCGTCCTGGTGCGTGTGGATCACGCCACTGACTCCGCGTCGAACAGGATCGCGCGACGCAACTCGGCGAACACCTCTCCCGCCCCGCCGCCGCGCAGATCGGTGAGCAGCCAGGGCCGGGTGGGGCGAACCTCTGCGAGGTCGGCGCGCATGCGCTCGAGCGACGCTCCGACATGAGGTGCCAGATCAGTCTTGTTTACGAGCAGAAGGTCGGCCTGCAGCAGCCCGAGTCCGCGCTTGCGCGGGATGTCATCGCCGGCCGCTGTGTCGATCACGTAGATCCAATAGTCGACGAGATCGGTCGTGAACGTAGCCGCGAGGTTGTCGCCGCCCGACTCGATGAGAATCAGGTCGAGCGGGCCGTGATCGTGGACGAGCTGAGCCGCGGCCTCGAGGTTGGCCGACGGGTCTTCTCTGATGGCGGTGTGGGGGCAGGCGCCGGTTTCCACCCCCACGACGCGCTCGGGAGCGATTAGGCCGGTGCGCTGTATGCGTTCGGCGTCCTCCTTGGTGATCAGATCGTTTGTGATCACCGCTGTCCGCAGCCCAGCCGCCTGCAGCAGCGGCAGCAGGCGCTCGATGAGCTGCGTCTTGCCCGACCCGACCGGGCCACCGACACCGATTTTGATGGGCTCTGGTCCGGCCGTCACTTGAGCACGTAGAGTGGACTCAGCGGCACCCGTTCCACCGGCTCGCACGTACAGAGCTCACCATTCACCTCCACCCGGTAGGTCTCCGGATCGACGGAGATCGCCGGCGCGGCGTCGTTGTGAAGCATGTCCTTCTTGCCGAGCGCCCTCGTTCGGCGCGGCGCGACACAGTGCTTGACGAGCCCCCAGCGCCCCGCAACATCGGCGTCGATCGCGGCCTGCGCCATGAACGTGACGCCGAGGTCCTGGGGCGCGCGGCCGTAGGCCCCCCACTGTGGGCGATAGAGCAGCGGCTCACAGGTCATGAGCGAGGCGTTAGATTCGCCCATCACCGACCACGCCGGAAAGCCGCCCTTGAACACCACGTCGGGCTTCACCCCGAAGAACTTCGGCTCCCAGAGGACGATGTCGGCCAGTTTGCCCGGCTCGAGCGAGCCGATCTCGTGGTCGAGGCCGTAAATGCGAGCGGGATTGATCGTGAGCTTGGCCACGTAGCGCTTGATGCGATGGTTGTCGTGCGCCGTACCCGCGTCCTCAGGAAGCGACCCGCGCTCGGCCTTCATGTGCGCGGCCACCTGCCATGTGCGGGCGATGGTCTCGCCCACCCGCCCCATTCCCTGCGAGTCCGAGCCCAAGGCGCTGATTGCCCCGAGGTCGTGGAGGACGTCTTCGGCAGCGATCGTCTCGCGGCGGATGCGCGACTCGGCAAACGCCACGTCCTCGGGTACGCGCGGGTTGAGGTGGTGGCAGACCATGACCATGTCGAGGTGTTCGTCGAACGTGTTGCGCGAATAGGGGTTTGTCGGGTTGGTCGAGGAAGGCAGGCAATGTGGTTCGCCGGAGACCCGGAGAATGTCCGGGGCGTGGCCGCCGCCCGCTCCCTCGGAGTGGTAGGTGTGGATGGTCCGGTCAGCGATCGCGGCCATCGAGTTCTCATAGAACCCGGACTCGTTGAGGGTGTCGGTGTGAATCTGGATCTGAATGTCGAGCTCGTCACCGGCGTGGAGGCTGGAGTCGATCACGGCGGGCATCGCCCCCCAGTCCTCGTGGATCTTCAGGCCCACAGCGCCGGCCCGGCCTTGCTCGAGTAGAGGCTCGACCTGGTGCGCGCTGCCGTTACCGAGGAAACCGAAGTTGAGCGGCCACGCCTCGGCCGCCTGCAGCATCCGCGCGAGGTTGACCGTCCCCGAGGAGCAGATCCCGACGGTGACGGGCCCCAATCCACCGCCCAGCATCGTCGTGATCCCGCTGGCCAGCGCCTCCTCGCACAGGCCGGCGGAATCGAAGTGGACGTGGACGTCGATCCCTCCCGGGGTGGCGATCAAGCCCTCGGCCGAGCGTACGTCCGTGTTCGCGCCGATCACCATGTCGGGAGCGACGCCGTCCATGATTCCCGGGTTTCCGGCCTTGCCCACGCCGGCGATGCGACCGTCCTTAATGCCGATGTCCGCCTTGACGATTCCCAAGACCGGGTCGACTAGCAGCACGTTGGTGATCACGAAATCCAGCGCGCCTTCGGCCGCGGTGGCAGAGCCGTCGCTTCCCAGGCCGTCGCGCAGCGTCTTCCCGCCGCCGAACACGCACTCGTCGCCGGGTACCAGCAGGTCTTCCTCCACCTCGGCCCACAGGTCAGTATCGCCCAGGCGCACGCGGTCGCCCGTGGTGGGACCGAACAGTTCAGCGTACTCGCGTCTTGAGATTTTCCGTCCCACGACTACCGCGCTCCGCGAAAGCCGTGCTTGGCCGCGCGCGCGACCGCGCCATCTACGTCCGCGTCGTCGGCGGTCGGGCCGTTGGTCAGGAGGTTCAGCCCGTACACCCGCCGCTCGCCACCGAAGGCCACGAGGTGGATCGATCGCTCTTCGCCCGGCTCGAAGCGAACGGCAGTGCCTGCGGGGATGTCGAGGCGCATGCCAAACGCGCTGCGGCGGTCGAAGTCGAGCGCCGGATTGACCTCGAAGAAGTGGTAGTGAGAGCCGACCTGGACGGGTCGGTCACCGGTGTTCGCGACGGTCATCTGCCGGGTCTCTCGGCCCGCGCTCAGCTCGATGTCCCCCTCGGCCACCGCGATCTCGCCGGGAACCGGTCCCTCGACCGGCTCCCTGCCCTGGCGGATCGGATCGTGGACCGTGACGAGCTTCTGACCGTCCGGGAACACTCCCTCGACCTGCAGCGTGCCGACCAGGCGGTCGACTCCGGGGAGTACGTCATCGGTCGTGAGGACCGTCCCGCCAAACGCCATGAGCTCTGCCACGGATTGTCCGTCGCGCGCGCCCTCCAGGATCTCGTCGGCGATCAGAGCGCGCGCCTCCGGGTAGTTCAGCTTGAGCCCGCGCGCACGGCGTTTGCGCGCCAGCTCCGCGGCCAGGAAGAGCATCAGGCGGTCGGTCTCTCGCGGAGAGAGGTGCATCAGGGAGGACCTCCGGTCGAGGCAGGAGCTTGCGCCGGAATGCTACATCCTCGCATCCTGTAGTGATAACCTGCCCGCGAAGCAGGCCCCAGGTGTGAGGACATCGGTGCGAGGGGATCGGGGACCGATGCCGATTGGAGGATCGCATGGCCCGGAGCACGTTTTTCCAGTGGACATTGGCCGCCTTGATGGTCACTGCGGCTTTCACGGGATGCGGCTCGAACGACGACTCGGAGTCCTCCGGCGGGGACAGCAAGGCCACAAGCGCGGCCGAGACGCAGCAGCAACAGCTGTTCAAGGGCCAGGGCTACAAGTCGCCGGCGACAACGGGCCCGAAGCCACAGCCGGACAAGAAGGTCTGGGTCTTCTCCTGCAGCGAGTCGATCGCGAGCTGCTCCACTCCCAGCGCCGCCGCCGTGGAAGCCGTAGAGGCGATCGGCTGGGAGGCCACGCTCTACGACACCAAGCTCGAGCCCTCACGCATCACGGAGGGCTACCGCCAGGCGATCGCCGCCGGGGCCGACGGAGTAATCGAATACTCGCTCGATTGCTCGATCTCCAAGACCGGGCTTCAGGCCGCCGAGCGCGCGAACATGCCCGTGGTCGCGGCCGAGGCGCTCAACGACTGCGGCGGCTCCCCGCAGTTCAGCCACATCGTCACCTACACGCTGGGCGACTACCGCAAGTGGTGGGGGCGCTTCGGTGAGGCCCAGGCAACGAACGTGATCGCCGGGACCGAAGGCAAGGCGAAGGCGATCGCCATCCTCCAGACCGACTTCCCGGCCATGCGCGTGACCCTGGCCGGCTTTGAGAAAGGAATAAAGAGGTGCGGCGGCTGCGAGATCCTTCAGACCGTCGATTTCACCGTCGCCGACATCGGCACGCCGCTGCAGCAGAAGGTTCAGCAAGCCCTGGTTCGGCATCCTGATGCGAACGCGGTGTTCCTGGTCTATGACCTGCTGTCCCTCGGCGTCGATGGGGCAATCCGGGCCTCGGGTCGCGCCCAGGACCTGTTCGTGGCCGTGGCCGAGGGCCAGTCCTCCACGATGGAACGACTTCGCACCGGGGCGATCAAAGGTGCAGGCGTCGGGATCCCGCAGATCTGGGAGAGCTACGCCTCGGTCGACGCGCTCAATCGGATCTTCAACGGAGAGAAGCCGGCAAACTCGAACATCGGCCTGCAGGCCTTCGACACCAAACACAATTTCCCGGCGGAGGGCCGCTGGGAGCCACCAGTTGACTTCAAGAAGGCCTACCTCGAGGCGTGGGGCAAGTAGAGATCACAGCGCGCGCGGGGCCTCAGCATCGCCGCCGTTGAGCAGCCGCTGCGGGCGGAAGGGATTCGCAAGCGGTTCGGACCCACAATCGCGCTGGACGGCGTCGACCTCGCGTTGGAGGCGGGCGAGATTCACGCCCTGCTCGGCGGCAACGGATCCGGGAAGTCGACGCTCATCAAGATCCTTGCCGGCGTCGAGCGCGCCGATAGCGGCAGCATCGCCATGGGAGGTCGCCAGTACGGCCCCACCCAGCTCACTCCCGCGGACGCCGAAGAGTGCGGGATGCGGTTCATCCACCAGCAAGGCTCGACTTTCAGCACGCTTACGGTGACCGAGAACCTCTCGGCCGGCGTGGGGTTCCCGCATGGGCGGACAGGCACCATCGATTGGCGCGCGGCGCGCCGCCATGCCCAGGGACTGATCGACCGCTACGGCATCGACGCGCGGCCCGACGACCAGCTCGCCGACCTCCGGGCTGTGTCTCAGCAGATGGTGGCCATCGCGCGGGCCCTGCAGGGTCGCGACGATGTGCACGAAGGGGTACTCGTGCTCGACGAGCCGACCGCCGCCTTGCCGTCGGGCGACGTGGCCGCGCTCCACGACGCGCTGCGCTCCTACGCCGGGGCGGGGCAGTCCGTGCTCTACGTTACCCACCGCCTCGAGGAGCTTCCCGGGTTCGTCCATCGCGCCACCGTGTTACGCGATGGCCGGGTGGCGGGCCGGCTGGATGGCGCGCACGTTGAACACGACCGCCTCGTCGAGCTCATGTCCGGCTCGGCGCTGGTGTCCTCGGTCCCCGTGGCGCAGGGCGACAGCGAGCACGCCGACGCCAGGCGCCGCGAGCGCCTCGTTGTCGAAGGGCTCTCCGGTGGCCCCGTACAGGCGGCCACCCTGCGGGTCGGCAGCGGAGAGATCGTCGGTCTCGCCGGCCTCGTCGGGTCGGGTCGCTCCTCGCTGCTCGAGATGGTTTTCGGGGTTCGGCAGCCGGTGGCCGGCACCATCCTCGTCGACGGCGAGCCACTGCATGCGAGCGAAGGGCGTCCGCACCCCGGCGTTGCTTTTGTCCCCGAGAATCGGATACAGGACGCCTCCTTTTTGCCGCTGACCGTGACCGAGAACCTCATGGCCGCCTCGACGCGAAGCCACTTCCGTGCCGCCCGGATACGCCACCGAGAGGAGACCGCAGAGGCGCGCACGCTCACTACCGAACACGGCATCAAGACGGAATCGGTGGCGGCGCCCTTCAACAGCCTCTCAGGCGGCAACCAGCAGAAGGCGGTACTGGCGCGCTGGCTCGTTCGCCGCCCATCCCTGCTGCTGCTCGATGAACCCACTCAGGGCGTCGACGTGTCGGCCCGCGCGGCGATTCACAACACGATTCGCGAGGCCGCGGCCGCGGGCGCCGCTGCCGTCATCGCCTCCTCCGAGGCTGAGGAGCTCGCCGCGCTCTGTGACCGTGTGGTGGTAATCGTGAACGGCCGGACGGTCAGGGAAGTGACAGGGGACGAATTGGCGCCCGAGAACCTCGAGCGTCTCTCCTACGGCAAGGCAGGCCGCGATGAGTGAAACCGGCGTCTCGGTGGGAGCAGAGCAGGCGCCCGGCGACGCGGGTGACGACCATGGTGGTCGCGACGTGCAGCGCCGAGCCCGGGGCTCGACCTTCGCCGCCTACGCCGAATCCTACGCGTTGCTGGGCCTCGCAATAGCTGTCGCGATCCTCTTCTCGCTGCTCCCGTCGACGAGTGAGACGTTCCCCACCCTCTTGAACTTCCAAGCAATCGCCGGCGGCCAAGCGGTGTTGATCGTGGCAACGATGGCCGTGCTGGTCCCGCTCATCTGCGACGAATTCGATCTCTCGGTGGGAGCAAACCTCGGGCTCTCGTCCGTGCTCGCGGCCAGCGTGCTGGAGGCCGGCGCGCCGCTGGCGCTGGGTATCACGGTGGGGATCGTGTCCGGCGTTGTCGTCGGCGCAATCAATGGCCTGCTCGTTACGCGGGCCGGCGTAAACGCCGTGATCGTCACGCTGGGAACGGCGACGATCATCCACGGCGTAGTCCAAGCGCGCACCGGCGGGCAGTCGATCACCGAGGGAATCCCGATCGAACTACTGAATCTCGGCAGCAGCCAGGTGCTCGAGATTCCTCAAATCCTCATCGCCGCGCTGATCGTTGCGGGCGTTCTGCACTACGTGCTCGCCTTCCGGCCCTACGGCCGCCACCTGTACATGCTCGGCGCCAACCGCCAAGCGGCCAAGCTCGTAGGCCTGCGAACAAACCACCTGCTGTTCTCCTGCTTCGTCGTGGGCGGCGCACTCGCCGGCATCGCCGGCGTACTCCAACTCGCGCGCGCGGGAAGCGCGGTGCCCAATGTCGGGGAGACGTTCACCCTTCCGGCCTTCGCCGCAGCGTTTTTGAGCGCCGCCGCGATCAAACCCGGCCGCTACAACGTGTGGGGCGGGGTGACCGCTATCGCCTTTCTCGCCATCATTAATGGCGGGCTGAACATCGCGGGCGCGCGCGCCTACGTCTCGGACTTCGTGAACGGGACGGCGCTCATCGCGGGGGTTGCCCTCGCGGTGTACCTGCGGCGGCGGCGGCAGGCTTAATCGCCACGGGACCGGAGTCCTGTCCGATCACGGATCCTCGCCTGGGCTTCCCGGACACCGAGGAAGTTGCCAGCGCCGCGCAGGCGGGCAGCGGAGGGGTTCAGCTCCATAAACCAGGGCCCGTGGCGTCTCAGGTGAGGTTTGGTTTCGCAAGCCAAAGGTCGCGGGTTCGAGGCCCGTCGTCCGCTTCAGGCGAAACCATGCAGGACCACGAAAAGTCCTGCAAAGTGAATCAGTTCACGCGCGGCTCGATCAAGTGTCATATGCGACAAGGTGCAAGACGATGCACCTCTCAGCCCGAGTCCGAGTCCGAGCGTCGAGAGCAGGAGGTCAAGCGGATACGGCGAGGGCTCGCCGCGCTCTGGCAACAGGGACCGCCCTAACTCCCGCGAGTAGGCGGCCGAGGGCGAACGGCTGACCGAGGCGTTGCTCGCCTTCGACCCCGAGCAGGACGAGAGGCAGGTCGTACTTGATTGAACGCCCCGGCGTTGACTCGCTGATAGTCGAGGCGTAGCGCCTGGGCAGCACGAGCCGAGGAGGTCACCCGTGGCTGGAATCAAGGAACGGCCCAGCAAGCGTCGGCTTGAAAGGAAGGCCCGGCGAAAGGCGCGCGCTGTAGCCCCGCGCGACCGACCCGCGAACCCCTGCGCGCCAGGCCCGGCACGACGCGGAAGCCTTCCGCTCCGAAAGGGAGGTGGGCGACCGGGGGGGCGAACCTCTCCGCCCAGGTTCTTCTCCAGCTAGCGGCTCATCCTCGCCGTGGCGGGCGCGAGCGGAGCGGCTGTACGTAAGGTTGGCGTTGTCTCACGACCACGGTCGCGCCCAGGCGACGGCGAACAGCCCGGCTACCAGCGCAGCTGGGACGAGATAGCCAGTGCGGCCGTCACCGAGTCGGCTCGCGCCGAGCGCGGCCCCGCCCGAGTAGGCGATCAGCACCGCCGACAAGACGCCGACCAGCCGTCGTTCCGAGTTGCGCTCGCGAGCGCCGGGCGGCATGCCGATGGTCTCGCCAATGCGGGCGATCGCCCCCGTCAGGTAGGTCGTCGACACGGCGACACCCGCGACCGTGCGGATGATGTCGGTCTGCAAGCCCATCGCGAGCGCGGCGGCGGCCAGCGCGGCGACCTGCGCGGCGGTCGTCGTGAACGGCTCGTTTTCCCCCGACGCCACCAGCACAACGGCCAACGCCGTCAGCAGCACCAACTCCAGTCCGAGGAGCGTTGCCGCACCTCGACGCGGCCCTACCCGCAACGTCGACCATCGGCCGACCGCCGCGCCGACCACGAACGCCGCGATTGCGACCGGCGGTGCCCACCCCGGGGCCGGGGTGGCCCCGCCGATCGACAGACCCAGGAACACGACGTTGCCGCTCTGGTTGGCCGGGAACACGGCAACCACATGCAAGAAGCCCACCGCGTCGACGAAGCCGGCGACGACGGCAAGCACCATGGCGACCAGGGTGAGCGAGACCGGCGACGGATCGCGCCCGGCGACAGGGTCTGGCGAGCCCATGCGAATCCTTTCAGCCTCAGCAGGACCCGCGGCTGAGCCAGATCGTCACCGGACTGAGCTGCGACTGGCCCGCGCGGAGTGCAGGCATATTGCCCGATCTGGTCAACGCTGCGAGCAGCGGGGGCCGTCGCGCGGTCGCTCGCCCGGTTGCTCGACCGACGGTCCTGCCTGCTGACCCAGCCGACGCTTGACTCCCAGCAGATCAGCCAACAGTTCTACGACAACCAGCCCGACCCTGATGCGGCGCGGGCCTCGCTCACGCAGCCCTACATCATCGACGGGGCTCTGACCGCCGGGCGCACATTCGGCTGGGCGGCTTCCTGACCGACGGGGCAGTGGCGGGCTCTAGGGGACTAGCCGTATATGAGGATCGCCCAGTAGCCAAGCCTCTTGCAATACAGGTACGCGCGCGCGGCGGGGTATCCCGGTACGGAGCGCGACCACCACCGCACCGCCGCATATGTTCCATCCGCCCAGTAGGGGTACCCCTTGAAGTAGTCAACCCACTGGCCGCAATAGAAGTTCGTAGCCTTGCGGACTTGGTTGCCCATTCGCCGGCCGCGCTTGACTTCCTCAGACGTCAGTATTCGCCCCCATCTCAGCACAGCGCGCCTTGAAAGCTGCCTGAGCGCTTGGAAGCTGTTGTGCCAGGTAGCCTGAACCCCCGCGGAGCTATGTGCGCGGCGCACGTCGCTCGACCCAGTGCTAGCCGCAGCTGTGGACGCACCTATCAGCACCGCAGTCGCTACGACGACGAGGCTGCCGATCATTGTGCGTTGTGGCATAAGCCCTATCTTCCCCCTGGGATCAGGCCGAACGCAACTCCGGCGAGCGTCTTAAACCTCAAGGCCGGACCGGCGCCATGGGGAACTACGACACCGGCTTGCCTCGGGGACAATGGCGACATGGGCGGGGAGTACGCTGAGCCCTGTCGGCACCCGCCGGCCTCGACAAGGAGCGCGACTATGGCCACGTCGGAAGGGAAGGCGGCGAGCGGGGACGCTCCCGAGGGCCTGACCGATCTCTCCTCCGGTTCCTGGAAGGACGCGCTCAAGCGCACGGTCAAGGCGTTCAAGGAGGACAAGCTCACCGACTGGGCGGCGGCCCTGACGTACTACGGGGTCCTCGCGATCTTCCCCGCCCTGTTGGTGGTGGTGTCGGTTCTGGGGCTGATGGGCGACTCCGTCACGGACAAGCTCCTCACGAATCTGGAGGACGTGGCGCCAGGGCCGGCGCAGGAGATCCTCACGAACGCGATCACGAACCTGCAGGGCGCGGGCAGCGCATCGGGAGTTGCCCTCGTCATCGGCCTAGGGGGCGCGGTCTGGGCGTCCTCGGGCTACGTGAACGGCTTCATGAGCGCCTCCAACTCGATCCACGATGTCGACGACGCCGGGTCGCTCACCAAGACCCTGCCCGTGCGGATAGGCCTCACGCTGGTGCTGATGGTGCTGGCCGGCATCGTCGCCATGGCAGTGACGCTCACGGGCGGTCTCGCCAAGGAGGTCGGCGACGTGGTCGGTCTGGGCGACACGGCCGTGGACGTATGGGGCATCGCCAAGTGGCCCGTGCTCCTGTTCCTCGTGAGCGTCCTGCTGGCGGTGCTCTACTGGGGCGCACCGAACGTCAAGCTCCCGTTCCGCCTGTTCTCGCCCGGGGCCCTTCTGGCCGTGGTGGGCTGGGTGATCGGGTCGGTGCTGTTCGCCTTCTACGTCTCCAACTTCAGCTCGTACAACAAGACGTATGGGGCGCTCGCCGGGCCGATCATCTTCCTGCTCTGGCTCTGGATCTCGAACATCTTCATCCTGCTCGGGGCGGAGCTGAACGCCGAGCTAGAGCGCAGCCGCAAGCTGGAGGCGGGCGAGGTCAGCGACCCGGACAAGGCCTTCGTCGAGCAGCACTCCTAGGCGCAGCCCTCGATGTACATGACCTCGGGCACGCGGCCTCCGCGGATGCCGGTCACCCTGTCGCCGGCATCGGTCTCGAAGACCACCCGGCGGTTGGGGCCTCTGACGATCAGGTACTGCCCGCCGGGCTCGTACTCGTGGGGCCGCGTGCGAAGACGCCGGTAGCGGCTACGCACCTTGCTCTCGCTGTCACCGAGCCGGATCCCGAGGCTCGTGCGCCACGGACCGCTGCCGATGTAGACGCGCGCGAGCCGCCCTCTGGTGGTCATGAGGGAGAGGCCCTGGACGCCGCGAATGCTCCAGATCGCACAGGACCCCGTGTTGTAGGCGAACCTGAGGGACCGCCCGAGCCGGCGCTCGATCCTCCCTCGGGTCAGCCCAACCTTCAGCCGGCCGAATCCGTTGCGACTGAGGCGCCACCCCTGAAGGTTGGCCGCCCCGGCAGCCCCGGCGGCGCGCTGCACGCCATCGCTCTCCGACGGCTTTGGAGCCGCCGGCGCGGCGGTAGCGGCGAGTGGGACCGCTAGAAGGCCGACGCAGGCAATTCGGATCGCTGAGCGCATGCGGGACAGAGTATTAGCGGAGTTTCGGCTCCGGCACGTCGGATACCAGCTACTTATGAGACTGAGACTGCTGGTTGTACGGGCCGTGGTCGGCGGGCTGTTCGTGGGCCATGGCGCGCAGAAGCTGTTCGGCTGGTTCGGTGGACACGGTCCCGAGGGGACGGGCCAGTTCCTCGAGAACGTCGGGGTTCGGCCGGGCCGGCGCGCCGCAATCGCCGCCGGGTCGGCCGAAGCGGCCGGCGGGGCGCTGCTGGTTGCGGGCCTGTTCACGCCGCTGGCCGGGGCGGCGCTGTCGAGCGTGATGATCACGGCGATCCGTCACGTCCACGGCGGCAAGGGACCCTGGGTGACAGAGGGCGGCTACGAGTACAACCTGGTCCTGTTGGCGACGATCTTCGCCCTCGCCGAAGCGGGCCCGGGCCCCATATCCCTTGATCGTGCCCTCGGCACGGAGCGCTGTGGAACGGGATGGGCGGTGGCCCAGCTCGCCGCGGGGGCGGCGGGCTCGGTGCTCGTCGACAAGCTCGGCGAAGAGGCGCCGGCACCCGAGGGTGAGGGCCAAACCGAGGCCCCCGAGCCGGCAGCCACGCCCGCCTGACGCCGGCCCGCCTGCCCCGCGGGGCTGGATCTGGGCTACGTTTGTGTCGCTATTCGGCATGAACGTCGCCCAGATCGACACTCGCCCGCGATTCGGACTCGATAACCACACCGGACGGTTGACCGACGTGCTCGTCGGGCGCCCGGACCACTTCGTGTGGAGGGCGATGAATGCCACCTCGGCGGTCACCATGGCGACCAAGGAGAGGCTCGGCCTTGAGTTCGACCGGCCGAAAGCGCTCGAGCAGTGGCGCGGGATGCTCGACGCGTTCGCCGCGGCCGGCGCGCGCTGCCACGAGCTGCCGGCGGACGAGGGCCTGACGCACTCGGTCTTCGCCCGCGACTCGAGCCTCATGACGCCCTGGGGGCCGGTGATCACGGCGATCCAGACGGAGGCTCGCCGGCGTGACTACGCGGTCGTGTCCCGCTTCTACGCCGAGCAGGGAGTCCCGATCTGGCGCTGGGTGACCGCGGGCTACTTCGAGGGCGGGGATTTCGTCATCGCCCGGCCCGGCGCCGCGGTTCTCGGCTACTCGGGCGAGCGCTCGACCAAGGCCGGCGCCGATCAGGTCGCCGGCTGGCTGCGCGAGGAGGGCTGGGACGTCCTGACCGTGCCGCTTCCGCCGCAGTTCGTCCACATCGACACCACCATCGTGATGCTCGCGGACGGCCTGGCGCTCGTGTGCGAGGACGCGCACGAGCGGCCGACACTCGACTGGCTCCACGCTCACGGGATCCGCTGGATCGACGTCCCCTACCGCGAGGTCATCCGGCTGGGGGCGAACGTGCTGGCACTGGGCGAGGGCCGGGTGCTCGGGATGGAGGGCAACGTCACGATCAACGAGCGCCTGCGGTCCGAAGGGCTCGAGGTGATCGAGATCCCGTACGACCAGTTCACGCTCGGCGGCGGCGGGGTCCACTGCTCGACGCACGAGCTTCGGCGGGAGTCGCCGGGTCCGGAGCAGCGCTGAATACGCATCGGTCCGACGCCGGCTTTGCCGCGATCACCAGTGGGGTGATCTCGGTGCTCGGGGTTCCGCACGTGCCGGTGGACGACCTGACGGAACGGGGCGTGCGGGCGGCCTTCCTCGGCTTTCCCTTCGACGGCGCGAACGCGGCGATCGAGCGGCCCGGGTCGGCCAACGGCCCACGCGGGCTTCGGATCGCGTCGAACATGTGCTTTCCCTGGTCGTTCGAATGGGACGTCGACCTGGTCGAGGCCTACGGTCTCGTCGACTGCGGCGACGCGCCGCTGGCCATCGGCAACGTGACCCGCACGCACGAGCTGGTGCAGCACGAGCTGGAGGCCATCCTCGCGGCCGGGGCCATCCCGCTCGCGGTCGGGGGCGATCACTCGTTGTGCATTCCCGGCGCGCGCGCCCTGAGCCGCCACCTGGGGCCCGACCGGCGCATGGGCTACCTGCAGATAGACGCGCACCTCGACGCCGGCGTGGAGATCGGCGGCGAGACGCAGACCAACTGCAACGGCCTGATGCGCGCGACCGAGCTGCCCAACCTGAGCGTCGACAACATGGCGGTGATCGGTGTTCGCGGCACGATCAACGTGCGCGACTGGTGGGACGCCGTGCGCGACCGCGGGGTCCCCGTTTACCCGATGCCGGCGCTGAGGCGCGACGGCGTCGAGGAGACGGTCGCCGCGGTTCTCGACCGCGTGTGGGACGGGGTCGACGGTGTGTACGTGACCTTCGACACCGATTCGATCGACTCGTCGGCCGCGCCGGGGACGACCGGCCCGGAGCCGGGCGGGTTCACCAGCCACGAGATCATCCGGATCGGCCAGATGATCGGGGAGCGCGGCCTGACGGCCGTGGACAACGTCGAGCTCTGCCCGGTCTATGACCCCAGCGGCATCACGGCGCGGCTCGTGTGGGAGGTCCTCTCGCAGATGCTCTACGCGCACGCGAAGCACCACCTGCCCGCGCCCACGCCGTGAGCACCGGCAGCCGAGGGACCGCGGTCGTGACCGGAGCCGCCAGCGGTATCGGCATGCGGATCAGCGAGCGCCTGTCGGACGCGGGCTGGCGCGTCGCCGGGCTGGACCTCCAGAGCTCGGAGACCGACTTGCCGCTGGAGGTCGATGTGACCGACAGCGCGGCCGTCGACGAGGCCGTGGCCCGGGCCGGCGCCGAGCTGGGTCCGGTGTCGCTGCTGGTGACCGCCGCCGGCGTCTACGAGATGGTGCCGGTGGGGGAGATCGAACCCGATCGCTGGCGGCGGATGCTCGCGCTTCATCTGGCCGGCACCGTGAACCCGTGCCGCGCGGTGCTGCCAGGAATGCTGGAAGCGGGGGAGGGGATTATCGTGACCGTCTCGTCCGAGCTGGCGATCTCGGGCGGGAACGGCGACGCGCATTACGTCGCCGCCAAGGGAGCGGTCATCGGCTTCACCCGCTCGCTGGGCGCCGAGCTCGCGCCGCGCGGCGTCAGGGTCAACAGCGTCGCCCCCGGCCCCACCGATACACCGCTGCTCGCCCCCGACTCCCCCTCGCGTGACCCTGACTATCTGGCCACCCTGCCGCTCGGTCGGCTGGTGACCCCCGAGGAGGTGGCCGAGACCGTGCTCTACCTGGTGGAGGAGGGCACCTACTTCGCCGGCCAGGTGATCTCGCCCAACGCCGGGGCGGTGATCTGACGGCTCGGCGGCTGGACGCACGAGTGGCCCTGGTGAGCGGTGCGGGCCAGGGCCTGGGCCGGGCGATCGCCCAGCGCCTGGCCGCCGAGGGCGCGCGGGTGGCGGTGAACGACCGCGTGGCGTCGCCGGGCCTGGACGCCGTGGCACGAGAGACGGGGGGCGTCACCGCGGTGGCCGACGTCGCCGACCCGGACGCCGTCGAGGCCATGGTGGCCGAGGTCGAGCGCGCGCTTGGCCCGGTGGAGCTGCTCGTGGCCAACCACGCCTACATGTCCATGGCGCCGTTCACCGAGCACGACCCCGACGACTGGTGGCGCAACATCGACGTGAACCTGTCGGGCACCTTCCACCTGCTCCGGGCGGTCCTGCCCGGCATGCGCGAGCTCGGACGCGGGCGCGTGGTGGTGATCGCGTCGGAGTTCGGCGTGGTCGGCTGGGCCAACGCGACCGCCTACGCCGCGTCGAAGACAGGTCTCATCTCACTGACCAAGACCCTGGGCCGGGAGCTCGGGCCAGAGGGCATCCTGGTCAACGCCATCGCGCCGGGCATCATGGACACGCCGCAGCTCGACGTCGACGCCGCCGACGCCGGCGTGTCCCCGTCCGAGATCCGGCGCCGCTACGCCGCCGGCAGCCCCATGGGGCGCATCGGGCGCCCCGAGGAGATCGCTGCGCTGGCCGCCTTCCTGTGCAGCGACGGCGCCGGTGCCTTCGTCGGCCAGATCCTGCAGCCGAACGGCGCCACGACCCGCGGGTTCGCCTAGCCGCCCGCTCTCGCACCTCGTTGGGCCGTCCTGGACGGCACTCGTCGAGCGACGGATACTGGACGGGCGATGTCGCATGAGAACGTGGAGCTGTATCGCGGCTGCGTCGAGGCCTTCAACCGGCGCGACTGGGACGCCTTTCTCGCACTTGTCGACGACGAGGTGGAAATCGAATCGCGGCTGGTCGCCGTGGAGGGCGGCTACCACGGGCACGAAGGGTTCCGTCGCTGGCGGCACGACTTTCTCGGCACCTTTCCCGACTACACCCTCGACATCGAGGACGTGCGCGACCTCGGCGACGTGACGCTTGGGCAAATCCGCGGTTGGGGCCACGCCGCCGACAGCGCGACGCCGCTCATCGATCCGTCCTGGCACCCGGTGAGGTGGCGGAACGGAAAGATCGTCTGGTGGCGCAACTGCGCGACCGAGGCCGAAGCCCTCGAAGCCGTGGGGCTGCGGGAGTAGGCGCCACGACGCGCGGGTTGGCCTAATCCTCCGGGTACACCGCCGGGTCGGCGGTCACCGGGCTGAGCTCCCGCTCGGGCAGCCCGGTGTCGGCGAGCGCACGCTCGGCCACCCCCAGCGCGCTCGAGAACTCGACGTCGCCGGCCTCCAGCGCGTGCTCGATCAGCCCCCGCAGCGCCTCCACCCGTGAGGCGCGGCCGGAGAGGAACGGGTGGCAGGTGAGCATGAACAGGCAGCCGTGGCGGCGCATCGCGTCGAGCTCTCCCCGCCACATCTCGAGCACCTTCGCCGGCGACTCGATCACGCTGCCGATGTCCGGCCGCGGCAGGTAGGCGTACTGCTCCCAGTCGTCGAGGCCCCAGTGGGGCGGCAGCTCGGCGATCAGCCGGTCGCCCAGCTTCAGGCGGTAGGGCCGGTCGGAGTCCATGAGGCTGGAGTCATAGGTCAGGCCGTACTCGGCCACCAGCCCGGGGGTGCGCCAGCTCGCCTCCCACAGCGCGGCACGGTGGCCGGAGGGGCGCACCCCGACGCGCTCGAGTGCCTCCAGCGCGCGCTCGAAGTCCGCCCGCTCCTCGCCCTCCGACAGGTCGGCGGGGCTTCGGTGGCTGTAGGAGTGGTGGCCGACCTCGTGCCCCGCCTCGAGTATCTGCTCCACCGCCTGCGGGTAGCGCTCGGCGGTGAGGCCGGGCACGAAGAAGGTCGCGGGCAGGTCGTAGTCGGCGAGCAGCTCGAGCAGGCGGGGCACGCCCACCAGCGGGCCGAAGGCCTGGTGGGTCATGACCATGGCGTGCTCGGCGTAGCGACGCCCCTGGGCCAGGATCGGGGACTCGGCGTCGACGTCGAAGGAGAGAACGGCGACCGCCCGCTTTCCCCCCAGCCAGCTCACCGGGCGTCAGGCGCCCTCGGCCTGCTCGGCCTCACGCGCCTCGTGTTCGCGCTGCTCGCGCTCCTGGCGCGTGGGCCGCTTGCCGAGGTGTCCCTCTTCGACCATGGTGCCGAGCACGTCCATGATGGCGCGCGCCCCGAGCTGGGCGGTCATGTCCGACACGTCGTAGGGCGGGGCGATCTCCACCACCTCCATGCCGCAGATGCCTTCGCGGGCCACCATGCGCAGCGCCTTCAGCGCCTCGCGCGGCAGCAGGCCGCCGGGCTCGGGCGACCCCGTACCGGGCACGAAGCCCGAGTCGATCGAGTCGATGTCGAACGACAGGAACACCGCCTCGGCGTCCTTCCAGGCGCACTCGAGGGCGATCTCGACCGCTTTCTCGACGCCGAGCTCCTCCACGTCGGAGATCGTGATGACGGTGCTGCGGCGCTCGCGGGCCACCTTCATTCCAGGCCGCGAGCCGTACCAGCCGCCGATCCCCATCTGAACCAGGTTGCTTGCCGGCGCGTTCGGGATGTTGGTGGAGTGGAACCACGGCGTGGTGTGCATGCGCTCGTCCATGTCGCGTTCCTGCATGTCGATGTGGCGGTCCAGGTGGATGATCCCCACGCGTCCCTCGATGTGAGGGGCGATTGCGCGCACGTCGGGATAGCCGATCGAGTGATCGCCGCCGATCACCACCGGGAACGCTCCCTGCTCGTGGATGAACGACACCGCCATGTCGATCTGGTCGAAGCTCTTCTCGATGTTCGACGGGATCACGAAGATGTCGCCCGCGTCGCACAGGTTGAGCTCCTCGTAGAGGTCGACCCCCATATCGGCGTTGTAGGAGTCGTACAGCGCCGAGATCCGGCGCACGGCCTGCGGGCCGAAGCGGCAGCCTGCCCGGTACGTGGTGCCCATGTCGAAGGGCGCCCCCACCACCGCCACGTCGTACTTGCCGACGTCGCGAATGTTCTCGCAGTAGGGCGCCTTGATGAAGGTGTTGATCCCCGCGAACGCCGGCTGGGCCCCGCGAGAGAACAACGAGATCGTCCGGTCCTGCACCGACGGCGCCGCCTCCATGCCGAGGTCGAGCCCACGCTCCAGCTGCTCGCGCGTCCGCCGGTCGGTGATGTCCTTCAACCGCTTCAGCACCCGCATCCCGCGCAGCCCCTCGCGGTCGAAATGGCCGTCGCCCTTGCCGTGCTGGTGGAACATCCCCATGGGGTCTCTCCTCGCTGTGCGTTCGGACGGGCTCAGAGGTCATACCGGCCTGCCCGCAAGGGGTCAAGGCGGCTCGGACGAAGGATCAAAAGGCGCCTCGGCCTTCGTACGATCGTCGTCTTGCCCTGCCCGGGGCGGGTGCGGAGAATGGACCCGGTGACTCAGCCACACGATGCGGTGGCGCCCGGCGACGCCGACGCGCCGACCACCGGGGGCGAGGGGGAGGGCCTAAAGCGGGAGTTCTCGCTGTGGGCGATCTTCGCCCTGGCCTTTGCCTTCATCTCTCCGATCGTCGCGCTGTACGGGATCTTCGCGTTCTCGTTCGTGTCCGCGGGACCGGCGATGTGGTGGGGGTTCTTCGTTGTGCTCGCCGGCCAGCTGCTCGTGGCCGCCGTCTTCGCCGAGCTGGCGTCGCGCTGGCCCTTCGAGGGCAGCATCTACCAGTGGTCGCGGCGCTTGTTCCACGAGACCTACGGATGGTTCGCCGGCTGGGCCTACATGTGGACGCTGATGATCACCATGGTCGCCGTGGCCTACGGCGCGGCCGGCTTCGTGCCCGTGGTGTTCGATCTCGACCCCTTCGAGCCCGGCACGCAGCTGCTCGTGGCCATGGGGTTCCTCCTGTTCGCAACGCTGATGAACATCGCCTCGCGCGCCGTGCTGAAGGGATTCATGGTCGCCAGCATCGCTGCGGAGGTCCTTGGGTCGATCGGGATCGGCACGGTGCTGCTGTTCTTCCACAACGAGCAGCCGCTCTCGTCGATCTTCGAGAGTGCGGGCGCCGGGGTCGGCCCGGGCGGGTACATCTGGGCCGGCTTCTTCGCGGCGGTGGGCTTCATCGGCTGGACCTACGTCGGCTTCGAGACCGCCGGATCGGTGGCCGAGGAGACCCCGGACCCCCGGCGCGACGTCCCGAAGGCGGTCATCCTCTCCCTGGTCACGGTCGCGGTCGTGGTCAGCTACGCGGCCCTGGCCCTCATCCTCGCGATCCCGGACTACGGCGCGGTGATCAGCGGCGAGGTGGTCGACCCGGTGGCCGACACCGTCACCTTCCAGCTGGGTGAGGGGATCACCAAGCCGCTGTTCGTGCTGTTCATCATCGGCTTCACCGCCAGCCTGCTGGCCATCCAGACCAACTGCTCGCGGGTGATGTGGGCCTTCGCCCGCGCCGGGGTGCTCCCGGCCTCCGGCCCGCTCAGAAAACTCTCGCCACACGCGCGGCTGCCCGTCAACACCGTGCTCACCACCGGGGTGATCGCGGCCATCCTGCTCATCTCGACCCAGTCCGAGGACGTGTACCTCACGCTGATCTCGATGGCCACCGGCGGGTTCTACATCTCGTTCGCGCTACCCGTGGTGGCCCAGATGGTCGCGAAGCTGCGCGGCCGCTGGGAGCCGGGGCCGTGGAACCTGGGCCGCTGGAGCGTCCTGGTGGCGGTGGTCGCCTCGATCTGGGTGGTGTTCGAGTACTTCAACATCGCCTGGCCCCGGGCCGAGGGGGTGCCCTGGTATCAGGACTGGGCGGTGTTCGTGATGACCGGGATCGTCGGGGTGCTGGGTGTGGTCACCTACCTCACCGTCCGGTCGAAGGTAGTGGCCGCCGAGGACCGGCTGGAGGCCGACCCGACCTCGGTCCACTGGTCCGCGGACAAGACCGAGCCGCGAACTCCCGCCTGAGCGGCCCGCGTAACCTGGAAACGCAGTGAACGTGCTCGCCCTGAGCTCGAGCCCGCGCCGGGACGGGAACTCGTTCCGCCTCGCCGAGGCGATGATCGAGGGCGCCCGGGAGGCGGGCCACCGGACCGAGCTGGTGCACCTGGACGACCACGTCCGCCACCACCTGCGGGACTGCCGCCGCTGTCGCGACGACGCCGGACGCTGCACCATCGACGACGGCTTCGAGGCGCTGCTCCGCGAGCAGGTCCTGCCGGCCGACGCGATCATCTTCGCCACCCCGTTGTACTGGTACGGCGTCTCGGGGCAGCTGAAGACCTTCCTCGACCGCCTCTTCTGCTTCATCGCCGCGTCCGAACCGGAGGCGGACATGTTCGTGCGCCGGCTGATGGGCAAGCGGCTGGCGCTGGTCCTGTCGTCGGAGGAGACCTACCCCGGCGCCCCGCTGGGGGTGATCCACGAGCTCCAGGAGTACGCCCGCTACATGCATTCGCCGCTGGTTGCCGTGGTGCGGGGCATCGGCAACTCCCGCAGGGACGTGCTGCTCGACCCAGACGACCCGCTCGGGCGCGCCCGCGAGACGGGACGCCGGCTGGCCGAGCTCCACAGCACCGACTACCGCCTCGACACCGAGCGACCGAACTCGACCTGGCCCAGCCCGGAGGGGCTGTAGCGGCGGGGCGGCGCTATCCCGCCGCCGCCGGCCCGCCCCTGACGAACTCGAGCGCGCGCAGCGCCAGCCAGAGCTGCACGACGTCGGCCGTCGTACGCAGATCCCGCCCCGTCAGCTGCTCGACGCGACGCATCCGGTACACCAGCGTCTGTTTGTGGACGTGGAGCAGCTCGGCCGAGCGCTGCCAGGACCGGTTCTGCTCGAGAAACACGCTCAGGGAGCCGAGCAGCTCCGTGCCGTGGAGATCGTCGTAGTCCAGGACCGGCTCCAGCACCCGTTCGACCGCGATCTCGGCTTCCCCCAGGGTGCGGGGAAAAAACAGCGGGCTGCTCTCGCCGTAATGCACCAGCGGCTGCCCCAGGTTGTGGGCCGCGGACTGTGCCCAGCTCGCCTCCCGCGCCGCGTCGGGAGCGCGGTCGGGCCTGCGCAGCGGATCGCTCATCCCCAGCGCCACATCGGGACCAACCGCGCCGCGCACCGCCGTGAGCGCCTGGTCGCCGGTAGGGACCATCAGCAGGCAGCGGCTCGGGTCCGACAGGATCAGGTGGGGGACCCCGCGCTGAGCCAGCTCGTGATGGAGGTTTCCCTCGTCGGCGCCCGAGGGACTGGGGGCGAAGGCCACCAGACCCGCACTTGCCGCTGTGATGCCGTGCTCGCGAAGCCGCTCCTGGGCCGAGGCCGGCTCCAGGCGCCGTTCCAGCATGGCGGCCAGCAGCTCCGAGCCCTGGCGCCGCTCGTGCTCGCGCTCGGCGGTCACCCGCTCGACCTCCAGGGCGGCGATGTTCGCCGCGTGCTGTAGGAGCGCGATGTCCGGGGCCTGCTCGCCGGACTGCATCGCGACGAGTGCCGTCGGGCGGCGGGTCGGCACACCGATGGCGAAGGCGGGCAGCCCGTTGTGGCTCACGCGCAGGACGCCCGGAAACACACCGCGTCGGGCCCGTAGCTCCTCGACCAGGCGCTCGCCGAGACCCCCAGGGGGAGGCGGATCGGCCGCCAGCACCGGCAGCGCGGTGGTGCCGTCGAGCAGCACGAGCCGGCACTGAAGCTGCTGACCGAGCTCGTCCATGAGGGCCGCGCCCACCCGGCCGTTGGACACGGCATCCCGGAGGACCTCGTACAGCTGGACGGTGTCGACGAGCCGCTTGTGCTCCTCGTCCGAGTTCGCGTTCGCCACCGCCCGCGAGACGGCGACGAACGGCACGTCGCGCGGGATCGCGAGAAGGGGAAAGGCGAGCTCGTCGGCGCGCTCGAGGAGGGCCGGGCTGAGCGGGGGAGCGTGCATGTCGTCCCCGATGGCCAGGGCGCTCAGGCCGGCCGTCGCCAGCCGGTCGAGGAAGGCCTCCTGTTCGTCCCCACCTTGGGGGACGTTGAGACCGTTGGACATCAGGAGATCGCCGGGCGCCAGCCACTCGGTGGGGTCGGCGAGATCGGACGTGTGGGCCCAGGTCACTAGGCGCGCGCCCCCGCCGGCGCCGGCGCGGAAGCTCATCTTGAGAAACGGGATCGCGACCAGCTCGGCGACGGTGACGGCCACCGCAGCAATGTAGACCGACTTTCGCCTAGAGGCGTCAGACGATCGTACGAGCAGCCCAGGGCACTGCTGCCCATCGTCTGATTGTCACCTGCCGGTGCCGGGCGGAAACTCCGAGGCGGGAAGGAGTGAGATGAAGACCACAGAGACCATCCAAGTCCCGGCCCGCGAGGGCCGTGCCGTGACCGTGCCCAGCGGCACGCTGTTTCGGATCGTCGACGTCGAGGGCAGCCAGGTGGCCGACCTGTTTGCCTTCAACGCCGAGGACGTCGGCGAGCACCACAGCGCCATGCACACCCGCGCCGCCGTCAGCCGGCTCTTTCCCCGCCTGGGAGAGGCCTTTGTGACCAACCGGCGGCGGCCGATCTTCACCCTCGAGCAGGACGACTCGCCGGGGGTGCACGACATGCTGATCGCCCCGTGCGACCCGGAGCGCTACGACGGCCTCGGCGTCGAGGGATGGCACGCGTCCTGCCGTGAGAACCTCGAGCTGGCGATGCGCGGCCTGGGACACGAGCGGATCTGCGTACCGGCGTCGATCAACCTGTTCATGAACATCCCGGTGGCCGGCGACGAGACGCTCGGCTGGGATCCCGCGCCCACCGCCGCGGGCAACTCGATCACTTTCCGGGCCGCCATGGACTGCATCGTGGTGGCGTCGGCGTGCCCGCAGGACATCATCCCGATCAACGATCACAACCCGACGTCCGTCGCCATCGAGCTGCTGGACGCCGGCTGAGACGAGGGGAGCAGCCATGGCCGCTGAGCAGGCTGGAGCACCGGCAGTCGACACCACGATGTGGACCTCACTGCTTCACGCCGGATTGGCCGGGTCGTTCCTCAAGCTCCCTCACGTCGCTCCCGACAGTGACGCTCTCCGCGGTCACGGGGCCCGCGCGGCGATCTACGGGATCCCCTGGGACTCCACCTCGATCAGCCGCACGGGAGCGAACTACGGCCCGCGCGGGATCCGCGAGATCTCGGGCCAGTTCCTGACCTACAACGCGACCTGGGACTTCGACCTCGTCGACGCCCTCAATCCCGTCGACTGCGGCGATTGCGACGTGGTGCTGGCCAACGCCGAGAAAACGTTTGCGCGGGCCGAGCAAGACATCGGGCAGATGCTGGCCGCGGGCGCCTTGCCGGCCACCCTCGGCGGCGACCACTCGGTGACCATCCCGGCGGTACGGGCCGTCCGCAAGGCGGTGGAGAACCCCGGCCTGGTCCTCATCGACACTCACCTCGACACGGCCCTGGACGTCGGCGGCGAGGAGCTCAACCACTGCTGTCCGATCACGAGGGCCGTCGACGCCGGCTTCGACCCCAAGAAGATGGCACTGCTCGCCATCAGCGGCTGGATGAACCCGCGCACGGAGATTGCGTACTGCCGCGAGCAGGGGATCACGGTGATCTGGCTCGAGGACATCTGGGAGCGCGGCGTGGCCGCGACCGTGGAGGCGGCGCTCGAGGTGGCGGCGAGCGGCACCGACGGGATCTATCTCAGCGTGGACGTCGACTCGCTCGACGGCGCCTATGCGCCCGGGACCTGCGTCCCCACGCCCGGCGGCCTCACCTCGCGGGAGCTCCTCGAGCTGGTCAGGGGCGTCGCCCGCGCCGGCTTGGTGGGGCTCGACGTGGTCGAGACCGCGCCCAGCCTCGACGCCAGCTCCGTGACCGCCGCGATCGCCGGCCGGGTGATCATGGACGGCCTCGCGGCGCATTCGGGCGCGCTCGACGGCTGATGGCCGACCACGACCTGATCGTGGTCGGAGGCGGCCTCTCCGGCGGCCTCCCCGCCGCCGCGTACCTGCAGAAGGCCGGCCTCGACGTGCTGATCGTCGAGGCCAACTCCGAGCTCGGCTCGTTCTGCTGCACCCATGAGACCTGGGCGCAGACCCTGGACAGCCCTCACGTCGGAGTGAGCTTCGCCGGGAACTCACCGGTGATCGAGGACCTCGGGCTGGAGGAGCACGGCTTCCGCTTCAGCGCGAGCCCGGTGATCCTGGCCACGACCTTCCCCGACGGCACCAACTGCCTGATCTGCCAGGAGCCGGAGAGGACGGCGGAGAACTTCGCCCGCCACTCGGCGGCGGACGGCGAGCGCATGCTGGGCATCCAGGAGCGGGTTCACGAGACGCTCGTGGAGTTCAACGAGCTGTGCTCGTACACGCCGCATCCCGACCCGTCCAAGCTCGACCGCATCTTCGAGATCTGCGCCTACGCGATGGGTTTCAGCGTCGATGAGATGTCGGAGATGAGCGGACCCGAGCTGTGCGAGCGCACCTTCGAGTCCGACGCCTGCCGGCAGATCCTGATGACGCCGGTCGCCTTCTGGGAGCACGGGGCGCCGTTCGCCCGCGGCCAGGGCGCCTACGGAGTGACCTTCGCCCTCTACTACACCACCGGGATCGGCGTGGGAGGCAACGAGATCCAGGTGGACGCCCTGACCGAGTGCTTCCTCGCCCACGGCGGCAGCATCCTGACCAACTCGACGGTCGACCGGATCGTGGTGGAGGACGGCCGCGCGACGGGTGTGGTGTTGGGCGAGCGCTCGCTTCGGCCCGGCGCCCAGATCGAGGCCCGGCTGGGCGTCCTCTCCAACGCCGGCGTGCCCGAGACCCTGCGCCTGGTGGGGGAGGACACCATCGCGAACGCGGACGCCCGCCTGGCCGCGAAGATGCGGCACTGGAAGATGGGGCTGCGGGGCTCGCACGTGACCTCGTGGCTGCTCGACCGCCGCATCGACTGGGGATCCTCAGCGTTCGACCCGCTGATCAACGAGGCCATCCTGGTCTACCGCGCGTTCGACTCCTGGGAGGGGACGAAGCGCTACATGGTCGACATGCTCGGCAACGACACCTGGAAGGCCGCCGGGTCAGCTGATGGAGTTCACCTACTACGCCCCCGCGGACCCGAACAGCGTCTCGCCCGAGGGCCACAACATCCTGCGCGCCGAGGAGTGCTTTCCCTACCCGCTGCACGGCCTGGGCGGGCCCGAGGCCTGGGACGGCGACATCCGGCACGAGCTGCTGCGGGCGCGCAACGAGACGATGGCCCGGCTGATCGATGGCTGGGACGAGATGGTGCTCGACCAGTACGAGTGGACGCCGCTGGACAACTGGCGGCTCAATCGCGCGGCGAAGTTCGGGCAGGTGGTGGGCGGGGACTTCAGCGAGGACCAGTGGATCCTCGACCGCATGCCGTACCGGATGCCGCTGGGCGGCCTCTACATGTCCAACGGCGTCTGGCCGGTGGGGCTGAGCTGGATGGCCGCGGGCTACAACGCCGCCCAGACGATCGCCGAGGACGCCGGCGTGCGCGAGCAGTCGTGGTGGAACGCGCGGCCCTGCGAGTGGTACCTGCGCAACCTCGACCGCCTCATCGGAGCGTCCGGAGCAGCGGCCGGGCGGTGAGCGTGCCGGCCGAGGGCTACGACGTGGCCGTCGTCGGCGCCGGGCCGAACGGGCTCACCGCCGCGGCCTACCTCGCCCGGGCCGGGGCCCGTGTGGTCGTGCTCGAGAAGCGCTTCGAGCGCGGCGGAACGCTCGCCACCGACGACTACTCCACTCCCTTCCAGTACAACCTCGCCCAGCTCCAGCTGCCCCTGGGGCGGGAGCTGCCCCCGTACGCGGATCTCGGCCTCGAGCCGCTCGGGGTGCGATTCGCCGAGCCGGCGCAGGCCTTCTCGGCGCGCACCGAGCCGGGCGGGCCCGAACTGGTGGTCGGGCGGGGAGGCCGGGGCCTGGGGGCCGAGATCGAAGAGATGCTCGGAGCCGCCTCGAGCGCCGTGGCTCCGCTGCTCTACCGGCCGCCGGTCACCGAGGAGGAGGCTCGGGCGCAACTGCCGCCTGCCCACCGCGAGGCCGCGCTGGCGCTGGCGGACGCGACCCCGCGCTCGCTCTCGGACCGGGCACAGGACCCGCGCGCGGCGGTCATCCTTCGCTACGCCTGCGGCCTGGCCGGTTTCCTCGCGGCCGATGCTCCGCTCGGGCTCACCGGCGCGTTCTGCGTCGCGCGGCAGTTCAGCCCCGCGATCGTGGTGGGAGGCTCGAAGAACCTCGCCAACGGGCTGGTGCGGGTCGCGGCGTCCGCGGGCGCGCGCGGGTGGGTGAGCTCAGAGGTCACCGGGGTCGAGCGGGCCGGCGACGGCTTTCGGCTCCGCACCGGCGACGGCCGGGAGCTCTTGGCGGGCACCGTGGTGTCCACGCTCGACCCTGGCTCGATCCTGGAGGCGTTGGACAGCGGCCTCACGACGGCGGAGGTCCGTGAGGCGGCCGAACGCTGGGTCGCCGATCCCGCCGGCCTCTTCACCGCGCACTACGGGATCAAGGGAGCGCCGCCCGCGGGCGAGGCGGTCAACCGTGTCTTCGGCTTTGCCGACGCGGACGCGGTGGAGCGGCACTTCGAGGAGGCGGTGCGGGGCCGGCTGCCGTCCCCGGTCGCCGGGCACCTGACCTGCGTGAGCGTCCACGATCCCCTTCAGGCGTCGCCCGGGCCCTACGGGCCCCTGCACACCCTTCGTCTCCAGACACTCGCGCCCTACGCGCTCTCCGGCGGCGACTGGGACCGCTTCCGAACCGACTACCGGCGCACGTGCTGGGAGGCCCTCGTCACCCACTTCCCCGATCTCGGCGACGTGCGGCTGCTGTTTCAGTTCTGCGACACGCCGTTGGACCTGGAGCGTCGCTTCTCCACCACCCGCCACGGCTCGATCCGCCAGGGCGCGCTGGTCCCGGATCAGGTGCTGGCGGCGCGACCGCATCCCTCCTGCTCCAGCGGACGCACCCCGATCGAGGGCTTCTACCTGGCCGGGGGATCGGTGCACCCCGGTGTGCCCGGCTCCCTGGCCGGCGGCTACAACGCTGCCGGGCTCGTAGCCGCGGACCTGGGCCTGGAGCGCTGGTGGCCGGAGCTCGCGCCGGGTGCGCCCGCGCCCGCAGGCGGGTGACAGGTCAGGCCGTGGCCGGGCGAGGCTGCTCGGGATACTCGCGCCGCGCGCGCCAGATGGCGACGAGCAGCGCGCCTAGCCCGAGGACCACGGCGGCGAACCCGATGATCCCTCCGAGGATCGGGATGATCGCCAGCACGCGGAGGATGCCCAGCCCGGCCAGGAAGGCGAGAATGCGCGCCCGCGGGGGGCCGACGAGGCGCCGGCCGAGAAGCCACGCGCCCGTGGTGTACCCGACGGCGTAGAGCGGCAACAGCGCAAGCAGCAGCGCCACTCCCAGCGGGATCCCCACCAGCGTCACAAGGGCGATCACAGCCAGAAGCGGGAGACCGAAAAAGAGCAGGAGGCCCCAGCCGATGACCGGGCCCAGGCTGGTGCTCGCGGCGGCGAAGGCGGCGTCGAGCGCCCGGGGCGCCAGCCACAGCAACAGCAGACCGAGGACAAGAGCGGACACCGTGACGGCGATCCAAATGGCGGCCGCTCCGATGAAGCCCACCGGGTCGGTGATCTCGTCCACGTTCACGCGGTTGACATCCCCGGCGACAGTCGCGCCGGCGGGCACGACAGGCCGCTTGTCTCCGTAGACCAGGTCCCCTCCGACGCGGGCGCCGGGCGCCAACGTCGTGCGGCCGGCGAACGTCACCACGTCATCCTCGACCGTCCCCGAGATCCTCACGTCTCCATCTGCCACGACGACGGCACCGCGCACTCGGCCCGCCACCAACACCGGACCGTGGATCACCACCAAGTCGCCGGACGACTCGCCGCGGTTGATCGTGACCGGACCGCTGACGACCACGCGGTCACCGGTGAAGGACTCCTCCACTGCCTGAGCCCCCGCGCTTGCGGGGGTGATCGCCAAGATGAGGAGCGCGAGGGCCACGCGCTTCATGCGGCGAGCCTACCGCAGTGACGACCCTGCGGTCAGGCGGCTGAGCCGGTCTCCAGAACCCGCTTGAGGCGCGGGAAGCTGCGCTCGAGGCGTGCGCACCGTGCTCCCCACCCCTACGGGCTCGGGCGAGGTGAGCTCCTCGCTGTCCACGCTCTCGTCCCAGAGAGGCCGGTTACGGGCGTCCGCCACAAAGGCGAAGACCTCATCGGGCGCACGGGATACCTGGACCGAGACCGTTTTCGTGAACACTCGTTACGTGTCTCTGATCGCGGTGAGCGCGGCGTCGGCCGCCGGCAGGGCAGCGATCTCCTCCGCCACTCGCCGGGCGGCCCGCCGGTACGTGGCCTCGCCGAGCACGGCCTCGATCGCCGCGCGCAGCGCCCCCGGATCGACCCTGCCACGGATCGCCTCGGCGGCGGACCCGGGATCGGGTTCGACGGCCAGCCCCGCTCCCACCGCCGCCACCCGGCGCGCGTTCACGGGCTGGTCGGCGAAGAGCGGCACGACCACCAGGGGCAGCCCGGCGGCGAGGGCGCCCAACGTGGTGCCCGAGCCGCCGTGGCAGACCACTGCTTCGGCGGAGGCGAAAACCCGGGCCTGGGGCACCCAGCGCTCGATGCGCACGTTGGGGGGCGCCGGACCGAGGGCCTCCACGTCGGTCTCGTTCCCGATCGTGAAGAGGATGCGCGCAGGCAGCCCGGCCGCCGCCTGCAGCACCGATCCGAAGACCGCGCTCGCGATCGGCAGCCCGCCGGTCACGCTTCCGAACGAGACGTAGACCAGCGGACGGTCGTCGCCCGGCCACCAGTCGGGCAGCGGCTGCGGCGTAGCGTCGTCGCCGGGGGCTCGAAAGCGATGCACCCGGGGAGGGTGCGGCGCCTCGGGATCCTCGAGCGACGCCGGAAAGAGGCTCAGGTAGGCCGAGCTCCACATCCGCTCGGTCGCTCCCGGCGAGCGGTCGTCGAGAACCGGCTGGGCGATCGAAAGCGCGTCTCGCTCGGCTGCCGCCAGCCCGATCGCGATCCGGCCGTGAGGGATGCCGTGCGCCTCGGCCGCGAAGGCGGACGCGAATTCGGAAGGATCGCGGAGCACGAGATCAGGCCGCCACTCGGCGCACGCCTCGTTGAGGTGGGGCAGCATCGCCCGCACGTTCAGCCCCGCAAAGATCTCGGCGACGACGATGGTCTCCGCCTCCTCCGGCGAGGCCGTCGGCACCCGTGCCCAGGTGGGACCGAGCTCCTCCTCCGGCGGAGCCTCGCCCGGCCAGAAGCGGTAACCGGCGCGCTCCACCGTCTCGGCCAGCGAGGGCGGTCCCGCGACCATCACCTCGTCTGCGCCCCCGGACAGCTCCGTCGATGAACGGAACCAGCGGGTTGAAATGGCCGGCCCCGCGAGTGGAGGCGAACAGAACACGCACGCGCGCTCAGGACCTCATCTGCGCCTCGACCTGCGTCGCCCGCCCGTCGCGAATCGTCCAAACGTGCCTGAACGGCGCGCTGAGCGGCATGTTGCTCCTGCGGCCGCGGGCGACGATCTGGCCGCTCACCGCCAGCTCCTCGGGGGAGAGGTCTTCGAACTGCTCCGGCTGATAGCGGAACTCGGAGAAGTCCTCCTCGAGGCCCTGCACGAAAGTGGCGAAGTCGTCCACCCCGCGGAGGGTGCGGTCGCCGACCTCGGGCGAGATCTGGGCCTGAACGTCGTCGCTCATCACCGCCCGGGCCGCAGCCAGGCCCTCGCCTCGATCCCCGACGGCGGCCCAGTTGAAGCCGTAGACACCGCGGATCAGATCGGCATTGCCTCCGGCCACGGAGGCAGTATCGCGCACCCCGCCGGTCCCGCGGCCCACAAGAACGGCTGCCTCCGGGCCGTTGCATGCCAGCACCTCACGACCTCGTCGGGACTGGCCCCGACACGACTCCCGAGGAGGACCATGACCATCTCGCCGGCACAGCCCACCCTGCTTCGGGGCAGCGACCCCGACTTCGATCAAGCCCGCCTGGCCTTCAACCTCACCGTCGACCAGCGTCCGGAGCTGATCGGGCGTCCCACGGACGCGAGCGAGGTGGCCGCTCTAATTGCCCGCGCGCGAGAGGACGGGCTGCTGGTCGCCCCGCAGCGCACAGGCCACAACGCCCGAGCCGATCGACTGGTCGCGGCCCACCATGCTCCTGCGCACTGACGCCATGCAGGACGTGGAGATCGACACGTCCAACCGGCGGGCGCGTGTCCAAGGCGGGGCCCGCTGGCTGGACCTGGTCGACGACGCGTCGGATCTGGGGCTTGCTGCACTGCACGGCTCGGCCCGAGACATCGGCATCGTGGGCTACTCGCTGGGCGGCGGCCAAGGCTGGCTCGGCCGCAAGCACGGGCTCCAGGCCAACAGCGTGACGGCCGTAGAGCTCGTGACCTCCGACGGCGAGCTGGTTCGCGCCGACCGTGACAACGAGCCCGAGCTGTTCTGGGCCCTGCGCGGCGGCGGCGGCAACTTCGGCGTGGTGACCGCGCTGGAGTTCGACCTCTACCCGCTCGAGCAGCTCTTCGCGGGCAGCCTGTTCTTCGGCTTCGAGCGCGGAGACGAGGTCGTGCACGCCTGGCGCGAGTGGACGGCGGGCCTTCCCGACGAGGTGACGTCGGTGGCCAAGCTCCTGCAGCTCCCCGACATGCCCGAGATCCCCGAGCCGCTGCGGGGCAACTCGTTCGCCGTGCTCTCGGCCGCGATTCTGGGCGACCAGGAGTTCGGCGATGAGCTGATCGAGCCGCTGCGGCGCCTCGGGCCGCAGATGGACACCTTCGCGATGATGCCCCCGAAGGGGCTGTCGTGGGTGGCCATGGACCCTGAGGATCCGCTCCCCTACAAGAGCTCCCATCAGCTGCTGGGCGAGCTCCCGGCCGCCGCGGTCGACGAGCTGATCGGCGCCGCCGGCCCTGGCTCGGACTCCCCCCTGGCGGCGGTCGAGCTGCGCCACCTCGGCGGAGCGCTGGCCCGCCCGGCGCCGGACCACGGTGCCTACGGGACCATCGACGGCGAGTACCTCATGTTCGCGGTAGGGGCAATCCTCGCGCCGGAGCACCTGTCCGTGGTGGAGGCGGCGGTAGAGCGGGTGGCCACAGCGCTGGCGCCCTGGAGGAGCGGTTGCTACCCCAACTTCATCGAGGAGTCCTTCGATCTGTCGAGTGCCTTCGACGCGGAGAGCTGGCGGCGGCTGTGCGGCGTCCGGGCGGCCGTCGACCCGGAAGGGCTGTTCGTGGCCAACCACGAGATCCCGGTCGGCTAGAGGAGGGGTCTAGGTGCGGTCGGCCTCGCGCCTCAGCGTCGCCACGATCGTGCCCGCCGCCAGCAGGGCCAACGCCGCGCACGTGATCCACGCGGCCCCAAACTGATCGTGCTCGGCCAGAAAGCCGGTGACCAGGGGCCCCGTGATCGCGCCCGCAAACAGGCCGGTCATCATCACGCCCACCGCCCAGGCGGGCGCCTCCGGGCTGCGCCGCACGACCGCCAGGTTGAGGACGCCCGGCCAAGCCCACCCGAGGGTCCCGGCCAGCAGTGCCGCGGCCGTGATCGCTGCCGGCTCATCAACCGTCAGCAGGAGGTAGCCGAGCACGCTTGCCGCGAGCATCGCCGCCACCGCGCGGAGCGGCTCGAGCCCGGGCCGGTCCGCGAAGACGCCCACCGCGATCCTGCTGAGCGTGGCCACGAGGCTGACCGCGGCCAGCAGGAGGCCCGCGGTGGTCTCGCTCATCCCGCTCCCGACCGCGTAGGTCACCAGGAACGAGACAAAGCCCACGCCGGCGGCGCTCGCCAGCGCTGAAGCCACGCCGAGAGCGTGCACCGAGGTGGCTCCCGTCCGGCGGCGCCCGGCCGGGGCACGAGGGGAGGTCCTCAAGTCCTCCCGGGGCGCGAATGCGACGGCGAACCCAGAGAGCGCGGCCGAGGCCACGAATGCCCAGCGCCAGCCGAAGGGAATCGCCACCAGGGGCAGAGCGAGCCCGGCGAGCAGGGAGCCGAGCGGAGCGCCCGACTGCTGAGCGCCGAAGGCCAGCCCCTGCCGGTGCACGGCGACCTCCCGCTGCAGGAGCGTGCTCACCGTAGGGGAGCCGAGGGCGTTGGCCACCCCACCTATCAGCAGCAGCGCGGTCAGGCTCGCCGCGGATTGGGCGAGCGCGGCTATGGCCACACACGAGGTGACCGTGAGCGCCGCGGCCAGCCGCATGCCGCGAGTGGCTCCGAGGCGGTCCACCAGGCGCCCGGCGGGGATCGAGCCGGAGGCGGAAACGAGGTAGAAGAGCGCTACCGCGACGCCGAGGGTCGAGTCGTCGAAGGCGAAGTCGCTGCGAATGCGCGGGGCCAGGCTCGCTGTCAGGAAGCCGGGCATGACCGTCGCGACGATCAGGCCCGTCCCGGTGACGAGTGACCGCCGGCCGCGCCGGCCGAGCCGCCGGCTCGCAAGCTCCTTGGGTTCGCTGGCTTCGCGGTCGACGGATAGGGAGTACCCCGCTCGGGGAAGAACTAAGGCGATTCGCCCATGGCAGCATCGGACGTCACCCGCACGCAGGTCGCAATAGTGGGCGCCGGCCCGGCCGGGCTGGTGCTCGGGCATCTGCTCCACCTCCGGGGCGTCGAGTCGGTGATCCTGGAGGACCGCGACCGCGAGTACGTGGAGGGCCGCGTTCGCGCGGGCGTGCTCGAGCAGGGCACGGTCGACCTGCTGATCGAGATGGGCGTGGGCGAGCGCCTCGAGCGCGAGGGCCTCGTGCACCACGGCGTGGAGCTGCGCTTCGGGGGCCATGGCCACCGGATCCCCTTCGACGAGCTCACGGGTGGCCGCGGGATCACGATCTACGGCCAGCAGGAGGTGGTCAAGGACCTGATCGCCGCCCGCCTCGAGGCCGGCGCGCCTCTGCTGTTCGAGGTCGACGACGTCCGCCCGCTCGACATCGATTCCGAGCGCCCGGGGCTGCGCTACCGGCAGGCCGGCGAGGAGCGGGAGCTGCGTTGTGACGTGCTCGCGGGTTGCGACGGCTTCCATGGCGTCTGCCGCGATGCCGTGCCCGCCGGGGCTCTCCGTTCCTGGGAGCACGTGTACCCGCTCGGCTGGCTCGGGATCCTGGCCCAGGTCGCCCCCTCCAGCGACGAGCTCATCTACTGCCACCACGACCGCGGCTTCGCGCTCCACAGCATGCGCTCGCCCGAGCTCACACGCCTCTATCTCCAGTGCGACCCCGACGACGACATCGAGAACTGGCCCGACGACCGTATCTGGGAGGAGCTGCACACCCGCTTTGCCTGTGAGGGCTGGTCGCTGGACGAGGGGCCGATCGTCGAGAAGGGCATCACGCCGCTGCGCAGCTTCGTGACCGAGCCGATGCAACACGGTCGCCTGTTCCTGGCCGGCGACGCCGTCCACATCGTGCCGGCCACCGGAGCCAAGGGGCTGAACCTGGCCGTGGCGGACGCGCGCGTTCTCGCGGATGCGCTGGTGCGCTGGTACTCGAACGGCGACGCGGCGCCGCTCGAGGGCTATTCCCAGGCGTGTCTGCCGCGCGTCTGGGGCGCGCAGCACTTCGCCTCGTGGATGACGACGATGCTCCATCGGATGCCGGACGACCGCGACGGCTTCCAGGCCCGTCTGCAGCGGGCGCAGCTCGAGTACATCTGCTCGTCGCGCGCCGCCGCCACGTCGCTCGCGGAGAGCTACGTGGGCCGCGAGCACGCCAGCGCCGAACTAGAAGATCAAATTGTCTGACTTTGGGTATAGCCCTCGCTGACGACAACCGGTCGAGGGAGGTCCGATGCACAGGGGATTGGGGCTGCGGCTCGTTGCGATGCTGGTGGCGCTTGCCTGCGTTGCGGGGATGACGGCGTGCGGCGGTGACGACGACGCGGCGGCGGCGGCGGGGACAGCGGCGGGCCCACGACCCTCAAGGTGGGCGTGATCCCGATCGCCGACGTGGCGCCGCTCTACCTCGGGATCGACAAGGGCTTCTTCGAGGAGCAGCAGCTCACGATCAAGCCGCAGCTGGCCGAGGGCGGCGCCGCGATTCTTCCGGCGGTGGTGAGCGGCGACTTCCAGATCGGCTTCTCGAACACGATCTCGCTGCTGATCGCCGCCTCACAGGACCTGCCGATCCAGATCATCACCCAGGGCGTGCTGGCCGGCAAATCGGAGAAGGAGGCGTGGGCGGATCTGCTCGTTCTCAAGGACGGCCCCATCAAGGAGCCGAAGGACCTCGAGGGCAAGACGATCGCCGTCAACACGCTCAAGAACATCTGCGAGGTCACGATCAAGGCGTCGCTCGAGGAGGAGGGCGTGGCGGTCGACACGCTCAAGTTCGCCGAGGTGCCGTTCCCCGACATGAACGCCGCTCTCGAGGCGGGCCGGGTCGACGCGGCCTGCGTGGTCGAGCCCTTCGTCAGCCAGGGCAAGGCCGGCAAGGCGCGCGGCATCGACCCCTTCTACGTGCGGACCGCACCCGACCTCACGGTCGCCACCTATTTCACCTCGACCCAGTTTGCCGAGGAGGACCCCGACGCCGTGGCCGGCTTCGTGAAGGCGATGAACAAGTCGCTCACCTACGCGCAATCCCATCCCGACGAGGTGCGCGACGTGCTGCTCGACTACACGGAGATCCCGCCGGAGGCCGCCGAGCAGATCAAGCTGCCGGTCTGGCGAACGGACCTGAACGAGGCCACGATCGAGCGGCTGGCCGAGCTGAGCGAGAAGTACGGCCTGATCGAGGAGCAGCCCGACCTGAACGAGCTCATCCGCGAGCAGTGAGCACAGTCACCAGGCCAGCCGCGAACCGTGCCGGCATGCCGCGCGTGCCCGACTGGGCGCTGCCCTGGGCGAGCGTGCTCGGGGTGCTGGCGCTGTTCGAGGTGCTTCCCCGCATCGGGGTGCTGCCGAGTGAATACTTCCCGCCGATAAGCGAGACGCTCGGCGCCCTCTTCGAGCAGCTCCAGGAGGCGAGCTTCTGGGAGGCCGTCGGCAGCACGCTCCAGGGCTGGGCCCTGGGGCTGGGCATCGCGGCGGTTCTGGCGATCCCGCTCGGCATCGTGATCGGGTCGAGCAGGCTGCTCTACCGCGCCGCCCGGGGGGTGATCGAGTTCCTGCGCCCCATCCCATCGGTGGCGCTCATCCCGCTGGCCATCCTGGTCTACGGAACAGGCCTTCAGAGCAAGGTCTTCCTGGCCGCATTCGCCTCCTTCTGGCAGCTCCTCATGGCCACGCTCTACGGCGTGCAGGACGTCGACCCGGTGGCCACCGATACCGCGCGCTCGTTCGGCTTCTCGCGGCTGCAGCGGCTGTTCCGAGTGACCCTGCCGAGCGCGGTCCCCTACATCGCCACCGGCGTTCGCATCGCCTCGGCGGTGTCGCTCATCCTGACGGTCACGGCCGAGCTGGTCATTGGGTCCGCCGGGCTGGGCCGCTCGATCAACGTTGCCCGCTCCGGCGGCAACGAGGAGCTCATGTACGCGCTGATCCTGACCACCGGGCTCCTGGGCCTCTTGCTCAACACGATTCTCGTTCGCGCTGAGCGCCGTGTGCTGCACTGGCACCCGTCTCAACGCGGCGTGGGGCAGGCGGCATGATGGCCGGGCGGCGGCGCTGGCTCGAGGCGGGCCTGGAGGTGACGGTGCCGATACTGGCGCTCGTGGCCTGGGGCCTGTGGTCGGCGGCCAGCGACAAGTACTACTACCCGCCGCTGACCGAGATCGCGTCCACGTTCGCCGACACCTGGCTGTTCGAACGGGTGGGCAGCGACGTGGTGCCGAGCCTCGTCCGCATGGGCCTCGGGTTCGCGATCGCGGTGGTCGTGGGAGTCGCCCTCGGCCTGCTGCTCGGCCTGTCGCGCCGGGCGCGTCGCGCTGCTGCGCCGATCGTCGAGTTCCTGCGCGCAATACCCCCTCCGGCCCTCCTGCCGTTCGCCATCCTGGTGATCGGCGTCGGGGACTCGATGAAGGTCTCGATCATCGCCTTCGTCTGCCTCTGGCCGATCCTGCTGAACACGATCGACGGGGTGACCGGTGTCGATCCCACGCTGGACGAGACCACGCACGTGTACGGCGTCTCGTGGCAGGACCGGCTCTGGCGCGTGATGCTGCCCGCCGCGAGCCCGCAGATCTTCGCCGGAATGCGCACGAGCTTGTCGCTGGCCCTGATCCTGATGGTGATCAGCGAGATGGTGGCCAGCACCAACGGGATCGGCTACTTCGTGCTCCAGTCGCAGCGGACGTTCGCGATTCCCGAGATGTGGTCGGGAATCCTGCTGCTGGGAATCCTGGGCTACGTCCTCAACGGGGCTCTCGTACTGGTCGAGAAGCGTGTGCTGGGCTGGCACCGCGGGGCGCGTGCGAGCGCCCTGAGCTAGAGAGGAAGAGATGCTGACCGTCGATCACCTTGGCAAGACCTACGGAGAGGGAGACGATGCCGTCGAGGCGATCGGCGATCTCGAGTTCCAGGTCAAGGAGAACGAGTTCGTCTGCATCGTCGGGCCCTCCGGCTGTGGCAAGACCACGCTGCTGAAGTGCATGTCGGGGCTGCTGGCGCCGACGCGCGGCGAGGTGAGGCTCCACGATGAGCCCGTTGACGGGCCGCCCGAGCAGATGGCCCTGGTCTTCCAGGAGTACGGCCGCTCGCTCTACCCCTGGATGAGCGTGCGCCAGAACGTAGCCTTTCCCCTGCGGCGCAAGCGGCTCGACAAGGGCGAGGCCTCGAAGCTGGTGGAGCGGGCCGTGGAGTCGGTGGACCTCAGCGGGTCTTTGGACCGCTACCCGTGGGAGCTCTCCGGCGGCATGCAGCAGCGCGTGGCGATCGCCCGGGCGCTCGCCTATCAGCCCGAGATCCTGCTGATGGACGAGCCGTTTGCCTCGGTCGACGCCCAGACCCGCGGCGACCTGGAGGACCTGATCCTCGAGGTGCGGCGCCAGTACGGGGTGACGGTGGTGTTCGTGACCCACGACATCGACGAGTCCGTCTACCTGGGCGATCGCGTCGTGGTTCTCACGCCCTCCCCGACGAAGGTGCAGGAGACCCTCGACGTCGATCTGCCCGCCGAGCGCGACCAGCTCGAGACCAAGGAGCTGCCCGAGTTCGCACGTCTGCGGGCACACGTGTACCGGTCGATCAAGCGCACGCCCGAATCCACAGAGGCTGCCGCGGAGCCGCCCGCGGCGGCGCGGACCTGAGAGACCGTGCCGGGAGACGCAGACGACCGCGCCGGGGAACCTGCTCGAGCTCGTCCTCGAGCGAAACCCGTTCCAGGCGGCCCGCGTGGAGCGGCTCGACCTGGGCTCGCAAGCCCACGCTCGCCCAGCTGGCGCCGCTGGAGAAGCGCGATCTGGTGCTGGATCAGCAGCGCACCCCACCCTTCGGGACCAATCTCACCTATCCCCTCGAGCGCTACACGCACCTGCACCACACGAGCGGGACCACAGGACCGCCGCTGAGGGTCCTGGACACCGCCGAGGACTGGGCGTGGTGGCGATCGCTGTTCGCGGACACCCTCTCGGTGGCCGGGGTCCGCCCGGGGGACCGCGTGGCGCTCGCCTTCTCGTTCGGCCCGCACGTGCAGTTCTGGGCCGCCAAGGACGGGCTGCAGGAGGCCGGGGTCATGTCGGTGCCTCTGGGCGGCATGACCTCCGCCCAGCGCCTGCGCACCATCGCCGAGATCGAGGCCACCGCGCTGATGTGCACCCCGACCTATGCGCTGCGGCTGTTCGAGGTCGCCGTGGAGGAGCGGCTCGAGCCCGCGCTCGAATCGGTGCAGCGGGTGATCTGCACCGGCGAGCCGGGCGGCTCGCTGCCCGCGGTGCGCCAGCGCGTCGAGGAGGGCTTCGGCGCCCGCTGCTACGACCACGCCGGCCTGACCGAGGTCGGCCCGTTCGGTTTTCCCTGTGCCGAAGGCCACGGTCTCCATGTCTACGACGAGGACTTCGTCTGCGAGATCCTTGGTCCGGACCTGCTTCCGGTCGAGCCCGGCGAGCGGGGCGAGCTGGTGCTCACGCCGCTCCGCCGGACGGGCTTCCCCGTGCTGCGGTACCGCACCGGCGACGTGGTGATGAGAACCGAGGAGCGCTGCCCGGCCGGGCACCGGGGCCGCTGGCTGCCGGGCGGGATCGTCGGACGGACCGACGACATGGTGGTGATTCGCGGCATGAACGTGTACCCGTCCTCGATCGAGGAGGCGGTCCGAAGCGTGAGCGGCGCGGGCGAGTTCCGCATCACCTTCTACTCGGAGCGGGGCGGTATGGACGAGATCAGGCTCGACGTCGAGCTTCCCGGCGGCGCCGAGGCGCGCCACCTCCACGAGCTCATGCGCCAGCAGCTGGGCCTCCGAGTGCGCGTCGTGCCCGTGGCGCTGGGCGCGCTGCCGCGCGGGGACGGCAAGTCCCGGCGCGTGGTGGACGAGCGGGAGACCAGATGGAGCGCCGTGTGAACGCGCGGCCGATCCGGGGCGCCAGCGAACAGGTGGCGGTGCAGATTCAGCATCACATCCAGCGCGAGGGGCTGGGGCCCGACGACTTCCTCGGGCGCGAGGAGGACCTCGCCGCGCGCTTCGGGGTCAGCCGCCCCACCCTGCGCGAGGCGCTCAAGCTCCTCGCGAGCGGCAACCTGATCCGGGCGAACAAGGGCCCCGGTGGCGGGATCTTCGTGGCGCGCACGGCCGAGCAGGGGATCAGCCGCAGCCTCAGCAACTCGATCGCGATGATGCTCGAGACGGGGGCGGTCACGCTCGAGGAGCTGCTCGACGCCCGGCTGCTGCTCGAGGTTCCGCTCGCGGGCCGAGCCGCGCAGCGGGCGGACCCTGGGCTGGTCGCCCGGCTGCGCGAGGCCGTGGAGGCCGAGGCGGCGGCCGACCCGGACGACCTCGACTCGCTGGCGACGGCTGACGGCGCGGTCCACAGAACGATTGCCGCGGCCGCGGGCAACCGCATGGCGGAGGCCCTGATCGGCTGGGTGTTCGAGGTGGTCCAGCCGTCGCTCGTGGCGGCTCTTCACGGCACGGTCCTGCCATCGGCGGTAGTGGAGCAGCACGAGGCGCTCCAGGCCGCGATGGAGAAGGGCGACCCGGCGCGGGCGGAGCGCGCCATGAAGGACCATCTCCTCTACCTCCGCGACGTGCTGCGAATGGTGGACCGAAAGGATGGTGATGGGGCCAATGGGGGGTGAGACCTACATCGTCGACGCCGTGAGGACGCCAACGGGCCGCTACGGCGGCGCGCTCGCCGGTGTCCGCCCGGACGATCTCGCGGCGAGCGTCGTGCGCGGGCTGGTCGAGCGCAGCCCCGCACTCGACCCCGAGCGAATCGACGACGTCCTGTTCGGAAACGCCAACGGGGCCGGCGAGGAGAACCGCAACGTCGCGCGGATGGCGACGCTGCTGGCGGGCCTGCCGACCGGCGTGCCGGGCGCGACGGTGAACCGCCTCTGCGGATCGGGCATGGAGGCGACCATTCAGGCTAACCGCGCAATCCTGGCCGGGGACGCGTCGGTCTGCATCGCCGGCGGGGTGGAGTCGATGAGCCGAGCGCCGTGGGTCGTGATGAAGCCCGAGCAGGGATACGCCCGCACGGACCAGACGCTCGTCTCGACGACCCTCGGCTGGCGGCTGGTGAACCCCGCGATGCCCGACGGGTGGACGGTGTCCCTGGGCGAGGGCGCGGAGATCCTGGCGGACCGCTACGAGGTCTCGCGCGAGGCCCAGGACGAGTTCGCGCTCAGGAGCCACGAGCGCGCCACCGTGGCCTGGGAGCGCGGCGCCTACGCCGACGAGACCGTCGACGTGGCCGACGTCGAGCTGGAGCGCGACGAGCCGATCCGGCCCGACAGCTCGCTCGAAAAGCTGGCGAAGCTCCGGCCCGCCTTCCGGCCCGACGGGACGGTGACCGCGGGCAACGCGTCACCCCTCAACGACGGCGCCGCCGCGCTGCTGCTCGCCGACGCGGACGGGGTGGAGGCCAGCGGGCGGGATCCGCTCGCCCGCATCGTCTCGCGCGGGCTGCACTCAGTCGATCCGCCGATCTACGGCATCGCACCGGTGGAGGCCGCGAAGCGCGCCCTCGAGCGGGCAGGAATCGGCTGGGACGACCTCGACCTCGTGGAGCTGAACGAGGCCTTCGCGGCCCAGGCGCTCGCCTGCATATCCGAGTGGCCCGACCTCGACCCCGAGATCGTCAACGTGAACGGCGGCGCGGTCGCGCTCGGTCATCCGATCGGGTGCTCGGGCGCCCGCATCCTGACGACGCTGGTCTCCGAGCTGCGCCGGCGGGGCGGCGGCTTCGGCCTGGCGGCGTTGTGCATCGGGGTCGGCCAGGGAATAGCGATGGTGGTGGAGGCCGATGGAGCGAGCTGAGCAACTGGCCGGATACAGGCGCGAGACCGCCGATCCGCCGTACCTGCACCCGGACTACGTGTCCACCCGGACGCGGGCGCCGAGCCGGCCGCTCGTCCCGCTGGCTCACACCCTCTCCGAGGTCACGGGGCCCGTCTATGGCCACGAGCGCGTCGGTGACACAGATCACGACCTGACCCGCCAGCACGGGGGCGAGCCGCTCGGCGAGCGGATGATCCTGCACGGGCGGGTGCTCGACGGCGACGGGCGGCCCGTCCGGAACTCTCTGATCGAGCTCTGGCAGGCCAACGCCGCGGGGCGCTACAAGCACGACGTCGACCGTCACCCCGCGCCGCTCGACCCCAACTTCTCGGGTGCGGGTCGATGCGTGACGGACGACGACGGCCGCTACCGCTTCATCACGGTCAAGCCGGGCGCCTACCCGTGGCGCAACCACCCCAACGCGTGGCGGGCCGCGCACATCCACATCTCCCTGTTCGGCCCCGCCTTCGCCACCCGCCTGGTCACCCAGCTGTACTTCCCCGGTGATCCCCTCTTCTTCCAGGACCCGATCTTCCAATCGGTGCGCGAGGTGAGGGACAGGCAGCGCATGATCAGCCGTTTCGACCTGGACCAGACGGTCCCCGAGTGGGCGCTGGCGTACGAGTTCGACGTCGTGCTGCGCGGCCGCGATGCGACCCCGATGGAGGGCTGAGGTGACCCTGCCGACGCCCTCGCAGACGGTTGGGCCCTTCTTCTTGATCGGCCTTCCCTCTGACGGCGCCACCGAGCTCGTGCGTCCCGAGGACCCGGACGCCGTGCGGGTCGTGGGCCACATCTTCGACGGCGAGGGCGAGCCGGTGGTGGACGCGCTGATAGAGGTCTGGCAGGCGAACCGGGCCGGGCGCTACGACCATCCCGAGGACAGCCGGGAGGAGATCCCGCTCGAGCCGGGCTTCCGTGGCTTCGGCCGCTGCGAGACCGACGCCGGCGGGGGCTACGGCTTCGTGACGGTCAAGCCGGGCCCGGTGCCGCATCCCGACGGCGGCACCCAGGCGCCGCACATCGACGTGTCGGTGTTCGCGCGGGGGCTGCTCAAGCGCGTCGTCACCCGCATCTACTTCCCCGACGAAGGGGAGGCCAACGAGGCGGATCCCGTGCTCGGCTCGGTCGAGCCCGGCCGGCGAGCGGGGCTCGTCGCCCGGGCCGAGGACGGCGCGCTCCACTTCGACATCCATCTGCAAGGCGACCGCGAGACCCCCTTCTTTGACCTCTAGCGACCTATTCGGCGCCCTTTTCGTGCCCGACGACGTCCGGGCCGCGGTCTCGGACCGCGCCTGGATCGCCGCGATGCTCGAGTTCGAGGCCGCGCTCGCGGCGGCCGAGGCCGAGGCGGGCGTGATCCCCGGCGACGCGGCCACGGCGATCGCGGCCGCCTGCGCGCCGGAGCGGTACGACCCCGAGGCGCTCGGCCGCGAGGCGCGCGCCACCGCCAATCCGGCCGCTCCGCTCGTCCACGCACTCACCGACGCCGTCGAGGGCGACGCGGCCCGCTTTGTTCATTGGGGGGCGACGAGCCAGGACGTGATGGACACCGCCTCGATGCTGGTCGCCCGCCGCGCGCTCGTCCTCATAGACCGCGACCTCGACGCCGTCGCCGCCGCCTGCGCGCGGTTGGCCGACGAGCACCGGCACACGGCGATGCCGGGCCGCACCCTGCTTCAGCAGGCGCTTCCGACCACGTTCGGGCTGAAGGCCGCCGGCTGGCTGGTGGCCGTCCTCGACGCGCGCCGCCGTCTCGCGGCGGCGCCGCTGGCGGTGGAGCTCGGCGGCGCCGCGGGCACGCTGGCGTCGCTGGGAGGGGAGGGCCTGCGCGTGCTGGGGCTTCTGGCCGAGCGGCTCGAGCTCGCGGAGCCGGTGATCCCGTGGCACACGGCGCGGACCCGGGTGGCCGAGATCGGCGCCGCCCTCGCGCTTACGGCGGGCAGCCTGGAGAAGATCGCGCACGACGTGACGCTCCTGGCCCAGACCGAGGTCGGAGAGGTGGCGGAGCCGGCCGGGGGCGACCGCGGCGGCTCCTCGACCCTGCCGCACAAGCGCAATCCCGTGGGGTCGGCGATCGCGATCGCCTGCGCGCACCGTGTCCGCGGCGAGGCCTCGATCCTGCTCGGAGCGATGGCGCAGGAGCACGAGCGCGGCGCCGGCGCCTGGCAGGCCGAATGGGAGGCGCTCGGCGGCGCGCTGGCCTGCACCGGTGGCGCGGCGGCCGCGATGCGCGAGGTGCTCGAGGGCCTGGAGGTGCGGACCGGCCGGATGCGGGACAACCTCGCGGCCACGGACGGGCTCGTGATGGCGGAGTCGGTGAGCGTGGCGATGTCGGAGCGAGTGGGGCGCGGCGCCGCCCACGGGCTCGTCCAAGCCGCGTCGCGGCGGGCGGTCGAGGCCGGCCGGCCGCTGCGCGACGTGCTGCTCGACGACTCGGAGATCCGCGGGCAGCTCTCCGCGGAGGAGATCGACGCCGCGCTCGACCCCGCCGCCTACCTCGGTGCGGGGGAGGCCCTCATCGAGCGGGCCCTGCGGTCCTATCGGGAGGAGGGGTGAGCGTGGAGCTCCATCACCGGCTGGACGGGCCCGAGGACGCGCCTGTGCTGATGCTCTCGAACTCACTGGGCACCGCGCTCGGGATGTGGGACGACCTGCTGCCGGGGCTGGCCGAGCACTTCCGCGTCCTGCGCTACGACCAGCGCGGGCACGGCGGTTCGCCCGCCCCTCCGGGCCCCTATACGGTCGCCGGGCTGGGCAGGGACGCGCTCGAGCTGCTGGATCGGCTCGGCCTCGAGCGGGTCTCGTTCTGCGGCGTGTCGCTCGGCGGGATGACCGGCATGTGGATGGCGATCAACGCGCCCGAGCGCATCGATCGGCTCGGCCTCTGCTGCACGTCAGCGCACCTCCCGCCGCGCGAGATGTGGACCGAGCGTGCCGAGACGGTGCGCAGTGAGGGAATGGAGGCGGTCGCCGACGCCGCGATGGAGCGCTGGTTCACGCCCGCGCTCGCAGAAGCGAAGGCCCGAGGTGTTCGAGCGCACGCGCCGGACACTGCTCGACACGCCGGCCGAGGGCTATGCCTCCGCGTGCGAAGCGATCGCCTCGCACGACCTCCGCGCGGAGCTCGGCTCGATCCGAGCGCCGACGCTCGTGGTCGCCGCCGGCGACGATCCGGCAACGCCGCCGGAGCATGGCCGGCGAATCGCCGCGGCGGTGGACGGTGCCCGGTTCGTGATGCTGGAGCACGGCCGCCACCTGGTCGCCGTGGAGCGGCCCGAGGAGCTCGGGCCGGAGTTGATCGACCACCTGACCGTGGAGGCTGCGGCGTGAACGACGATGCACGAGAACGAGGAATGAACGTTCGCCGCGAGGTGCTCGGCGACGAGCACGTGGATGCGGCGCTGGAGCGAAGCTCCGAGTTCAGCGCCGATTTCCAGGACCTGATCACCCGGTATGCGTGGGGCGAGATCTGGACCCGTCCCGGGCTCGACCGGCGCACCCGCAGCGTGGTGACGCTCACGGCGCTGATCGCACGCGGCCAGTTCGACGAGCTCGAGTTCCACCTGAAAGCCGCGGTGCGGAACGGACTCACCCGGAACGAGATCAGGGAGGTCCTGCTCCAGTGCGCGATCTACTGCGGCGTGCCGGCCGCCAACTCGGCCTTCGCAGTCGCTCAGCGAGTGTTGGTGGAGGAGCGTTAGGACGCCATGCCACGCGACAAGCCCCCTTTCCGAGCCGACCACGTCGGCAGCCTGCTTCGCCCCCCGGCGCTGCTGGAGGCGCGCGACCGCCACGCCGAGGGACGGATCTCGTCCGACGAGCTGCGTGCCGCCGAGGACGAGGCCATCCGCGACGTGGTGCGGATGCAGCAGGAGGTGGGGCTCCAGTCCGCCACCGACGGCGAGTTCCGCCGCGCCTCCTGGCACATGGACTTCATCTACGGCATCGACGGGATCTCCAAGGCCGAGGACGACCTGAAGGTCCGGTTCCACAACCCGGAGGGGACCATCGAGTTCACTCCCGCGGCGCTGAAGATCGACAACCGGCTGGGGATCGGCGAGACGATCTTCGGGGACCACTTCCAGTTCCTCCAGGAGACCGCCGAGGGCGTTACGCCGAAGCTCACGATCCCGTCCCCGAGCATGGTCCACTACCGCGGCGGGGCTGCCGCCATCGACCCCGGCGTCTACCCGGATCAGGACGAGTTCTGGCGAGACCTGACCGCCGCCTACGGCGAGCAGGTGCGCCGCGTGGCCGAGCTCGGCTGCACCTACCTCCAGTTCGACGACACGAGCCTCGCCTACCTGAACGACCCGAAGCAGCGGCAGATGATGTCGGAGCGCGGTGAGGACGCCGAGCACCTCCACCAGAGCTACATCCGCCACATCAACGAGGCGCTCGCGGACCGCCCCGAGGGGCTGACCGTGACCACCCATATGTGCCGCGGGAACTTCCGCTCCTCGTGGGTGGCAGAGGGTGGCTACGACTTCGTGGCCGAGGCGCTCTTCGGCGAGCTCGGCGTCGACGGGTTCTTCCTCGAGTACGACGACCCGCGCTCCGGCGGGTTCGAGCCGCTCCGCTTCGTGCCGAAGGGCAAGATGGTGGTGCTCGGGCTGGTGACCACCAAGCGCGGCGAGCTGGAGAGCAAGGACGAGTTGAAGCGGCGCATCGAGGAGGCCTCGCAGTTCGTGGACCTCGACCAGCTCTGCCTCTCGCCGCAGTGCGGCTTCTCCTCGACGGTCGAGGGCAACGTGCTCAGCTACGAGGAGGAAGTGGACAAGCTGCGACTGATCGTGGAGACGGCGCGGGAGGTATGGGGATGACGGCTACGGCACAACTCGAGCAGCAGCTGCTGCTCATCGGCGGGGAGTGGAAGCAGGCCGGCTCGGAGGGCGCCTTCGAGCGGACGGATCCGTTCACCGGAGAGTCGGCGGGAACGGCCGCGGCGGCGAAGCGCGAGGACGCGCGCGCCGCCGCCGACGCGGCCGCCGACGCGTTCGGCGACTGGTCCGCCAGCCCGCCGGGGCAGCGGCGCGACCTGCTGCACAGGGCCGCGGCGCTGCTCAGCGAGCGGGCCGACGACATCGCTGCCACCGTCACCCGGGAGACCGGCGGCACGTTCGGGTGGGGGATGTTCAACTGCCACCTGGCCGCCGGGATGCTGGGCGAGGCGGCCGCTCTCACCACTGCGGTGAAGGGTGAGGTGATCCCCTCGGACGTGCCCGGCCTGCTCGCGATGGGCGTCCGCCAGCCGGCGGGAGTGGTCGTCGGGATCGCGCCCTGGAACGCGCCCGTCATCCTGGGCACGCGTGCGGTGGCCGCTCCGCTCGCCTTCGGCAACACGGTGGTGCTGAAGGCGTCTCACGTCTGCCCGCGCACGCACGCGGAGATCGCCCGCGCGCTCGACGACGCCGGCCTGCCGCCCGGAGTCGTGAACCTCATCACCCACGACCCGGACGACGCGTCCGACGTCGTCGACGAGCTGATCGCCCACCCGGCCGTGCGCCGGATCAACTTCACCGGATCGACACGCGTGGGCCGCCTGGTCGCCGAGAAGGCCGCGCACCACCTGAAGCGCGTGCTGCTCGAGCTGGGCGGCAAGGCGCCGATGGTGGTGCTCGCCGACGCGGACCTGGACGAGGCCGTGGCGGCGGCGAAGTTCGGCGCGTTCATGCACCAGGGGCAGATCTGCATGTCCACCGAGAAGATCGTGGCCGATCGCTCGGTGTCGGGAGAGCTGGCCACGAGCCTGGGGGAGAAGGCGCGGCGCGCTCAAGGTGGGCGACCCGCGTGATCCCGAGACCGAGATCGGTCCGCTGGTCAGCGCGAGCGCGGTGGAGCGCGTGGCGGGGCTCGTGGAGGACGCCGTCTCCCACGGCGCCCGGGTGGTGTGCGGCGGCGAGCCGGACGGTCCGCTCTTCCCGCCCACCGTGCTCACGGGCGTCACGCCGGAGATGCGCGTCTATTCCGAGGAGTCGTTCGGCCCTGTGGTCGGGATCATCGACGTGGACGGCCCCGACGAAGCCGTGCGAGGTGGCCAACGACACCGAGTACGGGCTGGCTGCGGCGGTGTTCGGTCGCCACGTGCCCACGGCGCTCGACGTGGCCCGCCGGATCGAGAGCGGCATCTGCCACGTCAACGGGTCGACCGTGCACGACGAGGCGCAGATGCCGTTCGGCGGAGTGAAGGCCAGCGGCTGGGGCCGCTTCGGCGGCACGGCTGCGCTGGAGGAGTTCACGGAGCTGCGCTGGATGACGGTCCAGAGCGGCTCGCGGCACTACCCGCTCTGACCCGGCGCGCACTCAACCGGGCGCTGCTGGAGCGCCAGCACCTGCTGCGCCGCGTGGACGCGCCGGTTGCCGAGGAGCTCGAGCACCTCCTCGGGCTGCAGGCTCAGGCCCCGATGCCGCCGTACTACGGCCTCTGGTCGCGGCTCGAGGGCTTCGATCCTCACGAGCTGGGACGGATGCTCACCGAGCGCGAGGCGGTGCGGCTCACGCTGATGCGGGGCACCGTCCACCTGGTGACCGTCCGCGACGCGCTGCTGCTCCGTCCGCTGGTCCAGATCGTGATCGAGCGGCAGCACAACGGCGTCTTCGGCCGGCGCATGGGCAACGCCGACCCCGGCGAGCTCGCCGCCGCGGTGCGTGAGCTGCTCGCCGGGGAACCGCTCACGGCCCGCGAGCTCGGGCGGAAGCTGGTGGAGCGGGGCATCGGCGACGACGTGGAGGCCATCGGCAACGCCACCCGCGTCCACGTCCCGCTCGTCCAGGTGCCGCCGCGCGGGGTGTGGGGCGCAGGCGGGCAGGCGAAGTACGCGTCGCTCGAGGCCTGGACCGGGCGCGCGCCGGCCGCCCGGCCTTCGATCGACGATGTGGTCCTGCGCTACCTGCGCTCCTTCGGCCCGGCGTCGGTGATGGACGTGCAGAGCTGGTCGGGGCTGACCAGGCTCAGGGAGGTCCTCGAGCGGCTCCGTCCCCGGCTGGTGACGTTCCGCGACGAGGAAGGCGCCGAGCTGTTCGACCTGCCGGATGCGCCGCGGCCCGATCCGGACACGCCGGCGCCGGTGCGGCTGCTGGGCGAGTACGACAACGTGCTGCTCGGCCACGCCGACCGGCGGCGGATCATCCCGGAGGACTTTCCCTGGGGAGCGATGCTGGCGCCCGGCCGCTTCGTGAACAACCTGCTGGTCGACGGGGAGCTGCGGGCCACCTGGTGGATCGAGCGCGAGGGAAAGCGCCGGGCGACGCTCGGCATCCGCCCGGCCCGCGCGCTCTCGCCTCCGGAGCAGGAGGCGGTGCAGGCCGAGGCTCAGCGGATGATCGATTTCGCGGCGGCCGAGGCCTCCGCGCGCGAGGTGCGCTTCGAGCCTGCGGTTGGGTGACCGCTCAGCGGGTAACCGCCCGGTATGGAACACGAGGAATCCATCGAGACCGACGAGCGCGACGAGAAGGCGGCAGCCGACCCGGAGCCGAAGAAGCAGGAGCCCGAGCAGGACGACACCGACAGCACGTTCTGGGACACCGACCAGCACTCGGACGCGCCGGGGCCGACGGGCACCGGCTAGCCCGTCGGGGCCTTAGGCCCGCGAATCCGGCGGGAGCACGGCCTCGTGGACGGTGACCACTGAGCGCAGCAGCAGGTTGTTGGGCACCCGCACGGTCTCGTCGTCGCCGGTTCTCAGGACCGTGGCGGCGGTGTCGATCGAGACGATTTCGCCGCGCAGCTCGCCGACCGTGATCGTCTGTCCCGCCGCGTAGGCGCCGCGGAGATAGCGTCCGGCGCTCAGCTCCCTCGCCACCTCGCGCCCGCCCAGGCCGAACGCCAGCGCGAACGTTGCTCCCACCGCGGCCAGCACGATCATCATGAGCGCGACCAGGGTGGCGGTGGAGACCCCGAGCTGGGCCGCCGCGGTGATCCCGAAGACGGCCACCACACCGACCTGCACCGCCGCGCCCAGCGGCACCGGCAGGTCCATCTGCCACGTGACGCGATCGACGCGTTCGCGTGCCAGGCCGCCCAGAATCACGCCCGCCAGCAGCAGCAGCGCCGCGATGAGCACGTTGGGCAGGTAGAGAACGGCTGCGTTGAGCGACTCGCTCAGGAACTGCAGGCCCAAGAGAGAGAGCGCGGCGAACAGCACCACCAGGGTCAGGCCGATGCGAATCGCCTGTCCGAGCACCCGGCTGAGCGAGCGGCCCAGCCCGGCTCGCTCGAGGACGTCGCCTGCCCCTATGCGCTCACCGGCCGAGTCGACGCCCAGGCGCTGCAGCGCGCCCCGCACCAGCCGACCGACCAGCCGGGCCAGGAGCACGCCGACCAGCAGGAGGAGGAGCGCACCGCCCAGCCGGGGCAGGAAGCCGCCCAGGGTCTCGCCGGCCGTGTCGATGATCGTCATCGGTGTCCTCTTCTACCCGGAGCCACCAGCGCAAGCAGCCCGTCGAACGCCGCGCCCGCGATCATCCCCGCCACCCGCACGGGGCCGCGGACCAGCCGCTGCCAGCGCGCGGTTCGCACGATTCGGGGTACGAGCGCGCGCCGGCGATCCGGCGATGCCGTGCGCAGCAGCTGCAGGTGCTCGCCCAGGCGCCGCTCGGCCACCGTGGGCTCGCTGTCCGGGTGCTCGGCGTCGCTCATGCGGGCAGGTTCCAGTCGTAGGTGTTCGCCCGCATGATCTCGATCAGCTCCCGCCGTGCGCGATGGAGACGTCCCTTCACACTGCCGATCGGGCTCTCGGTGATGGCCGCGATCTCCTCGTAGCTCATCCCCTCGACGTCTCGCAGCACGAGCACGGCGCGGTGCTCGTAACGGAGGTCGCGCAGTTTCAGCTCGAGGCGCTCGCGGCGCTCGCGCTCCTCCAGCCGCTGTGCCGGCTCGCGCTCGTCCGCTGGAAGGGGTCGCTCCGCCTCCAGGTCGGTGGCGCTGCCGGCCGGCTCGGGCCGGCGGCGGGCCACGGCGTTCAGCGCGGTGTTGTGCACGATCTGCAGCAGCCAGGAGCGAAAGGCGCCCTGGCCTCCGAAACGGTCCAGGCGGTGGAAGGCCCGGAGGAACGAGTCCTGCACCACGTCGTCGGCATCGTCGGGCCCCGCGATTCGAACGGCCAGGCGGCTGACGACGGCACGGTGACGATCCACCAGGCGCTCGAACGCCTCGAGCTTGCCCTGGCGCGTCTCCTGGACGAGCGCGAGATCGGGGTCCACCGGAGCGGGAGACCCTACACCGGCGGGTTGGGGGCTCGGCGGAATCACTGGGACTAGGACCGCTTTGACCTTCCCTCGGTTACGCAACGTAACCGGGCGGAGAGACTCATCTGTCTCATAGATAGTGACCACACTCGATCTTCATAAGAGTTTCTCCTGGCAGGGTGGGGCCAAGACCGCGTCGGCCATGCGGAGGCGGCAGGAGCTGTTCGAGGACGCCTTGGCCATCATCGAGAGCGACTACGCCGGCCGCCTGACCCTCGGCCTGGTTGCCTGGCGCATCGGCGCCTCCACCCGAAATCTCCAGCGCGCGTTCGCCGAGGCGGAGGGCACGACCTTCAGCCGGAAGCTGCGAGAGGTGCGACTGGATCGCGGCGCGGTGCTGCTCGAGCAATCGAACCTGCCGGTCAAGAGCGTGGCGCATGCCGTCGGTTACCGCCAGCAGGCGGAGTTCGCCCGGCAGTTCCGGGCGCGCTTCGGCCATCCCCCGACGGTCTACCGAGGATCGCGGCGGGCGGCCTGAATCGCTTTGGCGCGGCGCCACAAGGGTCCGTCGTTAAGCGGCGAGGCCCAGCGGTACTAGGACACTGGATGCACGAACGAACGGAGATACATGTCGGCACTTAGCGAGCAGCAAGAGGACACCGGAGCACAGGACAAGGCCAAGGCGAAGGCCGAGGACGTCAAGGAGCAGGCCCAGGAGAAGGCCCGCGACCTGAAAGGCGAGGCGCGCGGCCGGGCCGTCGAGCAGGTTGACCAGCGCTCCACTCAGGCCGGCACCCAGGTGAGCACGGTGGCAGGCGACGTCCGCAGTGTGGGCGAGGAGCTGCGCCGACAGGGCAAGGACGGGCCGGCCAAGCTGGCCGACCAGGCCGCCGACCGCGCCGACCGCCTTGGTAGCTACCTCCAGGACTCTGACGCCGAGCGCATTCTTCGCGACGTCGAGGACTTCGGGCGCCGCCGGCCCTGGGCACTGGTGGCGGGCGGCATCGCGCTGGGCGTTGTGGCCTCCCGCTTCCTCAAGGCCTCGAGCCGCGAGCGCTACGAGACCTCCTCCTACGAGGCCGGAACGCTCTGACCATGGGCACCGGCGAGAACAGCGATCTGCGCGACCGCTCCACCGGGGAGCTGCTCAAGCGGCTCTCCCAGCAGACATCCGAGCTGGTGCGCAAAGAAGTGGACCTGGCGAAAGCCGAGCTGGGCGAGAAGGCGCAGACCGCCGGAAAGGGTGCGGGCCTCTTCGGCGGCGCGACCCTGTTCGGAGGCACCGCCTTCCTCGCGCTTGCAGCCTGCCTGGTGGCCCTGCTGGCCACCGCGCTCGATGTGTGGCTGGCCGCGCTGATCGTCGCGGTGGTATACGCCGCGATCGCGGGTGTGCTGGCCCTGATGGGCAAGAAGAAGGTGCAGGAGGCCATACCGCCCGTGCCCGAACAAACGGTTGAAACCCTCAAGGAGGACGTGGAATGGGCCAAGACTCAACGGTCATCCGGAACGACATAGAGCAGACCCGCGACGAGATGTCCGACACGGTCGACGCGCTCGGCCACAAGGCTGACGTGAAGACCCGGACCAAGGAGGCGCTGGGCAGCCGCAAGGACGCCCTGGTGTCCAAGGTCAGCGGCAACACCCCTGACGGGGCCGATGTGAAGCAGGGCGCGAAGCGGGCGGCTGGCGTGGCCCAGGAGAATCCGCTCGGCCTCGCGATCGGCTCGCTGGCCGTCGGGTTCTTGGCGGGCATGCTGATCCCCTCGAGCCGCGTGGAGGACGAGAAGATCGGCCCGGTGGCCGACCAGGTCAAGGAGAAGGCCAAGGAGACCGGCCAGGAGGCGATCGAGCGCGGAAAGCAGGTGGCCGGCGAGGCCGCCGAGAGCGCCAAGCAGACGGCCCAGGAGAGCGGCCGCCAGCAGGCCGACGAGCTCCGGTCGAGCGCCGAAGAGAAGGCCGACGAGGCGCGGCCGGCCACGGAGGCAGGGCCCGTCTGATGGCCGACTCCGCCGAGCCCCAGATCACCGAGAAGCGAATCGGCCGGCGGCCGGAGGGCCCCGCCCATCCCCGCAAGGGCGGGGTGTTCCAGACGGTCAAGCGGACGGTCACCGAGTTCCAGGAGGACAACCTCACCGACTGGGCCGCGGCGCTGACGTACTACTCCGTGCTGTCGATCTTCCCGGCCATCATCGCGCTGGTGTCGATTGTTGGACTGGTCGGCGACCCGCAGACGATCACCACGGAGCTCACCGACATCGTGAGCTCCATCGGCCCGTCGTCGGCGGCCGACACGCTGAAGGAACCGATCCAGAACGTCACCAGCAGCAAGGGCAGCGCGGGCATCCTGCTGATCGTGGGTATCGCCGCTGCGCTGTGGACCGCGTCGGGCTACGTGGGCGCTTTCATGCGCGCTTCGAACTCGATCTACGAGGTCGAGGAGGGCCGGTCGTTCGTCAAGCTGCGGCCGCTGCAGATGCTCGTGACCCTGGTGCTGGTCCTGATGCTCGCGCTGGTGCTGCTGGCGCTGGTGCTCACCGGCCCGGTTGCGCAGCAGGTGGGGTCCTCCCTCGGGTTGGGAGACACCGCCGTGACCGTCTGGGACATCGCCAAGTGGCCGGTGCTGGTGGCCACGGTCCTGTTCATGTTCGCGCTGCTCTACTACTCGGCGCCCAACGCCAAGCTGCGCGGCTTCAAGTGGGTCACTCCCGGAAGCCTGCTGGCCATCGTGGTCTGGCTGGTGGCCTCGGCCGCCTTCGCCTTCTACGTCGCCAACTTCGGGTCCTACAACAAGACCTACGGGGCCCTCGGCGGAGTGATCGTTTTCCTGGTCTGGCTGTGGCTGACCAACGTGGCCATCCTGTTGGGCGCGGAGCTGAACGCGGAGCACGAGCGCAGCCATGAGCTGAAGGAGGGTGTGCCCGGCGCCGAGCGGGAGCTGCAGCTCGAGCACCGCAGCGAGCCCAAGGAGGGAAAGCGGGCGCGCACGGCGTAACGCTCGTCACCGACGTGTGCGCCACCGGGCGGCATCCTGGCTGGCATGGCGGGGGTCCATGCAGAAACGTCCCATAGTGGGACGCAACGTCGACTACCCCCTCGGGACGTGGTGCTGGCAGCCTTGGCCCGCCGCCGCATCCAGGGGCGCGGGCGCCACGCGGTCGGGCAGCTCGGCCACCCGCGCCCCGGGTTCGCCCCGACCGGCGGCCGGAGCCCGGCCGGCCGGAGCGCCGTCCCGCTCAGTACTGCAGCTTGCCGCGCAGGAACTGTGGCTCGTAGTCAGGCGGGTCCGCGCCCCGGCCCGTGATCACCACGCGGTGATACTCGCCGGGGCGCACGGCCGCGGTCAGCTCGGCCTCGGCCTCACCGCCGGGCCGGGGGCGGAACGTCCCGCCGCTGATCCAGCGGCCATCGGTGCGGACACACCAGAGCTCGTAGTCGGCTCGCGGCAGGCCGGTCACCTCGAGGCTCACCTTAGAGCCGGCCGGCACCGCGTCGACGACGAAGCTTCCTCCGGCCCCCGGCTTTCCGCGCAGCTTCCCGAACGCGTAGGCCGAGTCGTCCGACGGCAGTGCCAGCAGGGCCGTGGCCACTGCGACCGCCAGAACCGCCGCGGCCGCCGCCACCAGCACGGCGCGCGGGCGCCGCAGCCGGTCGATGGCCCGGCGCCGCCGGCCCCGTTCGCGCGCGACGCGGTCGAGCACGGCGTCCTCGAGTGAGGCGGACGGGACGGGGGGCGGCACGTCGGCGGGCTCGATCTGGTCCAGCAGCCGGGGCAGGCCGGTCACCCACTCGTGCTCGCGTCGGCAGAGCTCGCAGGTCTGCAGGTGACGCTCCATGTCCGCGCGTTCGGCGGGCTCGAGGGCACCCAGGACGTATCCGCCCATGAGGTCGGCGTGGGTGGGACAGCCGCTCACGACTCCACCCCCATTTCGTCCAGCACCAGACGCAGGTTGCGCAACGCGTACGAGGTCCGGCTCTTGACGGTGCCGAGCGGGATGCCCTTGAGCTCGGCGATCTCGCGCAGCGTGAGGCCGCTCCAGTGGGCCAGCCGGATCAGCTCGCGGTGCTCGGGCCGCAGTCGCGCCAGCGCCGCCGCCACCTGCCAGCGCAACACCGCCTGCTCGAGCGGATCGTCGCGCTGGGCCGCCTCGGACGGCTCCTCACGGTCTGCGAGCGCCGGACGGGCACCGGCCCGGCGGCGCAGGTCGACGATCCGGTGCCGGGCGATCGCGTAGAGCCAGGTTCGCACGCTGGCGCGGCTCGCGTCGTAGTCGCCGGCATGGCTCCAGGCGCGGGCAAACACGTCCTGGACAACCTCCTCCGCCAGCTGCCGGTCGCCCAGTGCGTTGCATGCGAAGCCGTAGAGCTCGCCCGAATAGCGCCGGTACAGCTCCCGCAGGCCGTCGCCGGTCTCGTCGCCGGGTAGCGACTCGATCAGGCTCGCGTCGCTCGGTCCCACCACGACCCACGGTAGTACGCGCGCGACCGCGGGACGGTTCTCAGAGCCCGTGCTCGGCGAGCCACAGCTCGAGCAGGGCGAGCTGCCAGAGCTTGCTGCCGCCCAGGGTCGTGCGCTGCTCGTTGGGCGCCCCCAGAAGATCGTCGACGTAGGCGGGCTCGAACAGGCCACGCTGCCGGGCGGCCGGAGATCGAAGCGCGTCCGCGGCCAGCTCGAGATACGGCCCAACCAGGTGGCTCAGCGCGGGCACGGGGAAGTAGCCCTTGGGCCGGTCGATCACCTCGGCGGGCAGCACGCGGCGAGCGGCGCGCTTCAGGATGCCCTTGCCCCCTTCGGCGAGCTTGAGCTCGGGCGGACAGGCCGCGGCCAGCTCCACCAGGTCATGGTCAAGGAACGGCGTGCGCGCCTCGAGCCCCCAGGCCATGGTCATGTTGTCCACCCGCTTGACCGGGTCGTCCACCAGCATCACCAGAGCGTCGAGCCTCAGGGCGCGGTCAAGAGGCGTTTCCGCGCCGGATGCGGCGAAGTGCCGGCGGACGAACTCCTCGCTCTCGTCTCGCTCTAGGCGGTAGGCGGGGCCGAGCACGCTGTCCAGCTCGGCGTGGCTGCGGTCGAAGAACTGCTCTCGGTAGCGCTCGAGGCCGTCGCCGGGCGCGTCGCGCATCGGTGGGTACCAGGAGTATCCGCCGAAGACCTCGTCCGCGCCCTGCCCGGACTGGACCACCTTCATCTCCTTCGCGACCTCCTGCGACAACAGGTAGAAGGCCACGGCGTCATGGCTCACCATGGGCTCGCTCATGCTGCGCACCGCATCGCCCAGCGCCGGCAGAAGCCGCTCGTCGCCGATCCTGATGCGCCGGTGGTCGGTCGCGTAGCGCTCGGCCACCAGGTCCGAGTATGCGAACTCGTCTCCCTCGCGCCCGCCCGCGGACTCGAAGCCGATGCTGAACGTGGTGAGGCCCTCCTGGCCGCGCTCGGCCAGCAGGGCGACGATCAGGCTCGAGTCGAGGCCGCCGGACAGGAGCACGCCCACGGGAACGTCGGCCACCATCCGCCGCTCGACGGCCGTCGTCAGCCGGTCGAGCACAGCCTCCTCCCACTCGGGCTCCGAGCGTGGCCCTCCCGCGGCCTCCCGCCGGAACTCGGGCCGCCAGTACTCGGTCTCCTGGCGGTCGCCGCCGGGCTCGATCGCCATGACCGTGGCCGGCGGGAGCTTGCGTACGCCGCGCAGGATCGTCCGGGGAGCCGGCACCACGGCGTGCCACATCAGGTAGTGGTGGAGGGCGATCGTGTCGATCGAGGCGTCAACTCCGCCGCCGGCCAGCAGCGCCGGCAGCGTGGAGGCGAAGCGCAGGCCGCGGTGTGTGTCGGCGAGGTACAGCGGCTTGATGCCGAGCCGGTCCCGGCCGAGCAGCGCCCGCCCGCTCGCGGTGTCCACTAGACAGAAGGCGAACATGCCCGCCAGGTGCTCGACGAAACGGTCGCCCCAGTGGTGCCATCCCTTGAGCAGCACCTCGGTGTCGCTGGTCGAGAAGAAGCGATAGCCGTGCGACTCCAGCTGCAAGCGCAGCTCCGCGTGGTTGTAGATGCAGCCGTTGAACACGGCCGCCAGGCCCAGCTCCGAGTCGACCATGGGCTGCGCGCCCCGTGGCGAGAGGTCGATCACCGCCAGCCGGCGGTGGGCGAGCGCGGCGCCGGCACCGGCCCAGGCGCCTGCGCCGTCCGGGCCACGGGGAGCCACCCGCTCGCCCATCCGCCACACCGCGTCCATGTCCGGCGGCGCGCCCCGTGCGAGCTCGCCGGCGAACCCGCACATTTGGTGCTCCCCGCCTCAGCTACCGCCGCGCTCGGGCGAGCCAGGACCGCGCCTGAGGGCACCCGCGATGCTCGCCGATGCCTCCGGCATCGACTGCGCTCGCGGGCTTCTCAGCCACGCTCATGGCTCGCCCGCGCATCGACGATAGCTTCGGCGGGAAGCACACCTCTTATCTCCCTACGCTTCCCCGCCGCCTGCGACCGCCAGGGCCGCGGTGCCGGCCGGCCCGGCGTCGAGGAAGGCCTCGGCGAGCGCGCCCACGAGCTGTCGCTGGCCGGCTTCTCTGACCGCGTCCCGCTGACGCCGGGCGCCCGGGGAGTCCGCAAGCGCGCGGACCTCCTCCAGCTCGGCGCGGCAGCCGAGGGCGTCCGCGTGAGGTGCGCACGCCTCCAGGAGCGCGTCGAGCTGCTCGCGCGCGGGCACGCGCTCCTCCGACCCCACGTCGATCAGGCGTGCGTCGATGCCGTCGCGGGCCGCCAGGAAGCGGTTTTCCTCGAGGACCTCCTGGGCCGCGACGAGCTCTTCGGAGACGTAGCGCTCGGTCGCTTCCAGGCGCACCAGCGACTGGATCAGGGCCATGAGCCCGGCCACCTCGGATACCCGCGTCTGCGCGTCAGCAACGCGCACCTCGACGGTGCCGAGGCTCGGCTGCAACCGCACGTCCCACCAGATGAACGTGGGCTCGGGGAAGGCGTCGGCCCGCAGCATCACGTCCACGGCCTCGGCGTAGGTCTCGTAGCTGCCGAAGCGGCGCGGGATCCCGGCGCGGGGGAAGGCCTGGAACAGCGGCGTCCGCACCGAGGCCATGCCGCTGTCCCGTCCGCGCCAGTAGGGCGAGTTGGCCGATAGAGCGAGGATGAGGGGGAGATGGGCGCGCATGCGGTCGGCGGCGGCGATGGCCAGCTCCGGATCCGGGACGCCCACGTGCACGTGCAGGGCGAACGTGGGCTCGCGGCGGGCGAGCTCGCGCAGACCGTCGTGGAGCACCTGGTAGCGGGCGCCGCCGGACACCTCGGTGTCCTCCCCGCGGGCGAAGGGGTGGGTCCCGGCCACGGCGGCGCGCAGCTCCAGGCGGGTGAGTTCGTCCGCCAGCGCCGTCCGGAGCGCCAGCAGCTCCTGCACCGCGTTGCGGACACCGGCGTGCACGCCGCTGGCGAGCTCGAGCGTGCAGGCGTGCGTCTCGGCGCTCACGCTCACCGCCAGGGCGGGGCTGAGCTCGGGCAGCAGGCCGTCGATCCGGTGGGCGAGCGCCCAGCTGCCCGGTTCGAGCAGCATGACCTCCTCCTCGACGCCGACCGTCCACGCTGGTCGTGCGGGGTCGCTGCCCCACTCGGCCCAGTCGGGTAGTCCCGAGCTCATTGCCGTCAGGCCGCCCGCAGCTCGGACGCTGCGTGCTCCGAGCCGGCCTGCACGAGCCGCTCGAAGAGCGCGAAGTGCTCGGCCCGCTCCACAAGGCATTCGGCGTGCCACTGCACTCCGTAGGTGAAGCTCGAGGCGGTGGTCTCGAGCGCCTCGACCGTCCCGTCCTCCGCCCGGCCCACGGCCCGCAGCCCGTGCCCGAGTGCCGCCGGCGCCTGATGATGGAACGAATTCACGGAGAGCGTGGTGCGTCCGATGAGCTTGGCCAGGCGGCTGTCCGCGGCCAGGTCGACTTCGTGAACGGTCCGGCGCCCCGCCAGCGTCTGGCGATGGTCGACCTCGTCGGTCAGGTCCGGCAGGTGCTGATGGAGCGTACCCCCGAGCGCCACGTTGAGCACTTGGGCGCCGCGGCAGATCCCGAGCACGGGCTTACCCCGGCGCACCGCCCGGCGGGCCAGCGCAAGCTCGAACAGGTCCAGCTCCGGCTCGGTGGGGCCAAGCTCCGGATGGGCGGCCGCGCCGTAAGCGGAGGGATGCAGGTCGGGCCCGCCGGAAAGGCAGAGCGCGTCGAGCCGGTCGAGCAACGGGTCGATCGCAGAACCGGCCACGGGCGTGAGGATCACGGGCAGCCCACCGGCGGAGCGCACGGCGTCCAGGTAGCGCTCGCCGAGCGCGAGCTCCCGCCGCCGTGGCTCGCCCTGCGGGACCACGGTGTGGTCCTCGGGCCGGCGCACCTCGGAGGTGGAGACGCCCACCAGAGGCGGCTTGCTCACGACAGCACCCATGTGTCCTTTCCACCTCCCTGCTGCGAGCTGTTGACGACAAGAGCGTCCCGGCTGAGCGCCACTCGCGTGAGGCCCCCCGGGACGACCCGGACATTCTCGCCGCTCATGAGGACGAAGGGCCTCAGGTCGACGTGCCTGGGCTCCAGGCGGCCGTCGGTGGCAGTCGGATGGCGGGAGAGCATGATCGTCTCCTGCGCTATGTACGACCCCGGTTCGGCGTCGACCGCCTCGGCGATGCGGCGCACGTCGTCAGGCTCGGCGTGCGGGGCCACGACCACACCGTGACCGCCGTGCCCGGTCCGGGGCTTGAGCACGAGCTCACCGATACGGCCCCGGACCTTGGCCCGGATCTCGGGAACGGCGAGGTCGTAGGTGGCCACCGAGCCCAGTATGGGCTCCTCGCCCAGATAAAACCGCACCATCTCCTCGACGTAGGCGTGCACCAGCTTGTCGTCGGCCACGCCGGTGCCGAAGGCGTTCACGCACACCAGCGTCCCGGCACGGAGCGGCTCGAGCATCGCGGCGCCCACTTCCGTGAGCTGGCCGTGCTCGTTCTCGAGGCGGTCCTCGTCGGTACGGCGGTAGACGACGTCGGCGGGGATGCGCCGGCCGTCGACCCACGCCGTGAGTCGTCCGCCCGCGACCTCGAGGTCGGCGAGCGTCACCAGCGGGATCGAGAGCGCCCGGGCCAGCCGTTCGTGCTCGTACCAGGCGCTGTTGTCGCGGCCGTCGGAGATCAGGACCACCGAGGGGTCATCGACACCCGCCGGGGCGCTCTCCCGCAGGGTCGCCGCCAGCATCTCCACCGTCGGGTCGAGGGACACGCGGGCTTCCGCCAGGTGGTCGGGTAGGTGACGGTCGAGCGCCTCGCGCGCGGCAAGCGCGTAGCCGATGCCGGACGGGGTGCGCACGTTGTCCTCCAACACGAGGAAGCGGCCGTCGGTGTCGCGGACGATGTCGAGACCGGCCACGACCACCCGTGCCGGCGCCGCGGGCAGGCCCACCAGCCGGCGCTCGAAGTGGTCGCAGCTCTCGACCACACGGGCGGGTACGCGGCCCGCCGCCACGATCTCCTGTTCGCCGTAGACATCGGCCACGAAGCGGTCGAGCGCCTCGACCCTCTGCCCGAGGCCGCGCTCGAGCTCGACCCACTCGGCCGGATTGATCAGCCGCGGAACGGGGTCGAGCCGAAAGGGCCGCGGGCCGTCCGCGCCGGCGAACCACACACCGTGCTCGCGCGAGTCCTCCAGCAACTCGTCGCAGAGCTCGGACAGATCCATCTCCGCGAGCGTTTCGAGAACGTCCTCGTACGGGGCCCGCGGGGTCCCGTCGGGTTTGAGGGCCTCGTCGAAGGCGTTCGGCTCGGGGGCGTAGAAGACGCCCGGCGGGCGCGGCACCGCCGCGCCCGCCGGGTAGGAGGAGGAGTGAGCAGATGTCACCCCTTCCAGCATCTCGTCCGAGGGCACTCCTGTCCTCGGCCGAGCGTCCAAAGATCGATCGTCGCGCCTCGCCATCCGGACGAAGCCTACGTTGCGACTGCAACGAGGGCGACGGGCCGACGTTCTCAGCCGGGGGCGAGGCCCTCAGGGGTAGAGCGGCGTGCGGGCGTAGCGCTCGCGCAGCACCTCGAACGCCGGCTTGCGCTCGCCGCCGTAGGCGATCACGCCCTTGTGGTGGCGGGTGTTGCGCCCGTACTGGGGCGGGCGCCGCCCGGCGCCGCCGGCCCAGCCCGGGAAGATCTCGAACTCACGCAGCGTCCAGTAGATCGCGCCCGAGAGCGCCGGCGAGCGGTCCACCACGTCGAGCGTTCTGGTGGCGTGGAAGGATTGGAAGGGGTAGCCGCCCTTCAGCGTCGGCGGCGCCTGGGCGAGCTCCGGCCGGGCCTCGGCGCCCCACTCGGTCATCACCAGGGCGTGCTCGGGGTAGTGGTCGCGCATCTCGGCGATGTAGGGCTCCAGCAGGTTGAAGTCCTCCACCCAGCGGTACCAGCCGAAATACTGGTTGATCCCGATCAGATCGAAGTGCTGATAGGTGAACTGCTCGGGGCTGCCGAGCCGGCCGTTCACGTCGACCGACACCGGCAGCGTGGGATCCGCGTCACGCGCGACCCGGGCGGCCGCCACCAGATAGCGCGCGGTGCCGGGCCTGGTGTCGGGGGTCGTGTACAGCTCGTTGGCCACCGAGTGGGTGAGCACGGAGGGATGGTTGCGGGCCGCCTTCACGGTGCGCTCCACGGTCACCAGCGCGCGCCGGCGCTCCCGTGGCTGCCAGAGCAGATGCGCGCGGCGGTCGCGCTGCCAGATCGGCGCCTGATTCCAGACCAGGATCCCCGCCCGGTCGAAGCGGGCGAGCAGCCGGTCGTTCATGAGGTAGTGCGCGCGGGTCACGTTCGCACCGAGCTGCTTCAGGTCGCTGACGATCGTGTTCATGTCCGCACTCGTGAGAGCCGCGCCGTTGCCGGGCATGTCCTCGTGAATGGAGGCCCCCCGAAGCTGTACGCGACGGTTGTTGAGATAGAGAAAGCCCCCCTTCACAGCCACCGAGCGAAGGCCCACGCGCCGGCGCTCCACCTGCATCACCTCGCCGTCGTCGCGCAGGACGAAGCGAGCCGAGTAGAGCTGGGGCCGTTCGGGAGACCAGAGCTTCGGAGCGCGCACGGGTAGCTTCAGCTGGAGACGCCTGCCGGCCGCCCGCTGTCGAGGGAGCCGGAAGGTCCGCTCCAGCGTCCGGCCGTCGGGCGAGCGGAGCCGGACCTCGAGGGTGGGGCTGAGCTCCCTGATGCCGCGGCGCTCGAGCAGCCCGTCGATCAGCAGATCGGCGCGGCAACTCTGGGCCGGACCGCGGCAGCGAACCCTCGACATCGTGCCCAGGTCCCGGATGTGGGCGCGGCCGGCCGGCACCAGCCGCACCGGCCGGACGATGCCGTTCCAGTTCCACCAGCCTTCGAGCAAGCGTGGGTCCTTGCGGCCGTCGACGACCACCACCAGCTCGTTCTCGCGGCCGGGCCGCAGGCCGCGGGCCTCCACCGTGAAGGGCGTGTAGGGGTCCGTGTTGCGGCCGATCCTGCGCCCGTTGAGGAACACGCCCGCCCGGCGGCGCACGCTCTCGAACCGAAGCAGCCAGCGGAAGCCGGGCGGCGTGGCCGGGCCCTCGAAGAGCACGCGGTAACGCCTGACCGTGCCCGGATAGAGCTCCGGCAGCGCGCGCGGGTCGAACACGCTCGGCACGCGTGTGGCGTGCCACTCACCGGGCTCCTGGGCCGCGCGGGCCGCTGGCGCCGGTGGGGCGGGCGGGGTCGTGCCGTCGGGCGAGGTCTCCTCGGGCGGCGCCGGCTGGGGCGCGGCCGGGGCGGCCGCCTCGGCGCGCACCTCCCAGCCCTTCGAGAGGGTGGCGGCACGGGGAACGGCACCGGCGGCCGGGGCGGCTGCCAGCAGGACCAGGAGGATGCTGATCGACGCGACCGCCCTGCGCATGCGGCCCTCACCGTAGCCGGATTTGTGAAAACTCGGCCCTGGGCGCGGCCGGGTGGTGTGCCAGCCTTCGCGGCCATGCCGCCCGTCGCCGCCGGGGTCGAGTATCTCGAAGCACCCCTTGCCGTGTTCGGGTTGCTCCTGGTTGGCGGGGCGCTCGTGGCGGGCATCGCCCACCGCAGCTTCCTCTCGCTCACGGCGGCGTTCGTGGCCGCGGGATTCCTGCTGGGAGACGCCGGCCTGGGCGTGCTGGACCTGGATCCGACCTCCAGCTTCGTGCAGGGCCTGGCCGTGATCGCCCTGATCCTGATCCTCTTCCGCGACGGGCTCGAGGTGGACGAGGAGATGCTTCAGGAGGCCTGGCACCTGCCGCTCCGCTCGCTCGCGCTCGGAATGCCCATCACGGCCGGCTTGATCGCGCTCGCCACCCACACGGTCACCGACCTCGGCTGGATCGAGTCCTTCCTGCTGGGTGCGTTGCTGTCGCCCACCGACCCCGTCCTCTCCTCATCAGTGGTCACCAACCCGCGCGTGCCGCAGCTGATTCGGCACTCGCTGAACCTGGAGTCCGGTCTCAACGACGGGTTGGCGCTGCCGGCGGTGCTGGCGCTGGCGGCCGCCGCCGCGGAGGACACCGATTTTCAGTGGTGGGAGTTCGTGCTTCAGGACGTGGCCTTCGGTTTTGTGACGGGGCTGGTCGTGGCGTTCGTGGCGTCGCGGCTCATGCCGAAACACGGGGAGATCAGCCCGCACCAAAAGGCGCTGTACGCGCTGGGCGTGGCCTTCACCGCCTACGGGGTGGCGGTGCTCCCCCCGGAGGGCAACGGCTTCATCTCCGTGTTCGTGGCCGCGATCGCGCTGGGGATCTGGCGGCCCGACATCAGGGACTGCTTCGAGTCTCGCTCCGAGGACCTCATCGAGGTGGTCAAGCTCGGGGTGTTCCTGGTCTTCGGAGCGATCTTCACCTTCGACGTCCTGTTCCAGGACGGCTGGGCCGCGGTGGCGATCGTCGCGTTCACGCTCCTGGTGGCACGCCCGGCGGCGATCTTCACGAGCCTGGCCGGCAACCGCCAGGTCGACCTGTTCGGGAAGGCGTTCATGGCCTGGTTCGGGCCCAAGGGGGTGGCCACCATGACCTTCGCGCTGTTCGTGCTCGGTTCGGCGGTGCCGGAGGGGGAGCGCATCGCCGCGATCGCCGCACTGACGGTGGTGATCTCGGTGGTGGTGCATGGGCTGAGCGACCACCCGGGCGTCGACCTGATCGCGCGGCACAGCGAACGGGAGCCGGAAGCGGTCGGCTCGGCGGGGTGACATGATTGCCACCCATGGACACCTGGGACATCGCCTCGCTGGAGGTCCAGCCACATAATCCGGCCGTGCTTCGCTCGGACGATGAGACGCGCGCGATCGCTATCAACCTTCCGGGCGGGGAGAGCCTGCGCGACCACCAGGTGCACGAGCGCGCCTGGCTCGTGGTCGCGGACGGCGAGGTCGAGGTGCAGCAGGGAGACGAGACCGCCTCCGGAGGTCCCGGGCTCCTGGTGCACTTCGAGCCCAACGAGCGGCACGAGGTGCGGGCCACGCGAGACTCGCGGCTGATCCTGCTGCTCTCGCCCTGGCCCGGGAAGGGCCATCCCAGCCGGCGTTCCGAGTAGGCGCCGCCGGACGCGGGCCGCCTGCCAGAATCCGAGTTGATGGACCCCGCCCGCAAGCGCAAGGTGCGTCTCTTCGTCGCGCTCGGCGCCGCCGTGTTCCTCGCCGCGGCGCTCGTGTACACGAGTTTCAGCGCCTCCACCGAGGCCAGCAAGCCCAGCCAGATCGAGCCCGGACGCTCGTACGAGCTCACCGGCAGGGTGGTGCAGGACTCGGTCGTCCGCGAGGGGGACGGGCTGCGCTTTCGCATCCGTGACCGCGACGGCAGGGAGTCGGTCCCGGTGATCTATACGGGCGTGGTGCCCGATCCGTTCCGCGAGGGGCGCGAGGTGATCGTGTCGGGCGAGCTCGCGCGTGGCACCTTCGTGGCCGAGCGCGACTCGCTCGTCACCAAGTGCCCCTCGAAGTTCACGAAGGAGGAGGAGGGCCAGCCCTCCTGACATGGCCGGCGTAGGGTCCGCGTGCCTGGCGGTCGGCCTCTTCACCGCGCTGTACGCCGCGGGCGCCTCTCTCTACGGGGCTCGGGCCGGCCGTCCCGAGTGGGTGGCCTCGGGCCGGCGGGCGATCTATTGCCTGGCCGGACTCCTGGTCGGCGCCTTTGCGCTCCTCGAGGCCGCCTTCCTGCGCTCGGACTTCTCCTACGCCCTGGTGGCCGAGGGCTCCTCCACCGACACGCCCGGCTTCTACAAGGTCACCGCCGTGTGGGCCACTCAGGACGGCTCGCTGCTCCTGTGGGCGACGCTGCTCGCCCTCTTCTCGAGCGCCGTTCTGTTCGGTACGCGGCGCTCACTTCGCGACATCGCGCCCTACGCGACGGCCGTGCTCGGCACCGTGGCGGCCTTCTTCCTGTTGCTCATGGTCGGCTGGGAGAACCCCTTCGACACGCTGGCCGCCCCGCCGGCCGAGGGCGCGGGGCTGAACCCGCTGCTGCGTCACCCGGCGATGATGATCCACCCGCCGATGCTCTACACCGGCTACGTCGGGTTCTCCATCCCGTTCGCGTTCGCGATCGGCGCACTGGTCGCCCGCCGTACGGGCGCGGACTGGATCCGCGCCACCAGGCGCTTCGCGCTCGTGGCCTGGATCTTCCTGGGCACCGGCATCATGCTCGGCGCCCTCTGGTCGTACACCGAGCTGGGGTGGGGCGGCTACTGGGCCTGGGATCCGGTTGAGAACGCCTCGCTCATGCCCTGGCTGGTGGGCACCGCCTTCCTCCACTCGATCATGGTTCAGGAGAAGCGCGGGATGCTCCGGATCTGGAACGTGTCGCTGATCTGCGCGGCCTTCGCGCTCGCCCTGCTGGGCACCTTCCTGGTGCGCAGTGGCATCCTCGAGTCGATCCACGCCTTCGGCGCCTCCACCATCGGCGTCCAGTTCCTGGTCTTCATCAGCCTCGTGGTCGCGCTCTCGGCCGGGCTCATCCTGTGGCGCCTGCCCGACCTGCGCTCGACCGCGAGGCTCGACTCCCTGCTGTCGCGCGAGGCCTTCTTCCTGTTGAACAACCTGGTGCTCGTGGGGCTCTGCCTGGTGATCCTCTGGGGCACCTTCTTCCCGCTCATATCGGAGGCCCTCACGGGCGAGGAGGCCAGCGTCGGGCCGCCCTGGTTCAACCGGTTGACCACCCCGCTGGCGCTCGTTCTGGTGCTGCTGGCCGGCGTGGGGCCGGTGCTGGCCTGGCGGCGCGTGAGCGTGGGGGCGCTGCGCCGGGTGCTGCTGGCGCCGGTGGTCGCCACGGCGGTCGTGCTGGTGCTGCTTCTGGCGTTCACCGGCGCGGCCGACAGCCCGGCCTCGCTGGCCATGTTCTGCCTCGTGGCCTTCGTGCTGGCGGTGGTGGTCCAGGAGTTCTGGCGCGGGGCGTCTGCCCGCCGGGGGATGACCGGCGAGTCGTGGCCGCGGGCGCTTGCCCGCCTTGTCGGGCGCAACCGGCGCCGGTACGGGGGCTACCTGGTCCATGCCGGCATCGCGGTCCTGTTCCTGGGTGTGGCCGGCTCGTCGGCCTTCCTGGAGCAGCGCGACGTCCGGCTGTCGCCGGGGGACAGCTTCGAAACCGGCGGCTACCAGGTCACCTACCGCGAGGCCACCGCCAAGCTCGGCGGGGACGACGCCGGCACCGGCGCGCCCATCTCCCTGGGGGCCGTGCTCGATGTGCGGCGCGGCGACCAGACCTTCACCCTGAGGCCCTCGCGAAACTACTACTCGAGCGCCGATCCCTCGCTGGGCGCGATCAGCCGCTTCTTCGAGGGCGAGGCCACCAGCGAGGTCGACGTGCGCTGGGGCCTGCGGCGTGACTTCTGGCTCGCCGTCCGGCCCGACCTGGCCTCGCTCGAGCGGCCGCTGCGCGACGCCGACTCCAGGTTCGCGGATTCCCCGGGGGATGTGCAGGCGCTGGTGATCGCGGCTCTGGCCGAGCGCTATCGCAACAATCCGCCGCCGGCCGCGTTCCGGGCGATCGTGTCGCCGCTGGTGGCCTGGATCTGGATCGGCGGCGCGATCGCCGTTCTGGGCGCCCTGGTGGCGGCCTGGCCCTCGCCCGAGGCGCGGCTACGCCGGGTGCGCAGCCTGTACGCGGCCCGTCTGGGACGCGAGCTGTCGCGCGCGTAGGGCTTCCCGCTCATGGAGTACGCCGTCGCCCTGCTCGTGCTCGCAGCGCTCGTCGCGCTGGCGGTCGCCGCCCCCCTGCGGCGGCGGGAAGAGCAGGATCGGCAGGAGGAGACCCGGCTCGCGGAGCTGGAGGCGGCCAAGGAGGCCAAGTATCGCGAGATCCGCGACGCCGAGCTGGACCACCGCATGGGCAAGCTCTCGCGCGAGGACTGGCGGGCGGTCGACCGCGAGCTGCGCGACGAGGCCATCGTGATCCTGCGCGAGCTGGACCGGCTGGAGGGGCGCTCGCCGGAGGGCGCCTAGCCGGTGGGGCTGCCCGCCGAACGGGCGCCTAGCGCCGCGCGACCCGGGCGATCGAGCGGGGCCCAGCGGGAAGCTTGCGCACGTTGCCCTCGCCATCAACGGCGCGGGCGAGAACGCGGTAGTTGCCCGGCGGCAGCGAGCGCCCGAGCTTCAGCAGCCAGCGCACGCCACTGCTTGTGGTGGTCAGCCGGGCGTCCATCCAGCGCGGCTTGCCGCAGGGGCGGCGGCCGGCGCTCATCCTGCGCTTGCCCTTGAGCCACCAACTGCAGCCGCCGCCACGGAGCTTGCGGCGTAGCGCGACGCTCACCGAGTCGATGCCCGATTTGTCGGTGGCCCGGCCTCGAATGCGCCCGCGGGCGGGGTTGACCCCGAGCAGGCGCAGCGCCGGGCCGAGCGTGTCGCCCGCGCCTGAGTTCGATGTTCCGCCGCCGCCGGGCGGGTTGGAGCCGCCGGGACCGGACCGGGAGCGATACTGCGCCACCAGCTCGCCGCCGGCTGGGGGCACCGTGATGTTCTGGACGCGGGCGCCCCCGTTCGACCAGCTCGCAAAGTCGAAGAGCGAGCTGCCGAGCTGGAACGCGGCGCCGGCTGTGACGGTGGTGCGGTACCCGATCGCGGTGACCAGATTGGCGGGCGCCTTCACGGCTCGCCCCCCGTAGGACAGCGGCGCGCCCGCGGGGACGCTCCGCAGGCGAAGAGTGGTGGTCAGCGGCCGCACCTGGACGATCTTCTGCGCGGAGACCCCGTCCGAGTCCGTCGCCGTGAGCACGATCTCGTAGTAGCTGTCGGCATCGTGATCGGTGATGCCGGTCAAGCGAAGCTGCGAGCGGTTGTCATAGCGGCCGATGAAGTGCTGGTGCCCGGCGTGGATCACCCGCACGTCCCAGTCCAGCGCTTCTGGGGGCAGGACGCCATCCTGTTCGTCGGTGGCGGAGCCGTGCATCACGAACTCCTGGCCACCCTGATACCTGGCGGGACCCGACACCTGGGGCACCGGCGCGCCCACCCCAATGGCCTTCTCGGCGACGCCGGTCTCGCCGCCGGGGTCGCTCACCGTGAGCCGGACCGTGTAGTTGCCCGGGGCGTTGAAGGTGTGGGTGGGCGACACGGCATTGCTGGTCCCACCATCGTCGAAGTCCCAGCGGTAGCTCAGGGGGTCACGGTCCGGATCGCTCGAGCCGCTGCCGTTGAAGGTGACGGCGAGCGGCGCCGGGCCGGCTGGGGGAGTAGCGGTGAACCTCGCGGTCGGTGCGTGGTTCCCCGGGGTTCCCGTATAGACGACCTTCTTGATCGCGCCGCCGCCGATGTCCGCGTAGGCCAGTTCGCCGGCGGGGGTGAGCTCTAGATCGACGCCGCCCCAGCCGGTGGCGAAGTTCTCCACCTGGCCGGTGCCATTGTTGAGCGTTCTGACGAACCCCTGGGCGTAGTCACCGAAGAAGACATCGTTCTGGAAGGTCGCCGGGTAGGGGCCTCCTGTGTAGGTGGGACCGCCGACGACCGCCGAGCCGTTCTCGCCGGTGTGCGCGTAGTGATGGACGGGCTCGAAGTGGGTGTTCGGTGGCCTGTACTGAGCCTGGCAGCCAGAGAGATCCTGGTAGCCGCTGGTGCGGTTGACGCCCTCGTAGCAGGGCCACCCGTAGGACCGGCCACCCGTACCCGGGCCGGTGGGGACGAGGTTGACCTCCTCCCACGTGGCCCAGCCGACGTCACCCACCGTCAAGCCGCCCGGTCGGAGCTTGAAGCGGAACGGATTTCGGAAGCCTCTGGCCCAGATCTTGGTGCAGACGTGGGTCAGGTCGGTGTCCGTGGAACAGAAGGGGTGGCCGGCCACGCCCCTGCCGTTGCGGTCCACGTGCATGATCTTCCCGGCCATGCTTTCCGTGTTGTAGGTCCCGAGGGCGAACTCATCGACCTCGCTGAAGCTGGCTGCGTCGCCGCTTCCCACCCAGAGCGTCCCGTCCGGCGCCGAGCGCACACTTCCGATTGAATGGGACGTCCCGTTCGAGGGGATGCAGTCGACCGTGTTGGACGGAGCAGGACAGATCCCGGCGTTTACGTCGCGCGTGCCGAGAATCGGCGTCCTCCCCGACACCGCATTGGTCGGGCTGACCTGAATGCGCTCGAGTCGAGAGGTCATCTGTAGAGCGCTGTCCCGAGTCATCGGTCGCAGCTCGTTGGTGTAGAGCAGGTAGACGAACTGATTGCTGGCGAAGTTCGTGTCGAGGGCGATCCCGAGCAGGCCGCGATCGGAGTACGAGTTGATCTGGCCAGACAGATCGAGGATTTCGGTTGCGGTGCGAGCGCCGGGTGCCGCCACCTTCAGCTTGCCGTCCTTCTCGATGATGAAAAGGCGTCCGTCCGGCGCCCAGGCCATCCCTGTCGGGTCGTTCAGCCCGTCCACGACCACCTGTTCCTCGAAGTTCTGCGGGTAGGTGACAGCATCAGCCGCCGCCGGCGCAAGAGCGCCGAGGATCAATGCAGCCACAGCTGCAGCAGCTGTTCTAAGAGAAGTCATGCGAGTTCTGCCCCTGCCTCCCGCCTGGGCTCAACCAGCGTAAGTCAGGTCTTTCGATCTCGCCAGCAATTCAGCAGCTTCGGCGGTTGGCGCTGCTCGGGTCCTTCACCTAGCGGCGCACGACCCGGGTAGTCGCACCTGCCCCGACGGGGAGCTTCCCGACGTTGCCCTCGCTGTCGAACGCCCGGGCGAGCACGCGGTATTTACCCGGCGGGAGCGAGCGACCGAGCTTCAGCAGCCAGCGCACTCCACCACTGGTGCTGGTCAGGCGGACGTCCATCCAGCGCGGCTTGGCACAGGGGCGAGGATCGACACTCATCTTGCGCTTGCCCTTGAGCCACCAGCCGCAGCCACCCGGGAGCTTGCGGCGCAGTGCGACGCTCACGGCGTCCACACCAGACCTGTCGGCTGCGCTGCCGCGGATCCGTCCGCGAGCGGCGTTCACGCCGAGCAGCCGGAGTCTGGGGCCGGTGTTATCGCCCGGGCCGGAACCCCCCGCTGGAGGCGGCGTTCCGGGCGGCGGCGTGCTCGGCGGTGACGGCGTGCCGGGCGGTGACGGCGAACCGCCCCCCGGCGGCACGGTCGGCGCCTTGCCCACCGAGATCGTCTGGGTGTCGGTAGCGGTGCCGCCCAGGCCGTCACTTACCGTAAGGCGTGCTGTGTAGGTGCCCGGATTCGAGTAGCGGTGGGCGCTCGTCGCCCCGGTGCTCGGCGTGCCGTCGCCGAAGCTCCAGGAGTAGCTCAGCGGGTGCCCGTCCGGATCGCTCGAGCGGCGGCCATCGAAGCTCACGTTCAGCGGCGCAGCTCCCGAGGTGGGAGTGGCGTCGAGCACCGCGACCGGGCTGCGATTCGGCGGAGGAGTGCCGCCGGCCACTGTGACCATCTCAGCAACCGAGGGCACACCAGCCGCGTCGATCACGAACAGCATGTAGGGGCCGGGCGGGGCGATGTTTGCGTTGGCGGGCCCGGCTGCGGTGAGCGCCCCGCTGCCGGCGTTGAAGGTCAGCGGGATGTAGCGCTGCTCCATGTTGACCGAGTGCGTGACCGCTCCGAGGCGGACCAGCGCGACCTTGCTGATCGATGCCGAGTCCGGCGTCGAGATCTGCAGCGGCGCCCCGTAATTGACGACGCCCGGCGCCGAGCTGATCGTGGGGCGCGGCGCGGGCTGGCCGTTTTCCTGGAACAGGTAGGGCGGCGTGAACACCTCAGCGTTCTTTTGCAGGTATCCGGCGACGTCGCAGTCGCCGCAGACGCCGCCGCCCGAGGACAGCACGCGCCCGTCCGGCAGCAGCAGAGCGGTCGAGTGGTACTGGCGCGTTCTATCCATAGCCGCCTGCGTGCGCCATTGGCCGGTGGCCGGGTTCCAGAGCTCCGCCTCGTAGACGCCGTTGTTGAGATCCACGAGGGGCGCGCCGGACGAGAGGCCGCCGGTCGCCAGCACAGTGCCGTCGGCGAGCACAGTGAGGTTGTGCTGGCGGCGCCGGTGGGCCATCGATGCGGTGGGCTGCGAGGTGGCCTGGTTGCCGGTGAAGTCGATGACGCGGGCGGTATCGGTCGCCGGCCTGCCGCCGCCCGTCACCAGGGTCTTGCCGACGTTGTAGACAGCGTGGCTGCCGTAGTCGCGGTCGATGTTGTCGCGTGGACCGAACTCCTCCCAGTCGCCTTCCCCCTTCGGGTCGAGGCTGAGCATCGTCCGATTCGGCCCGGAGTAGAAGGCGCGACCATTTGGCCCGACGTCGAGCCACGGATACAGCGCAAGGTCACCACGCGAGGCGCCTTCCAGCTTTCGCAGTGCGCCCGCCGTGCTCCGCACCTCCGGGGTGGGCGGCCCGCCCTCGGTTATCAGCATCTCGCCGTTGCTCAGCGGGGTCACGCTCGGGTACCAGCGCTCTTCGGCCATGGTCTCATCAAGAAGCGACCACGAGTTGGTGGACGGATTGAAGATGTGCGTCTGCTTGAGCCCGTCGTTCTCAGGGGTGCTGTTGCCTCCGGCCAGGAACAGCGAGCCGTCGGGCAGATGGGCGAGGCCGCTACAGAAAACGTTGAAGCCGGTATCCACGTCCACCGGCGTGTGAGCTCCCGTAGCGGGGTCCCACACCGTGGCCCGGGTGTAGTTGTGGACCCCGCTGTGGTTGTCGACCGAGTCGTACGCCAGGACCTTGCCGTTGGGCAGCAGCGCGACGTGAATCCCGACCACGGGCCAGTCCTCCACCGGCCCCCACTGGCCAACCTGGTGCGGGTCGCCCACGACCGCGGCGGCGGCAAGCTTTGCGTCGGCCCGCGTTGCCGAGTCCGTTTCATCCTGCAGGCGGACCTCCTCGGCGGGCGTGTGGGTCACCGAGTCTTCCGCTACGTGCTCCCCCGCCTCGTCCAGGGCATGGTGCGCCGAAGCCGCCAACGGCGCCGAGAGCAAACAGGCAAAAATAAAGGCGGCAACCGCCGCCGCACGAGCAAGCACCTATTAACTTTAACCCGACTCCGCCCACATCGCCAGTCTTTGGGCCGCCGGCCTCCGAGGGTCGCCGAAGAGGTGGCGAACAGCCTGCTCCCCGCTACCCTTTCCCGCCGTGGAAGCGATTCTCAGCGGCGTCCAGGTGGTCCTCGCGGTGGTCCTGATCGTGCTGGTGCTCATGCACTCGGGTAAGGACTCGGGCCTGTCGGGCGCCTTTGGCGTGGGCACCGGGGCCGGGCCGTTCGGCGGCGGCTCGCTGGTGGAGCGCAACCTGAATCGCTGGACCATCGCGTTCGCCCTGCTGTTCGTGGCGAACGTGATCGTGCTGCTGAAGCTCTAGCCCGCCGGCCCGGTGAAGCGCACGCGGTCCGCTCGCAGGGCCGGGCAGAGCGCCCCCCAGGCGAAGCGCCGGCCGTAGAACTCGCCGTCGGTGGTCAGCCGCTGGCGCCGCGTCAGCGCCTGCGTGCGCGACAGGATGCCGAGAACGCTGTCGGTCAGCCGCAGGTCACGCAGAGGGCGGGTCACCTGCCCGTCCTCGATCAGGAACGTGCCGTCGCGAGTCACGGCGGTCACGAGCGTCTCCTTGGGACGCACGACATTGGAGTACCAGAGGCGGGTCACGTACACCCCCCGTTCCACCCCCATGCACAGCTCCGCTTCGTCGGCCGCGCCGCCGCCGGTGAGCACCAGGTTGGTCGGGTGCGGCCCGAACTGGGCGCCGCCCGGCGCGAGGGCATGGCCGGTGCTGGCCACTCCGGCGAGCGCGGCACTGCGAAGGTCGTGCACCACCCGGTGGGCCACGCCGTCCTGGATCAGGGGCACGGGCGTCTTGGGCACGCCCTCGGCGTCGAATGCGCGGGGGAGGGTCCCGGGCATCCGGGGAGTGTCGGACAGGTTGATCGACGGCGCCGTGACCGCCTGGCCCAGGCAACCGGACAGCGCGCCGCGGTCCTCGGCGTGGGCCAGGCCGTTGAGCGCGGTGAAGCCCAGGAGGTCGCAGAGCTCGCCCACGGCGTGCGCCTCGAAGACCACCGGGTACTCGCCGGGCTCGAGCTCGGCCGGCTCACCGGAGGCGAGCGCCTTGGCGGCGGCGCGCTGGGCCACGGCCTGGGGATCGATGACCCCGACCGCCGCGGCGGTCTGGGCGTCGAAGCCGCTTCGGCCGTTTTCCTCCCGGATGCAGATCACCTTCAGGTAGGCGTCGGTCGTGCGGTCGACAACAGCTTCACCAGTGCTGGTGGCGACTGCGCGCTCCTCATGGCCCACAGTCCAGATCCCGTGGGCCTCGAGGCCCGACTCGCCGGCCACGCCGAAGACCGTGCGCAGCGCGGCTCCGCCACGGCCGGGGTCGAGCTCCGCGGTCGCTGCATCGTGACCCTCATGGACGCGCCCAAGCGCGGGCTCGGGAAACCCCGGGAAGGAACCGTCGTCCACCGCCGCGGCCGCGGTGGCCGCCAGGCGCGCTCGCCGGGCGCAGTCGGCGAGGGCGTCCTCGTGGGAGGCATTGGTGGTTGCGCGTCCCACGTGCCCGTCGACGACCAGCGCCAGCTGGACGGTCACATCGTCCACGGCGGTCGACTGTGTGGGCCGGTTGGCCGCGAAGCGCAGCATCAGCGAGCGCTCGCGGGTCACCAGGGCGAGCGCCTCGTCGCCGGCATGGGCGAGTGCCCGCGAAGCCAGGTCGACGGCGTCAGGCAACGCCGACCTGCACGTCCAGGAAGCGCGCGGGCGCCGAGCCGTGCGACACATGCATGACCTGGCCCGGCTCGCCCTTGCCGCAGTTGAGCAGGGACATCAGACGCCAGTCCGACGAGGAGCAGACGGCGTCGCAGTTTCCCCAGAAGACCGGCGTCCGGCCGGCGTAGCTGGGGTTGCGCACCAGGCGGCGGCGCTCGCCGTCGCTGATCTCCCACGCGGCCTCGCCCTCGAACTGGAAGTGCAGGCGGCGGTCGTCGATCGACCACGAGCGGTTGGTCTCGATGAGGAGCCCGTCCGGGGTACCCGCCACGAGCTCCTCGAGCGTCCCCGCCTCACCCGGATCGAGGTTCACGTTGGTCATGCGCACGATCGGCTGGCGGCTGAAGCCGTCGGCCCGCATGCAGCCCCCCGAGCGGTCGAGGCCGATCTCCGCGGCCGTCTCCCGCGAGGAGAGAAAGCCGGCGAGCACCCCCTCGCTGATGATCGGCAGCGAGCGGCCCTCCACGCCCTCGTCGTCCCAGCGGTAGCTGCCCAGGCCGCCCGGGGTGGTGGCGTCCGCCCGGACGTTCACCAGCTCGGAGCCGAAGCGGAGCGCTCCGATCCCGTCGCTGGGCACGAAGCTGGTGCCGGCGTAGGAAGCCTCCCGCCCCAGCACCCGATCGAGCTCCACCGCGTGCCCCACCGACTCGTGCAGCTGCAGCGCGAGCTGCTCGCCGGCCAGGATCAGCGTGGTCCGACGTGCCGGGCAGGCCGGGGCGTCGAGCAGGGCCACGGCCTCCTCCGACACCCTCGGGGCGTGGCCGGGGAGGTCGAGGCCCAGCAGGTGCTCGTAGCCGGCCTGGGCCACGTGGCCGCCGTGCGACGCCGGGTAGGAGCGCACCTGGCTCTCGTCCCTCTTCACCGCAACCGCGGCGATGCCGCCGCCGCACTCGGTGAGCCGCTGCTCGCACAGCGCGCCCTCGGTCGAGGCGAAGAGCGTGGTCAGCCGGCGGGCGTGGAAGCTGGCCATGGTCAGGTTCACGCGAGGCTCGCTGCGCAGCAGCGCCTCGGCCCCGTGCAGCACGGCCAGCTTGTCCTCGAGGGGCACGCTGAAGGGATCCCGCTCGGCAGGGCTCTCCCAGGAGCCCTGCGCCGGGGGCTCGGGTGCCAGAGCGGTTCCGTTGGCCGCGGGCGCGGCGGCGGCCACCGCGAGCGCTCGCTCGAGCGCCACCTCCGCGCCGGCCCGGTCGTCGCCGCGAACCGCGGCGAAGCCCCAAGCACCGCCCACCCGTACCCGCACGCCGATGCCCGCGCTCTCGTCCGAGTTCAGTTGGTCGAGCGCCCCGTTGCGAGTGGAGAGCCGCTCGGCCCTGGTGTTCACGAAGCGGGCGTCCGCGTACTCGGCCCGCTGCGAGGCCGAGTCCATTAGGTCTTGGAGAAGCTCGCGCATCGAGGGCGCCGCAGGCTACCTATCCCCGCCGGCGGGCCCCGGCTGTTGAGCGGGTTAGCGAGGCGTGGGCTTACCTCGCTGAACGGGAAAATCCTTCGCACGCTGGCCCGCGGGCGCGCTGTCGGGAACGATGAGCTCGCCGCCGAACGGCTCGGACGCGGTTGCGCCGAAGGTGTCGGTGCCATCGGCGTCGTCCTCCGAGGCCGACCAGAACGGCTTGAACACATCGGCGTACGCCGTCAGCCCGATGTAGTCACCCGTGAAGTATCCGCGTGCGACCGGCGCGGCACGCATGTCGAACGACTGATCTGTGACCCGCTCCTCCCGCCAGGTAGCGCCGCCGTCGGTCGAGCGCACCATCCACACATCTGTCTCGAGCTCCGCATCGCCCAGATCGTTGTTGCGGAAGTCGTAGTAGATGACGGCGATGTTGCCCTCGTCATCCACCCGGATCGCCGGAGTGAAGGCCTGCGTCTCGAAGCGCCGGTTGTTGATGCGGACGGGCGCGGACCATGTCTCTCCGCCGTCGGTCGACCGCGAGAAGGCGATCTGGTCGCGCTCGAAGCCGGTGAAGCGGGCGTCTTGCCAGACGACGTACACGTTGTCCGTGCCCGGTCGCTCGTCGGAGGCGACCTCGGGAATGATGTCTCCCGTCCGCACCGGGTCCCCGGTCTCAGGGTCGCTGACTTCCACGGTCCCGAGCCGCGACACCGGGATCTCGCCCGACCAAGATGCGCCCTTGTCCTCGGAGCGCAGGACGCTGACGTAGCCGCCCTTGCGGCCCTCGCCGTTGTCGTTTCGGAAAACGGTCATGACGTTCACCAGGTCGCCGTCCGGCATCACCACGATCTGATTGCCGATCGTTTGGTCGTTACGGCCCGGGTCGAAGATCGGCCGGGCCGGCTCCCAGGTCGCTCCGCCGTCGGTGGTTCGGGCGAACCATGTGGGGCCTCGGAACGCCGCAGCGGTGAGGAACGACTGGCCCTGTGATCGCTCGTTCGGGAACACGAGGCGGTCCCAGATCGCGTAGACGTAGTCGCCGTCGGTCCAGTCGGCGGTGAGCGACTCCTTGTCGTTGAACACGGTGTTGGCCGTGTCCCGTCGCACCTCCGTCGGCGTGCTCCAGGTCAGTCCCCCGTCTTCCGACTCACTGACCAGGATGGCGTTGGCGAGGTTGCGGGTGTCATTGAAGGCGAGGGTGATCTGGTAGGCGTCCCCGTCGGCGCCGAAGCTCACCCAGGGATCGGTGGCTCGCTCGTAGTCGCCCACGCTTCCCGGCGCGGCACCCGCGCAGCGGGAGAACTTCGGGAGCGCGGCCAGGGAAAGGGGCTCCCAGTTGGCGCCCCCGTCGAAGGAAACCGTCGTGCCCTGGCCGCTCGCGCCTCCGCCCGAGAAGCGGTCCTGCTGGTAGACGCCCACCAGGTTGGCGGTGTCGGTGGGGTTGACGTCGATCCAGGGCTCGACCTCTGAATTGACGTACAGCGTCCCGTTCTGCGGCGCGCCGTGGCAGTCCGGAGCGAACGGGCTCAGGCCGGAGGCCTGCACGTTCGGACCCACCGCCGCCGGGGCGGGCCCCGCGAGCGCCACGCCGGCGAGCGCCGTGACGATTCCTGAGCCCAGCAGGCGTCCTCTCATCGCTCCATGCCTCCCTATGAGTCCTCGGCCTTGCGTGACACGCACTTGCCGAAGGCGTTGCGCTGGTTGCTGTTGGTGCCGTACTCCTCGGCGAAGTCCTCATCTCCCATGCTCCTGCGCTCCGCCGCGCAGCGCTTGGCGGCGTTCCGGACCTCGGCCGCCTCCTCGGTGTCCTCGGCGTCCATCTCCGCCTTGTTCTCCCTGGCCTTTTCAGAGACGCATTTCCCGAAGGCGTTCCGCTTGTTGCGGTTCGTCCCGTACTCCTTGGCGAAGTCGTCGACGCCCAGCGACTTGCGCTCGGCCCGGCAGTCGCGGGCGGCGTTGCGCCTGGCCTGCCCACGCTCCTTCTCCTCCTCTACGCCCCGCCGGCGCACGCATCGGCTCATGCTGCCGTGTTCGGCCTTGAACGCCTCGCGAGTGGCTCGCGTGCCTCCGCGCTCATGCTTGCACTGCTTCTGGGCGGCTCGGTGGTCCTGGTCGCTTGGCTGTGCTGCCGCGGCTGCCGGCAGCGCCAGCATCGCGGCCAGCCCGACGGCTGCCGTGATGGTCTTCATGTCTCCTGGAACGCACCCGGGCGGCGAAGGTTCGCCAGTAATGCCTCAACTTTCAGGCGCGGGCAGCGTTCCTGCAATCGTGGAGCGGGTAGAGAACTCCTGTAATGCGGACCGCCTCACTTCCAGGACGATTGGCGGAGGGATCGTTCCGCTCGAGGCGGCTGCTCGGACTCGCTCGGGACGACACCCTCGCGCTGCAGGTCCAACGCGGCAACGAGGCAGCGTTCGAGGTGGTGTTCGAGCGCTACGGAGCCGGTGTGCTGGGCTTCTGCCGGCACATGCTTGGCTCCGTCGAGGAGGCCGAGGACGCCACACAGCAGACGTTTGCCGCGGCCTTCCACGACCTCCAGCGGGGCGAGGAGCGCGAGCTCGCGCTCAAGCCCTGGCTCTACGCGATCGCACGCAACCGCTGCCTGTCGATGCTGCGTGCGCGCCGTGATCACGTTGCGCTCGAGGTGGACCTGCCCACGCGCGGCCTCGCCGAGCAGGTCGAGCAGCGCGCCGATCTGCGCCACCTCCTTCAGGATCTCGCGCAGTTGCCGCACGAGCAGCGCGCTGCACTGCTGCTCACGGAGCTTGGAGCTCTCTCGCACTCCGAGGTCGGCCAAGTGCTCGGCGTTGAGACCGCAAAGGTGAAGGCGCTGGTCTTCCGCGCCCGCTCGGGCCTCATCCGCCGCCGCGAAGCCCGCGACACACCGTGCGCCGAGATCCGGAAGCAGCTGGCCACGCTGCGCGGCGGCGCGCTGCGGCGCAGCACGCTCAGACACCACCTGCACCAGTGTCCCGGGTGCCGCGGCTACCGCAGGCAGGTCGCAGAGCAGCGCGAGATGCTGGCGGCAGCTCTTCCGGTGGTTCCCTCGCTCGGCCTCAAGTCGGGTGTGCTCGCCGCCATCGGCCTGGGCGGTGGCTCGTCGGGCGGTGGGCTTGCAGCCGGACTGGGCGGTTTCGGCGCCGCGCTGTCCGGCTCGCTCGGCGCCGGCGGCGCGGCCAAGCTGGCCGCGGTGGGGCTGCTGGCCGGCGGCGGTGCGGTGGCCGGCACCACGGTTGGCGACGATTCCGATACGGCTCGGACTCCGCCGGTCGAGACGTCGCCGTCGGCGGTCGCTCCCGACTCGCGGGCACTGGCCGCTCGCACCCCCGCCGCCGGATCGGTGCGGGTCGGACGACACATGGCAGCGCAGGCCGAGCCGGCCGGGCACGGCGGCCGGGCCCGCATCCGGCAAGGGCCGACCCTGACCGCCAGCCCGTCCCAGACTCGGTCTGAGCCTGGACCGGCGCACGGGCCGCGGACGGAGGCGGAATCGCACGGCCAGGGTCACGGAGCGGCCCGGAGGGGGCAGACCACTCAGGCGAGCCAGGGCGCGAACCCGGAGCCACGCGGACGCGGCCCCGTCGACGCGCCACCAGCGGCCGTGCCCGTCAAGCGCGGGCCGCCGCACCCGACGCCGAAGACCCCGAAGCCTCCGAAGCCGGCGGAGCCACCGAAGCCGGCGAAGCCCGACCTACCACCGCCGGGCCGGGCGACGGCCCCCGGAGCACCGCCGAAGCCGCCGAAGCCGGTGAAGGCCCCGAGCGCTGACGCGCGCTAGATCAGGTTCCGCACCTCGCGCACTCCCACGGGCAACGTGGTGAGGTCGAAGGTTCGCCCGACCTGGATGTCCCGGAGGGTCTGCAGGGTGCGCTCGGAGTTCGGATTGGCCTCGACCCAGGCGTTCACCAGCCTCTCGGGGTCGCTCGGGTCGCCGCTCCTCAGGGCCTCCGCCGTCAGCGCGCGGTGCAGGGCGAAGAGGTCGTCGCGCAGGGCGGCGCGGGCCAGCGCCCGCCAGCGGTCGTCACGGGGCAGCTCGACGATGCGGTCGCGGAGCCAGTGGAGCTGCAGCCGGTTCCCGAGCCGGAAGTAGACGGCCGCCACAGTGGCCACCTCGAGGTCGGTGTCGGCGGTCGCCTCCACGATGTCGAAGGTGGCGATCATCGTGCCCAGGCCGGCGATTCGCGTGGCCAGCGGATCCGGCACACCCGCCTCCATCAGCTCCTCAGCGTGGCCGATCAGCGGCTCGGCGTCCTCAGGCACGAGAAGATCGATCAGCGACTCCGACAGGATCGCCGCCCCCGGTGCGAAGTGCTCCACGGTGGGAGTGATGGCGAGCGGGCGTTCGCGATTGCGCAACAGCCAGCGTGAGCTGCGCTCGATCAGCCGCCGCCCCTCGAGCAGGACACGAATCTGGACCTCGGCGTCCACGAGGTTGTCGAGGGCCTCGATCTCGCCCCACTGAGAGCGCATGTCGAACACCTCCCGGGCGATCGCGTAGCCGCGGGCGATCTCCGAGGCGTGGGCGCCGGTCTCCTCGGCCAGCCGGAAGGCGAAGGTGATTCCGCCACCGTGGTACATGTTGTTGACCACCTGGGTCGCCACGATCTCCCGCCGCAGCCGGTGCTGCTCCATCTGCTCGGCGAAGCGCTCGGGCAGCGGATCGGGGAAGTAGCGCTGGAGCTCGGCCGACAGGTAGGGGTCCTCGGGCACGTCGGAGTCCAGCAGCTCCGCGTAGAGGTGAACCTTGCTGTAGGCAAGCAGCGCGGCGAGCTCCGGCCGGGTGAGCCCCAGGTGATCACGCTTGCGCTCCGCCAGCTCCTCGTCGCTCGGCAGGAACTCGAGCTCGCGGTCGAGCTTGCGCGAGCCCTCGAGCGCGCGGATGAAGCGCTGGTGCACGTCGACCATCGACGCCGCCTGCGCCTCCGCCAGGGTCAGGCTCTCGGACTGCTCGTAGCTGTCCTGCAGCACCAGGGCGGCGACCGCGTCGGTCATTTTCGCCAGCAGGGCGTTGCGCTGCTTGGCGGTCAGGTCGCCGTCGGCCACCACGGCGTCCAGGAGGACCTTGATGTTCACCTCGCGGTCGGAGCAGTCGACGCCGCCCGCGTTGTCGATGGCGTCGGTGTTGATGCGGCCGCCCGCCAGCGCGTACTCGATGCGCGCGAGCTGGGTGAGCCCCAGGTTCCCGCCTTCGCCCACCACCCGGCAGCGCAGCTCGCCGGCGCTGACCCGGACCGCGTCGTTGGCCTTGTCGCCCGCGGCGGCGTGGGACTCGCTGCCGGCCTTGATGTAGGTGCCGATGCCGCCGTTCCAGAGCAGGTCCACCGGCGCGCGCAGCAGCGCGCGGATCAGCTCGTTCGGCGGCAGCGCCTCCGCGTCGATATCGAGGAGTTCGCGAACCGGACCTGAGAGAGGAATCGACTTCGCCGACCGCCGGAAGACGCCGCCGCCTTCAGAGATCAGGTCACTGTCGTAGTCGGCCCAGGAGGAGCGCTCGAGCTCGAACAGCCGGCGCCGCTCCTCCCAGCTCGCCTGCGGGTCGGGATCGGGGTCGAGGAAAACATGCTCATGGTTGAACGCGCCGATGAGGCGGAGGTGGCGCGACAGGAGCATGCCGTTGCCAAACACATCCCCGGACATGTCGCCTATGCCGACGGCGGTGAAGTCCTCCTCCTGGACGTCGCGACCCAATTCGCGGAAATGGCGCTTGACGCATTCCCAGGCCCCTCGCGCCGTAATGCCCATCGCCTTGTGGTCGTAGCCGGTCTCGCCCCCCGAGGCGAACGCATCTCCGAGCCAGAAGCCCTGCTCCAGCGAGATCTGGTTCGCGATGTCGGAGAACGTGGCCGTCCCCTTGTCGGCGGCGACCACCAGGTACGGGTCCTCGCCGTCGTAGCGCACCACCTCCGGCGGCCCCGTTATCGCGCCGTCGACGATGTTGTCGGTCAGTCCCAGCAGCCCGCGGATGAACGTCCGGTAGCAGGCCACGACCTCCTCCATCAGCTCCTGGCGCCCGCCGGCCGGCGGCCGCTTGACCACGAAGCCGCCCTTCGCGCCGACCGGGACGATCACGGCGTTCTTGACCTGCTGCGCCTTCATCAGCCCGAGGACCTCGGTGCGGAAGTCCTCCCGCCGGTCGGACCAGCGCAGGCCGCCCCGGGCCACGCGCCCGCCGCGCAGGTGTGTGCCCTCGGTGCGAGGCGAGTAGACGAACACCTCGAACTCGGGCCGGGGGAGGGGCAGCCAGTCCAGCTGGCCCGGATCCAGCTTGAAGGAGACGTGCACCTGGGCCACGTCGTCGTCGCCTCGGAAGTAGTCGGTGCGAAGCATCGCCCGGATGACGCCCAAAAAGGTGCGCAGGATCTGATCCTGGTCAAGACTCTCGACGGCGTCGATCGCCGTCTCGATCCGCTCGGCCACGTCCTCGGCGTCGGCGCGGTCCTCACGCCGAGGGTCGAACCTCGCCTTGAGGAGGGCGATCAGCAGGCGGGCGATCTCCGGGTGACCCACCACCGAGCGCTCCACGTAGCGGTCGCTGAAGCGGATGCCGGACTGGCGGAGATACTTGCCCACCGCGCGCAGCACCGTGATCTCGCGCCAGGTGAGGCCGGCCCCAAGCACGAGGCGGTTGTAGCCGTCGCTCTCAGTGTCGCCGCGCCAGGCACGCAGGAACGCGTCCTGGAAGGCCTCGCGAACCCCGTCGGCGTCGGGCTCGCCCTCGCCGTGGTAGTGGAGGCCGAAGTCGTAGATCCAGGTGCGCGGGGCTCCGTCAGGGGCGATCTCGTAGGGCCGCTCGTCCGCCACTTCCACGCCCATGTCCTCGAACAGCGGCAGCATGTTGGAGAGCGTCAGGGGCGAACCCAGCTTGTAGAGCTTGGCCCGCAGCGTTCCCGCCGGCGCCTCGAGCGGCCGGAAGACGCTCATCGCCAGCTCGTCCTTCTCGGTCAGGGCCTCGATCCGGCGGATGTCGGACAGCGCCGAGCGCGCCACCCAGTCCGCTCGGTAGGCGGTCGGGAACGCGTGGCGATAGCGGCGGATCAGCTCCCCGCTCCGCTCTTCTCCCTGCTCCTCGACGAGGGCGGCCTCCAGGTCGTCGGTCCAGGCGCGCGTGGCCTCGATGATGCGGGCCTCGATCTCCCCCGCGTCGACGTCGGGCAGCCGGCCCGGCTCGGTGTAGACCAGATAGTGCAGGCGCACCAGCACCGACTCGGACACGCGGGTGGTGTAGTCGATCGTCGAGGCGTTCGTGGCCTCGCGCAGGATCGCCTCGATCCGCCGGCGGTTGTCCGTGTTGAAGCGGTCCCGGGGCACGAACACCAGGCAGGTCAGAAAACGGCCGAACGGGTCGCGCCTGACGAACAGGCGCACCCGCTGCCGCTCGCCGAGGTGCAGGATCCCCAGGCTGATCTCGACGAGGTCCTCCACGGAGATCTGAAACAGCTCGTCGCGGGGGAAGCTCTCGAGGATCTCGACGAGCGCCTTCTCGTTGTGGCTGCCGGGCGGGAAGTCGGCGTGGTCGAGCACCGCATCGACCTTGCGGCGCAGGACCGGGATCTCGCGAGGGCTGGCGTGATAGGCCGTGTGGGTGTAGAGCCCGAGCAGGCGGCGCTCCCCGGTGACGCGCCCCTCCGCATCGAAGGTCTTCACCCCCACGTAGTCGAGGTACGAGGGACGATGGACAGTGGCGCGCGAGTTGGCCTTGGTGAGGTTGAGCAGGTAGGGCTCGAGTGCCAGCGAGCGCACGCCGGGCGGGAGCTGGGCGAAGTCGCGTGAGCTCTTCTCGCCCTCCTGCTGGCGCAGGATGCCGAGCCCCGTGTCCTCGGCAGCCTCCAGCCTCAGCTCCTCCTCCTCGACGACCCGGTACTCGCGATAGCCGAGGAAGGTGAAGGCGTGGTCCTCGAGCCAGGCGAGGAAGGCCCGGCTCTCCTCGACCTCGTCCGGATCGAGCGGGGGCGGGCTCTCCTCCAGCTCGGCGACGATCGCGAGCACGCGCTCGCGCATCTCCCGCCAGTCCTCGACTGCCGCGCGCACCTGGTCGAGCACGTCGGCCAGCCCCGCGCGGAGATCCTCCAGCTGCCGCGGACCCGTCTGCCGGTCGATCTCGGCGTGGATCACCGATTCGGCGATCGCCCCCTCGACGCCGTCGGGCGGGCCCGACAGCACCTCCAGCAGCCTGCCCTCGTCGTCACGGCGAACCTGCAGCACCGGATGGATGAGCAGGTGCACGCCGAAGCCCCGGCGGCTCAGCTCCATCGTGACCGAGTCCGTGAGGAAGGGCATGTCGTCGGTCACGACCTCCACGGCCGTATGCGACGACTGCCACCCGTGGGTCTCGAACTCGGGGTTGTAGACCCGCACCGTGGTGGTGCCGGGCGTGCGCCTCCGGGCGAGATTGAAGTGGGCCAGGGCCACCCCGTAGGCGTCGAGCGCGTTGCGCTCGGCCAGGTCCGCCGGCGGCACCCAGCGGTAGTACTGGCGGACGAACGCCTCCGCCTGGGAGGAGACGTCGTCTGGGAGCTGTGAGCGCAACCGTGAGCAGACGGTGTCCAGCAACGCCCTGTCCACGCTTTCGACGCTCACTCCGGCCTCGGCCCGAGTGTACGCCCCACTACTTCTCGTAGCGCGGAAGCTCGCTCGCCGCGTCCGCGCTCAGGGCGAAGACGCGCACGTCGGCGGGGTCGACTCCTGCGGCCCCCGCCCGAAGCTCGAAACCCGACTGGGAGACGTCCTCCGTGTCGAGGCTGTCCACGATGTCAGGGCGCGGAAGCGTGGGACGCCCCTGGGCGATCAGGCGAGTGCCCGCGAACGCGAGAACCCGTTCAGCGGGCTGGAGCGCCTCACGGTCGACAGCCCATCCGCCGAGACGAAGGAGACCCTCGTCGTCGTTTTCAAAGGCGTCGACGAAGCCTTCCAGGCGGCCCTCCGCGACCGGGAATTCCGAGCCACCGGCCGCTATCAGCGTCTCGCCGTCCCGCTCCACGAGCTGAAGTTGCCCGGCGCGGTCGGTCTGGAGCGCAATGAGGCGGCGGGCCGGGCCGCTGCCGGAGACCACGAACAGCTCGACCTGGTTCAGGCGCGATCGGAAGACCTCGGGTGGAACCATGGCGGCCACGCGCTGGTCCTGGCCGTCTACGAATGTCTGCGTGGTGCTCCAAACCCGTCCGTTGATCGCAACCGCGACCGAGCTTCCCGGAGGGATATAGCCTTCGAGGCGTCCGGTCACGAAGCTCGGGACGACCTCTGCTCGCGGCTGGAGAGGGTTCAGCACGTCCATGCTGTCCAGCTCGACCCGGAACTTGGGGGCGCCGGTCGCGGCCAGCGGCCTCGCGCTGCGACCGACCAGGTCCGCGTCGGGCCCTGTGGCGTAGAGGCCGGCACCGCCGTCCCCGGAGCCGAACAGCCGGATCATCCGGCGCAGGCCGGCCTCCCGGCGGCGGAGGTAATCGGCGAACGGGACTCGGACGACGCGCCCGTTATTGCCGCTGCCGACCGCGATCACCCCGTCCGAGGGAACTTCCGACGCCGGGCTTCCGTCTGCCTTCCAGGGGAGCCGGGTCCCCAGGGCCTGGGCGACGGTGGGGGCCACGTCGACGGTACGCACCATCGCCTTGTTGACACGCCCACGGCGCTGCTCAGGCCGCTTGACCAGCAGCGGCACGCCGGCGATGTCGCTGAAGTTCCCGGGCTCCGGCGCTCGCCGGGGCAGGCCGGAGCGGTAGCTGACCCCGTGATCGGCGGTGATCACGATGAGCGCCCGGTCGTAGAGGCCGGCGTCGCGCAGGCGTGCCGTGAGCCGGCCGATCAGGTGATCGACGTACCCCACCTGGAGGAGGTGCCGCTGCAGCCCCAGCCGGGGCGGGAAGGGATCGGCGGCCCAGCGCTCCTCGACCAGCCCCGGCGCGTCCGGCCCGCTGCTCACATACTGCTGGCCGGTCGGCAGGTACTGCCATGGCATGTGGGGCAGGGCCACGTGGAGAAAATGGAAGCCCGGCCGTCGCTGCTGTGGCGTGATCCCGTTGAGCATCGCCTCGAACGTCCGCTTTCGGTTCTGCAGCGCCTCGGCCGGCACCGCCACCTCGCCGCCCGGACCAGTCTCGGCGGTGTCGTCGCGCCCGCCCGCGGCGAAGTCGCCGAACGTCCGGTCCACGGTCGGGAGGCCGGAGCGGAGGCCGGCGGGGAGCAGCAGGTGAAGCGAGACGATGCCCAGGTCCTTGCCCAGCATTCGGATGCGCCGGGCGGTGGGCTCGCGCTCGCGGCCGCCGCATACGCTCTCGGCGCAGAGTTCGGTGGCGGTCTCGGTCACGTGCATGGCGTGGCTGTCGTCGAGCAGGGTGAACAGGGTGTCGGGGTAGTCGCCCGGAACCGGCAGCGAGTCCCGCTGAGGCTGGCGCCCGCTGAGCAGGGCGGGCACCGCCATCGTCGTCTGGCTGTTGACCGTGGTGGCGTTCGGGTACCAGGTTGCGTCGCCGGCCAGCTCTGACAGGTGCGGATAGCGCGTGCGGTCGATCCGGTCGCGGGCGGTCATCAGCATGTTCGGATCGAACTCGTCGAAGACGAGCATCACCACCGGCGCGTCCGACCGCAGCGCGCGGTCGGATTCGCCGGCGTCCTCCGGAAACAGCAGCTTCGAGACCGGCGACCCCAGAAGGAAGATCAGGACGAAGATCAGCGGCGCGGGGGAGAGGACCGTCAGCACCGCCGGGGCGACGCGCGTGCGGGCGTACGCGGCGGCCGCAAGCAGGCCGAGCCCGGCGGCGGCGACCAAGAGCAGCGCGGCTGGGGCTTCCAAGAGTTCGTCCAGCACCTGCAGTGCGATCGCCCCGGCCAGGCCGGCGACGAACGTCAGGTGGAACGCCCGCCGCAGTGTCGGCAAAGTGGCTGCCGCCGCCTCGATCGCGACCATCGCGCTCGGGGGCACGAGGACCAGGCCGATCGTGAAGAGGAGGATGTCGCCGCGCGTGTTGCTGCGCGCTACGAAGAACTCCGGCGAGTCCGCCAGGACGTCGAACAGCGGCTTGGCGAAGGCGAACGCCCACAGGACGGCCAGGTGCAGCCAAGCCACCGCCAGCTCACGTCCCAACCGAGGCGCGACCCCGGATGAAGGTATGGCCTCGGGAGGCACCGCGGCGCGAAGATATTCACAACTGCTTTACCGCACGCCGGTTGCGGGCTGCGCGGCTCAGGCCGCGCGGGCCTGCCGGACCAGCTCGGGCACGGTCACGAACTCGTACCCGTCCGCGGTGAGGCGGGCCATGATCTCGTCCGCCGCGGCCACCGACTTGGCGCGGTCGCCGGCCGGCTCGAGGTGCGTGCCGTCGTGGAGCAGGATCACGTCGCCCTCGCCCGTCTTGCGGCAATGCCGGGCGATCGAATGCGAGGTCTCCCGGTCGCGCCAGTCCCAGCCCGTGATCGACCACAGCACCGGCACGTAGCCCGCCTCCCGGATGGCGCGCAACGTGCCCGGGCGCCGGCGGCCCCAGGGCGGGCGCATCAGTGCGGCGCCGTCCACCTCGGAGAAGCCGACTCCGGATGCCTCAACCGCTCCTCGGCAGCGCCGCAGCTCCTCCTGCACCTGCGAGCTCGACTTCAGCGCCAGGGTGGGGTGGGTGAAGGTGTGGTCGCCCCGGGCGTGACCGGCTGCCTCCAGCTCGCGAATCAGGCCCGGCTCGCGCTCGGCCCATTTTCCGATCAGGAAGAAGGTGCCGTGGGCGTTGTGGCGCTCCAGCGTCTTCATCATCTTCTCGGTGTAGGCCGGATTCGGGCCGTCGTCGAAGGTGATGGCGATCCGCTTGCCCGCATCCGGCTCGCGGCAGATGGTCTTCCCGTAGAGCTGAGAGGTCGGCACCTGCGCGTGGTAGTAGGCAAAGCCGGCGGCGGCCACCGGCGCGAGCAACGTTGTCTTGGGTGGCATGGGCGCGAAAGCTATCCGGACTGTCCGGTCTGCGCCCGCTGACGCTCCCGAACGGCGCGCACCCGCTCGGCGTTGAGCGCGGCCACGGCGGGAATCAACCTGCCCTGGTCGTAGTGGTCGACCGCGATCAGGTTGGTGGTCACGCCGCGCGCGCGAGCGCAGCGGTGGGCCCGGTCGAGGATGACCTGCTCCCGCAGGAACGGCCGGTTGGCTCGCAGGCGGGGCGGGAACAGGTCGGCCCAGTGGTTGAGCATCAAGAGCGGGCTGTCGGCTGACCCCCGGCTGGGCTTGCAGCTCAACTGGCCGACCTTCGTGGCCCCAAGAGGCGTGTCCTGCACGAACGCGAAGCCGTCGTTGTACCAGGGCACGGTGCCGTCCGCGTCCTTCTCGGCCAGGACCACCACGCGTTCGTTGGACCTCACCATCTGCCCGAGGGTCGGCAGCGGCTCGTCGCGTTCGAAGGTGGCCACGTACTTGTCGAGCCCCGACTCCTGGAAGCTCTTCTCGATGTCGTTCGGCTTCACGTAAGGCTCCACGAAGATGACCACCACCTCGCCGCGGTTGGCCTCGAGGAACTCCCGGATGTCCGTCAGGCCGTCGACGAAGGGAGTCGCGCCCACCTCGCACACGGTGTGGCACAGCCACACCTCAGGCTTTCCGCCCTCGCCCCGCAGGCCCACGCGCCCGGCCAGTCGCTCAGACGCCTTCAGGATCTCGGGGGGCAGCGCCGAGACGACCTTGTTGCGGTCGCGCTGTTCGGTCTCGAAGTCCGTCCGGACCCGCCCGTTCGAGGCCTCGACGCCCCAGTGGGCGTCCAGCAGGAACAGGCGTATGCCGTCGCGCAGTTGCCGCTTGATCGTCCGGCGCTGGTTGGCGATGTACCAGCCCGGACTATCGGCGGCCGAGAACGAGTTGTGCGTGCCCGCGAACACCGCCTCGTTCAGGGGGACGTTGCAGAGCCCCCGGGAGCCGTTGCAGGTACCGGCCTTGGTCACCGTCGCGGACTGCTCGAGCCCTCCGTCGTCCTGGGTGATGAGGGTTACGAGGCCCGCCAACACGGCCACGCAGGCCACCGCGGCCACGCCCGCGACCGCGAGGGCCCTCCGGCGCCCGCCCTCCGCCGCCTCGGTGCTTGCCGCGGCCCCGCCGCGCTGCAGCAGCACGAGGATCTCGCTGGTTCCGTAGAAGACGAGGAACGCGCCGAGGATCACCGCGCCCACCTGCAGAGCGAGCGTGGGGTTGAGCACCACCAGGATGCCCAGCGCCAGGGCCGCCACGCCCCGCAGCGCCCGTCCTCGCGTCGTCGCCGGGCGGTCGAAAAGCCGCCGCCGCAGCCGGGTCACGGGCTCCTCGACGTCGTCGGGGTCGAGAGCCGCTGCCGCGGCGCCGACCACGAGGCCGCCGAGCGCGAGCAGCAGGGCCCAGCCGAAGAGGTCCCCCAGGTAGGCGTCGAGAACCCCGGACACCGCGTCGCGCACCTGCTCGTCGGTGGTCTCGTCCTCGCCGTGCACGCCCGCGAGCGTGCGGGCGCGCAGGATGAAGAGCACGCAGGCCAGCACGGCGCCGACGGCACCGATCCCCACGCCCACGCGCAGCACCCCGAGGCGGCGGTCGGGAGCGAGCCCCACGGCGGCCAGGAAGGCGACGATGGCCAGCAGCGGCAGCACCAGCCCCAGAACGCGGATGTCGTCGGCCACGGCAAGCGTCGTCCCGGCGAACTCCCGGCGCCGCAGCGTGAGGAGCTTCGGCTCGATGTTTTCCGGGATCTCCTTGGCCACCTGAGGCGAGACCGACTTCAGCCCGAAGCGAACGACCTGGGTGGCATCGGCCAGGTCAAAGAGGGCGTTGCCGCGCTCGCGCTCGAAGAAGACCTGGTTGGTCTGGAGTGCGGCGGCGCGGAACAGCCGCCGGAAGGGGTCGGTCTGGATGACCGCGCCCACCACCGACTCGAGCAGCGGACGCACCGCCACGAGGTCGGTGGAGCCGCGGTCGACGAGGTTGACCACGATCTGCTGGCCCACCAGCTCGCGCACGCCGTCGTTCTCGAGCGCCTCGACGGCGCGGTCCGCGAACGCCTCACGGTCGATGATCTCGGTGCGGCCGTAGAAGGCGATCGTTCCGGCGAGCAGAAGGACGGCTCCGATCACCACCAGGACCGCGGAGGCGATTCCTCTGCTCCGCTCGGACAACCCTCCAGGCCGGCCTGCGGGGTTGCCGGTCATGCGAGTCCGTACGTAGGCTATGACATGTGGCAAGCGGCGAACTGATCGCGCAGCTGGCCTTCGAGCTCGAGGGTGGGGAGGAGTTCCTCTCCGACGAGGGCACCCGCTCCGGACTGATCCTGCTCGCCGGCTTGGTTTTGTCCTTTCTTCTCATCCGCGTCAGCACGCGGCTCATGCGCAGCCCCAAGGTGCCCTGGTGGCCGGGGAGCATCGAGTCCGGCGACCTGCACGTGCATCACCTGGTGTTCGGGAACGTCATGGTCCTCTTCTTCGGGTTCGTGCTCGCGCTCCAGCCCACCAGCCCATGGCTGGAGATCTCCGCCGCCGGCTTCGGCATCGGCGCGGGGCTGACGCTGGACGAGTTCGCGCTCTGGCTGCACCTCGAGGACGTCTACTGGGCCGAGGAGGGCCGGCGCTCGGTCGACGCCGTGATCATCGCCACCGCGGTCGCCGGCTTGCTGTTGATCGGGTTCCTGCCCTTCGGGACCGGCGACTCCTGGCCGGTCATCTTCGGCTCAGTGCTCTTCGCGCTCCTCGTGGCCGGGATCACGGTGGTCAAGGGCAAGGTCATCTTCGGTGTGGCGGCGATGCTCTTCCCCATCCTTGGCTGGTTCGGAGCCATCCGGCTGGCCAAGCCGGGCTCGATCTGGGCCCGCCGCTTCTACAAGCAGGGCAGCAAGAAGCTCGCCCGCACGGAGAAGCGCTACGCCAGGAAGACCGCCCGCTACCGGCGCTTCCAGGACCGGATCGCCGGGGCGCCCGACGCCCCCGCCGCCGAGCAACCGAGCGAGCCGGCGGCCCGCTAGCTCGCAACCGCGTCTTCCAGCCCGAGGCGCGCGAGCGACTCCTCCCGCAGCTTGAACTTCTGGACCTTGCCGGTCACGGTCATCGGAAACTCGTCGGTGAAGACCACGTAGCGCGGCACCTTGAAGTGGGCCAGCTGCCCGCGGCAGAAGTCCCGGATCTCCTCCTCGTCGACGCTCGCGTCCTCACGTGTCACGACCCACGCGCACAGCTCCTCCCCGTACTTGGGGTCCGGCACGCCCACCACCTGGACGTCGGCCACGCCGGGATGGCCGTAGAGGAACTCCTCGACCTCGCGCGGGTAGACATTCTCTCCGCCTCGGATCACCAGGTCCTTGATCCGGCCGACGATGTTGCAGTAGCCGTCGTCGTCCATCGTGGCCAGGTCCCCCGTGTGCATCCAGCCGGCCGAATCGATCGCCTCGTCGGTCCTCTCGGGCTCGTCCCAGTAGCTGAGCATCACGCTGTAGCCGCGCGTGGAGAACTCGCCGCTCTCACCGCGCGGCACGACGTGGCCGCTGTCCGGGTCGATCACCTTGATCTCGATGTGCGGTCCGGCGCGGCCCACCGAGCCCACCCGGCGGTCGAGAGCGTCGTCCCGGCGGGTCTGCGTCGACACCGGTGAGGTCTCGGTCATGCCGTAGCAGATGGCCACCTCCTTCATGTGCATCTCGCTCTGCACCCGCTTCATCACCTCCACCGGGCAGGGCGAGCCCGCCATGATCCCGGTCCGCAGCGACGTGAGGTCGTGAGCGGCGAAGTCGGGGTCGTCGAGTTCGGCGATGAACATCGTGGGGACGCCGTAGAGCGACGTGCATCGCTCCTCTGCCACCGCCGCCAGCGTGGCCGACGGCTCGAACGCGGGAGCGGGTATCACGATGCACGCACCGTGGGTGGTCGCACCCAGGTTGCCCATCACCATGCCGAAGCAGTGGTAGAAGGGAACCGGGATGCAGACCCGGTCCTCCGCGTCGTACCCGAGCAGCTCGGCCACGAAGAAGCCGTTGTTGAGGATGTTGTGGTGCGAGAGCGTGGCGCCCTTCGGGTAGCCGGTCGTCCCGCTCGTGTACTGGATGTTGATCGCGTCGTCGAAGGTCAGCTGGTCCGCTCGCTCGGCCAGTTCGTGGACGTCATGGCCGCCGCCCGCATCGACCAGCTCGTCCCAGCTCTCGTGCTCGGTGAAGACCACGCGTTCGAGTCGATCGAGGCCGCCTCGCACCTCGTCGACCATCGTCATGTAGTCGCTGCTCTTGAAGCGCTGCGCGCTGACCAGCAGGCGCACCCCCGACTGCCCGAGGGCGAACTCGAGCTCGTGCGTGCGGTAGGCGGGGTTGATGTTGACCAGGATGGCGCCGAGCTTGGCGGTGGCGTACTGGACGAACACCCACTCGGCGCAGTTCGGCGCCCAGATGCCCACCCGGTCCCCCTTGGCGATGCCGGCGGCCAGCAGGCCGAGCGCCACCCGGTCCACCTCCGCGTCCAGCTCGCGGTAAGTGAAGCGCAGCCCTTGCGAGCGGCTCACGAGCGCCTCGCAGTCTCCGACCCGCTCGACCGTCCGGCGAAGGTTCTCGCCGATCGTCTCGCCGAGCAGCGGGGTGTCGCTGACGCCGTGGCTGTAGGAGGGACTCGGCTCCCCCATCGGCTGGACTGTAACCGGCACGAATCCTCCACCGCTTGACCCACCCCGTGCTCGGGCGTACGGTGGACCGCGGAGCCGGGGGACTCGTCCGCCCGGCTCTTTTCGTGAACGGACTCCGATGATCGATACACAGCGGAGAGGAAGCCGCGCATGAGACGCCGCGCCCCGGCGTCCCGCGCGCTTCGCCTGCGGCCACGCTGGCCCTGGGTGCTCATCTGGACCGTGGGCGTGGCGGCCGGCCTGGCCGTGCTGCTGGTGCTGGCCTACCTCAACGGACGGGCGCAGGAGCCGAACCCGAACGGGTTCCTCGACTCCGTGCTGGCCACGCTCTCCGAGCCCGCGGTGGCCCTGGTGCTCGCCCTTGGGGCGCTCACGCTCAGCGCCTTCTGCTTTCGCAACCTCTGGCTGGAGCTGCTGGCGTACCTGCCCGGCCGCATCGAGGTGCCCGACTTCGAGGCGGGCGCCGAGCTGGAGGACGCAGACCCCGCCCAGCTGACCATGCGCTTTCGCCGGCGACTGGCCGTGTCCCACCTCCAGTCGCTCGCGCCGGTGCCCGCCACCTCGGCACAGGGTGACTTCCTCGACGTCCTCGGGCAGGGGGGGATCGACGCCGGCAACGTTCTGGGCAGCCTGCTGACACTCCTGCGAGCCGCCAAACCGCCGCACGCGTACGAGGTCAAGGGTGTGCTGATGCGCCGCTCGGGGAGCCAGTCCTACGGCGTGACCCTTCAGGTCACCCGCCTGCCCCGCGACTCGATCCGGGTGGAGACGCTGTGGGACACCTCGTGGGTCAGGGTCCTCCGCCGGGCAGCGGACCACGCCACGGCCGCCATTCTCACGCGCACGCGCCGCTGCGAAGCGCCCTGGGCCGCGTGGCGCCGCTATCCCATGCCCGGGGAGCTCTTCCACGACTACGAGCGTGCCGCCGAGCTGGAGGACGAGCGTCGCTACGACGAGGCGCTCGACCGCTACTACCGGGCGCTGGAGCGCGACCCGCTGAACATCGGCCTGCGGCTGCAGATCGGCTTCCTGCAGGAGAAGATCGGGCTCCCGCTCGACGCGCTGGCCACGTACGAGGGCATGGAGACCGTGGCCCGCCCGGGGGGCCTGCCGCTTCCCCGCCGGCTCTACCGCAGCCGCGGCCGGATCGAGCGCGACGCCACGATGGTCATCGGCCGCTACCGGCGCGCCGTCCTGCTGGCCCAGGCCGAGCTGGCCCGCCAGTGGCGGCGGACCGGTCCGGTCGACGCGAGTGCCTGGACGCGGCGTGACCGCCAGCGGCGCCATCTCCGCCGCCGGCTCGAACCCGCTCTGGCGGCGCTGTTCGAGAGCATCCCCGACTCGGACCGGATCGGCCGCATCGAGCGGGCCGAGCTGATCGCCGAGCCTCCGGCGGGCACCGCGACCGATGACACCGACCGAGGGCTGCTGGAGCTGCAGGAGCTGCTGCAGATCGCCGCGTGCAGGGAGGTCCGCCGGCTGGGCGAGGCCGTGGGAGGCCGGCGGCATTCGGGCGGCACGACGCTGACCCCGACCGCAGCCGGGCTGTCGGAGTGCTGCATGCAGCAGCGGCTGGCATGGACGCAGGCGGCGCTGGCGGCCGAGCCGGACGTGGTCGAGCACCCGACCGCCGAGGACGTCCGGAGGCGGCTCGAACGACATCGTCCGGGCGGGCGCTTCGACAATTGGCAGGAGCTCTACAACGCGGCATGCGCCTACGCGCTGCCGCTCATCCCGGAGCCCGAAGAGGGCGACGAAGAGCGCCGCACAGCGCTGGCCGAAGCGGCCGTCACGCACCTGGAGCAGGCGATGGGTCGTGCCGACAGCGCCTACCTGGCCGGGCGCCGCAACTGGCTGATCAGCGAGGACCCCGATCTGGACGGCCTGCGCTCCCACGTCCTCTTCAAGCACTTCGAGGCGATGTACTTCCCTTCGCCGCGGGCGACTCCGCAGCGGCCGCGCGACCTGCACCAGTGGGAGCTCTCCCGCTACACGCACGACCTGCTCAGCGCAACGGCCTGGCGCTGGGAGCAGTGTTGGCACCGGCGCGGGCGGCGGCTCGACCCCCGCCCCGACCTGCACGAGATGCTCGACTGGTGGGCGGACGAGGCGAGCGCCTGGGAGCGGGTGCAGCAGGTGGCGCTCCACCACCGCCATTGGCGGGCCCGCTACGAGCTGGTCGCCGATATGCAGGGCTGGAGCGCCAAGTACGGGCTGGAGGCGCTCGCGGTCGCATACCCCCGCTACACCGACGACGCGGGCGGCAGCCCGGAGGAGGGCCACGACGCGGAGGCGGCCGAACGCACGGTGAGGGCTCGCGACCTTCGGCTGGAGCGGCTGGTGGGGCTGATCGCCCACGCGGAGCGCGAGAAGAAGGAGGCCTGCTCGCTCCTGGCCGAGATCGGCCGCTGGCAGTCCGAGCTGCGTCAGCTCGACGTCGGCGGCCAGCGGGCCCGTCGCTGGCACGTGGCCCGGATGTGCGACGCCCACGCGGCCCTCTGGGGCAGCCTCCACGAATGGCTCGAGGCCCCGCCCACCGAGAACGGCCACCGGTCGTTCGAGGAGGCGATCGCGCATACGGCGGCGCTGTGGCGGGCGGCCGACCTCCGCTACCGCACCGGCGACGCGCTGCGCGACGTGCCCTGGCGCCTGCGTGCGGGCGGCCTGCGGGGCGAGATGCTCAGCCGGCGGTAGCGCCTCACGCCGACGGCGGGTGAGCCGCTCGGCGCCATCTCACGCATGAGACATCAGGATGGTTTTCCGCCTGCCGATCACCGTGGCCACGGCCGTGCTGGCGCTGGCACTCGGCGCGGGTCCCGCCCGCGCGGACAGCGACCTCGGCTCGGCCAACCCCGGGGCGGCGCCCAGCGGCTTCGCGTGCGCCGGCAACTGCCGCGGCCCGGTCGTGGGCTTTCGCCAGCTCGCGCTCGCCGGCGCGGTGGTGGAGGCCCCCGAGGACGGCGTCCTCGTCTCCGCGCGCGTGTATGCGAGGCGGACGGCGGGCAGCGCGCCGCCCAGCGTGGCCGTGCTGCGCCCCGGCGCCGGCCTCGGCGCCACGATCGCCGGGCGGGCGCCGGTGCCGGGCGTGACCGCGGCGGGCGGCCTGCGAGAGCTCCGTGGGTTGCACCTGCCCGTGCAGGCGGGCGACTCGCTCGGCTTTCTCCTGCGGCCGGGCGAGGTCGACCTCGGCGTGAGGAGCAGGCCCAGCCCTGACGGCGCCGTCGTCCGCTTCACCGACCCCTGCGCGCCCTGCGGCGAGGACGGCGGCAGCGGCCGGGAGCTGCTGCTCGCGGGCACCGTGGAGCCGGACGACGACGGCGACCTGCTGGGCGACGAGACCCAGGATCCCGACGGCGGCGGGTTCGCCGAGGAGGGGCCGTTCGAGGAGGACCCGGGGCTGTTCGAAGACGAGATCGGCGATGACGAGGAGGGGGAGGTCGCGCCCCCCGGCCGCCGTCGGCGCCTGCGGCTGGTGCGCGTGCTGACCGGCCGCAACGGGGTGAAGACGCTGGTGGTCAGAGCGGCCGGGCCCGGCCGGCTGACCGCCGTGGCCGGCGCGAAGAGCAAACGCGTCGCCTTCGCGAGCACGAGGGTGTTCGGAACCGGGCGCGTGCGGCTCCGGCTGGTCCCCACGGCCGCGGGCCGGCGGCTGCTCGCGCGTCGCGCACCACTGCGCGTTCGGGTGCGAGTGACGTTCCGCTCGCAGGCCGGGCGCCGGCAGGCGCTCACCCGGCAGCTGGCGATCGGCGCCGCGCGGCCGCGGAGGGGCTCAGAGCGTGACGCCCGCGGACATCGCCGCCGGGTCACCGAGCGGTAGCCGCCGAGGCCGCGAGCGGTCCATCTCGGGCCGCCCGCCCGCTATCTGCCCGGGCCGCCACCGCGCACCGGACACCCCGTCGCCCGTCAGATCGGTGACCAGGATGCCGGTGGAGGTGGTGTCGCTGGACGCGGCGCCGAACACGAAGTTCCCGAGCGAGTAGGCCACCAGCCCCGCGCCCTCTCGGCGCAGCGGTTGCAGCACGTGCGGGTGGGCGCCGATCACGAGCTGGGCGCCGGCGTCCACCGCCGCCCGGGCCAGCGTCTGCTGCGCGGCGCTCTCGAGGCCCGCCTTCTCGATGCCCCAGTGGAAGGTGGCCACCACCACGTCGGCCCGTTTGTGCGCGGCCCGGACCGCGCGCGCGATCGAGTCGGGCTCGGCCCAAGCCGTGCCGGGCCGGTCGGCGGCCGCCGCGAACTCGATGGGATAGATCTCGGAGAAGCCCACAAAGGCCACACGCAGGCCGAGCCGCTCGACCACCTGCGGCTCGAGGGCGCGATCCAGGTTCTGGCCCGCGCCGACCGCCTTCATGTCCATGCGCTCGACCCCGCGCACGGTGTCCATCATCGCCTGGGGCCCGTAGTCGCCCACGTGGTTGTTGGCGAGGTTCAGTACGTCGAGCCCCGAGTTCCGGCGCAGGCCTCGGAGGGCCCTGGGCGTGCCGCGGAAGTTGAACTGCTTCGGAAACGGCTCGCCGCGCTTGGATACGGCGCACTCCAGGTTGCCGAAGGCGATGTCGGCGTTTCTCAGCGCCGGCCCCACGCTCTCCCAGGGGTAGCGCGGGCCGTTGGCCGCGATCGCGGCCCCGGGCACGTCGCCCAGGTTGATGTCCCCGACCGATGCCAGCCGCAGTGGACGGACGCTCACGCTGACCGGTTCCGAGGTGGCGCTGCCGCCCGGCGCCCGGGCTCGCACGGCGAGCGGTCCCGGACTCGCCAGGGCACGCCCGGAGACGCGATAGTCGCCGTCCCCGTCCGAGCTCACCCGCCCGGCCTCGCGCCAGTCGCTACCCCTGGCGCGGGTCTCGAGCACCACCTCGGTGTCCGGAGGCGCGTCCGAGCCGCGGACCGCGAGCCAGCCGCCAGGGGCCACGACGTTGCGCGAGACCTGCGCGTCGAAGCCCGCGATCGAGGCCGCCGGTGAGCCGGAGGACATCAGCGAGGTGGCCACGATCAGCACCGCGCCGGCGCCGAGGCCGAGGGCCAGCAGCGCGGCGCTGCGATCACGGACGGAATGCGGCGGTCCGGGCGGAGGCGGCCCGGGCCGGTCATCGCGCCCGACCGGGGACGTGGGACGTTCCCCCGGGGCCGCCCGGCGCGGCGGAGCAGGGCGCGGCGGGGGAGGCGCGGCGGGCGGCGGGCCGGCGGGGCCGGCGGGCTGCGCGACCGGAGGAGCGGCCGTCTGCTCGGCCGGGGCGGCGGGCTGCTCGGCAGGCGCCGCCGGCGCCGGTGCCTGCTCGTCGCCGGGCCTGAGAAGCGCGGGCTCGCTCGCCGCCGACTCCTCCAACGCGGACAGCTCGGGGCCGATGTCGTCGGAGGGTGGTCGCCCGTGGCGGCGCGCCGCCGGCGTCGAGGGCCCGACGCCCGCGCCGTTACCGCTCGCGTCTGGTTCGCTGGCCATGGCGCAACGGAGGAATTCGCCGCGCGGGCCCGGCGTCCTGCGAGTGGGTTGCGCCCGAAGGTCCTGCTCAGGCGCCGCGGGGCGCCGAGTCCTCGATCACAACTCGCATGAGGTCGCGTATCGAGAGCATTCCCACGACCTGATCTCCCTCCACCAGCGGCAGGTGGCGAAAGCCGCCGTGGATCATCAGGACGCCGGCGTGTTCGGTCGACTCGTCGGGGGTCATCGTGTCCGGGTCGGCCGTCATCCAGTCGGCCGCGGTGGTGTCCTCGCCAATGCCCTTGGCCACCGCCCGCAGCACGTCGCGCTCGGTGAGGATGCCCACGAGGCGGTCCCCCTCGGTCACCAGGGCGGCCCCGATGTCCCGCTCCACCATGCGCTGGGCCACCTCGGTCAAGGATAGGTCGGGCCTCACGCTCAACAGATCGCGCGACATGTGGTTTCGCGCCACCGGCATGGCGCGGCACTTTACGCGACTCCGCCGCGGATCTGGAAACCTGAGCGCGTGGAGAACCCCGCGCGACTGCCCACCGTGAAGCTCCCGGAGTCGACGCGCTCCCCGCGGGTAACGCTCGCACTGCGGTTCGCCATCGCGACCTCGCTCGTGCTGATCATCGCCGTGCTGGCCTGGCTCGACCGCGACGGGTACAGCGACGCCGGCGACGGTGAGCTCAGCTTCCTGGACGCGCTCTACTACTCCACCGTCACGATCACCACCACGGGCTACGGCGACATCGCGCCGGTCTCGGACAGCGCGCGGCTGGTCACCACGTTCGTGACCACGCCGCTGCGCATACTCTTCCTGGTGCTCCTCGTGGGCACCACCGTCGAGCTCCTGACCAGCCGGTCGGTCGCGGCGGTCCGTGAGCGGCTTTGGAGGCAGAAGGTGCACGACCACACGATCGTCTGCGGCTACGGGAACACAGGACGGGCCAGCGCCGAGCGCTTGGTCGAAGGCGGGCATCCCAAGGAGCAGGTTGTGGTGGTGGACAGGGACGCGGGCTTCATGGATGACGCCGCCCGCAACGGGTTCGCCGGCGTGAGCGGCGACGCGACCCTCACCCAGACCCTGCAGGAGGCGGGAATCGACGGCGCTCGTTCGGTGCTCATCGCCGTGAGCAGCGACGCCACCGCGGCGCTCATCTCGCTCACCGCCCGAGAGCTCAACGAGAAGGCCACGATCGTGGCGGCCATCATGCAGGACGAGAACGCCCACCTGCTCATTCAGAGCGGGGCGGACGGGGTGGTGCGCGGGCCGACCGCCACCGGGCGGCTGCTGGCCGCCGGCTCGGACTCGCCGCACCTGTTGACGCTGGTGGAGGACCTGCTCGACACACCGGGCGGCCTGCACGTGATCGAGCGTGCGGCCGGCGATCCGGAGCGCTACCCGGACGGCGAGCGGCGCCCGGCCGACTCGATCCTCGGGATCATCCGCGGCGACGAGGTCCTGCGCTTCGACGACCCCCGTGCCGCCGAGCGGGAGGAGGGGGACAAGCTCATCTGCCTCGGTCCCCACGAGGCGCCGGAGCGAGTCGACGTGAAATAGGCGTTACTCCGCGCCGGATTTGGGGAACTCGCTCGGCAGGCGGATGGAAGCTTCCGAGTCGACCGAGCCCACGGGTGGCCGTCGAAGGCGCCGGGTAAGCCCGGGCGAGTTCCGCAAGGTGGTTGCGGCGAGCCTCGTGGGCACATCGCTCGAGTGGTACGACTTCTTCCTCTACGGGACCGCCGCGTCGCTGATCTTCGGGAAGCTGTTCTTCCCCAGCTTCGATCCGCTCGTCGGCACGCTGCTGGCCTTCGCCACCTATTCGGTGGGCTTCGTGGCCCGGCCGCTCGGCGGAGTGTTCTTCGGCAACTACGGCGATCGCGCCGGGCGCCGCAAGGCGCTCATCGCGACTCTCGTGCTGATGGGAGGGGCCACCTTCCTGATCGGCTGCCTGCCGACCTACGACGACGTGGGCGTGCTGGCGCCGATCCTGCTGGTGGTGCTGCGCTTCGTGCAGGGCCTCGGCCTGGGCGGCGAGTGGGGCGGGGCCGTCCTGATGGTGGCCGAGCACGGCGACGAGCGCAAGCGCGGGCTCCACGCCAGCTGGCCGCAGCTCGGTGTTCCCGCCGGCAACCTTCTCTCCGCGGGCGTGCTCGCGCTGCTGGCGGCCGTGCTCTCGGAGAGCGCCTTCCAGTCCTGGGGCTGGCGCATCGCGTTCCTGTTGTCGGCCGTGCTGATCTTCGTCGGGCTGTGGGTGCGGCTGGCCATCTCGGAGTCGCCTCTGTTCAAGGAGGTCGAGAAGTCCAAGACCAAGGCCAAGGCCCCCGTGGTCGACGTGTTCAAGGTCTATCCGAAGGAGCTGACGATCGCGGTGTGTGCCCGCCTGGGCACCGACGTCGCCTTCTACACCTTCGCTCTCTTCATCCTCACCTACGTGACGGAGGAGCTCGGCCTGAGTGAGAGCGTCGGGCTGAACGCCGTGCTGATCGGCTCGGCGTTCCAGCTCGCCTTCATCCCCGCCTTCGGAGCGGCCTCCGACCGCGTCGGCCGCAGGCCCGTCTATCTGCTGGGCGCCGTGGGAGCGGTGGTGTGGATGTTCGTGTTCTTCCCGCTGCTCGACACGGAGTCGAGCGCGCTGATCGTGCTGGCCGCGGCGGTGGGACTGTTCTTCCACGCGATGATGTACGGACCGCAGGCGGCCTTCCTCACCGAGCTGTTCGGCACTCGCGTGCGCTACAGCGGGGCTTCGCTCGGCTACCAGCTGGCCGGTGTTCTCGGCGGCGCGCTGGCGCCGATCATCTCGGTCGCGCTGCTCGAGGCCACCGGCTCGAGCCTCTCGGTCACCCTGTACGTCGTGTTCGCGCTGGCGATCACGATCGGCGCGGTGGCGATCTCCCGTGAAACCTCCGAGGAGCAGCTCGAGGACGCCGAGAAGGCGGAGGAGAAGGAGATCGTCGAGCAGCCCGAGGCCCTCGGCGGCGTCTCGCGCTGAGCACCATGGACGCCGAGCACGCCCGTGAGCTTCTGTCCCGCGAGCGCCGGAGGGTCGAGGAGGCGCTGGAACGGCTGCGCCCGCAGGGCGACGAGGAGCTTTCGCACCTCGATCAGCATCCGGGCGACCAGGCCACCGACGTGTTCGAGGCCGAGCGGGACGAGGGCCTGTCCGAGAGCCTGCAGGAGGAGCTGTCGGCGATCGACCGCGCCGAGAAGCGCCTCGCGGACGGCACCTACGGCGTGTCGGTCGAGAGCGGGGAGCCGATCCCCGACGAGCGGCTAGAGGCGATCCCCTGGGCCGAGCGCACCGCCCCCGAGCAGGAGCGCTACGACCGGCGGTAGGCCCGCGTAGAGTCGTAGGAGATGGCTGAAGGACGGCACTGGGTCCTCGACACGGGGACGAAGGGCACGGGCGCCGAGATGGTGCCGCTCGAGAAGACCGTCCAGCGGCCGGCGCCCCGGACCCGGGCCGCGCCCGCCCGGCGTGGGCCGGCGCCGCGTGCCCGGCGAGCGCCCGAGTCGCGAGGCCCGCTTCGATTCCGGGTGGTGGACGCGCTCAGCCGCGATGTCCTCGTGGACCGGGCCGACACCCGCACAGCGGTGGAGGCGCTGAGCGGAGTGCGAAGCGTCGTCGACGTGAGCATCTACGTCTGGGAGCCTCGCGCCGAGCGGTGGCGCCCGCTCACTCACGGTGAGAAGCAGCTCCTCTGGGGCTTCAGAAGCTCAGCTGCTCCAGCCCGCCCGTAGCGCCAGCTCCAGCTCAAAGCGCGCCTCGGGATCGTCGAGCGCTCCGTCGAGCAGCTCGCGCAGGCGGGCCAGCCGGTAGCGCGCGGTCTGAGGATGGACGCCGAGCTCGTCGGCCATCGCGGCCGCGTTCCCCTGCTGTCTCAGGTAGGCGAACAGGGTCTCCTCCATGCGCACGCGGGCCTTGGGCGTGAGCCCCGCAAACGACGCCAGGCGGCGATCGGCGATGCGCTCGGCCAGGCGCCGGCCGTCATAGACCAGTAGGTCGGCCAGGCGCTCCTCGACGCGCGTGAGTCCATCCCCGGAGAGGGCCCCCGCCTCTCGGGCCCGCAGGGCGCTCCGGGCCAGAGACCAGGACTCCGACAGCTCGGCCACTGGCCCAGCCGGTCCCAGCACGGCCGGCCCGCCACCCGCGGCCTGGGCGATCTGAGCGCCCCGTCCCGGCCCGGCGGGGTCGGGCAGGATCACACAGCCCACGCCCCGCAGCAGCGTCCCGAGCGTGTCGGCGGGCAGCCGGCGCACCACACGGTCGAGGTGAGCCTCCGGGCAGGCCAGCGCGGCGGCGCTGCGGGGAACGCTCCAGGCCGCGGCGTCGGCGGCGGCAGTCACGTCGGCGGCATCGGCCGGCGGGTCGCGCAGCAGCACGCCCACCAGTTCCCGGCGCCGGCGCTGGCGCTCCCCCTCCTGCTGCGACCGCTCCTGCGCGTAGCCCTCCACCGAGTCGGCCGAGAGCTCCTCGATGTAGGCGAAGATCGACTCGGCCAGCGCGCTGATCACTCCGGCGTCGAGCTCGGCCCGGCGGGCCGCGCCCGCCAGCCGGCGCCAGGCCACCCGTGCCCCCACCCGGTAGGCCGACTGCAGCGCGTCCAGCGTGCGCCCCTGGCGCAGCTCGCCCCGGCCGAGGTCCACGTAGACGTCCCGGCCGGCCTCACGCCCGCTCTCGGGGTCCCGGATGAGGTGCACGAACTGGCGCAGGGCCTCGCTGACGCCGGTGCGGAGGCCGTGCCCGAACGAGCCCTCGAGCGGCCGGGCGTACTCAGGCACTTCACGCGCGATGGTGTCCAGGATCTCGCCGGTGACCGCCGACAGCTCGGGCTCGATCGCGTCGGCCACCTCGGGCGGCAGCGCCCTCCAGGGCTCGGAATCGACGGTTTTTGTCACTTAGGTGCGCATTTCTGCCAGTGGATTAGCGGCCATAAGGCTAGTACATGTGGCCCCTGGCGCATATCGTTCCCGACATGACTCGGATTGAGAAGCAGGTGAACCTGGCCGCCGTCGTGCTGCCGTTCGTGGCCACCATCGCCGCGATCGTGTTGCTCTGGAACAGCGTGGTCTCCACGTCCGACCTCGTGATCCTGGCGGTCATGTACGTCCTCACCGGAGCCGGGGTCACCGTCGGCTTCCACCGCCTGCTCACCCACCGCTCCTTCCAGGTGTCGAAGCCGCTCGAGTACACCTTCGCCGTGCTCGGCTCCATGGCCGTCCAAGGGCCGGTGATCGGCTGGGTGGGCGACCACCGAAAGCACCACGCCCATGCCGACGAGGAGGGCGATCCGCACAGCCCGCATGTCGGTCACGGCGACGGGGTCATGGGCGTTCTGAGCGGCCTGTGGCACGCGCACGTCGGCTGGCTGCTCATGAATCAGGGGCGGGCCGGCAGCAAGTACGCGAAGGACCTCTACGAGGACGCCGGGATGCGCAGGATCAACCGCTACTTCCCCTTCCTGGCCCTGGCCGGGCTGGTGATTCCCGCGATTGCGGGCTGGCTGCTCACCGGGACGCTCGCCGGCGCGGCGACCGGTCTCCTGTGGGGCGGGCTGGTGCGCGTGTTCATCGTTCACCACGTCACCTGGAGCGTCAACTCGGTCTGCCACTTCCTCGGTGCGCGCCGCTTCGAGACCGACGACGAGTCGCGCAACGTTTTCTGGCTCGCCCTTCCCTCGTTCGGCGAGTCCTGGCACCACAACCATCACGCCTTCCCGCGTTCGGCCGAGCACGGCCTCAAGCGCTGGGAGATCGACCCCTCCGCGCTGATCATCCGCGGCCTGGAGCGGGTCGGCCTGGCCAGAAACGTCGTCCGGATCGCACCGGAGCGCCAGAAGGAGCGCGAGGGCGGAGCGGCCGCGCCGCGGCGTGCCGCGGCACCCGCCACCGAGAGCAGCTAGCTCAGCAGAGTCGCCCGAGCGGGCTCGGTCAGCCGGGCCCGCTCATGCTCGGCCAGCGCCGCGAGAGCGGCGCTCGGCTGCAGGTAGGTCTCGATCCGTTCCACCCCCGCCTCGCGGAAGGTCCAGAAAACTGCTCCTCGCTGGCGCACGGGCACCTCACCTGAGAGCGAGACTCCGTGCTCGTCGGTGAGCACCAGCACCCGCGCGCCCAGGTCGATCACATCGTCCACCTGTGTCACGTAGCTGCGGAAGCTCGAGAGCCAGTCCCGCATGCCGTCCAGCAGAGCGTTGCGCCCGCGGTAGGTGCCCTGGTCACCGACGTCGCCGCGCACCAGCACGAACTCGAACTCTGGCGCCATCAGATGGTCGAACGCGGCCTGGCCGGCTTCGATGAAATCGGGCTCCGATAGCGCGGCGACGAGATCGCGTCCGGCGCTGAACTCGTAGAACGCCCGCACCAGGTTCGCCGCCTCGGCCGACACAACCGCAGTATGCCCTCAGTGGAGGGACCCGGCGTCCAGGTGGTCGAGCAGCCCGAGCGGACGCGGCTCGCCGCCCTCCTCGAGCAGCACCGCGCCGCCGGGCCAGTAGGGATGCGGGGGAGAGGCGCGGTGGACCAGCAGCGGCTCGTATACCCACGACCCGGTGTTGACGATCCGGGGCCGCCCACCGGGGCCGCGCCACTCCTGTAGGTCGTCCCCGGCGAGCGGGCCGCAGCGATGCACATGCCCGAACACGACCCACTCCGCGTCCACACCCAGCCGGTGCGCCACGCGCGCGAGCGCGGGGACGCTGGCCCGGCGCATCTGGGTCGCCAGCAGCCGGGCGGTGAGCGGTGCCATCCGCCGGGGCAGCAGGCGCTTGGGGTTCGCGGGCATCGTCGCCGCGCGCATGACCTCGGCCAGGTCGTCGAACAGCGCGGCCACCGGGCGCGGAAGCCGGCGCGCCAGCAGCCCCTCGACCGCCCGCGGCCAGGGGCCGCCGGCGCGCTCGTAGTCCTCCGGCCGCGCGGCGTCGGCGGGAAGCCGGCCGAGCAGGCCGCGGCCCACGCCGTAGGCCGAGTCCGGCAGCAGGTGACGATCGAGGTAGTGGCCGTGGGTGGCCCACACGGCTTCGCTCAGCCAGATCCCGGGGTAGCGCACGAGCACGCGGGCCGGCGCGAGCCAGGACGCGACGTCGGCCAGCATGGCAGTCGCGTCGAGCGGCACGGGGGCCTCCACCGCCGCCGGCACCCCGCGGGCCCGAAGCCACGGCCGGATCAGGTCGGCGTCGTGGTTGCCGGGTACGAGCACGACCTCCCGCCCCCGGCCCAGCCCCGATCCCAGGCGGCGCAGCACCGGCTCCGCGGCCTGCCGCGCCTTCCGGTGCTCCTGCTCGAGCAGCTCGATCACGTCGCCGAGGAGCACCAGCCGATCGACACCTTCGAGGGCCGCCAGCAGCGCCTCCAGCGCCTGGGGGCGCCGCAGGACGTCGCGGTCGAGACGCCCACCCAGGTGGAAATCGGAGACGACGAGAGTGCGAGTCACCCGAGGGCGTCCGCCAGCGCGCCCAGGTCACCGACCACGATCTCCGGCTCCGGGCCGAGCGGGTCGAAGGCCGCTCCACCGCGGTCGATCCACGCGGTGCGCAGGCCGGCGGTGGCCGCACCGATCACGTCGAACGGATTGGCGGAGACCAGCCAGGTGTCGCCGGGCGCTTGCCCGACGCGCGCGGCCGCGTGCAGGTAGACCCGTGGTGAGGGCTTGAAGGTGCCCACCTCGTCCACGCTGATCAGGTCGTCGAAGCAGTCGGCGATGCCCGCGCTGCCGACCACCCGCTCGATCATCGCCCTCGTGCCGTTGGAGAACACCGCCAGGGTGTGGCCCGCCGCGCGCAGGCGCTCGAGACCGGGGCGTGTGTCACGGAACGCGTCGAGCCGATCGTAGGCGGCGACCAGCTCAGCGCGGGTGGAGGCGTCGAGGTCGTCCCCGCATAGGGCCAGGGCGTGATCGAGGGCGCGCTCGGTGACCCAGCCGAAGTCGTGGTAGTGCTCCATCGCGGCCAGCAGCGCCGCGTAGCGGAGCTGGGTCTCTCGCCAGCGGCGTGCCACCTGCTCCGGCTCGGCCACCTGGCGCTCGAGGGCCCGTGCGATGCCGAGGGGGTCGACCAGCGTGCCGTACATGTCGAACGTGAGGGCGGCGCCCATGGGCAGGCGCATGCTCGCAGACCTCCGTGGCCCGGTACGTAGTCTTGGTCGGATGGGCGAACCCATCCGCTTCGACTCCGGTCAGGGCCGCTGGGTGCTCGCGGTGACCGTGCTCGGGTCGGGCGTCGCGTTCCTGGAGGCGACCGTGGTGAACGTCGCTCTGCCCGAGATCGGGCGCGACCTCGACGCGAGCACCGCCGGGCTCCAGTGGGTGTTGAACGGCTATCTGCTGACGCTGGCTTCGCTGATCCTGCTCGGAGGCTCGCTCGGCGACCGTCTGGGACGGCGCCGGATGTTCAACCTGGGCGTGGTCTGGTTCACCGCCGCCTCGGTGCTGTGCGCGCTGGCGCCGAACGTCGAGACGCTCGTGGCCGCACGGGTGCTGCAGGGCGTGGGCGGCGCCCTGCTCACCCCGGGCAGCCTGGCGATCATCGAGGCCACCTTCCACCGTGAGGACAGAGCGCGGGCGATCGGCGCCTGGTCGGGTCTCGGCGGGGTGGCGGCCGCGATCGGCCCGCTGGTCGGCGGCTATCTCGTCGACTCCGTCTCCTGGCGGGCGATCTTCCTGCTCAACATCCCGCTCGGCGCCTTCGTGGTGGTGATGGCCAAGCGCCACGTGCCGGAGTCGAAGGACCCGGGTGCCACCGGACGGCTGGACTATCCCGGCGCCGCACTCGCCGCCCTGGGGCTGGCCGGGATCACGTTCGCCCTCGTTCAGGCGGGTGGGGCATCCAGCGGAGGGCTGGTGGGCGCGGCCGGGGCCCTCGGCGTGGCCGCCCTCGCCGCCTTTCTCTGGGTCGAGCGCCACAGCCCCAATCCGATGATCCCCCTGGACATCTTCAGCTCGAAGCAGTTCACGGCGGCCAACCTCGTGACCTTCGCGGTCTACGCGGCGCTCGGCGGGGTGTTCTTCCTGCTCGTGGCCTTCCTGCAGATCTCCCTCGGCTACTCGGCGATCGCGGCGGGCTCGGCTTCGCTGCCCGTGACCGTCCTGATGCTGCTGTTCTCCGCCCGCGCCGGTGCGCTGGCGCAGCGGATCGGGGCTCGCATTCCGCTGACCGCCGGTCCCTTGATCATCGCCGCGGGGATGCTGCTGATGACCAGGATCGAGCCGGGCGACTCCTACCTAACGGGCGTGCTTCCCTCGATCCTCGTTTACGGCGTGGGGCTCACGCTGGTGGTGGCCCCGGTTACCGCCACGGTCCTCGCGGCGGCCGACGCGAGCCACGCCGGGGTCGCATCGGGGATCAACAACGCGGTGGCCCGCGTGGCCGGCCTGCTCGCGGTGGCCGTGCTGCCGCTGATCGCCGGTCTCACCGGCGAGGACTTCTACGACCCGCAGGCGATGTCCGAGGGCTTCCGCATCGCCATGGTGGCCACCGCGGCGCTGGCGGCGCTCGGCGGGGTGGTCGCCTGGTTCACGATCAGCGCCGACGTGCTCGACGCCGAGCCGGCCTCCGAGGAGGCGGGCACCCCCGCGCGGGCGGCCACCGACCGAAGCTGCCCGATAGCCGGAACCGCGCTCCGGCCGGCACGCGAGGCGGACTGCCGGCCGGCCACCGTCGCGATCGCGAGGGTCAAGGCCGAGGCATAGGGCGCGGTCCGGTTTAGCCGCCAACGCGCTCGGGGTACTTCGAGCGGGTGCGCGAGCGCCTGGGGGACACCGGGCGCGGAATCGACGGCTGAGGCTCGACGGCCGGCTCGCGAAAATCTTGCGAGCCCGCCCAGCTATGGTGGGTCGGGATCTGGCCCCTTAGATCGCCTTCGCACATCCGCATGCCTGTGACGACGCCATTCCTGGCGCTGCTGGTGCTCCTTGGGCAAATCCTGCTCGCCGCGGCCGTCGAGCCCGAGGGCGCGGCGGCGGCGCCGGTGGGTCGGTTGGCCCAGCCGAAGGGCGAGGCCGGTTGCATTCACGCGCGCGGGACCAACCGCTGCGCCCGGGGCCGGGCGGTCGGCAGCCCGGAAGACATCGCGATCAGCCCCGACGGGCGGCACGCCTACGTCGCCTCCTACGGCAGTCACGCGGTCGCCGTCTTCGCCCGTGACCGGCGCTCGGGCGAGCTCGCTCAGCTCGGCGGGCGCCGCGGTTGCGTGCGGTACGAGGGGGGCGGCTCGTGCTCGACCGCACGGGCTCTCGCCCACCCGATGTCGATCGCGGTGAGCCCCGACGGCGCGAACGTCTACGTGGCCGCTGCGGGCAGCGACGCGCTCAGCGTCTTTCGCCGCGACCGGCGGTCCGGTGCCCTGCGCCAGCTCTCCGGAGCCGCGGGCTGCCTCAGCCAGCGCCCGGGCGGCGGGTGCGTGGTGGGCCGGGCCCTGAACGAGCCGACCAGCGTGGCCGTGAGCCCGGACGGCGAGCGGGTGTACGTGACGGGGAGGCGATTCCCCAGCGCGGTAGCGGTCTTCAACCGGGGCGGCGACGGCCGGCTGGCCCAGCCGGCCGGCAGCGCCGGCTGCGTGAGCCATGGCGGCGGATCCGGGTGCGGGATCGCGCGAGCGATCTCGGCGCCCGAGGAGGTGACGGTGACCCCCGACAGCCGCCACGTGCTCGTCGCCGGAGCGGGCAGCAACGCGGTCGCCGTGCTGAGCAGCGGGCCGGCAGGGCTGTCGCAGGCCCCGGGTCAGGCCGGGTGCATCGCGAGGGGCGGGGCGGAGGGCTGCGCACGCGGGCGCGCCCTGGCGGGCCCGGTCGACCTGGCGGTCACGCCCGACGGCCGCGGGGTGTACGTCGCGTCGTCGAGAAGCGACGGCGTCGCGATTCTGCGTCGCCACCGAGGGACTGGCGCGCTCTCCCAGAGGCTGAACCGCACCGGGTGCATCAGCCAGGAAGGCGGCGGTGGTCGCTGCGGAAGGGGCCGGGCGCTCGACGAGGTCTGGGGGGTAGCCCTTAGTCCGGACGGCCGCAACCTCTACGCGGTCTCGGCCAAGGTGAACATGCTGGGCGCCATCGCGCGCAACCGGTCGACCGGGAGACTCGCCCAGCTTCCCGGCCGCTACGCCTGCTTCATCCGGGCCGGCGGCCTCGGCTGTCCCGACGGCCGAGGGCTCACCGTGGCCGTCGCGGTCACCGTGAGCCCCGATGGTCGCAACGTCTATGTGGCGTCCGAGGATGCCTACCTCGGCTCGGTGGCGATCTTCCGGAGATCCCGCGGATGAGGCGTGCTGCGGTCGTGCTGGTGCTCGCGACCGTGGCTCTGCTGTCGGCTACCGGCAGCGCAGCGCAGGACGCCCCGAGCGACGACTCGGGCGGCCCGAACGTCATCGTTCTGATGACCGACGATCAGACCGTCCGCGACATGGGGGCCCTCCGCCAGACGCGCCGCCTGATCGGGGGACAGGGAGTTACGTTCACACGCTCCTACGTCTCGTACCCGGTCTGCTGCCCCTCGCGTGCGACTTTCCTGACCGGACAGTACGCGCACAACAACGGCGTTCGCTGCCTCTACCCCGCGTGCGGTGGGGGCTACGGCCGCCTGAACCAGCGCCGGTACCTTCCGGTCTGGCTGAAGCGAGCCGGATACGCCACCGCGCACGTGGGCAAGTTCCTCAACGGCTACGGCCGCGAGCGCAAGCCGGACATCCCGAGAGGCTGGACCGAGTGGTACGGCCTGGTCGACCACTCCACGTACCGGATGTGGGGCTACACGATGTTCGAGAACGGCACGGCGCGCACTTACGGCGACGTGCTGAAGGAGGTACCCAGGCTCTACCAGACCGACGTCATCCGCAGGAAGGCCGTCGGGTTCATCCGCCGCCGCGCCCCGGACGATGCGCCGTTCTTCCTGTCGGTCGCGTTCCTCGCCCCGCATCACGAGTCGGGCTACACGCAGCGGCTCACGGGGAAGCTGGTGCGGCCCGCCCCGCGCCACCGCGGGCGGTTCGCGCAGGCCGCCCTCCGCAGGCCGCCGGGCTACAACGAGGCCGATCTCTCCGACAAGCCTTGGTTCGTCGGCCGCTGGAACCGCCCGCTCACGCCAAGCCGCAACGCGGCGATCCGGACACGCATGCGCGAGCGCTGGGAGTCGCTGCTCGCGGTGGACGAGGCGGTCGCGGCGATCGTGCGGGAGCTCTCGCGCACCGGTGAGCTCGACGACACCTACGTGATCTTCACCTCCGACAATGGCTACATGCAGGGCGAGCACCGCGTGCCGCTCGGCAAGATGCTCCCCTACGACCCCTCCACTCAGGTTCCGCTGCTGATTCGCGGACCGCGCCTGCCAAGGGGGCGGACGACCAAGGCGCTGGTGGGGAACATCGACCTGGCGCCCACCATCCTGCGGGCCACGGGGGCAAGGCCGACCCTTCGTCTCGACGGCCGCTCGATCCTGCCCTTCGCGCGCGATCCTCGGTTGCGGTCCCTGCGGCCGCTGCTGCACGAGACGGTCGGAAACGGCGCTCGGGGCCGTGTAAACACGAGGGAGGGCGGCGCGCGGCAAGAGCAGACGCGAGTCCCGGCGTGGCGGGCGGTGCGCACGACCCGCTGGCTGTTCGTCGACTACCAGGGCGGCCAGAGAGAGCTCTACGACCTGAAGCGCGACCCACACCAGCTGCGCTCGCTGGCGGGCGATCCGCGTGTGCGGGTGCGCCTCCGCACGCTGCGCCGGATCATGGGCGACCTGTCGCGCTGCTCAGGGAGCGCGTGCCAGAAGTGGGCGGCTGCCGCCGTGCGTTAGAGGGCGCTCAGCCGACCCAGGTGATCCCGTGGGTCTGTGAGGCACTCGCGTAGGCATCCGGCCCGAGCGTGCCCTCTCTCTCGGCCGCCGCAAGCTCGCGGAAAAACCGCTCGAGCCCGGCAGGCGCGGTTAGCACCAGCACCCGTCCCGTCCGTGGCACGACCCGCCGCTGGGCGTGGGGGATGCCTCGAGGTGCGAACACCAGCCCGCCGGGGCCGAGCGGAAACTCATCGTCTCCCACCTGGAACACGTGCTCGCCCTCGAGCACGTAGAACAGCTCGTCCTCGTTCTCGTGGACGTGAAGCGGTGTGTCGACGGGTTCGTTCTCCTCGAAGAGGGCAAAAGCGCCGGCGGTGGTCTCGGCCGAGGCGCGGACCAGGATCTCCACCTCGCCGAAACGCAGGCGTTCGCCGCTGCCGGGTTCGAGGGCGTAGGCGGGGGCGGGGGCTGTGGCCGACATGGTCGAGTCTCCTCTATTCGATATATGAAACTATAACCAATGATGGCCGTTGAGGGTCGCCCGTACGAGATGTCGAACCGCGCCCGGCAGGCGCGCGAGACGCGCCGGCGGATCGTGGAGGCGGCAGCCCGCCTGTTCGTGCGCGACGGCTACGCCGCGACGGCGATCGCCGCGATCGCCGACGAGGCCGATGTCGCCGTGCCCACCGTCTACGCCAGCCTGCGCAGCAAGGCCAACATCCTCCGTGCGGTCGTGGACCTCACCGTGAGAGGCGACGACGACGCGGCCCCACTGGCTGCCCGGCCCGCCTGGAAGGAGATGGAGGAAGAGGAGGATCCACGCCTCCGGCTCGCGCTGTTCGCGCGGCTTCACCGTCAGATCGGCGATCGCGAGGCCGCCGTATTCGCCCAGCTGGAGGCGGCCGCCGGCTCCGATGCCGAGGCCACGGAGATGCTCGCCGAGCACGACCGGCGGCGGTACGAGACCCAGACCCGACTGGCCCGGAGCTTCGCGCGGCGCAAGCAGCTGAAGCCCGGCCTGACGACCCGCGCCGCCGCGGACGTGATCTGGACCCTCGCCAGCGAGCGCACGTACCTCGCGCTCGTCCGCGACCGAGGATGGACGCCCGAGGCCTACGAACGCTGGCTCGCCGAGCAGCTGGTGGCGGCGCTGCTGCCTCCAGCGCGATGACCCATTCGCTGTTCGCCGTCGTCGTCACCGGTCCGCCCGGAGCGGGGAAGACCGTCTGCCTGACGGCGTTGAGCGATGCGCTGGTGGACGCGCAGATCGCGCACGCGGCCATCGACGTGGACGAGGTGGCCTGGGCATACCCCTTCCCCGACGTTCGTCAGCGCTGCGAGCACCTCCGCGTCTGGGGAGACCTGCACCGCCGCGACGGCCACGACCTCCTGCTGATTGCTGAGGTCATCGAGTCCACGGCGCACCTGAGCGACGTCTTGGCCTCGGTCGGAGCCGACGATCATCTGCTCGTGCGGTTGGAGGCTGCTCGGGACACGCTGCGCCGCCGAATCATCACCCGCGAGCCGCCGGGCTGGTCGTCGCTCGATTGGCTCTTGGAGTACACGAACACATCCGTGGTCGCCTTTGCGGGCCTCGACGGCGTGCACCTGGTGCTCGACACCGAGCGGCTGCAGCCACCGCAGGTCGCCGAGCGCATTCGGGCCGCCCGGCCCGACAGACTGGCGGCATGACCGACGTCGTCGAGCTGACCCGCGAGCTGGTGGCGACGAACACGGTCAACCCGCCCGGCCGCGAGGCCGACGCGGCCGCGCTGGTGGGCGCGCGCCTCGAGTCGGCCGGCCTCGAGGTCCGGCGGCACGAGCTGGAGCCGGGACGCGAGAGCCTGGTGGCGCGCTGGCGCGGAAGGGGAGACGCGCCGGCGCTCTGCCTGACCGCCCACCTCGACACGGTGCCGCTCGGCCGGGCGGAATGGGACCACCACCCCTTCGCCGGCGAGATCGACGGCGACCGGCTCTTCGGGCGAGGGACCAGCGACATGAAGGGCGGGCTTGCGGCGATCGTTCTCGCCGCCGAGCGCGTGGCCGCACTCGGGCGCGGTGAGGCCGGGCTCGAGCTGGTGCTGTGCGCCGGGGAGGAGACGGGCTGCGAGGGGGCGCTCGCGCTCGCCGGCGCCGACGGCGCCCTCGGCGAGGCCGGCGCCCTGCTGGTGGCCGAACCCACCTCGAACTACCCCTGCCTTGCCCACAAGGGAGTGGTGTGGATCGACGCGACCACCGGCGGCAAGAGCGCACACGGCTCGATGCCCCACCTGGGCGACAACGCCGTCCACAGGATCGCCGTCGCGATCACGAAGCTCGAGGGCTACGAGCTGGAGGCCGAGGAGCACGAGCTGCTCGGCCGGCCCACCCTGAACGTCGGCACCGTCTCGGGCGGGACCAATGTCAACTCGGTCCCGGACCGGGCCGGCGCGGGAATCGATGTGCGGCTGGTGCCCGGGCTGAGCGGCGACGACGTGCTCGGCCGCCTGTCCGGCCTTCTTGGCGAGGACGTGGACCTGCAAGCGCGGGTGAACCTGCCGGAGGTGACGACCGATCCGAGCGATCCCTGGGTCGCCGACGTGTTCGACGTGATGGAGCCGCTCCTCGGCGAGCGTCCGCAGCCGCGTGGCCTCGCCTACTTCACCGACGCGTCGGCGCTGGCGCCCGCCTACGGCCGTCCTCCGACCGTGATCTGCGGACCGGGCGACGCCGGCGAGTGCCACCGGACCGACGAGTCCTGCTCGGTGTCGAAGCTCGAGGCGGCGGCGGACGCCTACGTCGAGATCGCCCGCCGCTGGTGCCGCCTGTAGGCCGCGCAGCCCGCGATCACTGACGCCGCTCCCTCGAGCTTCACTACGGGGCGCCGTGGAAGACGGCTTCCACGTTGTTGCCGTCCGGGTCGAGGACGAACGCTCCGTAGTAGTGGGGGTGGTAGATCTCGCGCTTGCCCGGGCCGCCGTTGTCCTGAGCGCCCGCGGCAAGGGCCGCGGCATGAAAGGCGTCGACCGCCCCGGTGCTCGACGCCTCGAAGGCCACGTGCGCTCCCGAGACGGCCGGGCGACCGCGGGCGGAGATCCAGAAGAACGGCTTTTGATCCGCCGGTAGGCCGAACCCGCCGCCGGTCGGTACGGGCTCCATCAGCAGCTCCAGGCCCAGCGGCTCGAGGGCCTGGGCGTAGAACGCCTTGCTGCGTTCGTAGTCGGACACCTCGACACCGACGTGATCCAGCATGGCTCTCCTTCGCGGACGCGGTTTACGTTCGGGGCTCGAGGACTTTGGCACGGCGCGCGCGCTTTGGCGTCGGGCCGCGTGGCGATACTGCCCGCGTGCGCTACTACCCGCAGCTTCCCGGCCCGCGCAGCCGGGCGATTCTCGGGGATCTGGCGGTCATCGTCCTCATAGCGTGCTTCGCCTGGCTCGGCCTCACGGTCAACGACACCTTCGACGACCTGGCGAGCCTAGGCCGCGGCGTCCAGGACGCCGGCAACAGCGTCCGGGGCGGGTTCGAGGACGCCGGCGGTGTGGTTGCGGACGTCCCGATCGTGGGCGGCCCGCTCGATGATGCGTTCCGCGAGGTCGGCGCTCAGACCGGGGGCAACACGGCGGCTCTCGGCGAGCAGGGCGCGACGGCCGTCGAGGACACGGCGAGGCTTCTGGGCTGGGTGACGTTCGCGTTACCCACGCTCATCGTCCTGCTCTGGGCCGTTCCGCGGCGCGCCCTGCGAGTACGGCGTCTGACTGCGGCCAGGCGAGTGCTCGGGGACGCGCAGAGCGCCGAACGCCGACGGTTGCTCGCGATGCGCGCCGCCTTCGGCCTCCCGTACGAGACGCTGCTCCCGCACACGCCGGATCCGATCGGCGCGCTCGCGGCCGGGGACTACGAACCGCTGCTGAAGGCCCTGTTCGAGGACGCGGGGCTGCGTCCGCCCGGCCCGCTGGCCTCCTGAGCCGGCTCGCGCGCCGTCGGTTCGGGGGTTGTCGTGGTTCCGTCCCACTATGGGACGGAACGTCGACCACCCCCCGCGGCGCAGGTCGGCCGGCGCCTACGCACGCGCCACCGCGCGTGCGTGTCAAGGGTCAGGGCCCGTCCGGACGCGGCCGGCTCAACGAGGCCTCACCCTCTTGACGACCTCACACCCCTTCGGCTTCGGGTCGACTTTCCTGTCGATCCAGGCCTTGTCGCGCCTGCCCTTCCCGCAGTCGATCACCAGGTCGCGGTAACCGTCGACCGCACGCAGCCTGTCGTTGCCCGATCCCCCGAGCAGGCTGTCGTCGGTTTCGCCGCCGAAGTCGTCGGGCGCCGCCTCGCCGCCGTTGAGGAAGTCGTTGCCGGGGCCGCCATGGAGGAAATCGGGCCCCCTTCGCCCCCCTAGATGGTCGTCGCCGCTGTCGCCGTAGAGCATGTCCTCGCTGTAGAAGGTGACCTGCGGTTCATCCTCCTGCGCGGGCATGACGCTCGGGTCGTCGTTGCCGACCACGAAGTCGTCCCCGGAGCCGGCGCGAAGCCTGAACTCGCCGACGGACAAGGCCCAGAAGTGATCGTCCCCGTCGCCGAGGGAGATCGAGAAGGTTTCGCCCCCTCCCGGCGTACCGTCGTCCCCGCTGGTGCCGTCCGGACAGTGGACCCGCTTCGGTCCCCTTGGGTAGCAACTCGGGGCCTGGGTGACGACAGTGGTGACGCCCGCGCGGTCGTTGACGAAGTGGGTCCAGCTGCCGAACTCGAGCTCGTAGGTGATATCGATGTAGTTCTCGGTGCCGGGTGCGGCCTTCACGTTGATGGAGGACGGCCAGGTGACCCGGGTGGGCGCGGCGAATGCCGGCGCGGCGAAGAGGACGGCCCCCGCAACCGCCGCCGCGATCGCCACGGCGAGGCGGGGAGATGGGCGTCTCACGCCTTCGACCCTACCCCGGTGGCAGGAGGTTCGCCAGGTCGCGGGCGAAACCCCAGGGTCCCGCGACTGCGGGGTCCTCATCCGTCGCGCAGGCTTCGATGGCTCTCTCGACTAACGAGCCGACCATGCCCGCCCGAAGCGATGGCGGGAGCAGCCGGTCAAGGCTCGCCTGTCTCGCCGAGTGTCGGCCTGCCGCCGGATAACGAGGGACGGTCAGCGGGGCTCCGCGGGCAATGTGCGCGGAAGCCCGAAACGCGAAAGAACGCCGGTATCCCCGAAGCGGGTGACAGCCGCGATCGCGTCGTTGTCGAGAGTGAGCACGAGAAGGCCGCCGATCCGGACCACCGCGGCGTGCGGGTCGCCCAGGTAGTACGCGAATGCCGGCTGCCCGTTGGCCCTGGTGCCCACGAGCCGGACGCCACGCCCGTCCTGCCACAACCGGCGGGTGGCCAGGAAGGCGCGGATCGCCTGCCGGCCCTGGTACTCGTGCGGTTCGGGCGGCATGCGCAGCCAAGCGTCGTCGCTGAGCAGCGCGACCACGGTCTCCACGTCGCCGGTCTCGAACGCAGCCGCAAAGCGCCCGAGCAGCTCCCGCGCGGCCGCGTCGGCAGGCAGCGTCGCCCGATCCCCGGGTGGCGCCGCGTGCTCGACCGCGGTGCGAGCCCGCTGCAGGGCGCTGGTGACCGCGGCGACGGTCGTGTCGAGCATGTCTGCCACCTCGGCCGCGCGGTACCCGAGCACGTCCCGGAGGACCAGCACCGCCCGCTGGTGCGGCGGTATCCGCTGTAGACCGGAGACGAACGCCAGCGCGACCGCCTCCTTGGTCTCGTAGCGAGCATCCGGGCCGTCGGCACGATCCGCCAGGCCCTCCAGCAGAGTGTCGGGGTAGGGCTCGAGCCACAGCGGCTCGGCGCTCCGCGTGGGCTCTGGGGCGTTCAACGGTCCGTCAGCGCCCGGCATGCGCTGGGGCCGCCGGGCGCTGTCGCGCAGTGCGTTGAGGCAGCGGCGGGTGGCGATCCGGTAGAGCCAGGAGCGCAGCGACGCGCGTTCCTCGAAACCCTCGAGGCCGCGCCAGGCCGCGAGCAGAGTCTCCTGGAGAACGTCTTCCGCGTCCTGAAGCGAGCCCAGTATCCGGTAGCAGTGCACCTGCAGCTCGCGGCGAAAGGGCGCGACCAGCTCCTCGAAGGCTTGCTCGTCGCCCGCGCGGGCTCGATCCACGGTGGTCACAGCTCGATCCTCGCAAGGTTCGTTCCCTCCTGGCCCATGTACAGGTAGCGACACCGCATCGGCGCGAAATTAATCGCTCAATGTTCGCGCGGTGCGGAGTCTGCATGGGCATGACCTCATCGCAGAGATGGACCCTCGTCCTCGCATCCCTGGGCTCGCTGATGGTGGCGCTCGACACGCTCGTCGTCTCCACCGCGCTCAGCACGATCCGCCTCGACCTTGGAGCGTCGATCGAAGAGCTCGAGTGGACCGTGAACGCCTACAACCTGAGCTTGGCCGTGGTGTTGATGACGGCCGCCGCGCTCGGCGACCGCTACGGACGCCGGCGCTGGTTCGCGGCCGGGCTCGGCCTGTTCGCCCTCTCGTCGGCCGCGTGCGCCGTTGCGCCGAGCGTCGGTGCGCTCATCGCCGGGCGGGCGTTGCAGGGCCTCGGAGCTGCCCTCGTGTTGACCCTGTCGATGGCGCTCGTGAGCACCGCCTTCCCGCCCGAGCGGCGGGGCTGGGCGCTGGGGATCTTCTTCGCGGTCACAGGGCTCGCGGTGGCGAGCGGCCCGCTCGTGGGCGGAGCCGTCACCGAGGGCATCGCCTGGCAGTGGATCTTCTGGCTCAACGTGCCGATCGGCCTCGCGCTGATCCCGCTGGCGCTCGCCCGGATGCCCGAAGCCCACGGTCCCGACTCGGCGCTGGACCTGCGTGGCCTCGCGCTGGTCACGGGCGGGGTGCTCGGAGTCGTCTGGGCGCTCGTGCGCGGCAACGGCGCGGGCTGGGGGAGCGCCGAAGTGCTCGCCGCGCTCGCCGCCGGCCTGCTCCTGCTGGCGGCCTTCATCGCCTGGGAGCTGCGCGCCCGCGAGCCGATGCTCCCCATGCAGTTCTTCCGCTCGCGCGCCTTCTCGGCCGGCAACGCCTCGATCTTCTGCGCTGTCGGGGCGCTCTTCTGCGGTGTCTTCTTCATCTCCCAGTTCATGCAGACCGGCCTTGGCAGCGGGCCGCTCGAGGCGGGCCTCCAGCTGCTGCCCTGGACGGCCACGCTGTTCTTCGTGGCCCCGGTGGCCGGCGCCCTGGTGGACCGCTTCGGAGAGCGCCCGTTCCTGGTGATCGGGCCGCTGCTCCAATGCGCGGGAATGGCCTGGATCGCGCTTCTCGCCGAGCCCGGGATGGCCTACGGCGCGCTCGTGCCGCCGCTGATGGTCGCCGGCGTGGGGATCTCGATGTCATTCCCGGCCGCGCAGAACTCCGTGGTGGGCTCCGTGCCCTCCGAGGCGATCGGCAAGGCATCCGGCACCAACAGCACCGTGCGCGAGCTGGGCGGTGTGTTCGGCATCGCGATCGCCGTAGCGGTGTTCGCGGGCATCGGCGGCTACGCCTCGCCGGCCGAATTCAGCGACGGCTTCGTGGGCGCAATGGGAGTCTCGGCCGGCCTATCGCTGCTCGCTGCGCTGGCGGGAGCGGCGCTGCCGGGCCGGCGGGAGCTGGCCGCGTTCGCGCCCGCTCCCGCCACAGGGGAGCCGGCCGAAGCGACGGGCGTGGGTTAGCCGGCGCCGCGACTGGATCGCGGACAGGCAACCCGCGTCCGCCGGCGCCCCCAAAGCGGAGGCGAAAGCCAAGTACAGGTGCTTTCAGGTGCGCCCAGGGAGATTCGAACTCCCACCCCGCTTACACGGGACAAGGCCCTCAACCTTGCGCGTGGGCTCAGTCGGGCCAAAGGCGGCCGCTATTTGCGGGATCCTTCCGCCGTAGGAGTCCGGCAAGTGCCCGATTGAGGCGCTCACGCTCGGTCTTCGAGCGGAGGTCGAGGTCAAGGGCCTCGCCGATCTGGCCGGTGGTCCACGAGCCCGCATCCCTGACGCTCTCGGCTAGAGCATCGAGCTCGCGGCCAGGCCATCGACCAACGGACCAGCGTGGATCGACACGAACCCGAGCGGGTCGTCTCGAAGCGCCTGTTGGGATTCGAACCCACGACCTTCTGCAGGGCTATCAACCGCTGTTAGTCCGAGGGAACGCAGCTTTTCGCTCTGCAGGCGGGTTCGAAGCGGCTGGGAGCGGCATTGCGCCTCCCGGATTCGATGCAATTTACCGGGAGTTTCCGGACTGAATCCGGACTCGCCATGCGACGGAGACCCGTGCAACGGGATCCCGCGAGTCAAACGAGACTGCCGCTCTAACAGGGCTCGATACTGCGACTTCTGCCTCCGGAGACAGCCCTATGAACCGAGCTCAGGCGCGCCTCAAAGCGCGCTGCGGAGCCGGATAGCGGCTCATCAGGGGAGGGCGAGAAGGCGAGCGATTAGGCCGATTGGGGCCGTAGGGAGGGGGTTTGGGCACCAGTGCCCAAACGAGCTCCAGTCTGGCCGAGGCGTTCAGCGAGGGTCCGGGGAGGCCGAGCCGGCTCGGCCGCGCGCCCACGCCGGGGTTAGGCAGCCAGGTGACGGGCCAGTCGGAACGCTCGCCCCCCGGACGAGGCGGGCTCCGGGGCATCCTTTCAGCAACGGCTTGTTGACATTGGAGGCTCCAGGAGCTAGGACATGACCACCCAACAAATGCCGTACGCGCCCCAATGTGGCGTGCGCTAGCGAAGGCGGGAGTTGCGTGTTCGGGAAGAGGCAACATCCGGGACCGGAGAGGCGTAGAACGGCGTCGGGCTTTGCGTCCGTGACGTGGACGCGGCGCCGGCTAGTTTCTTTCGGCCTGGCCGCGTTAGGCGTGATTATCGGGTCGGCGGTCGGCGTGGCGCAGTCGCCTCTTGGATCGACCAACCCATTCGGGAAGCCGACTGCGGATGTGCCGAATCCGGGCGACAACGTCACGGCGGTTCGGGCCACGCGCCCTCAGGGGTATGCGGAGCAGACGCGGTCGGAGGTTCTCGCCCGCAACGGGGTCGCCGCTACAAGCCAGCCGCTCATGACCGCGACGGCAGAGCGCATTCTGATGGACGGTGGCAACGCGATCGACGCGGCGGTCGCGGCAGCGGCCACGGCGGGTGTCGTCGAGCCGATGGCTACCGGCCTCGGCGGTGACATGTTCGCCCTCGTCTGGTCGGCCAGGGACAAGCAGCTCTACGGTTTGGAGTCCAGCGGCTGGGCGCCGAGGAAGTGGACGCCGGAGTACTTCAAGAACACATTGGGTGTGGACGAGGTACCGGCGAGCGGAATCAATTCGGTGACTGTTCCCGGCGCTGTCGCCGGCTGGGATGCGATCCTCGAGCGGTTCGGCACGATGGATTTCAAGCAGGTCCTGGAGCCGGCCCGCGGATACGCGGCGGAGGGCTTCCCCGTCCACGAACGCGTGGCTCACGACTGGAGAACTCTGGCGCACCACCTGAGGACGGATCCGGACACGCCGGACACCTTCCTCCCCGATGGTGAGGCCCCGGAGATGTACAGCGTCTTCCGCAATCCCGACTTGGCAAGGACGCTTCGTCTTATCCAGAGGGGTGGCCGTGACGCCTTCTACGAGGGGCCGATCGCTCGGGCGATCGTGCGCAAGTCCAGGGCCGCAGGTGGTGTGATGGAGCTCGGCGACCTCGCCCAGTTTGCCGAGTCCAAGGGCGGGAAATTGGTGGAGCCGATCTCGGTCAACTACCACGGGTACGACATCCATCAGCTGCCGCCGCCCGGGCAGGGCTTCGCTGCCCTCGAGATGCTCAACATTCTCGACGTGTGCGCACCGAAGCTCGGCTTCGACCTCGCCGAGCTGGGCCCAAGGGACCCGAAGTACTGGCACTTCATCGTCGAAGCGAAGAAGCTCGCCTACTCGGACTTGCTTCGCTACAACGCCGATCCGGCGTCGGAGCACGTACCGCTCGGGACGCTGCTGTCGAAGGAGCACGCGGCGACGCTTTGCGAGAAGATCGACCCCGATCAGGCCAGGCCGGCTGACGTGCGGGGCAATATCCCGGGGGGCACGGTCTACCTGACGGTGGGCGACCGCTGGGGCAACATGGTGTCGTTCGTCGACAGCATCTCCGGCTTCTTCGGCTCGTATGTGACGGTCCCGGGGTACGGCTTTCTTCTGAACAATCGCGGAGCCAACTTCACGCTCGAGGAAGGTCATCCCAACCAGGTGGCTCCGCGTAAGCGGCCGTTTATCACCATCACGGCGGGGTTCATCACGAAGGACGGCCAGCCGCTGATGGCGTTCGGCAACAAGGGCGGCACGACGCAACCCCAGGCCCAGGCCCAGCACGTGATCAACATGATCGATCTGGGGATGAACGTCCAAGCCACGGCCGATGCCGCCCGTTTCGATCACGACCAGTTGAGCGACGTACTCGGACTGGATACCGAACAGCTGGATCTCGTTGGCCCGCGGCTGACCGAGCTGGGGCACAAGGTGGCCCTCGCCCGCGGCCAGTCGGGCGTCTATCAGGGGCTGCTGTTCGAACGGGACCCGAACCTGCGAGCGGCGCGGATGCCGCCGCCCGGTACGCCGTGCTGCAAGGGTGCACTCGAAAATAAGCGAGGCAAGAGCGGGATCTTCGAGCAGCCGCTCAACGGGGTCTACCGGGCGGGGTCGGACTTGCGGCAGGACGGTCACGCCGGCGGCTGGTAGGCAACCCGAAGGTCGCGGGGTCGATTTCCCCCCCTACTAAGAAACCCGCTGGAACCGACCACGCTCATCTACTCGGACTACATGCCCGGTGAGCGGGAGGCCGATCTCGTCAACGCGGCATTCGAGCGCGGCGGCGTGGGCAGCAATTTGGGCATCAATTTGAGCGAAGCGGGGTCAACTCGCAGGCGCTCAACCCGCATTCAAAGGAAATCCGACTGAGCCGACCCCCTGAATCTGTGTGTGGTCCAGGCGGTCGCGGGTTCGAGTCCCGTCGCTCACCCTCAGCAGCGGTGCCGCGCAGCCGTCAGGCGGGCACGCCGCCCAGCTCGCGCGACACCCGCGCCGCGGTCTCCGCGCAGTGGGGTCCCATCTTGCGGGCGGCGCTCAGCGACAGACGGGACGCGGGCGCCGACACCGAGAGCGCGGCAATCGGGCGCCGGCGCTCGTCGCGAATGGCGGCGCCGACGCAGCGGACGCCGTCCTCGTTCTCCACGTTGTCGATCGCGAAGCCGCGCCGCGCGCATGTCTCGAGGTCGTCGAGCAGGGCATCGCGATCCGCGAGCGTTCGCTCCGTGCGCCGCTCGAGCGGCAGGCTGTCCACGGTCGCGCGGCGCTCGTCGAGGGGCATGGCGGCGAGGTAGGCCTTGCCGAGGGCGCTGCAGTGGAGCGGCAGCTGCTCGCCGATGCGCGAGGCCATGACGACGGCCCGCAGGCTGTCGATCTTGTCGATGTAGGCCATGTGCATCCCAATCGGCACCGCCAGATGCACCGTCTCGGTGGTGAGCTTGCTCAGCTCCACCAGCAGTGGGTGGGCGAGCGACCGGACGTCGGAGCCGTGCTCCACCGACGCGGCGAGATGGAGGAAGCGCGGGCCGAGCGCGTAACGCTCGGTCGTCGGGTCCTGGCGGACGTAGCCGTACTCGAGCAGCGTGTGCAGCATGCGGAAGACGCTGCTCTTCGGCAACGACAGCTCGACGGCGAGCGCGGTGATCGCGACGCCCCCTGGGTGGGCGCTGAGCGCCTCGATCAGCGTCAGTGTGCGAACGACCGACTTGATCTGCGTGGTGTTGCGGCTCGTCGAGGTGGCCACCGGGATCAGCAGGATAGTCCGCCTCGTCGCACCGCCCGTCGTCACTCCGGGAGGACGGCGAGCGCGTCGATCTCGACGCGCAGCTCGCCCGAAAGCCCTACGTAGACGGTCGTCCGGGCCGGTGGCGGATCGCGAAACACGGTGCTGTAGACCACGTTCATACCTTCGAAGTCGGAGCGGTGAGCGAGGAAGACGCCTACGCGCAGCACGTCGTCGAGCGTTGCCCCTGACGCTGCCAGGACAGCCTCGAGGTTGCGCAGGCACTGACGCGTCTGGGTCTCGATGTCGGCACCGGCCAGCCCCCCGGTGGTCGGGTCGTCGGCGCCTTGGCCGGCGGCGTGGACGAGGCGCCCGATGCGCACGCTCTGCGAGTAGGGGCCGATCGGCGCGGGCGCGTCAGGCGTCGCGCCGGCCTCGCGCATCAGCGACGTTGACGCCCTCGCGGACGTCTGGTTTCATCGCCGTGACAAAAATGGAACACCGTTCCAATCCTATCGCCCGCCTTGCTGTCGTGGGCGTCGGCTTCATGGGGCGCCTGCACGCCAAGGCAATCGCGGACAGCGACGTGGCGGAGCTGGTGGCTATCGTCGACCGCGACCCGGCAGCTCGAGCGGTTGCGGAGGCGCATGACGTGCCCTTGCACGCCTCGGTCGAGCCGCTCGTCGGCGGTCGCGACGTCGACGGCTGCATCGTCAGTCTGCCCGACCGCGAGCACGTCGAGACGGCCTGCGAGCTGTTGGAGGCCGGCCACGCCGTGTTGTTGGAGAAGCCGATCGCCGACACACTCGCCGGCGCGCGTCGCATCGCAGGCGCGGCGAGACGCGGCGGCGCCCGGCTGCTGGTCGCGCACATCCTTCGCTTCGACCCGCGCTACGCCCGGGCCGCGGTGGCCGTCGCGGCTGGCGAGCTCGGGGAGGTCGTGCATCTGGCCAGCGGCCGACTCGGCGTGCGCGACCTGGGGCGCCGGCTGGGTGACTCGAGCTCGGTCCTCTTCTACCTGGGCGTGCACGACGTCGACCTGGTGCAGTGGATCTCCGGCCGCCGCATCGTGCGCGTGTCATCGTTTGCGGCGTCGCGGTTGATGCCCTCGCTCGGCGTCGACGCCGAGGATGTGATCGTCACAAACGCCGAGCTCGAGGACGGGGTCGTCGCTCAGCTCCACGCGGGTTGGACGCTGCGGCCCGACACCCCGAGCCCCGTGAACGCGCGGACCGCGGTCGTGTGCACGGACGGGGCGCTCGAGATCGACGTGCGCGACCAGGGCCTGCGCGTTCATTCGAGCGCGGGCTGGCAGCTACCCGACGCGCTGCACTGGCCGGAGACCAACGGGCGTATCACCGGCGACCTGTCCGAGCAGCTGCGTCACTTCGTGGCGGCTGTCATGCACGGCGAGCCGTTTCTCATGGACGTGGACGAGGCGGTCAGCACGGCTGCCGTCAACGACGCGATCCTGCGCTCGGTCGCGAGCGGCGCGGTCGAGCGGGTCGAGCAGCCGGAGGCAGCGTAACCGACGAGCAGCTGCGAGCGGAGCTCGCCGAGCGCGGGGTCGTGGCTGTTCTGCGCGCCGCTTGGGCGGAGCGCGCCGTCGCGGCCGCCCGGGCGCTCGCAGAGGGAGGCGTCACCGCCATCGAGATCACGTTCGGCGTGCCGGAGGCACCCAGCGCGATAGCGGAGCTTGCGGCGGACGAGTCGCTCCTGGTCGGGGCGGGGACCGTTCTCCACGGTGAGCAGGTCGCCGCCGCCGTTCACGCCGGAGCGCGCTTCGTGGTGTCGCCGAATCTCGACGAGCTGGTGCTGGACGCGGCCGAGCTCCGCGGCGTCCCCGCGCTGCCCGGGGTCCTCACCCCGACCGAAGTCGCCCGTGCCGCGCGCCGCTGCTCCCTCGTGAAGTTGCTTCCGGCCTCCCTGGGCGGACCTCCTTGTGACGCTGCGGGAGCCCCTTCCCTGGGCTCGGAATCGTGCCGACCGGGGGCGTGACCGCGGGCGGCATCGGGTACTGGCTGCGAGTTGGGGCGGCCGCGGTTGGCGCCGGTGGGGACCTATGCCCCCGCGAGGCCATCGACGCGGGCGACGTGGAGCTGGTGCGCGCGCAGCCGAGGCGCTACACCGCCGCGTTTGCCGAAGTGAGGCAGCATTGATATAACACAATTAGAACGACGTTCTGCATCGTGGAACAAGGAGTGGAGAAAGAAATGTCACGACGTCTCGCAGCCAGCCTCGCCATCCTCGCGTTGTTGATCGCCGCGGCTGGTTGCGGCGACGACGACAGCGGCGGGCAGGCGTCCAACACGTCCGGCGGTGAGAAGCAGTTCAAGCTGGGCGTCTCGATGATCGACCTCAGCAACCCGTTCTTCGTGAGCATGCGCGAGGCGGGTCTGAAGGCGGCGGACGATTACGGCGTGGAGGCGAGCTTCCAGTCGGCCGACGGCAGCCTCGAGAAGCAGATCGGGATCGTCGAGAACTTCATCGCCCAGAAGGTCGACGCGATCCTGATCAACGCGGTCGACGACAAGGGCATCGAGCCGGCCATCAAGAAGGCGAAGGCCGCTGACATCCCGGTGATCATGATGGCCAACGACCTCGACGACCCCTACCCGTACGAAACGCTCTATCCGGACTACGACAACATGGTCATGCAGGCGCGCGCGCTCGGAACGTCGCTGGACGGCGAGGGCGACGTGGCGCTGCTGATCGGGGCGCGCGGCAACTCGGTGTCCGACAGCCGCGAGGCCGGGTTCAAGGACGAGATGAAGAAGGACTTCCCGGGCATCAAGATCGTCACGACGCAGCAGACGAACTGGGACGCGGCGAAGGGCGCGGATGTCGCACAGACGGTGCTGAACCAGTATCCCGACGTGGACGGCATCTCGTGCGTCACCGACCCGCCCTGTCTCGCGGCGATGACCGCCGCCAAGGCAGCCGGCGAGGACGACATCACGTGGGCCAGCTACGACGGCGACTTCTCGATGCACCCGGCCATAGAGGACGGGACGCTGAAGCTCGACGTCCTGACCGGAGCGGAGCGCGTCGGCTACTGGAACATCGCGTTTGCAGCGCGGATTCTGAAGGGCTCCAAGTTCCCGAAGACCGTCTATCTGCCGACGTTCTTCGTGACCTCCGACGAGACGGCCGACGAGCTCGGGTCAAAGGGCCTGAAGCTCGACTACGTCACGCCCGAGCAGGCCAAGGTCGAGGCGACGAACTACGCGGAGCAGATGGGCCCGCAAGCGCCGGACAAGGACCTGAACCAGGGCCAGAAGGGCCGCGTCGACTAACGGATGAGCACGATCCCGGGCACGGCGCACAGCCGGGCGCGCGCCCGTGTCCGGGGTTGGGTAGCGGGCGTCGCGGAGGATCCGACGCTGGTCGTTCTGAGCGTGACGATCGTCCTCGTCTTCGCCGGCTTCTGCATCGCAAGGCCGGATTTCCTCAGCGTGGAGAACGTCCGGAACATCGGTCAGCAGACCGCCGTCATCGCGATCGTCGCGGTCGCGATGACCGTGGTCATCGTCGGTCGCGGCCTTGACATCTCCGCGGGCTCGACGGTGGCGCTCGCCGGGGTCGTCGGCGCGCTGCTCCTGCGTGACGGCGCCGGGACGGCCGTGGCGCTCGTCGCGGTCGTGCTCGCCGGAGCGGGCGTGGGTGTCGTCAACGGCATCCTGGTCGGGGCCTTCAACGTCAGTCCGTTCATGGCGACGCTCGCCACGCTCGCGGCTGCACGCGGCGCCGCGCTGCTGCTGGCCAGCGACAGCGGCGTGGCCGTGGACAACGGGACCGTCAGCTGGTTCGGCGAGGGCCGATTCGGGCCGGTGCCGGTCTCGGTCGTCGTGGCGGCGCTCGTCGTGGCGGCCGGGTGGGCGCTCCTGAACCGAATGGAATACGGCCGTTGGGTGCGCGCGGTGGGCGGCAACCCCGAGACGGCGCGGGCTTCGCTCGTGCCGGTCCGCAGCGTGCGCGCCGGAACCTACGTGCTGGTCGGGGCGGCCGCGGGGATCGGCGCTGTGATCACGCTGGGCCGGCTCGGCTCGGCGCAGCCCCTCGCCGGATCCGGGCTCGAGTTCTCGGCCATCACGGCGGCGGTGATAGGCGGGACGAAGCTGTCGGGGGGCGAGGGGGGAATTGCCGGAACGGTGCTGGGGGCCGTCCTTGTTGGCGTCATCTCATCCGGGCTGTCGTTCCTCCACGTCGCGCAGGAGACGACCTACTTCGTCACCGGCGGCCTGATCCTGATTGCGGTCCTGCTGCACCGGCCGGACCTGGCGCACGCCCTCCGCGGCGCGCCCCGAACGCTGGCCGCAGGGCTGCGCAGCCAGCGCCGCATCGCGGCGCTGGCCGGCGCGACGGACGCGCCCCGGCGGACCGTCGCCCTCGACCGAGTGGGCAAGCGCTTCGGCGGCGCGGTGGCTGTGGAGGACGTCTCGTTCGACATCCACACGGGGGAGGTCATGGCCCTGATGGGCGAGAACGGGGCGGGAAAGTCCACGCTCGTGAAGATGCTCGCCGGATCACAGCCGCCGGACTCGGGCGCGTTGCTGATCGACGGTGCCCGCGTCGCCCTCGGGCGGCCGGAGCACGCCCGGCGAGCGGGGATCAGCGTCATCCACCAGCACTTCAGCCTCGCGCCCGACCTGACGGTGGCGGAGAACGTCTTCCTCGGTCACGAGCTCAGGGTGCCCGGCACCGGCCTGTTGCGGCGGCGCGCGATGCGCAGGCGCACCGGCGAGATCCTGGCCGAGCTGCAAGTAGGCATCTCGCCCAACGCCCGGGTCGGTTCGCTGGGCGTCGGCCAACGTCAGATGGTGGAGGTGGCCAAGGCGCTGCGCGCGGACGCTTGGCTGCTGGTGATGGACGAGCCGACGTCGGCGCTCAGCCATCGCGAGCGCGAGTCGCTCTATCGGCTGGTGCGGCGGCTGCGCGAGCGGGGCATAGGCGTGGTGTACATCTCGCACCGCATGGAGGAGGTCTACGACCTCGCGTCTCGCGCCGTGGTGCTCCGGGACGGCGCGCTCGTGGGCGAGGTCCCGCTCCCGGAGACGCCGGAGTCGACGCTGATCTCGATGATGGTCGGCCGCAATATCGACCAGGTCTTCCCGTACGTCGATGCCGAGCCCGCGGACCTGGCGCTTCGCGTTCGCGGGCTGGGCGACGGCCGCCTGCTCCGCGCCGCGGACGTCGACGTCCGCTCGGGTGAGGTAGTGGTGCTCGTCGGGCTGAACGGGTCCGGGCGCAGCGAGGTGCTCCGCTGCCTGGCGGGGATCAGCCGGCCGACGTCGGGCACGATCGAGGTCCACGGCCGCCCGGCCTCGGACCTGACGCCCCGCGGCGCGTCGCGGCTATCGATCGCGTGGGTGCCCGAGGACCGCCACGAAGCGGGGCTGGTCGAATCGATGTCGGTCGCGGCCAACCTGACCCTGTCGTGGCTGCGCCGCGCGTGTCGATGGGGCATCGTGCCGCGCGCCGACGAGCGCGAGATCGCGGTGGACATGATCGGCCGCCTGCGCGTGAGGCCGGGCGATCCGCGCCGGCGGGTCGCGCTGCTGTCCGGCGGGAATCAGCAGAAGGTCGTGCTCGGCAAGGCACTCGCGATGAAGCCGCGCATCCTGCTGCTCGACGAGCCCACGCGGGGCGTCGACGTCGGCTCGAAGGCGGAGATCCACGGACTCATCTCGGAGCTCAAGCAGCGCGGCGCCGCGATCCTGATGGTGTCATCCGAG
>CAVYZJ010000008.1:0-526100 GCA_963772945.1 uncultured Thermoleophilaceae bacterium | reverse complement strand
ATCAGTACTTCTCGAGAATGATCGTGTTCGCGTCGCGCGGCGGACGCTCGTAGTCCTTCTGCTTGGGGCGCGCCTTGAGCTCGATCGGGCCGGGCAGCACGTCCTCGTACTCGATGCTGTCGACGACGTGGGAGATGCAGTTGAGGCGGGCCCGGCGCTTTTGGTCGGCTTCGACCGTGTACCAGGGCGCCTCCGGCGTATGGGTGTAACGGAACATCTCGTCCTTGGCCCGTGAGTACTCCTCCCACATGTCACGCGACTCGAGGTCCATCGGGCTCAGCTTCCAGCGCCGCGTGGGGTCGGACGACCGCCTCTGGAAGCGGCGCTCCTGCTCGTGGTCGCTGACCGAGAACCAGTACTTGCGCAGGAGCACGCCGTCGCTCACGAGCATGCGCTCGAACTCGGGGCAGGTACGCATGAACTCCCAGTACTCCTCGTCGCTGCAGAAGCCCATGACCCGCTCGACGCCGGCGCGGTTGTACCAGGAGCGGTCGAAGAGAACGATCTCGCCGGCCGCCGGCAGGTGCGACACGTAGCGCTGGAAGTACCACTGCGTCTTCTCGCGGTCGTTCGGCGTTCCGAGTGCGACGATCGTCGCTCCGCGCGGGTTCAAGGGCTCGATGATGCGCTTGATGGTTCCGCCCTTGCCGGCCGCGTCCCGCCCCTCGAAGAGCAGCACCACGCGAAGGCCGGCGTGCTTGACCCAGTGCTGAAGCTTGACCAGCTCGAGCTGGAGCCGCACCAGCTCCTTCTCGTACTCCTTCTTCTTCATCTTGGACGGCGATGCCTCGCCGTCCTCCAGGTCGACAGGGCTCGACAGCTCGTCGGTCATGGTGATTCTTGTTCCCCTCGCTGGCCGGGTGTACTCCTCTTGCGATCGCGCAGCTGGGTGACGATGAGCCAGCCCAGGAAGCCCACGACAGGGATGAAATAGGCGGTCGTGGTCAGCCAGTGGCCCGCGTGCGCGATCACGAGCATTGCCTCATGTTCGCAGGCCCGGGTCAGGCGTTCGCCTGCGACAGCAGCCACAGCGCCACGGTGGTGAAGCCGACCATCACCAGGAGCATCCAGTACTGCGACCGCATCGCCTCGCGAGCGCGGTCGTACAGGGCCAGCGCGCGGTCGTGGGCGAGCGTGAGACCGGTCACGTGGCCGCCAACGACGAAGGCCACCTGCCAGTACCAGGTGGCGTTGGCGCCGATCACGCCGTAGTCGATCTGGTTGTCGGCGGTGCCGAACAGGTTGGCGCCGTCGCCCAGCGGGTCGGAGGCCAGGAAGGTGATGGCCTGCCCCTGGAAGACCAACAGGGTCACGTAGTGGGCGGCGACGTAGGCAAGCGCGATCGGCACCAGCGTGTGCACGAACGCGTTCGCGAGACGGCCGGTGGTGAAGCCGCCGCCCGCGCTCTGCGCGCCCAACACGCCCAGGCGGTAGAAGCCGTACACCAGCAGGATCGTTGCGACCAGGCCGATCAGGAAGGTGGCCTCGAGCGCGCGTTGGGGCGACAACCCCAGATCCTGGAAGACCTGGGAGATGTCAGGCGCGATGCCGGTCCAGATCGGAGCCTCCGAGGCGCCGTCGAACGTGACCGAGCCGATCATGACCGCCAGCAGCACCACCGTGCCCGGCCACGTGGGCAGGTTGGGAAGGCCGGACAGCGGCTTGCGCCAGCCCACCACGTGGTCCCGCGTCTCGATCGGAGACAGGCGGGAGAAGAGGTTGAAGTAGACCGAGAAGGCCTCGCCGCGCTCGACCCAGGTCTCCACCCCATAGAGGGCCATCGCGATGAAGGTGAGCGCGGAGTAGACCAGCGTGGCGATGGCCACGGTCTCGGGCTGGTCTCCGTTGGAGGCCACCAGCTCCAGCGCCGCGAAGGCGAAGATCCCGGCGACGGCCGGCCAGCGCCCGAGCCTCTCCGGGTAGGACAGGGGGGCCGGCATCTCCCCGCGCGCGACGGCCTTGGCCGCCCAGCCGACGGTGCGTCCGACCGCCCGCCAGGGATTGAAGGCCTTGAAGACGTCGCCCAGCAGCACGCTCGCGGGCACCAGACCCAGCCAGAAGATCACGTAGACGAAGGTGGGAGCGAAGTTGGCCGTCGAGCTCTGGGTGCCGCGCAGGCCGGTGTAGACGACCGCCATCAGGAGAAGGGCTCCGATCGCGCCGCACACGATCTCCACCGGCCGGCCGGCGAGCCGGCGGCCGAAACCGCCCTTGAGCGGACGCCATGCCTCGCGCTGGAGCCGCGGATCGGGCCAGAGAACGGCCAGCGCGACGAACGACACGACCAGCACCATCGCCGCCGCCCAGAGGAACAGCCACTCGGGGATCGGCAGGTCCGCGCGGACGGCGAGGCCGTGCGCGAGTGGGATCACGAAGGCTGTACGACGAGGCGAGCCACCAGCGGGTCCTTGCCGGCGTCCTCGGCCACGTGGCTCTCGATCTCGAAGATCCCCTCGATGTCCGCCCTGAATGTGAACCGGGCGGGCTGTCCAGGGCCCGCCTGGCGTTCGATGTCGTAGCCGTGGAGGTGAATGTCGTCCGGAGCGTCTGCGGTCACGACGATCCGGACCGTGTCACCCTTCTTCGCCGCCACGCGCCGGACGCCGCCCACCGGGGCGCCGCCGGAGATTTGAATGCGGCTGACCTCGGGCTTCGGCTTCGGCTTGGCCGTCGGCTCGGACTCGGGGGCCGACTCCGTGGGCTCCTCGGCCGTCTGGGGCTCCGTCTCGGCAGGGGTCGTCTGCGCCGCCTGCTCGGGCGAGTCGTCCTCGCCGCCCGGCCGAGCCAGGACAAAGGCCGCGACAGCGACGAGAAGGGCCACGACCACCAGCCCGATGCGCTGGTTTCTCGACATCGTGTGGCCGAAGTATGGCAACGGCCCGGGGACCGCCTGTGGTCCTCATCTGGCACCGCGCCCAGCGCGGCGGCACCCTAGCCGGCGAGCAGCGACGCGTCGCCGTCTTCGGCGAGCGCGACCGCCGGGCTGACGGGCGGCGGCAGTGCCGGCTCGGCCGCGGCGGCCTCGCCGGCGCGCTCCGGATCGAACCGGTAGCCGACCCCGAAATGCGTGTGGATGTATCCCCAGCCGGGCGATGAGCGCTCCAGCTTCTGGCGAACCTTGCGGACGAAGACGTCCACCGAGCGGTCGCCGTGGGCCATCGCATAGCCCCAGACCGCCTGGTAGATCTCCTCGCGCTGCAGCACCTTGCCCTCGGCCTGGGCCAGCAGCTGCAGCACCTCGAACTCACGCCGGGTGAGGTCCACGCTGCGCGAGTGCACGAAGGCCTGGAACTGGTCGGCCCTGATCTCCAGCTCGCCGGCCTCCAGCGGCCCGGTGTCCACGCGGGCGGAGGCCCGCTTGCGGCGGCGGACGACCGCTTCGACGCGGGCCAGAACCTCCTCGGGATGGCAGGGCTTGGTCACCCAGTCATCGGCGCCCAGCCGCAGTCCTCGCACTCGCTGCGAGACCGTCGAGCGGCCGGTGCAGACCACGATGCCCAGACCGGGCAACGTCGCGGAGACCTCCTCGAGAAAGTCCCACGCTCCCTGGCCCAGCAGCGCCAGGTCCACCACAAGCGCGTTCACGCGCATGGCGACGAACTCCTCCGTGCGCGGAGCAGCCTCCAGACAGCGGTACTGCCAGCCGAGGTCGCCCGCCCGCTTTACGAGCACGCGGACGAACCCCGAGTCCGAGTCCAAGATCGCGAGCCGGAGTTCGGGCATCCGGCGTGAGTGTACGTCAGCGACCGGTCCCAGCCCCCCGAACCAGGCCCATTTACAGGTTTTTCACACCGCATCAACTCGCAAGTAACGGACTCTCGACGGCCGGATGGGATCGTCGGGCGGCATGGAGGCCAGCGTCGAGAGTGACGTCGTCCAGGTCGGTGACCTCGAGATTCGGCCCGCCGAGTTCGAGGCGCTCGCCTCGGGAAGGCGCCTCCCCCTGACCGTACGCGAGCTGGAGCTGCTCACGGCCCTGGCCGAGCGCCGCGACCGCATCGTGAGCCGCGAGGAGCTCTACCGCGTGGTCTGGGGCGAGCACTACCGCAAGTCCGACCGCTCGGTCGACGTGTACGTCGGCAAGCTGCGCCAGAAGCTGGAGGAGGCGCTTCCGCAGCGCCGGTTCATCCACACCCACTTCGGCTTCGGCTACCGGTTCTCGCCCGAACAGATCGACGGCTGATCCGACCTATTCACATCTTTTTCACAGGGCGACGACAGGTCGATAACAGACTGCCCTCGGACCGCTGCGAGGGTGAGCCGCCCGCTATGAACGAATCAAGGAGAAGAGCCAGATGAGGAAGCTCCTCGCGCTCGCCGCCTGCAGCGTCCTCACCCTGGGCGTGGCGGCCTGCGGTGAAGACGACAGCAGCAGCGACAGTGGCGGAGGCGGAGGAGGCGGCAACCTCTCCGGCACCATCCGAATCGACGGGTCGAGCACGGTGGGTCCCTTCGCCCAAGCGGCCGCCGAAGGTTTCCAGGGCGAGAACCCGGAAGTGAAGATCACCGTCGGCACATCGGGAACCGGCGGCGGCTTCGAGAAGTTCTGCGCCGGTGAGACCGACATCTCCGACGCCTCGCGTCCCATCGACGAGGAAGAGGAAGTGCCGATCTGCAAGAAGAACAAGGTGACCTACAAGGAGGTCCAGGTCGCCAACGACGGCATCTCCGTCGTCACCAACAAGGGCCTCAAGGTGGACTGCTTGACCACCGAGCAGCTCAAGGAGCTGTGGGAGTCGGGGTCGAAGGTGAAGACCCTCAAGGACATCGACAGCAAGCTCCCCAGCACCGAGCTCAGCCTGTTCGGCCCCGGCACCGACTCGGGCACGTTCGAGTTCTTCACCGAAGAGGTCAACGGCGAGGAGGGCAACTCCCGCAAGGACTACCAGCCCTCCGAGGACGACAACGTGTTGGTCCAGGGCGTCGAGGGCGAGGAGGGCGGGCTGGCCTACTTCGGCTTCTCCTACTACGAGCAGAACCAGGACAACCTGGGCCTGGTGGCCATCGACTCCGGCAACGGCTGCGTCAAGCCCAGCAAGGAGGCGATCGCCAGCGGTGAGTACAAGCCGCTGTCACGGCCGCTGTTCATGTACCCGAGCGGCAAAGCGCTCAAGAAGCCCGAGGTCAAGGCGTTCATGGACTACGTGGTCCAGAACTACGACGCCATCGCCGAGGCGTCGGCCATCGTCCCGATGAGCCAGCAGCAGGCCAGCAAGGCCACCAGCGCGCTGGGCGCGAGCTAGGTGGAAGCAGGAAGCTCAGCGAGCCGCGCGGGGGGCCCTCCCAGCCTCCGCGCGCCTCGCCCGCGTTACGGGGAGGCCCTGATCAAGGGCCTCCTCGTCGCGGCGGCCGTGATCTCGGTCCTGACCACGACGGGAATCGTCCTCTCGCTGGTCCAGGAAACGATCGTCTTCTTCGGTGAGGTTGGCGTGACCGACTTCCTGTTCGGCACCGACTGGTCGCCGGCGATCGAACCCGCCTCCTTCGGAGTGATACCGCTCGTGGCGGGCACGATGATCATCAGCCTGATCGGCATGGCCGTCGCGGTGCCGCTCGGCCTTGGGGCCGCCATCTACCTGAGCGAGTACGCCCATCCGCGGGTGAGGAAGACGATCAAGCCGATCCTAGAGCTGCTCGCGGGTGTCCCCACCATCGTCTTCGGCTACTTCGCGCTGACCTTCTTCACCCCGGAGTTCCTCCGCAACGCCCTGAACATCGACGCCGGGATCTTCAATGGCCTCGCGGGCGGCATCATCATCGGCTTTCTCATCATCCCCACCATCGCCTCGATCTCCGAGGACTCGATGTCGGCCGTACCGGCGTCGCTCCGCGAGGGCTCGTTCGGTCTAGGCGCCTCCAAGCTGCAGACCACCTTGCGCGTGGTCTTCCCCGCGGCACTCTCCGGAATCGTCGCCTCGATCGTGCTCGGCCTGTCGCGTGCCGTGGGCGAGACGATGGTCGTGGTGATCGCCTCCGGGCTGCAGCCCACCGAGAACGGCAACCCCCTGGAGGCGATGCTGACCATGACGTCGTACATCGCGTCTACGGCGAAGGGCGACATCGCCACCGGAAGCATCGCCTACAAGACCATCTTTGCGGTCGGCACCACGCTGTTCGTGCTCACACTGATCATGAACCTGATCTCGATCCGCTTCGTGCGCAAGTACCGGCAGGTGTACGAGTAGATGAACGCTCAGTCGCAAGCAGTGGGCGCTCCGTCTCAGAGGATCGGCCGGGGCTCGGGGACAAACCGCTCGAAGGACATCGGCTTCCGGCTCGCCATGTTCACCTGCCTCGGGCTGGCCATGCTCATGCTCGCGGTCCTCCTGGTCGACATCGCGGTCGACGGCGCCCCGAATCTGACGTGGAGCTTCATCACCAGCTTCTCCTCGATCACCGCCGCCGACTCCGGGATACAGGCAGGGCTTTGGGGCACCATCTGGCTGATGGGGGTGTGTGCCCTCTTCATCGTGCCGGTGGGCGTGGCCACCGCGATCTACCTCGAGGAATACGCAGACAACACCAAGTGGTGGAACCGGCTCATCGAGCTGAACATCCAGAACCTCGCGGCGGTGCCCTCGATCGTCTACGGCATTCTGGGCCTGGCCTTCCTGGTGCGCGGCCCACTGTCTCTGGGCCCGGTGATCCTGGCCGGCGGCCTGACCCTCGGCCTGCTCGTGCTTCCGGTGGTGATCATCGCCGCGCGCGAGGCGATCCGGGCCGTGCCTCCCTCCATCCGCGAGGGCTCGATGGCGCTCGGCGCCACGAAGTGGCAGACGATCTGGAAGCAGGTGCTCCCGGCCGCCGTTCCGGGCATCGCCACCGGCGTCATCCTTGCCCTGGCCCGGGCGATCGGCGAGACCGCTCCCCTCATCGTGATCGGGGCGGCGTTCTTCACCAACTTCAATCCGACCGGCCTCGACTCGCTCTTCACCGCCATGCCGATCCAGATCTTCGACTGGATCTCGCGGCCCTCCAACGACGTGAACAACTACCAGCCGCTCGCAGCGGCGGGGATCCTTCTGCTGATGATCATCCTGCTGCTCATGAACAGCGTGGCCATCTGGCTAAGAAATCGATACGAGCAAAAGTGGTAGGTGAACTAAAGTGGCGGAGCGAATGACCGACGAGTCGCGAGAGCAAGAGCCCGCCGAGGCGCCGGCGGAGGAGCAGCGCGGTCTCCAGCAGGCGATCGAGGTGCGGCACGGCGACTCCGGCTCGCCCGCCGTCGAGGGCGTAGCGAAGAAGCCGAAGGCGGCGCGGGAGGCGATCTTCCGCCTCGAGGACGTGGCGGTCAGCTACAGCGGTAAGCCTGCCGTGCGAAACGTCTCCTTCGACATAGCACAGAACGAGATCACTGCCCTGATCGGTCCCTCCGGCTGCGGCAAGTCCACGCTGATCCGCTGCCTGAACCGGATGAACGACCTCATCCCGGGCGCCACCGTCGACGGCAGGGTGCTTTACCACGGGCAGGATCTCTATGGATCAGAGGTCGACGCGGTGGAGGTGCGCAAACGGATCGGGATGGTCTTCCAGAAGCCGAATCCCTTCCCCAAGTCGATCTTCGACAACATCGCCTTCGGGCCCCGCGTGCTGGGCATGAAGGGCAAGATGGAGGAGATAGTGGAAAGGGCGCTCACCCGCGCAGCGCTGTGGGACGAGGTCAAGGACCGCCTGAAGACCAACGCTTTCGGCATGTCCGGCGGCCAGCAGCAGCGCCTCTGCATCGCCCGCTGCCTGGCGGTCGAGCCCGATGTGATCCTCATGGACGAGCCCTGCTCGGCCCTCGACCCGATCTCCACCGGCAAGATCGAGGACCTCATGCTGGAGCTGGAGAAGGAGTACTCGATCGTCATCGTCACCCACAACATGCAGCAGGCGGCGCGGGTCTCGGACAAGACCGCCTTCTTCACGGTGGAGGTCAGTGACGACGACCACCGCACCGGCCGGGTCGTCGAGTTCGACGACACCGAGAAGATCTTCACCAACCCCGGCGACTCCCGCACGGAGGCCTACGTCACCGGCAAGGTCGGGTAGCTTGGCGCAAACCACCAGAACGCACTTCCAGGAGGAGCTGAAGGAGCTCGAGACGCAGGCGCTCGGCGGTCTCGACATGGTGGTCACGTCGCTGGACCGGGCGCTCGAGACGGTTCAGCACCAGGACGTCGAGCTGGCCGCGCTGGTCATCACCGACGACGATCGCCTGGACGGCCGCTACCTGGAAGTGCACCAGGGCGTCCTCTCGCTGCTGGCGCGCCAGGCGCCGGTGGCCAGCGACCTGCGCCTGGTGGCGGCGATCCTGCACATGATCATGCACATCGAGCGCATGGGCGACCAGTGCGTGAACATGGCCAAGCTGGTGCCGCTGGCCGGCCACGAGCCCCCGGCCGACGAGCGCGTCCTCGAAATGATCCAGCGCATGGGCAGCCAGGCCCGCCAGCAGGTCCTGCACGCCAAGGAGGCCTTCGCGTCCCGCGACGTCGGGCTGGCCCAGGACCTGGTGCGCCAAGACGACGAGATCGACCGGCTCAATCGCCACCTCTTCAACCTCGCGCTCGAGATCGGCGATGACCCCGACCCGCGCGAGTGGGCGATGCACATGCTGCTGGTGGGGCGCTGCATCGAGCGCATCGGGGACAACGCCGTGGACATCGGCGAGCAGACCGCCTTTGTGGTCACTGGCCTGTTCCGCGAGTTCGAGGACGCGTCCCACCCGGAGCTCGCGCCTCCGTGAGCGACGCGCGGATCGCTCTGTGATCTGCGCGTGCATCGACATCGGCAGCAACACCACCCGGCTGCTGGTGGCCGATGCGGGGGACGAGCGGCTGCGCGAGCTGGTGACCCAGCGGGCGTTCACCCGCATCGGGCGGAGCCTGCGCGACGGCGGCTCCATCCCAACGGAGAAGATCGCAGAGACCGCCGAGGTGGTGCGCGCGCAGGCGGCGTGCGCACAAGAGGTGGGCGCCGAGGAGATCGTGGTGGTGGCGACGGCGGCGATCCGCGGCGCGACAAACCGCGAGGAGCTCGCGAACGCGGTGCAGGAGGCCGGGGGCGCGCCGCTCAGCGTCCTCACCGGCGACGAGGAGGCCCGGCTGGCCTTCGTCGGCGCCACCCGTACCCTGCTCGAGCCCGGTACAGGGACGATGGCCGTGGTCGACGTCGGTGGCGGCTCGAGCGAGCTGGCCGTTGGGGAGCCCGACGGGCGGATGGCCTGGTCGGCGTCCTTTCGCATCGGCTCCGGCTTCCTGGCCGACAGCTACCTGCACTCGGACCCGCCCTCGATCGACGAGCTGGAGAAGGTGCGCGGGCATGTGTTTGGCACCCTCGAAGGGCTCGAGCCGCCGCCGGCGGAGAGCGCGGTCGCGGTCGGAGGCACCGCCACTTCGCTGCGCCGGCTACTGGGAGCAGAGCTGGCGCACGAGACACTCGAGCGCGGAATACGCGTGCTCTCCTCAACCCCGATCGCTGAGGTGGCGGCACGCTTCGAGCTCGACCCCGAGCGCGTGCGCCTGCTGCCGGCCGGCATCCTGATCCTGGAGGCGATGTCCGACGTGCTGGAGCTGCCGCTGCGAATCGCGCGAGGAGGCCTGCGGGAAGGTGTGCTGCTCGAGCTGGTGGCGGGAAGGGCGCTTGCCTAGGATCCGGCGATGCCCCGAAGCTCCTTGGGACGCAGGAGAACGATGAGGTCGCTGCCGTCGACGCCCGCCAGACCCCCCTTTTTCAACTTGACCCGCGCACCTGTGAGATCGTGCACGGCCATGGAGAAGTCCGGGTCGTGGCCCACGAGCATCACGTTGTCCCCCAATCCGGCGGAAAGCGCCTCGGCATCGAACGGACCGCCCGAGAGGTCTGGCTCGGTCTGGGGGTCGATCCCCAGCCCCGCGCAGGCCAGCTCCGCGGTCTGGGCGGCCCGCACCTTCGGGCTGGTCAGGCAGGCGTCCATCGCAACCCCCAGCGCCTGCAGCGCCTCTCCGGCGGCACGCGACTGCCGGCGTCCCTTGTCGGTGAGCGGCCGCTCCGCGTCGGGCGTCCCGTCCGCAGCGTCACCGTGCCGCAACAGCCAGATCACGATGCGGCACCATAGAGGCTGACGATGGAAGCGGTAACCGCCGTCCCCGAAGCCCAGACCCTCGACGGCCCCGAGCTGTTCACCAACCGTGAGCTCTCCTGGCTGCAGTTCAACGAGCGCGTGCTCGAGCTGACCGAGGACGAGGCCACACCGCTTCTGGAGCGGGTGAAGTTCCTGGCGATCTACGCCTCCAACCAGGACGAGTTCTTCATGGTCCGTGTGGCCGGTCTGCACGACCAGGTGGAGGCCGGTATCGACGCCCGCGGTCCCGACGGCCTCTCCCCGAGCGAAACCGTGGAACGGATCACGGAACGCACCCGCGAGCTGGGCCAGCGGCACGTGCGCCAGTGGGAGGAGCTGCGCCCCGCCCTGGCCGAGCATGGCATCCGGGTGATCGACTGCGAGGACTGCGCCGACGAGGAACTCAAGGCGATCGATCGGCAGTTCGAGGAGCAGATCTTCCCGGTGCTCACCCCGCTGGCGGTCGGCCCGGGGCGGCCCTTCCCCTATATCTCGAATCTCTCGCTTTCGATCGCCGTCTGGCTGCGGGATCCCGTGACTCGCAGCGAGACCTTCGCCCGGGTGAAGGTTCCCAAGGAGGTACTGCCGCGCTTCGTGGGCCTCGGCGGCAGGACGTTCGTTCCGCTCGAGGCCGTGATCGCCCGGCACCTTGACGCGCTGTTCCCGGGCATGGAGATCCTCCGCCACGACTACTTCCGGGTCACGCGCGACGCCGACTTCACGGTGTCCGATGAGGCCGACGACCTGCTGCGTGCGGTGGAGGACGAGCTGCGCCGCCGGCGATTCGGCGAGGTCGTGCGGCTGGAGGTCTCCGCGTCGATGGACGACGACATGCGGGAGTACCTGATCGAGCAGCTGGCCATCGAGGAGGAGCAGGTGGTCGACATCGAGGGCCTGCTCGACCTCAACGACCTGTGGGAGATCTACGGCATCGAGGGCCTGCGCGAGCTGCGCGACCCACCCTGGTCACCGGTGACCCAGCCGGCGTTCGCCGACACCGACACTGGGCCAGCCGACGTGTTCGCCGCCATGCGCGCCGGCGACATCCTCGTGCACCATCCCTACGACTCGTTTGCCACCAGCGTCGAGCGCCTCGTGCAGCAGGCGGTGGCCGATCCCGACGTGCTCGCGATAAAGATGACTGTGTACCGCACATCCGACGACTCGGAGCTCGTGCCGTCGCTGATCGAGGCGGCCGAGCGGGGCAAGCAGGCGGTCTGCCTGGTGGAGCTCAAGGCCCGCTTCGACGAGCGCCGCAACATAGGCTGGGCCCGGGCGCTGGAGGAAGCCGGTGCGCATGTGGTACACGGCCTTCCGGGCCTGAAGACGCACGCCAAGGCGCTGCTCATCGTGCGCCGCGAGGGCAGCAGCGCGCGCCACTACGTCCACATCGGCACGGGCAACTACCACGCCAAGACCGCCCGCCTGTACGAGGACTTCGGACTGTTCACGACCGATCCCGTGCTGGCCTCCGACGTGGCCGAGCTCTTCAACGCGCTCACCGGAGCTGCCCGCACCCCCACGTACAACAAGGCCATCGTCGCGCCCGACCACATGCGCGACTGGGCGCTGCGCGAGATCGAGCGCACGGTGGAGGCCCACCGGGCCGGCGAGGAAGCCCGCATCGTCATGAAGTTGAACTCGCTCGTGGACCGGCGCTGCATCAAGGCCCTATACGAGGCCTCCCAGGCGGGCGTGCGGGTGGACCTCAACATCCGCGGAATCTGCTGCCTGCGGGCGGGCGTGCCCGGAGTGAGCGAGAACATCCGCGTGGTGTCGGTGGTGGGCCGCTTCCTCGAGCACGCGCGCGTCTACGGCTTCTGGCGTGGTGACCGGCACGAGTACTGGTTCGGCTCGGGTGACCTCATGCCCCGGAACCTGGACACCCGCGTGGAGCTCATAGCCCCGATCACCTCGGAGCCGCTCAAGCAGGAGATCGAGGACACGCTCGAGCGCTGCTTCGCGGACGACACCTTCGCCTGGGAGCTGCAGCCCGACGACAGCTGGGAGCGCCGCCGTGGCGGCGACCGCATAGTGCACCGGGAGCTGATGGAGCGGGCGCTCGAGCGGGCGGCGCCGGATTAGAGGAGCGCCCTGGTCTAACCGAGCGGCCGCAGCCCCAAACGCCGCTTCAGCGCCAGCACCCGCCCCGCGCTCTGCTCGATCCGGCGCCTGAATGCCGGCGAGGTTCGGGCGGTCCCAAGCAGCCGCGCGAAGACGTCGTTCCAGCTGGCCGAGCCGGTCAGGAGAACCAGGTCGGCGCCGGCGCGCAGCGAGCGCTCCGCGGCCTCGGCCACGCCGGAGCGGTCGAGCACCGCCTGCGCCTCGAGGCTGTCGGTGACGATCACGCCGCGAAAGCCCAGTTCCGTGCGCAGCAGCCCCACGACGGCCGCCGACTGGGATGCGATCCGCGTGTCGTCGAGGGCCGGGTACAGCGCGTGCGAGAGCATCACGAGCGGCACCCCCGCCTCCACGCCGGCCCGAAACGGCGCCAGCTCGGTGCGCTGGAAGGCGACGCTCGCGGAGCCGTCGTCGGTGTTGACCGTCGCCCCGCCCAGGCCGGGGAAGTGCTTGACAGTGGCCGCGACGCCGACGGCATCCATCCCGGCCACCGACGCTCGCGTGGCGGCGGCCACCGCCTCGGCGTCACCCGCGAAGGCACGGGAGGCCATGACCGAGCCGGGCACGGGCACGTCGGCCACCGGAGCCAGGTTCACGTTCACACCCACCGAGCGCAGCTGCCGCCCGGCCGCGCGAGCTTCCCGGCGCACGGCGGCCGGATCGCCCTGGAGCGGCTGCCCGGCGGCCGGGCCCGCGGAGGTCACCGTCCTGATCTCGCCGCCCTCCTGGTCGACCATCACGAGGGCCCCGCCTCCGGCGGCACGCTGGAGCGACTCGGTCAGCGAGCCCCAGTGAGCCGCCGAGCCGCCGTTGCGGCCGAAGAGAATCACTCCGGCGCTCTCGCCTGCGCGCAGGCGACGCCGGATGTAGTCGGGCATCGCCGGCTCGTCGAAGCTCGAGATGAGCACCTGACCGACCTGCTGGCGAAGGGTCGGGCGGGTGCCGGCCCGGCTCGCTTCCTGCTCCGCCGGCTCCGGGGCACGGACACGCTCGTCCTCCCCTGTGCCGGCGCCCACCACTACCCCGGCCACCAGCGCCGCTGCGCCGGCGGCGATGACCGCGGCGAGGCGCCGGCGGGCGGCGCGATCACGCGAGAGGCGCGGTCTCCGAGTCAGCAGGCCGGTCCTCGGCGCCGCCTTCGCTGCGCCGATCCTCCTCGGCAATCCCCGCCTCCGCGCAGCCGGCGGCGAGCTCCTCGAGGCCGAAGCCGTCGACCGGCCCAAGCGCCCCGATCCCGCGCAGCCCGTCGTTGAGCGCGCGCTCGGCGCCCCAAGCCAGGATCCGGCCCGTGAAGGTGTAGCCGTCCACGCCGGTCAGGTGCACCTCGCTCATCACCTCGCCCGAGGCGTCGTAGGCGATGCCCACGATGTGGGAACCGGTCCGGGCACGGGCGTCCGCATCCGGACCGCCGGTGGAGCCCTTGACCAGCTTGCCGCTCACCGAGTCCCAGAGCTGCTCGAGGCCCGGAACCTTCATCGCCAGGGAGAGCCCTCCGGAGGTCACCTGCATCGCCCGCGAGGCCGGCCCGAACCAGCCCAGGTAGGAGTTCACCTCGCGCAGGTTGGGCGCCAGGCGGGGAAGGGCGTAGTGCTCCGAGCTCCCGACCGACACCGCGGCCGCCTCCCTGGAGCCCAGCGCGAAGGTTCGCAGGCGCTTGGCCCCGCGCTCGCTGCGGACTATGCCGTCGCGGTAGGCGAAGGCGGGAGCACCTATCACCCCCGCCAGCGAGGCGCGGGTGCCGCCGCTCATGCTCGTTGGATCCGACGGACCGGTGATGAAGTAGCCGGTGTCCACCCGCACCGCCCGGTCCCCCGCCCGCTCGAGCGCGAGGCCGCCGGCGAGGTTCCCGGGCACCCAGTCGTAGCCGAACGCGGTGAGCATCCCGCACTTCGCCCGCTCGGCCACCGGGCCATAGCGCTCGAACACGTCGCGGATGAAGGGCGGCTCGCCGGTCGAGTCCAGGTACTGGGCGCCCGCGGTGGTGGCTGCTGCGGCCGCCTGGGCTCCGAACCGCACGAACGGCCCCACGGTGGTGACGAGCACGTCGCCACGCTCCACCAACTCGCGAACGCTGGGCGGGTCGGCGACGTCGGCCTCGGCCAGCTCCAGCTCGGTGCCGAGGTCCGAGGACAGGCGCTTCAGCTTGGCGGCGTCGCGCGCCGCCAGGACCGGGCGCAGCCCGCGGGCCACCATGGCCTCCGCGGTCAGCCGGCCGGTGTACCCGGTGGCGCCGAACAGCACGACGCGGCCGGCCACGTCTCAGCTCTCCGGCCGGCGCGACTCCAGCACCCGGCGGACCCGTTCCACCGCCTCCGGCGTGGTGCGCTCGATCCTGCGCAGATCCCAGCCGGTGAGCGTGACGAGCTGCATGGGGGTGGTGGACGTGACGGTCGCGTTGCGCAGCGTCTTCTCGAGCAGGCCCATCTCGCCGAAGAAGTCGCCCGGGCCCAGGTTGGCCACGTGCTCGCCCTCCCGGGTGACCTCGGCCTCGCCCTCCTCGATCGCCATGAACTCGTACGAGAAGTCGCCCTCGCGCACGAGCTCGCGGCCGGCTTCCACGCTGACCTGCTGCGCAAAGGTGGCGATCTGGGAAAGCTCGTCGTCGGAGATCCCCTCGAAAATGGGGATCGACTTGAGGCGGTTGGCGTCCACGCCGCGACTCTACCCAACTGATCGGGCTCCGTGAGACGTACGTAAACACGAGGGATGGCGGCGCTGAACCAACTCACGATCGGCTACGCCGTGGGGCGAATCGCCTTCGGCCTCGGGCTGATCGCGGCGCCTGCACGAGTTGCCTCCGGCTGGGTGGGCGCGGTGGCCGAGCGGCCTTCAGCGCAGGTTGCGATCCGAGGTCTCGGCGCGCGCGACGTCGTCCTCGCGACCGGAGCCCTGGTGGCGGCCACACGAGGCGGCTCAGTGCGGCCCTGGCTGGTCGGCTGCGTCGCCGGCGACATCGTCGACACCGCGGCGACCCTCGCCGCCGGCGACACGGTGCCGGACCGCGCGCGCTGGGGAACGGTGGCGCTGGCGGGAGGAACCGCGATCGCCGGCATGGCGCTGGCCGCGGCCGCCGAGGCATGAGAATCGCGATAGTCGGGGCGGGCGTCGCAGGTCTCGTATGCGCGCACCTGCTCGCCGACGAGCACGAGATCACGGTGTTCGAGGCGAACGACTACGCCGGGGGGCACACGAACACCGTCCGCGTGGACGGCGCGGACGAAACCCACCACGTGGATACCGGCTTCATCGTCCTAAACGACCGCACCTACCCCAACTTCCAGCGCATCCTGACCGCCATCGGGGTGCCGACCCAGCCCTCGCCGATGAGCTTCTCGGTCAGCGACGGAAAGCACTTCGAGTACAACGGTTCCTCGCCCAACGGTCTCTTCGCGAGTCGCAAGAACCTGGCCCGGCCCTCGTTCCATCGCATGATCCTGGATCTGCTGCGCTTCAACCGCGAGGCCCCGGCCCTGGTCGGGCTGAACGGCTCCGGGCCGTCGCTCGGCCGGTTCCTCCACGAGGGCGGGTATTCCCGCCAGTTCGTCGAACGGCTCATCGTGCCCCAGGCCTCAGCGGTCTGGTCGGCGGACCCCGGCCGGATGTGGGACTTCCCCGCCGGCTTCCTGGCCGAGTTCTTCGCCAACCACGGCATGTTCGGCTTCAGCGACCGGCCCAACTGGCTGGCCATTCCGGGAGGCTCGGCGCGCTACGTCGAGGCGCTCGCCAGACCCTTCGGCGACCGGCTGCGCCTGTCCACCCCGGTGCGCCGGGTGGCCCGGCTGGGCGAGGGCGTGGAGGTCACCGCGGAGAACTGCCCGCCGGAACGATTCGACGAGCTGGTACTCGCAGTTCACTCCGACCAGGCGCTGCGGATGCTGTCCGACCCGAGCCCGGCCGAGGCCGAGGTGCTGGGCGCCATCCCCTACCAGGCCAACGAGGCCGTGCTGCACACCGACCGCCGCCTGCTCCCCCGGCGCCGGCGGGCCTGGGCAAGCTGGAACTTCCACCTGCAGGACCGGCCCACGGACCGGACCACGGTGACCTACCACATGAACAGCCTCCAGTCCCTGGAGTCGGAGCACGAGTACTGCGTCACGCTCAACAGGAGCGAGGCCATCGACCCGGAGCGAGTGATTCGCACCATCCGCTACGACCATCCGGTCTTCACCCCGGCTGGATTGCATGCGCAGCGGCGCTGGGCGGAGGTGAGCGGAGTGCGCCACACCCACTACTGCGGCGCCTGGTGGGGCTACGGCTTCCACGAGGACGGGGTGGTCTCCGCTCTCCGCGTGGCCCAGGAGCTCGGCGGGGGACGAGGATGAGCGCCAGCGCCCTGTACGAGGGATGGGTCCGCCATCGCCGCCTCGAGCCGGTACGGCACGACTTCCGCTACCGGCTGTTCATGGCCTATCTCGATCTGGCCGAGCTGCCCGAGCTGCTCGACCGCGTGCCGCTCTGGTCGGCGCGGCGGCCGGCCCCGGCCTGGTTTCGCCGGGCGGACTACCTGAGCGACGAGGATCTGCGCAGCGCCCTGCGAAGGCAGACCGGCGAATCGGTGGAGGGGCCGGTGCGCGTGCTGACCCACGTGCGCACCTTCGGTCATCTGTTCAACCCGGTCAGCCTCTACTACTGCTTCGACCGGGACGGAGAGCAGGTGGAGTCCGTGGCCGCGGAGGTGACCAACACCCCCTGGGGGGAGCGTCACGTGTACGCGTTCTCGGGACTCGAGGGGCAGGTGGACAAGGAGTTCCACGTCTCGCCGCTGATGGGCATGGACGCCGAGTACTCGGTACGGCTCACCAAGCCGGGCGATCTCTTGCGTGTGCACATGGAGAGCAGGCGTGACGGGCGGCTCGACTTCGACGCCACGCTCGCCCTGTCCCGGCGCGAGCTCTCGCCCGGCGCGCTCCTTCGTTACCCCTTCATGACCCTGCGCGTGGTGGCGGGGATCTACTTCGAGGCTGCGCGCCTGAAGCTGAAGGGCGCGCCGTACCATCCGCACCCGGCCCGATGATCTCCCGCGCACTGGGCTTCGCGGCGCTCGGGCGCCTCCCCGACGGCCACCTCCGGATAGTCGAGGAGGGCCGCCGGCACGAGTTCGGCAGGCCGGACAGCGACCTGCGGGCCACAATCGAGGTTCACGATGGGTCCTTCTGGCCCGGTCTGCTGCGGGGCAGCCTGGGCCTGGCCGAGTCGTATGTCGCGGGCGGCTGGGATTGCGACGACCTGGTCGCCCTGACCCGCATCGGCGCCCGGGCCATGCCCCGGATCGACCGGCTGCGCCGGCCCTTCGCCCCGTTCACCAGCGCGCTCAGCCGCGTGCCCACCAACACGCGGGCGGCCGCCCGGCGCCACATCGCCTCCCACTATGACCTGGGCGACGATCTCTTCAGCACCTTCCTGGACGAGAGCATGACCTACTCCTGCGCCCTCTGGGAGACGCCGGACGTGAGCCTGGCCGAGGCTCAGGAGGCCAAGCTCGAGCGCGCCTGCCAGAAGCTCGAGCTGAACGAGGACGACCACCTGCTCGAGATCGGCACCGGGTGGGGCTCGCTCGCTCTGCACGCCGCGAGCCGCTACGGCTGCCGGGTGACCACGGCCACGATCTCGGAGGCCCAGCGAGCGGTCGCGCTCGAGCGCGTTCGCGGCGCTGGTCTGGACGACCGGGTGACGGTGGTCCTGAAGGACTACCGCGACCTGCGCGGGCACTACTCCAAGCTCATCTCGATCGAGATGATCGAGGCGGTGGGCTGGCAGTACTTCGACACGTTCTTCTCCCGCTGCAGCGAGCTGCTGGATCCCGACGGCCTCATGCTCCTGCAGGCGATCGTGGTGGACGACCGCGCGTACGAGGTGGAGAAGGCGTCGCGCAGCTTCATCCGGCAGCTGATCTTCCCGGCCGGATGTCTGCCCTCGCTGGAGGTCATCGGCCGCTCCACCGCGCGGGTCACCGACATGGACACGCTCGACCTCGAGGACATCACCCAGCACTACCCGGAGACCCTGCGCCGCTGGCGCGAGCGTTTTGGGGCGAGCGGCGGCCGGCTCGAGCGGCTCGGGTATGACGAGCGCTTCCGCCGGCTGTGGGAGCTCTACCTCTCCTACACCGAGGGCGGGTTCAGGGAGCGCCGGATCGGCGTCGCGCAGCTTCTGCTGGCCAAGCCCGGCTACCGCGTCTCGCGCGAGAACATCCGCTCGGAGAGCGCGTCCAGGAGCTTGGCCGGACCGCGCGAGGCGAGCTTGGCGAGCGCCAGCCTCCCTCCCGGGCCGAGCACGTGATCGTCGCGCTCGATCGACCGCACCACCTTCGCCGCCCACTCCTCAGGCGGCTGGTCGTCCCAGGCGCTCGCGTCCATGTGGCGCCCGTAGACCTGCTTGGTGTCGTCGAGCATGTCGGTGGCCACGCCCGGTGTGACCAGGTGCAGCACGCTCACCCCGGTTCCCTTCAGCTCCCGCCGCAGCGACTCGCTGAAGGCCACCACGCCGGTCTTCGCGGCCGCGTAGGTGCTCGCCGCCGGGAACCAGGCGTAGCCGCTGATGCTCGCGTTGTTCACGACCTTGCCTCGGCCCCGCTCCAGCATTCCGGGCAGGAGAAGCTTCGTGAGGTGGGTGACCGCCACCAGGTTCACCTGGAACATCGCGTAGATGTCGTCCACCTCCTGCTCCTCGAGCAGGCCGCCGGTCATCAGGCCGGCGTTGTTGACGAGCAGATCGACCGCCGGAAGCTCCGCTGCCGAGTCGGTGATCGTCTCCCGGCTCGTGAGGTCCATTCGAACCGGCCGCACCTCGTGCGCTCCCCCGGGCGGCGCTTCGAGAGCCTCGAAGCGCTCCGGCGAGCGCGCGCCCGCCAGGAGCAGTCCCAGCCGGCGGGTGGCCAGCTCCTCGGCGATCGCGCGGCCGATGCCCCGGTTCGCTCCGGTCACCAATGCGGTAAGTCCGGTCAGCTCCACTGTGAGTCAATACGGTGCGGTCACAGGACAGGATGACGGGGCTGCACCACGTTCGGCAGGGCCGGGGCGAGCCCCTGTTGCTGATCCACCCCCTGGGAAGCGAGCTGGTGGTGTGGGAGCCGGTGCTCGATCTGCTCGCGGCCGAGCGCGACGTGATCGCCGTCGACATGCCGGGCTTCGGCGCCTCACCCCCGCTGCCCGAGGGGCAGGCCTACAGTCCGCAGGGCCTGGCCGCGGCGCTCGCCGGCTTCCTGGACGCCCTGGGCATCGAGCGCGCGCACCTGGCCGGCAACTCGCTCGGCGGGTGGGTGGCGCTGGAGCTCGCCGGGATGGGGCGCGCTCTCTCGGTCACCGGTCTGTCACCGGCGGGGTTCTGGTCCCGGCCGCTCGGGCCGCGTCCCTCTCCGGCCCGCAGCGCCGGCCGGGCGCTGCTTCCGCTGATCGGCGCGCTCACCCGCAGCGAGCGCGGCCGGCGTCTCCTGCTCGGCAGCTCCGTGGCCCATCCTGAGCGCGTGCCTCCGCGCTGTGCCGCCCGGCTGGTGCGCTCGTACGTCAGCGCGCCGGCCTTCGAGGAGGCAAACGCCGCCATGCGCGCCGCGGTGTTCGCGGGCATCGAGCGGATCGACGCGCCCGTGACCCTGGCCTGGGCGGAGCTCGACCGCCTCGTCGCCGAGCCCCGAGCCGGAGTCCCCGGCGCGAGCCGGGTGATCCTGCGGGGCTGCGGCCACATCCCCACGTGGGACGACCCGCCCCAGGTCAGCCGCGTGCTGCTCGAGGCCGGGGCGCCTCGGGCAGCGCCTACAACTCGCGGCGCGCGTACTTTGTCACGCCCTCCCGGGCGCGCTGGCTGACCGGGCGGTCGCGCCAAGCACCAAGCTCGATCCGCTCGGATCTCTCGAGGTCCTTCTCGAACACCTGGTGAAGCTCGTTCGCAAAGCGCTCGCTCTGCACGCACAGGCTGACCTCGTCGTGGAGCTGGAAGGAGCGGTTGTCGAAGTTGACCGAGCCCACCGAGGCCCACATCCCGTCCACGCTCAGGCTCTTGGCATGAAGCATGGTCGGGCAGTACTCGTAGATCTCGATGCCGGCCTCGAGCAGCTGGTCGTAGCTGGCCCGGCCGGCCGTGCGCACGAACTCCTTGTCGATATGGGAGCCGGGAACGAGGATCCGGAACTCCACGCCCCGCTTCGCGGCCTCGATCAGCGCGTCCGTGAAGGCCGGCCGGGGAACGAAGTAGGCGGCCGTCAGCTCGACCGACCGCTTGGCCGCGGCGATGGCCAGGTAGGTGAGCGCCTCGGCGTTCGAGTCGCCCACCGTGGCGCTCGAGCGCATCACCTGCATTGGTCCGCCGTCCTCGACCTCGTCGAGGTCGGGGAGATAGCGGTCGCCGGCCAGAACGTCGCCTGTGCACTCGAGCCAGTTCTCGGCGAACGCGCCCTGGAGCCCGCGCACCACCGGGCCGCGCACCCGCACGTGGGTGTCCCGCCAGTGCTCGGGATCCTGGGCGTCGCCGGTCCACTCCTCGGCGATACCGACCCCGCCGGTGAAACCGACGCTCCCGTCCACGATCAGCAGCTTGCGGTGGGTGCGGTACTGAAGCCGCTTCACCGCGTAGGGCTTGGGCGGGCGGAAATAGCACACGCGCACCCCCGCATCCCGCATCTTCTTCACCAGCTCGCGGTCCATTCTGGCTGCGCCAACCGCGTCGATCACGATGTTGCACTCCACCCCGGCGCGGGCCTTCTCGCACAGGGTGTCCGCCACCTCGATCGCGATGTCCCCGCGCCAGTAGGCGTAGGTGAGGAGGTTCACGGTCTCCTCGGCCTGCCGGATGGCCTCCAGGTAGGCGGGAAAGATCTGATCGCCGTTGATCAGCAACTCGACGTCGTTGCCGTATGAGACCGGAGCCCCGGTGAGCGCCTCGGCCGCTCGCAGGAAACTCGGCTCACCCACATCCACCTCGCCCCGCAGCTCGTAGCCGTGCGCACCCTCACGGCGATGCCGCAGGCTGTCGGCCGCGTACCAGGCGATCCCCGCCGCCGCGATCCCTGCCGGCCAGGCAAACCGCGCAGCATCTCGCGCGCGGTCGCCGTTGCTGCCGTTGCGCCGCCAGCCCCCTGCCATCACGGCCTAGCGTAGCGCCGGGCCCCGCGGCCGGCGCAGGCGCCGCCAGAGCAGCACGATCGCCACCAGCAGGACGATCACGAACAGCGCCGCCAGCACGGGGACGACGAAGGCCGCCAGCGTCAGAAGCGCCGAGCCGGCGTCCTCGATCAGGGAGAGGAAGGGGTTTCCCACGCCACCGGTGGTCGCCGTCGATGCCGGCCGGACGGCGGCCCGTCCCGTGTGCACCGCCTCCGCGGTCGCGCCACCTGCCAGGACCGCGACGAGCGTTGGAATGTCGGTCTCCATTCCGGTCTGGCCGGCGAAAAGGGCCGCCCCGGACACCGGGGCGACAACCGTGCCCACGCCATGCAGCACGTGGTCGACCGCTGGGATCTTGTCGCCAACGAAGTCGGCGATGGTCAGCACGCCGAGCGTGATGAGGGCGCCGGTGGACGAGAGCTCGTCGAAGGGCTCGGCCAGCTCGACCACGTCGAGGCGCTGGAGCAGGGCTCCGGCGAACAAAGGCAGCCAGGCGTTCAGGCCCGCCGCGCCCGACAGGCCGAACGCCGCGAAGACGCTCGCCGGGTCCAACTCTCACCCGCCCCGCTTAGGATCCGGGGAATGGGCGTCGCGGCTCCGCCAGCCGTCCCCGAAGGGGTGCTCCAGCGCATCGCGTTCGACCTCCGCGTGATGCGCGAGACGCGGGGCCAGTACCCCGCCGGCGATCTCGGCTTCAGCGTGGCCCGCACCCGCGAGTTCGAGCGGGACCCGCTGCCACTGCTGCTGGACTGCTACGCGCGCTTCGGCCCGGTGTTCACGCTTCGGCTGCTGTACGCCCCGGTGGTTTTCGCGCTCGGGCCGGAGGCGAACCACTACATCACCGTTTCGCACGCCTCGAACTTCCGCTGGCGCGAAGGCAGCCTGGGTGACCTGATCCCACTTCTCGGCGACGGGCTGCTCACCACCGACGGCGAGTATCACAAGCGCGCGCGGCGGATCATGCTGCCTGCCTTCCACCGCGAGCAGATCGCCGCCGCCACGGGCGTCATGACCGAGGAGACCGACCGGGCCCTGGAGGGCTGGCACGCCGGCCGGCGCCTCGATCTCTACGCCTGGACCCGACGGCTGGCCCTGCGCATCGCGATGCGGGCGCTGTTCGGCTTCGATCCCGACCGCAGCTCCGGCGGACGGGACATGGCCGAGGTGTTCGAGCGGACGCTGGGCTTCTGGGGCCGCGAGTACATCATGCAGATGATCCGCGGGCCGGGCAGTCCCTGGCGGCGGATGCAGCGGTCGCGCACTCATCTGGACCGCGTGATCTTCGCCGAGATCGACCGGCGGCGACGCAGCGGCGACCGCGGCCAAGACATTCTCAGCCTCCTGCTCGACGCACGCGACGAGGACGGGTCGGAGCTCTCGCGGACAGAGCTGCGCGACCAGGTGATGACGCTGCTCTTCGCCGGTCACGACACCACCACGTCCACCGTCTCGTTCCTCTTCTACGAGCTGGCCCGGAATCCGAGCGAGCTCGCGCTGCTGCGTTCCGACACGGACTCGGAGTCACCCCGGCTCGACATGGCCGTCGACGAGACGCTGCGTATGTACCCACCCGCCTGGATCGGGCCGCGGCGCTCGATCGAGCCCTTCGGGCTCTGCGGCGCCCGGGTGCCGGGCGGAGTGATGGTCAACTACTGCTCCTGGGCAAGCCACCACCTCCCGGACGTGTTCAGTGAGCCCGAGCGGTTTCGCCCCGAGCGCTTCACCCCCGAGGGCCGCGCCGCGCTGCCCAAGGGAGCCTACGTCCCGTTTGGGGGCGGCTCACGCACCTGCATCGGGATGCGCTTCGGGCTGGCCGAGGTGAAGGCGATCGCCGCGGCCGTTCTGAGCCGCTTCACCCTCGAGGCGGCGGAGCCGGAGAGGCGCCTGAGAATCCGCCAGATGCCCACGCTGTCTCCGGTCGGAGGTTTACCCGTGGTGGTGCGGGACCGCTGAGACGAGTGGGCGCTGCAGGGCTCGAACCTGCGGCCTCGGCCTTGTAAGGGCCGCGCTCTCCCAGCTGAGCTAAGCGCCCCGGCGTGAGTCTAGATGGCTCCTACCATCAGTCGGGTGAACGCCCGGCTGTTCTGGAAGGCGCTCGCCGTCCAGGCGGTCGCGCTGATCGTGCTGTTCGCGGTGCTCGTCGCGCTGCCCTTTCCCGACGACTTCTTCGAGCGCTGGGGAGCCGTAACCGGCCCGCTCGCCTGGCTCGCCTGCGCGCTGGTGACCGGGCGCCTTCTGCGCCTGCCGCAGCGGGTCGTTCTGGCGGCGGCGATCGGCGGCGGCGTCGCCGGAGCGGTCGTCTTCCTGGTGGCGAGTCATACCGCCGGCATGGTCGCGGCGTTGCTCGTGTTCGCCGCGTGCTGCGGCGCCGGCTTGACAGCGGGTTCCGGTCGCTCTAGGGTATTCAACCGTTAGGTTTATCAACCAAGCAGGTGAGCACCAGAATGACGGTCGATCAGCTCAGCACGACGTTCTCCGCACTTGCGGACCCCACGCGCCGCGCGATTCTCGCGCAGCTTGCCGAGGGCGAGGCGACCGTGAACGAGCTGGCCGAGCCGTTTCCGATCACCCTCCAGGCCGTGTCCAAGCACCTGAAGGTGCTGGAACGGGCCGGGCTGATCGCCCGCGGGCGTAGCGCCCAGCTGCGGCCATCGCGCCTCCAGGGCGAGGCCCTCAGGGAGGCGTCCGACTGGCTGTCGGCATACCGCGACTTCTGGGAGGGCAGCTTCGACCGGCTCGGCGAGCACCTGCGCGAGATTCAGAAGGGACCCACCCATGACTGAGGCAGCCACGGCACAGGAGATAACGCTGACCCGCGTGTTCGACGCCCCGCGCGAGCTGGTCTGGAAAGCCTGGACGGAGCCCGATCGCCTGGTGCAATGGTGGGGTCCGCCCGGTTGGAGCACACCCCTGGAGACGGTCACGATGGACGTGCGCCCCGGCGGGACGATGCGCCTGACCTCGGTCTCGGAGGACGGAAACGAGATGACCGTGGTCGGCGTCTATCGCGAGGTGGTCGAGCCCGAGCGCCTGGCGTTCAACGAGCCCGCAGAGGACAGCTGGCACGAGGGCGCCGAGAGCGTCGTCACCCTGAACGACCTGGGCGACGGCCGGACAGAGATGGTCATGCAGTCGACCATCCACACCACCGACGAGATGCGCGAGCAGGCGGCGGCCGGCATGAACGGCACCCTGGACCGGCTCGCCGAGCATCTGGCCTGAGGGGACCCCATGGACTTCCGGCTCGAGGTGGTCGTGGTCCCCGTCTCCGACGTGGACCGGGCCAAGGCCTTCTACACGGAGCGGATGGGCTTCAACGCCGACCACGACACCCAGATCAGCGAGGACACGCGCGTGGTCCAGCTCACCCCGCCCGGATCGGCCTGCTCGATCGCGATCGGGAGCGGCCTGGCGCAGATGGAGCCCGGCTCGGTAAAGGGACTCCAGCTCGTGGTGACCGACATGGAGGATGCGGTCGCCGAGCTGGCCGGCCGGGGTCTCGACGTCGGAGAGGTCAAGGAGCTGGGGCAGCCAGGAAAGCCCGGCTTCAAGTTCGCCTTCTTCGACGATCCGGACGGGAACGGCTGGGCGCTACAAGAGCTGCCGGCGGGATAGCCCCGACGAGGATCGAACTCGCTCCTGCGGCTTGAAAGGCCGCTGTGCTCACCAGTACACCACGGGGCCGCTCCGGCGGAGTCTAGGGGCGGTCTCGTCCGGCCCGGCCCCTGCGCCGCCATAATGGAGGCTCGGGCCGTTAGCTCAATGGCAGAGCGCGGGACTTCAACACAAAAGGAGCGCTAGCCGGGAAACCGCTAGTTGGTCGGCAGCTGTGTGCTGGGACGCCCTGAGAGCCTGAGGTACCGAACGGTGACAATCCTCAGGATTGGGCTATCAGCAGGCAACCCCGAGAGGGAGAGCCCTCAGAGGCCATACGCTGCCCGCCCTAACGTCGAGTCGAGGGTGAAGAGATGGTCCAGCCCGCAAGCCGCCTCGGCGGTGGCCGGTGAGAGTCGGTGCGGGATTGTTAATCCTTGAGATCCGGGTTCGAGTCCCGGGCGGCCCATCGCCGGCGCCGACCGGCCCCGGCGCTGCTCAGCGGCGACCGGTCTCGGCGCTGCTCAGCGACTGCTGAGCGCGGGGGTCGCGGCCGCGGGCTCCGTGTCGGCGGCCAGCACGGCCTCCAACAATCCGGGGAAGCGCTCGCCCACGTCCTCGTCGCGTAGCGAGAGCATTCGCTTGCGGCCGTCAGGCCTCGTGTGCACCAGACCCGCCTCGCGCAGCACTCGGAAGTGATGCGAGAGCGTGGCCTTCGAGAGCCCGAGGTCGAAGGTGCCGCAGGTGCACTCGTCGCCCGTCGCGAGAGCCCGGACGATGGTCAGCCGGGCGGGGTCGCTCAGAGCGTGCAGGATGGCCGAAAGCTCGAGCTCGTCACACGCCGGGTGGTGGAGTTCATCCATCAGGGTCGCCTCTCCAGTCTAGTGACGGTTCGACAGAAGTCGAAAAGACGATCGGGGTCATGCCGCTCAGTGCCGGAAGTGGCGGCGGGCCGTCAGCACCATCGCGACGCCCGCGGCGTCGCAGGCCGCGACCACCTCGGGGTCACGGCGGGAGCCGCCCGGCTGGATGATGGCGCGAACTCCCGCGTCGATGGCGAGCTGAGGGCCGTCGGCGAAGGGAAAGAAGGCGTCGGACGCCATCACGGCCCCCTGGAGCTCGAGGTCAGCAGCGGCCGCCTTGTCGACGGCGATGCGCACCGAGTCGACCCGGCTCATCTGTCCCGCGCCGATGCCGGCGGTGGCCAGCTCGCGCGCCAGGACGATCGCGTTCGAGCGCACGTGCTTGCACACCCGCATCGCGAACAGCATCTCGCCCCATTCCTGCTCGGTCGGCTTTCGGCTGGTGACCACGCGCATGTCCTCGCGCATCTCCAGGCCGCTGTCGCGATCCTGGACCAGCAGACCGCCCCGGACGCGCTTGAAGTCCTGCTCGGAGATCGGCATTCGCCGGCGCTCCTGATTCTCGAGCAGGCGCACGTCCTCCTTTTGCCGCAGCACCTCGAGCGCTTCCTGGTCATACCCGGGCGCGATCACCAGCTCCACGAAGATCGAGTTGAGCGCCTCCGCCAGCGCTCGGTCGACGGGGCGGTTGAAGCAGAAGACACCACCAAACGCGCTCTGGGGATCGGTGGCCAGCGCCATCTCGAAGGCCTCACCGAGACTGCTCGCGACCGCCGCTCCGCAGGGGTTGTTGTGCTTGATGATGGCCGCGGCCGGCAGCTCGAACTCATCGAGCAGGTCGCGGCCGGCGTCCAGGTCCAGCAGGTTGTTGAAGGAGAGCTCGCGACCGTGGAGCTTCGACACCATGGAGAGCAGGTCGGTCCGTGCGCCCGTGTCCGCGTAGTAGGCCGCGCCCTGGTGGGGGTTCTCTCCGTAGGGCAGATCGAGCACCTTCTCGTAGGAGCGCGTACGCCGGAAGGGAAAGCTCTCCTCGCGGTCGGCAAACCAGGTGGAGATCGCGGCGTCGTAGCGGGCCGTGTAGGAGAAGGCTTCGCGGGCAAGGCTCTCGCGCGTGCTGGGGGACAGCCTGCCTCCGCTTCGGCCCAGTTCGTCGAGCACCGCGTCGTAGCTCTCGGGCGTGACCACCACCGCCACGTAGGGGTGGTTCTTGGCCGCTGCGCGGATCAGCGTCGGTCCGCCGATGTCGATGTTCTCGATCACCTCCGCCTCGGACACCCCGCGGCGCCCGGCGACCCTCTCGAAGGGATAGAGGTTCACGCACACCAGGTCGATCGGCTCGATTCCGTGCTCGTCCAGCGTGTCCACGTGCCCCGGATGCGAGCGCAGGGCGAGCAGGCCTGCGTAGATGCGGGGGTTCAGCGTCTTGACGCGCCCGTCCAGGATCTCCGGGAAGCCGGTGTAGTCCTCGACCGGGCGGGTCTCGATGCCCACTCCGGCGAGGTCACGTGCTGTGCCTCCCGTGGAGACGATCTCCACCCCGAGCCCCGTCAGCCCGCGCGCGAAGTCGGTGAGGCCGCGCTTGTCGCTCACGCTGAGCAACGCACGGCGGATACGGACGTCCCCGGGGACCGCGGCCTCGACGGACCCACGCCCGGCGGCCGCCGCTTCGAGCATCTCGTGAGCGTCAGTCCGTTCTGCCATCGGGCAGCTCGATCCGCACCAGGCGGGGATTGCGCTCGTCCAGCCGCACCCTCCCGGCCGCGATCAGGCCGACCGCGCGCGGCAGCAACCGGTGCTCGATTTCGTGTATGCCCCTCTCGATCTCCGCGACGTCCCGAGAATACGGCAGCGCGAAGGCCTCCTGCAGGATGATCGGACCGCTGTCGACTCCCTCATCGACAAAGTGCACGGTCACCCCGGTGACCTGCACGCCCTGGTCGAGCGCCTGCTCGATCGCCCGCACACCCGGGAAGGCGGGGAGCAGCGCAGGGTGCACATTGATCACGCGGCCCCGGAAGCGCGCGACGAACTCTGCTCCCAGAAGCTCCATGAAACCGGCGAGCACGACCAGGTCGACACGCTTGCCCTCGAGCCAGTCACCCAGGGCGCGGTCGCGCGCGGGGCGGCTCTCATGATCGGCTATTGCGAACGCGCGGGCGTCCACGCCGGCCCGGCGCGCGCGTACCAACCCGAAGGCATCGGCGCGGCTTGCGCCCACGGCGACGATCTCCACCCCCTGCTTTCCGTGGACGGTGTCGAGCAGCGCCTGCAGGTTGGAGCCCGTCCCGGAGACGAGAACCGCGACGCGAAACGGCCTAGCGGTCGGCGCCACCAGTCACGCGCTGAGGACCGGATACGGCCCGCCGCTCTTCTGCAGGCGTCCCTCCTCGAGCAGCTCGTCGACACGGGCGAGAATGTCCGCCCGGCGCATGTGTGACGACATTCCGTAGGCCGGCAGGCCGTCGTAGGAGTTGCGCTGGATCTTCTTGGTGCGCGCGCCGTGCAGGATCTCGGCACACAGGGTTCGTCCCACGGCCGGATCGGCGCCGCGCGCCACGGCGATGATCGCGTCGTCGAGGTTTCCCAGCTCCATCGGATCGGGCGGCGGAGGGACAATTCGCAACGACTCATCGCAAACGTCGCAGCAGCTCCCGGTGTCCGCCCGCGGACCAGAGGCGTCACCGAAGTGGCGCATGATCGCCGCCCGCCGGCAGGAGTCCTGCTCGACGTAGGCCCAGATCTCGCGGTACTGGCGCCAGCGGGCCCGGGCGGCCTCTTCCACCGACGCCCGGCAGCGTGCGGCTGCCCGCCCGTCGAAGCGCCCCAGCACCCGGCCGGCGATCCGGTCCAGGGACGAGGGCGCCGGTGACAGCACCCCGGCCCGGGCGAGGTGGCCTACCAGCGCCCGCAGGCGGTCGCCGTCTCCCCCCAGCTCGCGGGCCAAGCGGACCGCGTCGAGGACGTAGCGGCCGTCTCCGTCGGCGGCGGCCGCGATGCGATCGGCCAGCCACCCGGGCAGCCCGTCCTCGATCTCATCGCGCTTGATGAAGTGCACGTGCAGCGCCTTGTCCCGGTTCTCGGCCAGCAGCAGCGCGAGAGCCGGGAGGCCGTCGCGGCCCGCGCGCCCGGCTTCCTGGTAGTAGGCCTCGAGTGACGCGGGCACGCTGGCGTGCAGCACCGTACGAACGTCGGGCTTGTCCACCCCCATCCCGAATGCGTTCGTGGCGCAGATCAGGTCGAGCTCGCCCGACAGGAACCGGCGCTGCACGTCGGCGCGGTGACCGCGGTCCAGACCGGCGTGATAGGCAGCCGCCGGCCGGCCCAGAGCGGAGCTCAGCTCCGAGGCCAGATCTTCTGCACCCGCGCGCGTGCCCGCATAGACGATCGCCGGCAATGCATGCTCGCGACGAAGGGCCTCGACCACGAGCGCGCGCTTCTCGTGCGGCGCGGGTCGCGCCACGGAGAAGGCGATGTTGGGGCGGTCGAAGCCGGTGGCCACGCGCAGCGGGTCGCGCAGGCCCAGCCGCCGAACCACGTCCGATGCGACCCGCGGGGTGGCCGTGGCGGTGGAAGCGACGATCGCGGCGGCTCCGACGGCCCGGGCGGCGTCGGCCAGCCGGAAGTAGTCGGGCCGGAAGTCGTGGCCCCACTGCGACACGCAGTGCGCCTCGTCCACCACGAACAGGCCGACCCGGGCCGTGGCCATCCGCTCCAGAAAACCCGGCGTGGCAAAGCGCTCGGGCGCCACGTACAGCAGGCGCAGCTCACCGGCGAGCGCCGCCCGCAGAGCCTCGGCGTTGGCGCCCGAGTCGCGCTGGGCGTTGACCAACCCGACCCGGCCGCCGAGGCCGCGTGCGGCCAGCGCCTCCACCTGGTCCTGCATCAGCGCCACCAGCGGGGAGACCACGATGGTGAGGTCGTCGCGCATCAAAGCGGGCAGCTGGTAGCAGAGCGACTTGCCCGACCCGGTGGGCATCACCACCATCACGTCCCGGCCGCCCAGAGCCGCCTCGCAGGCCTCGCGCTGCCCGCGCCGGAAGGCGGCGAAGCCGAAGTGCTCGCGCAGGGCGGCGTCGAGGGTCATGGGGAGGCCACCCTAGCGCCGAGTTCGGCGGGAGCGGCCGGCCTGTTGCGAAGTTGTCACGGTGGTTTGTGAGTCGTTACGAGACGCCGAGCCTGACCGGGAGCGGATAGCGTTGGGACGCTCATGAGCGCCCTCGAGGACACGATCCGATCACAGCCAGAGCTGCTCGAGCAGATGCTCGACCGCGACCTGGGACAGCTGCCGGACCGCCTGGCCGGCGCCCACCGGATCTGGCTCGTGGGCACCGGCACCAGCCAGCACGCGGCCGAGCTCGGCGCATATCTGCTCCGAGGGGCCGGGCGGGACGCCCTGCCGCTCTCCTCCGCCACCTTCGTGCGCTGGTCCGAGTCACCCGGCGCCGAGGACGTGGTGATCGTGATCTCCCACACCGGCGGGTCGGCCTTCGCCCAGGCGGCCCGTGATCGAGCCCTCGGTTCGGGGGCAGAGGTGATCGCGCTGACCGGCCAGGACGCCGGCTGGCCGGGCGCCATCGAGACCGTTCCCCACGAGCGCTCGGAGACCTACACGGCCAGCTACACCACGGTGCTGCTGCTGCTGGCGCGGGCCGCCGCCGCGCTCGGCTTCCGCGAGCTCGAGGCCGGCCTCGGCGAGCTGCCCGACCGCACCCGGCAGGCGGTTGCCGACGCGGCCGTCGACGACCTTCGGCCGCCGGCCCGGCTGATCGCGATCGCCGGCCCCGGCCCCTTCGCGATCACCGCGCGCGAGGGTGCGCTGAAGCTGCGCGAGGCGGCGCGGTTCCTCGCGGAGGGCTTCGAGTCCGAGTACCTGCTCCACGGCAACGCGGTGCCGCTCAACGGCGACGACCTGCTGATCCTGGTCCAGCCGGACGCCGACGAGGACGGACTTAGCGCCGGCGTCGGCGAGGCAGCCCGCGCCGCCGGTGTGCCCGCAACCGTCCTCGCGGAGCCGCCGGGCCTGCATCCGCTCCTGGCACAGATCCCCCTGACCGTGCGGCTGCAGCGCCTCGCCTCGCGCCTGGCCGACGAGCGCGGGCAGAATCCCGACAAGGTGATCACCGGGCCCTGGGACGACGAGGGGCTGTGGGCCCTCGGCCGGCCCAAGCCGTAAGCAGCTAGCTGCGTATAACCGCCAGCTCCTCCAGCGCGAACTTCCCGTTGGCGGTGTCGGTCCGCTCCAGCGGGTAGTCGCCCGAGAAGCAGGCGTCGCAGTGGGTCTCGCGGGTGGAGCGGATCGCCTCGTAGACGCCGTCCAGCGAGAGGTAGGCGAGCGAATCGCACTCGAGCTCACGCGCGATCTGCTCGACGGTGCGCCCGTGCGCCACCATCTCCTGCGAGGTCGACATGTCGATCCCGTAGTGACAGGGATGCCGGATCGGCGGAGCCGAGATGCGCATGTGCACCTCCATGGCCCCGGCGTCGCGCAGCATGCTCACGATCTGGCGGGTGGTGTTCCCGCGCACGATCGAGTCATCCACGACCACCAGCCGCTTGCCGGCGACCACCTCGCGCAGCGGGTTGAACTTCATGCGCAGACCGTGCTTGCGCAGCTCCTGTCCGGGCTGGATGAACGTGCGCGCCACGTAGCGGTTCTTGATCAGGCCGTCGTCCCGGGGAATGCCCGACGCCTTGGCGTAGCCGGCGGCGGCGGCGTTGCCGGAGTCGGGCACCGCGATCACCACGTCGCCGTCGACCGGCGCCTCCCGCCAGAGGATCTCGCCCATCTTCCGGCGCGAGACCTGGGTGCGGTTGCCCTCGAGAATCGAATCGGGACGAGCGAAGTAGATGTGCTCGAAGACGCAGAAGGCCTTGCGCTCGGACTCAACGAGCTGCCGCGTCTCGATCCCGCGCGGGCCGAGCGAGATCATCTCGCCGGGCTGGACCTCGCGCAGCAGGTCGGCGGCGATGATGTCGAAAGCGCAGCTCTCGGACGCGACGCAGTAGTTCTCTCCGATCCGCCCGAGCGAGAGCGGCCGCAGGCCGGCCCCGTCGCGGAAGGCCACCACGGCGTCCTTGGTCATGACGACCGTCGAGAATGCTCCCTCCAGCCGCGGAACGACCTCGGCCACCGCGTCCTCGATGCGGTCGGCCTCGTGGGAGGAGAGAAGCGCGGCGATGATCTCCGAGTCCGAGGTGCCCCGGAACCGAATTCCCTGCTCGATCAGCTCGGCGTGCAACTCCACCGCGTTGATGAGATTGCCGTTGTGGGCCAGGGCCACTTGCCGCCGGTCCGAGCGCCAGACCGGCTGGGCGTTCTCCCAGGCCGAGGACCCGGTGGTCGAGTACCGCACGTGGCCCACGGCCATCTGGCCGTGCAGGGCACGCAGCTTCTCTTCGTCGAAGACCTGTGACACGAGCCCGAGATCGCGGACGGTCATGATGTGGCCGTCCTCGCTCGTGGCGATACCGGCGGACTCCTGACCGCGGTGCTGGAGCGCGAACAGGGCGAAGTACGCGAGCCTGGCGACGTCGGACCCCGGGGCGTGGACCCCGAAGACGCCGCATTCGTCGCGAGGTCCGTCGCGATGGTCGAGCTCTCTGTTCATGCCCTGATCGCGGGCGTCCGGGTGCGTCCTCCGGCGCCGGCGGCCCGCTCGAGTTGAGCGTACCAGTGCGGGTGGCGGCTACCGGGCGGCTCGCTCGAGCAGGCGGACCCGCTCGAGGCCGGCGGTGCGTGCGAGACGCTGCAGCGCCCGGCGGAACGCGGTCTGCAGAGCCGCCGTATCCCGCACCCCCGGCTCACGGTGGAAGTCCAGCACGCGCAGCTCGCCGGCCTTGCGGTCGGATTTGAGGTCGGCGCGCCCGACGATCCGGTCGCCCCGCAGCAACGGGAGAACGTAGTAGCCGTAGACACGCTCGGGCGCCGGCTTGTAGATCTCCATGACGTGCCGGAAGCCGAACAGGCGCTCGGCGAAGGGGCGGTCCCAGAGCAGGTTGTCGAAGGGCGAGAGGAGCGTGGCCCCGCGCGCCACCTGCTCCTGCAGCTCCAGGTCGCCGGGCACCAGCACGGGCGGGCCGTGGTCGTCCACCGCCAGGCGATGCAGCACGCCGTCGGCCACCAGCGCCTCGACGTGAGGGCGCACCGCGGCGGTCCGGCCGGGCAGCCGGTAGTGCTCGGCGATCCCGCTCTCGGTGAGCGCGCCGCGGGCCCGCACCGCCCGCAGGACAAGCCCGCGCAGGGCGTCGCCGTCGCTCGGAGCGGGCGCCTCCAGCAGCGCCCGCGGGACCACCCGCTCGCTCAGGTCGTAGAGACGCTGAAATCCCTGGCGCCCCGCGATCGCCAGGTCGCCGCGGTCCCAGAGCGAGTCGAGCACGCGCTTCGCGGGCTTCCAGTTCCACATTCCCCCGCCGCCCTCTCCCGCGAAGTGGCGCGAGCCCAGCGGCCCCCGGGCCCGGATCTCGTCCAGCACGTGCTCGGCCACCTCCGGGTGGTCGTCGAGGGCGCGCCGGTGGCTGTCCCAATGGCCGCGGCCGCGCATCCGCCAAAGAAAGAGCGGGTAGTCCTCCATGGGGATCAGGCAGGCCTCGTGGGCCCAGTACTCGAACACCCTGCTCTCGCTCAGCAACCCGGACACGGTGCCGGCCGGGTAGACGCCGGCGCGCGAGGCGAGAACGATTCGGTGGCTGCGCTCGACCGTGCTGATCGAGTCGAGCTGGACACAGGACAGGCGCCGGATCGTGGCCTCCACATCGTCCGGCCCGGCCAGCCGCAGCCGGGTCCCGAACTGCTGGTGGGCAACGACGTGCCGCCGCAGCGCCGCGAGGGAGATGATTCGAGGACCCGGCACGTGCGCCTACGCTAGCCAGTACCCTGCGCGACCTTCAGCGAGCGGGAGGGGTGCATGCGGGGAGCACGGATGGTCGTTGGACTGGCCCTGGCGGCGCTCGCCTTGGGGGCGGCTCCCGCGGCGGCCGCGGTGGACGTGCGCTTCCACCGCATCCAGGGATACGCCTCTCCCGGCACGCCGGCGAAGTACAACAAGGTGGGGATCCTCGAGGTCGGCCCCAAGCGGGCCAGGAACATCCTGGTGCTGAACCCGGGCACGTCGTCCAGCGCGGCCTACTTCGCACCGCTCGCTAAGACGATCGTCTCCCGCTCCCCGGGCTGGCAGGTCTGGGCGGTCGAGCGGCGCGAGAACCTGCTCGAGGACCACTCGGTGTTCAACCGGGCGAAGCGCGGGCAGGCGCGGCCACAGGAGGTCTTCGACTACTACCTCGGCTGGCTTGCCGACGACAGCATCGAGCCGCACTTCCAGTCGATCCCCGACTCGTCCGTGGGCTTCGCCCGCGACTGGGGCATGCGCGTCCAGATGGAGGACCTGCACCGCGTGGTGAAGCGGGCCGACCGCCGCGGACGACGCATCGTGCTGGGCGGCCACTCCCTCGGCGGCACCATGACCACCGCGTACGCCACCTGGGACTTCAAGGGCAGGGCCGGCGGTCGTGACCTGTCGGGCCTGGTCTACATCGACGGCGGGTCGCGCACGACGGCGCTCACCCCGGGCGAGGCCGAGCAGCGGCTCCAGGAGCTCGAGACCGAGTCACCCTGGCTGGCCTTCGGCGGCATCCCCTCGCCCCTGACCGGACTGTTCAACACGGCGGGCTCGCTCAGCGTCCTGGTGGATCCCGACGCGCGTTCGATAGGCCAGCAGTTCCCGCTGCTACCGGCCAACCTGAAGCCGCCGATTCCAGTCACCAACGTTGGGCAGTACGGCTACGCGCTGGACACGGAGACCTCGCCGCCCAGCCTGGCGGCGGGGCAGGCGCATCTCGGGCGCCTGGCCGACAGCGGTGACCCGCGCGGCTGGGTTCGCGACGGCGAGCTGACGCCGATTCGCCGCTACGCCAAGGTGTTCTCCGGCTGGGGGCTGCGCAGCCTGGACGGGACCGCCTGGTACCACCCGCTGCGCCTGACGATCGATGCCGGCGCGGTGGCGGCCGGAAACGCCAACCCGGCCCAGCAGGTGCTGGACGTCCGCGCCACCCACGGAGACGACCTTCCGCGCCGGCTGCGGATCTACGCCTTCGGCGCGCTCGGCGGATCCAGGGTTCTGGACGCGGCCCGGCTGCTCGCGCAGCAGTCGGGGATCCCGATCAGCCGGCTCACGCTAGTGAACCGCGCCGGCACGTACTCGCACAACGACCCGAACTCGGCCGCGCCCCGCAACGCCTTCGTGGACCGCCTGGTCCCGTTCCTCAGGCGGATCGCGCCTAGTCCCCGAAGTACTCCTGGCTCGAACGGCTGCCGAAGAGGATGTACAGGATCACACCGGAGATGACCAGCTGCCAGATCGCGTTCCCCCAGGCCGTGCCCGCGAAGGCGAACAGGCCCCAGAGCCCGACCCCGAAGTTGAAGGCGGCGACGACGCCGACAAAGATGCGCACGATGTTGCTCCCGCGGCCGAGCGACACCGCGAGGAAGATCGTGGCCAGGCCGACGAGGATGGCGATGATCGCCCACGCCGTGATCGTGCCGCTCGAGGCATCCCAGTAGGCCCTCAATTCCAGGTCGTTGCGCTCGAAGAAGGCGACCACACCGGCGATGAGCCCGAAGATCCCCTGGATCCACATGAGGACGACGATGACCGTGATGCCGACGGGCCGGTGCGGGCGGGAGGAGACGCGCGAGCTTTCCATAACGGCCTGATTCGAGAGACCGCGGCGCAGTCCTGCTAGCCCAGTTGCGCCAGGAAGGCTTCCGGGATCGCGCCCTCCCAGGCCTCGCGCAGCTGCGCGACGGGCAGCGAGAGGCTCCCGGCGACCTCCAGGTCCTCCCCGCCCACCACGCCGATCACGCGAGCGCCCGGCACGGCCTCGACGGCCTCGAGCGGGCCGGCGAGCAGCGCGCCGCCCGGCCCCTCGCCGAAAAGCGCCTCGTCGTCGCTTGTGACGCCAAGGTCCACGCGAGCCCCTACCTCGCCCTCCACACAGCACTCGGCCAGGGCACAGGCCAGCCCACCCTCCGAGATGTCGTGGGCCGTGGCCAGCCTTCCGGTGCGCACGGCGGCGCGCAGCCCTTCCAGCGCCTCGCCCTGGGCGCGCAGGTCCAGCTCCGGCAGCCCGGAGCCGAGGCGCCCGCGCAGCTTGCCCAGCTCGGACCCCTCCAGCGAGGGGGCAAACGGGCCCACCAGCGCGATCGCGTGGCCCTCGCGTGCAAAGGCGGTGCGCGGCGCCGTCGCCGGGTCGGGCAGGCGCCCGACCATCCCCACGATCGGCGTGGGGTAGATCGGCCCGTCCACGCCCTCGTTGTAGAGCGAGACGTTGCCGCCCACGACGGGAACCCCGAGCGCAAGACAGGCGTCACGCAGCCCCTCCACCGCGCGGGTCAGCTGCCACGCGATGTGGGGCTTCTCCGGGTTGCCGAAGTTGAGGCAGTTGGTGAGCCCAAGCGGCTCCGCGCCCACGCAGGCGAGGTTGCGGGCGCACTCGAGTACGGCCTCGGCGGCACCGGTGTAGGGGTCGCAGGCCACCCGGCGCCCGTTGCCGTCGATGGAGAGGGCCAGCGCGCCGTGGCCGCCGTCGGCTCCCAGCAGCAGCACCGCGGCGTCGGCGGACTGCGGCCGGCGCACGGTGCGCGACTGCACGATGGAGTCGTACTGCTCGAACACCCAGCGCTTGGAGGCGACATTCGGTGAGGACAGCAGGGCGAGCAGCGTCGCACCAGGGTCCAGGTCGGGCGCCAGGCGGACCGGAGGATCGGGGTACACCGGCGAAGCCGGCTCCTCGGGCACGAGGTCGTACAGCGGGCAGTCGTCCACCAGCGCCTCGACCGGCATGTCGCCCACCAGCTCGTCGCCGTCGAACACCCGCAGGCGGCGCGTGTCGCACACCCGCCCGATCTCGGTGGCGCGCACGTCCCAGCGCTCGCACACCTCGAGGAGCTCGGGTAGGCGCGCGGGCTCGACCACACACAGCATCCGCTCCTGGGACTCCGAGATCATGATCTCGAAGGGCTCCATGTCCGCTTCGCGCAGGGGCACGCGGGACACGTCGAGATCGAGGCCGACGTTGCCCTTCGAGGCCATCTCCGAGGACGAGGAGGACAGGCCGGCCGCCCCCAGGTCCTGCAGGGAGTCGAGCGTGTCGCGCTCCAGCAGCTCGAGGCAGCACTCGACGAGCTTGGATTCCTCGAACGGGTCGCCGATCTGGACGGTCGGCCGCTTGGAGTCATCCGCGTCGGCCAGCTCGGCGCTGGCCAGGACCGACGCGCCGCCGATCCCGTCGCGCCCCGTGCGTGCGCCCAACAGCACCACCAGGTTGCCCACACCGGCGGCCGCGCTGCGGATCAGGCGCTCGCGCGGCGCCAGCCCCACGCACATCGCGTTGACGAGGCAGTTCTGCTCGTAGGCGGGCTCGAAGTACACCTCGCCGCCCACGGTGGGGACCCCTATCGAGTTGCCGTAGTGCCCGATCCCCTTGACGGCCCAGTCGAACAGGTAGCGGGAGCGAGGGGAGTCGAGCTCGCCGAAGCGCAGCGAGTCGAGCACCGCGATGGGCCGGGCGCCCACCGCGAAGATGTCGCGCAGGATGCCTCCCACGCCGGTTGCCGCGCCCTGGAAGGGCTCCACCGCGCTGGGATGGTTGTGTGACTCGACCTTGAACGCCACCGCCAGCCCGTCGCCCGCGTCGACGACGCCGGCGTTCTCCCCCGGGCCCATCAACAGGTGCGGCCCTTCGGTGGGCAGCCTGTGCAGCAGCTTCTTCGAGTGCTTGTAGGCACAGTGCTCCGACCACATGAGGGAGAAGACCGCCAGCTCGAGCGAGTTCGGCTCGCGCCCGAGCCGCTCACAGATGCCGTCGTACTCGGCGTCGGTGAGGCCGAGCTCGCGGTGCGGCGCGAGGGCGCTGCTCACCCGACAGCAGCCAAGGCCAAGGACTCGAACAACCGCCCCCCGTCCGCCGACCCGGTGAGCGGGTCAACGGCGTGCTCGGGGTGTGGCATCAGCCCGAGCACGTTGCCTACCTCGTTACACACGCCGGCGATGTCGTCCTGCGCGCCGTTGGGGTTCTGGCCGGGCGCGTAGCGAAGCGCCACCTGCCCCTCGGGGATGCCCGGTGCGTGGTAGCGGCCGGTGGTGTGCTTGACCGGCACCGACAGGACATCTCCCTCTGCGCACGCGCGCGTGAACGGGGTCCCGGCGTTCTCCACCACCAGATCGACCTGCCGGCAGACGAAGCGCAGCGAGCGGTTCGGCAGCAGCGCGCCGGGCAGCAGCCCGGCCTCGCACAGCACCTGGAAGCCGTTGCAGATGCCGAGGACCGGCCCGCCCTCCCGCGCGAAGGCGATCACCGCCTCCATCAGCGGAGAGAAGCGCGCGATCGCACCGGCCCGCAGGTAGTCGCCGTAGGAGAAGCCGCCCGGAACGACCACGGCGTCGACGCCGTCAAGGTCGCGGTCCTTGTGCCACAGCAGGTCGGCCTCGCCGAAGCGGCGGCAGGCCAGAAGCGCATCGATCTCGTCGCAGGAGCCGGGGAAGCGGACTACACCGAACTTCACTGCACCTCGTAGTCCTCGATCAGGGGATTGCTGAGCAGGCGCTCGCACATCGCCGGCACCTGAGAGGGATCGTCGGTGTCCAGCTCGACCAGGCGCCCGACGTGCACGTTGCGCACACCGTCGAAACCGAGCGCGGGCAGCGCCCCCTCCACGGCCTGGCCCACCGGATCCAGGATTCCCTCCTTGGGCCGGATGAGAACGCGAACGCGGGTCAAGCGGGGGCCCCGCTGCGCTCGAGCCAGCGGGCATACGGCTCGCCGGCTATCCGCTCGTACGCCTCCTCGTAGCGGACGCGCGTGCCCTCCACCACGTCGTCCGGAAGCGCCGGCGCCGGCGGGGTCTTGTCCCAGCCCGAGCCGCTGGCCCAATCGCGGACGTACTGCTTGTCGAAGCTGGGCTGCGAGCGACCGGGCTCGTAGGTGTCGGCGGGCCAGAAGCGCGACGAGTCCGGCGTGAGCACCTCGTCGCCCAGCACCAGGGTGCCGTCGGCGCGGCGGCCGAACTCGAACTTCGTATCGGCCAGGATGATCCCGTTGTCCCGAGCGTGGGCCGCGCCGTGCTCGTAGAGCGCCAGCGACAACCGCCGCAGGTCCTCGAGCAGCGCGCGGTCGCCGACGATCTCGACGGCGCGCTCGAAGTCCACGTTCTCGTCGTGGTCGCCCACCTCGGCCTTGGTCGCGGGGGTGAAGATCGGTTCGGGCAGCTGCTGGGACTCGACCAGGCCCTCGGGCAGCTCGATTCCGCAGACCGTGCCGGTCGCCTGGTAGTCCTTCCAGCCCGAGCCGGTGATGTATCCGCGCACCACGCACTCGACCGGAGCCATGTCGAGGCGCTCGACCAGCATCGCGCGCCCACGGAACTCATCCGGCACGTCCGTGAAGGAGACGAGGTGGTTGGGGCAGATCGCCGCGGTCCGCTCGAGCCAGAACGCGGTAAGCCCGGTGAGGACCTTGCCCTTACCCGGAATCGGGGTCGGGTGGACGACGTCGTAGGTGGAGATTCGGTCGGACGCCACCAGGAGCAGCCGATCCGCTCCCGCGGCGTAGATGTCACGGACTTTTCCCTGGGCGAGGAGGCTCACAGACGGAGGCTAACAATCGGGTCAGACCGCCTGCGGAGGCGAGCGAAATGGACGAATTCGTGCGAGACTGGGCGGGTCACCCTGGGCCCCCGATGAGCGGAGCAATGGTAGGACGCGGTTTCTCACTTTTGGTGCTGGGTTGTCTGACCTCGCTGATCTTCGCTCAGGCCGCATCCGCCGCCCGGACAGTCTATTTCTCGGATCCGGCGGCCGACGAGATCTCCCAGTACTCGGTCGGTCCCGGCGGCGCGCTCACACCGCTCGCTCCCGCCTCTGTGGCCGCGGCGGGCCCACACCGGCTGGCCATGACGCCCTCCGGCGGTGACCTCTACGCCACCGCTGACGACGGCGTTCTCCAGTTCGACGTGGCCGCCGACGGCAAGCTGAAGCCCAAGTCGCCCGTCCTGCAGCCGGCCCACGGCAAGGCTCACTCGATCGCGGTCCACCCCGACGGGTCGAGCGTGTACGTAACCCACAGCCAGTGGGGCAAGGTCCGCCAGTACGACGTCGCCGACGACGGACAGCTGGTACCCAAGGATCCGGCCTACCTGATCGTCGGCCCGGACGCCAGCGGGCTCGCTCTGAGCCCCGACGGCCGCACCGCGTACGTGCTGGTGCGCGGGGGCATCGCGGTCATGGATGTCGGGGCCGACGGTGCGCTGAGCTCGCGCGGGCTGGTCAGGGTCGCGAGCGAGAGCCTCGAGGACGCGGCGCTCACGCCCGACGGCGAGAATCTCTACGTCACCTCGCACGACGGCCGGGTTTTGCAGTTCGACGTGGACGATTCCGGCGCCGTGGCGCCCAAGTCCGTCCCCGAGGTGAGGACCGGCTCCGGCACCAAACCACTCGGCATCGCCATCACACCCGACGGCTCGGCCGCCTATGTCTCCACCCACGCCTGGGGCGGCGCCCGGAAGCTGTTCGCCTTTGCGATTGGAGCCGACGGCGCCCTGAGCCCAGGGGCTCCGCCCAGCCTGCCGCTCAGCGCCTCGAAGCTCTGGTATCTGAGCTCCAGCCCCGACGGCCGCAGCCTGTTCCTCGCCGGTGGCGATGGCCACCTGTTCGATACCGGCCCGGGCGCGTCCCTGGCGCCGAAGACGCCGTCAACGGTGGATCTCGACTACGCCTTCGGCGTTGTGGTCAGCCCCAACCAGGCCCCGGTGGCGAGCTTCCTCGTGCTCTCCGCTCCGGCGGTCGCGGGCAGCCCGACGCGGTTCGACGCGCGCGGGGCCGCTGACCCCGATGGCTCGATCGTCCGCTACGACTGGAATTTCGGCGACGGGACGCTTCTCCCCAACGGGGGGCCCACCCCCCAGCACGTGTACACCCGGCCGGGCACCTACGTCGCCAGCCTGGTGGTGACCGACAACGAGGGGGCTTCCACCGGCACCGTGTTCACCGGCGGTACGGTCCTCGGCGCCGGAGGACCCGGCGCCCAGGCCAGCGTCAGTGTCGTCGTGGCGGCTGCGGCCGTGCGTGCTCCGGCGCCTCCCCCCAGCCAGCCCACGCAGGCGCTCGAGCCCGACCTGGGCGAGTCGCTGCTGGCGGCCCCGGTACGCGGGGAGGTCCGCGTGCGCCTGCCGGGTGAGGACGCCTTCCAGCCCCTTCAGAACCTCGAGGAGCTGCCCCTCGGCTCGACGATCGACACCCGGCGAGGGCGCGTGGAGCTGACCACCGTGCGGGACCGGCGGCGCACGCGCCTACAGGACGGCGTGTTCTACGGCGGGCTGTTCAAGGTGCGCCAGCGCAGGCGCGATCGCTACGTGACCGAGCTCCTGCTCCAGGGCCGTCTGTCCTGCCCCACAGCACAGAGCGCCAGCGTCGTCGAGGCGCGCGCCTCGCGCTCGCGGCGGCGGCGCCTGTGGGGCAACGGCAGCGGGCGCTTCCGCTCGCGCGGCCGCTACTCCTCGGCCACCGTACGCGGCACGATCTGGCTCACCGAAGACCGCTGCGACTCGACGCTCACCCGAGTCCGGCGAGGCCGGGTGGCGGTGCGTGACTTCGTGCGCGACCGCACCGTGGTGCTGCGGCGCGGCGACCGCTACGTGGCCCAGCGCCCGTAGCCGCAAGCAGCCGGCTCGGCCGGCTGCGCGCGGAGGGTGTCGCCGCTCACGGCTCGCCGCTGTCTTACTGCCGGACCGTCCAGATCACGACCTTGGCCTGGCGGCCCCGGACGTCCAGCGCGTCCACGTGGTCCAGGCCGTCGCGGTCGCCGTTGAGGAACATCCGGGTCGACTCCGAGACGAAGATCGTGTGCGGCGTCCCCTTGGTGAGGCCCTCCAGGCGGGAGGCGGTGTTGGCCGTGTCTCCGATCACGGTGTACTCCAGGCGCTGCTCGGAGCCCACGTTGCCCGCCATCACCACGCCGCTGTTGAGCCCGATGCCGATCTGGAAGCCCTCGCCCAGCTCCTCCGCCTGGAGCCAGTCGTTGAAGCCGTCGAGCGTGGGGCCCGCCATCTCGCGAGCCGCGGCCAAGGCGCGATCGGCGTGGTCGTCCACCGCGATCGGGGCGCCGAACACGGCCATGATGCCATCGCCCATGAACGTGACCAGGGTGCCGCCGTGGGCCAGGATCACGTCGGTCATCGAGGTGAGATAGCGATTGAGGATCTCGATGACGACCTCGGGCTCGCGCGACTCCGAGAAGGTGGTGAAGCCGCGCACGTCGCTGAAGAGCACCGTCACGAGCTCCCGCTGACCGCCCAGGCGCAGATCCTCGTCCACGTTCTTGAGGACCTCGTCGACCACCGGCTCGGGCACGAAGCGCGAGAACACGTCGCGCACCCGTTCGCGCTCGAACGCCTCGATCACCAGGCCCATGGCCAGCGCGCCCACCACGCCGAGCACCAGGGAGGCCAGCGGGTAGAGAAACGACACGATCAGGCCGTTGTTGAAGGCCAGCTGGACGCACACCGCGAAGAGCCCCGCCACCAGCACGCCGACGATCGCTGCCCGTGCCGGACCCAGGCTGAGAGCGAACCCCGGGCCGACGAGCCCGAGCAGCACGATCAGGCCGATGTTCAGCGCTCCTGGGGCGGGCTGTAGGGGGAAGTCCTCCAGCGCGGTGGCCATCGAGTTGGCCTGGATCTCCGGCCCGGCCATCACCCGGCCCTCTCCCACGGGCGTGGCGTGCACGTCCTGCAGCGACGACGCCGTGGCCCCCACCACCGCGATGCGGTCCTTGAAGGTTCCCGGCGGCGTGCGCCCGTCGATGAGCCGCGAGAACGAAACGGTGTCCACCGTCCCGGGCCGGCCGGCGTAGTCGATGTACTCGGCGCCCTCGCCCAGAGATTCGGGGCGCCCGCCGCGAAACTCATCCGCGGCCACGCGGGCGAAGCTCTTCAGCCCGGCCACCTGGTATGGCATGCGCCGGATCACCCCGTCGTCGTCGTTGACGAAGTTGCTGCTCCCCGCCTTGGCGCCGATCGCCCGGAGCACGCGGTCGCCGCCGAACACGGCGGTGCCCCCGCGCTCGTCCACCTCGGTCGTGGCCAGCACCACGCCGTCGGTGCGGTCGACCGCTTTGATCAGGGCGTTGTCCTCGCTCGGCCGCGTCTGCTCGGTGAACTGGATGTCGTAGGCGATGACGCGGGCGCCCTCGCGCCGGAGACGGTCGATGGCCCGGGCGTGCAGCGAGCGGGGGAAGGGCCAGCGGACGCCGAGCTCGTCAAAGGTCACGTCGTCGATCGCCACCACCACGACGTCCTCCGGCGCGCCCTGGCTTCCCCGAACCTGGAAGCGCGTGTCGAGGGTGTCCCGCTCGGGCTGGTCCAGCACGCCAATGCCGTAGGCGGCCAGCACGAAGCCGGTGAGCACGAGCGCGTTGGCGCCGAAGAGCGCGGATCTCAGCCGGCGCAGGGAGCGCCGGCGCGAGCGGGGAGCGTCGGCCATCTGAGTCCAGTGTCACGCATGTGGGGACACCCGTCGAGGGGTAGGGGCCCGGGCCGGCTGGGGGACGGCATCGGCGCGCCGCACGCGCCCCACCCGCGTGCGCTGGGTGGCCACCACGCTGGCCAGCACCGCGGCCGCGGCGGCGATGGTCGCCGCTCCGACGAGCTCACCCAGCAGCGCCGCCGACCAGCCGAGCGTCAACACAGGCTGAGCCAGCTGGATCTGGCCGATCTTGGCCACACCGCCGCGGGCGAGACCCGCGTACCACGCGAAGAAGGCCATGAACATGCTGACCACGCTCACGTAGGCAAAGCCGAGCCAAGCATCGTCGCCGGCCTGGAGACCGCTCTGCACCGCCGCGAGCACCGCCACGGGCAGCGTCACCGGAAGGGAGAGGAGGAGGGCCCAGCAGATCACGCGCCAGCCGCCCAGCTCGCGTGCGAGCGTGGCGCCCTCGGCGTACCCCACAGCCCCGAACGCCACAGCGCCCAGCACCAGCAGGTCGGCGGTGCTGGGCAACCCGGCCCCCTGGCTTGCCGCGAAGGCGAGAACCGCGACCAGGCCGGTGCCGCTGGCCAGCCAGAAGCCGCGCGAGGGCCGCTCGCCGGCGCGCAGCACGGCCATGACCGCCGTCGCCGCCGGGAGCAGTCCGACGATCACCGCGCTGTGGGCTGCCGTCAGCTCGCGCAGGGCGAACGCGGACAGCAACGGGAAGCCGAACACCACGCCGAGGGCCACCAGCAGGAGGCGGCTCAGCTGGGCCCGGGTGGGCCGGGGGCCTCCCAGCAGCCGGAGCAGCGCCACCCCGAGCAGCGCCGCCACCACCGCCCGGCCCAGGCCGACGAAGGTGGGATCGAGGTCGGCCACCGCCAGGCGGGTGGCCGGAAGGGTGAAGCTGAAACCCAGCACACCGAGAAAGCCCAGAAGCAGCGCCATCCGAAGCGAGGCTAGGCGCGCGGCGACCGGAAGACCATGTCCTACAAAGCGCGGTTGTCTCAACCCAGCCGGTCGAGGCGAGCGACGATCCCGGCGGCATGGCGCACGAACGCGCTGGGGTCGAACACCGCTTCGAGGTCCAGCTCGGGCGCCGTCTCCCCGAGCAGGCCCCGGAACTCGAGGCCCTCGTCCCAGGCACGCTGGGCGGCCTCTTGGGTGACCCGGTAGGCCTCGTCGCGCGGCCGGCCGGCCTCAACGAGCGCCAGCAGGGCCCGCTGCGAGTAGAGCGCGCCGTGGGTGGCCTCCAGGTTCGCCCGCATGCGGTCGGGGTGAACCGTCATCCCCTCGACCACCCGAGCTGCCAGATGCTGAGCGTAGTCGAGCAGGATGGTGGCGTCGGGCAGCGTCACGCGTTCCACGGCCGAGTGGGAGATGTCACGCTCGTGCCAGAGCGCCACGTTCTCCAGGCCGGCCTGGGCGTAGCCGCGGAGCAGGCGGGCGATGCCGCTGATGCGCTCGCTCACGATCGGATTGCGCTTGTGCGGCATGGCCGACGAGCCCTTCTGGGTTCCGGACCGAAACGGCTCCTCCACCTCCCGGACCTCGGTCCGCTGCAGGTGGCGGATCTCGGTGGCAAAGCGCTCCAGCCCGGCTCCCGCGAGGGCGATGGCCTGCAGCAGCTCGGCGTGGCGATCGCGAGGCACGACCTGCGTGGAGACGTCCTCGCGGCCGAGGCCCAGTCGCCGCAACACGGCGGCCTCGATGTCCGGCCCGTTGGCCGCGTAGGTGCCCACGGCTCCGGAGAGCGCGCCCACCGACACGCCCTCGGCCGCCCGCTCGAGCCGGCGCACGTTGCGGTGGGCCTCGAAGGCGAAGCCGGCGAGCTTCACGCCGAAGGTCGTGGGCTCGGCGTGCACTCCGTGAGTCCGGCCCACGCACAGCGTGTCGGCCTGCTCACGCGCGCGGCGTACCAGGGCGTCGCGGAAGTCGCACGCCCCGCCGACCAGCATCAGCCCGGCCTGTGAGAGCTGCAGGGCCAGGGCGGTATCGAGGACGTCCGAGGAGGTCAGCCCGTGATGCACCCAGCGGCCGGCCTCACCCACCGAGGCGCCCACCACGTCGACGAACGCGGCCACGTCGTGGTCGGTCAGCCGCTCGCGCTCCTTCACCGCAGCGACCGTGAACGACGCGCGGTCCCGGATCGTGGCCGCATCCTCCTCCGGCACCACGCCCTGCTCGCTCAGCGCCTCCACAACCGCCAGCTCCACCTGGAGCCAGGTCTCGAGCTTGCGCTGCTCGGACCACACCGCGCCCATCTCGGGCCGGGTGTAGCGCTCGATCACCCGTCGAGGATCTTCGCCGCCAGCACTGCCGCGTTGCGCGCGTTGTCCACGCCCACGCAGGCGACCGGCACGCCCGGCGGCATCTGGGCGATGGCGAGCAGGGCGTCCAGCCCGCCGGCGACCGAGCTCTTGGAGGTGAGCGGCACGCCGATCACCGGCAGATCGGTGTGAGCCGCCACGACGCCCGGCAACGCCGCGGCCAGGCCCGCGCCGGCGATGATCACCCGCAGGCCCCGGAACTTCGCGTTCTTGGCGTACTCGGCCACCGTGTCGGGGTCGCGGTGCGCGCTCATCACGCGAATCTCGTGGCTGATACCGCGCTGCTCCAGCTCTGCCCCGGCCTTCTCCATGACGGGCATGTCGCTCTTGCTGCCCATCACGATCCCCACCCGCGGAGCGTCCACGTCCAGCGCGTCGAATTCGTGCTCGACCTCGGTCTCCGTCACCGGAGTCGAGGGCGGGGCTGGGAGCTCCTCGGTGCCCATCACGCCTCGACCCTATCGACGGCGCGGGCCGCGATGTCGGTTCGCAGCTGTCGCCCCTCGAAGCGGATCCGCTCGGCCGCGGCGTAGACCCTCTCGCGGGCCTCGCCCGGCGTGGCGCCCAGCGCCGTGACTCCGAGCACGCGCCCGCCTGCGGTCACGATCTCACCGTCCTGCTCTCGTGTGCCCGCGTGAAAGACCTCGGCGCCGGCGGCGGCCGCCTCATCGAGGCCGGCGATGACGTCCCCATTCGATGAGGACGCCGGGTAGCCGCGCGAGGCGAGCACCACGGTCACCGACCAGTCGGGGGACCATTCGGGCTCGACGCCCGCCAGTCCCCCCGGTCGGGTGGCGGCCTCGAGCAGCTCGACCAGGTCCGACCGCAGCCGGGGCAGCACCGCCTGGGTCTCCGGGTCCCCGAAGCGACAGTTGTACTCCAGCACCTTCGGCCCGGACGCGGTCATCATGAGACCCGCGTACAGGACGCCGTGGAACGGCGTCCCGCGAGCGCGCAGCTCGTCCACGATCGGCTGGTGGACCTGACGAGCCAGCTCGCGTGCCCGGTCGTCGTCGATGCCCGGGACCGGCGAGTAGCTCCCCATGCCACCGGTGTTCGGACCCTTGTCGCCGTCGTAGATCCGCTTGTAGTCCTGGGCGGGCGCAAGCGGCAGCGCACGCTCGCCGTCGCAGAGCGCCAGCAGTGAGAGCTCCTCCCCCTCGAGGAACTCCTCCAGGATCACCTCGGTCTCCCCGAAGCGCTTCTCCGCGAAGAACACGTCGAGGGCCTCGCGCGCCTCGCTCTCCGTCTCGACGATGATGACCCCCTTGCCGGCCGCCAGGACATCCGCCTTCAGCACCGCCGGGTAGGACGCGCAGGCCAGGTGAGCGGCCGCCTCTTCTGTGTCGTGAAAGCGCACGTACCCCGCCGTGGACACACCGCAGGCCCGCATCAATTCCTTGGCGTATGCCTTCGAGCCCTCGACCCGGGCCGCCTCGCGCCTCGGCCCGAACGCCCGGACGCCGGCGGCCTCGAGCCGGTCCACGAGGCCGGCCACGAGCGGCGCCTCGGGGCCGACGACGACGAGATCGACCTGACGCTCCGCCGCGATGCCCACCAGGTCGTCCTCGGGCAGGCATTCCACGCCGTCGCGGGCGATCCCGGCGTTGCCCGGCGCGGCGAGCACCTCCGGACCGCTCGGGCTGCGCAGCAGAGCACGCACGAGCGCGTGCTCGCGACCACCCCCGCCGACGACGAGGACGCGGCTCAAAGCGCGGCGATGAAGTCGTCGACGGGGATCGCCGACAGCGTCTCGTAGTGGGCGGTGCCCCGCGAGCCCAGCTCCAGCGATACCCGGGCGATCGTCCTCTCGTCTGGCGCCTCGATCACGTTCACGAAGTCATACTGGCCGAGAACGGCCCACTGCGCCCGCACGGTCGCACCGAGCTGCTCGATCTCATTGTTGACTTCACGGATGCGCTGAGGGTTGCTCTTGATGGTTTGGACACCTTCCGGTGTCAGGGTGCTGAGCATCACATAGGTCGGCATTGGGAAACCTTTCGTCGAGGCACTTCGCCGCGCAATGTACCCGGACCATCCGAACCCCGACCAGGAGCAACGAATGAGACTGGCCCTCATACTCGTCGCGACCGCCGTCCTGGCGTTCAGCGTCCCGGCCGCCGCCTCCGGCGCCACGCTCACGGTCACGCCGGACAAGCCGTGCTACGGCACCGGCGAGAAGGTGACCTTTCGGGGGGCCGGCTTCACGGCGGGGGGCATCGTGGACTTCACGCGCGACGGCACGCCCATCCCGACGCGCAATGACGAAGACATTCGGGCCGGGAGCTCAGGCGACGTGGTGGCCGACCTGCCCGTGGCCAACGCGCGCGGCTCGGAGACGCGCACCTACGCGGCCATCGATCGCACGAATCCTGCGAACACGGCCTCCATCGCGCTCCGCATCAGCGAGCTCAGCGTGCAGATCCGGCCGGACGGCGGCCAGCCCTCTCGGCCACGGCGGATCCGAGCGGTGGGCTTCACCCAAGGCAGCACCCTCTACGCGCACATCACCCACCGGGGGAAGGTGCGGAACCTGCGGATCGGGCCGGCGACGGGGCGCTGCGGCAGGGTCGAGGCGAGGAGGCGGCTGTTCGGTCCGAGGGCGCCCAACGGCCGGCACGTCATTCACTTCGACACCCGACGCCGGTACCTGCGCAGGCCGCCGGCGCAGCGCTACAGGTGGCGCTTCACGATCTTCAGTCCGGGGAACCGCTGACCCGGGCCAGGAAGTCCCGAACGCGGGAGTCGTAGAGGCGCGGATCCACGTTCCACGATTCCACGTGGCCCGCGTCCGCCACGCGGTGATAGGTCACGAGCCGGGGCAGCGCGCGGGCGAAGGCGTCGGAGGAGGAAATGGGGACCGTCCGGTCGTCGGTGCCGTGGAACAGCAGGATGGGGACCCGGAAATCTCCCACTCGCGCCACTTGGTCGAAGGCGTCCCAGTCGAAGTCGATCCGGGACGACACCATCCACTCGGTCGTGGAGGCCAGGAACCGAGGCAGGCCGCGCTCGTCGGCCTGCAGGTCGATCACGGCTTTCCAGTTCAGGACCGGGGCGTCGAGGATCAGCGCGCGCACGCGGCTCGCCAGCCCTGACTCGTGCATGAACTGAGACACGATGGCTCCGCCCATCGAGTCCCCGAGCAGGATGAGGGAGCGCGCCCCGCGCGCAATCGCGTACCGGGCAGCTGACTGCAGATCGCGCCACTCCGTGGCCCCGAGGTGGACCAGCCCGTCAGGCGATGGCGGCGCCCCCGGGTCGTTGCGGTAGGCGATCAGCAGGGAGGGCAGGCGCGCCCTGTGCAGCGGTCCCAGCACACGCAGCCCCTCGCGGCGAGTGGCGTTGTGCCCGTGCACGAAGATGGCCCAGGTGGCGCCGCGTCCCTCGATGCTCCACGCGGGCATCGGGCCCACCTGTGACGGAAACTCGATCTCATCGAACGGGATGCCCCTTGCGCTTCGCGGATCGCCGTCCCATACGCCGGGGTCGAAGGCGACCTTCGTCCCTTCGTCGAGTCGTCCACGGACCGAAGAGACCTGGCGGGTGACCTCGGCGAGCGGCCCCGCGACCACCCTGCCCACGACCGCACGGCCGCCCTCGAACGCGAGCCCGTAGATACCGCGCCGTGCGCTCTCCTCGCTGCGTTCGAAAGTGACCCGCTGCGCGCCGCTCCGATCGGTCACCCCGACCCGCTCGACCTCGATCCCGAACGGGCCGGTCGAGTGATCGGGGTCGAGCAGCCTGGAGGAGAACACCCAGCTCACGGCCGCGACCGTGGCCACCGAGACGAACAGCAGCGCGGCGGCGATCAGTACAAAGACGACACGCGGGTGGGCGAGCCGTCTCAATGCCGCCTGACTAGACCGCGGCGGGCTCGGGCGCCGGCGCCTTGACGAACGTCAGGTCGCCTTCGGCCGCGTCGACCAGAACACGGTCGCCCGCGCCGAACTCCCCGTCCAGCAGCCGCAGGGCCAGCGGATCGATCAGGCGCTTCTGGATCACCCGCTTCAGCGGCCGGGCACCGTAGGTCGGGTCGTATCCGAGGTTGCCGACCAGGGTGCGGGCGTGCTCGGTCAGCTCGACCTCCACTCCCTTCTCCCGTACGCGCTCGATCAGCTTGGCCACCTGCAGCTCCACGATCTGGCCGATCTCCTCGCGGGTGAGCTGGTGGAACTGGACTATCTCGTCCAGGCGGTTGATGAACTCGGGCTTGAAGGTGGCCCGCACCCCATCGATCCCACCGGCGACGTTCGAGGTCATGATCACCACCGCGTTCTTGAAGTCGACCGTACGGCCCTGGCCGTCGGTGAGACGGCCGTCGTCCATCAGCTGGAGCAGTACGTTGAAAACGTCGGGGTGGGCCTTCTCGATCTCGTCCAGCAGCACCACCGTGTAGGGGCGCCGGCGGACCGCCTCGGTGAGCTGCCCGCCCTCCTCGTAGCCGATGTAGCCGGGCGGCGCGCCCACGAGCCGGGCCACCGAGTGCTTCTCCATGTACTCCGACATGTCGATACGCACCATGGCCTGCTCGGAATCGAACATGAACTCGGCCAGCGCGCGGGCCAGCTCGGTCTTGCCCACGCCGGTGGGGCCGATGAACAGGAACGCGCCGATCGGGCGATTCGGGTCCTGCAGCCCGGCGCGCGAGCGGCGGAGCGCGTTGGAGACGGCCTCGACCGCCTCGTCCTGGCCGATCACCCGCTCGTGGAGACGCTCCTCCATGTGCACGAGCTTGGCCACCTCGCCCTCCATCAGCTTGGAGACGGGGATGCCGGTCCACTTGGCCACGACCTCCGCCACGTCCTCGTCGTCGACCTCCTCCTTGAGGAAGGTCCGGTCGGACTGAATGCCGGCGAGGCGCGCCTCCTCGTCGGAGACCAGCTCCTGGAGCCGCGGGATCTCGCCGTAGCGCAGCTCGGCGGCGCGCTGCAGATCGGCGTCGCGCTCGGCGCGCTCGGTGTCCCGGTGAGCCTGCTCCAGCTGCTCCTTGGCCTGGCGAATCGCCTCGATGGCCTCCTTCTCGCCGCGCCAGTGCGCCTTCATCTCGGTGGAGCGCTCACGCAGGTCCGCAAGCTCGCGCTCGATCGCCTCGCGCCGCGCCGCCGAAGCGTCGTCCTTCTCCTTGCGCAGGGCCTGCTGCTCGATCTCGAGCTGCTGGATGCGGCGCTCCACCGTGTCGATCTCGATCGGCATCGAGTCGATCTCGATGCGCAGCCTCGAGGCGGCCTCGTCGATCAGGTCGATGGCCTTGTCGGGGAGGAAGCGGTCGGCGATGTAGCGATGGGAGAGGGTGGCGGCGCCGATGATCGCCGAGTCCTGGATGCGCACGCCGTGGTGGACCTCGTAGCGCTCCTTCAGCCCGCGGAGGATCGCGATGGTGTCCTCCACGCTCGGCTCCTCGACGTACACCGGCTGGAAGCGCCGCTCGAGCGCCGCGTCCTTCTCGATGTGCTTGCGGTACTCGTCGAGCGTGGTGGCGCCCACCGCGCGCAGCTCGCCGCGGGCGAGCATCGGCTTGAGCAGGTTGGCGGCGTCTACCGCGCCCTCCGCGGCGCCGGCACCCACAATCGTGTGCAGCTCGTCCATGAAGAGAATGACCTGGCCCTCGGCGTCGGCGATCTCCTTGAGCACGGCCTTCAGCCGGTCCTCGAACTCGCCGCGGTACTTCGAGCCGGCGATGAGAGCCCCGATGTCCAGGGCGATCACGCGCCGGTCGCGCAGCGAGTCGGGCACGTCGCCGGAAACGATCCGCTGGGCCAGGCCTTCCACGATCGCCGTCTTGCCCACGCCGGGCTCGCCGATGAGCACCGGGTTGTTCTTGGTGCGCCGGCTGAGAACCTGAATCACGCGCCGGACCTCGTCGTCCCGGCCTATGACCGGGTCGAGCTTGCCCTGCTCGGCGGCCTCGGTCAGGTCGCGGCCGAACTTCTCCAGCGCCTGGTACCTGTCCTCGGGGTTCTGGTCGGTCACCCGGTGCGGCCCACGCACCTCCTGCACGGCATCCGCGAGCTGGTCGCGCGACGCGCCGGCGTCGATCTTCGGATCGGCGGCCAGGGCCAGCAGGAGATGCTCGGTGGACACGTACTCGTCGCCCATCCCGCGCGCCTCGTCGTCGGCGCCCTTGAGCAGTTCGATCAGCCCGCTGCCCAGCGCGGGCGTAGACGTCGCCTGGCCCGTGACCGTGGGCAGGGCGTCGAGGGCCTCGTTGGCCCGCCGGCGAACGCGCTCGGGGTCGGCGCCGGCACGCCGAAGCACCGGTACGACGATGCCGCCCTCCTGCTCGAGCAGGGAGACGAGCAGGTGCGCGGACGCGACCTCCGGATTGCCACGAGCGCCCGCCAGCCGTTGAGCGGCCGCGAGGGCCTCTTGAGACTTGACTGTGAATCGATCAGCTTGCATAGAAAATCTAAGTCGAAGACTATAAGGTCTCTAGCAGTCTAGCCACGATCACGAGCGCTGTCCACCCCGCGACTGCGACAACATCGCCCGCTTTTTCCTTGAATGAGAGTGTGACCACTTTCAAGCTCACGCCGCACGAGTCGGTGACCGTTCGCGACCACAGCCCGGAGGCGCTCGAGGTCGAGGGGACCTGGGGCCCCGGAGGCCGGCCGCCCCCGAAGCACTTCCACCCAAGCCAGGACGAGCGGTTCGAGGTGCTCGACGGGACCCTGTGGGCGCGGGTGGACGGGCAGGAGCACCGCTTGTCGCCCGGCGACGTGCTCGAGGTCCCGCGCGGGGCCGTGCACCAGATGTGGAACGCCGCCCAGGTGCCGACCCGGGCGGTTTGGCGCACAGCACCGGCCGGGCGCACCTACGAGTGGTTCGCGGCGCTGGACGGGCTGCTGCGCTCCGATCGGGTCGGCCGCAAGGGCATGCCGAGCCCGCTGGCCTTCGGCGCCTACCTGACCGAATACTCCGACGTCATCCGGCTGGCGGGCCCACAGCCGCTCGTCGGCGGCGCCTTGCGGCTGCTCGGCGAGATCGGACGGCGGCGCGGCTACCGTCCGCCCTCGGCCAGCACGGGCTGACGGGCTACAGTGGCCCGGGCGTGAACGAGCCTCCGGAAACCGAAGAGGCCGCCGCGCTCGAGCTGCGCCGGCGCGCTCTCCGTCTGCTCGAGGAGAACCTGACCCGGGTGGAGACGACACCGCGGCGGCCCATCGACCCCAACCTCGTGCGCACCGAGGCCGACCAGGCGGTGGTTAACGTGTCGGCCGCGTTCGACACGCTCGCCTCGCTCGGACTGGTCACCGAGGCGGACCGCGAGCGCTTCTTCCGGCGGCTGCGGGAGATCACCAGCACGGCCTACGCGCCCTTCCGCGGCGTCCACCTTCGTCGGGTGGTGCGTGCCCCGGCGGCCCGCGAGGTCCCCGGCCTTCATCTGCTCGGGGCCGAGATCTACAGCGACGGCGTCCTGCTGCGGTGGCTGTTCATATCTCCGCCCGCCGACCCCGACCGGGGCGGCGCCGAGCACCGCCCGCCGCAGAGCTTCTCCCTCTGGGACGACGTCGACACCGCCTACACACCCCAGGGAGGCGGCTGGATCCCGGGCCAGCACCTGCGTGGCGACACGGCGTTCGTGCCCGCGCCTCCGCCGGAGGCGACCAAGCTGCTGATCGCCGCGGGCCGCCACCGCCACGAGCTGGCGCTCCGCGGACCGGCGTCCTGACGGCCGGCTAGGGCGTGATCAGCGGGAACGGCGACGTGCCGGCGTCGCCGGAGCCGCCGCCGTCGTCCGAGCCGCCGCTTTCGCTGGGGGGCGGCTGCGTGGGAGCCGGCGGGGCGGGGGCCGGCGCCTCGGGCGCCGGGGCGGGCTCACGCGGTGGGGCGGGCTCAGCCGGTGGGGCGGGCTCGCTCACCGGCGGTTCCGGATCGGCCGGAGGAGCCGGGGCGGCCGGCTCGTTCGCGGGCGCGGGGTCGTTCGTGGGCGCGGGAGGGATGCGGGGCGGCGCTTCCGGCGCCGGCGGCTGGCTCACGGGCGCGGGCTGTATGCCCAGCTCGAATCGACCGACATCGACGGCGGGGCTCTGGTTGCCGCCCTGGCGATCCCGATCGTCGTCGGGCGGCGACGGCGGGCTCGGCGGTGTGCCGCCGAAGGGGAACGGGATGACGCCCACTCGGGGCGGAGCGGGCGCGGGAGCGGGCGCGGGACGGAGGATGCCCGGGAGCGGAACCGTGAACCCGGGACCCTCGAGCGAGGGCAACCAGGAAGGCGCGCCCGGCACGGCCGCCCCGGGAGGCGTCAGCTCCTCCGTGGGCGTCCAGGTTCCGTCGGAGCTCACGAGCGGGCGGGGCACGTCCAGCGGGCCCAACGGCTCGGCGACGGGAAGCGGCTCGGCTGTCAGCGGCTCAGGCTCAGGCCGCGTCACCGGTTCGGCCACGGGCTGCGGCATGGGCCGCACGGGTTCCGTGGCCCACGAGTCACGCACCGGCGGCTCGAGGGTCGGGACCGGCTCCGGCTCAGCCTCGCCGGGCGCGGCAACCGGAGCAGGCGCGAGCGGCGGAGCGCCGACGGGCCGCGGGCTGCTGGGCGCCGGGCGGGGGGACGGGCGGACAGGAGGCGCGAGCAGCGGCTCTTCGAACACCGGGGCGGGCTCGGTCTCCTGCTCGGGTAGCGGCTCGACATCCGGCACCGGGAGCGTCGGCACGACCGTCTCTTCGTCCGGCACAGGCTCTGCCTGCGGTAGGAAACCGCCGACCGGGTCGCTCTCCTGCACCACGACCGGCAGCTCAGGCGTCGTGGTGTGGGGCACCAGAGTGACCGGCCCGCGGGGCAGCTCGCTCGCGCCGGGCAGCGCCGGCCGCTCCTCTTCGAGCTCGACCGGCACCAGGACCACGAGGGGCGGCTGGCCCGGGTCACCGGGATCGCCGCCCTCATCGTCGCCGGCCGGGGGCGCTGCTGCCTGGCCACCGCCCTGCTGCGTGCACCAGGGCCGGCGGGCGCCCGGCAGGCAGGTGAAGGTCTTCTCGTCCAACCCGAGCAGCCCCACGAGCTGCTTCTCGGCCTGTTCGGCCGCGACTGCGCCGAACGCCGCGGCTACGTATCCGACCACCCCGCAGCCGGCCAGCTTCCAGGGACTGGGACGGAATCCGAGCCCGATCACAGCGTGGGTGCACCCGCGCATCGCCTGCACCGCGGCCACCGACCCTCCCCACGTGGCCGCACCCGATTGAACGGCCGCGGGTATCGGCCCGTGTCCGCCCAGGAAGAGGTAGAGGGCGTAGGCCGCCCCGCCGACCCTTGGGTTGGCCGCCAGACCGGAGAACGACTGGAACCAGGGCCACCGCAGCCAGGGCGCAAACCGCCACGCTCTCAGGTCGTTCGCGGCCTGCGAAACGGATTGGTTGCCGGGAAACAGGGCCTCGATCCCGGGCGCGTCCGCCCAGAGCCCGCCGAACAGGCCCGGATAGATGAACAGCCGGCGCCCAAGCCAGGTGTAGCACTGCAGGTGAGCGACGTGCGTGCCCTGGTCGGCACAGCTCTGCGGTGGCCGCCATACGCCGCCCTGCCCATTGACCAGACCGCCCAGCTCGTTGAAGTAGGTGGCGAGCGGGGGAGGAAGCTCGGCCGGCCGTACGGCGGCCGGGGGGAGGCCATAGGGGGTCGGGCCGGGCGCCGGAGCCGGCGTCGGGTGCGGTGAGGGTGTGGGCGTCGGCGTCGAGACCGGATCCGGGATTCCGATGGCCGGCGGGAGCGGGCGGGGGCCGGGAACGGGCGCCGGGGTCGCGGGAGGAGCGGGAGTTCCGGCCGGAACGGGAGTCGCCGCGGGCGGGGAAGTCTGCGCGGGCGCGTTGGCGCCGGCCGAACCGGAATCAGCGCCGGGACTCGGCGACGACGCCGCGCTGTCGCTCGCCGCCGGGGTGGCCGCCGTACTCGGAGCGGCGGGCGGCTCGGGCGCCGCGCCCGGCGCTCCGGCGGCGGGCTCGGGGCTCGGGGGCGGGGGCATCTCGGGAGCATTCGGCACCGGTTCACGACCCTCCGGGGCCGGCAGGACGATGCGCTGACCCGGCGTGATCCGGTGCTCGCCGCGCCAGCCGGCTTCGGCCTGGTTCGCGTCCCGGATCCGCTCGACGTGCCGGCGAATCTCCGCCGAGGTCGCGCCCGGCCCAAGCTCTTGGTTTGCGATCGCCCAGAGCGTGTCGCCCGGGGCCACCAGGCGTTCGCCCGGAGCGGACGCGGCCGCCGGGGCGATCGGGCGCGGGGGCAGGACGAGATCCGCACCGGCGGGAATCACGTCGGGGCTCCTCAGGCCGAGCCGCCGGCGGTTTGCCTCGTACAGCTCGCGCACGCGGCGTGAGACGAGCGCCGGATCGTCAGTAGCCAACTCGTCGCGCGCGATCTGCCACAGAGAGGCGCCGGGTGTGACAACGACCCGCGTCTCGACCGGCGGCGCCTCGGCGCCGCCCGGCCCAAGTGGCTCGAGGTCGCCCTCCTCGCCCGATTGTGCGTCGTCGTCCCCGAAAGCCGGAGACGGAAGTGCGCCGCCCCAGCTGGCCAGCAGGGCGGCGGAGATCACGAACTTGGTGGCGGTTTGGCTGCTCGTCGCTTCCTACGCGTCGGCCGAAGGCAGTTCTGTCGTGGCGGAGTCTGACGGCAGCTTGTCGGCCGGAGTCGTCGCATCGGCCGGCGGCGCGGGGGCCGGGGCAGCTGGCGTCGCCGGCGGAGTGGCCGGCGCGGCAGGCGGAGTGGCAGGCGCAGGGGCGGCAGGCGGGTTGGCCGGCGCGGCAGGCGGGTTGGCCGGTCCGGCAGGAGCCGGCGAGCCGGCCGCTGCGGCAGGAGCCGAGCCGGCCGGCGCGGTGGCCGCCGGCGCCCGCGCCGGCAGGGTGGGCGTCGTGCGCGGAGCGACGGGTGCGGTGGCAGGCGGCGCTCGGCGCCGGGGCCGGTGCCGGTGCCGTCGGCCGGGGTGCTGGGGCCGGGGCGCGCTCGTCCGCGTCGTCCTCCGGCTCCGAGTCGTCGGGATCGCCCTGTTCGATCACCTCTTGGGGACGGCGATCACGCCGGCGGTCCTCGCTCCGGCGCCCGTCGCCTTCATCGCGCCGGTCGCCTCCCTCACGGTCGCCGTCGCCGCGAGCCCCGTCGTCGGAGTCTTCGCTGTCGTCGCCGGGCTCATCCCCTTCGCCGTCGGGCATCGCCTCGTCGTCCTCCGGAACGAACGGGACCACGTCGTCCCCGGCGTCGGCGTCCTCCTCCTCGTCCACCGGCTCACCGGGGACGAAGTCGTCGGTCGCGTCATCGCGCTCGCTCGGCTCATCCGGCTCATCGGAGTCCGCCGACCGTGGCGGCGCGGCAAAGCCGAGCACCATCTTCGGCTCGGGCAGCTCGATGGTGACGACCGGCCGGGGTGGCGCCGGCGTTCCGCCTGTCTCGGCCGCGACGGGTTCGTTCGCCGAGGCCAGCTCGACAGCCTGTACCGGAGCGGGCGCGTCGTCCGGTGCGGCGGCTCCGCCGCTCGAGCCCGCGGCGCCTGAATCGTCTCCAGAGGAGGCAACCTCCGTACCGGCGCCGCTCCCAGCGAGCGGGCTGGATTGACCGGAGCCCGGCGCAGCGAAGACGGGAGGACTCGTGGCCCCCGAACCGATCGCTGCCAGCGGAGCCTCGACCGCAGGGGCGGGCTCGCTTCCTCCGCCCATCCGGGCCTGCGAGTCGTCGGATGCGGCGAGATCGTCGTTGGCCGACTGCTCCAGCGGCGCAATCGGAAGCACCCGCGTCTCGTGAAGAAGCGCTATTCCGATGGCGCCCGCGGCCACGGCGGCGCCAACGGGCAGGGGCGAGGTGAAGGGAACGCGGAGCAGCGGACGGCGGAAGACCGGACGCCGCGCGGCCGCCACCGCCGGCTCAGCCTCCGTCGGCTCCTCGAGCTCGTCCGCGGCAAGCACCTCCGGCGCGGCGATGAAGGGTTGCAGCGCGATTCGCGGGATCGTCTGCTCCACCAGCTCGGCCAGCGGCACCCGGCCGCCGGTGCGCCGATGCGTCCAGGCGATCGTCAGCAGCGCGCGATCGAAGGCGCCGGCCAGGTCCCGGCCCTTGGGGTCCGCGCGGCGCGCGGCCTCCCAGGCGGCATCGCAGTACAGGACGAGGGTGTCCCGCGCCAGAAGCGGGTAGCTCTCGCGCGCCCGCGCGAGCGCCAAGGCACGCTGGACGTCCACGTCGCCCAGTGGATCCAGCCGTACCTGTTCCTCGCCGCGCACCTCGCCCGATGTCCCCTTCCCGGCACAATACGAAACCTTGGCGGCAGTTCGCAACACCTACGGGGTATAGAGAGACGATGCCAGAGGATTCGCCCCCCCGCTTCCGGCTCACCGGAACCACGGCGGGCCCACGGAGCACAAAGCGCCGCGAGCCGGAGCGGGCCGAGAAGCCGGCTTCGCCCGAGCCACCCACTCCACCCGAGCCCGAGCCGCCCGCCGCGCCGGAGCCGGCCACCCCGCCGGAGCCCGAGCCACCCCGCCGCATACCCGAATCCGCCCGCTTTCGCCGGGGCGACGTCTACTCGCGTCCGGTGGTCGACGGTCGCGAGGTGCAGGACAACGCCTGGTCGCGTCTGCGCGGCCGGCTGCGCATCCTGGCCACCAGCGAAGGCGAGCGCCGCGAGCAGGAGCTGGAGGAGTCCCTCACCGGCGCGCCCAAGGCCACGCGCTCCAACACGATCGCCGTGGTCTCCCCGAAGGGCGGGGTGGGCAAGACCACCTGCACCTTCATCGTCGGCAACCTGCTGGCCGAAGCACTCAACCTGCGCGTGGTGGCTGTGGACGCCAATCGCGACTTCGGGACGCTGGCCTCGCTCACGCCCGACCAAGGCCGCAGCGAGCGTTCGCTCGCCGACCTGCTGCCCCACGTCGACCACATCGAGTCGGTGTCCGACGTACTCGCCTACGTCTCGCAGCTTCCGAGCGGGCTGCACGTGCTGGCGGCACCGGAGCAGGCCGAGGTGATGGCGGCGATGACCCCGGAGGCCTACGGGGACCTCCTCGACCTCCTGGGACGCTTCTACGAGGTGATCCTGCTCGACCTCGGGACCGGCATCGTGGACCCGCTGGCCCAGTTCGGCATCCGCCGCGCCGACCAGGCGCTGCTGGTCACTACGCCCGAATACGTGACCGCCGAGAAGGTGCTCGGCGCGCTCCGCTACCTGAACGCCGAGGCCGGCTGGGACAGCGGTGGCGATGAGGAGAGCATCAATCGCAAGCGCCTGACGGTCGTCCTCAACCGTGCTCCCTCCGAACGCTCGGGCGACCGCCAGGTGATCGAGTCGGCCTTCCGCCGCTTCGGAATCGGCCGCCACGTGACCATCCCCTACGACGACCGGCTGCGGGTCATGCTCGACTCCGCCACCTACTCGCTCGACGCACTTCGGCGCGAGACCAGGCTTCCGGTCAAGCGCCTGGGTGTCGAGGTCGTGGAGAAGCTGATCTGAGGCGCGGCCGGTGACCCGAACCATCCGAGAGCGCCCGCGGCTGGCGGCGATGACGGCGCTCGGCCTGGGTTGCCTCGTGGCCCTGGGGCTCGCCTTCGGCCTCCTCCTCGGCGGCGGGGACGACGCCGACTCCGAACGCGCCGCCGCCGCCGAGCGCTCGGCCGAGCGCGCCGCGCTGCGACGGGCTCAGGAACAGCGGGCGGCGGCGGTGGAGCTCGAGTCCGAGCTCGACAGCGCGAACTCGCGCGCGGAGCGCTTCGAGCAGGCGGCGGAGCGGCAGCGCCTGCGCGCCGTGGGCTGGCGGGAGCGGGCGCTGCGAGCGGAGCAGCGCAGCCGTGCCCTCCAGCGCGCGCTCACCCAGGCGCAGGCCGAGCCGGAGTAGCGCCCGGCGCTCAGCAGGCTGCGTCGCTGGGAGCGACGTCGTAGCGGACCATGTGGACGTCGTCGGATGTGGGGTTGAGCTCCCACGGGCTGCTGCCCTCTTCGCTCCACATCAGCGTCTCCGTCTCGCCGCACCGGTCGTCGAAATAGGCCTCGAGCGACGGGTAGGGATCCGCGAACCAATCGACCGAGAAGGTGTCGTTCTCGTTGGGCGTGATCGTGATGTGGCCGTCGATCGACGGGCCCTGAGCGAGGAAGAGCCAGGCGGGCAGGCGCGAGTTGGAGAGCTCGTATTGGATGTAGATGCTGCCGTCGTCGCGGTTCTCGAGCGTCACCTCGCTCGAGTAGTCGGACAGCGCACCGTCGCCGATGTGCTTGGCGTCGTTGCACTGGCCGCCGCCGGCGTGACAGGTCGGGTTGGCGACCACGAAAGCGCGATCGTTCTCGAAGTCCACCTCGACGTACGCGCGGGTGTTCGCCGGGCTGAACTGCTCGTCGAAGCCCCGGTTGTCCCCTTCACCGCGGACCGGCCCCAGCCCGGCGTCCTCGGCCGAGATGAAGATCCCGAAGCGCAGGCGCCCCTGCTCACGCTCCTGGAAGTCGGGAATCTCCCACTCGCGGGCGGTCGGCAGCGCCTCGCCGTAGCGCTCCCGGCGCTCGGCGTCGCGGCGGGAAGGGTCACGCCAGCTCTCGTAGTCGTCGCTCGGAGTGGGGGCTCGATTGAAGGCCGGAGGCTGGGCCGGCGGCTCCTCGCCCGGGGAGCAGGGGCGCGTGCCGATGTACGGGCCCTGAAGCGGGTGGCACCAGATCATGTTGTCCGGCGGCTCGTCGAACTCGTCGGCCACCAGCGTTCGGCACGAGTCGTCGCCGGGACCCTCGGCCGGCACGCAGCGGAGAGGCCCGCCGCCCGTTTGGGTGTGAGCCGGGTGCTCGATGCAGACACGCGGGTTGTAGGGCTCGAGCGAGGAGCAGGGCGTGTATCTGCGGCGGCGGAGGCGGCGCCGGTGGGCCCTCGACGGCCTCGCGGATGGCCTGCTGGTCCTCCTGACCGAGGCGCCGGTACAGGTCGGCGTCGACACCGTAGATCTGGGGCCCGGGCTCCGGAGGCGGCTCGGGAGCGGCCGAGGGCTGCTCCGAGGGCCCGCCGGCCTCGTAGTCGTCTCGAATCGCCTGCTGGTCCTCGGCCCCGAGACGGCGGTAAAGCTCCGAGTCGACGCCGTACCGCTGCGGGCGCGGGGCGGGCGCCGGCTCGGGCTCGGCCACCGGCTCCGGCTCCGGCTCCGGCTCGAGAAGCCTCCGGGGCCGGGGCCGCCGCCGGCTCGTCGGCCTCGTAGTCGTCTCGAATCGCCTGCTGGTCCTCGGCCCCGAGACGGCGGTAGAGCTCGGAGTCGACGCCGTACACCTTGGGGCGCGGAGCCGGCTCGGGCTCCCCGGCTTCGGGCTCAGGCGCCGGGGCGGGGGCCGCCGCCGGCTCGTCGGGCTCGTGGTCGTCTCGAATCGCCTGCTGGTCCTCGGCCCCGAGACGGCGGTAAAGCTCGGAGTCGACGCCGTACACCTTGGGGCGCGGAGCCGGCTCGGGCTCGGGCGCCGGCTCCGGCTCAGCCGCAGGCTCGTCGTCGGCCAGCCAGCGTTCGGCGGCGTCGGGAGTCCGCGGGAGGGAGCTCGACGGAGCAGGAGCCGGTGCCGGTGGCTGGGCGGGCGGCACCTGGGCGTCGGGCGCGGGCTCCTCGGCTTCCACGGGCGCGGTCGGTCTGGGGGGCGCCCCGGCTCCGCCGCCGCCTCCGCAGGCGCAGACCGCCGGAGCCGCCACGGCGCTTCCCGCGAACGGCAGCGAGGCGGCGGCACCGCCGGCCGCCAGCGCCAGGGAGCGGCGCAGACCCTTTCGCGCAGCGCCCTCCAGGCTCTCGCAGCCCTGCCGGCCGTGTGAGGCACCCACCACGCGACCGGATTATCACCCGCCGGTCAAGGCCCGGATCCGCCGGGACTAGCGCTGCGGGCGTTCGATGCGCACGCGCACCGCCGGTCCGCGTGCCATCAACTCCTGTCCCGGAGGCTGGTAGAGCACCATCTCCCGCTTGACGGAGCGCCGTACCCGTTCGAGCTCCGCCTCGAGCTCCTCCTGCACCCGGTCCGCCTGGCGCTCCAGGTTGCGCATCCGGCGGCGCATTCGGTCGATCTCGCGCTCGAGCTCGAACACCTTCTCGACCCCGGCCAGGTTCATGCCGAGCTCCGTGGTCAGCTCCTGGATGCGTAGCAGCCGATCGACGTCCTCCTGCGAGTAGAGCCGCGTGTTCTTGGGTGAGCGCTTGGGCGTGATCAGGCCGCGTGACTCGTAGATCCGCAGCGTCTGCGGATGCATCCCGGCCAGCTCGGCCGCCACCGAGATCATGTAGACGCCGCGGTCGCTGTCGGGGGACTGGGACATCTAGGGACGCTGCGAGAGCAGCCCCTCCCTTGGATTGCCGTCGATCACCGACGCCAGCTCGTCCACCGCCTCGGCCTGCTCGCGGGACAGTGAGCTGGGCACGTCGATGCCGAGGCGATAGTGAATGTCGCCGCGGCCGCGGCCTGAGAGCTTGGGTGGCCCTTCGCCGCGCAGGCGCTGCACGGTGCCGTGCTTGGTGCCCGGGGGCACGCGGATGCGCTTGGTGCCGCTCAGCGTCGGGACTTCGATCGTCGCGCCGCGGATGGCCTCGGGGATCGTGATCGGCACCTCCACCTCGAGGTTGTCACCGCGGCGGGCGAAGACCGGCGACTCGCCGACCCGGGTGATCGCGTACAGGTCGCCGGCCGGACCGCCGCGCAGCCCCGCCTCACCCTTGCCCGCCAACCGCACGCGGCTGCCGTCGCGAACGCCCGCCGGGATGTTCACGCGGTAGCGCTTCACCTGACGCGTGCGCCCCGCTCCGCCGCAGGTGGCGCAGGGGTCCTTGATCTCGGTGCCGGTGCCGCCGCACTGGCGGCAGGGCTGGGAGATCGAGAAGAGCCCCTGCGACTCCGCCTCGACCCCGCGCCCCTGGCAGCGGCTGCAGACCGTGGGCTGGGTGCCCGGCTTGGCCCCCGTGCCGTGACAGGTGGGGCAGGGAGCGGACAGCGGCACGGACACCGGCACCTGCGCCCCCTCCATCGCCTGATCGAACGAGATGTGGACCTCGGTCTCCAGGTCGCGTCCCCGCTCGGACGTCCGCTGGCCCCCCCGCGCGCCGCCGGCGTTGTTGAACAGGTCGGAGAGGATGTCACCGAAGCCTCCGAAACCGCCCTGACCCGTCCGGAAGGAGCCGGGGTCGAACCCGCCGGCTCCGAAGATCCCTCCGCCGGAGTCATAGGCCTTGCGCTTCTCGGGGTCGGAGAGAATCGAGTACGCCTCCTGGACGTCCTTGAAGCGCTCCTCGGCCGCCTCGTCGCCGTTGTTGCGATCCGGGTGGTTGTCACGGGCGAGCTTGCGGTACGCCTTCTTGATCTCCTCGTCGGAGGCCTTCTTGGCGACGCCCAGCGTCTTGTACGGATCCTTTACCGCCGCCATTGCTCTACCCGGAGACGACCACGCGGGCCGGACGGAGGACCGAGCCGTTGGCGCGGTAGCCCTTCTCGACCACGTCGAGGACAACGCCCGGCTCGGCGCCGTCCTGGCTGCGGGTGGAGAGGGCGTCGTGCACCGTGGGGTCGAACGACTCGCCCTTGGGGTCAAACTGCTCGACGCCGTTGCGCTCGAGCACCGCGATCAGCTCGGAGTGGACCAAGCGCACGCCCTCGGCCAGGTGCTGCTCACCCTCGCCGGCCGAGCTGAGCGCCCGCTCGAGGTTGTCCACCACGGGCAGCAGCTCGCGGACCAGCCCGCCCTTCGCACGCTCGCCCGCCGCCGCGGCCTCCTTGGCCGCCCGCTTGCGGTAGTTCTCGAAGTCGGCCTGGGTGCGCCGGGCCAGGTCGAGGTACTCGTCGCGCTCGCGCGACGCACGCGCGAGCGGCTCTTCGTCCTCGGCCTCTTCCTTCTCGGCCATGCGTTCGGCCTCGTTCGAGGCGTCCTCCTCGCCGCCGGGCTCGCCGGCCTCGTCGCGTGAGGTGACCGGCTCGTCCTCGGGGGCGACCGGCTCGTCCGCCGTGCGCGAAGCCGCGGGCTCGGCCCGCGGCGCCGCGACATTGTCCGCGACCGGCCGCTCCTCCGCGACCGGCCGCTCGCTCTCGTCGAACCAGGCCATGGCTAGGACTTCTCCTCGCCCTCGACCACCTCGGCGTCCACGACCTCCTCTTCGTCGGCGGAACCGTCCGCGGACGACCCGTCGGTCGGCGCGCCGTTTGCGGCCTGCTGCTGCTGGGCGGCCGCCGAGTACATCTGCTCGGACACCTTGTGGAAGGCGGCCTGCAGGGCGTCGGTCTTCTGGCGCAGCAGGTTCACGTCGTCGGACTCGAGGTTGTCGCGCACGTCCTTGATCGCGGCCTCGATCTCCTCCTTCGAGGAAGAGTCGAGCGAGTCGCCCATCTCCGCCACCTGGCGCTCGGCCTGGTAGGCGGCGTTCTCGGCCGCGTTGCGGGTCTCCACCAGCTCGCGCTGGCGCCGGTCATCCTCGGCGTGAGACTCGGCGTCCTTGACCATGCGCTCGACCTCGGCGTCGTCCAGTCCGGAGCCGGCCTTGATCTCGATCTTCTGCTCCTTGCCGGTGCCGAGGTCCTTGGCGCCGACGTTCACGATGCCGTTCGCGTCGATGTCGAAGGTCACCTCGATCTGCGGGATGCCCCGCGGCGCCGGCGGGATGCCGGTGAGCTGGAACTTCCCGAGCGACTTGTTGTAGACGGCCATCTCGCGCTCGCCCTGGAGCACGTGGACCTCCACGCTCGGCTGGTTGTCCTCGGCGGTGGAGAAGATCTCCGACTTGCGGGTCGGGATCGTGGTGTTGCGCTCGATGAGCTTGGTCATCACGCCGCCCTTGGTCTCGATGCCCAGGGTCAGCGGGGTCACGTCGAGCAGGAGCACGTCCTTGACGTCACCCGCGAGCACGCCCGCCTGGATGGCGGCGCCCACGGCCACGACCTCGTCCGGGTTCACACCGCGGTGCGGGTCCTTGCCGGTGAGCTCCTTGACCTTCTCCTGTACGGCGGGCATGCGGGTCATGCCGCCCACCAGCACGACGTGGTCGATGCCGGCGTCCTCACCGCCCGCGTCGGCCAGGGCCTGCTTGGTCGGAGCGACCACCCGGTCGAGCAGGTCGGCCGTCAGCTCGTTCAGCTTCGAGCGCGTGAGGCGCTGGTTGAGGTGCTTGGGCACCGAGTCGACCGCCGTGATGAACGGCAGGTTGATCTGCGTCTCCTGCGCGGCGCTCAGCTCGGTCTTTGCCTTCTCGGCCTCCTGGTAGAGACGCTGAAGGGCCATCTTGTCCTGGGAGAGGTCGACGCCCTCGGCCTTCTTGAACTCGGCCACGAGGAAGTCCACCACGGCCTTGTCGAAGTTGTCGCCGCCGAGGTGGTTGTCACCAGCGGTGGCCTTGACCTCGAAGACGCCGTCGCCGATCTCGAGCACCGACACGTCGAAGGTGCCGCCGCCGAGGTCGAAGACCAGGATCGTCTGGTCGGTCTCCTCCTTGTCCAGGCCGTAGGCCAGCGCCGCCGCCGTGGGCTCGTTGATGATGCGCTTGACGTCGAGCCCGGCAACCTTGCCGGCGTCCTTCGTTGCCTGGCGCTGGTCGTCGTTGAAGTAGGCCGGCACGGTGATAACCGCCGCGTCGACCGTGTCGCCGAGATAGGCCTCGGCGTCCGCCTTCAGCTTCTGGAGGATCATCGCGCTGATCTCCGGCGGAGCGAACTCCTTGCCTCCCGCCTTCACGCGCGCGTCGCCGTTCGGGCCCGAAACGACCTCGAACGGGACGATCTTCTCCTCCTCCTTGACCTCGGCCTCCTTGCGCCCCATGAAGCGCTTGATCGAGAAGACCGTGTTCTCCGGGTTCGTGACCGCCTGGCGCTTGGCCGGTGCGCCCACGAGCCGCTCACCGCCCTCCGTGAACGCGACCACCGAGGGAGTCGTGCGTGCGCCCTCGGCGTTCTCGACCACGGTGGGCTCGCCGCCCTCGAGGACGGCCATGCACGAGTTGGTCGTGCCCAGATCGATGCCGATCGTCTTGCCCATCCGTAAGTGCTCCTTTATCGCCTAGTTCACTGTGGAATAAAATCTAAGCGAAAGTATGGCAGATCTTCAGCGTGATGCCGCGGCAATCGCCGGTCATCTAGGCTTCCGGCCGCCCCATGCCCTCGCTTCCCCGCCTCGTTCTGCTGCTGGCCCTGCTCGGGTCCCTGGGGGCGGCCGGCTGCGGAAGTGACGACGAGAGCGACTCCGGCGGCGGCGGTGGCCAGTCGCAGGAGACTCAGACCGAGACCAGCGTGATGGAGACGCAGGCCAAGCTCAAGGATACGAGCACCAAGCCGGAGATTCCCAAGCCCACCGGGGCGCCGCCTCGAAAGCTGGTCAAGGAGGACATCGTCAAGGGCAAGGGCCGCGCCGCCCAGGCGGGCGACAACGTGACGGTGCAGTACGTGGGCGTCTCCTTCTCCACCGGCGAGCAGTTCGACGCCTCCTGGGACACCGGGCAGCCCTTCAGCTTCCCCCTGGGGGCGGGCCAGGTGATCCCCGGCTGGGACAAGGGCATCGTGGGCATGCGGCCGGGGGGTCGCCGGCAGCTGACCATCCCTCCCGAGCAGGCCTACGGCGCGGACGGCTTCCCGCCGGACATCGCGCCGAACGAGACGCTCGTGTTCGTGGTCGACCTCGTGTCGGCCAACTAGTCCGCGAAGCTGAGCGCGTACGCGATGAAGGCGATGCACCCCAGCGCGACGCCCGCGTAGTCGGTCCGCCTGCTCAGGTCCGGCGGCCGGGCGAGCAGCGCGAGCGCCAGCAGCGCGAAGGGATCGAAGTACTTCTGGTAGACGAGGCGCACCGGCAGCGCGGTCAGAAGAAACGCGGCGAGGTAGACCGCAGGCAGCGACTCGAGGCCCGCCCGGCGCACCAGCAGCAGCACCGCCACGCAGCCCAGCGGGACGAGCAGCCAGAAGAGCAGCGAGCTGTCCAGCAACAGCGGCGCGTGGTCGGAGAGCTTCCACAGGTAGCCGGCGTCGCCGGCCTGGCCGGGGACTATCGGCTGGTAGGCCAAAGGGGAGAGCAGCAGCAGGAGGACCCCCACCGCTGCGGCGAGCCCGACTCCTGCGCGAACCGCCCCCCCAGGAAGTCTGTGCCGGCGTCGCACCAGAGACGGCCCGAAGATCAGGGCCGCGTAGCCGCCCAGCAGTGCCACGGTGAAGCCCACGGTGCGCAGGGTCAGGGCGTCGCGCCCGACGCCCGGGCGGTCGGTGCACAGCCCGCAGGAAGCGGGGTCCGCGCCGGGAGGCACCAGGCCACCCCACTCGATCACCAGCGCCGCCAGCGGCACCAGGGCGAGCCCCAGCAGCGTGAGCCCCGCGGCGCGCCGGGCCAGCGGCGCCCGGCTGCGCAGCAGAAACCAGGCGGCCACCAGCGCGAGCCACAAAAAGGACTGGCGGGTGAGCACCGCGCCCGCGATCGCCAGACAGGCGAGCGCGAACGCGGTCAGCGACCCGCTGGAGCGGAAGCGCTCGATTCGCTCCAGTGCCAGCAGCGCGAACAGCAGCGCCAGGTTGTCCGTGAGCAGCGTGAACGAGGCGCCGAAGACGTAGGGCGAGAGCGTGAACAGAAGGGTCAAAGCGAACGCCGGCCAGGCGCCGAGCGGGGTGGCCCTCCGGAGGAGGTGGAGAAGCGCCAGCGCCATCCCGTAGGAGATGGCCACCGACAGCAGCCGCAGCTTCCAGAGCTCGAAGCCGACGAGCTTGCCCCACCCGGCCATGAGCAGGTGAAACAGGGGCGTCTGGGCCGAGGGGTAGGTCGACAGGTCCAGCCGCTCGGAGAACTGGAGGATCGTTGGGAGCTGGTAGACGCGGGCGTCGCTGCCGTGGAAGGTGTCGATCTCCACGGTCAGGCCCTGGAGCACGGCGATTCCGATCAGGAAGGGCAGCGCGAGGAGGGCGGCGAACAGCCAGCCCGGTGCCTCGCGGCCCACGGCCCGGGTCATCCCTCGGGCAGGGGCCGGGGCGGGCGAAAGCGAGGCACCGCCTCCACCGCCACGATCGCGACCATGATCAGGGCGGCGCCCAGCCATCCGGCGGGCGACAGGCGGTCGCCGGCAAGCAGCCAGCCGAACAGGCCGGCGAACGCGGGCTCGGAGGCGAGGATGAGCGCGGTGCGGGCGGGCGGTGCGTGCTGCTGGGCGAAGCTCTGCACGAAGTAGCCCAGCGCGCTGGCCACGAGCGAGGTGACCAGGAGCGCCGACCAGACCGTCCACCCTTTGGGCGCCTCCAGGGACCCCGCGGCGCCGCCGATCACCAGGCAGACCAGCCCGCAGACGCCCAGCTGCACCGCCAGCAGGGCGCCCACGTCGTGATCGGCGACTCCCCGGGAGGTGGCCAGAATGTGGGCGGCGAACGACACCGCCGCGAGCAGCACCAGGCCGTCTCCGCGCAGGTTGAGCTCGCCGCCGGCGCCGGAGAGCAGGTAGAGGCCCAGTGCTGCGACGAGCGCCGCCGCCCAGGCCAGCGGGGTGATGCGGTCGTGCAGGACGAGCGCGCCGAGCAGCGGCGTGATGACCACGAACAGCCCGGTGATGAAGCCCGTGTTGGAGGCGGTGGTCTCCTCCAGGCCGAGGGTCTGGAAGACGTAGCCCGAGGTCAGGAACGCCCCCATGAGCAGGCCCGCCCGCCAGCCCGCGGGCGACAGCCGGCGCAGCTGCCGGCGGAAGATCAGCGCCACCAGCAGGGCGGCCGGTAGGAAGCGGTAGGCGAGAAAGGCCATCGTCGGCAGCAGCGCGATGGCGTCCTGGACCATGACGAAGGTCACGCCCCACACGGCCGCGATGCCCACCAGCGCAAGCTCCGCGGTGTAGCGGAGCCCCCGCTCGCTCATCGCCCGGCCAGCCGCCGCCGGCCCTCTGGGCACATTCTCCTCAGCGGGCACTCCTCGCAGCGTGGGGCCCGCGCGATGCAGGTGCGGCGCCCATGCCTGATCAGGAGCACGTGCACCTCGTACGCGTCGTCGGGATCGACCAGCCGGAGCATCTCGTCGTGCGCGGCGTCGACCGAGGCCTTGGAGCCGAACAGCCCCAGCCGGCTGCCGACCCGATACACGTGCGTGTCGACCGGGACCTCCGGACGGCCGAAGGAGAAGAGCAGGACGCAGGCAGCCGTCTTGCGCCCCACCCCCGGCAGCGAGCAGAGGTAGGCCCGCGCCTCCTCGAGGGGGGCGTCCTCGAGCCAGCACAGGTCGTCGTCGCCGAGGGCTCGCAGGATCTGCTGGATGCGAACCGCCTTGGTGGGTGCCAGCCCGCCGGGCCGCAGCGCCTCCTCGAGCTCGGCCGTGGGCGCTTCGCGCACGGCGTCCCAGGAGGGAAAGCGCTCCAACATCCGCGCGTAGGCCACGTCGCGGTTGCGGTCGTTGGTGTTCTGCGAGAGCACGGTGAGGATCAGCTCGTCGATCGGCCTGCGATGCGGATGCAGGACCGGCCGGCCGTACTCGGTGCGGAGCCGGTCACGGATCGTGCGAAGCCTGCGGCGGTCGGGCATGCGGGCGGATGGTATGAACCGCGGCGTGGAGATCGCCGAGATCGAGGACGAGGCAGGCGGGCTGGGCGTCCACTGGCTGCGGGCGGGCAACCGGCCGCTGCTCTATGTGCATGGCGTCCCCACAGGCTCGTTCGACTGGCTTCCCTTCCTGGAACGCCTGGGAGGCGTGGCCCCGGACCTGCCCGGCTTCGGGCGCTCGGCGAAGCCGGCGGAGTTCGACTACTCGATCGGCGGCTACGACCGCTGGCTGGAGGCCTTCTGCGCCCTGGCCGGCCTCGAGCGCTTCTCGCTGGTGGTACACGACTGGGGCGGCGCCGCCCTCGCTTTCGCCCAGCGCTTTCCGGAACGCATCGAGCGGCTGGTGCTCTTCACCTGCCTCCCGCTGCTCGCCGGCTACCGCTGGCACCGGGTGGCCCGGGGCTGGCGCACCCCGGTGCTCGGCGAGATGCTTATGGGCTTCACCACCGGCTGGTCGCTCAAGCGGGCGCTGCCGGCGACCATCGGCGAGGAGGCGTGGCGCTGCTTCGACCACGGCACCCAGCGCGCGATCCTGAAGCTCTACCGGGCCTCGCCACCCGAGGTCCTCGAGCGCGCCGGGCGCAACCTGGGCGCGCTGCGCTGCCCCGCGCTGGTCCTCTGGCCCACCGAGGATCCCTATATCAGCGAGGAGTTCGGGGCACGCTACGCGGAGGCGCTTGGCGGAGACGTCGAGCTCGAGCTGGTCGACGCCGGCCACTGGAGCTGGCACGAGCGGCCGGAACTGGTCGATCGGGTGGCCAGCTTCCTCGACCCCAGCCAAGAATGAGGTGACCGCGGCACAATCCGGGTAACGGAGACGGGGGATGGATCATCTAGCCTCCCGTGCCGTGCTGCGCGCCGTGCGGACCCCCGTCCCAGCGCCGCCCGCCGGCCCAGCCACCCGGCCGCCGGAGGCGGCGCCCCCACCGCGTCGGCTTCATCCGCCTTCGCCCGCGCCGCCCAGGCGCTGGTACCACAGGGTCGACTGGTGGAAAGCCGCGCCGGTCCTGATCTCGGTCGCGTTCGCGGTCGCCTACCTGATCTGGCAGCCGCGCACCGTGGACATGGCGGCGCACACCTTCCGCGCCGACCTGTTCGGCCAGGAGGGTTTCGCCCTATGGAACGGCCAGTGGTACGGGGGGCACCACACCCTCGCTTACAGCGTTCTCTCCCCGCCGCTGACCTGGCTGTTCTCGCCGGCGCTCGTGCTGGCCGCCGCCGCCGTCGCGTCCGCGGCGCTGTTCCCGCCGTTGATGCGGGGGGCGTTCGGCGATGAGCGCGCCCGCTGGGGCTCGATCTGGTTCGGGGCGGGCACCGCGACCCTGCTCTTCACCGGCCGGCTGCCGTTTGCGATCGGCGTGGCGCTGGGACTCGCAGCGCTGCTGGCACTCCAGCGGCGCCGTTACGCACTGGCGATCGCCTTCGCCGTCCTCTGTCCTCTCGGCAGCCCGGTGGCCGGCCTGTTCCTCGCCCTGGCCGGGCTCGCCTTCGCGCTCGCCGCGCGGCGCGAGCGGACCAAGTGGCTCGAGGGGGCGGCCATCGCGGCTGCGGCGTTCATCCCAGCGGCGTTCCTGGCCTACGCCTTCCCCGAGGGCGGCTGGGCGCCGTTCCCGGCGGTGGCCTTCGTGCCGATCATGCTGTTCGTGGGGATCTGTCTTGTCCTCCTGCCCCGCGAGGAGGCGGCGCTGCGCTGGGGACTGGGGCTGTACGGACTGGGCGCGATCCTGGCGCTGCTGATCGAGACGCCGATGGGCGGCAACGCTGTACGGCTCGGGGCGCTCTTCGGCGGGCCGGTGGTGCTGTGCGCGCTCTGGGGACGGCCCTGGGCCCGGCGGCCGGCGATGCTGGCGTTCCTGATCGTGGGCCTCACCGCGCTTGCGGTCTGGCAGTGGGCGGCCGCCGTCCGCGACGTTCAGAAGTACGTGACGGATCCGGCCGCCAAATCGGACTACTTCGAGCCGCTGCGCCAGTGGCTCTACACGCTGCGTGATCAGCGGCGGATCGAGATTCCGTTCACGCGCGGCCATTGGGAGGGCGCCGAGATCGCCCCGGAGACCGCGATGGCCCGGGGCGGGCTGCGCCAGCTGGACACCGGGCTGCACCCGATCTTCTACCGCGAGGGCCTCGCCAGCCTGACCTACGCCGCCTGGCTCAGTGACAACGCGGTCCGGTACGTGGCGTTGCCCTCGGCCCTGCCCGACCGCAGCGCGTACGCGGAGCGGGCGCTGATCGAGAAGGGGCTGAGGTACCTGCGCCTGCGCTGGAAGTCCGACGACTGGCGGGTGTACGAGTTTCTCCTGCCCGCGCCGCTCGTGATCTCGCAGGGCAACGCCAACGTGGTGCTCGAGCAGTTCGAGAACGACGAGCTGCTGTTGGACGTCAAGCGTCCGGGCGAGGCGATCGTCAAGGTGCGCTGGACGCCCTACTGGTTCGCGTCGGGCGCCTGCGTCGAGCCCGACGGCGCGTGGACGAGGGTGATCGCCGAACGCAAGGGCTTCGTGCGGCTCTCCACCCGGTTTGCGCCCGAACGGCTGTTCTCCCGCGGTCGTCGCTGCGACGACGCGGGCCGCTAGGCTAGTTCTCCGTGCCCCGCCCCCCGTCCTACGCACAGCTGGCGCAGGTCTGGAGCCGGAGCGGCCGCTGGCTCCCCAACGGATGGCTCGACGCCCTCCGCCAGCTCGCCCTCGTCGCCGCCGCCTACTACGTGTACCGCCTGGTGCGGGGCTTCGTCGACGGCCAGGCCGGCTTGGCCTTCGAGAACGCTCGGCTCTTGGTGGACATCGAGCGCTCCCTGGGGCTCTTCTTCGAGCCGGGGCTGCAGGCCTGGGCGAAGGGTGAGGAGTGGCTGCTCTTCGGGGCCAACTGGATGTACGTGAACTCGCACTTCGTGGTGACCACCACCTTCCTGGTCTGGCTCTACCTGGCCCGAAACCACGCCTTCTACTACGTACGCAACATGTTCATGGTGGCCATGACTCTGGCCCTGGCCGGCTACATGGCCTTCCCCACCGCGCCGCCGCGCTACCTGCCCGAGTGGGGCTTCACCGACACCGTGGCCGGCTTTGTCGGCGAGTCCGCCGAGAACACCGCGGGCCTGCTCTACAACCCCTTCGCCGCGGTGCCCAGCATGCACGTGGCGTTCGCGCTCATGATCGCGATCCCCGCCTTCTTCCTCGTGCGCAACCGCGTCCTCCAGGCCGTCTGGGCCGCCTATCCGGCGGTGGTCACGTTCGTGGTCATCGTCACCGCCAACCACTACTGGCTGGACGCCGCGCTGGGCGCCATGGTGGCGGCGGTGTCCGCCTGCGCGGCCAGTGCCGCCTTCGCCCGGGCCCGGCCTGAGGCCTGGGCCTGGCGGACCGCCGAGGCATGAGCGACGACCTCCGCGAGGGCTCCCGCCGGGCCCGCCCGGCCCGCAACGGCCGCGGCGGTCCGATGACCGCCGCCGAGATCCGCACGGTCGCGCGCGACCGCCTGATCGAGTCGCGCCTGACGCCGAACGCGATCTCGGTCGCCGGCCTGATCGGGAACCTGGTGGCCGTCGTTCTGATCCTCGAGGAGATGTTCGTCCTCGCGGGCATCGCCTTCGTCCTGGGCTCGCTGATGGACATGTTCGACGGGCGCTACTCGCGCATGTCGGGCAAGGGCTCCCCCTTCGGCGCGTTCCTGGACTCCACGCTCGACAGGACCTCGGAGGGCGTGGTGCTGGCCGCGGTGGCCGCCTGGTTCGCGAGGTCGGGCGACGACCTCGCCGTGGGCGCGACCGTGCTCACCGTGGTCGGCTCCTACATGGTCAGCTACACGCGGGCGCGGGCCGAGGCGCTGGGCGTGGAGTGCAAGGTGGGGATCGCCTCGCGCGCCGTGCGGGTGGTGATCCTCTCCGCCGGGCTGATCTTCGCCAGCGAGGAGCTGATCCCCGGGGTCGACCTGCTCGAGCCTGCCATCTATGTGATGGCGGTGCTCACGATCTTCACGACGTTCCAGCGCGTCTTCCACGTGCGCAAGCAGCTCGCGCGGGCGGCGGTGTAACCGCCGGCACCCGCCGGGTTTTCTACATCAGGCCCCCGCCGCGGGGCCGCCTTTTTGCCTTTAGGAGGGCTCTGTGACTGAATCCGCTAACGCAACAAACGGAGGCTCGCGCTACCAGACCGAGAAGGTGCGTGTGGCCATCGTGGGTGTGGGCAACTGCGCCTCGTCCTTCGTGCAGGGCGTCCAGTACTACAACGACGCCGATCCGGCCGAGTCGGTGCCCGGGCTCATGCACGTCGACCTCGGCGGCTACCACGTCCGCGACATCGAGTTCACCGCGGCGTTCGACATCGACGCCGACAAGGTGGGCAAGGACCTCTCGGATGCGATCTGGTCGGGCCAGAACAACACGATCAAGTTCGCCGACGTTCCCCATCTAGACGTGCCCGTGTATCGCGGCATGACCCATGACGGCCTCGGCAAGTACCTGAAGCAGAGGATCACCAAGGCGCCGGGCGAGACCGACGACATCGTCGGCATCCTCCAGGAGACGAAGACCGACGTGGTGGTCTCATACCTCCCTGTGGGCTCCGAGCAGGCCACGAAGTGGTACGTCGAGCAGGTGCTCGAGGCGGGCTGCGGCTTCGTCAACTGCATCCCGGTGTTCATCGCCAAGGAGAACTACTGGGGCAAGCGCTTCCGCAAGGCGGGGCTGCCGATCGTCGGCGACGACATCAAGTCCCAGGTGGGCGCCACCATCACCCACCGCGCCCTGGCGCGCCTCTTCCACGAGCGCGGCGTGCAGCTCAAGCGCACCTCGCAGCTCAACGTGGGCGGCAACATGGACTTCTTCAACATGCTCGAGCGCGAGCGCCTCGAGTCGAAGAAGATCTCCAAGACGCAGGCGGTTACGTCGATCATGGGCCACGAGCTCCCCGCTGACGACGTGCACGTCGGCCCCTCGGACTACGTGCCCTGGCTCACCGACCGCAAGTGGGCGCACATCCGCCTCGAGGGCGAGGCCTTCGGCGACGTGCCCCTGATCGCCGAGCTCAAGCTCGAGGTGTGGGACTCGCCCAACTCGGCGGGCATCGTCACCGACGCCGTGCGCTGCTGCAAGCTGGCGCTGAACCACGGCGTCGGCGGCGCGCTCGAGGGGCCGAGCGCCTACCTGATGAAGTCACCGCCCGCGCAGCACCCCGACGACGTCGCCCGGCTGATGACCGAGGAGTTCATCGCCGAGTACGGCGGGGCGCCCAAGCTGCCGGGCGAGCCGAAGGTGAGAGCGAAGGCGTAGCCCGGGGTAATTCGGGCGGGGGTGGCCGGTTGGAGCCATATGAACCCCAAGCGACTCCTCCGCACCTCCGCCCTCGCCGCCGTCGCCGTGCTCGCCGTCGCGGGCTCCGCCGAGGCCGGCCCGCCCGGCACGTGGAGCCAGGTGACCGCCGGCCACGGCAACACCATGCGGCCCGGCCTGGCCCGTACCGGCGACGGCGTCCTCCACCTGAGCTGGAGCCGGGACGAGGGCGACGCCGAGCGCCTCCTCCACAGCACGATCTCGCCCAACGCCAAGTCGGTGAGCGGTCCCACCACCGTGTTCACCAACACGCTCGGCGGGGTCGTCCCAGGCTCCGACCTGGTGGTGGCGCCCGACGGCACCCTGCGGGCCTTCTTCGCCGGCGCCAACTTCCTGGACGGCCACCTCGCCACGACGACCTCGGACGACGGCGGCGTCACCTGGGACGCCCCGCGCGAAGCGTCGAGGTTCGAGCCCGAGGGCAAGGAGGTGTACGCCGCCAGCAACATCGGCGCGGCCCTGGGCAAGGACGGCACCTTCTACTCGATCTGGGACGACTCCTCTCCGGACGGCGCCGGCTACCACGTCGGTATCGCCCACCGGCATTTCGACGGCGAGCTGCCCGGCAACCTGCAGTCCGATACCAACGTGGCCGTGGACTCCGTCAGCGGCCGGGTGATCGCCGCCTGGAACTCGATGGACGACGACAAGGTCAAGGTCATGCCGATCTTCGCCAAGGGGGCGCCGGTGACGATCCCGAACTCGACCCCCTACCTGCTGCACCAGGTGGGGATCACCGGCCGCCTCGGCGCGCCCGGGGTGTTCGTGGCCTACGGCCGCGGCACCAACCCGTACATGGCCGATCCCTCGGTCTACCGCGTGGACACGGGCCAGGCCACGCGGCTGACCAAGAAGGACGGCGAGAAGACCTCGATCGCCGCTGCTCCCGGCGGACGCCTCTGGGCGTTCTGGAAGAACGAGGGCACGGTCTACGCCACCCGCTCGAACCACGCGGCCACGAACTGGGGCAAGATCGTCTCGGTCAAGGCGCCCCAGAAGGCGACCGCGATCTACAACCTCACGGGCGACGCCTCGCTCGGGCCGCTCGACCTGCTCGTGACGACGGAGACGTCAGGCGGCTACGCCTCCTGGCACCGCCGCGTCCTGCCCGGCCTGTCCGTCCAGACGGCCAAGAACAAGAAGGCCAAGACCGTGATCGGTGTCGCCGACGCGGGGCAGGCCGTCGCGGGCGCCAAGGTCGCGGTGAAGAAGGTGGGCTCGAAGAAGACCGGCTCGAACGGCAAGACGGTCTTCGCGCTCGAGCCCGGGCGCTACAAGGTCACCGTGTCCAAAACGGGCTACGCGACCTTCACCAAGAAGATCCGGGTCAAGAAGTAGCCAGCCCGGCGGTGAGACCCAGCCGAGACTCAATTGACACTGACCGGAGGCGGGCGCGGGCGTACGGTGCAGACTGTGAAGTGGCCCTCCCGCACGGTGACCGGTGGATCCGCCCTGGTCGCCGTGGCGCTGCTCGCCGTGGCCGCCGGCGCCCTTCCGTTGCCCGCGCACGCCGCGTCCAAGCTGGCCCTCACCGCCCGCGACGTTGGGGCGCTCGATCCCGCCGGACGGGGAGCGAAGGTCGCGCGCTCGGCCCTTCCTCGCCGGGTCCCGCGGGCGCTGCGACGTGCGCGGACCCAGGGCGCGGCGTTCGCCGGCGCCCGCCGCCGGCTGCGCACGGGCGTGTTCGTGCTGCGGCGGAAGGCGCGCGCCCGCCGGGCCCTGCGCGCCGCGGCGGCGGGCCTGTCGCGAGTGCGGGGCGTCGGTGACGCCGCCTACCGGCGGAGCCGGAGGAGCCGAAAGGCCGCGACCGCGACCGTGGTGCTCCGAGTGGGCAGGGCGGTCGCCGCCGTCCGCTACTCCGGCCCGCGGGCGATCACCGCGAAGGGGGCCGCGCTGATCGCCAAGGCCTATGCGTCGGTGCTCGAGGCGCGGCTGCGCCGCGAGCTCACCCGCACGGCCTGGCAGCGGACGCTGGACGGGATCGGCGACGACGGGTCGATCACCCCGAGGCTCGCCGCGAAGGCGTTTGCGATCGCCTACGGCTCCATCCCCGGCGCGAAACGGCCGGCTTCCCGCCCCGGCACCCCGTACGAGGGAACGCTGGCGCTGCAGCTCGCGGCGCGGACCTGGGATGGGCTCACCGCGGCCCAGCGGCGCGCGGTGGAGCGAGCCGTCGGAATACGGCGCGGCGCTGTCGCGAGCGCCAGCCAGAACGACCTCACGCCCGATCCCGCGCTGCAGGCGAGCGCGGACGCGTTCGCGGCCTTCTTCACCCAGAAGATGGGGGTGCCGGGGCCCGTCATCGAGGTCTTCACCACGGCTGGGCCGCTCACCAACAAGAAGGGGGTCGAGCTCTACGCCGATGCGCTCGGGGTCGACGCGAACGGCAACTGGGCCACTCCCGTGGTGTCCTGCCAGATTCGCGTCTCCCCGCTCGGGCTGAAGCAGAGCGCGGAGGCGCTCGAATTCCTGATCGCCCACGAGGTGTTCCACTGCTTCCAATTCGCGCTGGCGGACAAGGCGCTCCCGCCATGGGTGCTGGAAGGGGCCGCGACCTGGGCGGGCTACGTCGCCGCAGGTACCGACCGCCAGAACAGCCTGGGCTACTACGAGCCGTACCTCGAGGATCCGCAGGCGCACCTGTTCGGCCGCGCCTATGACGCGGTCGGGTTCTGGGGCTGGACCGAGCAGGCCGGCGGGGCCGATGCGCTCTGGGCGAGGATGCCGGCAATCCACACGAACCCGACCAACGAGAAGGCCTTTTCGCTCGCCCGTGGCGTTGACCCCGGCTTCCTCGACGGCTGGGCGTCCGCCAGCTTCCGCTACCCCGGCGCCGTGTCGGCATGGAACCAGAAGCGGCCCTTCGCCGTGCCCTACACCGAGGTCAAGCTGCCGGCAACCGTCGTTGACGCCGACACCGATCTCGCGGCCCTCGCCTTCACCCTGCGCCAATACCTCGTCGAGCGCGACGATTCGAAGCCGCTCCTGCGGGTGGAGCGCCTCGCCGGCCGTCTGCGCGCCGGCACCTCGGCACAGGACTTCGGGCCCGTCGATGCGGAGTGGTTCTGCCTCGGGAAATGCGAATGCCCGAAGGGGCAGGCCAGCTCCATTCCCCCGCATCAACCCGTGGGGAAGAACGTCCTCTCGCTCGGCCAGACCGGAGGGGCCGCCGACGCCACGGCCCGGCTCGAGTACCACGATCTCGACGAGTTCTGCTCCGCGCCGGGCACCGGCGTCACCGTCAGCGGCGCGACGAGCTTCACCATCGGCGATCCCGGCTACTGCGTCCGCCCCTTCCCCGGCGTCTTCCAGGTCCAGCTGCCGCTCAACGCGGGAGGAAAGAAGATCGCCCAGGTCGTCCTCGAGATCGCCGGCTTCAACGGGGCGGGCGCCTACCCGACCGGCCCGTCGGTGGCCACCGTCTACGACTTCCGCGCCGGGCCGGCGCACCTATGGGAGACGCCTGTCAGCGGGGACATCACCGTCCAGAACCCGGGCGGCGCGGCCGGGGAGGGAGCATTCGGCACCGTCGGCAGCGTCACCAGCGGCACGAGCGTCGATCTCGGAACCACGACGGTCAACGTCTCCGGCAACTGGAGCTGCCGCTGAGGGTCCGGATCAGGAATCCGGCGGCGTGAGCACCTCGGTCCGCCCGTAGTGGCCGACCGCCTCGAACCAGCGCTTGGCGTGGAGGCCCTTGCGCAGGTCGCAGTCGGCCACCACCATCCCCTCCTCGCCGTACAGCGGGCCCGCGATCAGCTCGCCCCGCATGGGCTCGGCCACCAGGGCGCCGCCGTTGCCGAGCACCTCCCTGTCCGGCAGCTCGAGCGGGAAGTCGGCCGGAAAGGCCGAGCGGGGAATGAACTGCGGCGCCGCGACCACGAACGCTCCTGACTCGATCGCGATGTGGCGCATGCTGGCCACCCAGCCGTCCGAGTCGTCGGCGGTGGGCGCGATCCAGATCTGCGGCGCGCCCTGGTAGACCGCCCAGCGCGCCAGTGGCATCCGGTTCTCCCAACATATGAGCCCGCCCACCCGTCCGATGGCGGTCTCCGTCACCTCGAGGTCGTCGCCGGCCCCGATGCCGTGAAACAGCCGCTCGTGGTGGGTGGGCATCAGCTTGCGGTGCTTGTGGAGCAGCCCTTCGGGGCCCAGCAGCAGCAGCGTGTTGTAGAGCGTGCCGGGACGCTCGCGCTCGTTTACGCCGATCGCGCAGTGAATGTCGTGTTCCCGGCAGGCCTCGGCCAGCCTCTCGACCACCGGGCCCGGCACCTCCACCGAGCTCTCCCACATCCGCTCCCACAGCTCGTCGGAGCCGCCGAAGGTCGCGGCGCGGTGCGCCCACGTGTTCGACGGGTACAGCGAGACGAAGGTCTCGGGCAGGACCGCCAGCTGCACTCCCTCCGCGGCGGCGGCGGCCAGCAGCCCCACGGCCTTGTCGAGGGTGGCCTCGGCGTCCAGGATCACCGGTGTGGCCTGGATTGCCGCGACGCGCACGCTCGGGAACTCGGTCACGACCAGGCGATCGTATCCTGCTCGGCGTGCCCTTCTCGATAGCCCAGGTCACGCCCTGGCCCTGGGAGCAGCACCACGAGGTCAACCACTTCGTCGAGCGGCTGGCTGACGAGCTCTGCTCGCGTGGACACCAGGTCATCGTGGTGGCGCCCTCGGACTCGCGCGACCTGGTGCGCGAGGGCAGGGCCAAGGTCCGGGCGCTGGCGTCCGATCCCGACGCGCTGTTCGCCGAGCCGGGTTGCGCCTCGCTCGTGGCCGTGGGCCAGAGCCTCCCCTTCCGCCGCGGCGGATCCGTCTCGCTGCCGCTCGACGTGTCACGCACGCTGGAGGACCTGCTCGATGGCTGCGAGCTGGACTTCGTACACGTGCACGAGCCGTTCGCGCCGAGCGCATCGTCGGCCGCGCTGCGCCACTCGCGGGCGCTGAACGTCGGCACCTTCCACTCCACCACCGAGCGGTTCGTTTCCACTCAGGTGGCCCGCAAGGTCGTGGAGCTGCTCTTCGGCCGGCTGGACGGCCGCAGCGCCGCCTACGCGGCCACGCGCGACCTCGTGGAGCGTTACTTCCCCGGCCAGTACGAGGTGATCCGTCCCGGCGCCGACCTGCTGCCGCGCGCCGAGGAGGGCGGAGATCCGCCCGAGATCATGTTCTCGGCCGAGGAGGAGCGTGGCGCTCTGCGTCTCTTCCTGCGCGCGCTGCGCCGCCTGCCCACGGAGCTCGACTGGCGGGCCACGATCTGGTTGCGCGACCCCGCCGGCACCGCGACGATCACGTTGCCTCGCCGGCTGCGCGACCGCGTGGCGATTCGCGGCCCGGTCGACGGCTCCGAGGCCCAGCACCTGGCTCGCGCCAACGTCGTGGTGGCGGCCTCCAGCGGCACGGCGCCCGCTCCCCAGCTCGTGCTCCGCGCCATGGGTGGTGGAGCGGTGCCGGTGGTCTCGCGCCTGCCGCAGTACGAAGAGCTCGTGCGCGAGGGAGAGCTGGGCCCGCTCTTCGAGCCACGCGACACCGTAACGCTCGCGGCACAGCTCGAGCGCCTGGTGGCCGATCCCGGGCTGGCCGCCGGCTATCGCGAGCGCATCCGGGCCTCGCGTGCGAGCCTCGAGTGGTCGCGCGTGGCCGACGAGTTCGAAGCCCTCTACGAGCGCATCGCCGCCCGGCGCCACTCCAGCGACGGCAACGGCGCCCTGCGGGAGCGTCTGCGCAAGCGCGACTTCGTGCACGTCGACCTGCACATGCACACCGACCACTCGCCCGACTGCGCCACCCCGGTGGACACCCTGCTCTCCACCGCCAAGGAGGTGGGGCTGGGGGCGATCGCCGTGACCGACCACAACGAGATCTCCGGCGCGCTGGAGGCCCGCGAGCGAGCGGACGGCATCAAGGTGATCGTGGCCGAGGAGGTGAAGACCGCCGACCAGGGCGAGGTGATCGGACTTTTCATAGAGGAGAAGATCCCGCGCGGCCTGACGCTGGCCGAGACCATCGCCGAGATCCGGCGCCAGGGTGGGCTCGTGTACGTGCCGCACCCGTTCGATCGCATGCACGCCGTGCCCGACTACGAGCACCTGCTGGCTGTGGTCGAGGACATCGACGCGATCGAGGTCTTCAACCCCCGCGTCGCCTTCTCGGCCTTCAACGAGGAGGCTGCGCGCTTCGCCGCCAAGTACCGCATCGTCGCCGGAGCGGGCTCCGACAGCCACGTGGCCCAGGGCCTCGGCTCGGTGAAGATCCGCATGCGCGACTTCGACGGGCCGGAGGAGTTCCTCGAGTCGCTGCGGGACGCCGACATCGTCCGCAAGCGCCAGTCGCTCCTCTACGTGCAGGCGCTCAAGTTCATCCAGACCAAGACCCCCGCCCGCCCGCGGGGGACGACCGCGGGACGCCGGACCGGCAAGCCATGATGCAGCGCGGAGGAGCGCCCGCCGATCCGTCAAAACCTTCCGGGCAGATGCCCGCCACCGATGACGAGATCCGCGAGAAGTATCTGGAGCGGGCGATCCGGGAGCTGAACCAGCTCACTCGCGCGATCCAGTCCTGCGACCACTGCCCCCGCGGCAACCTGATGCCCGTGCTCGGCTCGGGACACCCCCAGGCCGACATCATGATGCTCAAGTACGCGCCCATGCCCTCCGAGATCGAGGAGGGCGTGGCGTTCTACGGACGAGCGGGCAGCGCCCTGATGAAGAGCTTCAAGCGGCTCGGGGTCGATCCCCTCGCCGTCTACGGCACGGTGTTCGTCAAGTGCCCCGTGCCGGACACCGAGCTGTCGGCGCCAGAGTGCCGGGCCCGCGTGCTCGAGGAGCTGGCCATCGTCGCTCCGCGGATCGTGGTGGTGATGGGTCCCGAGGCGCTCGAGGAGCTGAACGCTCTCGGCGTGCCGCTGGGCCGCGAGCTCGAGCCCGAGCCCGGCCGCGTCCAGCGCCTCACCCCGTCGATCGAGGCGCTGTACGTGCCCGACATCGACCGCTCGCTCGACGAGGAGGTCGCCAAGCGGGAGTTCTGGCGTGCCTTCCGCTCACTCGGCGAGTGGTACGAGGACCTGCCTCCGTACTAATCTGTCTCCGCCATGGCGGAGAAGGCGAACGTCCTGGTCGTCGCCAACCGCACCGCCGAGTCGCCTGAGCTACTCGACGCGCTGAAGGCGCGCGCCGTACGGGGCCCGTCCGAGTTCACCCTGCTCGTTCCGGCCACCCCCCAGGGCGTGGCCTGGGCCGCCGACATGTTCGCCGGAGAGGCCGCGGCCGAGGAGCACCGCCAGGCGTTCGTGGACGAGTTGCGTGAGGAGGGCCTGGCCGTGGCCGACGCCAAGGTGGGCGATCCCGATCCGCTGGCGGCCGTGATGGACGAGTGCAACCAACACTCCTACGACGAGCTGATCATCTCGACCCTGCCCCTCCACGTGTCCAAGTGGTTGCGGGTCGACCTTCCGAGCAAGGCCCGGGCCGCCACCGGCCTCCCGGTGACGCACGTCGTGGCCCGCGGGAGGTAAGCTTCAAACCGTGGACCTAGAGGAGCACAGCATCGACCCGGTGATCGAGCGCACCTGCGCCGAGTGCGGCACGAAGCTGACGACACAGGAGATCGAGGCCTCGCTCGAGACCGGCGGGCCCTTCCTCTGCACGGTGCACGCCAGCGAAGAGGTGTCGCTGGAAGAGGACGCGGAGCCGCCGCCGGCGGGTTAGGCGCGCCGCTCCAGCAGGGCGACGCACTCGATGTGCGGCGTCTGCGGGAACATGTCCACCGGCCGCACCGTGCGCAGCTCGTAGCCGGCGTCGGCCATCTGGCGGGCGTTGGGGGCGAGCGTGGTCGGGTTGCAGGAGACGTAGACGATCCTCCGCGCCTCGGCCTCGAGCACCCGGCGGACCACCTTCTGGGACAGCCCGGCCCGGGGCGGATCGACCACCACCACGTCGGGCCGGCCGGAGCGCTCGAGAAGCGGGCGCATCGCGGTGCGCACGTCGCCGGCGAAGAACTGTGTGTTGTCCACGCCGTTCAGGCGCGCGTTCTCGATCGCGTCGGCCACCGCCTCCTCGACCAGCTCCACTCCGTAGACCTCGCCCGCATCGAGGGCCAGCACCAGCGCGATCGTGCCGATGCCGCAGAAGAGGTCGAGCACGCGTTCGCGGCCGCTCAGACCGGCCAGCTCGACCGCCGTGCCGTAGAGCCGCTCGGCCATCTCCGTGTTGGTCTGGAAGAAAGCGTCGGGCGAGATGCGAAAACGCAGGCCGCAGAGCTCCTCCTCGAGCGCGGCCGGGCCCTTCAGCCGTCGGGTCTCGCCGTCGCGGGTGGTCTCGGCCACCCCCGCGGCCAGCGTCCACAGAAAAGCGTCAGCCGGGGCGGCGGCCGCCAGCTCGCCGGCCCGGAAGTCCACGCCCGGGCTCGTGACCACCCGGGCCTGAAGCTGGCCGGTGCGGCGGCCCTCGCGCACCACCAGATTGCGCAGGATCCCCATCTGGCTGCGCCGATCCCACGTGGACAGCCCCTCCTCCCGGCACCACGCCTTCACCGTCTCGCGCAGCGCGTCGACCCGCTCGGACGCGAGCACGTCCCGGGTCACGTCGTCGATCAGGTCGAAACGTCCAGGACGATGGAACCCGAGCACGAGCTCGCCCTCCTCGTCCTCGCCGAACGAGTACTCGAGCTTGTTGCGGTAGCCGTAGACCTCCACGGCGGGGACGATCGCCTCGACAGGGGGCTCGTCGAAGCCGCCGATCCGCTGGAGGGCGTCCCGCACCTGCGTCTCCTTCTCGGCCAGCTGGCGCTCGTAGGGCAGCACCTGCCAGGGGGCTCCCGGGTGCGGCGCCAGCGGCTCCACGCGGTCGGGGCTGGGCTCCAGCAGCTCGACCGAGTCGGCCTCGGCGAAGGAGCGCTTGCTCTTCGTCACCCGCGCGCGCACCCGATCGCCGGGCACGGCGCCGCGGACGAACACCACGTAGCCGTTCGAGCGCGCCACACCGGCGCCGCCGTAGGCCAGGCGGTCGATGCGCAGCTCGAGCTCGTCGCCACGACGAGGGCGGGTGGCCTGGGCGCTCTCCACGCCCTTCATGCTGGCAGGCGCCCTATCCGAGCTTCTGCTCGATCGCCGCCAGGACCGTCTTGCGGTTGGCGTTGCGGCGCTCGTGGTCGCGCACCTTGCGCAGCTGGGCGGGGGTCAGCCCGCTGAGGCGGGAGCGCACCTGGCCGACGTTCAGCTCGTCGTAGCCGCTGATCGGAAAAGCCCTGCTCGCGCCGGTGGCGCGCGAGATCTCGTCCCGTCCCTTGCCCAGCAGCTGCTCGAGGTCCTTGAGCACGTCGTTGGTCTCCTTGCGACCCCGCTGCAACAGGCTGGAGCCGAGGCCCTGGGCGTCGCGCGCGGTGATCTGGCCCCGCTCCACCGCGTCGCCGAGCACCTCCTCGATCCGTTCGCGCGTGAGCATCACCATCTCGCGCAGCGCCTCGCGCAACTCGGCAACCGTCTTGGCCTCGATCCCTTCGCTCTGCTGCGTGCGTCGGCTCTTGGCCACGGCAGAACTATCTCATGCCGAGGCCGAAGACCGCGACCACCGGAGCGTGGTCGGCCAGGCGCAGGCGGCGCCCGTCGGGCTCCGTCAGCTCGCGTCGCTCGGGGGCCAGGCGCCGGGGCGCCTCGACCACCTCCGCACCTCGCACCAGCAGGTGGTCGATCGCCGCCGGGTCGGTCGGCGCCGCGAGTGCGAAGCGCTCGCGCAGGCGGACGAAGGGCTCGGGCTGACGCCGGGGACGCAGGTTGAAGTCGCCACCCAGCACCAAGGGGTCGCCCTCCGCCCACTCCACGGCGCACTCGGCGGCCCGCTCGACCTCCAGCGCGGCCTTGTGGGGCAGGCCGGCGCTGGCGTGCAGGTTGGCCACGCACAGGCGGCCCTGCGGCAGCGCCAGGCGCGCCCAGAGCATCCGGCGCCGTTCGGGCCGGCGCGTGAGCATCAGCCGGCGGACCGCCTCGATGCGCCCGCGCACCAGCAGCTGGTTCGACCCTCCCTCGCTCGAGGCGATCAGATCGGGGTTCCAGTCCGCCAGCAGGCGTTGGAGCGGCGGCAGGAAATTGCGCGAGGTGAGCGCCAGCGCGCCGCTCGCCCCCAGGGTCGTGCCCAGCGGGCGGAACCAGCGCGGCGGGGCCTCCTGGAGCAGGGCCACGTCCCACTCGAGGCCGGACAGCAGGCGGATGAACTCCTCGCGCAGCGGCCGGTTGACCTGCACGTGGGTCTCGTTGCGCTCGGTGACACGAAACAGGCGCGAGCGCCAGGTGAACAAGGAGCGATCCGGCGGGAAGTCGCGACCGTGGTAGAGATTCCAGCTGAGGATCCGCACATGCCCACTCATTTCTTGACCGGCGAGGAGCTTACGGCCGCCGAATTGGACTGGCTGCTCGAGCGTGCGCTCGAGCTCAAGGCGGACCGTCTTTCCTCCGCCGTGCTCGAGGGACGCAGCGTGGCGTTGGTCTTCGAGCGCCCGTCCACCCGCACGCGGGTCTCGTTCGAGACGGGCGTGTACGAGCTGAGCGGCCATCCGCTGGTGCTGCGTGAGGGCGAGCTCCAGCTGGCCCGGGGCGAGTCGCCGCGGGACACCGCTCTCGTCCTGTCGCGCATCGTGCACGCGATCGCCATCCGCACCGGGCCGCACCGGACGGTGGAGGAGCTGGCCGAGCACGCCTCCGTGCCGGTGATCAACATGCTCACCGAGGAGCACCATCCCTGTCAGGCGCTCGCCGACCTCCTGACCCTGCGGGAGCGCTTCGGCGCTCTGGAGGGGCTCAAGCTCGCGTACGTCGGCGACGGCAACAACATGCTCCGTTCGCTCACGATCGCCGGCGCGATCGCGGGCATCGAGGTCACGGCGGCCTCGCCCCCGGCGCTGGCACTGGACGGCCTGCCGGCGCTGGAGCCGGCCGAGGCGGTGCGTGGGGCGCACGCGGTCTACACCGACGTCTGGGTCAGCATGGGCGACGAGGACGAGGCCGAGCGCAAGCGCGAGCTGCTCGCCCCCTACCGCATCGACGACGAGCTGATGGCGCTGGCCCGCGACGACGCTGTGGCACTCCACTGTCTTCCCGCTCACCCGGGCGAGGAGATCACCGAGGAGGTGTTGTACGGATCCCGCTCGGCCGTATGGGACCAGGCTGAGAACCGCCTGCACGCCCAGAAGGCCCTGTTGGAGCTGCTGCTCGGGAATAGACCGGGAGTGCCGGCGTCCTGAGGTGGTGATCCCGTAGGCGCCTTTCGGCGAACTAGTCTTCGATCGAACCCTCCAGGAGGCTCCCAATGAGGAAGTGGCTCGCACTGCTCTTCGCCTGTCTTGTACTCACGCTCGTGGCCGTCGGCTGCGGTGGCGACGACGATGAAGGAGGCGGAGGCGGCGTAGACGAGACGGCCCAGGAGGAGCCGCCGGCCGACAGCGGCGAGAGCAGCGGCGGGGGCGGGGCGCAGGTCGGGATGAAGAACATCCAGTTCGAGCCCGGCGACGTGACCATCAAGACCGGAGAGAGCGTCACCTGGACGAACGACGAGGCCGTGCCCCACGACGTCGAGGGCGGCGGCGGGGACGTCAAGTTCTCGTCGGGAGCGGAGGGCGGCATGAACGACGGCGACGAGTTCACGTTCACCTTCAAGAAGGCCGGGACCTACGACTACATCTGCCGCGTGCACGCGCCGGGCATGGCCGGCACCGTCACGGTCAAGTAGCCGCGCCCGGCCGGCGCCTGACTCCGAAGCCGCGCAACATCAGCAGCGCCGTCTCTCCCAGCCCGCCGCGGGAGGGGAGCAGGCCCAGCTGCGTGGCCGCGTCGTAGAGGTCGAAGAAGCCGCGCGCCCGCCGCACCACGCCATCGCTGAGCTCGATGTAGTGCAGCCCTTGGATCACCACGACGCGATCGGTGGCCGGCACCATCGCGCCGAGGTCCCCGCGCTGGGTGCCGGTCGCCCGCCAGGCAAAGCAGGCGTGGCCGCCTCGGGTCAGCGGAGGCGCCGTGGCCTGGACCCTCAGGTCGGGAAAGGCGCCGCGCACGTGAGCGGCATGGCGATCGAGCTCCTCTACGCCCCGCAGCGGCTCGACCGCCACCGGATCCTCATAGCCCACGTCGGGGGTGCAGCAGCCCTCGAAGCCGGCGCCCTGCCAGGCCCGGCGCCAGCGCTGGGCGAGCGCGTCGAGCGCGGGGCGCTCGAGCTCGCCGCTCACTGCGTGCCGGACCCCGGCAGCAGTCGCTCGCGCTCTCCCTCCTCCAGCTGAGCGACGCCCTCCTCCGGCGAGGACGCCCGGGCGTAGCGGCGGCGGGGAATGCGCCCGGCGAGCCGGGCCTCGTAGCCGGCCGCCACCGCCTTGCGCATTGCGCCCGCCATGGCCGGCGGATCCGCCGCGCGGGAGATCGCGCTGGCCAGCAGCACGCCGTCGCAGCCCGCCTCCATGGCCAGGACGGCGTCGGAGGCGGTGCCGATGCCCGCGTCCAGGATCACCGGCACTCGCGCCGCTCCGATGATCAAGTCGAGGTTGTAGAGGTTGTTGATCCCCATGCCGCTACCGATCGGAGATCCAAGCGGCATCACCGCGGCGCAGCCCACGTCCTCGAGCCGGCGGGCCAGCACGGGGTCGTCGCTGGTGTAGGGGAGGACCGTGAAGTCGTCGGCGACCAGGGTCTCCGCCGCGCTCAACAGCTCGGCGGGGTCCGGGAGCAGAGTGTGGTCGTCCCCGATCACCTCGAGCTTGACCCAGTCGGTGTCCAGCGCCTCGCGGGCCAGCTTCGCGGTGGTCACGGCGTCCCGGGCGGTGAAGCAGCCCGCCGTGTTCGGCAGCACCTGCAGCCCCGCCCGTCCGAGCACGTCGACGATCGAACCGCGGGCGCCGGGATCCACCCGCCGCATAGCCACGGTCGCCAGCTCGGCCCCAGAGGCCGCGGCCGCCGCCGCCATCACCTCGAGGTTGCGAAAGCCGCCCGTGCCCAGGATCAGGCGGGAGTCGAAGGAACGGCCGGCGATCTCGAACATCAGCTCAGGAACCTCCTTGCACGGCGTGGAGCACCTCCAGCCTTTGGCCTTCACGGACCGCCGTGGACCGCCATTCGCCGCGCGGCACTACCTCACCCTCGAGCGCCACCGCTACGCCGCGCCCGCCTTCGGGGGCCCCGATGGCCAGCACGGCCGTCTCCACGGTGGCGTCGTCCGGCAGCTCGCGGCGCTCGCCGTTGATCAGCACCAGGGTCACGCCCGGGCCTCCGCTGCCTGTGCGAAGCGGCCGGGGGCCACTGCCTCCAGCTCGTCGCCGAGCGGGTCTCCCGCCAGCAGTCCCGCCACCGCCTCGCCGGTGAGCGGCGCCAGGAGAACTCCGTTGCGCCAGTGGCCGGTGGCCCAGATCAGGCCCTCGAGCTCGCCGGGGCCCACGAGCGGCGCGTTGTCCGGAGTGCCCGGGCGCAGGCCGGCCTGCGCCTGCACGAGCTCCAGCTCGCCCACCTCGGGCAGCACCTCCCAGGCGGCCTCCAGCAGGCGGTAGACGCCGTCGGCGGTCACCGCCGTGTCGAAGCCCTGCTCCTCCATGGTCGCGCCCAGCACCACGCGGCCGTCCCCGCGGGCCACCAGGTAGCAACGGGGGGTGCGAACGATGCGGTGCAGCGGATCGTCCATCGCGCCGCGCACGCGCAACTCGAGGATCTGCCCCTTGACGGGCCGCACGGGCGGGCTCTCGCCGGGCGCCAGCGCCGCGCTCCAGGCCCCGGCCGCCACCACCACCTGGTCGCATTCGATGATCTCACCGGCCACGCGGACACCTCGGACCCGGCCGCCGTCGTGCTCGATCGCCTCGACCTCCACCCCGAGCAGCTGCTCGTCGACGACCGTGGCAAGCGCTCGGGCGGTGGCGCGCGGATCGGCGCTCGCCTCCCGAGGCGCGAGAATGCCGCCGGCGATCCGGGGCGAGAGCCCCGGCTCCAGCTCCCGGCAGCGCGAGGGCGAGAGCCACTCGGCCTCGAGCCCCAGCTTCCGCTGGAGGTCGTGAAGTCGCCGCAGCGCTTCGGCGTCGTCGCGGTCGGCCGCCACCACCACGGCCCCGGTCTCCCGGTACCCGGTCGGCAGGCCGCTCCGCTCCTCCAGCTCGGCGGCGAACCCGGGCCAGCGCTCCATTCCCGCGAGGTTCACCCGCAAGGGGGCCTCCTCGCCGAAATCGGCCTCGGTCACCGGCGCGAGCATCCCGGCCGCCACCCGGGACGCCCCGGCGGCGGGCTCCTTCTCCCGGTCGACCACGAGCACGGACAGGCCGCGCCCGGCCGCGCGCCAGGCGCAGGCGAGGCCGATAAGTCCGGCGCCGATCACAACGGCGTCGTAGCGTGTGCGTTGCGGCTTCTGCATCACCCTTCCCTTCGCCGGCATTACCCGGGTCAGGTTCGACGGTCGGCGGCGCCGCAGCCGCCCTCTCAGCCCGGTTTTCCCGAGCTCCCGTAAGCCCTAATCGTATCGACGGGTGGCGCGTTCGTCCGGCCCGCGGCGACTGCCGGCAAAGATCATGGCCAGTGAGATGACCAGCCCGATGATCCCCGCGATCATCAGGATCAGCCCGACGGTCTGCAGCTCGATGCCCGAGATCGACGCCGTGACCGCGTAGCGAAGGATCGCTCCGACGGCAATGAGAAAGATCGACGCCCCGATGCTCACGGCGGGGATGCTAGCTGGCCGATCTGCTACCAATCCTCGCTCGGCGGAGCCGGCACTCGGGAGGTCGCCCGCTCGCCGTCCTTATGGGACGACGTCTTCAATCAGCGGCAGGTGCCGGCCGTGGACTCGCGGCAGCTCTAGTGCCGGCGGGCGCTTCGCGCGTAGGCGCGCAGCGCCGGCCGGGCCTGGTATGCCTCCTGGCGCCAGCGCACGAGTCCCGAGTAGTCGAAGAGGTCGGACTCGCGGAAGCCGGACGACCACGTGTACCAGTAGGCGCGGCCCAGCCCTATTCTGCGACGGGCGCGCACGGCCAGCTCGTAGAACGTGGTCAGGCGACGGGCGACGCCGGCGTCGGTGGTCTCCCAGGCCCGCTGCCAGGCGGGGAGGGGCTTGTGCACGCGCCCCTTCGACGCGGGCCAGGTGATCTCGGTGAGCCAAATCGGCTTGCGCCGGTCGCCGCCCTTGCGCATCTGCTTCCGGAACAGGCGGAGTCCCTTGAGCACCAGACCGGGCCGGGTGGTGAAGAAGTTCATCGCCGCGACGTCGAACTGACCGCGAATGCCCGCGCGATAGAGCTTCGCCAGGTGCAGCCAGACGTAGTCGGCCAGGCCGGCCAGGACCGTCACCGAGCCCCGGTCGGAGCGCTTGAGGGCGTCGTTGGAGGCCCGCAGCAGAGCCGCGTAGCCCTGGGCCCAGATGTCGTTGCCGTCACTGCGCCAGTAGCTGTCGAGATGCGGCTCGTTCCAGATCTGCCACTCGCGCAGGGGCCGCCGGGGGAGCTGCGGGTTCTCTGCCCAGAAGCTCCCCTGGGGCCCATAGCGGCGCACGAGAGCCTCGAGGTAGGCGACGTAGTCCGCGATCCGCGCGGGCGGCGCGCCGATGCGCCCGCCACGCGAGGCCCAGAGCGGGGTCGCGAGCACCACCGGCAGCAGGCGGATGTTGCGTGGGCTGGCCAGAGCTACGACGCGGTCGGTCTTCTCGAAGCTGGGAGGCCGGCCTCCCACCGGCTGCGCCTCCCGCCACGAGAACGCCGTGCGCACCGTCTCCACACCCGAGCGGGCCATGAGATCCCACTGCAGCCGCCTGGGCGTCCGCCGAGGCCGTGTCCGCCGCGCCCCCGTCCCACATCACTCCGTAGAACCCCTGCGGGGCGTTGCGCTTCCCTGCCTCGGCCGCGGGTGCCGCCACGAGCAGCGCCAGGGCGCCCAGAACGACGATCAGTGGGGTCTTCACAGCGGCCATAGACACCCAACCATTACATTCGATGCGGTACGCACCGCAACCGTGAGCCGTAGCGGTGTTTCACATAGGCGCCGAAGCACTGCCTGCCGTCCGCCCGCGCACCCGACCCACTCGCAACGATGCGCTCCAGACTCAGCCTGACCATTCTGCTTGCCCTCGCCGTGATGGCGGCCCTCCCGGCCGCTGCGTCGGCGAGCGCGAATCAGTACGCGATCTTCCAGGACGACAACCTCCTCGTCGAGCAGGGCGACGCCGTGCGCGACCGGACGCTGGACGAGATCGACCGCCTGGGGGCCGACGTGATCAAGGCCCAGCTGTCCTGGTCGTGGGTCGCGCCCACCGGGCGCAGGCGCCCGAGCGGCTTCGACGCCACCGATCCCTCCGAGTACCCGGGCTGGGCGCGCTACGACGCGCTGGTGCGCTCGGCGCAGGCTCGCGGCTTTCGCGTCATGTTCGCTCTCAGCCCACCCTTCCCGGGATGGGCCACGAAGCGGCGAGGCGATCGGACCGGGGTGGATCGTCCCAGCCCGCGGGAGTTCGGCCGCTTCGCGCAGGCCGCCGCCCTGCGCTATCCGGGCGTCGACCTCTGGACGCTCGGCAACGAGCCCAACCACCCGGAGTTCCTGTACCCGCAGTCGACCCGTTCCCGAGTGCCCTCGGCGCCCCACCAATACCGCGCGCTCGTGCGCTCGGCCGTGGCCGGGTTCAACCGCGCGGGCGCGGGCGGCGACACCATCCTGTTCGGCGAGCTCCTGCCGATCGGAAAGACGCGCCTGGGCCCGAAGAGCAACCTGCGTCCACTCCTCTTCCTGCGTGAGTTCTTCTGCCTCAACTCGCGAATGCGGCCCTACCGGGGCCGCGCCGCCCGGGTGCGCGACTGCCGGCGCTACAAGCGGCTGAGCGGCCTGGACGGGTTCGCCTACCACCCCTACACCCGTCCCGGCGGGCCCCGCATCAAGGAGCCCACCTCAGACGACGCCACGATCCGCTCGCTCGGCCGCATCACCCGGCTGCTCGACGGTGCTCGCCGCAAGGGACGCATCGGCGGCCGGCGGCTCCCGATCTGGAGCACCGAGTTCGGCTATCAGTCGAATCCGCCCGACCGCTTCTTCGGCGCCCGGCTGTCCCGCATCCCGGGCTTCCTGGCGGAGTCCGAGCTCCTGCTCTCGCTCCGAAACCGGCGTGTCGCGAGCTACTCGCAGTACACGATGACCGACACAGCCATCGTGGGCGGCGACACCGGGAGCTGGCAGGGCGGCCTCCGCTTTGCGAACGGACGCGCCAAGCGGGGGGTCTACAACGCGTACCGGCTCCCGGTCCTCGTGCGGCTGCTCGGGCCCAGCGCGGTCGAGGTCGTGGGCGCGGCGCGGCCTGGCGGCCGGGGCGCGGTCGTGCAGATCCAGCAGCGAAGGGGCGGTGGATACGCCAATCTGGGCGGCCCGCTGACGGTCTCCAACGCCCGCGGCTACTTCCGCGCTCGCTTCCGGATCTCGCGCGCCGCCTCGCGCCGCTATCGCTTCTTGTCCGACGGCTACAAGAGTCGGGCGGCGCGGCCCATCGTTCGCTGACCGCCACTCTTTGCACTATACTCAGGAGAATCATGACTTGCATTTCACGTTTCCTAGCCTGTCTTGTCGCCGCGGGGGTCCTGGCCGGACTGGCCCTGGCGGCCCCATCTCAGTCCAACGCCGCGGTGCTCGTCGGCGTGGGGGACCAGAACCCGGCGACCTTCACCGACCCGCTCTTCGACAAGCTGAACGTCAAGCGCACCCGCAATTTCACCGCCTGGAACGTGGCGCTGAAGCGGCGTCAGGCCGCCGGCCTGGACACCTGGCTGGATGCCGCCAAGGCCGCCGGCGTGAAGCCACTGATCTCGTTCAGCGCGGCGGTGGGCTCGCGCTGTCCGCGCCGGCCCTGCAAGCTGCCGACCCTGCGTGAGTACACGCGTGCCTTCCGGGCCTTCCGCAAGCGCTGGCCCGACATCAAGACGATCAGCCCTTGGAACGAGGCCAACCACCGCAGCCAGCCGACCTTCAAGCAGCCCAAGCGTGCCGCGCAGTACTACAACATCGTGCGCAAGTACTGCCGCGGCTGCAAGATCGTCGCCGCGGACGTGATCGACGACCGCAACATGGAGCGGTGGCTGGCGGTATTCAAGAAGACCGCCAAGAAGCCGCGCATCTGGGGCCTGCACAACTACCGCGACGTCAACCCGCGCAAGAACCAGATGTACGGCGGCACCAAGCGGCTGCTGCAGACCGTCCGCGGCCAGGTGTGGATGACCGAGACCGGCGGGCTGGCGCGCTTCCAGCTGCCCGGGGGCAAGACTCTCTTCCCCTACAGCCTGAGCCGTCAGAACCGGGCCATCAAGCGGATGTTCTCGCTGGCCAAGCGCTACCGCGCACGGGTGAAGCAGCTCTTCATCTACAACTGGTGGGGCCAGCGCAGAAGCCAGCGCTTCGACGCCGGCCTCGTCACCCCGACCGGCAAGCCCCGGCCGGCGTACAAGACCGTGCGCAGGTACCTGGGCACCAGCACGTTCAACCCGTAGGCGGCTCGTCGCCGAAAGTAGCGTCGATGCTCGGGCGAGCCAGGAGCGTGGCTGACCAGCCCGCGAGCGGAGTCGATGCCGGAGGCATCGGCGAGCATCGCGGGCGCCGTCAGGCGCGTTCCTGGCCGACCGAGCGCGAGGTACTTGAGGCGGGGAGCACGAGGCCGTTGGACCGCCGCGAGCGGCTGAGCCGGGCCCGGCTGTATTTCGTCACCGATCTGCGGCCGGGTCTGGAGGAGCTGCTCGCGGCCGCCCTCGCCGGCGGGGTGGACATGGTGCAGCTGCGGGACAAGGCGGCCTCCGAGGCGGAGCTGCTCGCGGCCGCCCCGCTGTTCGCGCATGCCTGCGCCGAGCATGGCGCGCTGTTCTGGCTGAACGATCGCCCGGACCTGGCCCGGCGCTGCGGCGCCGACGGGGTGCACGTCGGCCAGGACGACATGCCCGTGGCGGAGGCTCGGCGGGCGGCGGGTGACGAGCTGCTGGTGGGCCTGTCCACCCACTCTCCCGCCCAGCTCGACGAGGCCCTCGAGCTGGAGGCCGATCAGTTGAGCGTGGGACCGGTCTGGGAAACCCCCACCAAGGAGGGGCGCGTGGCCGCGGGACTCGACTACGTCCGCTACGCGGCAGACCACGCCGGCTCGCGCCCGTGGTTTGCGATCGGCGGCATCGAGCCCGGTAACGTCGGGGAGGTGGTCGCTGCGGGCGCATCGAGGATCGTGGTGGTGCGCGCGATTCGCGACGCCGACGACCCGCGCGCCGCAGCGGCGGCCCTGCGCGAGGCCCTTCCCGATCCACCCGGCGATGGCCCGCGGGCCTAGAGCCCGCCGCAAGCGCCGCTCGGCGCCACCGCCGGCTGAGTCCGGCAACGGCTCCGCGATGCAACGCGGGTACGCCCGCGGCCGGGCAAAGGACGAGGCGGTCCGGGCCTCGCTCGAGCCGCTGCGTCCCGGCGAACGGCCGCCGGCCGTCACGGTCGGGGCCGTAGCGGCCGGGCTGCTGGTGGTGGGGAACATCATCGCGATGGTGGTGGGCTTCGACACCGCGCCCGGCTCCGGCGCCGACGGCGACGAGGGGCCGGCGGTCGCCGGGACGCTGTTGGTCTCCGCCGTCCTCGCGGCGCTCGCCTTCGGCATGTGGAGGGCGCGCTACGGCGCCGTCTTGGGCATGCAGACCCTGCTCGCCATCACCATCGTCTTCTGCTCGGTCGGGCTGGTCACCGCCACTTCGATCTGGGCCGCCGTGCTGCTGGTGCTGATGATCGCGGCCGCCGGAACGCTGTTCTGGTTCCTCGTGAAGGCAATGGCCCGGCTGCAGATGCCGGAGCGTCCGGGCGCCAGATCCGGGTAGATAGTCTCACCGGTCGATGGCGGAGGACAAGTACGACTGCATCGTGATCGGCTCGGGCCCGGGCGGCTACGTGGCCGCCATCCGGGCCGCGCAGCTGGGGCTGAAGACGGCCGTGGTCGAGAAGGGCGATGTGGGCGGGCGCTGCCTCAACGAGGCCTGCATCCCGGCCAAGTCGATCCTCCGCGTGGCCGAGGTGATGGAGGAGGTCGAGAACGCCGGCAGCTTCGGCATCTCGGTCAACGGCATCGAGTTCGACTACTCCGGCGCCACCAAGCACCGCGACAAGGTGGTCAAGACGCTCACCGGCGGCGTGGGCATGCTCTTCAAGAAGAACAAGATCGACCTGATCGAGGGCTTCGCGTCGGTGACCGACGACGCGAACGTGAAGATCGGTGGCCAGTTCGACGGCACCGAGATCGAGACCGACCGGGTGATCCTGGCCTGCGGCTCGGTGGCCAAGCCGATCCTCGACCTGAAGTTCGGCAAGCGCATCCTCGACACGGCGGGCACCTGGCTGCTCAACGAACAGCCGTCACGGCTCTGCGTGATCGGGGCCGGGGCGTCCGGTACTGAGATCGCGTCGGCGTTCGGCCGGCTCGGCACCCAGGTGCTGCTGCTGGAGGCGCTGGACCAGATCCTTCCGATCGAGGACGAGGAGATCGCCAAGGCCTGCGCGAAGGAGATCCGCAAGCAGAACGTGCGCATCGAAACCGGCGCGAAGGTCGAGAGCGTGTCGGCGTCCGACTCCGGCGTGTCGATCACCTTCAACGGGGAAGAGGAGGAGTTCGACTTCCTGGCGATCGCCGCGGGGCGGGGCCCCGACGTGGAGGGGCTGGGGCTGGAGGAGGCCGGGGTGGAGCGTGACGACCGGGGCTTTGTGAAGGTCGACGGCCGCCTGCGAACCTCCCGCGAGGGAATCTGGGCAATCGGCGACATGGTCCCGGGTCCCGCCCTCGCCCACAAGGCGTCCGACGAGGGCATCATCGCCGTGGAGGACTCGGCCGGCCACGAGGTCCACGAGATTGACTACAACTACATCCCGGCCGTCACCTTCTGCCATCCCCAGGTCGCCTCGTTCGGCCTGACCGAGAAGGCGGCCCGTGAGGCCGGCCACGACGTGGTGGTGGGCAAGGTGCCCATGGGCGCGGTGGGCGCCCCCACCGTGTACGGCGACCGCTCAGGCCTGGTCAAGATCGTCGGCGACAAGCAGTACGGCGAGATCCTCGGCGGCCACATCTGCTCGGTGCGGGCGGCCGACCTCATCCAGGAGCTCGTCAACGCCCGCGAGCTGGAGGGCGGCTACCCCGAGGTCGCCCGCGCGATCCACCCCCATCCGGCGTTCGCCGAGACCGTCATGGAGGCGGCCCGGGCGACGGATGGGTGGTTGATCCACGGGTGAGGCTCGCCGGGCGCGCCCGGGCCTGCCTGTGGCGCCCGCGCCACACGGCGTGATTGAGCGAGCGGCGTTTCTCGCAAAGAGCGAGATTGCTGTCCGCACTTTCCGGAGTCCGGTACTAGGCTCCCCCGCCCATTGAGCAGCCCAGGGGGGCGAGGTTTTCTTCGGCTCGACTTCCGCGGTCAGATGAACGCCTATCTGCAGGAACGTCCATGAGCGGACGGCTTCTCGGGCGAGGCGGTTTGGTGCTCGCCGCCCTCGCGCTGCTCGCCCTGTTCCGGCCGCTCGGTGCGGCCGCCGCCGAGTACCCGATCAACAACTGCTTCGCGGACTCCACCACCTTCTCGACGCAGGCCTTCCAGGACTTCGCCACCCGCGGGATGATGTGGAAGCGGGCCTGTAGCCCCGAGGGCAAGGGTCGCCGCGGGCTGGTGACCGGCAACGTGATCCGCTCCGGTCGCGTCCGCCGAGGCGCCCGCTCCTACTTCATCCTGAGAGCACCCGCCGGCACCCGCTTCGGCCGCTTCACCTGGTCGGGCCAAGCCCGCCGCAGAGACTGCCGCTACGCCCTCCAGGTCTGGGCCAGCCGACCGGACGGCCCACCGGTGCCGATCAAGAACGTCCGCGCGAACCAGAGGTGCCCGAGGCGGGGCAACGCCCAGGCGGCCGGATGGGCAAAGCGCCGGACCTACGACGTGAACGGATCGAACAAGATCGTCCAACGAATCATCTGCGTGGGCGAGAGGGGAGCCCCATACTGCTCGAGCCGGGGCGAGAACTACATCCGGACCTTCGTGGCGCGAGCCACGGTGGTCGACGTGAGCCGACCGGCCATCCGAATCCTCCCGAACAACCCGTTCACGCTGGGGCAGTGGGTGGGCGGGAATCAGACGGTGCAGTACGACGCGGCGGACAATGTGGGGGTGCGGTTGGCGCGGCGGTCGCAGGCGGGCTCGTCGCAGGCAGGCCATGCACGTCCATGCGATTTCACCCGGAGTCATTCCGTGTCCGAATGGTCCAGGCGCGATCCGGCTCGACACACGCCCGCTGCCCGAGGGATCTCAGGCTACTGGCGCTTCAAGCACTCGACTCCGCGGGTAACATCGGCGCCTCAACCCCGGTCACCGTTCGAATCGACAACACCCCGCCTGGCGCGGTGCCCGTCACCGTCGAAGGACCACCGGGTTGGCGCAACCAGAACGGCTTCGCGCTGAGCTGGGTCAATCCGCCCGAAGGCGACCGCGCCCCGATCGCCAACGCGTTCTATCGCCTCTGCAACGCCGCCGGGGGTGGGGCAATGCGCGAACGCCTCCCAGCCGGGAATCGGGATATCGCGGCTCGCGAGCATTGCCGTACCGGCTCCCGGCGAGTGGCACGTGCGCGTCTGGCGCCAGGACGCCGCCGGCAACCACGAGCCGGCCAATGCCTCAGTGCCGGTGAGCCTCCGCTACGACCCCGAGCCCCCACAGCTGGGCTTCGAGCAGTCACCGGCTTCCGATCCGACGCTGGTCTCGGTCCAGGTCACCGACAAGGTCTCAGGGCTCGCGAGCGGCCAGATCGAGCTCAGCCGCCAAGGATCGGCTACGTGGCAAGCACTCGCCACCCAGCAACACGGAAGCAGGCTCGTGACCCGGATCAACGACGCTCAGCTACCGGCCGGGACGTATCTGCTCCGCGCAACCGCCCGGGACCACGCCTCGAATCAGAACAGCACGGACAGCCGGCTCGACGGTCGGCCCATGGTGGTCACGCTCCCCCTCCGGACGCCGACCGTAATGCGAACAGGCGTAAAGAGCAGTCGGATCGTCCGCAAGCAGGTCATGCGTCATGGAAGGCGCCGCACGGTCCGCCGTCGCATAGAGACTGTCGCACCGCAGGCCCGGGTGGGCTTTGGAAGTAACGCCCAGGTCGTCGGCCGGCTTCAGGCATCGGACGGCCGGCCGATTCCCAACGCCGAGGTGCAGGTCCTTTCGCGGAGCGCCCTCCTGCCAGAACGCCTGGAGACGGTGATCCGCACGGATAGCGAAGGCAACTACGCCTATCTGGCGGGACCGGGATCGACCCGCACCCTCCGCTTCGCCTATCTGGGCACGCCAGTGACGCTGCCCTCCACAAGCGAAGCGACCCTATTGGTTCCGGCGGCATCCACGGTCCGGCCGCGGCCACGCCGGCTGCGAAACGGACAGGCCGTTCGCTTCACCGGTCGTCTTCGCTCGCTTCCCCCACCCGCGGCGGGAAAGCTCGTCGAGTTGCAGGTGACGCTCTCCGGCCGCTGGCAGACCTTCCGCACGACCCGCACCGCGGCCGATGGTGCGTGGGAAGTGCGCTACCGGTTCCGACGTAGCTGCGGTCTGACTCGATACCGCTTCCGCGCTCGCCTTCCCGCGGAGACCGGATACCCCTTCCAGACCGGGACGACGAAGGCGGTCAAGGTTCTGGTACGAGGTCCGACATGCCGATGATCCTTCGTCGCGCGGCGCGCTGAGGCTTCACGCGCTTCAGCGAGACTCGCAGGGTCTCAGAGGGTTACCGTGGTCAGGCATGTCAAACGGAGGAAGCGGTGTTCGAAGCGACTGCGCAAGCGCTTGACCTACGCCAACGTGATGGCGACGCTAGCCGTTTTCATCGCGCTCGGTGGATCGTCGTACGCGGCGCTGACGATCACCGGTCGCGATGTCGCGAACAACTCGCTTACCTACAAGGACCTGAAGCGAAACACCCTCGGATCGAGTCGCATCAAGGAGTCCCGGCTCGGCACGGTGCCGCGGGCGAGGAATGCGGAACGCCTCAATGGAATGACCGCCGGCCGGTTTCTTCTGCGGTGTCCGAAGAGCACCGTTCCCGTGTCCGATATCTGCGTCGAGACCGCAGCGCAGGAGCCCGCTCCCTACAGCACCGCGGCCGTGGTGTGCGAGAGCATCGACCGACCCGCCACTCCCGGTAGGCGCCTGCCAAGTCACGAAGAGCTGATGACGGCCATCGGTGAGCCCGGTGTCTCCCTGGCCGCCGGTGGCGAGCTCACCCGGCAACGTCTATCCCACCGCCTCCCCTGGCCGGCTCAATGTTCTCTACATCACCGATCAGCGTGGGCAGCGTTGCCCTCACCCCCAACACCGCCGCGGGCGCCAAGGCGTTCCGCTGCGTGGCCGACCCTCTGAACTGAGGAGCGCGGGTCCGGCGTGGATCAAGGGACCAGGCCGACCGCCTCCGCCGAGCCCTTCAAGGCCGTCCGTGTAGCCAGCGGTGCGCTCACCACCAGCCTTCTTGCACTCTCGGTAACGCCTGCCGGCCCGGTCACCGCTCAAGAGCCCGATCGCACGCAGGAGGGCACTGCGGCGCCCGAAGCGCCCGCCGATCCAGAGGCCGACGCCCCCGCCTTCGATCCCGGTGGCGATACAACCTTGCCTTTCGAGGTCGGGCCCTCGCCAGGCGGCGGGGACGACACTGGGGTCGGCGCGCCACTCGATGCCGAGCCGCTCGACGATCCCGACGCCCCGGACCCTTCGACTGACGGGGAGGGGGTCCCAGCGCCGCCCCGCAGTGAGACACCGGCTCCTACGTCGGGCGAAGCCCCGGCCGATGCTCCGGCGCGGCCTCCTGCCGAACTTCCCGGTCCGCCCCAACCGGCGCCGCTCCCGCCATCCGAAGCACCACCGGCCCCCCACCGCCTCGAGCCCGAAACGGCGCCCAGCCACAGCAGCGCCTCAAGGCTGGTCGTTCGCGACCGGCTCCGGATCGGCCGGCGGGCGGAGCCCCCTCCGGACGCCTTCAATGCCCCACCGCGGATCACTGCATCCCCGACCACCCCCGCGGTTCAGGATGCTGACGCCGCGGCAGGACAGCTCGTTGTCCACAGCCGTGCCCGAAGCGCCGACCCGGCACGCGACGCGCAGGTGCACGTAGTCGAGCCAGGCGAATCGCTCTGGACCATCGCCGAGGACCTGCTGGCCCCCGGCGCCTCGACGGCAAGAATCGCACGCGAGGTGCAGCGTCTCTGGTCCCTCAACGAAGCCCGGATCGGCACCGGCGATCCGGATCTCCTCATGGTCGGCACCGAGCTTCGGCTGGCCTGAGGCGCCGCCCCGGTCTAGCGTATTCCGACGTCCGAGCCGTCTCCCGCGGCGCCCTTGCCGACCGACCCGGCGGCCAGGCGGAAGCCGGTGTAGCTCGTCAGCGGGCCGACGAACCTCACCGCCTCCGGATCGACGTTGTGGTCGTTGCGGGCGACCGTTGACCCGCCTTGGACCGTCACCCTCCCGACGTTGGCGTACACCTGGGTGCCCTGGCCGGGCGGGTCGGCGGACTTACGCGTGATATCGATGTAGCCGCACTCGGTTCCGCCGAACGAGCACTCGGAGTCCGGGTACCAGCGAACGGTGTTGTGGCGGACGATCGAGCCTTCGTCCGAGTACAGCTCGATTCCCCACGGCCGCCTGGTGTCCACCACGTTGTCTTCGATCAGGACGTTGCGGGTTCCCGAGTCGTAGCTGGCCAGCGTTTGGGTGCTGCAACCACCGGCGTGGAAGTAGTTCCCGCGGATCACGCCGCCCGCCCCCTGTGACGGGTTTGCGGGCTTCGCGAACTGGATCATGTCCGTGTGGTTGGGTCCGCTCTCGCAGATGTCCGCGAACTCGTTGCCGATCACGTTGACGCCAACGCCGGTGAAGACCCCATCCGAGTCGCCGCCCCGAAGGACCGAGTTCCTGATCGTGACACCCGAATGGGTGCTCGGGTCACCGCCCAGGCCGATGCGCGCGTTCGGAGACCCCGAGGGCGAGTTGATGTAGTTGTGCGTGTTGCCCTCGAAGAGGATGTTCGAGTTTGAGAGGCTCGAGAAGTAGGCGTAGCTGTTGAAGGCCGAGCCCCTGACGGTGATGTTGCTCGCGCCAGAGGAAATGTTGCCTCCCATCCCCGACAGGCCGGTGAGCGTGAAGCCGGAATCGCCCGAGCCGAACTGGTAGCGCATCGTCGGGGTGGCCCCCGCCGCCGCCCTGATCGTGATGGCCTTGTTCGTGCCCTGGAACGTGCCGTAGTTCCCCGACGCCAGACAGACGGTCTGGCCGGCGGTGGCGGCCGACACCTGCGACGCGAACGTCGATGGAGTCGCATCGCGACTACACGAGGACGCGGAGGAGGTGGTCGTGAAGGTGCCGTAGTTCGTGCCGTTGGCTGTCCCGTCCTTGTCCACACAGAACACGGCACCACCGACCGGGGCCGGGTCGTAACACAGGCGGACCTGGTATGCGGTACCCGGAGTCAGACCGGTCAGCTGAAACGCCCTTGGCCCGCGTATCGAGGCCGTGCAGTTGAACGACTGCCGGCCGACCTGGGTCCACGCACCCCCGGCGGGGCGGTACTCGGCCCAATACTGGCCTGCCTCCCCTTCGCTGCATGAGATGGTGGTGTTCACCGTGGCGGCGACCTGCGTCACGTTCGTCACGGAATCGATGCGACCGGTGCAGCCGGCGAGCAGTACGGCTCCAAGCATGACAACAGCACCGAAAGGCGCGCGCTTCATTCGGTTCCCCCCTCTTGATGTTCGGCAATACCGGGCGGCGGCCCGGGCCAACTGCAGAACGTGGTTCCGGCGTTACCCGTCTTGGTTACGGCAGACCAAGACGCCGAACGACGATCTCGCTCAGGCTGCCCAAAAAGATGCCGACCTAATCGTCGGGCAACCTTGGTGCAGTGCCCGGCCAGCCGATCTTCTACTACGACCTGGGCTCGCCGTACGCCTATCTCACCGCGGAGCGCATCAGCAGGGTCCTGCCTGTCACACCGGTCTGGCAGCCGATTCTGCTCGGTGGGATCTGGCAGGAGACCGGCGGCCGGTCGTGGGCGAGGACCGACCGGCGCGCTGCCGGCATGGCCGAGGTCGAGCGCCGGGCCGCCGCCTACGAGCTGATGCCCGTTCGGTGGCCGGAGGGGTGGCCCAACAACACCCTGGCCGCCATGCGGGCCGCGACGTTCGCACAGCAGATCGGCCGCGCGGTCGCCTTCTCACTGGCCGCTTTTCGGCAGGCCTTTGCGGGAGGGCGCGACCTGTCCGACGTCGACAACGTGCTCATCGCCGCGGCGGCGTGCGAGCTGCATCCGAACGCGGTCCTCAAGGGCATTGAAACCCAGACGACCAAGGACCGGCTGCGCGCTGCGACAGCTGAGGCCCACGAGCGCGGGGTCCGCGGCGTGCCCACCGTGGCGGTCGGCGATCGCCTCTTCTACGGAGACGACCGTCTCGAGGAAGCCGCGCTGGCGATCGCACCTTGACAGGCCGCGCCGCCTGCGCGAGGCTCGCCTCCGTGCCCGGCTGACGCTGACCCCTTCCGTACGCCCTCTACCCGCGACCGCCGCCCCGCGAGGCCGCCACAACCCCCCGTCCGGGGGTATCGCGTCTTGATTCCCGGATGCACCGGGTACAGTCCGTCGCGATGGCCACCAAGGACGCGACGCAGCCGGAGAAGTCGGATAAGCAGGACGGGAAGGACGGCGGCAACGACGCCGCCCCCACCGAGGTAGCCAAGGCCGAGGAGGTCGAGCTCGGCGAGGTCAAGCACGACCTTCCCGACGAGGAAACCTGCCGCACCGTCCTCGCGAAGATGATGCTCATCCGCCGCTTCGAGGAGCGGGCCGGGGAGATGTACGCGAAGGCCAAGATCGGCGGGTTCCTGCATCTCTGCATCGGCGAGGAGGCGACGGTCGTCGGCGCCACCCAGGCGCTGCGCGAGACCGACTACCTGATGTCGACCTACCGTGAGCACGGGCAGGCGCTCGCTCGAGGCACGGAGGCGAACGCGGTGATGGCCGAGCTCTTCGGCCGCCAGGACGGCTGTTCCCGCGGCCGCGGCGGCTCGATGCACCTGTTCGACTGGGAGAAGCGCTTCCTCGGCGGCTACGGGATCGTCGGCGGCAGCCTCCCGCTGTCCGCCGGGGTGGCCTTGGCCTGCGACTACATGGAGACCGAGGACGTGATCCTCTCCATGATGGGCGACGGCGCCACCAATCAGGGCACCTTCGGCGAGACGATGAACTTCGCCGCGCTCTGGAGCCTGCCGGTGGTGTTCGTGATCATCAACAACCAGTTCGGCATGGGCACGGCGCTGCACCGCCACTCGGCGCTCACCGACCTGTCGGTCAAGTCGGAGGGCTACGGCGTCCCGGGCACCCGCTGCGACGGCATGGACGTGCTCGATGTCCACTCCGTGGTCTCCGACGCGCTCCAGCACGCCCGGGAGGACCGCAAGCCCCAGCTCGTCGAGGCGGTGACCTACCGCTACCGCGGCCACTCGATGGCCGATCCCGAGGAGTACCGCTCCAAGGAGGAGGTCGAGGAGTGGCGGGGCCGGGATCCGATCGAGGCCTTCGCCAAGCGACTGGTCGACGAGGAGAGGCTGTCCCAGGAGGACGTCGAGCGCTTCGACAAGGAGGCCATCGAGACGGTGGACGAGGCCGTCCGCTTCGCCGACGAGTCGCCGTTCCCCGAGCTCGATTCGTTGTACGACGAGGTCTACGTCTTCTCGGGCGATGTGCCGGGCTGGTGGACGGTCGACGAGCGTTCTCCCGAGGTGCACCGCGGCGAGCGTGAGCGCGAGGCCGGCGAGGTGCCGCATGAGCTGGCCGAGAAGGGCGCGGCGTACGCGAGCGTGGGCGACCGCCAGGCGCGCTCACGCCGCGGGCCGAAGGACCAGGACCAGGAGGGCAGCCAGCAGGGTCCCGGCGGGGAAGAGGACGAAGAGGACGGCGCCGAGACCGAGGCGGAGGAGAAGCCCGAGGCGGAAGCGGGCGGCGAAGAGGCCGCCGGTGAGGGCGAGGTCAGCGGTGACGAGCCCGAGGAAGAGGGAGGCGCCGACTAGTGGCGACGATGCGCTACCGCGAGGCGCTGGGCCAGGCGCTGCGCGAGGAGATGGAGGCGGACGAGACGGTCTTCATCATGGGCGAGGACATCGGCGTGTTCCAGGGGGCCTTCAAGGTGACCGCCGGCCTGCTCGAGGAGTTCGGCGAGAAGCGGGTGCGGGACACCCCGATCTCGGAGAACACCATCGTCGGGCTCGGCGTGGGGTCCGCGATGATCGGACTGCGCCCGGTGGTCGAGCTGATGACCATCAACTTCTCGCTGCTGGCCATGGACCAGATCGTGAACCACGCGGCGGCGATCCGATACATGTTCGGCGGCCAGGTGAAGGTCCCGCTGGTCATCCGCATGCCGCAGGGTGCCGGCCACCAGCTCGGCCCGACCCATTCCCACTGCTTCGAGGCCTTCTACCTGCACGTGCCCGGGCTGCTCGTTGCCGCCCCCAGCACTCCGGCCGACGCGAAGGGCCTGCTCAAGGCCGCCATCCGCGACGACAACCCCGTCATCTTCATCGAGCACGAGACGCTGTACGGCCAGCGCGGCGAGGTCCCCGACAACGGCGGGCCAATGCGCTTCGGGGAGGCGGCGATCCGTCGCGAGGGCGACGACGCAACGGTGATCGGCATCTCGCGCATGGCGCTCACCGCCGAGAAGGCGGCCGAGACACTGGCCGACGAGCATGAGATCGAGGCCGAGGTGATTGACCCGCGCACGCTGCGCCCGCTCGATCTGGACACGATCCTGGAGTCGGTCAAGAAGACCAACCGGGCCGTGATCGTCGAGGAGGGCTGGCCGCACGGAGGAGTGGGCGCCAATCTGGCGGCGCTCATTCAGGAGCAGGCTTTCGACTGGCTTGACGCACCGGTGCAGCGGGTCACGGGCGCGGACGTTCCCATGCCGTACTCCAAGCCGCTCGAGCAGGCCGCCTTCCCGCACGAGGAGCACGTGGTGCAGGCCGTGCTCGCCACCTACCGCGACCTCTAGGAGATCGAATGGCCAGCGAAGTGACGATGCCTCGCCTCTCGGACTCGATGGAGGAGGGCACCGTCCTGAAGTGGCTGGTCGAGGAGGGCGCCGAGGTCAAGCGAGGCGAGCCGCTGGTCGAGATCGAGACCGACAAGGCCAACATGACCTACGACGCCGACTCCGACGGCGTGCTCGTGGAGATCCTCGCCCAGGAGGGCGACACCCTCGCCATCGGTGAGCCGATCGCGCGCATCGGCGAGGCGGGCGAGGCCAAGGGCGACGGAAAGGCGGAGGAAGAGCCCGAGGCGAGGACAAGCCGAGGCCGAGGAAGAGCGAGGAGGAGGAAGAGCTCCGAAGAGGAAGCTGAGGCCGAGGAGGAGGACCCCGCCGCCGAGGGCGACGCAGAGGCCGAGGGCGACGCAGAGGCCGAGGGCGAGGAGGCCGAGGAAGAGGAAGCCGAGTCCGGCGCCGAGGGCGAGGCCCGCGGAGCCGCCGGCGCCGAGGCCGGCGGAGGCGAGACCCAGGCCGGCGACGGCGCCGGCACGGCAACCCGTGAGCGAGCGCCCGCTGAAGGCGACGGCAACGGCCGGGTGAAGGCGTCGCCGGTCGCCCGGCGAATGGCCCGGGAGCTCGGCGTGGAGCTGGCACAGCTCGAGGGCAGCGGGCCCGGGGGACGCATCGTCAAGGCCGACGTGCAGGCCGCCGCCGACGGCGACGGGGCGGAGGCCGAGGCGCCCGCGGAGGCGCCCGCCGAGGAAGAACGCCCCGAAGCCGAGGAGAAGGACGAGGAGCGCGCCGAGGAGCCCCGGCGCGAGGAGGCCGGGCCTAAGGGCGAGGCCGACGTGCAGGAGCTCACACGACTCCAGCGGACGGTCAGCCGGCGCATGGCGGAGTCCAAGGCCACCGCGCCCGACTTCTCTATCTCGCTGACGGTGGACATGACCGCCGCCGTGGAGCTGCGCGAGCGACTGAAGGATGTGGCCGATCCGGCGCCGTCGTTCAACGACATGGTCGTCAAGGCGGCCGCCAGCGCGCTGCGCGAGCATCCACGGGTGAACGGCGCCTACCGGGACGGGAAGTTCGAGCTCTACGAGAAGGTGAACATCGGCGTGGCGGTGGCGGCGCAGGACGCGCTCGTGGTGCCCACGGTCTTCGATGCCGATCGCAAGTCGCTCGGCCAGATCTCCAAGGATGCGCGGGCCGCGATCGAGAAGGTGCACGAGAAGTCGATCACGCCACCTGAGCTCTCCGGCGGAACCTTCACGGTCTCCAACCTCGGGATGTTCGGGATCGAGTTCTTCACGGCGATCATCAATCCGCCGCAGGCGTCGATCCTCACCGTGGGCAAGCTCGAGAAGCGGCCGGCGGTGGACGAGAGCGGCCGGGTGGTGGCGCGCGATCAGATGACGCTGTCGCTCGTCTGCGACCACCGGATTCTCTACGGCGCCGACGGGGCGAAGTTCCTGGCTCGGGTGAAGGAGCTGCTCGAGCAGCCCCTCTCGCTTGCCTTATAGAAACGTAAGAGCCGTTATCCGCCGTTGACAACGCCCTTCCTAGGGTCGGTCGCATCGCACCCCGACCGACAGGAGAAGCGATGGACGAGAACGGTGGGCGCCGGCCCCGCGGGAGGCGTCTGGTGACGGTAGTGGCCGTGGCAGGCGCCCTGGCGGCCGTCCCGGCCGGAGTGGCGTTGGCGGGTGGATCAGGCGGCTCGGATGACGGCTCGAGTGCAGGTAGCACGCGGTCTGTTCAGTCGACGGCGCCCGATCGGCAGGACCGGGATCGCGGCGGCGGTGATCGGGGTGACTGCCCCGAGAAGCGCGGCGGCGGCTCCGACTCAACCCAGCTCTAGCGCCACGGAGCGAATGCGCTCCATCTCCCCACTGGTCGCGGCGATCGGCGGCGGGCTCGTATCCGGGTCCGTCGTGGCCGCGGTCATGCTCGCCTCGGGAGCGGCCGGCCAGGACGAGCCGGCCGCCCCGAGCGCGGCGCCCCGGCAGCCGACGCCGGCCGGCGTCTACCGCGAGGTCCGGGCCGGCGTGCTGGTCGTCGAGGGGCGCGGCCGGGGGGTTCGGTGGCCGACAGGACCACCCACCCGAGACGACGGCGTCGCCACCGGCTCGGGCTTCGCCATCGAGGGCGGGCGGGTGGTCACAAATCAGCACCTGGTGGAAGGCGCTGCCGAGGTGGCCATTCTGCTCAACGGCCGGAGGGCGCGGGTGCGCGTGCTGCGCAGCGACCCGTCCACGGATCTGGCCCTCCTGGCCCTGCGCCCCGCCCAGGCCCGGCAGACGAAGGCGCTGCCGCTGGGCAACTCGAGCGCCGTGCGTCCGGGGGACCCCGCCATCGCCATCGGCAACCCCTACGGACTTCGGGGCTCACTCAGCGCCGGCGTGGTGTCCGCGGTGGGGCGGCGCATCGAGGCCCCCGACGGATCGCGCCTGCGCGGGGCGATCCAAACCGACACCGCGATCAACCCGGGCAATTCCGGCGGACCCCTGCTGGACGGCCACGGCCGGGTGATCGGAGTGATCTCCCAAGGCCGTGGGGACGGCATCGCTTTCGCGGTTCCGGTGAGCGCGGTCGAGCGGCTGGCCCGGCGCCCACCGCCGTAGGCGCGTTCAGGGCTAGGCTCAAACGCATGGAAGCCAGCGAGCCGCGCATGCCGCGGACCCTGGACGAGGAGATCCTCGCCGCGCAGGAGGCCGCGGTGGTCTCCACGCTCAGCGACGCCGACCGTCTCCGGCGCATTCAGAACGAGCTCAGCCGGGCCTTCAACGCGCTGGCGCCCGTCGGCGCCGCCGTCTCTTTCTTCGGATCGGCCCGAACGCCGCGTGACCATCCCGAGTACGCGCTGGCGCGAGAAACCGCGCGCCTGCTCGGGGAGGCGGACCTGGCCATCATCACCGGAGGCGGACCCGGAATTATGGAAGCCGCCAACCGCGGGGCCCAGGACGCGGGCGTGCTGTCCATCGGGCTGAACATCGAGTTGCCCTTCGAGCAGGGCATGAACCCCTGGGTGGAGCTGGGGCTCGAGTTCCACTACTTCTTTTCGCGCAAGATCATGTTCGTCCGCTACGCCAGCGGTTTCGTCGTCTTCCCGGGCGGCTTCGGCACGCTGGACGAGCTGTTCGAGTCGCTCACCCTGATCCAGACCGGGAAGGTGCGGCACTTTCCGGTGGTGCTGGTGGGCAACGACTACTGGCGGGGACTCATCGACTGGATTGCCGAGCGCCCGCTGGCCGGCGGCAAGATCGCCCCGGAGGACCTGGACCGGTTCGTTCTCACCGACGACCCGTACGAGGTGCGCGACCTTCTGCTGGCGGCCACGCACCGCCAGGCCCGGCGCCCCGCCTGACCGGCGGCGCGTTTCCGTCTGGCAGGTGGCGGCCGACGCCAACCTCGCGGGCCAGATGTATCCCGACCAGAGCCTGTACCCGGCCGACAGCGTCCCGTCGGTGGTGGCGGCCGTCAACAACGCGCTGCGCCGGGCCGACCAGATCCACCATGCCGAGGGTGACGACGACATCGACTGGTTCGTGCCGATCGTGGCCGACGCCGAGAGCGGCTTCGGGGGCGCGCTCAACTGCTTCGAGCTGACGAGGGCGATGATCGCCGCCGGCGCGGCGGGCGTGCACTTCGAGGACCAGCTGTCGTCCGAGAAGAAGTGCGGCCACATGGGCGGCAAGGTGCTCCTCCCGACGGCGCAGGCCGTTCGCAACCTGGCCGCCGCCCGCCTGCCGCCGACGTGGAGGGTGTGCCCACCGTGCTGATCGCCCGCACCGACGCGCTGGAAGCCGACATGGTGCTGAGCGACGCCGAGGCGCTCAGCGGCTCCACCGAGGAGCGGCAGTTCAACTGAAGGTGGGCGTGGGCGGGTAGCGCGCCCGCACCTCGTCGATGAAGCCGGCCAGGCGTTCGGCCAGGTCGGGATCGCGCAGCTCCAGCACGTTCTCGGCGTTCTGCTCGCCCGAGCGGGAGAGGTTGAACGAGCCGGCGAAGACGAGATCGTCAGCCACGGTGACCTTGGCGTGCATGAAGTCGTGGAGCGACTCGGGCGTCCAGCGGGTGCTCGGCTTCCCGGTGAAGTCCGCGTGGCCGAGGACCGAGGCCAGGATCGGGATCTTCCAGGCCGAGCGGCCGTTGGTCCGCCACTGGTAGACCACCTGCTCCATCTGCGTCCGGTCGACCACACCGCGCAGGTCCACACGCCTCTCGGCGGCCACCTCGGCGAGCGTGCCGAGGACCGGCCCGGCCGTGATCACCGGCGAGGCGATCCGTATGCGCCGGCGCGCCCTGCCGAGGGCGGAGGCAATCCGCTGCGACAGCTCCTCCCCGTGCCCGGGGGTGAACCAGGCACGACCCTCGCTGCCGCCGACCGACACGGTGCGGGGCTCGGAGTGGCCGCTGCGATCGACGTCGCCGGTGCCCCAAAGCTCGGCGAAGTTGTGGGCGTACTCCGCGGCCAGCTGCGCTGAGCTGCCGACCAGCACCACGTTCTCCTGCACGGTCCAGGCGTCGGTGGTCCAGTTGGTCGAGCCTGTCCACACCGTCTCGCCGTCACGAACCACGTACTTGTGGTGCATGAGGTCCGGGATGCCGGGAATCCCGCGGGTGGGAAACGGCAGAGCCTCGACGAGCTCTGGCTTGGTGCGCGGCGGCGGCGGGACCACGCGCTCGTCGTGGTCGGCGTTGTAGGCGATTCGGATCTCCACCCCGCGGCCGGCGGCGTCCCGGAGCGCTTGGGCCACCAGGTCGCCCGGCTCGCCGGGGAGCCGCACGTCGTATAGGGCGAGATCGAGCGACCGCCGCGCGCCGTCTATGAAGCCGGCCACGCGCCGGGCCATGTCGATCGCCGTCTGCGCCCCGGGGCTGAGCGTATGGAGCTCGACCATTCAGTCCGCGCCGGCCGCCGGCGGCGCGGTCGGGTCGCTCTCCTCGCCGCCGCCGATGCCCTCGCGGGAGATGAAGTCCTCCAGGTCGAGGGGGCGGTCACGGGCGCGCTCGGCCGTGTCGAGCAGGGTGGTCATCAGGTCGACTTCCTCGACCTGCTCCTTCAGAAACCAGTGCATGAACTGCTCACTCACGTAGTCCCGCTCGTCGCGTGCGATGGAGGCCAGCTCCGAGATCTGCGCGGTCACCTTGCGCTCCTGCTCGAGCGACAGCCGGATCGGCTCGACCAGGTCAGCGAACTGCGACCGCGGCTCGGACACCGCCGGCACCCGCGGCAGGAGACCGGAGTCGAGCAGGTACTTGGCCATCATCAGGCCGTGGCCGCGCTCCTCCACGGACTGGTCGTAGAAGAGCTGGGCCAGGCGCGGCAGGGTCTGGTCCTCGTACCACACCGCCACCGCCAGGTACTGCTGTGAGGCGCCGAACTCGCGCCCGATCTGCTCGTTCAAGGCCTCCACGAATCGTTCCGCCGGCATGCGTGTCCTTGGGTCGGGTCGCGCGAAGCTACCGCACGTCAGGTCTGCCCGCAGGCGGGAGCGGATTGGCGTGTACCGTGTCGAGCGAGCGGAGCGGTTTGGGTACAGGAGGGATGGCTTGAGACGGATAAGCGTCATCGTCGGCGCCACAGCGGTGGCCGCGCTCATCGTGGTCCTTTCGCCGGGGAGCGCATGGGCGCCGGTGCCGCCGAAGAACTGCGGGATGGTTGCGGCGAAGGGCAAGCGCTTCAACATCAAGGCGGACCAGATCCGCTGCGGCACCGCGCGCCGCCAGGCCAAGCGCTATCTCAGGTACGGCGATCGACCCTCCGGGTACAGCTGCCGCACCTTCGGCCGATCGACCAAGATCAAGTTCCGGTGCTCGAAGGGTCCGCGGGTGCTGTTCGCGATCCGGCGCTAGGGCCCTGACCCCGCCGGGCGCTTTCTGGGTCCCCCTGGCCCACGGGCTGGTCCAGCGCGCCAGCCTGCCGCTGCCCGAGTGGCTTTTTGGGTGGGCGGCGGCGGTGGTCCTGATCGTCTCCTTCGTGGCCCTGGCCGTGCTGTGGCCCGAGCCCAGGCTCTCCCGGGATCGCTGGCGCCCGCTGCCCGGCCGGGTCGGGCGGCTTCTGGGCTCCCGCGCGTTGGAGGCGGCGGCGGGAGCCCTCGGCGTGCTGCTGCTCGCACTGGTGATCGTGGCCGGGGTGGCGGGTACCCAGAGCGCGTTCGAGAACTTCACGCCCACCTTCGTGTTCATCACCTTCTGGGTGGGAATGGCCTTCGTCAGCGCGGCTTTCGGCAACGTGTTCACGGCCCTGAGCCCCTGGCGGACGCTCGGCCGAGCGACCGGCCGGCTGCTGGGCGATCGGATCGCGGCGCGCCGCCCATATCCGGACCGGCTCGGGCGCTGGCCCGCGGCGCTCGGGGTGCTGGGCTTCGCCTGGATCGAGCTGGCGTCCGAATGGAGCGAACAGCCGCGCATGCTGGCGATCGCGGTGGTCGTCTACACGCTCTACACCTGCGCGGCGCAGGCCGTCTTCGGCGTGGAGACCTGGACGCGACGGGGCGAGACCTTCGCGGTGTACTTCGACCTGTTCGCCCGCATCTCGCCCTTCGAACGGCGCGGCTCGGTGGTGGGACTGCGCCCGCCGCTCGCCGGCCTGACCAGGCTGGACATGGCGCCGGGAACCACGGCCCTGATCATGGTCATGATCGGCACGGTCACGTTCGACGGCCTCAGCTCGGGGCGCCTGTGGACCGACCTGACCCAGGACGCCGCCTTCGAGGCCCCGGTGCTGGTGGGCACGGCGGGGTTGGTGCTGGGCGTGGCGCTCGTGAGCGGCTTCTACACCCTCGGCATCGAGGGCGTTCGCACGGTGGCGCCCCGCCTGAGCGTTGCGGAGCTGGCCCGCGCCTTCGCCTCGTCGCTGGTACCGATTGCGATGGTATACGTGGCCGCCCACTACCTGACCTTTCTCGTGTTCGAGGGGCAGGGCATCGCCTACCTCGCCTCCGATCCCCTGGGTGAGGGCTGGAACCTGTTCGGCACCGCCACGGCGACGATCGACTACGGGGCACTGAGCCAGAACCAGGCCTGGTACCTCCAGGTGGGATTCGTGGTCGCCGGCCACGTGGCCGCTCTCACGCTCGCGCACGAGCGCGCGCTGTCGCTGTTCCCCGACGCCCGCACCGCGGCCCGTTCCCAGTACTGGATGCTGGCTGTGATGGTCGGCTTCACCACCCTGGCGCTGTGGCTGCTGGCCACCGCGGGCGGATGAGGCGCGCGCTGCTGGTTTCGGGCCTGATGGCCGCGCTCTGCTCCGCGGGCTGCGGCGAGGACTCCGGTGACGCGGCCACACGCTCGGACCGGCTCGTCGACTTCACCCAGCGCCCGCCGTTCGTGAACTCCCTCGAGCGCGACCCGAGGAACGGCGAGTTCCTGCTCACGACAAACCGGGGCTTCTTTCGTATCGACGCGGAGAGCGGGGACGTGAGGCGCGTGCGGGGCACGATCGAGGCAGGCGGCAAGCGGGCCACCGTGGGCACCTTCCTCGAGCTGAACGCCGACGACCGAGGCGAGCTGGTCGGCTCCGGACATCCTGACCAGCGCACGCTGCCCCAGTACCTCGGCTATCTGCGGTCCGACGACGGCGGCAAGAGCTGGGAGGTGGTCTCCCGGCTGGGGAACGCGGACCTGCACAAGATCCTCTTCAAGCACGGCCGGCTCTACGCATGGGATGCCGTGCTCAGCGCAATGGTCATCTCGGAGGACGGCGGCCGCAGCTTCGTAGAGAACTTCACGCCGCGGGGCCTGATCATCGACTTCGAGGTGGACCCCGCCGATCCCAAGCTGATTCTCGCCGCCACCGACGAGCAGCTCTTTCGCTCCGAGGACGACGGCGCGACCTGGCGGCCGCTGCAACCGGGTGAGGGGACCCGGCTCGCGTGGACCGCGCCGGACAAGCTATACCGCGCGCTGGCGGACGGTACGGTGAGCGTGTCCAGCGATGGAGGGGAACGCTTCGAACAGGTGGGCAAGGTTGACGGCGAGCCCTACGCTCTGGACCCGCAAGGGACCGATGAGCTGTACATGGCCTTGAGCGACGGGACGATCCTGCACACCACCGACGGCGGTCGCGAATGGAGCGAGGAGTTTCGGCCGTGAGGCGGCTGGCGGGAACCCTGCTGGTCTGCTGCGCCGGGGCGGCCCTGGTGCCGGCCACCGCGGCGGCCCACTCGCTGGTGCGCTCGGGCGGCGGGCTCGTGTCCTACACATCCGCCGACGCCACGTCGTTGAACGGCCTCGCCGTGCGGCCGTCGGGCAATCGCGTGGAGTTCCGCGATGACCGGGTGGACGGCGGCATGGACCCCGGGACGTGCACGCCCGGCGCCGTCGACAACCAGGGCTTCATCGTGCAGACCTTCTGCTCGCTCGACGGTGTGCGGCGAGTGCGGATCGACCTGGGCGACCGCGAGGACACGGCGGCCGTCTCGCTGCAGGTGCCGGTGACGCTCCTGGGCGGAACCGGCGCGGACGGCCTGACCGCCGGCCCGCTCGGCGACGAGGTGAGCGGCGGCGAGGGCAACGACTCGGCGGCCGGCGCGGGGGGCGACGACGTGCTCAGCGGCGACCAGGGCTCCGACGTCCTCGACGGCGGGGCGGGGACCGATCGGATCGCCGCCCGCGACGGCGAGGCCGACACCGTGCGGTGCGGGTCCGGCGGGGACACTGTCGACGCCGACGGGTTGGACGTCGTGGCCGCCGACTGCGAGGCCGTGACCCGGACGGCCACCGCGGCGCCCACAGGGCCCGTTGACGACGGCCAGCCGCCGGTCGTGGACGCCGGCGCCCCCACGCTGCAGCGGATTGGGCGCTCTCGCGTCGTGCGGGTCTACGCCACCACCAGCGAGCGGGGAGCGCTGGGCGCCTCCGGCTTCCTCGAGGCCACCGGGCTGACGCTCCCGATCAAGCGCGTGCCCCGGAAGCGGATCGCCGTCGCGGGCGGCGGCGCCGAGCTGCGCTACCGCCTGACCGGGCGGCACTGGCGCCTCGCCCGCCGCGCCCTTCAGCGCGGCAAGCCGGTCGTCGTCCGGCTCGCCGTGGTGGCGACCGACCTGAGCGGCCAGTCGAGCCGGCGCAACGCGCCGAAGGTTCGGCTGCTGCGTACCGGAGAAGCCTCCTCCTCGGTGACCGCCCGGGCCGCGCACCCGGAGCCGGGCGACGTGGACGGGGACGAGGTCCGCGACGAGATGGACAACTGCCCGGTGGTCAAGAACGGGACCCAGGTGAACACCGACCGCGGGAGCGAGCCGGTGCCGGGCATCCCAGGAACTACGGTGCTCGGCGACGCCTGCGATACCGATGACGACGCCGACGGTGTGCCCGACGCAGCGCCCGACAACTGCCGGACCGTGCCCAACCCCGGCCAGGAGGACAGCGACGGGGACGGCTACGGCGACGCTCTGTCCCCCGGTCGACGACGACAGCGACGGCCTCGTTAACGACGACGACAACTGCGATCTCACTCCCAATCCGTCCCAGACCGACCTCGACGGCGACGACCGGGGCGACGCCTGCGACAGCGACCGCGACGGAGACCGCTTCGACGACGCGTTTGACAACTGCCCGACCGTCTACAACCTCGAGCCCACCGACATCAACGGCGACGGGTTGGTGAACGATCAGCTGGACCGCGATCGCGACGGCATCGGGACCGCGTGTGACCCCGATGAGCCCGTGATCCAGGCGCCGCCCTTGCGTCCACCGGCCGTGTCGGCCGCGCCCGATCGCAGCCGCCCGCGCCTCAGCGCCTCCGTCGGGCGCCGCCTCCGCTTGGCCGAGGTGCGCGCCGGGCTTGTGGTCCGCCTGCGCTGCTCGGAGGCCTGCGACGCTACGGCGGAGCTGGTACTGGACCGGGCCACGGCGAGGCGGCTGGGGCTCCGGCGGTCCCGGGTGGTAGCCGGCGGGTCGGCGCGGCTGGAGGGCCGGGGCACGACGTACGCATTCGTACGTTTCACCAAGGCCGCTCGCCGAGCGGTGTTCCGGCGTGGGTCGGTCCGGTCCACGCTCACCGCGATCGCTGTCGACCCGGCGGGCAACCGCACGGTCCTCAGGCGACGGGTCGCGCTGAAACGCTGAGCGGTAGACTGCCGCGCGGATTCGCGCTCTGGCACAAGTGGCGATGGGAGGGTGCAGTGCACTTAGGTCGTAGCGGAATCGTTCGCGGCACGCTGACAGCGGCCGCCGTACTGCTGGCGGCCGCGCCGACCGCGCTCGCGGCGGCGCCCGGCAAGGTCAAGCAGCTGACCGCAGACAGCGCGCTGCTGTCGGCTCCGCTCGCCGAATCTCTTCCCACGCCGGCGAACCTGCCGCAACGCCAGGAGAACCTCGAGGTCGTCGGGCGATTCCAGGTTCCCGGCGTGCGCCTCGGCCAGATCGCCGACCTGGCGGTCCACAAGGGCTACGCCTACCTCAACTCCTGGGACGACCCGAACTGCACCGGCGGCGGGACGTACGTCGTCGACATTCGTAACCCGAGTCAGCCCCGGCAGGTGAGCTTCATCCCGGCTCCGCCGAACTTCTACCACGGCGAGGGCGCCCACGTGGTGTCCGTCAATACGCCCCAGTTCCGCGGGGACATCCTGGCGGTCAACGACGAGACCTACGGGTCGAACCTCACGGCGGACGGACCGGCATGTCCCCCTGCCCTCGATACGTCGGGCGGCGGGTTCGACCTCTACAACGTCAGCAATCCGGCCCGTCCGGTTCCGTTGGTGCAGGGCGCCGGCGACACCGATCCGGACAACGATCCGGCCACGGCGCCCCGCACCCTGGCCAACTCTTACCACTCCGTCTTCGTCTGGCAGAACGGCCCGCGCGCCTACCTGGTGGCCTCGGACAACATCGAGTTCTCCGACGTCGACATCTTCGACATCACCGACCCGAGGAATCCGGAGCAGGTCGGGGACTTCGATCTGGTCGAGGAGTTCCCGGAGATTCTCGACGGCGAAGAGGCCAACGGCGGCACGGTGCTTCACCACGACGTCGTGGTGAAGCAGATCCGGGGCCGGCAGGTGATGAAGTCCGACTACTGGGACGCCGGCTACGTGCAGCTGGATGTGACCAATCCGGCGAGCCCGACCCTGATCAACGACACCACCTTCGCGGGCGAGGATCCGCTCCTGCCCGGAACCGGCGTGACACCCGAGGGCAACGCCCACCAGGGCGAGTTCTCGTTCGACAACCGGTTCATGCTGACCGCCGACGAGGACTTCGACGCCTACCGCCCCGGGACGTTCTCGATCACGAGCGGTGCGAACGCCGGTGAGTTCGACGCGGTGGGCGTCGGCGGCGGAGGGGCGGCATCGGATCTGCCGGACCGGGCGATCAATGGGCCCGTGGTCTACGGCGGCTACGCCTGCGACGCGTCGGCTCCGGTGCCCGAGCGCTCGGCGATCGATCCGGCACTCGATCCAGGCGAGGAGGCGATCCTCGTGGTGCAGCGAGGTCCCGCCTACGATCCCGGCGAGGACTACGACGGGGACGGCGACACCGCCAACGATCCCGACGACGCCTGCTTTCCGGGCGACAAGGCGGCCAACGCCGCCGAGGCCGGCTGGGATGCTGTGCTTTTCGCCAACCGTCATCAGGCAAGCGGCGACCCGGCGGACGATTCGGCGAACTGCGGCTTCGGCGGCTTCCCCGCCGGCCTTCTCATCCCGGTCGTGTGCACCACCCACGAGGCATTGCACCTGATGTTCAACGACACCCCGGAGTTCGGGGTGCCCTATGACCACGAAGCCGACCTCGTGCCGATCGGGACGCTCGGGGAGGAGGTGGAGGCCACCTCGGTCTTCGACGGCTGGGGCTACGCCCACCTCTACGACGCCCAGACCGCCCAGGAGATCGACGCCTACGCCATTCCGGAGGCGCTCGACCCGCGCTTCTCACGCGGCTTCGGCGATCTCTCGATCCACGAGTTCGCCACCGATCCCACGGAGAGCCTGGCCTACAGCTCCTACTACGCGGGCGGGATCCGGGTGTTCCGGTTCAGCCGGCAGAACGGACTGGAGCCGACGGGGGCCTGGATAGCTCCGGGCGGCTCCAACTTCTGGGGCATCGAGCAGTTCACCACGCCGGGGGGCCAGCGCCTGATCGCCGGATCGGACCGCGACTACGGCATGGTCATCCTGCGCTACACGGGGCCGGGGGCGGCGCAGCCGCCGTCGTGCTCGAACAGCAGCGCTCGAACGAGACCGCGCAGACCGGTGGAGCTGGCGCTGACCTGCACGGACCCCAACGGCAACCCGCTGCGGCGCCGGATCGTCGGTGGCCCGGCCAACGGGACGCTGGGTCCGATCCAGGGCGACTCGGTTCTGTACACGCCCAACCGCGGCTTCCGGGGCACGGACGCGGTGCGGTTCGTGGCCAACGACGGCGCCGCCGACAGCCAGCCGGCCACCGCCTCGGTCACGGTCCGCCGGCCCCCCAGCAACCGCGTGCAGCTGAAGATCGGTCGCTACAAGAACGGCCGTGTGGTCGTGGTGGTGCGGGTACCGGGCCCGGGCTTGCTCCGGGTGGGCATGTGGGCCAACCTGCCCCGCGGCCAGGCCTCGGCCGCCAAGGTGAAGCGGCTGGCGCGGGTGACCAAGCGGCCGCGGCGGGCCGGCCGGGTGCGCGCGGTGCTCAAGCTGTCGCGCGCCGAGCGGCGCCAGATGGCCCGGGTGCTGGAGAAGCGCCGCGTGAAGGCCAAGATCAACACCTCGTTCAAGCCCACCGGCGGGACCACCGGAAAGAGGAGCCGGACGCTGGTCATTCCCAAGCGCTAAGCGGACGCAGAGGGCAGCCGGAGCAGCTCGACCGCCGTCCAGGCCGGGCGGAAGCCCAGCCGGGCGTAGAGCTGCTTCGGGCGGTCCTCGTCGTCCGCGACGATCCACAGCTCGGGCACGTCGCTCGCCGCGGCGATCGCGGCGCGCGTCAGGGCCGTGCCCAGGCCGGTGCCGCGGTGGTCGGGATCCACATAGAGCGAGCTGAGCTCGGCGTGCTCGTCGAGACGCTCGAGCTGGGCGTATGCCACCGGCCTGCCGCCCTCGAACGCAGCGAAGACCTGCACCCCCAGCCGCATTGCCACCTCGCGGGCCTGGACGAGGTAGTCGCCCGGGTCCACTTCCGGGAAGTCCTCGCGGTGCCAGGCCACGCGCAGGTGGTGCACGACGTCGTAGTGGACCTGCTCGACGTCGACCCGGGGACCGGGCGGGACGGGCGCCTCGTGGCGCATCCAGACCAGCCGCTCGGAGAGCCAGCCCAGTGAGGCGAAGCCCTCGCGCAAGCGCTCGGCGGCCGCGGGATCGAACTCCAGATCCACGCGCCGGTGTCCTACGTCGGCAAGCGCCTCATCGGCGAACGCCGCCAGCTCCTCGGCGCTCATCGCCGGCTCCTTCTCGACCCGGACCACGTTGAAGTCGTAGTAGTCCGGGTAGCTGGTGGCCCTCAGAACGGCCCCGTGCTCCCAGGGCTCGATGACGTCGCAGACGGCCGCCTGGACAGCGTGGGCGAAGGCCTGGGCGCTCGTCCTCAGCCCTCCCAGCGGAAGCCCGTTGCCGCCACTCGTGGCTCAAGCGGGCTCTCCGGCAGGCCGTCCGGGACCTCGGGGTTGTTGAACCCGCCCGGGGCCGTGTCGTTCGGCGTGTCCGGGTGGAAGATCGAGGCCAGATACTGGATGTGGCCGCGGCCCGGGCCCAACTCGGTCTGACCGCCTCCGTAGGCGCCCACGCCCTCGCTCTCGCACCAGTCGTACATCTCGAACAGCCGGCGCAGGGGCCCGAAGCGGGAGGGCTTGATGTTCACCATTTGCGGCGGCCAGGGACGCGCGAGCACGTCGGCCACGGAGTGGATGGGCGCGTCCCAGGTCACGCGGTCGGCCACGGGGTCGAGCAGCGGACGGGTGTCGTCGTTGACGTCCGGGTCCTCCAGCCAGGCCTCCGGGAAGGACTCGATCAGCAGCGTGTAGAGCTGCGGGTCGGTGTCGACGTCCACCGGCGTGTCCTTGTAGCAGCCCTTCAGGTCGAGCGAGTCGACCGCGCCCGTGTCCACCAGCGTCTGCACCAGCTCGGGAGTCCAGCCGTTGGTGGGGTCGAGCTTGAAGCGAGTGTTGGGGTAGCGCTCGAGCAGCCGCAACAGGCGATCGGGCCGGTCCGGCCCCTGGTGGTCGAACCACTCGAGCCGCATCGACACGACGTAGTTGACCGGACGGGCTTCGCGCTCGAGCACATCCGGTAGCGAACGGCCGGCCTGCTGCAGAGCCAGGTCGAGCGCGCTCGACTCGAACGCCCAGCGCCGGTAGTCCGCCGAGGCCTCGCGCACCGGCGGGCTGGGCCACAGCTCCACCTCGTCCAGTCGCTGGGCGAAGGAGTCGAGGGTGTAGGAGCCGGCGAGGTCCAGGTCCGACCCCTCGGCCTGAAGCGCGACATGGTCGAGGCCGTCATAGGTCACGTCCTCGCCGACTCCGACGGCGCCGCCGGGGCCGTGGAGCTTGATCAGGGTGGTCTGCCGGGTGAACTCCTCCGAGAACCGCAGCTCGAGCCCCTCGAGCGACAGCGATTCGATCTCCAGCGGCAGATTGGCGATGCGGTCGTAGCTGCTCTGTGTCATCAGCCGACGAGGCTAGTGACCGCCTCCGAGAAGGCCTGGGTGTGGCGGTCGACCTGCTCCTCGGTGGTGGCGGGGCACATCAGGGCCATGTTGTGAAACGGCGTGATCAGCACGCCCCGGTTGAGCAGGAACAGGTGGAGATACTCCTCCAGCTCGTGATCGCCCGCCGCAGCGGACTCGGCCCCCGTGCGGGGAGCCGGAGAGCTGAAGCGGTACTCCGCACGGGCCCCGAGGCTGATCAGGGACCACGGGACCTCGTGTTCGGCGATCGTCGTGTCCACGCCGGCGGCGAACCGCTCACGCAGGGCGTTCATGCGGGAGAAGGCCTCGTCGGTCAGAACCTCTCCCAGCGTGGCCCGCGCCGCCGCCAGCGAGAGCGCGTTGCCGGCCAGGGTGCCGCCGACCCCGCCGGTGTCCACGTAGTCGCCCTCCTCGTCGGAGATGATCCGCTCCGCGAGCTCGGCGCTCACCCCGTACGCGCCGATGGACACACCGCCGCCGATCGACTTGCCCAGGCTCACGGCGTCCGGCTCGAGGCCCCAGGCGGACGTGCAACCCCCGGGCCCGGCACTCAACGTGTGCGTCTCGTCGATGATCAGCAGCGTTCCGTGGCGGGTGCACAGGTCACGCACCGCCTCCAGGAAGCCCGGCTCGGGCAGCACGATGCCGATGTTGGTGAGCGCCGGCTCCATCAGGACGCAGGCCACGTCGCCGTGGCCGAGCGCGGCCTCGACGGTGTCGATCTCGTTGAACTCCACCGCGCGCGTGGTGTTTGCCGGATCGACCATGGGCCCGACGTTGCCCTCACGCGAGCGGGTCGCGCCCTCGGAGTCACGGACGACGAAGGCCTCGTCGACCGAGCCGTGGTAGCACCAGTTGAAGACCACCACCCGCGGTCGCCCGGTCACCTGGCGGCACATGCGCAGCAGCCAGCGGTTGGCGTCGGTGGCCGTGAGCGAGAACTGCCAGTAGGGCACTCCGAAGCGGCGTGCCAGGTCCGCACCGACCCAGGCCGCGTCGTCGGTGGGCAGCATCACGGTGAAGCCCGCCCGCTCGCGGACAGCCGCCATCGTGGCCGCCGGGGAGTGGCCGGCCATGGCTCCGGTGTCGCCGAGGCACAGGTCGGCGTACTCGTTGCCGTCCACGTCGACGACGCTCGCCCCCTGGGCCTCGGCCAGGTAGACCGGGTGGCCGCCGGCCCACATCGCCATCCAGCTCAGCGGCACCCCCGCGAGCAGGTTGGCTCGGGCGGCTTCGTGCAGCTCGCGCGAGCGCGGATGCTCACGCGCGAAGCGCTCCCGCTCCTCGGCCAGGAGGGCGGGAAGCCGCTCGTGCCTCACCCCTGCACTACCACGACCGGGCGCTGGGCCAGATGAAGCACCTTGTACGCGGTGGAGCCCAGGATCGCTCCCTTGAGCGGCCCCTCGCCCCAGCCGCCGACCACGATGAAGCGAGCGTTGTTCTGGTCGGCCAGCTGCAGAAGCGCCTCGGACGGGCGCAGCGGCACGATCTCCACCTCGCTCTCCACGCCGGCCTCTCGGGCCCGCTCGAGAGCACGCTCCATCAGCGCCGACGCCTTCTCCTCCACCGCTCGGCGATGCGCCGGCGTCTCGTCGGTCGGGGTCCCCGGCGGAGTCACCCCGTTGGCGATCACCAACCGGTCGCCGAAGCGCTGCGCCAGCTCGAGCGCCGTGTCGAGCGCTCCGTCGGCGCCAGGGGAGGCGTCGTAGCCGAGGACGATGGCGCCGCTCAAGGCACCGCTTCCTCGGGGACGGCCGCCACGCCGAGCTTCTGCCCGGACGCCACCTCCGGGTCGACGATCTCACGCCGCCGCCCGAAGAACTTCTCGTGGGCACCCATGCGCCAGACCAACATGAGCACCACCCCGAGGAGCAGCAGTCCCACGCCCAGCACCACAGGCATGCCGATGCCGAACACCGACGTGCCGCTGTACGAGACGTCGACCTGGCGGTACTCGTCGATCGCCTTGAAGAACAGGTAGCCGAGAATCAGGCCGCCCACCACCGGCCCTACTCCGATGAAGATGAAGTTCTTCACGGACTTGGTCAGCTCGCGGCGGTAGTAGATCGCGCACGAGAAGCCGTTGAGCGCGTAGTAGAAGGCGATCATGAACGCCAGCGCCGTGAGCGAGTCGTAGACGAAGTTCTCCGACAGCGGGAACAGGACACCGAACCAGACGGCCGCGATCACCCCGATCGTGATCGTGCCGATGTGTGGCGTCAGGTAGCGCGGATGAATGCGCCCGAACACCTCGGGGAACGCGCCCTGGCGGGCCATCGACAGGGCCGTACGCGACGCCGGCAGGATGGTGGTCTGCGTCGAGGCGATCGCCGACGTGACGATCGCGAAGACCACCAGCTTGTCGAGGGGAGAGGGCAGGGCGTCGCTCGCTAGCGCTCCGAAGATGCCCGGGTCGTCCTCGAAGTCCTCCACGCGGCCGAGCCCGGCGTAGGCGACCACGGCCACGGTGGTGACCACGTAGGTCACGAGCAGCACGACCGTCGACACCATCGCCGCCAGCCCGGGCGAGCTGTTGGAGTTCTCGGTCTCCTCGTTGAGGTTCACCGCGCTCTCCCAGCCCCAGTAAATGAAGACCCCGGTGAGCAGGCCAACTACCAGCGCGCTCGAGCTGTCGACCGCGAACGGGGAGATCCAGGACAGCTCCGGCGTGAGCGGGCCGCCCGAGAGCAGCAGCACGACCGCGAACATCAGCAGGGCCCCGACCTGGAAGATGATCAGCACCCGCTGCACCATCGCCGACAGCTCCGTGCCCAGCACGCAGACGGTGGTCATCGCGGCGATGATGATCAGCGTGAGGATCACGTTCGCCGCCGTCGAGTCGCGCAGGCCGGTGAGCTCGAACATGTCGTAGAGGTAGTAGGCCGCCACCTGGGCCAGGGAGCCGATCACCAGGATTCCGGTGGTGCACACCGCCCAGCCGCCGACCCAGCCGATCCCCGGGCCCATCGCCCGGGTGATCCAGGAGAAGGTGGTGCCGCAGTCCGGATCGGCGCGGTTCATGTAATAGAAGGACGAGGCGATCAGGAACATCGGGATGAAGGCGGTCAGCAGGACCGCGGGCGCCTGGACGCCGACCCCGACGACCACGATCGCCAGCACCGCGGCCAGCGAGTACGCCGGCGCCGTGGAGGCGATTCCGATGATCAGGCCATCGAGGAAGCCGATGGCGTTCGACTTGAGACCGTGCTCGCCGGCCTGGGCATCCTCATCGGGATGCAGGTAGTGATGCTGCCTGTGGTGATGCTCGGTCATGTGCGAGTCCCCCTCCTACTGCCGGTGACCCTAACCCCATACGCCGTGGCGGTCACGCCTCCTCCGGCTCGGGGCGCATCGCCGCCATCCGCTCCGCCCGCCGTTGCTGCCACACCGTGAGGAGCATCATCGCCAGGGTGAACAGGAAGATCATCGACGCGATCACGTAGATCTGGGGCGGCACGGCCACCCGCGCCGCGCCCCAGATGAAGACCGGGAACGTGATCGTGGAGCCCGAGTTGAAGTTGGTGATCACGAAGTCGTCGATCGAGAGGGCGAAGGCCAGCAGCCCGGCGGCCAGCACGCCGGGCATGATCAGCGGCAGCGTCACGAGCCGGAAGGTCTGCCAGGGCGTGGCGCCGAGATCTCGCGCGGCCTCCTCGAGGGAGCGGTCGAAGCCGATCAGCCGCGAGCGCACCGTGATCACCACGAAGGACAGGTTGAACATGATGTGAGCGATCAGGATGGTCCAGAAGCCAAGTTGCACCGCGAAGTTGAGGAACATCGCCAGCAGAGCGGCGCCGAGCACCACCTCCGGCGTGGCGAGCGGTATGAAGATGAAGAAGTTGATCGGCGCGCGGCCGGTGAACTCGTAGCGCACGAGAGCCAGCGCGGTGATCGTGCCCAGGATGGTCGCGCCGATGGTCGACAGCGCGGCGATCTCGAGGCTGGTGAGGAACGCGTCGCCCAGGCCCGGGACGCCGAACGGGTCCGTCCAGGCGTCGAAGCTGAACTCTTGCCAGATGAAGTTGAAGCGCCCGCGCGGGTTGTTGAACGAGAACACGATGATGACCAGGATCGGCAGCAGCATGTAGAGCAGAGCCAGGCCGGCGTAGACGTTCAGCGCGCCGTCCAGCAGGCGCCGGCCGGCACGCCGGGGGCCTCTGGTCTCCCCTTCGCGCTGGGCCGTGGTGGCAGGCGCTGTGGCGGTGCCCGCCTCCACCTAGCCGGCCTCCCCCTCGGTGCCGAGGAGCGCCTCGGTGCCGGCGATCGCCGCCCAGATCAGAACCACGGCCAGCATCAGCGCCATCAGGATGAAAGAGAGCGCCGCCGCTGTCGGGTAGTCGGCGATCTCCAAGAACTGGCTCTGGATGACGTTGCCGATCATGTACTGATTGGGCGTCCCGAGCAGTTCGGCGTTGATGAAGTCCCCGGCCGCCGGGATGAAGAAGAGCAGGACACCCGCCACGAGGCCCGGCATCGACAGCGGCAGCGTCACGCGCAGGAACACGTCCCGGCGGCGCCCGTAGAGGTCGTAGCCCGCCTCGAGCAGCCGGTGGTCGATCCGCTCCAGGCTCGCGTAGAGCGGAAGGATCATGAAGGGCAGGAAGTTGTAGGTGATGCCCGCGACCACGGAGATGGTGGTGTCGAGCAGCCGGCCCTCCTGGGAGATCAGCCCGATCGTCCGCAGGGTCTCGGTGACGAAGCCGGAGTCGGACAGGATCGTCTCCCACGACAGCGTGCGGATCAGATAGGTCACGAAGAACGGGGCGATCACGGCCAGGAGCAGCGCGTTGCGCCACCTCCCGCCGCGGAACGCGATCACGTAGGCGAGCGGATAGCCGATGAGAAGGGCGATCACCGTGCCCAGGCCGGCGTACAGGAACGAGCGGAGGAACTGCTCCCAGTACTCGGATATCGCGTTCGTGTAGTTCGAGAACTCCCAGCTGAACAGGTAGCCCTCTTCGAGCGTGCCCGACTTGAGCGACTCGAACGCCATGTAGGCGAGCGGGAGGGCGAAGAAGAGCGCCAGCCAGCCCAGGCCCGGGAGCAGCAACAGATAGGGAAGCCCGGCTTTCCGGAGCCGTGCGCCCACTGGGGCCCCTACGCTCCGATGGCCTTCTGGAACGCCTCGTCCAGCTGGCGCTCCTCGTCCGGATTGAGCTGGCGGAAGATGAACGCGTCCCCCAGCGTCTTGTCGTCCGGGAAGATGAGCTGGTTCGCCGCCAGCTCCGGGTCGCGCTTTTCCAGGATCTCCTGCACGCCCTCGACGGGGCAGATGTAGTTCACGTACTCGGCGATGTCGGCCTGTACCTCCGGCCGGTAGACGAAGTCGATCATCTTCTGGGCGGTGAACGCGTGCGGAGCCCCGACCGGGATCTGCATGTTGTCGGTCCACAGGTGCACCCCGGTCTCCGGCGCCACGAACTCGATGTTCGGGTTGTCCACCTTCAGCTGCACCGAGTCGCCGGACCAGCCGATGATCACCCAGGAGTCGCCCTTCGTGATGTCCTTGGTGAACTCGTTGCCCGTGAAGGCCCGGATCTGGCCCGACTGGGCCCCCTCGTCGACCTTCTCGACGGCCTCCAGGAACTGATCCAGCGTGGCTTTCTCCGGGTCATGGCCGAGCCCGGCGGCCACCACTCCCACCGTGTCCCGCATCTCGGTGAGCATCGTTACCTTGCCCTTGTAGTCAGGGTCGAACAGGTCATCGACGCTCTTGGGCTCGCGCTTGACCTTGTCCTTGCGGTAGACGATCCCGGCGAACCCGGACTGCCACGGCATCGAGAAGTCGCGGCCGGGGTCGAAGGGCGGGGTGCGCAGGCGGTCGATCAGGTTCTGCTGCGCGGTGATCAGCTGCGCCGGGTCGAACCGCTGCACGTAGCCGAGACGGATCATGCGCGCCGCCATCCAGTCGGTCACCACGTGGATGTCGCGCCCGCCCGAGTCTCCCTGCGCGTATTGCTGGCGCACCTTGCCGAAGAACTCGACGTTGTCGTTGATCTCCTCGACGTACTTGACCTTGGTGCCGAACTCCTTCTGAAACTCCTTGAGCGTGCCCCGGTCCTCCTCGATGTAGAGCGGCCAGTTGGAGAAGGTCAGGGAGTCCGAGACCTTGCCCTCGGCGATCATGTCCGGTCCGGTGCCGGCCGACTCGGCCACTCCGCCGGTCTTCGGCCCGCAGGCGGCCAGGTAACCGAGCGCGGACAGGCTCAAGGCCGCCGCGCCGCCGCGCCTGAACAGGCGCCGGCGGGTGAGCGGGTCGCGGAGGAGGCGCTCGAGCTCGCGGTCGATGTCGGTCATACCGGGGCCTCGGCAGGCGTGTCCTCGACGGGGCCCCCGCGCGCCTCTCTCACCACGTGGATGTTCTCCTCCGACCAGCTGAGACGGGCCGGTTCCCCGGGGGCGGGCAACTCGCGCCGTTCTTCCACGTCAGCGTTCGGCACCAGCACGGTCATGCGCGTGTCGTCGCCGAGGCGGACGACCATCTGCGTCGCGGTGCCCAGGTAGAGGGAGCTCTCGACCTGACCCTCGACGCTGGCCCGCCCGGCGCTCGTGTCGCCGGCATCCTGGAGGAGGAGCTTCTCCGGCCGCACGACCGCGTAGGCCCGCTGGCCGGCGTCCACCTCGAGGGCGTCGGCCGTGCGCACGGTGGGACCGGCGTCGAGACGCAGCTCGGCCGCGCCGCCGTTGGCCGTCACGACCTCCCCGGGCATGAGGTTGGAAACGCCGATGAAACCGGCCACGAAGGTGGTCGCCGGGCGCTCGTAGACGGTCTCGGGGTCGGCCACCTGCTCGATCAAGCCGTGGTTCATCACCGCGATGCGGTCGGACATGGTGAGCGCCTCCTCCTGATCGTGCGTGACGTACACGAACGTGATTCCCACCTCACGCTGGATGCGCTTGAGCTCCACCTGCAACTGCTTGCGCAGCTTGAGGTCGAGCGCGCCCAGCGGCTCGTCGAGCAGCAACACCGCGGGGCGGTTGACCAGCGCCCGCGCGAGCGCCACACGCTGCTGCTGGCCCCCCGAGAGCTGCGCGGGGCGCCGTTTGGCCTCCGCGGCCAGACCCACGCGCTCGAGCTCCTCCGCCGCCCGGCGCTTGCTCTCGGCCTTGTCGACGCCCGTGCGGTGAAGCCCGAAGGCCACGTTCTTCTCGACGCTCATGTGAGGGAAGAGCGCATAGCTCTGGAACACGGTGTTGGTCGGCCGCTTGAACGCGGGGCGCCCTGTCACGTCCTCGCCGTCCAGCAGCACGCGCCCCTCGCTGGGCTCCTCGAAGCCCGCGACCATCCTCAGCGTCGTGGTCTTCCCGCAACCCGAGGGGCCGAGCATGGTGAAGAACTCACCGCGCGCGATGTCCAAGTCGAGCTCGCGCACAGCGACGAAGTCGCCAAAGCGCTTGGTCACCGCATCCATACGGACGCTCGGGGCGTCCCCCTCCTGACCCCTCCCGGTCACTGATGAGCAAGCTATGGCCGAATCGGAGTGACCGCAAGTGGCAAAACGCCGAAAACATCGGCGCTTAATTGGCCAAGTTGTACAACTGCTACAACCTTACTTCGCCGCGGTGCGCCCTTGTGTCCCTCCAGGGCCGCCTATACCGTTATCCATTGCGTCCAGCAGCATGCCGCAAGCAGCCGGCTCGGCCGGCTGCGCGCGGAGGCATTCCCAACGTGAGGAGAAGCTCGCATGGCCACCACTCCCCAGACCGTCTTCGAGCCCGACACCGGAGCTCCGAGCTCGCTCCAGGAGAAGGCTCGCCGTCACCTGTGGATGCACTTCACGCGCATGGGCGCGTACGACGACGGCCATGAGATCCCCATTCTCACCCGCGGCGAGGGCTGCTACGTCTACGACGAGCACGACAGGCGCTACCTCGACGGCCTCTCAGCGCTCTTCTGCGTGAACGCCGGACACGGCCGGGCCGAGCTGGGCGACGCGGCCGCCCGCCAGGCCAAGCAGCTCGGCTTCTTCACCAACTGGAGCTATGCCCACCCCGTCGCCATCGAGCTGGCCGAGCGCATCGCCCACCTCGCCCCCGGCGACCTCAACCGCGTGTTCTTCACGTCGGGCGGCTCGGAGGCCGTGGAATCGGCCTGGAAGCTGGCCCGGCAGTGGCACCGGATGCAGGGTCAGCCGCAGCGCACGAAGATCATCGCGCGCGAGGTGGCCTATCACGGCACCACCTTCGGAGCGCTGTCGATCACCGGGATCACCCCGCTGAGGACGCCGTTCGAGCCGTTGGTGCCCGGCGCCTACCACGCGCCCAACACCAACAGCTACCGCTGGCCCGAGGAGCGCGACCCGCTCTGGGCCGCGGAGCAGATCGAGCACGTCATCGAGTTCCAGGATCCCGAGACGGTGGCCGCCGTGATCCTCGAGCCGGTCCAGAACTCGGGCGGCTGCTTCGTTCCGCAAGACGGCTACTGGCAGCGGGTGCGGGAGATCTGCGACCGCCATGGAGTGCTGCTCATCTCGGACGAGGTCATCTGCTCCTGGGGCCGCCTGGGCCACTACTTCGGCTGCGACCGCTTCGGCGTCGAGCCGGACATGATCACCACCGCGAAGGGCATCACCTCCGCCTACGCGCCGATGGGCGCTGTGATCACCTCCGACAAGGTGGCCGAGCCCTTCATGCACGACACCAACATGTTCACCCACGGCATCACCTTCGGCGGCCATCCGGTGAGCGGCGCGGTGGCGCTCGCGAACCTGGACATCTTCGAGCGCGAGGACCTGTGCGGCCACGTGCGGGCCAAGGAGGGCGAGTTCCGCCAGATGCTCGAGGGCCTGAAGGACGACCTGCCGATCGTCGGCGACGTTCGCGGGGCGGGCTACTTCCACGCGCTCGAGCTGGTCAAGGACAAGGAGACCAAGGAGAGCTTCGACGACGACGAGGCCGAGAAGCTGCTGAGGGGCTTCATGTCCGGCGAGCTGTACCGGCAGGGGCTCATCTGCCGCGCCGACGACCGCGGCGACCCTGTGATCCAGCTATCGCCGCCGCTGATCGCCGACAGCGAGCAGTTCGAGGAGATCGACACCACGCTGCGCTCGGTGCTCACCGAGGCCTGGGACCGGATCGTCCAGCACTAGGTGCGCCCCGGGCCGGCACACGGCTCATGCTGACCGTACGCGACCTCGCCGGTGAGATGGGCCTCGAGCTCGCGGCGGGCGAGGAGGGCGCTGACGCGCCCGTTCGCTGGGTGCACATCTCCGAGCTCCCCGACCCCACCCCATGGCTGTCGGGCGGGGAGCTTCTGCTCACGACCGGGATCCAGCTCGACACCGAGCGCCGCCAGCGGGAGTTCGTGCGCCTGCTGGCGGGGCGGCACCTGGCCGGCCTGGGCTTCGGCACCGGCTTCAACCATGCCCAGCTGCCCGAGGCCCTCGTCGACGAGGCCAGGGGACTGGACTTCCCGGTGTTCGAGATCCCGTATGAGCTGCCCTTCATCGCCCTCACCGAGACCGCGTTCACCCGGCTTGTGAACGAGCAGTACGAGGTGCTGCAGCGGGGTATCGCGATTCACAAGCGGCTGGAGCGCCTGGTGCTGGAGGAGCGCGGGCTGGACGAGCTGGTGCGGGCGCTCGCCGCGGCCATCGGAGGCGCGGTGGCGGTGCTCTCGGCCCGCGGGGAGACCATCGCCGCCAAGGTCTTCCGGCGCCGCCTGCCGGAGACGGCGATGGACCACGTTCGTGAGGAGGTGCGGCGGCGAAGCGCCGGGGCGGGCTCGAGCAGCGAGACGGGTGACTTCGCGCCCGATCACCCCGAGATCGCGGGGCGGTCGCTCGTGCTGCCTGTATCCATACGCGGCCGGGGGGCGCCCCAGGCCTGGCTGGTGGCGGCGCGTGACGCCGGCGGGCTGGGCGACTTCGAGCGACTGATCCTGCAGCAGGCCGTTACCGTCGTGGCGCTCGAGCTGATGCGCCAGCGCGCCATGCGCGACACCGAGCGCCGCCTCGCCGGCGACGTCCTGGCCGAGGCCCTCACCGGCAAGCTCTCGGAGGCCGAGCTGGCCGTTCGCCTCGAGCCCTTCGGGGTCTCCTCCCCGGCGGCAGTGCTGGTTTTCGCGAGCGGCGACGGGCCGCCCCCTCCGCGAGCCGAGGGCGACCTCGACCGGCACTTGGCCGACACGGGTGTGAGCGCACTGGTGGCCGGGCGCGAGCGGCTCCTGTGCGCGGTGATCGGGGCGCCCGACGGCGTGGACACCGTGGCCGTGGCCGCGCGCGCGAAGGAGGCACTGGCCGGCGAGCACGGGCCACTGCGGGCGGCGGCCTCGCGCAGCGCGCCGGTGGGCTTGCTTCGCCGCAGCTTCCATGAGGCGCGCTGCGCGCTGGAGGCGGTGGCGCTGGCCAACGGCTCTTCGCCGGAGGTGGCCTCGTACCGGGACCTGGGCGCATTCCAGCTGCTGCTCTCGCTGCAGGACGACGAGGCCCTCCGCCTGTACTGCGACAGCGTGCTCAGCCCGCTCGAACACGCCAGCGGCGAGTACGGCGACGAGCTGATCCGCTCGCTGGAGGCCTTCATCGAGCAGAACGGCCAGTGGGAGAAGGCGGCGCGGGAGCTGTACTGCCACCGGCACACGCTGCGCTACCGCATCCGCCGCGTGGAGCAGCTCACCGGGAGAGATCTGTCGAGCGCGCGCGACCGAATCGAGTTCTGGCTCGCGCTGCGCGCCCGGGAGCTGGTGAATTGAACCAAGGGAGGAAGAGGACCAGATGAAGGTCGGAGTCCCCACCGAGATCAAAACCGACGAGTACCGCGTTTCGCTCACCCCGGCCGGCACACGCGAGCTGGCCGAGCACGGGCACGAGGTGATCGTCCAGGCCGGCGCCGGTGAGGGCAGCACGATCGAGGACTCCGAGTACGAGGCCCAGGGCGCCCGCATCGTGCCCGACGCCGCGGCGGTCTTCGACGAGGCCGAGATGATCCTCGGCGTCAAGGAGCCGCAGCCGGAAGAGGTGGAGATGCTGCAGCCCCACCAGACGCTCTTCACCTACCTGCACCTGGCGCCCGACCCGGAGCTGACGAAGGGCCTGTGCGCAACCGGCGCCACCTGCGTGGCCTACGAGACCGTGGAGGACGATCGCGGCCGCCTGCCCCTGCTCGCCCCGATGAGCGAGGTGGCGGGCAAGATCGCCACCCAGGCCGGCGCCTTCTTCCTCGAGCGCCCGCTGGGCGGCCGCGGCGTTCTGCTCGGCGGAGTTCCCGGCGTGGCCGCCGCCACCGTGATGGTGATCGGAGGTGGCGTGGTGGGACAGAACGCGGCCTTCATAGCGATCGGCATGGAGGCCGACGTGTTCGTCTACGACCGCAACATCGACCGCCTGCGCGAGCTCGACGTGGGCTTCGGGGGCCGCGCCTCCACGGTCTACTCCTCCACCCTTTCGATCGAGGACATGCTCCCGCACGCCGATCTGGTGATCGGAGCGGTCCTTTTGCCCGGCGCCCGGGCGCCCTCCGTGATCAAGCGCGACCAGCTGGGGCTGATGAAGAAGCGCGCCGTGCTGGTCGACGTGTCGATCGATCAGGGAGGCTGCTTCGAGACCTCACGGCCCACCACGCACTCGGACCCGGTCTTCGACGTCGACGGAGTGACGCACTACTGCGTGGCCAATATGCCCGGCGCGGTGCCGGTGACCTCCACCTTCGCGCTCACCAACGCCACACTGCCCTACGTGCTGGAGCTGGCCGACCATGGGGTGAAGGGCGCGATTGCGCGCGACCCCGGCCTGCGCCCCGGCGTCAACGTGGCCGCCGGCAAGGTCACGCACCCTGCCGTGGCGGAGGGCGTCGGGGTGGCCTTCACACCGGTCGAGGACGTGCTCGGGGCAGCACAAACCGCTTAGCAAGGAGAACGATGGCCACCACCATGCTGAAGCTGCAGAACCTCATCGATGGCGAGCTCGTCGATGCGACCGACGGACAGACCGAGGCGGTGACCAACCCGGCCAACGGCGAGGAGATCGCCTCGATGCCGCTCTCGACCGAGGAGGACGTGAACCGAGCGGTGGCCGCCGCCAAGCGCGCCCAGCCGGGCTGGGCGGCCACGCCGCCGGGGGAGCGGGCGGCCGCTCTGCTGAAGCTCGCCGACCTGCTCGAGGAGCACGCGGAGGAGCTGTCCGATCTCGAGGCGGCGGACGCCGGCAAGCCGCGGCAGGCGTTCTTCGATGAAGAGATGCCCTTCCTGTGCGACAACCTGCGTTTCTTCGCCGGCGCGGGCCGCCTGCTCGAGGGCAAGGCGGCGGGTGAGTACGTCCGGAACCGCACTTCGATCATCCGCCGTGAGCCGGTGGGCCTGGTCGGCCAGATCACGCCCTGGAACTACCCGCTGATGATGGCGGTGTGGAAGATCGGCCCGGCGCTGGCCACCGGTTGCACGATCGTCCTGAAGCCGGCCGAGACCACGCCGGTCTCGACCGTGAAGCTGGCCGAGTACGCGGCCGAATGCCTCCCCAAGGGCGTCCTGAACGTGATCACCGGTCACGGCCGGCCCGCGGGATCCACGCTGGTCACCCATCCCGACGTGCGGATGGTGTCGCTCACCGGATCGCCCGAGACGGGCCGATGGATCGCCCGCGAGGCCGCGGACTCGCTGAAGCGCGTCCATCTCGAGCTGGGAGGCAAGGCGCCCGTGGTGGTCTTCGACGACGTGGATCTCGACGCCGTGGTCGAGCACGTGGCCAGCACCGGGCTGTACAACGCCGGCCAGGACTGCACCGCCGCCACCCGTGTGCTGGCTTCGGGCCGGGTCTACGACGACGTGGTGAACGGCCTTGCCGAGGAGGCCCGCGGCTACAAGCCGGGCGACACGATGGACCCGGAGACGACGCTCGGGCCGCTGAACTCGATGCGTCAGCGCGAGCGTGTGGAGGGCTTCCTGGAGCGCCGGCCGGACCGCGCTGAGATCGTCACCGGCGGGCAGCGGCCCGACCTGCCCGGCTCGTTCCTCGAGCCCACCGTGGTGGCCGGCCTCGAACAGTCCGACGAGATGGTCCAGAACGAGATCTTCGGGCCGGTGATCACGGTGCAGCCCTTCAGCGACGAGCGGCAGGCCATCGAGTGGGCCAACGGCACCCGCTACGGGCTGGCCTCATCGGTATGGACCCGCGATGTGGGCCGTGCCCATCGGGTGGCGAACGCGCTCGAGTTCGGCACCGTGTGGGTGAACGACCACATCACGATGGTCGGCGAGATGCCCCACGGCGGGTTCAAGCAGTCCGGGTACGGCAAGGACATGTCGGCCTACGCGCTCGAGGACTACACCGAGATCAAGCACGTGCTGATCAATCTGGAGAGCTAACGGACCGCAGCGCCTCCACCTCGTACCGCAGCTGGGCCACCAGCTCGTGGTCCGGGATCAGCTCGACCAGCATGTCCAGCGATTCCCGGTAGTGCTCGACCTTGCCGGCGTCGCTCTCGTCGAGCGGCCGCTGGGCTGCGCGGTGACGCATCTCGCGCGCCTTCGACACCTTGTCGGCTGCGAACACCGCCGCCGCATCGTCCCCCGCCTTCGCCACCTGCAGCCGCAGCGCGGCCTTGCGCTCGCGTGAGTCCTCGATCGAGTCGTCCTCGGTGAGGGCGGTCACGAGGCCGGCGACCTCCGGGCCGAAACCGGACTCGATCTCCGCCCGCTCGGCGTCCGTGTCCTCGAGCACGTCGTGCAGCACGCCGGCCGCAACCACGTGGTCCGGGTAGCCGGCGTCGTAGAGCAGCGAGGCGACCTCTACCGGATGCATCACGTAGGGGGCACCGTCGGTGTCTCGCCGCTGGCCGGCGTGGTGCTCGGTGGCGTAGTCGAGCGCGCGGCGGGTCAGGGGCCGACCGGCGCGGATGTCCGGCCTGCCGGCTCGGGCTGCGGAGGTGCGGGCCATCGCGAGAAAACCGGCCGCATAATAGTCGCTGGCGGCCGCTAGCCTCGCCTGCGCGCCTCGTTTGCAGGGCCTTTACATTGGCCTGGTGGACAGTCGACTGATCGTCGGCGCCGTGGTGCTCGCGCTGGCCGCCGCAGGCTGCGGGGGCGACGAGCCGCCCCCGCGGGCGCCCGAGCGCCCCCCGGTGGTCATGCTCGTCTTCGACGAGTTCCCGGCCGACACGCTGCTGCGGCCGGACGGCAGCATCGACGAAGAGCGCTATCCGAACTTCGCCGCGCTCGCGCGGATCTCGACCTGGTATCCGAACGGCACCACCGTGTTCGACTCGACCTTCGGCGCGGTGCCGGCCATCCTCGACGCCCGCCTGCCCCGCGATGGCGAGGCGGCCGATGTGCGCAACCACCAGCCCAGCATCTTCGAGCTTATGAACCGGCTCGGGTACAGGATCATCAAGGTGGAGTCGGCCAGCGCGGTATGTCCCCCGCGGATCTGCGCCGGCGCCCGCGCCCGGCGCCCGAGCATCCTCGACCGGCTGGCCGGCGGCGGGCGACCGGAGCGCCTTCACCGCTGGATCGGAGCGGTGCGCCGGCGCGCGCGCCCCACCTTCTACTTCCACCACACGCTCCTCCCGCATGAACCCTGGGTCTACCTGCCCTCCGGCCACCGCAACCGGCCCACCGGCAAGGATCCGATCGGAAGCCTGAACCGCTGGGTGGGCTTCCACGACCCGCGGCTGACCGAGCACAACCACATGCGTCACCTTCTGCAGGTGGGCTTCGCCGACCGGGAGCTGGGCCGCCTGCTCCGGCGGCTGCGGCGCACGCGACAGCTGAAGCGCGCGCTGCTCGTGGTGACCGCCGACCACGGCTACTCGTTCGACGTGGGCGTCCTCAGCCGGCGCAAGGTGAGCGAGACCAGCATCGAGGAGGTTGCGCCGGTGCCGTTCTTCATCAAGGCGCCGGGCCAGACCAGCGGCGCCGTCGACCAGAGCCTGATCCGGACGATCGACATCCTGCCCACCATGGCCGACCTGCTCGGCGTGCGCATGGGCTGGCGCACCGCCGGCCGGCCGGCCTCGGCCGCGGCGACGCGGCAGCGGGACCAGGTCTGTCTCAGGGCGCGCGACTTCAGCCGCACGGTCTGCATCGGGCGCGAGGAGCTGGCCCTCCGCCGGCGAGCGGAGAGAGAGGAGCGGGCCTCTCTCTTTCTCACAGGCGCGGAGAGCCGGCGGCGTTTCGGCGATCCCTGGGCGTCCGTTCATCGTGTTGGAACTCATCCCGAGCTGCTCGGGCGCCCGCTCGCCTCCCTGAAGCTGAAGCCCAGCGCCGAGGCCCCGGCCCGGGTGGCCAACCTGGGGCTCGAGCAGCGAGTCGATCCTGCCTCGGAGCTCGTTCCCACGCGGATCACCGGGACGCTGCCCGGCGGCGCGCAGGGCGGGCTGCGCGACCTGGCGGTGGCGGTGAACGGGCGGGTCCGCGGGACGGGTCGGAGCTTCCGCCTGCGCTTCCGGCCGGCCGAGCACTTCTCGTTCGTCGTGCCGGAGGAGGTACTGAGAGCGGGAGCGAACGAGATAGAGGTGCTCGAGGTGCGCAGCGACGGCGCCCTCGTGCGCCTCGGCCCAGGCTAGAAGACGCGGTAGGCCGAGTTGGGCTCGGCGCTGCGGTCGCGGCGCACCCGGGCCGGCTCGCGGGCCGTGTCGACGAACGCGCAGAAGTAGCGCCGCCGGTCGTCGCGGGCCACGCAGGTCCTGAAGTAGTCCTCTCTCAGCCGAATGGTGTTGGCGGTCTCGAGGTTTCGGATCAGCTCCTCGTCGCCGGAGCCCAGCACCAAGTCCCGGAAGGCCTCGGCGTTGCGCTCGGTGTCCTCGGTCTCGGACACGACCACGGGCCGGGCGGCCAGCCCGGCGGCCAGCACGCCGGCCACCCCGGCAAGCAGAAGCCCGGTGCCGACCCGGTCGGTGAGCACCTCGAGCTGCGCTTTCGCGGGCGTGCCCGCCTGCGCCTCGGCCCGCCGGTGCCAGAGGCGGCGCGCCAGCCAGGGCGCCATCACGCCAATCAAGAACAGGTTGCCGAAGACGGCAAGGAGGAGCGCCGGGATGAGGTCCACTCCCGTCCCGATCGGAGGGAGAAGATGCAGGATCAGGCCGTCCAGAAGGGTGAGCGCGATGAACGAAGGCCACATCCAGGCGCCGCGCAGCTTCCAGCGCATCCGAGCCGGCCAGAAGCGCTCCTCGCGGTTCACGAGACGGAGAGTAGCCTTGGTCTCAGTGAGCGATCTGTGGGTCACGCACCTGGGGCTCGTGCCCTATGAGGAGGGGCTCGCGCTTCAGGAGAACCTCCGCGAGCGGCGCCGGGCCGGCGAGGTTCCAGACATGCTGCTGGTGCTCGAGCACCCGCCCGTCTACACGCTCGGCAAGCGCACGCAGCCGTCCGATCTGCCCCTGGGCGAGGACTGGTATCGCGCCCGGGGAATCGACGTGTGCGAGACCGATCGCGGCGGCCGTGTGACCTATCACGGCCCGGGCCAGCTGGTGGCCTATCCGATCATGTCGATCGACCGCGTCGCCGACTTCGTACACACGATGGAGCAGGCCATCGTGGACGCGCTGGGTGATGAAGGGATCGAGGCGGCGGTGCGCGAGACACCCCTCACGGGCGTCTGGACCGGGGAGGCCAAGATCGCGTCCATCGGGGTGCGGGTGTCCGGCGGGATCACCACCCACGGGCTGGCCGTCAACGTGGACAACGAGCTAGAGCCCTTCGGCTGGATCGTGCCCTGCGGCATCGATCAGGTACGGATGACCTCGGTCGCGCGGGAAACCGGCCGCGAGGGCTCCCTGCCCTGTTTTCGCCGCCGGCTCGCCTACCGCTTCGCCGGCGCGTTCGGCCGGCGCCAGCGGCTTGTCTCCTCCAGGCGCCTGCTCGAGCACGAGGTCGTCGCGGCGTGAGCACCCGCTCCCGCGCGAATCCGGGCGGCGCCCGCGTCCTGCAGATGGGCGAGGTGCGGCCCTTCCGCGATCGCAAGCCCGAGTGGTTCAAGCGCCCCGCGCCGGGCGGGCCCCACTACCGCGAGCTGCGCACCATGATCGAGGGCCAGGGGCTGCACACCGTGTGCCAGGAGGCCGCCTGCCCGAACATCGGCGAGTGCTGGGAGCGCGGCACCGCCACGTTCATGATCCTCGGCGACACCTGCACGCGCCGCTGCGGCTTCTGCAACGTCAAGACCGGGAAGCCCACCCACAACGATCCCCTGGAGCCGCTGCGGGTGGCCCAGTCGGTCAAGCGGATGGGCCTGCGCCACGCGGTGATCACAAGCGTGGACCGGGACGACCTGCCCGACCTCGGCTCAACCGCCTTCGTGGGCGTGATCCGCTCGATCCGCCGGCTGGCTCCTGAGTGCAGGGTCGAGGTGCTCACGCCCGACTTCCGCGGCGAGGAGATGCCCCTGGCGCGCGTGATCGCCGAGCGGCCCGACGTGTTCAACCACAACGTCGAGACCGTGCCCCGGCTCTATCCGCTGGCCCGGCGCGGCTCGCGCTTCCTGCGTTCGTGCCGGGTGCTGCGCAACGCGAAGGAGATGGGCGGCGACGAGGTGGTCACCAAGTCCGGGCTGATGACCGGCCTGGGCGAGACCAAGGAGGAGCTGGTCGAGACCTTCGGAGTCCTGCGTGAGCACGGCGTGCAGGTGCTCACCGTCGGCCAGTACCTGCGCCCCACTCGCGATCACCTCCCCGTGGTGCGCTACTGGCACCCCGAGGAGTTCGCCGAGCTCGAGCGGGAGGCCTACGAGATGGGCTTCGACTCCGTGGCCGCCGGGCCGCTCGTGCGCTCGAGCTACCACGCCGACCAGACGCTCGAGCAGGCCCGGGGCGAGGCCGGTGACGCCGCGGCGGCCGGCGCCTGACGGCCGGATCTGGCTCGCCGCGGCGGTGGCGCTGCTGAGCGCGGGGGCCGCGGTGGCGGCCCTGGGCGCCCGCGACGCCGAGTCCGGCGCCGCCTCCCGCTGGCGGGCCCTCACCCCGGCGCCGCTCGAGCGCACCGAGGTCGCCGCAGGTCGCATCGGCCACCGGATCTACGTGGTCGGCGGGTTCGAGCGCGGCAGCGGAGAGACAACCGCCGCGACCGAGATCTACGACATCCGCCGTGATCGCTGGTCGCGGGCCCGGCCGATGCCAGTGGCGCTCAACCACCCGGCCGCGGTCGCCCATCGCGGCCGGCTCTACGTGCACGGCGGATACCGGGCTGCCCGGGACCTGTCAGAGCCCACCGCGGCGCTGCTCGAATACGACCCCGGCCGGCGGCGCTGGCGCCGACTTCCCGCTGCGCCCACAGCGCGAGCCGCCCACGCCCTCGCCGCGATCGACGGGCGGCTCTACGCGGCCGGCGGAGCAAATGACTCGGGCTCGCTCCGGAGCCTGGAGGTCTACGACATACGCCGCCGCCGCTGGCGCCGAGGGCCGAGCTTCCCCGGACCGGCACGCAACCACACGACAGGCGTGGCCACGGGCGGGCACTTCTACGTCCTCGCCGGGCGCGACGCCGGCAACTACGCCGCCGCCGAGCGCTACGACCCCGCCCGCCGCAGGTGGGAGCGGCTGCCCGACCTGGGCACCCCGCGCGGCGGCATCGCCTCGGTACGGCTGCCCGACGGCCGGATCGTCGTGTTCGGGGGCGAGGACCTGGCGCCGGGGGGAACCACCATCCGCGAGGTGGAGCTGTTCGACCCGCGACGCAAGCGCTGGCGGCGGCTTCCCGACATGCGTACCCCGCGGCACGGCCTGGGCGGGGCGGCGCTGGGCGGCCGCGTGTTCGCTATCCAGGGCGGTGTGCAGCCAGGGTTCACCTTCTCGAGCGCGATCGAGGCGCTCCACGTGCGCTGAGTGTTCCCCCTTCGGGACAACATTCCCCACCGGCGGACGCCGGTCCTGACCCTGGGCATCATTGTCGCCTGCTGCGTCGTCTACTTCTTCTTCGAGGGCGGTCTCTGGAACCTGGGCGAGAAGGGAGACGAGCGGGTGCTGGAGTACGGGGCGATCCCCTACGAGGTCACCCACCCCGGGCTCCGACTGCGGCGTCGACCCCGCCACCGCGCAGGTGGTCTGCGAAGACCAGGAGGGAGTCCAGGGGGAGGCCCCTCAGCAGGCGCCGTGGTGGATCACCGTATTCACCTCGATGTTCATGCACGGAAGCCTGCTCCACCTGGGGGGGAACATGCTGTTCCTATGGATCTTCGGCGGCAACATCGAGGACTCCATGGGCCGCGGGCGCTTTGTCGTCTTCTACCTGCTGGGCGGCGTAGCGGCCCTGCTCGCCCAGGTCGCGATCGACCCCGACGCCACCGTTCCCACTATCGGGGCGAGCGGCGCGATCGCCGCGGTGCTCGGCGGCTACGCCGTCCTATACCCGCGCGCCCGGGTGGTCACCATGATCTTCATCGTCATCATCCTCACCTTCATCGAGCTGCCCGCGCTGGTGGTTCTCGGCCTGTGGTTCCTGCTGCAGGTCCTCTACGGGGCAAGCGATCTGGCCCAGCCACTCGCCGGCAGCGGGGGGGTGGCGTACTTCGCCCACATCGGCGGGTTCGTGTTCGGCCTGGTCCTGATCAAGCTCTTCGCCAACCGGGTACACGAGGACTACGACGTGCCGAGCCGGATCCCGGTGTACTGATGGGCCGCACGCTGGCGCTGGGCGGAAGCCTGGTCCTGATCTGCCTGCTGGCGGCGCTTACGATCCAGGTGGCGGCGGCCGAGGGGATAGACATACTCGTGGTCGTGTCCCTGATCGTGCTGGCGTTGCTCGGCTTCGGGGTACTGGGCGCGCTGACCACGCCGCCCCCGCCGGATGACTAGCGGCCCCGGTCCGCCGACGGTCCCCACACGCGCCGCGGGGCGGGCCGGTCGCTCGTCACTCAGCGGCGGCGCGCGCCGTCGCCGCCGGCGCCGGCGGCGTGGCGCGCTGATCGCCGGACTCGCGCTGCTGCTCGCGCCTGTCGCGGTGGGTGCCGCCGCGTACCTCTCCTTCGAGGCCGACGACGGTCCCGACGGCGCCACGGCAGCGCCGCTGGCCGTGAACGCCGCCCCACCGTCTCCACTCCCAGAGGAAGCGCCGGCGCCCGCCCCGCTGGCACCGGCCACGACCGTGCCCCAGGTGCGCCTTAGCGGTGTCGACGCAATCCATGTCCCCCTGCGGAAACCCCCGCGCGCGGGGCTGGTCTTCGACGTGCAGAGCGGCGACGTGTTGTGGCGGCGCCAGCCCCTGGAGCGGGTCGCGATCGCAAGCCTCACGAAGATCATGACCGCCCTGCTGGTGGTGGAGCGCACCCGGCCGGACGAGCCGGTGCGGATCACCCCGGCCGCGCTTCGCTACAGCGGATCGGGTGTGGGGCTGCTTCCGCGTGGCCGGCGGGTGCGGCTGGAGACCCTGCTCAACGGCCTCCTGATCGTCTCGGGCAACGACGCGGCGATCGCCCTCGCGGTGCACGTGTCGGGCAGCGAGCGCCGCTTCGTCCGCGCGATGAACCGGCAGGCGCGGCGCTGGGGCCTGCGCTGCACGCATTTCGTCTCCTCACACGGCCTGGAGTACGGCAACCGCTCCTGCGCGCACGACATCGCGGTGCTCACGCGACTGGCCATGGGCAAGCGCCGGATCCGCCGCATCGCACGCCGCAAGCAGGTCGACTTCCACTTCCCGGTCAAGGGTGGCCGCCTCTATCTGACCGGCCACAACCCTCTACAGCGGATCGGCTACCGGGGCACCGTCGGGCTCAAGACCGGCTTCAACAACGAGGCCGGCCGCTGCTTCGTGGGCGTGGTCAGGCGCGGCGGGCGGACGCTGGGGGTGGTGCTGCTGAACTCGCGCGACCCATCGAAGCATGCTCCGCGGCTGCTGGACGAGGCGTTCGCGGTGCAATAGCGATGGAGCCAGCCGGACTCGAACCGGCGGCCTCCTCCGTGCAAGGGAGGCGCTCTTCCAACTGAGCTATGGCCCCGCACCCCACATGGTAGGCGCGGGGCCTGCTGTGCCGCTAGTGCCCCCGCTTGACCCTCACGACCTCGCCCTCGCCGGCCAGATCGCCGTTGTTGGAGATGTAGATCTTTCCGTGACGGGAGATCGCCAGCCCGGTTGGCGCCTCGAGGCCCTCGCTGACCACGGTCTCCTTTGAGCCGTCACGCGCCACGCGCTTGAGCGCGCCGGTTCGGTCCATGGACAGCAGGCCGTTGGTAGCGATCTCGAGCACGTACAGACTCCCGTCGCGGCCGAAGGCCAGGTCGGTGACGTTGGTGAAGCCCTCCGCGTAGATCTCCGGTGCGCCTCCGCCCGGCTCGACGCGATAGATCCGCGCACCGCCTACCGGGAAGGGGAACCCCGTCAGCTGGCTGACGTAGAACGCGCCGTCGGGACCGACCACCACCGAGGTGGGCACGGCGTCCATGGGGAAGCTGGGCGGGGTGCCGGGAGGAGCCCCAGGGGGCGGCACGAGCCGCTCCGGGAACACTGCCAGCGTCGAGATCCCGCCGAACGGCCCCACGCGCAGCAGGTCGTTCGCGCCGGCGTCGGCCACGATGCGACGGCCGAAGAGGGCCTCCACCGAGTTCGGGTTGCTGTCAGGCGCCGGCGACCCGTCCGGATTGGCGCTGCCGTCCGGATTGGCGCTGCCCTCGTACGCGGCAAGGTCGGCCACGGACCGTGGGCCGCTGAAGATCGTCGCCCGGTAGAGCCTGCCGAAGCGCTGTCCGACCGGTGCGAGCGCGGCCCGGCCGGCCGGATCTCCACCCCACCCCACGACCAGGTAGGCCGCCCCGAAGGGGCCGATCGAGATGTCCTGCGGACCGGTGGCCGCCTCGCCGGTGCTGCCCGCGAGCGAGGGCAGCCCCCGCAGGACGCGGCGCTGGTGGTCATGCCAGATGCGCGTGACCGCTCCGGTGGCTCCATAGCACTCCTCGCCTTCGGGCCCCTGCCGGCAGGGCCCGCTGCCGCCCTTTCCCGCCTCGGCCACGTACACCGCTCCGAAGCGGCCTATGTCGAGTCCGCGCGGATTGTCGAGCCCCTCGGCCACGACCTTCAGGTCGGCGGAGGCGGACGCGGAGGCGCTCGTCACAAGCAGCGCGGCAAGGATGGCGACGACGAAGAACAGGCTCCGGCGAGGGGACACAGGCGCACTCCTTCACGGGGGCGAGGCTCCCTCCGAACCTATGTCCGGGGTCAGCCGGGTGTCAAATTGCGTACGCGGCCTGCGTAAAGCGAGGCTCGGAGCTGCGGCCTAGTCGAAGTCGAAGTCGCGGGGCGGCTTCTGCTCGAACCAGAGCCGGTCGTGCTCGGGCGTCTCCTGGAGGAAGTCCGGCGTGTCCTCGAGCACGTCGCCGTCCTTGGCGCTCGCGTCCGCTTCGGCTTCCTCCTCGGCCTCGTCGGCCGGGGGCTCGTCCTCCTCGAACCAGGAATCGACCTGGTCGTCGCGGCGCTCCGGCGCCGGGTCCGGCGGGTCCTCGGTCAGGGCGGGCTGAGCCTGCGGCTCCTCGGGCTCCGCCTCGAGCGCGAGGGACGCATGGTCGACGAACTCCGTGGGCGCCTCGGCGGCCTCCGCCTCCTCGTCTGGAGGCTCGACTTCCTCGGCGGCGGCCTCCGGCTCATCGGCCACCTCATCAGCGACCCCCTCGGCTTCCGGGGCCGCCTCGGGCTCGCCATCGCCAGGCTCCTGCTCGACCTCGCGGCGGGCAGGTCCAAGCGCCTCCTCCTCCTGCCGCTCGAGCTCGTCCTCCGCCGCGCCATGCTTGCGCTTGAGCTCGAGATGCTCCCGAATGGCGTCGTCGAGAACTCCCATCGGGCGGAACTGTACCGAGGCCGGGCGCGAGTCCCCCACCACCCCCCGAGGACTGCGGCCGAGGGCCGGGGCGCCGCTACCATGGGGTCCCCCGCGGGGCTATAGCTCAGCTGGAAGAGCGCCTGGATCGCACCCAGGAGGTCGCCGGTTCGAGTCCGGCTAGCTCCATCAAAATACCTGCAAATTTTGTAGAAACGTCTTGCCGCGAGGCGGCCTGGAGTCCCCAGGAGGCCGCTCTACGAGTACTGTAAGCGGCGGTCGTGATGGGCCGAGGTTTGACTGCGCCGCCTTTCTTGGAGACGGAAGAGACTGCTGCAGCGGCCTGACGAACCGGCACCGACGCCATGACATCCAGGGCCGCTGAAGCGCGACGCGCTCCGCGTCCCTGCGCAGCGGTAGGGTTTTCCCAACCCAGCCGGAAGGCGGCCCCCACGAATGCCGGCCTGATGCCGAATCTTCGCGCGCTGCTCGCGCTGGCTCTCGCAGCGGGTGTCCTCCTACCCGCCTGCGGCGACCAGAAGGAGGCGGACAACCATCCGGCCCGCGCGCGGCTGATCGACCGCGATCCCGATAACGCCGAGCGGCCCACGCTGGTGCTGGGCTCGAAGGGCTTCACGGAGCAGCTTGTCCTGGTGGAGATCTACTCGCAGGCGCTCGAGGCCGCCGGCTACCGGGTGCGGCGCGGACGTGAGGTGCCGAGCGAGCGCGCGGCGCTGGCGCCGCTGACGAGCGGTGAGATCGACGCGTATCCCGAGTACACGGGCACCGCGCTCGACTCTCTTTTCGGCGAGGATCTCGAAGACCTGCCGAAGGATCCGGCACGTGCCTACACGCAGGCCCGCGCGGAGTTCGCCCGGGAGGGGCTGGTGGCGCTGCCGCCCACGCCGTTCGAGAACTCCTACGGCTTCGCCATGCTGCGCGAGGTGGCCCGAAACCTCGGGGTGACCACGCTCTCCGGGCTCAAGGGCGAGGCTCCGGACCTCGTCCTGTCCGGACCGCCGGAGTGCGCCCGGAGCGCCGATTGCCTGCTGGGGCTCGAGCGTATCTACGGGCTGCGCTTCGAGGACTTCCTACCGGTCGACATCAACGCCCGCCACCAGCCGCTGATCGAGGAGAGGGCCGACGTGGGCGTCGTCTTCACCACCGACGGCGAGATCCGCACCGAGAACCTGACCCTGCTCGCGGACGACCGCCGCATGCTCGCGCCGGACAACGTAACGCTTGTGGTGCGCGAGGAGGCACTCCGGGCCGCCGGTCCCGGCCTGCGCCGGGTTGTGTCCGCTGTGCAGCGCGGCCTCACGTTCCCTGTGATGCAGGAGCTCAACTCGCGCGTGGACCTCGACGGAGAGACTCCCGCCGCCGTCGCCTACGGCTACCTCCGTGAGGTGGGCTATGTCGAATAGCCGCGCATGCTGATCACCATCCTCATCGCCGGCCTTGCCGTGGCTGCCGCCCTGACCGTCAATCGCCTGGTCTGGCGTCCGGGTCAGGAGGCGGGCACCATTTCTCCGGAGGGGCTCAAGCTGGATCGGGTCGCCGGTCCCCTGGCCACCCTGGCGGTCCTGCTCCTGGCCTTCGTGCTGGTCCAGAGCTTCTCCTCGTGGTCCGGGGCACGAAGAGCGGAGGCGGCCGAGGCCAACGCGACGTTGCTGCTCTTCCGCGAAGCCGACCTCATCAACAACCCGCAACTGCGCCAGGAAGTGCGGAAGCAGGTGATCTGCTACGCCACAAGCGTCATCGAGCAGGAGTGGCCGGCCATGGCCGACGGGAAGATCAGCAACGTGCCGACCTACTGGGCGTCCACCATCCGCCGGAGCGCCATACGGGAGGTGCGTAGCGGAGCGGACGACGCCGCCGGCTCGGCGATCATCAGGCGCGACGGCGAGCGCGCCACGGCCAGGCAGGACCTGCTCGCCGAGGCGCGGACCGCCGTGCCCCCGGCCATGTACTGGCTGATGCTCTTTACCGTGGCCGTTGCGCTGGTGCTGTTCGGCGTGGTCACGATGAAGGGGATGAGCCAGGGTATGCATGCCGCCATGGTCGTTACGACCGCGGTGGTGTTCACCTCCACGCTGCTGCTAATCCGCGATCTCGACCAGCCCTACGACGGGATCAACGCCCGCGAGCCGGCGCAGACCACCTTCGTCCGAGGCCAGATGCTGGCCGAGGTGGTGGGCAGCCTCCCGTGCGACAGCCGCGGGCTCCCCACCGACGCTCCGCTGTTCCGCCCGCAGACGGCGTCGCAGGACTGAGCGCTTCGCGCGGCCGAGCGGCTCGGGACCCCGTGGACGCTCGTCGCGGCGGGTGCGGCGTTCCTCGCGCTGCTCGACACGACGGTCGCCAGCCTCGCCGTCGCCGACGCGCAGGCGACTTCGCCGGCGCCTAGGTGGGCGGCGCACCTAAATCATCACGATCTATGCCGTGACGATCGCCGCGCTCCTCGCCCCCGCGGGGCGCGTGGCGGACGTCGTCGGGCGCCAGACCCTGATGCTGGCCGGCGTCGGCGCCTTCACCGCGATGTCCTTGGCGTGTGCGCTGGCGCCTTCGCTCGGCTTCCTGCTCGTCGCTCGGGCGCTCCAGGGCGCAGCCGCGGCGGCCATCATCCTGGCCTCCCTGGGGAGTCGTGCTCGTCGACTCCCCGCCCGAGCGCCGCGCCGTCGCGAGCGGCGGCGTGCTCGTCGACGCCCTGGGGCTGGCCCACCGCCTTTGCCCTGCCGCTCCACTACGGGATCGGCAGTCCCGTCGCTGTCAGCGGCTGGCCGCTCGCCCTCGCCGGTTCCGACGAGGTGCGCTTCCACTCGGCGCGCTTCCACCCGCTCCTCGAGCAGGCTGGGTAAGGGCGACCTTCCCGTCTGTCTCTCCTTCTCTACGCATTCTGGGATCGTTTTAAGGTGACAGCTGGACAACAAGTGTCGGTCGGCACGATCGTCAAGCCCGGCGATTCAATATCGTGGGCGTCGACTGGCGCGGCGGGCTCGACTGGGTCCACTGCTTTACCGACATCAATCTGCAGGTCGGCGATACGACACTCGATGTCAACACCGTGAGGGGAGCCAACGGCTTTTCCATCAACCGCTGCTCGCCCAGCCAGTCGAGCTCACCGTTCTCCTGCCCGCAGACGACCAAGGGCCAAGCCGGGTGGACGATCAGCGGAGGTTGAACTCAGCAGAGCGGCCCCCTGGGAACTTCAGGCCAGCTCGCCGCAAGACGCTTCTAAGCGATTTGCAGGAATTTTGATGGAGCTCGCCGGACTCGAACCGGCGACCTCCTGGGTGCGATTCGGGCGGGCGCCATACTCGAAGCACCGGCTTCCAGCCTTGGCCGTGACGGCGTGCGGGCTTGGCCGGCTCGGCGTCTGCCTCGGCCTCGCGGCCGCGACGCTGATCGCGCTGGCGGCGCCGTCGACGGCGGCCGGGCAGGGCTGCCCGAGCACCGACACGAGCTACACCGGCAACTGCGGACCGACCTTCACCGTGCCGAGCTGGGGCGACGCCGGCGGCTGGACCGATCCGTCGAAGTACTCGACGATCCAGGTGGGCGACGTCAACGGCGACGGACGCGACGAGTTGATCGGCCGCAACGACGCCGGCCTCGAGATCTTCCGGTTCGACACGACGCTCGGCCAGTGGCGCCCGCAGGTCGACGCCAACGGTCTGCCCCAGGTGCTGGAGGATTTCGCCTCGCCGTCGCCGCCGCAGGAGAGCACCCCGTGCAGTTGGCATGACCCGTCGTACTACATGACGATCCAGACCGGCGACGTCGACGGCCAGTCGGGCGAGGAGGTCGTGGCCCGTTTCTGCGACGGGATCCGCACCTTCAAGTACTCCGCGCCCGAGGGCGGCCAGAACATCGACGGCGGCACCTGGAGGCGGATCAGCACTGCCGGCCCGTACAGCGATGCCAACGGCTATGACGATCCTTCGCTGTACTCGACGATCCACCTCGCCCAGCTCAGGAGCGGAGACCCAGCGATTCTCTTCGCGCGCGAGCACAGCAAGCCGGGCGATCCGTCGCTGGCGTTCTACGCCTTCGACCCGGCGTGCCTGGGCGCACCGTCGTGCTGGGACGAACGCAACGACGCGATCTCCGGCTTCTCCGATCAGGAGTGCGGCCAGCCGGCGTGTTATCTCGACCTGGAGACCGCCGACGTCTCGCCCTGGGCGGAGGACCAACTCACCGACATCATCGGCCGCAACAAGTTTGGGTTATCCGCATTCAGCGGCGACCCCTTCGTCGGTTGGACCATGGTCGGCGGCAGCGCCGGCGTTGCCGGCTCGTTCGCTGATGTCGCGTCCTCCGATTGCCCGTTCTCGAGCTCAGGCGCGTCGGGTCCCGGAAGCGGCGACTGCCTCGGCAGCAGCCCCTCCTACTACGAGACCCTGCGTGGCGCGAATATCGACGGGCTGCAGGGCGACGAGCTGATCGCACGCGCGAGCGACGGGCTCCGAGTCCGGGTGCTAGGTCCGGAGGCGGGCTTCTCGCCGGGGGCGACCCTGACCGCGCTGGCCGGCGCGGCCTCGACGATTCAGCCGGGTCAGTGGGGGTCGGTCCGGACGGGCGATATCGACGGGGACGGCAAGCAGGAGGTGCTGGCCCTCGACGGCACGGGTCTGCAGGCGTGGTCCTACGATTGGAATGACAGGGTGTGGAACCAGTTGCAGCCCTCGACGCCACTCGCGCTGGCGGCTGATCCGTGGCTGTCGCGGCCGGAGTACTACTCGACGCTCCAGACGGGTGACGTCGACGGCGACGGCCGCGACGACGTGATCGCGCGCGGCCCGTTCGGGATCCGCACCTGGTTCTACAATCGTCGCGAGACCGGCGGCTGGGAGCGGTATCTCCCCGATGGGTACCCAGCGTTCGCGACTGCCGGTCAACAGGCGGCGTTCACGGCGCTGACCGCTCTGGCGGTGACCAACAGCGCGATTCCCGACGACGCGACGTCGGTGCGCGACGCCTGGACGAGTCTGTATCCGCCCGACCCCGGGTATCTGACCACGTTGCAGAGCGGCCTGGCCTCGATCGCGAATTGCACCGGTCAGGCGCCGGGCAACCCGCCGAGCTACCAGGCCTGCACGCCGCCGGCGGGCAGCAGCGGCTTCACGGCCGCGGACTGGACCGCGGTGGTCAACCAGATGCTGTCCGAGAGCTACGCCGCCGGCCAGGTGGTGGCGCTCTTTGCGCAGCTTCAGCGCATGCGCGAGAGCCTGTTCATCGCCGACCGCGGCGACTTGCCGGATCTCAACGAGGATCTCGGGCTGCCGGGGGCGGCGGGATCGACGGCGCAGTTCAGCGGAATGCGGCTATGGGAGCTGAGCTTCGGGATCGCCGGCGCGCTCGCCAGCACCGGGTCGTCAGCCGCGGCGGCGGCGCCGCTGTCGGTCGCCTCATCCCTCGTCTCGGCGCTGCCGTCGTCCTCGCCCACGGCGGTGAGCTCGTTCTCGGCGACGTACGGCGGCCTGCAGGACACGTTCACGAAAATGGCCAACGAGATCGACAACAGCATGCTCGTCCAGAGCCAGCAGATACGCGAGGACGCGGGGCTGCTCGGCCTCGTCAGTCAGCTGCGCTCGGGCGGGACCTGGGCGCTCGACGCGAACGGCATCGAGAGCGCCGCCACGCAGGGCTTCGCCATCTGGGCCTACGAGGAGCTCATGCCGACGCTCTACGACCGCTATCAGATCACTGACTGCCAGAACACCGATTGGGGCACCCTCTGCCAGGGCGTGCCGGCGGGGCCGGGGGTGATCGGCGGCGGCGGGAACTTCACCACGATCGGCCCACGATACGTCCGCCCTCCCGCTGGGCCGCCGTGCTCCGGAGGGGACCCGACGGACGATCCGCTTGTATGCAACTACGTCACTCCGCCGAGTGATGTCATGGACGCGATCTGGGGGCCGATAACACCCGACTGCACCTACCAGCCGGGCAACCCACAGTCGGAGTGGTGGACGTACGGCTGCTCAGCCGGTGTCGACGTCAACACGAGCATCGGGAGCAACACCTGGGGGTTCACCAGCCTTTCGGGGGACTTGGCCCCCATTCCACCGTCCGGGGCGAGCGCCACTGCCGCCGGTCGGGCGCGCCCGGCACCGGTGATGGCGCTGGGCCAGCGCCGATATGGGCGCGAACCCGCCAGGCGCGGGCAAGCGTACCTGCGCCGCGACACCTTGATCCCGCGCCGCGTGCGGCTGGCGGGCGCGACCGTCAGCATGCCGCGGCTGCTGTTCGAGCGCGGCGCGCGAGGCGAGCTCACGAGAGCGCGCCGAAGCCGAGCGCCGCGGCCGCTCAAGCTCAGACGCACCGCTCCCGGACGCTTCACCGCGGCAAGAAAGGGCCGCCCGCGCGTGCGTATCACGCTACGTCGCGTCGGCCGGCGTGCGCGGGTCGCGCTCGCGCTGCGGATCAGCGCCCGGCGGTTCCGCGTGCCGCGGGTCTGCCACGCGCTGCCGGCGGGAACGGCGCTGGACACGCCGCCGTTCGAGCTCGAGTCGCGCCTGCGCATCAGCGACGGGCGCACGCGCCGGCTCATACGCCTGATCCACCCCCTGCGCTGCGCCCGCGACGACCGCGGCAACGTCAGCAGGCTCGTCGGTGTCCGACCGCGCCGTTACCCGGCCCGCGGCGGTCTCGCGGTCACGCTGCGCGGTCCGCGCCGCGTGCGGCCCGGCGGGACGGCCAGGTACGTCGCGCGCGTGCACAACCGCCGCAGGCGCGTCCGCGGGCTGCGCTCGTCGCTGTGGGACGTCGCCCTCCACCTCCGCCGCGGCCGCACCATCCGGATCGCCGCGGTGCGCCCCGGCCGGTCCCGGAGTCTCATGCTTTCTCGCAGGGTGCCGCGCAGCGCGCGCCACCGTTTTTGCGTCGACGCCGCCGCAACCGCCGCGGGGGCCCGCGTTGCGCATGCGAAGGCATGCGCCGCGGTCCGCGCCGCTCGCCCTCCCGGGGTCACCGGATAGATATGGTGAGCGCGCGCGTGGTCACCCGATTCGCCTGTGTGCCCCGTCGCCTGCGCTGCCGGAGAGCGGGCATACGTCGGTACGTCCCTCTGGCGGCGGTCGCCGTCGCGTTGGCAGCCGTAGCACCGGCCCAGGCCGACCCGTTCCTGTATGTCGCGAACCAGCGAAGCGGCACGGTCTCGCAGTTCGGTCTTGATGAGGTCGGGGCGCTCTCGCCGCTCGTACCACCGACTGTCGCGGCAGGTGATTTCCCGAACAAGCTGGCGGTGAGCCCGGACGGACAGTCGGTCTACGTCGTGATGAGGAATGAGGTTGCCCAGTACGACATCGGAGACGACGGCCTCCTCTCCCCCAAGGAGTCGCCCACGGTGGCCACCGGGGGGAGTCCGGTGACCGTTGCCGTGAGTCCCGATAGCCGCTCCGCCTACGTGACGAACTTCGGCAGCGTCACGACGGGCGGCACGATCTCCCAGTACAACGTTGGGCCCGGCGGGGCGCTGTTTGCCAAGCGTGTGGCGACCGTGGCCCTCGAGCCCACCAATCCCACCAGCCAGACTGCCGTCGCGGTGGCGATCAGCCCCGACGGCCTGTCGGCTTACGTGACGAGCTCGCCCGCCGCAAGCCCCAGCGCCACCGGCGCCGTCTACCAGTTCGACGTGGAGCGGGGCGGGCTGCTCTCCCCCAAGGATCCCCCGAAGGTGGCGGCGGGCGTCCAACCAGGCCAGGTGGTCGTGCACCCCGACGGCAAGTCCGCCTATGTGCCGGGCCCTGTGAACGACACGATCTCCCAGTACGACGTCGGGGCCAACGGGGCGCTCTCCCCCAAGGCCGCGGGCCTGGTGGGGGCCGGCGATACGCCGGCCGATGTGGCCGTCAGCCCGGACGGCCGATCGGCCTACGTGGCCAACTCCGGCGACCCGGGACTGGGCGGCGGCTCGATCACGCAGTACGACGTCGGTGATGACGGGGCGCTCTCCGCCAAGCGACCAGAGATGGCCTCCGCCGGCCGTAACCCTGCGGGCGTGGCTGTCAGCCCTGATGGGCAGTCGGTCTACGTAACCGACTTCGGCTCGATCGGCCTGGGCGGCGGCACGCTGCTCCAGTTCGACGTCGGGCTGCGAGCGGCGCTGGTCGGCAAGGATCCTCCCGCCCTGACGCTGACCGCCGGCGCCAACGCCGCCGGACTTGCCGTGAGCCCCGTCCTCCCTACGCCCGGCGCCGACCTCCTTACGGGGACCGCTGGGAACAACGTGATCTGCGGGCTCGGCGGCTCCGACAGGATCCGGGGTCTCGGGGGAGACGACGCGCTCCACGGTGACCGCTGCGGGGCGCGGGCGAGCGCAGCCGGGCGCCGCCGGGTCGCGGCCCCGCGCGCAGGCCACGACGCTCTGCTCGGCGGGGCCGGCAGAGACAACCTCTACGGTGGCCCGGGCCGCGACAGGCTGCGCGGCGGCGCCGGCAGAGACAGGCTGCGCGGTGGCCCGGGTCGCGACCGGCTCCGCGGCGGCGCCGGCAGAGACCGGCTGCGCGGCGGCGCCGAGCGCGACACGCTCCACGTTCGAGGTGGCGGGCGCGATCACGTCCACTGCGGCAGCGGACGCGACACGATCCGGGCGGACAGGCGCGACACCCTGCGCCAGTGCGAGCAGGTCATCCGGCGTTAGTCGCGACTCGTCCGGCGCCGCGGACCGCCTGCCGGCGGCTACCAAGCTCCTGGGTAGTTCGCGATCCGGCTGGACACCCACCGCGCGCGCGTGCAGCTGGTCAGGTAGGCGCCACCGCGCTCGCGCGGTCGTCGCGAGCTTGAGCAGCGCGGCGTGCGTCCAGGGCACCAGGTGCATCGCGTAATGGTTGTGGAGGTCGGCAATCACCAAGGCGCCGCAGCATCCCGAACAGCCCGGCATTCGTCGGCGCTGACCGCAGCAGTCGACCAGCGGGCCGTATTCTGCTTCGGCCACGGTGATCCGATTGCGAGGCGCGAGGAGAGACAGCACATGTTCGCCGACACAAGAGAGCATTCTGGGAGCTTCGAGGAGACGTGCCGGCGTGTCGTCGCCCGGCTGTGGGTCGCAGGCCTGGTCGCAGTACTCGTGGGCTGGCTGCTGGCGGCGGCACCCGTATCCGCGCAGGCACCGCCACGCGCCGGCACGGTTTTCGTGCATTCGGCCAAGAGCGGCAAGCTGGGTGGCGGCAGGCTGACCTTGCACGGGGTGTCGCGGAGGGTGACCTGGGCCCATCACAGCGGCCGCTCCGGGGTGATGGCGGTCAAGCGGCTGCACCGGAGGCTGTTCTCGGCGGAGACCCCGGCGGCCACCGGCACGCTGCACGTGGCGGGCCACCGCGGCGGCGACGAGCTGACCTTCAAGCTGAGCCGGCCGCGCTACGACCGCGCGCGCCACAGGGTCAGCTACAAGGTCAAGTGGCTGGGCAAAGGCCGCCTCCCAAGCCCGGCCGCCCAAGCGGCAGGAGCCGCGCGCCGGTTCGGTCCCGCCTCGCTGACGATCCAAGGCGCCCCGCAGCCTTCAGTGGACGTCCAGCAGACGACCTACCCCTGCCCGAGCGACTCCAGCACCACCTGCTGGGGCACCCTTTCCGCATCCGGCCTGCCACCAGGAAGCTCGTTGACGGGGTTCGCACCCCAGGTCCCCGGTAACACCGGCCAGGGGGTCGAAATCGACGATCGGGTGGACGGGAACGGGAACGTCAGTACACAGCTCAATCTTCTTTGCAACAACGACTACGGGGTGACCAACCCGAACATAAGTATCGACGCAACGAGCGTAACCCCGTCCATATCCGTCCCCGCGCCTGGGTCGTGCGGATAGGAGGACGCCTCGCGACCTACGGAGCCGCCTGCGCATTGTGGCGAGACGCCGGCCGGTGCGCGAACGATTAGCAGGGCGCCGCGCGATGGGAGCCGCTCAGCCGAGCGGGTTGGGCACCAGTTCACCGCGACCGGCTCCCGGATCCGTTCCTCCAAGTGAATACCGCACGTCCGACCTGCAGGAGCAGGTAACCGGTGACGAACAGCCATGCGGCGCTGATCAGGGGCCGGCGCCCGCGGGCTCCGGCTCGGTGCGCGTTGATGGGCGCGGGTCTCGGCTGCTCGAGCGCGTTGTAGACGGCCCAGCCGACGGCGACCATCGGCACGGCGAGAAAGGCCCCGACGATGCCAAGCAGCTGGCTCCCGATGATGACCGAGGTGAGCGTCACGATCGGGTGCAGGCTGACCGTCTTCTGGTAGACGAGCGGCGTGACGAACATGCTGTCGAGCTGCTGGGCGATGAGGATGACGGCGGCCATCGCGACGGCAGCCCCGGTGCCCTGGGCGGCGATCGTTACGAGGACGATGATCGCTCCTGAAACCCACGCTCCCAGAATGGGGATGAAGAGCGTCACGAAGCTCAGCAGCGCGAGCGTGCCGACGTGGGGGGTGCCGATGACCAGCATGCCGAGCGTGATCACGGAGCTGTCGATCAACGCGACGAGCGCGATGCCCCGGATATAGCCGCTCGCCGCGTTCCACGCAGCGGCGCCCGCGACGGACACGCGGTCACCGCGGCCGGCGCTGAAACGCTTCTGGAGCCAGCGCCAGATCGCGTCGCCGCCGGTGAGGATGTAGAGCAGGAAGACGAACATCAGCAGGAAGCCACTCACGATCTGCGCAACGAACGAGAGGCCGCCGAGGAAGCCGGTCAACACACCGTCGGCGGCTGCCCTGGCCGCCGGCAGAAGGCCCTCGAGGAATTTGCGGATCGCGTCCTCATGCTGATCCATCCAGTCGTTGTTGTCCTGCAGCCAGGCGACCACCTCGTCGGCGCCCTCGCTGATGTCCTTGCCGACGCTCCCCAGGTTGCCGAACAACGCATCGGCGAACAGCCAAGCCAGCCCCACGGTCACCAGCACGACGCCGACCAGGCTCGCCGCAATCGCCAGTCCGCGCGGTACTCCGCGGCCCGTCATCCAGCCGACCAGCGGCAGCACCTGGGTGCTGATCAGCGCCGCCACGATCAGCGGCACGGTGGCCGCCCGCGCGTACCAGATGGCCCCGCCCACGAGGAGCACACCGGCGGTGATCAGCAGCGCCTTTGCGCTCCAGGTAGCCAGCGCGCTGCCCGCAGCAGCGCGTGGCGGGGCCTCAGCCGACATGGCCGCCTTACTTCGACGGTCCGCGTCGGCGTCCTCCGAACCTGGTCATACTCCCCACCGCTAACGGCGCCACGCGCGGAATCGGCGAAGGAGGGGACCCGAACGATGCCGCTCTATCTGTCCAGGTTCAGTTACACGCCCGAGACTTGGGCAAAGCTGATCGAAAATCCGGAGGACCGCCGAACGGCCGCTCAGTCGTACATCGAGTCGGTTGGCGGGAAGCTTCACGGGTTCTGGTACGCCTTCGGAACACACGACGGCTACACCCTCTGGGAGGCTCCCGACAGCGTGTCCATGGCCGCGGTTGTGCTGGCGATCAGCGGGGGCGGCGCGCTCAGCTCGCTCGAGACGACCGTTCTCCTGACCGTCGACGAGACGCTGGACGCCCTGCGCAAGGCCGAGGAAGTCCAGTACCGCGCGCCTGGCACCTAGGCCCCGCGGTACAGCCTTGAAACAATTGGATGCGTGAACCGCCGGCGTCCGAACGGGCTCGCGCCTCGGCTCGTCTTCCTCGGAGCGTGTGCCGCGGTGCTTTGGCTTGGGGCGCCACCGGCGCTCGCCGCGCCGGATTGCCGTAAGGGCCCCGCCGGCAGCGCCCGGGTGGGCGAGCCGACGGCCAGGGTGGCGTGGCGAGCCGGGCTGGTCGCCCGCACGCCGATCTGGCAAGCGGTGCCCAAGCGCGGCGTGAAGAGCGAGGACTCGATCGTGCCCGGGGACGCCCCGTGGTTGCTGGTGCTGCGGACGGCGCGCGGTCGCAAGGGACGATGCTGGGTGAAGGTGCGGCTGCCCAGCCGCCCCAACGTCGCAGCTGCCTGGGTGGACGCCGACCGTGTGGCGCTGCGGCCGACGCCCTGGCGGCTGGTCGTGTCGCGTGCCGCTCGCGCGATCTCGGTCTATCGCGACGGCGACCTGCGCCGGCGCTTCCGCGTGGTGATCGGCGCGCGTCCGACTCCCACGCCCGACGGGCTCTTCTCCATCGTCGGGGTCTGGCGCTGGAACCCGGCGGCTTTCCTCGGCTCGTACGTCCTCCCGCTCACGGCCCACAGCAGGGTGCTCCAAGAGTTCGGCGGCGGCGACGGCCGCGTGGGCATCCACGGCCGAGGCGGCGAGAGCCTGCTGGAACCGCTCGGCGGCGCGCACAGCCACGGGTGCATCCGCCTGGCGAACAACGCGATCAGGTGGATCGTCCGCAAGGTGGGCGCGGGAGGGCTGCCGGGCATCCCGGTGCGCGTGCGTTAGTCAAGGCATGACCCGCCGCCCGCGGCGGTGGTGCCAAGATCGGAGGATCCCCAGTCTGGGGTGAGAACTTGCGGAGGGGTGACAGCGCCCCCGGTTTCATGTACGTTTGCTCGCGCGATGGCCGCCTCCCTCCGCCGGGCCCGCGTTTTCCTCCTGCTCATTGGTTCCGTTCTCGCGCTTGCGGCGTGGCCGAGTGTCGCCTCGGCGGACGTCTCGTTCTCCGACGGCAAGTTCGGCGGTGGCACGACCGGCAACTCGTCGCCCCCCGGAGGTGTCCTGCCCGCCTCGGTGAAGGGCACAGTGAGTGGCGCCACGTGGAGTTCCACACGCTGGAAGATCGGCTCGTCGACCGCCTGCTACGACCACAACACCTGGACCTCCGGCGATCACACCATCGACTTCCGGACGAACAACAACAAGAACACGGTGACCGCGCCCGGCGGGCCGGACGACAGCTATCCCGTCGTTTACACGCCTTATGCGAGTAATGATTGCTCGGGGAACCCCAGCGGGTCCGCCTACACGTTGAAAAACGCGCTCAATGTCACGGGGCCGGGAACGAATCCCGACCTCGTCGAGCGCTGCGGGATCAACGTGATGCTGGTGCTCGACGAGTCGGGATCCATCGCCACATCGAACGCCACTGGGGCGGTGCGGACCGCTACCAAGTCCTTCCTGGTCGCGCTCTCAGGGACCGGCTCCGAGGTCTCCATTGTCGACTTCAGCTCGACTGCAGATCAGCCCAATCGGATACACGCCGGTGACGGCCGAGTCGATCGCCGGGACCTTTACTCCGTACATAGACAACAAAAACCCAGGCGGTCCTGGCTACGACCCCAGCGGCTGGACGAACTGGGAGGCCGCATTCCAGAAGGTGGACGCGGCGAACGGGAGCAAGAAGGCCGACCTCGTCGTCTTCATGACAGACGGCGATCCGACCGCGATGAACAAGGACACCGGCGGTGTGACCGAGGGTCTCACCGAGGGCGACGTGGAGGCGTTGCAACGGGCGCAGTTCGAGTCCAACGACGTCAAGAGCGATGGGTCGCACGTCTTCATGCTGGGCGTCGGCGCCGCGGTCGCGGTCGACAATCCCGAGAGCGCCGACCGGCTGACCGCGGTTTCCGGGTTCGAGAAATACCCGCCCAACCCGTTCGGTAAGGCCGATTTCACGCTCGTGAAGGACTTCGCCGGGCTGGCGGCGGCACTCCGACAGATTGTCAGCGAGCTGTGCGGCAACTCGGTGACGATCACCAAGGAGGTCGACGAGGGCGACGGCGACTTCGAAACCGACCCGGGCTGGAAGTTCACCGGCGACGTCTCGATGAACGAAGGCAGCTATACCTGGGTGCTGCCGAAGCCTCCGCCCAACACCGGCCCACGGGAGGAGACGACGAACGAGAAGGGCGTGGCCACGTTCCAGTGGGACCTCAGCCGACCCACCGCACCAAGCGCAAGAGCAACCTTCAGCTTCTCGGAGCAGGTCAACCCGGGGTACACCTTCGTTTCCGCCAACTGCACCGTCAGCCAGACGACCAGGAAACGCAGACGCGTTCTGCGGCGTTTCTCGCTGAGCACGCCCAGCGGCCAGGTGACGCTCGCCCCGGGCCAGGACGCGAACTGCGTGGTGCGCAACCGCATCATTCCGGGGACGATCGAGATCGAGAAGAACGCGACGCCCGATGAGCTCGCAGGAGTTCCCGTTCACGGGCGCCCCCCGCATCGGGGACTTCACGCTCGTTGACAACAGAACGGACGCGAACGTCTCGAAGATATTCCCCAACCTCCCGCCCGGGACCTACACGGTCAGCGAGCTGGTTCCCGCCGGCTGGGAGCTCACGGGACTTACCTGCACTCCTGCGGGGGCCGCCACGACTATCGGGCCTCAGGCGACGATCACGCTCGCCCCCGGAGGCTCCGTGGTATGCACGTACAACGACAAGAAAATCCCACTGGGCACAATCCAAATCCTGAAGGAAGCGAACCCGCAGAGCGATCGTGAATTTCGCTTCTCGGGATCGCCCGGCCCGCTCGAGGACTTCACGTTGGTGGACAACGGGGAGGACGAGCCGCCGGAGTCGTCACGCATCTTCACCGACCTTCCGCCGGGGACCTACACGGTCAACGAGATGGTTCCCGACGGCTGGGAGCTCACGGGCATTGCCTGCAGCTCTGAAGACGGCGTCACGATCGACGAGGCAGAGGCAGAAGTGAGAATTACGATTGGCCGCGGGACTTCCGTCGCCTGCACCTACGGCAATTACCGAATCCCACTGGGCACAATCAAAATCCTGAAGGAAGCGAACCCGCAGAGCGATCGTGAATTCCGCTTCTCGGGATCGCCCGGCCCGCTCGAGGACTTCACGTTGGTGGACAACGGGGAGGACGAGCCGCCGAAGGCGTCACGCACGTTCACCGACCTCCCGCCCCGGACCTACACGGTCAGCGAGATGGTTCCCGATGGCTGGGAGCTCACGGGCGTTGCCTGCAACTCCGGAGCCCCCGTCACGATCGACGAGGCGGAAGTAAGCATTACGATCGGCCGCGGGACTTCCGTTGCCTGCGCCTATGGCGATGCGCGCATCGAACCGCCGCCGCCGGACCCCCCGCGGCCTCCGGAGCCGCCGACGCCGCCGGATCCGCCGGCGCCGCCAACCCCGCCGACACCGCCTGCGCCGCCTACTCCTGGGCCGTCCACGCGGCTGGACGTCGTGAAGAAGATGGCTCGCGTCGTCCGCGTCGGCCGCCGGGTCAAGTTCAGGCTGACCGTGACGAACATTGGGTCGGTCACGGCGAGGAACGTGCGCATGACCGACGTCCCGCCGGCGGCCCTCAGTCTCTCGGGACTCAGGGCCAGCCGCCGGGCTCGGCAGGCGCGTGGATACGCTTGGTGGCGGCTCGGGAACCTCGCCCCGGGCGAGAGGCGGACCGTCCGGGGAAGCGTTCTTCTCGAGGCCGGAAGCCCGGGGCGGAAACGCAACTGGGTCCTCGCGACGGCGGTCAACGCCCGGCTCGCTGCAGATAGCGCCGACGCGCGGATCCGCGCCCGGCGGCAGGCCCCGCCCGTCACGGGTTAGGGCCCTCTCGATCAGGGGCGTCGCGCCCTGCTCGCATAGCTCCTCGCTGCCGCCGAGCCGCAACCAAGCGCACGATCGCGCGAGGGCGGCGCAAACCGAGCCTCAGCATGCGAGCACGCGCTGGCTCCCGGCGGTGATCGTCCCCAACCCGCCCTCGCCGCCCGCTCGCACCGCGTCGTTGATCCGCGCAGCCGGCCGGCAGCCGGTGCGGCCGCCCAGTGACACCAGCGGCGCCGTCAGCGACCCCGTGGCCGCGAAGGCGAATACGCCCGTGGCGGCGCGCAGCCCCGCCGATCCCGGCGTGAGCTGGAGCTGCGTGTCGCTGCCGCCGCTGTCGAGCGTGATCGTGTTCGCTCCGAGGGCCACGAACGCGTCGGGTCCCAGCAGTCGCACGCCATCGTTCGACGCGACTACCGAGAAGCGGCGGTCGGGGCTGACCAGGCGCCGGGCGTTGGCCGGCGATCGGCTCTCTTCTTCGAGCCGCTTGATTCGCGATTGGCTCCTGCGAACCGCCCTGCGAGTGCGGCGCAGGCGGCGTTCCACTACGCCGACCCGTCCGCTCAGGCGCTCGACCAGGAGGGCGAGCGACCGGTCGCCATCTTCCTTCTGTGTGGCGCGGGCCGTCTGAGCCCAGGCCGAACCAGCTCCGGTAGCCGCCCAGACGGCGGCAACGACGGCGGCCAACGCGACGAGCGAAAGCCAAAATGCGTTGTTTCTGATGCCAGGCATGGCAATCAGGCTCGAGCAGGCGGCTTGGGATCTGCTTGGGAAAAGCTTGGAGTCCGCAGGCCTAGCGGCCGGGCACGGCGCTGTAGGCACGCCGTTACCGCCCCGTAGCCGTTTTGAAGGGCCTGTGGCGCAGGCTGGTCTCCATCCAGTCCAGCGAAGGAGGAAGGCAATGTCTCAGGTCACTCAGCCCAAGGTCCATTTCGGCGCCCAGATCCGGGCCCACCGTATGCTCGCCCTGGCCGCGCTGCTCGCGCTGCTCGCCACGGCGGGGGTGGTGCTCGCTATTGCACTGGCCGACAACCAGTCCACGAGCACGGTCTCCGACCAGCCGGTGTCCGCCGTTCGCAGCGACGGCGGTCCCGAGGAGAGCGCAGTGGCGGCCTCGGTCGGCTCCCGCGCCGCTTCCCGGCCCGACGAGAGCAAGGTCGCAGCGGCGATCACGGTACGGGGCGTCAACCCGGCGATCGGGACTCCGGCCCAGGCGCCGCGGCCCGACGAGAGCGCAGTGGCCGCCGGGATCTCCGGCCGCTAACACAGGCAGCATTGCCCCCTCACGAGGCGCCGGCCCCGGCCGGCGCCTCGTCGTTCCATCCGAATTGCGTCCGGGCGCCGTATAGACCAAGTGGCCCGCTACGAGGACACCGTTCCCTCCAGCCGCTCCCAGGAGGACACCTTCGACTACCTGGCCCGCTTCTCGAACACCACGGACTGGGATCCAGGGGCGCTGAGGGGCCGAGACCTTCAAGACGGAGGGCCGATCGGCGTGGGGTCGCGTTTCGCTCTCGACTTCAAGATCGCGGGCCGCACGCAGGAACTGGTCTACGAGATCACCGCGTACGAGCGGCCGCGGCGGGTCCGGCTGGTGGCGGAAGGGACCGGCTTCACCAGCGACGACGAGATCGTGGTCGCCGAGCGCGGGGACAGTGCAGCGGTCACCTACGACGCGAACGTTCGCCTGACCGGGCCGCTCAAGCTCTTCGACCCGCTCATGCAGATCGGCTTCAAGCGGGTGGCCGGCAAGGCGGCCGACGGTCTGCGGCGAACGCTGGCCTGAAGGTTGCTCAAGTCCCAGAGCGGCGCGCGGCGAAGAAGTCCCTGTCGAACCTCCCGAAGAAGACGCACACCGCCCCCGGCCGCGAGGGGGCCAAGGCGGCCGCCCGCGATGACCGTTCCCGAGCTTCGCCGTGAGGCGGCCCGCCTGGGGATCGACGGGCGCTCGAAGATGGGCAAGGCGCAACTCGTTCGCGCCGTCGGTCAGAAGCGTCGTTCTCGCGCGTCCTGAGGCGCCGACCCCGGCCGGCTCAGCCGTCGGCCAGCGCCGCGGTGCCTCCGAGCACGCCGGTGTAGAGCACCCCCGTGGGGCTGATGGTGAGCCCCGCGTAGTGCACGTTGAACAGCCGGCCGGTGCCCATGAGACGACGCCAGACCGTGCGGCCGCTGAAGAAATCGACTGCCGTGAGATACCAGCGATCGGGGCTGCCGGCCGGCTTGGTGTAGAGGTAGACGAGGCCGTTGGCCAGCGACAGCTTGGGTACCGTGCTCGGCGAGATCTCGCGCGAGGTCCACACCTTGCGGCACCCCCTGCCGTTGCGCTTGATGTCCACCCGGGTCACGCCCGGCGCCGTGGTGCTCCCGTCCTCGGTGGCGAACGGTGGCGGCGCGTAGCCGTAGTTGTTCTCCACGATCATCGAGCGCCCGGTGGCGATGATCGAGTTCTCGGTTGCGCTCGCTCCCCTGCGGAACACCGGTTGCTCGCACACGTGGCGGCGCTGGCCGCGCCGCAGCCGCCGCGCCCGGCGCAGCACCACGACCTGCATCGGGTCGGCGTTGTCGGCGATCGACAGGTAGCGCCGGCCCATCAGGGTGGGGGTCGTGCCCGAGCCGGCGTCGAACTGGCCCGGCTTCTTGATGCCGACGTTGTCGTAGCGCACCCGCCAGCTGATCCTCGGCCGGCCGGCGCGGCCGGCGTCGAAGCGGTACTGGGCCCGGTCGGTGACCACGAAAACACCGCCGCTGTCGTCCACCGCGAACGAATTGCCGATCGCCTCGCCGGTGCGCCGGCTGCCCAGCACGCGGCCGCTGCGCGGGTCGAGCGCGCCCACCACGCCGTGCTTGCGCGAGACGAACCACAGGCGTCCGGACCAGTCGGGGAGCGCGGAGTTGAGCTGATCGTCGGTGGCCAGGACCCCGCTGAGGTCGAACGTTCGCACCCGGCGCCAGCTGCCGTTCCTCAGCGCCACGATGAAGATCCGCCGGCCCACCGACACCACCGCGCGATCGCGGTGGTCGAGATAGAAATAGGCGCCGCCCGCGGCTTCGAACGGGGTCAGGCCCGGCGGGATCACCCGGTCCGGTAAGCGGTGCTGGGCGATCGTGTCGAGCGTCCGCGGGTCCATCATCCGCAGGTACACCTCGGCTGCCGTCACGCACGTGGTCACGAGCCGGCCCCGGCGGTCGAACGCGATCGTGATGCCGCACGAGCCGAGGCCGATCGGGCCCCCGAAGAACTGGGAGAAGAGCCGTGTGTGCCGTCCCAGCGGGCCCGAGATGCGATAGGTGTCGGTCTGGTAGGCGTCGTTGTGGACGTTCGAGCGCCCGTTGGCCGCCATGAAGGGGTGGCGAGGCACCTTCGGCGCCGAGACCGGTCGCGGCCGGGCAACCCGACCGCTGAAGACGTCCAGCCCGGACAGCTCCGCTTGGTCCTGCGGGATCGGTGGGGCAGCGCCGGCCGATACCGGGGCGGCGAACGCCACCAGGCCGGCCACGACGAGGACACAGGCGCGGCGACTCGGCATCGAGCGACCCTACACGGACTCTGGCGGAGCCGGAGCCGCTCTGGGATCATCGCGCCATGGGGGCCACGGCCCCGGATGAGTTGTTGCGGGACGCCCGCGAGGCGCTTGCCAGGGGCGACTGGGAGGCCGCGCAGGCCTGCTTCGAGGAGGCCTGCGACCTCGACGAGAGCCCCGAGGCCCTCGACGGGTTGAGCCAGGCCGTCCACTTTCAAGGCGACCACGCGCGCGCGATCGAGCTGAAGGAGCGGGCGTTCGCTCGCTATACCCGGGACGGCAAGTCAATAGAGGCCGCGGAGCTGGCCCGCTGGCTGGCGTTCCTGCACGGCTCCGTGCACGGGAACATGGCCGCGGCAAGCGGCTGGATGGCTCGCTCCGAGAGCCTCATGGAAGGACTGGAAGAGTGCGCGGCACACGGCTGGCTCGCGCTCGACCGCGCACCTTTCTCCGACGACCCGGCCGAGCGGGAGCGCTGCGCGCTGGCGGCAAGGCAAATCGCGCGGCGCTTCGGGGACCGTGATCTCGAGTTCAGCGCCATGGCGCTGCTGGGTGACGCCTACGTGGCCTCGGGGCGGGTGGCCGAGGGAATGACGATGCTCGACGAGACGATGGCCGCCGTGTCGGGCAAGGAGGTGACCAAGATCGGCGCCGTCGGGGAGATCTATTGCCGGCTGCTGGGCGCATGCGAGAGGGCGTCCGACGTGAGGCGCGCCGAGCAGTGGATGGCGGCGGCGAGGCGCACCGTCGCCTGGACCGACTTCGTGCCTCCCACCTGCCGCAGCCACTACGGGGGCATCCTCGTCGCGATCGGACGCTGGCCGGAGGCAGAGGCGGAACTGGTCGCGGCCCTCCACGCCTTCGAGAAGGGCTACCGCGCAGCCCGTATCTCACCTGTGGTGCGGCTGGCGGACCTGCGGCTGCGGCAAGGCCGCCTCGACGAGGCCGAGCACTTGCTGGAGGAATGCGACTGGCATCCGGCGGCCAGGCGGGTGCTGGCGGGCGTCGCGCACGCCCGGGGCCGGCACGCTCTGGCCGAGGATCGCGCGCGCCTGTGCCTCGAAGCCGACAACCCTTCGGACCCCGGGTGCGCCCCGCTGCTCGAGCTGCTCGTGGCGATCCAGCTCGCCCGCGACGGGCCCGACGCCGCCGGCGAGACCCAGGAGCGGCTGGTGGCGCTGGCGCGCGACTCCGGGGACGAGCGAGCCGGTGCGTGCGCCGAGCTGGCGACCGGCAGGCTGAGGGCGGCCGAGGACCACGAGCATGCCGCCTCGCACCTGCAAGCGGCGCTGGAGCGGTTCTCGGCGCTTGGGCTGCCTCTCGAATCCGCCCGGACCCGGCTCGAACTGGCGCGCGCGACCGCGGTGCGGGCGCCCGAGGCCGCAGTCGCGGAAGCCCGCCAGGCCCTCAGGACCTTCGAGCGCCTGGGGGCCGGCGCCGACGCGGACCGGGCGGCCGCTCTGTTGCGGAGGCTCGGCGCCGCGGGCCGAGCCCGGCCCCGGCGCGAGGGCGCTCTGACCACGCGCGAGAACGAGGTCCTGGCGCTGTTGGCGACCGGGTGCTCGAACGCCGACATCGCCGCGCGCCTCTACATCAGCCGGCGAACCGCCGAGCATCACGTGGCCAGCATCCTCTCCAAGCTCGGGCTGAAGAGCCGCGCCGAGGCCGCCGCGCATGCGCTTCGCACGCCACCCGAAGAACCGGTAGCGGAATAGGTAGATCCACCGATGTGCCGCACACGGGTCGGGCGCATGCTGCTCGAACCCGACGAGAGGAGAACTCTCATGACCAACGGTGAAGCCAACAAGGCAGCGGCTCGAAGCTTCCTGGAGACCGCAGAGCACGGCAACTTCGACGTCCTCGATTCGATCCTCAGCCCGGACTATGTGCTCCACGATCCGAGCGCTCCCGACGAGGTGCGCGGTCCCGAGGGCGCCAAGCAGATGGTGGAGTCCTACCGGGCCGCTTTCGGGCTCCGGGTGACGATCGAGGACCAGTTCGCGGACGGCGACTTCGTGACCACCCGCTACACGATGCGAGGCACGCACCACGGCGAATTCATGGGCATACCGGCCACGGGTCAGGAGGGCAGGTCCGCCGGGATCTGCATCAGCCGCTTCCGCGACGGCAAGATCGTGGAGGAGTGGGAGGTCTTTGACGCCCTGAGCGTCCTGCAGCAGATCGGGGGCGTCCCGGTCAGCTCGGCGTGATGCCCGAGACGGTGTCCCGCAGCACGGCCGTGTCCGCGTAGACCCGGCCCCGGACCAGCTTTCCATCCCGGAACTCGTAGACCCAGGCGTTGTGCACGTCCATGGCCTTGCCGTTCTTGGCTCGGGCCTGGACGTGCACCGGCACGACGATCGTGTCGCCGCCGTCCACGAACCCCTCCGGCGTGGAGCTGAACTCGTCGAACCAGCGCCACAGCTCGCGCGTGAACCAGCCGATCACCTCGTCGGGCCCCCGGAAGGTGCCGCCGTACGGCACCGAGTCCGGGACCACGAGCTCGCACTCGGGGTGCAGGACGTCGCGCATGCTCGCCGGGTTGTCCTTGCCCCAGCCGGCGAAGGCCTGGGCCAGCAACTCGATGTTGGAGGGGCTCACGCGGTGGGCGGTGTGACGTTCTGGCTGGGGCGGAACACGTTGTGGGGATCCCAGCGCTGCTTGAGCGCCTGGAGGCGAGCATAGCCCTCGGTTCCGAAGGCTGCCACCACCCGCTCGCGGCCCTCGTCGCCCAGGAAGTTGACGTACACGCGGCCGGTGGTGAACTGCTTCATCTCGGCTGACAGCTCGCGGGTCCAGGCGATGTTCGTCTCGTCGTCGTCAGCGTCCCGCCAGAGCGAGGTGATGTGGGTGTTGAACGGGGCCCCGCGTTCGGCAACGGCCATCGTCCCGTCGGGGACCCGGGCGCATTCCCCGCCGCCGACCAAGATGAGGATCTGCGAAAGCGGCGAGGGCGCCGACAGGTGGAAGCGACACATCACGTCGATCGCCTCGTCCGGAAGGCCGGACAGGAAGTCGCCGGTCCAGTAGTTGCGCAGGCCGGCGGGCCAGGCGGGGTCGGTGAGTTGCTGCAACGCCACGTACGGCATCGGTCCCACCGCGTCGAGCGCCGGGGGCCCGAACTCGCGCAGCGGGCGCAGGGCCTCCTCGCCCTGCTCGGGGGGGCCGGTGTAGCAGAGGACAACGCCGACCACCGGTTGGCCGCGCACGGGCTCGGGCACGAACTCCTCGTGCGGGGCGGTGAGCAGGCAGACCCCCGAGCCGACCTCATCGGGGGCGGTCGCCATCACGTCGCGGAAGTTCCGCAGCACGTCGACCGCCATTGTCGCCGGGTACATGAGCATGCCGCCCAGCACGGTTGGGCCGATCGGATGGAGGCGGAGCTCGAAGGCGGTCGCCACGCCGAGGTTGCCGCCACCTCCGCGCGTTCCCCAGAACAGGTCCGGGTTCTCGCTATCCGACGCGGTCACGACGTCGCCGTCGGCGGTCACGAGCTCGACCGAGAGCATGTTATCCACGGTGTAGCCGCAGGAGCGCTCGATCCAGCCCGACCCGCCCCCGAGGGCCAAGCCGGAGAGACCCGTTGTCGACACGCGCCCCCCGGTGACGGCAAGGCCGTGCTCCTGGGTGGCGGCGTCGAGCTCGCCCCAGGTCAGGCCGGCCTCGGCGCGACAGGTGCGCGCCTCCGGATCCACAGTGATCCCCTTCATCGGACGCAGGTCGATGGTCACGGCGTCGTCGCGGACCGCGTTACCGGTGACGTTGTGGCCGCCGCCGTACACCGAGACGGGCAGGTCGCGGTCGCGTGCGAACAGGATCGCCGCCGACACGTCGGCCGGGTCGCCACAGCGAGCGATGAGCGCCGGCCGGCGGTCGATCAGCCCGTTGTAGACCTGCCGCAGCTCGTCGTAGCGCGGGTGGCCGCGGTCGATTACCTCGCCGCCGAAACCGGAAGCGGCGAGATCGCTCGCGTCGACCAAGGCTGCGCGAAGCGTGCGCACGAACGCAGCCGGCTGCTCGACGGGTGGATCGTCAGCGCAGTCCTCGATCACCCGCAGCGGCCAGCCGTGGCGAGCGCTCGCCGCCTCGGCCACCTCGACCGGCGTCGCGAGGTCATGGCGGCCCCAGATCAACCTGGTGGGAACCGTGATCCGCTTGAGGTCGTCGGCCGGTATCGGCGGACCTCCAAACTGCTCCATGAGGGCTCCCAGGCCCGCGACCACCCGCGGCGTCCTAATGAGCTCCAGGTTGCTCGCCTCGAAGGGCTCCCAGCGGTCACCCATATCTGCGCGCACGCGGTCGAGGTCGAGGGCGCACTGCTTCCACAATGCGGTGTGGCTGGCCTGATTCGGGTTGCCGAGAAAGGCGTGCAGGGCGTCGCCGAACGCGGGGGCGGGCTCAAACGGCACGAGCCCCAGAGCATCGACGAGCACCAGGCGGGCCAGCCGGTCGGGCCGGGCGGCCGCGAACCGCGCCGCAATGGCGCCCCCCAGTGCGTAACCCACGAGGGCGGGGGGCGACGGGCACGTCTCGTCGATCAGCGCATCGAGCCAGGCCAAGACGCTTTCCGCACTCAGCGGCCCGTCGCCTGACTCGGAGGTGCCCTGGTCCGGCAGATCGGGGACGATCACGCGTTGGCCGGCGAGGAGGCCGGGGATCACCCGCGCCCAGTGCGCGGCGTTCCCGCCCGGACCGTGCAGCAGCACGATGGGCGGTCCTTCACCCCCCTCGAAGACCGCGGTGGACACACCGTCCAGCTGCAGCCGCCTTTCGGTAACGGGGATTCCGGCGAGCAGACGCCCGCGCTGTGCGTCGATGGTCGTACCAAGAGTGGTCATGGCAGCGACGGTACGGACGCCCTGGGCGCTGCGCATCGCCCGGATCCACCAAACCGGCGGCCCTAGTGGTGTGGTCAATTTCGACCAGACGGAGCTGGTCAGACCAGGTCGTGCACGTGCGCGAAGGCGCCGGCCGCGGTTCGCGACGACACTCCCAGCTTGGCGAAGATGTTCTGCACGTGGCGCGCCACGGTGTGCTCGCTGATGATCAGCCGCGCCGCGATCTCCCGGTTGCTGTTGCCGACGGCCACGAGGCGGAGCACCTCGAGCTCACGCGCCGTGAGCCCGTAGGAGCCGGCCGCCGGCACGCGGGACTCCATGCGAGCAAGGTCCGGCGCCGCGCCGAGCCGCTGGAAGACCTCGCGGGCGCCCTCCCGCTCGAGGGCGGCCGTGTCCTCGTCGCCCAGCGCGGCACAGGCCGAGGCCACCAGCTCCCGCGCCCGGGCCGCCTCGTAGGGGGCCTCGAGCTCCTGCCAGGCCCGCGAGGCCTCGCGCAGGCCGGCCAGGCCCGGACCGAGGCGACCGTCGGCGAGGTCGATCGTCCCACGCGCGTGCGCCGCCATCGCCGCCAGCACTCCGCCCTCGTGGCGCTCGGCGACTTCCTGTAGCTCCCGGCCCGCCTCGTGCGCGATGTCCCGGTCGCCGGTCGCGAGCATGATCTCCACGGCGGCGAGCAACAGTTCGGCGCGCCGGGGGTGCCGCGCGCCCTCGGTCAGCAGCCGGCGGATGGCTGCTGCGGCCGCATCGGGATTCCCCTGGGCCAGCCGCAGCAGCGCCAGCCCGGGCTGCGGCTCCACCCCCAACCTGCTCGCCTGGCGGTACGACTCCTCCGACGCGGTGAACTCTCCCCTCAGGCGATGGACGTCCGCACTCACGTAGGCCGCCTCCGCCACGGCCCGGCGGTCCCTTCCCTCCGCCCGGCGCGCGGCTGTCGCGGCCTCCGCCAAGGACTCTTCCCAGGCCCCGTGGGTCTGCATGATCTGCGCCCGATGCACCCGGCAGACCCCGGTGAACGCGACCAGATCGGGCTGCCTTTCGCACCATGCGGACAGAGCCGCCGTCCACTCCTGGGCGCGACGCAGCTCGTATGCGGCGCGACACCCCAGGATCACCCCGCAGTAGACGAACCCGCTGACGATCGGGGACAGCTCGCCCGCGGTGACCGCCACCATCGCCTCATCCAGCAGCCCGAGCCCGTCCGTGACCCGACCCTGCTTGATCAGAAGTGTGCCCTGGTCCTGAGCGGCCAGGGCGGCGAGGTCAGCGTCTCCGAAGCGCTCGCCGGTGGCCCTGGCCTCGGTGCCGAGTGCGATCGCCGCCTCCAGGTCCCCCGCTGCCTCGTGTTCGAACATCGAGGGCAGAAGGAGGTAGCCCCGCTCTACGCAATCCTGCGCCTCGCGCTCGAGCAGCCGGCGCGCGCGGGCGAGCCATCCGGTGGCCCGCCCTTCCTCGCCCCGGAGAAGGAGGTGCATCCCCGACCAGAAGGCGCAGCGAGCGGCGGGCAGGGTGGAGCCGGCGTCGAGATGTGAGCGGTAGGCGCGCTCGAGGACGCTCAGGTGCTCCTGCTGCTCGCCGCGCATGTAGGCGGCCGTAGCCAGCAGCTCGAGGTCCGGCCCCGCCAACGGGGAGATTCGGTCGGCACGAGAGAGGTCAGATTGGGCGTCGGCCCATTCGCCCCTCGCGTAGGAATCGCGTCCCCGCTGGAGTTCGTCGCTGCCTTCCGCCATTGCTCGCACTCCGCCAGCAAGCTTCGCAGCCCGCGACGGGTCAGGCGGCCGTCGCCAGATGCACGGCGAAGGCGAGGACCGCAATGCGCCCTGCGACCGCCAGACCCCGGCGCGTGGACGGACCGATCCAGCGGCCACCGTGGCCCGCCGCCAGTCCGACCGCCAGGTGCCACACCGCGGAGGCCGCGCCCACGCCGAGGGCAAAGGCGGCCCCCGCGGCGGGACCGGCGAGCGACAGCGAGGCGGCGACTGCCGCGAACGAGGCGATCGTGAGCGGGTTGGCCACGGTGATGCCGAGAAAGCGCGCGTAGTGCCGGCCGGCCGGAGGCGTGCCCGGCCGCTCGCGCCCCGGCCGAAGCGCGATCAGCCCGTGGATCGCGATCGCCGCCAGGAGGCCCGCCGCGACGAGACGGATCTCTGCCTCGTGCCCGGCCAGAGCCGCCCCCGCAGCGCCTCCCGCGGTGACTGCGACCACGCCGAAGGCCAGGTCTGCGCTGGCCACCCCCATGCCGGCGGCCACCCCGGCCCGGGGACCGCCGGCAGCCGCTGCCTCAACCAGCAGCACCGTCACGGCCCCCACCTGCATGGCGATGACCAGACCCGCGGCCAGCCCGGCAAGCAACGCGGCAGAGGCACTCATGGCCATACCGGTTAGCGGCCCAACGGCGTGATCGCAAGCAGTAGGGCGCAATTACTGAGATAATCGCCGTTATCGAGGCCATCGACGGCGAACTACTCAGGTTGCTCCGCGCTGACGGACGCATGTCATGGCGCGACCTGGGAGCCGCCGTGGGCCTCAGCGCCAACGCCGCCGCCGCCCGGGTACGACGCCTGCGACGAGCCGGCGTGATCACCGGCTTCGTGGCCACGGTCGACCCGGCGGCCGGCGGGAGGCGACTCGAGGCGCTGGTGGGCGTAACCCTGGCGCCGGGCACGGACTCCGACCGGTTCGCGACCGCCGCCGCCCGGCTCGAGGCGGTGACCGAGGTCCTCCACCTGACCGGCGCCCCCGACTACCAGCTTCGAATCTCCTGCCGCGACACCGCCGAGCTCGATGCGCTCCTACGCTCGTTGCGCCGGCGCCTGGGAGCCACCGACACCGAGACCACCATCATCCTGCGCTCGGGACCGCCGGCGCTCGCGTCGTGATCATTTGGGAGCCAGAACGTGGACCACGATCCCCGACTGGAAGGTCGTGCTGTCCAGCAGCTGGAGGTGAGTCACGTCGATCCCTTCGATCAGGCGCTGGCCGCTGCCCGCCAGCACCGGAAAGACCCAGAAGTGGTACTCGTCGACCAGCTTGTTCTCCAGCAGCGGCCGGTCGAGCTCACCCGTGCCGAACTTCAGGATGTCCTCGCCTGACTGCTGCTTCAGCCCGGCGACCTGCTGCTCGACCTCTCCCTGAAGCAGGCTGGCGTTCCACGTCGTGTCGCTGAGGCTCCTCGAGGCCACGTGCTTGGGAAGGCTGTTCATCCGGTCGGCGAACTCCCCGCCGCGGTCCGGCCAGGCCTGGACGAAGCCCTCGTACGTCTTGCGCCCGAGCAGCAGGGCGTCGGCCGAGAACAGCAGCTTGTCGGCGTAGGCGGAGTGCTCGTCGTCCCAGTACGGCGGCCCCCACACCTGGGGGTCGCCGATCACGCCGTCGAGGGTGACGAACGTCGATTCCACCAGCTTTCTCATGATTGCCTCCGGGTTTGGAACGATGCGTGATATCCCCGATCACCCAGGCGTCGAATGAAACAGCAACGAATCGACCGCGACCCCGAAGAGCTGCTGGAGAGCTTCGAGCCGGTGACGCTGGACGATCTCGACGCCCGGGCCGCGCTCCAGCGCCGGGTGGACACCAAGTACCTGATCTCCTGGGAGCGCATGGCCGAGCTGCTCCCGCGGCTGCGCGAGGATCACGAGGCACTCGAGATCGAGGGGCGACGGTCGTTCGCGTACGAGAACGTCTACTTCGACACGCCTTCCCTGCGCTGCTTTCACGACCACGTCGAGCATCGCCTGCCGCGGTTCAAAGTTCGCAGCCGCCTCTATGCCGACGCCGGCCAGTGCTCGTTCGAGGTCAAGGTCAAGCGCGAGGACGACGAGACCGACAAGGAGCAGATGGACGTCGACCCCGGCGATCACGGCCGGATGACCCCAGCGGCCGAGCGCTTCGTCCGGACTCAGCTCAGCCGCTCGATCGGTTCGACTCCCGAGGAGCTCACACCGGCGCTCGCCACTCGCTTTCGGCGCTTCACCCTGGCGGCCGACAACCAGCGGGTGACCTTCGACCACGGGCTCGAGCTCGATTCGCTGCGAAACGGCAGGGCGCGCCTGACCGACGACTGCGTGATCGTGGAGACCAAGACCGAGGACGGCGAGGGCCTGTGCAACCGGCTCCTGGAGGAGGCCGGTGTGGACGCGGTCTCGCTCAGCAAGTACCGAGTGGGCATTGGCCTGCTCCTGGCCGAGGACCCCGAGCCCCAGCTGGGCGAGCGGCGCGAGCGGGTGTTTCGCCGGGAGGGCTGACCGCCCGCCCGCGCTGCTGCCCTGATTGCCCCTAGCGGGGCTCGAGCTGCGCCCTTATCTCACCTCCGGGGAAGGCGTCACTGTGCACGTTCACGTACGTGGCTCCGGCTTGGATCGCCCGCACCAGCTCGTCGAACTCGCCCGCAGCGATCCCCTGTACGCCCGGCCCCATCACATCCGTGGCGCGGATCGTGCCCTCGATGGTGGCCGGATCCGGTGGGCAGAGCTGCGTGCCCGGCGGGCCGTTGCCCAGGTTCGAGCACAGGAACACCGAGATGCCGCCGTTGACCGAGCGCTGTCCAAAGTGGATGTGCGACTGGGTCACGGTCTTGTCCTCGAAGTCGCGGTAGCGCAATCGGTAGGTGATCGCTCCACCGCTCGAATGGACCTTGGCCTGGAAGCGGCCGCTGGCGTCCGTCGAGACCGCCGGCACCTCCTCGTAGCCGGTGAGCTGCTCACGCAGCTCGCTTCCGCCGCCGGCCACCGCGGCCCCGGCCGCGACGACCCCTGACGCGGCAACCGCCACCGCGGCCACCAGCTTGACGCGTCCCGTCATCTCCTCACCTCCTGTCGGGAACGACGGGTGATACGCAGCGGAGCCCGACTTGGCCGTCGATGGCTGGACATCCTGTCCAAGTCCGCTTCGACACCGGTCCAGAATTCGTTGACCGGCCCTGAGGGCGGCCCTACCCTCGGCCGGTGAAGCGCGTCTGGCGGCAGATCGTGGCGTTCGGCGGGGGCGGCTTCTCCATGGAGCGCGGCAACCGGTTGCTGGACGAGTACGTCCTCGGCGTGACCGGAAAGCAACGGCCGAAGGTCTGCTTTCTGCCCACGGCCAGCGGGGACGCCGACCACTACATCGTCCGCTTCTACCAGGCCTTTCCCGCGGAGCGCTGCGAGCCCTCGCACATCTCGCTCTTCCGGCGGGAGTCGGGGGTGGGCGACCCGCACGAGCACCTGCTCACGCGTGACCTCATCTACGTGGGCGGCGGCAGCGTGATCAGCCTGCTCGGCGCGTGGCGGGCGCATGGGCTCGACGTGACCCTGCGCCGCGCCTGGGAGCGCGGCGTGGTGCTGTGCGGCCTGAGTGCAGGGTCGCTGTGCTGGTTCCGGCAGGGGGTGAGCGCCTTCCACGGCGCCCCGCAGGCCGTCCAGGGACTCGGCCTGCTGCCCTGGAGCAACTGCGTGCACGTGAACGCGGAGTCCAGCCGCTGCTCGGCCTACCGCCGCTTCCTGAGGGAGGGAATGGCTCCCGGCTTCGCGGTGGAGGACGGGGCCGCGCTGCACTTTGCCGACGACCGGCTCAGCCGCGTGGTCGGCTCGCGGCCGGACGCGCGCGCCTGGCGCATGCGCCTCAGCGGAGACCGGGTGAGTCGCCGGCCACTTTCCACGGTGCACCTGGGCTCCCCGCACAAGGCGGCGGCGCCGCTCGCCGTCGTGGCCGCCTGAGGTGATGCTGGGGCGACCGGAACCGCGGCGCGTCTTCGCGATGGGCGGAGGCGGCTTCAGCGACCGCCTCGGCGACCCCTCCCTCGACCGCTACGTGCTCGACGTGGCCATTCCTCCGCGTCCCCGGATCTGTCTTCTGCCCACCGCGGGTGGCGACGCCGAGGAACAGATCCGGCGCTTCTACCGCGCGTTTCGCGATCTCCCCTGCGAGCCGACCCACCTCTCGCTGTTTCGCCTGGGAACGGAGCCCGTAGACCTGCGGCAGATGCTGCTCGATCAGGACATCCTCTACGTGGGCGGCGGCAGCCTGCTGAACCTGCTGGCCGTCTGGCGGGCGCACGGCCTCGACGGCCTCCTGCACGATGCGTGGATGCGGGGCATCGTGCTGGCCGGGATCAGCGCAGGGGCGATGTGCTGGTTCCAGGCCGGCGTGACCACCTCGTTCGGGGCTCCGCGCCCGGTCCGTGGCCTCGGCTTTCTGTGCGGCAGCAGCTCCGTTCACTACCACGACGAGCCGGGACGGCGTTCCTGCTTCCTCCAGGCCGTTCGCAGCGAGGCGGTCCCGCCCGGCTACGCCATCGACGACGGCGTGGGCCTGCTCTTTGCCGGCGACCATCCGGTGGAGGCGGTGAGCGCTCGCCGCGGAGCCGGCGCATGGTGGGTGGAGCAGGCTGAGGGGGAGACCATCGAATCGCCGATGGAGACGGTGGCCCTGCCGACCCGAGAGGAGCTCGAGCCGGCGACGCCCGTCTCCATCGACGAGCTGCGGGAGGCGCGTGCGCTGCGCCGCGGCCGACCGGCGCGCCGCGCGCGTTTGGACTAGTGACCTGAGTCGGAAGTTCGGCTTCAGCTTCCCGAGCGCGCGAAGTAACGACTCAGGTCACTAGGCCCTCAGCGGAGCGCGGAGCAGCCAGCGCAGCGCCCGGCCGCCACGCGTGCCGGAATCCCGTCCGAGCTGCTCACGGCGCAGCTCGAGCAGCGCGACCAGCTCGGCGGTGGGCTCGAACGGGTCGGCAACCGGCCGGCCCTCGCCCAGCGGCAGCGCGGCGAGCATGCGCTGGCCGGACTCGGCGATCAGCGCGGGGCCCCGCAACGGGCGCGCGCTGTCCAGTGCAGCCAGCCGGGCCAGCTCGACCGCGTCGGCGGGGCTGGACCTGCGGACGGTGATGTTGCTCATTTCCTGACCTCCTCTGCGGTCTTACATTCGCTTGACTGAGCGCCAACAATTGTTACTCTAGGCCGTATGAGCCGTCCTACAATGTCGTACAAAGTTGATTTGTCTGCATTGAAGCGCGGCGGCGAGGTCTCGCTGACCCAGCAGTTGGTGGACCGCTTCGCCGAGGCGATAGAGGAGGGCCGGCTCGAGCCGGGCGAGAAGCTGGCTCCCACCCGCGAGCTGGCCACCCAGGTGGGGGTCAACCACCTCACGGCCGCGCGCGTGTACCGCAGGCTGGCCGAGCTCGGCTATGTGACCGCCAGCGTGGGCCGCGGAACCTTCGTCCGGACGCTCGCTCCCGCCGGGAGCGCCGAGCACGGCGACGACTGGCAGGTCTACGCCCTTCCCTATCGGGAGCCGAACTACCCGGAGCAGGTGCTGAGCGAGGCGTTCGCGAGCGCGGGACGGCCCGGCCTGATCTCGCTGGCGATCGGATGGCCCTCCCCCAGCCTGTATCCCACCGAAGAGCTCGCGCGCATCACGGCCGAGGTCTTCGAGGAGGAGGGCGGCGAGGCTCTGTCCTACCTACCTGCGGAGGGCCTGTGGCGCTTCCGGGAGCAGCTGGCCGCGAGAGGTCGTGAGGCGGGCTGGGCCGAGGAGCCCGACGAGGTGGTCGTCACCTCGGGGGCCAAGCAGGCGCTCAGCCTCACGGCGCGCGCGACGCTGGAGCGGGACGACGTGGCGGTGATCGAGTCGCCTACGTTCGTGGGGATGCTGGACTCGCTGCGCCAGACCGGCGCGCGGGTGATCGGTGTTCCGGTGGACGAGGACGGCCTCGACGTGGCCGCGCTCGAGCGGCTGCTCGCGCGGCACGAGATCAAGCTCGTGGGCCTACAGACCGCCTGCCAGAACCCCACGGGCCGCAACCTCTCCGACGAGCGCCGGCAAAGGCTCGCCGAGCTTGCAGTGGAGCGGAACTTCTTCGTGCTCGAGGACCGGGTCTACGCGGACGCTCGCTTCGAGGGGGAGCCCGTTCGCCCGCTGCGCGAGCTGGCACCCGCCCACGTGATCTACGTCAACTCGCTGTCCAAGGTGGTCGGCGGCGGACTGCGCGCGGGCTGGATCGCGGCACGGGGCCCGGTGCGGGAACGGCTGGCGCTGCTGAAGCTGGAGGCCGACTTCCACACCCCCACGCTCATCCAGCACATCGCGGCACGCTGGCTGGCGGCGGGCTCACACGACCGCCATATCGAGGCCACGCTTCCCTTCTACCTCGAGCGCAGGGACGCCCTGCTGGCCGCGCTCGAGAAGCATCTGGCCGGGGAATACCACGTCGATTCACCGCGGGGCGGGCACCACCTATGGGTCACCCTCAGGCGGCCGCTCGACCAGCGTGCCCTCTACTCGGAGGCCGCCCGGCACGGCATGTCGTTCACGCCCGGAGACGCGATCACCGCCGAGCGCCGCTCACAGACCTCGTTCCGCCTCTCGTTCTCGCTGGTGGAGCCGGCGGAGCTCGACGAGGGCGTGCGGCGCCTGGCGCGTGCGATCCGGGAGGTCCGCCGGCGGGCCCGCGGCAGCGTGGCGGCGCCGATGTCTTAAAGCCGGTCGGTGTCCAGACGCACCCAGAGCTCACCCAGCGAGCGCAGCTCCGCCCGGGAGTAGTGGCGCAGAAAGCGCTCGCGGACTCCCTCGAGGTGCGTCGCCCTGGCCTGGTCGAACAGCGCGCGCCCCTCCTCGGTGATCGCGGCGAACCAGCCCCGGGCGTCATCCTCACAGCGCTCACGCTCGAGCAGGCCGTCGCGCTCCAGGCGGTCGACCAACCGCGTGAGGCCGCTGCGGCTCAGCAGCACAGAGTCGGCCAGGTCTGACATCCGCAGCCGGCCGTTCGGCGAATCGGCCAGGAAGAGGAGCACCTCGTAGGAGGACAGCGGCAGTCCGTGCCGGGCGGTGAGCTCGGTGTCGAGCGCTCGGGTCAGATCGGCGTGCGCCCGCAGCAGTCCACGCCAAGCCGCCAGCTCGTCGCGGTCGAGCAGCGCGGCGGCCGTCGGGGACGCTGGAGACTCGCTAGGGTAATTGCTGATGCAACCAGTCTACCGCGAACCCCACGGCTCACCCGACGGCGCGCTCGTGCTCTTTCACGGACGTGGCGCCGACGAACACGACCTGTTCCCGCTCATCGACATGCTCGACCCCGAGCGACGGCTGCTGGGGGTCACCCTCCGCGGCCCGCTGGCCCTGCCGCCCGGCGGTGCCCACTGGTATGTGGTCCCGCGCGTCGGCTTCCCCGACCGGGACACCTTCCAGGGCACCTACGAGGCCGTTGGCGCCGAGCTGGAACGCATCCTCGCCGAGCGCGATCTTCCGCCCGAGCGGATGGTTCTGGGAGGCTTCTCCCAGGGGGCGGTGATGTCCTATGCGCTCGGCCTGGGCGAGGGTAGGCCGCGGCCGGCGGCGATCATGGCCCTCAGTGGCTTCATCCCGACGGTCGAGGACTTCGGGATCGACCCGGCGAACGCCGCCGGACTTCCGGTGGCCATCGGCCACGGCGAGCACGACCCGGTGATCGGAGTCGAGTTTGCGCGTGACGCACGCCGGCAGCTGTCGGACGCCGGAGCCGACCTGACCTACCGCGAATCGCCCATGGGCCACAGCATCGACCCCGGGTTCCTGGACGAGCTGCGCGGCTGGCTGGCGGGGGCGGTGGCGGACCTCACGCCTCGCCCGGGCTGATTCCGAGCTCCTGGTAGGTCGCCAGCGCCTGGGCTCGGAGGGCGCGTGCGCGTTCGGCGTCGCCGCTCGCATCGCGGACCTCGAGCGCCCGCGCGCAGTCCCGCTGGGTGTGGGCAAGCCAGGGCCGGGCGCCGATCCGCCCGTTGGCCTCGAGCGCCTCCTCGAAATGCCCGACCGCGACGTCCCAGCGTTGCATCGCCGCCGCCAGCAGCCCCAGATCGCGCGCGATCGAGCCGGTGGTCACCTCCGGGTAGCTCACCGCCACGCGGTCCCCGTAGGGCTTCAGCCGCTCGTAGACCAGCGCCGCCCGTGAACCGTCCCCGAGAGCGCTCACGGTCTGAGCGAGCAGGCACATGCTCACAAGCCACTCCTCGTCGAACGGCAGCGCCGCGAAGTCGTCCGCAGCCACCGCGTCGAAAGCCTCCAGAGCCTCCGCCTCGTGCCCCAGCACCGACACCGTGTTGATGAGGACGCAGCGCCAGATCCGGTACGTGGGGTAGGCCTCGGCGGAGCGGCGAACGAGATCCTCGATCTCCTGCAGCCTGCCCTGCTCTCGGCGCAGTCCGGACAGCTGAAGGCCGTAGACCACATCGGCGTTCCAGTCCAGGGCCCGCCTACCCCGTTCGAAAGCCTCCGTGATGTCGGCCTCGGCGTCGGCGAAACGACCCTCGAGAAGAGCCATCATCGCCTGCTCCGTCAGCACGAGCCAGTCCGTCGGTGGAGTCCGGACCTCCTGGGCCAGCGCCTTCATGATCTCGAGCTCGGCTCGCGCGCTGTCGGCATCTCCCAGCTCGAGCAGGCTGTCGAAGCGCTCGTCGTGGGCGTGCAGCAGGCGCTCCTTGTCGCCGGCCTGCTCGGCGACCTCGACCAGCTCCGTCGCCAGCTCGAGCTGCTGAGGGGTATGCGGCGGTGAGTGGTGGGCGAGGATGTAGCCCTCGAGCGCGTAGGCCAGCGTGGCCGGGTCGTCCAGGCGGCGGGCGATCGCCAGGGCCTCCCTGCTGAGCGCGTCCTTGCGCTCGGGCGGGAAGCTCGCGTCACGCAGCGGGCCGCCGGCCAGACGGGCGAGCAGGCGGACGCGCAGCTTGTCGTCCTTGCGCCCGAGCGCGGTCAGCGCCCGGTCCAGGAGCGGCACGAGGTATTCGTCGTCCCGGGATACGTCCCAGATGATCCCCGCGCCCGCCACTCCGTACTCGAGCGCCGCGTGCGCCAGTGGCCGGGGCTGGCCGCTGCTCTCGGCCAGCTCCGCTGCCTCGCGGAAGGCCTGCTTCGAGGCCGGAGTGTCGCCGGCGCGGGCCCGCGCGCGGCCGAGTGACAGCAACAGCTCACAGCGGGTCCCGGGTTCTTCGACGTGGCCCAGTGCCAGCTCGTAGAGGCGCGCTGCCTCCTCGTAGGCGAGCTGCGCCGTCGCACGGTCCGCTGCCCGTCGCGCGTACTCAAGCGCCTTCTCCCGCTGTCCCGCCGGGGCGGCGGCGGCAAAATGATGCGCCAGCTCGGTGAGGTGAGGATCCAGATCCGCCGAGTGAGCCGTCTCGAGAGCCTCACCCGCCTGCCGGTGGAGCTGCAGCCGGCGGGCCGGGGTCAGATCGTCGTACAGCGTGTCCCGGATAAGGGCGTGACCAAAGCGGAGCTGCCCGGGCGACCCCGGCACGACACCCATGACGCGCTCGGTCATCGCCTCGTCCAGGTTGTCGAGCAGATCGTCGCGTTCGAGCTCGCTGAGGCGGGCGAGCACATCCAGTTCGAGCTCCCGCCCCAGCACCGATGCTGCCAGCAGCAGCCTGCGGCAGGGACTGGAGAGCCGAGCCACCCGCCGGCCGATGACCGCCCGCACCCCGGGCGGGATCCGCGGGCTCGCATCCTGTGTGGTCAGGGGGCCCTCGGACTCCAGCAGGTGCACGACCTCGGTGACGAAGAGTGGATTGCCCTCGGTCTCCGCCGAGATGGTCCGGACCAGGGCTGGCGCGGGCTCTGTCCCGGTCGACAGCTCGACGTACTCCGCGACGTCGGGCTCGGTGAGACCCTCGAGGCCCAGGCGGGTCGTCCACCCCTCGCGCGCCAGCTCGGCGAGCGTGCCGCTCAGCGGATCCTTCAGCGTCGGGTCGACGTCGCGGTAAGCACAGACCACCAGCAGCCTGCTGTCCGCCATCTCCCGAGCCACGAAGCGAAGCAACAGCAGCGAGGGCTCGTCGGCGGCGTGCAGGTCGTCGAGCAGGAGGAGAAGCGGACGATCCTGTGACGCGGAGCGCAGAAAGGCGCTCACGGCCTCGAACAGGCGAAACCGCGCGCCCTCGGACTCCATGTCCGGAGGCTCCGGCAGGTCGGGGTAGAGCTCGTGCAGCTCCGGCAGCAGCTGCGCCAGCTGAGGTGCGCCGAGGCCAAGCTGCTCACGCAGCGCCTCGGGGTCGGTGTCGCGGACGTAGTGGCGCATGGACTGCACCCACGGCCAGTAGGCCGGGGCCCCGCCGGCCTCCCAGCAGCGGCCGACCAGCACCCGCGCCCCTTGGGCCTGCGCGGGGCGAACCAGCTCGGTGGCGAGCTTGCTCTTGCCGATCCCGGGCTCGCCGGCCACCAGCACGAGCCTTCCCCGGCCCGCCAGCGCGTCCTCGAGCGCCTGGTGAAGGTCGGCCAGCTCGCGCGCGCGGCCCACGAACACTCCTCGAGGAGCTTCCGGCGCGCCGTCGCCCGCGGTCGCCGGCTCGCGCGACGGCCTGGAGTCGAGCTCGGGGTCCTGTCTCAGGATCTGCTCATGCAGCTCGCGCAGGCGACGCCCCGGCTCGATACCCAGTTCGTCGACCAGCGTGCGGCGGGCGTCGTGGTAGGCGGCCAGCGCATCGGCCTGGCGACCCGAGCGGTAGAGGGCCATCATCAACTGCTCGCGCAGCCGCTCACGCAACGGTTGCCGCCCGACCAGCTCCTGAAGCTGTGCGACCAGCTCGGAGTGCCGCCCGAGCTCGAGCTCGGCTTCGATTCGTTCCTCGATGGCCGAGCTGCGCAGCTCCTCCAGCCGGCCCGTCTCCGCCTGCGCGAAGGGCTCGTAGGCGAGATCGCCGAGCGGTGGACCGCGCCACAGGTCGAGCGCGGCGGCGAGCCGTTCGGCGGCCCGGGACGGGCTGCCCCGGGCCAGGTCGGCGCGTCCCGCGGCCACCAGATCCTCGAACTGGTGCAGATCGACCTGGCCACGCTGGAGCCTGAGCCCATAGCCGGGCGGCTGGGTCACGAGCAGAGCGCTCTCCTGTCCGGGCGTTCGATCGGGCTCGAGGGTCCGCCGCAGCCGCGAGACCGCCACCTGAAGCGCCTTCGGCGCGCCCTCGGGCGGCCGCTCCCCCCAGAGCTCCTCGATCAGGCGATCGCTCGAGACCACCTCGTTCGCGTGGATCACCAGGAGAGCAAGCAGAGCGCGCTGCCTCATGCCTCCCAGGCTGAGCGGGCGATCATCGACCTGCACCTCGAGCGGTCCGAGGATCCTGAAGTCCATTGGCCAGTACCCCTTGTCGAACCTAACACGCCTGTAACCGGGTGGTAAGCACCTCGAAGCCGCCGGAGCACAGGATTCCCACCACGACGTGGCCAGCGTGTCGCCCCTACCCAGCCAGCGTCATCTGTTCGAGATCCCCGATCGGGTGGTGTACCTCGACGCCGCAGGCGACGCTCTCCAGCTGCACGCGGTCCGCGCCGCGGGCGAGCGAGCGCTGGCCCGCCGGGCCGCGCCCTGGACGTTCACGCTGGAGGACTGGTTCGCGGAGGCGGAGGACCTGCGCGCCCTGTTCTCGATGCTGATCGGGGCTGACTCCGACGGCGTTGCCTTCATCCCGGCCACCAGCTACGGCCTGGCCGTGGCGGCGCACAACACCCGGGCCTCACCGGCCGACCGGGTGCTTCTGGTCGCCGGGGACTACCCCTCCAACGTTCACACCTGGAGGGCGTTCGCGCGGCGCACCGGAGCAGAGATCCTCACGGTAAGGGCCGGCGCGGGAGGGAGCTGGACCGAGGCCATCGTCCGGGCGATCGACGAGCGGGTGCGTGTGGTCTCGGTTCCCCACGTCCACTGGACGGACGGGGCTCTGATCGACCTCGCGCGAGTGGGTCAGCGAGCGCGCGAAGTGGGCGCGGTCTTCGTGGTCGACGCGACGCAATCGCTGGGGGCGATGCCGCTGGACGTCCCCGCGATTCGTCCCGATTACCTCGTCGCGGGCGGCTACAAGTGGCTGCTCGGCCCGGTCGGCTTCGCCTACATGTTCGTCGCACCGGAGCGCCGCTCGGGCCGGCCGCTCGAGGAAAGCTGGATCAACCGCACCGGCGCCGAGAACCTCGGCTGCCCCGGCGTCTCCGGCGACCGCTACCGCCCAGGCGCCCGCCGCTTCGACGTCGGCCAGCGAGCCAGCCCGTCGCTGGCGCCGATGGCCATCGCCGCGCTACGCCAGGTGCTCTCCTGGGGAGTCGCCGGCGTAGCCGCGACGCTGGCCGTGACCACCAGTCGCATCGAGCGCGAGGCCCGGCGGCGCGACCTGGCGCCCCAGCCCGACCACGCGCGCGGGCCGCACATGCTCGGCCTCAGGCTGCCCGAGTCGCTGCGCGCGGGCATCGAACGACGGCTGGCCGCGGACGACGTATTCATCGCCATGCGCGGCGAGTCGATGCGGGTGAGTCCCCACCTGCACACCGGCCCGGACGATGTCGACGCGTTCTTCGCCGCGCTCGACCGGGCGCTTCGCTAGTCGCGCCGCGCTGCGTCCCCCGGCGTCACCAGGCCCGCCTCGTAGGCCAGCACCACCGCCTGCACGCGGTCGCGCACCTCGAGCTTGCCGAGCACGCGCTTGACGTGCGTCTTGACCGTCGCCTGGCTGAGCACGAGCTCGTCGGCGATCTCGCCGTTGGACAGACCACGAGCCATCAGTGTGAGCACCTCGAGCTCGCGCGGAGTGAGCAGATCGAGCTCCGCCGGCGGGGTGCTCGGGGGAGCCGTGCGCGCGAACTGCTCTATCAGTCGCTTGGTGATGGTGGGGGCGATGAGCCCGTCCCCGGCCGCGACGACACGAACGGCGGCGATGAGGTCCTCGGGCAGCACGTCCTTCAGCAGGAAGCCGCTGGCCCCGGCCCGGAGCGCGTCGTACACGTACTCGTTGAGGTCGAACGTGGTGAGCATCAGAACCGCGATCGGCTGATCGGCCGCCTCGGCGAGGATGCGACGGGTGGCCTCGAGGCCATCCAGGTCGGGCATGCGGATGTCCATGAGCACGACGTCGGGCGTGCGCAGGCGGGCCAGCTCGACCGCGTTGCGCCCGTCGATCGCCTCTCCCACCACCCGGATGCCGGGCTGACCATCGAGGATCGCCCGGAAGCCCGCCCGCACCAGGGCCTGGTCATCGGCGATCAGCACCGTGAGGTCATCGCCAGGTACCTCAACCTCCGGGCCGGTCATTGCGTCAGCGTAATTCCTGGGTTGCCGGAGCAGCGTCATCCCGCAGGGTCAAGGTGGATCGCCCCGAGGGATGACGTCCGGAGCCGTGGCCGGATCTAGCGTTCCGCCCATGTACAGGACAGGCGGCCGAGGTTACGATCGACCCGTGAAAACTCGCGAGCGGCGGTGGCAGCCGGCGCTCGATATCGGCATAGCGGCCGTGCTGATGGCCTTCGGCATCCTGGTGCTCACCGATCCGGAGGTCCCGGGCGATCCGGTGATCGGTTCGGTGCTGCTCCTCGCGGTGATCCTGCCGATGTTCCTCCGGCGAAAGGCGCCGCTCGAGGCCGCCGCCCTCCTTGCCGCCGGCGTGCTGGTGAGCGCCCTTCCGACGTTCGAGCAGTTCCGCTGCGGGGTCGCGATCCCGCCGGCGCTCATGATCCTGTTCGCCCTCGCCACACGGGAGCAGCTCGGCCGGGCGCTGGCCGGACTCGGCCTGATCCTCGCGAGCATGATCTTCCTGGGCGCAACCGACCCCATCCTCGAGGGCGACGTGGTGGGCTTCGCGCTCTTCTCATTCCCGCTCTGCAGCGGGATCTGGGCCGCGGGACGAGTCGCCCGCTCCCGAGACCTCGTGGCCGGGCAGCTGGCCGAGCGCACGCGGATGCTGGAGCGGCAGCGTGAGCGGACCGCACAGCTGGCCGTGGAGGTGGAGAGGACGCGCCTCGCCACCGATCTCGACTTCGCCGCACGGGGGAGTGTGCGTCAGATAGTCGAGCTTGCCGAGGAAGGAGAGCGTGTCCTGCCGGACCGTCCCGCGCGCGCGCGCGAGGCGTTCGTGCGGATCGAGGCGGAGGGGCGGCGGTCGCTCAATGAGATGCGCGGGCTGCTCGGGCTGCTCCGCACCGACGGGCGCAGCGACCATTCCCCCCGGCCCACGCTCGCCCAGATCGAGACCCTTCTCGAGGAGGCCCGCGCCGGCGGACGCGTCGTGGACTTCGAAGTCGAAGGCGAGCGGCGGCCGCTGCCCGGAGGTACCGAGCTGGCGGCCTACCGTGCGCTGCAGCATGCGCTCGCGGCCGTGGGGGGAGAGAACGGCGAGGCGGCCACGGTGCACCTGCGCTTCCTCGCGGACGCCCTCGAGCTGGAGGTCCGCGGCCTTCCCACCGAGGGAAGCAGCGCCGACGCGGCTGTGGCTGCCGCGCGCGAACGCGTGACCGCGCACGGCGGCAGCTTCAGCTCCTCGATACTGCCCGTCGGACGGCGCGTGTTGCGCGCTGAGCTGCCGGTGGTGGCGGCCGGTGGCTGACGCCACGCGCGGCCGGCTGCGCTCGCTGCTCGGAAGCCGGTGGCTCTGGCCGGCCATGGCGCTCGCGCTCGCCGCGGTCGGCTTCCTGGAGATGTGGCTGCGGCCGGGTGTGACCGATCCCCTGCTCGTCGGGCTCGCGCTGGTCCTGTTCTGTGCGCCGGTTGCGTTCGCGCCCCGGCTCCCGCTCGCCGCCGCCTGTGCGACGGCCCTGGTCATCTGGCTCTCGTCGGGCATCGAAGGCCCCGTTCCCGAGGCGAGTATGTGGGCTCAGGCGGCGGTCGCCTACGCGTGTGGCGCGTACGCCTCCGGTCGCGTGGGCGCCCTCGGCGCCGCGGTCCTTCTCGTGACGTCGGAGGTCCTGATCGGGTTCCCGAACGGGGTGTTCGTGCCCCTGGTGTTTGCGATCATCGCGCCGTGGTGGGTCGGGCAACAGCTCCGGCAGCGCCGTCGCATGGTGAGGGAGCTCGGCGCACGGTCCCGCGAGCTGGAAGCCGAGGAGGATGCGTTCGCTCGGCTGTCGGTGCGCCGCGAGCGTGCGCGAATCGCCCGTGAGCTGCACGACATTGTTGCCCATCACCTCGCGGTGATCGTGATCCAGGCCGGCGCAGGCCGTGTGGCCGATCCGAACCGCATGGACGAGGCGGCGGAGCGGTTCCGAAGCGTCCGGGAGGCCGGGGAGCAGGCGCTGGGCGAGATGGCCCGGCTCGTGGACATCCTCCATGCCGACGACGCTCACGCCCCAGGCACAGACCGGCTGCAGCTGTTGCTCGAGAGTGCCGATGCGAACGGCCTCGACGTCCAGGTAACGCCCCTGCCGCCCGGCGTCCAGCTTCCCGCGGAGGTGGAGGACGCGGCGTACCGGGTGGTGCAGGAGGGGCTCACCAACGTCATGAAGCACGCGCCGGGAGCGGAGGTGGAGGTGCGGCTCGGCCTGCGCGGCGACTCCTTCGAGATCGTCGTCCGCAACGACGGCGACAACGCACCCTCGCTGCTTGCCGAAACCGGCTCGGGCCTCGGGCTCACCGGCATGCGGGAGCGGGTCGAGTCCGCGGGCGGGACTCTCGACGTGGGACCCGACGGCGACGGCTGGCGCCTGCACGCACGCCTTCCCGTGGCCGATCCCGCGCTCGCCCTCGCGCGGTAGGCAACCGGCCCGGATACCTCCGTCGGGGTAGCTCAGGTTCGCCGCGTGGGACGACGCCGCGCCCGAGTGCCGGCGGTTGACTGGCAGCGACCGAATTCGACCTCAGGAGGAATCCCCGATGTCCAACTCATTTCGCCCGCGCCGTGTGGCGGCCGTCGTCATCGCCGCGCTCGCGGCGGCCGTCGCAATCCCCGCAGTCACGAGCGCCGACAGCGCACGTGAGATCACGGTGCGGGACAAGGTGCGCGCCGTGAAGATCATCGACGTCGCGCCGAAGGCCAAGCGCGAGGACCTCAGCCACGGCGACCGGGTGCTCACCCGGCAGGCGATGTTCGACGAACGCGACCGGCGCATCGGCACGCTCTTCACCGACTGCGTCGGCGTCGGGCCGACCGCGCCCCTCTTCGAGGCCACGATGCAGTGCACCTCGACCTGGCGCTTCGGCGACGGCCAGATCGTGGGAGAGGGCATCGTGCGTCTCAGCGATCGCAGCCCCGGCGCACGCTTTCCCATCGTCGGCGGCTCCGGGGCCTACCGCGGCACCGGTGGCGAGGCGTCCGCCGGCGCGCCGGTGAAGGGCTACGACAGCGTCGACGTGCTGAGCCTGGACGAGTGAGGCGGCCGCGGGAGTGGGGCTCAGCTCACCGGGCCGCCGGAGCGCAGCGCGTCCAACTGGGCGGGGGTGTCCACATCCTCGCCTCCGCCCAGGTCGTCGCAGGGCACGTCTCGTGTCTGAACGCTGAGCAGGAGGTTGCGCGCGCCGTGGTCGCCGGTTACGTTGCGCAACCGCTCGAACAGGGAGTGCTCCAGGAGCACCGGGTGGCCGGGCTCGCCCCGGTAGGTCGCGCGCACGGCGGCCGCGCCGTCGCCGCGGGCTGCGATCACCCGGCGGATGGCGTCGGGTGAGATCCGTGGCTGGTCACCGAGCGTGACCACCACGGCCTCGCAGTCAGCCAGCTCCGCGAGTGCAGCGGCCAGCGAAGCCGCTTGCCCCTCCTCCCAGCGCTCGCACACCAGCGTGTCGGCGCCATGCAGGTTCACGGCGGCCGTCACCTCGTCGGCGCCCGAGCCGAGCACGACCAGCACCCGGGCCACCGGCGCGGCCGTCATGGTCTCCACGGCGTGCTCCAGCAACGGCCGGCCGTCCAGCAGCGCGAGCTGCTTGCCGCCACCGAAGCGCGTGCCGGCGCCCGCCGCGAGGACGATGCCTCCGATCACGCGCCGACCTCGTGGATACGTCCGGCCGAGGCGGACAGGCGGCCGCCCTCGCGACCGTTTCGGACCGCCACCACCTCGGCCATGATCGAGAGGGCGGTCTCCTCCGGGGTGACGGCCCCGAGGTCCAGGCCGATCGGCGCGGCGATGCGCTCCAGGAGCTCCTCCCCCACCCCGGCCGCCAGCAGCCGTTCGCGGCGCTTGGCCTGGGCGCGGCGGCTGCCCATCGCTCCGATGTATGCGGCGTCGGAGCGCAGCGCGAGCGTGAGGGCGGCGTCGTCCAGCTTGGGGTCGTGGGTGAGCACCGCGATGTAGGTGGCCCGGTCGATGCCGCCGAGACGGGCGAAGGCGTCGGCGGGCCAGGCGGCGATCACCTCCTCGGCCTCGGGAAAGCGCTCGGCGGTGGCGAACTGCGACCGCGGGTCGCACACGAAGGGGCGCCAGCCTGCCGCACGCGCCAGGCGCGCCAGCGCGGCCGCGTAGTCCACCGCCCCGAAGATCACCAGTCGCGGGGCGGGCGCGGTCACGTCCACGAAGAGCATGCTCTCGCCGTGCTCGCGGATCTCGGAGCGCTCGGCCCACATCAGCTCCTCCGCGGCCTCGACGGCGGCGCGGTCGGTGCCTGGGTCGCCCAGGCTCCCCTCGGTGGCGCCGTCGGGGCGCACCAGCAGCTTCGCTCCGGTGCCGGGCCCCTGGATCACGGTCACGAGGGCGGCCCGCCCGTCATCAGCGGCGATGGCCGCGAACTCGCCCTGCGCGCTCACTCCTGAAACTCCTCCACGAACACGTCGATCTCGCCGCCACAGGGCAGACCCACGTCCCAGGCCTCGGAGTCCGCGATCCCGAAGTGCAGGAGCCTTGGACCATCGCCCCCCAGCACCTCGGCCGCCACCTCCACCACCGCGCCCTCGACGCAGCCCCCGGACACGGCGCCGGACACCTCACCGTGCTCGTTCACCGCCATCTTCGCCCCCGGTGGGCGCGGTGCCGAGCGCTTCACGTCCACGACCGTGGCAATGGCCACCCTGTCGCCGCGGGCGGTCCAGGCCCGCACGTCATCGACTACGTCCTTCATGGGCTCCTCCCTCCCCTCCTTGCGCAGCTTTCCCAGGCCTGGCTCATTCCAAGCCCTCCTCCATCAATAGCGCAAGCTCGGACAGGGAGGCCAGCGAGTTCCCGGCCAAGAAATGGTCCACATGTGGCAGGGCGGCCTGCATGCCTCGTGTGAGCGGCTCGTAGTCCGGGCTCGCCTTCAGCGGGTTGAGCCAGATCAGGCGGTGGGCGCAGCGCTGAAGGCGCTGTATCTCGGCGCTGAGCTGTTCTGGTTCGCCCCGATCCCAACCGTCGGAGAGAAGCACCACTATGGCGCCGCGCCCGAGCCGGCGGCCATGCTCACGGTTGAGTGTTCCGAGCGCCTCCCCGATGCGCGTGCCGCCGGACCAGTCGTCGGCGGCGCCGGCCGCGCGGTCCAGGGCACGGTCGGGATCACGACCGGCAAGCTCGCCGGTGACCCGGGTGAGGCGGGTGCCGAAGACGAAGGCCTCCACCCGCCGGCGCGCTGCCACGCAGGCCTGCATGTACTGCAGCAGCATGCGTGCATAGGGCTCCATCGAGCCGGACACGTCGCAGACCAGGACAAGCGGGTGGGGCCGCTCGCCGGGCTCGCGCCAGTGGCGCTCGAACGGATCGCCGCCGGTGCGCAGCGAGGCCCGCATGGTGCGACGCAGGTCGGGGCGCGCGGCGTGGGGCGGGGCGCCGCGCCGGTGCGCCGGTCGCAGACGCCGGCTCGGGCGAACGGGCGCGGCGGCCGCCAGCCGCTTCATGATCCTGCGCGCCGCGCGGCGCTCCGCGTCCGTGTAGGCCGCGAAGTCCTTCTCGTGGAGCAGCTCGACGTCGGACCAGGCGGCGGGCACCACCTCGGCCTCGCTCTCCACCTGCCGGCGGAGGTCGGGACCCGGCACCGCGGCCCGCGGCAGCGCCGTCTTCGGGAGGTCGCCGAGCGGCGGCGGCGGGAACTCGGGCGGTGCGGGCGCGAACAGCTCCGCGAACGCGGCGTCGAACACGGCCAGGTCCGAATGCCGCGAGCACATGGCGGCCCGCAGCGCGTGGTAGGAGGCGGCTCGGTCGGCGGGGTCGACGGCAGCCAGCGCCCGGTGGGCCGAGAGCAGCTTGTCCACCCCCACGCGTGCGCCGCCCGCGCGCATGGCGCCGGCCAGCAGCACCAGGCGGCCCGTGAGCCGCATCCCGCGCTGCTCGACCCTCAGGGCGCGTCCCCCGCGTGGGCGAGGTCCTCGAGCATGCCCGCTTCGCGCACCCGGTCGATGTCCTCACGCACCTTGAGGGCCACCCCGAGCGTGTCCTCGAGCTCGGCGCCGTCGAGCGCCAACAGTGCCTGCGCCCAGCCGATCGTCTCGCCGACTCCGGGCAGCTTGTAGAGATCCTCGTCACGCAGGCGGGCCACCGCCTCGCACACCCGCAACGCGATCTCGTCCGGCACCCCGGGAAGGCGGGCGCGGACGATCTCCGCCTCCCGCTCGGGCGCCGGGTAGTCGATCCAGTGGTAGAGGCAGCGTCGCTTGAGCGCATCGTGGAGCTCGCGCGTGCGGTTCGAGGTGATCACCACCAGCGGGCGGCCGTCGGCGGTGACCGTTCCCAGCTCCGGGATCGACACCTGGAAGTCCGAGAGAAACTCGAGCAGGAAGGCCTCGAACTCGTCGTCGGCGCGATCGATCTCGTCGATCAGGAGCACCACCGGGCCCTCGTGCAAGAGCGCCTCCAGGAGCGGCCGCCGGAGCAGGAAGCGCTCCGTGTACAGCTCCTCGTCGGCGCCCGCCCGCAGGTGCAGCAGCTGGCGCGGGTAGTCCCAGTCGTAAAGGGCGTGATGAAGGTCGATGCCCTCGTGGCACTGCAACCTGATCAGGTGAGCGTCCGTGGCCCCGGCGAGCGCCTTGGCCACCTCGGTCTTGCCCACGCCGGCCTCGCCCTCCAAGAGCAGCGGCTGCTCCAGCGCCGTCGCGAGATATACGGCGGTCGCGAGGCCCCGATCGGCGAGATAGCGCTCACCGGCCAGGGCCTCCCGTACGGCTTCTGGATCGGCGAAGCTCAGCTCGTCACCCTCGGGCGGCCGTGGTCAACGCCCGCCGGGTGAGCACACGCGCGAGGTGGCGCTTGTAGTCAGGCGTGGCGTTCAGGTCGCCGGGCGGATCGGTGTCCTCGCCGGCCAGCTCGGCCGCGGCCCGAATCGCCTCCTCGTCGAGTCCACCGCCCCGCAGGGCGTCCTCCGCGGCCGTGGCCCGCAGCGGTGTGGGGCCCATGTGAGTCAGTCCGATCCGCACGTCCTCGCAGCCGCCGTCCCCGGCTTTCTTCACCAGGGCGCACACGGCCACCATGGCCCAGTCCTCGGCGCGGCGGTTGAACTTCTCGTAGCCGAAGCCCCAGCCCTCCATCGTGGGGACGTTCAACTCGGTGAGGATCTCGTCCGGCTCGAGCGCGGTCGTGAGGAACTCCTGGAAGAAGTCGCCCGCCGCGATCGTCCGTTGGCCGTTCGGGCCGTGCGCCGTGACCTCGCCTTCGCAGGCCAGCATCACCGCGGGCATGTCGGCCGCGGTATCGCCGTGGGCCACCGAGCCGCCGACCGTGCCGCGATTGCGCACCTGACGGTCGGCGATCGTGCTGGCCGCCTTCGACAGCAGGCCGAGCTCCGGGTTGTCCTCCAACACGGAGTGCGTGGTCATCGCCCCGATCCGATAGTGGCCGTCATCCTGCTGGACCCCGTGGAGGCCGGGGACGTTGCGCAGGTCCACAAGCAGGTTCGGATGCGCGAGGCGCAGCTTCATCAGCGGAAGCAGCGAGTGCCCGCCCGCCAGAACGGTTGCGTCCGCGCCGCCCTCGTGAAGGTGGCGCACCGCCTCCTCCAGGGAGTCGGGCGCCACGTAATCGAATGCCGCCGGGATCATGCCTGACCCCCTTCCTGGATCGCCTGCCACACCCGCATGGGCGTGAGCGGCATGTCGATGTCCGTCACCCCGAGCGGCTCCAGCGCATCGAGCACCGAGGCCACAACCGCCGGCGAGCACGCGATCGTCGCCGCCTCACCCACACCCTTTACCCCGAGCGTGTTGGTCGGGCTGGGCGTCTCGGTGCGGTCGGTCTCGAAGCTGGGCACGTCGGCAGCGCTCGGGAGCGCGTAGTCGACGAACGTGCTGGTGACCAGCTGGCCGTCCTCGTCGTAGGCGATCTGCTCGTAGAGCACCTGGCCCACGGCGTGGACGATCCCGCCGTGGATCTGCCCTTCGATCAGGAGCGGGTTGACGGCCGGACCGCAGTCGTCGACGGCGATGTAGCGCACGACGTCGACTCGCCCGGTCTCCGCGTCCACCTCGGTGATGCAGGCGTGCGCTCCGAAGGGCCAGACGAAGTTGGACGGGTCGTAGAAGCACATCTCGTCCAACCCCGCCTCCATCCCCTCGGGCAGGTCCCCGGGGATGTAGGCCTCACCGGCCACGTCGGCCAGATCCATCGACTTGTCGGGAGAGCCGCGCACCTGGAAGGAGCCGTCGGACAGCTCGATGTCCTCCGGCGCCGCCTCCAGCTTGTGCGCCACGATCCGCTTGGCCTTGTCCTGCACCTTCTCTGCGGCCCGGGCGATCGCCTCGCCGCCCACCGACAGGGAACGCGACCCATAGGTGTTCTTGCCGAACGGACCGGTGTTGGTGTCCCCGTGGATCACGTCGACCACGTCGGGGTCGACGCCCAGGCGGTCGGCGGTGATCTGGGCGAAGCTGGTCTCCAGACCCTGGCCGTGCGGCGAGGTGCCGGTGTAGACCGTGACCGAGCCGGTGGGGTGCACGCGCACCTGGGCCGACTCGAAATACCCGCCCTGCATGCCCCAGCCGTCGGGGCCGAGCGCTCGCGAGGGCCCGAGCCCGCAGATCTCCACGTACGTGGAGAAGCCCACACCGCGGTAGACGCCCTTGTCACGCAGCTCGGCCTGCTCGCGGCGGAACGCGTCGAGGTCGAGCATCTCGAGGCAGCGATCGAGCGTCCCGTCGTAGTTGCCGGAGTCGTAGGTGAACCCGTGGGGCCGCTCGCTCGGGAACTCCTTGATGAAGTTCTTGCGGCGAAGCTCGAGCGGGTCCATGTCCAGCTCGGCGGCGAGCGCATCCATGGTCAGCTCGATCATGTGGGTTGCCTCGGGACGTCCGGCGCCGCGGATCGCGTCGGTGGTGATCTTGTTGGTGAACACCCCGACGATGTCCGTCTGGATGGCACCGAAGTCGTAGACCCCGCCCATCACGCAGGCGCTGAACGTGGGGATGACCGGCCCCTCGATCAGGTGGTACGACCCGCAGTCCTGAATGATCTTGGCGTGGATGCCGGTGACGGTGCCGTCCTGCTTGGCGCCGATCTTGAGGTAGTCGATCTGATCCCGGCCGTGGTGCGTGGTGGCCATGTCCTCGGTGCGCGTGGCCGTCCATTTCACCGGCTTGCCCGTCTTGCGCGCGCACCAGCAGGCGAGCACCTCCTCGCCGTACACCTGGAGCTTCGACCCGAAGCCGCCACCCACCTCAGGCGCCGCAACGCGGATCTTGTCCTCGGTGATACCGAGCTGAATGGAGAGGATGACCCGGCAGATGTGCGGGATCTGTGTGGCGCTGTAGAAGGTGAGCTTGCCCTCCCGCCATTCGGCGAGCACGCTGCGCGGCTCGATCGCCGCGCCGGCCGTGCGGTGATTGACGATCCGCTTCTCCACCACCACGTCGGCCTCCTCGAAGGCCGCGTCGATGTCACCTCCGGGCAGTGACCACTCGAAGACCTTGTTGGTGCCGAACTCGTCGTGGATCACGGGGGCGTCGTCCTCGAGCGCCTTTTCCGGATCGGTGACCACGGGCAGCGGGTCGTAGTCGACTTCCACCAGGGCGGCGGCATCGACGACCCCGTACTTGTCGCTGCCGAGAACGACCGCGACCGCCTGGCCGACGTAGCCCACCTTGCCGCGGGCGAGCGGCCAGTGTTCGGGCACGTGCACCTCGACCCCCGGCGGCACCCAGACCATCGGGCAGGGCGCGGCGAGATCCTCCATGTCCTCGCCGGTGAACACGGCCTCCACCCCTGGATGCTCGCGGGCGGCCGCGGTGTCGATCGACGTGATCGTGGCGTGGGCCTCGGGCGAGCGCACGATCGCCGCGTGCAGCATGCCCGGCAGGACCATGTCATCGGTGTAGGTGGCCCGGCCGGTGATCAGGCGCGGGTCCTCCTTGCGCTTCAGCGCCTGTCCGACGAAGCCGTTTCCCCGCTCGGTGCGCTCTGCTGCCTCTGCTCCCGGAGCACCCATCAGGCCCCCACCTCTTCCTTCGCGGGCTGTGCCTGAGCCGCGGCCAGCACCGCCGTGACGATGTTCTGATAGCCCGTGCAGCGGCACAGGTTGCCCTCCAGTGCCTCGCGCACATCGTGCTCGGAGGGATCCGGGTTGCGCGCGAGCAGGTCGGCAGCGGCCATGATCATTCCGGGCGTGCAGTAGCCGCACTGCAGCCCGTGCTTCTCCCAGAAGGCCTGCTGCAACGGATGCAGCCCGGACTCATCGCCCAATCCCTCGATCGTGGTGACCTCGCCCCCGTCGGCCTGGACGGCGAGCACAGTGCAGCTCTTGACCGCCTCACCGTTCAGGTGGACCGTGCACGCACCGCAGTTCGACGTGTCGCAGCCGACGTGCGTGCCGGTGAGGCCCAGGTGATCCCGCAGCCAGTGGACGAGAAGGGTCCTCGCCTCCACGTCCGCTTCGCGGGACTCGCCGTTCACGGTCGTCGACACGTGCACGGTCGTGCTCATCCGTCCTCCCTCGGTCGCTCTCCCCCCTTGATGCTATTCCCCGTGGCAAGCCGGCGCCCAGCGCGAGTCCGCCGACCCGGCTGATTAACCTGGCGCCCCGTGACGGCCGCCACGCGCGAGTTCCGGTTCGAGGGCCACCGCCTGGTCTACGACGATTACGGCGACGGCGAGCGCGTGGTGCTGCTGGTTCCGGCGCTCCTGTTCGCCCGGACCATGCACCGGCCGCTGGCCGGGGAGCTCGCCGCCCGCGGCCATCGCGTCCTCTGCCTCGACCTCCTCGGTCACGGCGGCAGATGCGCCACCCGGCGCTGGTGATCGGGCACCACCGCGACCCGATCCACCCTTTCTCGGACTCCGACATGCTGGTCCGTGAGCTGCCCAACGCTCGTCTCGTACAGGCCTCGTCGATCCTGGAGCTGCGGCTCACGCCGGAGCGGCTCACGAACGAGATCGTGAGCTTCGTCGAGGACTGTTTCAGGCCCGCGCGGGCCGCGCCAGGCGCGCAGCCTCCTCGTAGCTACTCTTCCACGGCGTGTCGCACCGCAAGGAGCAGAAGGAGGCCTTGCGCAAGGAGCGCGAGGAACGCGAGCGCAAGGCCCGCGAGGCCAAGCAGCGCAAGCGCATGGTGGGGTTCGGCGCCGCGGGCCTGATGGTGATCGCTGCGCTGGTGGTCGTGGTGGTCGCGGTTGCCGGTGGAGGTGGCGGCGAGGGCGACGACGCCGCCGCGCAGGTGCTCCCCGACGGCGGCAGCGTGCCTGAGCAGCGCGTGTTCGACGTGGCCGTCGCGGCCAAGGACGCGAGCTGTGAGCTCAAGAGCTCGAAGGGCAGCGGGGTGGCGACCCACACCACCACCCTGAGCGAGAAGATCGAGTACAGCACCAACCCGCCCACCACCGGGCGGCACTTCCAGACGCCGGGGGACGACGGAGCCTACGGCGAGGCCCCGCCCGACGAGCTTCTGGTGCACAACCTGGAGCACGGCCGGGTGGTCGTGTGGTTCAAGCCGAACCTGCCCGAATCCCAGCGCGCCGACCTCAAGGCACTGTTCGACGAAGATCCGTACCAGATGGTGCTGGTGCCCCGCCGCAACATGGACTACGCGGTGGCCGCGAGCGCATGGAATCGCGACCCGGTGCCCGGCGGCACGGGGCGGCTGCTCGTGTGCCAGAACCTGGCCCCGAAAACGTTCGATGCGATCCGGACCTTCCGGGACGAGCACCGCTCCAACGGGCCCGAGCCCATCCCTTAGCCGGAAAATCCGTACGATTTCCTGCAAGTTCCCGATTTGCAGGCGATCTTGCAGGCCCGCAACCGCCGCCCTGAGAACGTGTTCGGTAAGTAGTGAAGCTGCTCGCCTCAGCAGCCGCGCTCGTCTGGGCGCTCGTCCTGCTCTGCGCGCCCGCGTCCGCGGCGCCGCGAGCCGTGGACTTCGAACTCGCACCGCGCGACGGCGCCACGGCGGCCGTGGCCGGGGGCGGCATCCGCTCGCGGCCCCTGCGCACCCCGGGCCGCTTCAACCTGCTCGGAATGCGCTGGCGCGGCCGGGCCGAGCCCGAGATCGAGGTGCGGGTGCGCCGACGGGGCACGTGGAGCCGCTGGCAGCGGCTCGAGGCCCACACCGATCACAATCCCGACTCGGCTCGTGGCGAGCGCGTCGTGAGGGCATCCGACCCCCTCTGGGTGGGAAGCGCCCGCGGCGTCCAGTACCGCCTCAGCCGACCGGTTGCCGATCTGAAACTGCACTTCGTGCGCGTGGGGGGCGTACCTCAAGCGCGGCCCGCCGCCCGGGCCGCCCAGGCGGGCCGGCCGGCCATCGTGAGCCGGTCGGAATGGGGGGCGAGCGCCTGTCCGCCCCGGAGCGCGCCGGCCTACGGCGAGGTCAAGGCCGTCCACGTTCATCACACCGTCTCGCTGAACGACTACGGGCCCGAGGACGGTCCGGCGATGGTGCTGGCCATCTGCCGCTACCACCGCAACTCCAACGGCTGGTCCGACATCGGCTACCAGGCGCTCGTCGACAAGTACGGCGTGCTGTACGAGGGTCGCGCCGGCGGGCTCGACAAGCCGGTGATCGGCGCGCAGGCCCAGGGCTTCAACGCGCAGACCGCCGGGATCTCGAGCATCGGTGACCACACCGCCCTCGCTGCCACGCCCCAGACCCTTGGCGCCATCGCAAGCTACATCCGCTGGAAGCTTCCGGTGCACGGGCAGCCGCTGTCGGGCCCGGTCACGCTGGTCAGTGCCGGAGGCTCGCTCACGAAGTACGGCGCGGGCGCGCAGGTGCGGCTCCAGCGGGTCATCGGCCACCGGGACACCGGCGCCACGGCCTGCCCCGGAAACGCGCTGTACGCGCAGCTCGACGGCCTGCGGGCGCTGGTGGCGACCGGGGTTCCGACGGTGCCGGCCTTCGGCACCCGCCTTTCCGCGCTGCTGGGCGTTTACCGCGTCAGCTTCGGCGAGACGGTGCCTCTGAGCGGCAGCCTGGTGAACGCCGGAGGCGCACCACTGGCGGGCGAGAAGGTGCAGCTGCAGGTCAACCACGACGGTCGCTGGCGCACCACGCGCCGGCTCACCACGGCAGCGGACGGCGCATTCGCGACCGAGCTGAAGCCACGACTGCGTATGTACGTGCGGACCCGTTTCCCCGGCCGCAGCGGGCTCCTGCGCTCGGGCTCCTCCCGGCTTCTGCTGCACCTGCGGCCGGTCATATCGGTCACCTCGGCGCCCTCAAGCGCGCAAGTTGGCGTGCGCCTGCCGATCAGCGGCCGGGTCGCTCCGCGCAAGCGGTTCATCTGGCTCGTCGTGCAACGAAGCAGCGAGGGCCGCTGGCGCCGGATCAGGGTGCGCGCCGTGCGGGTCCGCCGGGGAGCGTTCAGGACGTCGTTCGTGCCCGGCGAGGGTGGGCGCCAGCGCTTCTCCCTGGTGGCGAGGGCGGACGAGGACACCGACCGCACCCGGCTGGGACCCTTCGCGCTGCGCGTGGCGCGCTGAGTGCCCCAGACCTACCGTTAGGGTGGGCGCATGTGCCGGTGGGTGGCCTACTTCGGAAATCCGATCCGGCCGGAGGAGTTGCTCTACGACACTCCGCACTCGCTGGTGGAGCAAAGCCGCCGAGACCGCCTGGCGGGCGGTTATCCAAACGCCGACGGTCTCGGTCTTGGGTGGTACGGCGATCGGGACGTGCCCGGGCTTTACCGGAGCGTCGCCCCGGCGTGGGGCGACCGCAACCTGCGCGAGCTGGCGGGTCAGATCGAGACGCCGCTTTTCCTGGCCCATATCCGCGCGGCAACGGGAACACCGGTCGAGCAGACGAACTGCCATCCCTTCCGCCATGGCCGCTGGTTGTTCATGCACAACGGATTTATCGAGCGCTACCACGAGGTGCGCCGCGACCTGCTGCTCGCGGTCGATCCCGCCGTCTTCGGCGGCATAGAGGGCACCACCGATTCCGAGCTGATGTTCCATCTCGCCCTCACGTTCGGGCTCGAGCTCGAGCCGCTGACAGCACTGGAGCGCATGGCCGGATTCGTCGAGGAGACCGGTCGCCGTCATGACGTGGCCGAGCCGTTGCAGATGACCATCGCCGTGAGCGACGGCGAGCGCCTGTACGCCGCCCGCTACGCGAGCGGGCCCGTCGTCAACTCCCTGTTCGTCACCGCGGACGCCAGCGCCGTGCGTGCGCTCCATCCCGACGAGGCGCGATTCCGGCAGTTCTCCGAGGAGGCCCGGGCGATCGTCTCCGAACCGCTCGGCGATTTGCCCGGCCTGTGGCGCGAGGTGCCGGCCGGCACCGCCTTCGTCGTCCAGCCCGGAAAGGACGAACAGATCCCGTTCACGCCCCGCTCGCCGTCCGGGGACCGGGATCGACCCTCTACCAGCCCTGTTTGAGCTCCTCCGAGTAGAGACCCCGGCCGCTGGCGAGCATGCGGGCGGTGCGGGAAAGGATCGTGAGGTCCAGGCGCAGCGAGCGGTGCTCGACGTACCACACGTCCAGCTCGATCCGCTCCGGCCAGGGCAGTGACGTGCGGCCGTTGACCTGCGCCCAGCCGGTGATGCCGGGCTTGACCTCCAGACGGCGGCGCTGACGCTCGGTGTAGCGGTCCACCTGCTCCGCGACGGTCGGGCGCGGGCCCACTATCGCCATGTCCCCCTGAATGACGTTCACGAGGTTGGGCAGCTCGTCGAGCGAGAAGCGGCGCAACAGACGTCCCACGCGGGTGATGCGCGGATCCCCCTCGAGGACGTAGATCCCGGCGCCCATCGCCTCGGCGCCCGGGACCATGGTGCGGAGCTTCCAGAGCTCGAACGCACGGCCGTGGCGACCCACGCGGCGCTGGCGGTAGAGGACCGGTCCGCGGCTCTCGAGCCGGATCGCCAGCGCAGCCAGGCCCAGCAGCGGCGCTGCGAGGACGAGCAGCACGGCGGCCACCAGCAGGTCGAGCGGCCGGCTCACGGCGCACTACCGTTCCCGCCCAGCGGATGCGGATCCTCTACCTGCATCAGTTCTTCATCACCCGCGCCGGCGTGGGCGGCACGCGGTCGTACGAGTTCGCGCGTCGCTTCGCGGCGGGTGGTCACGCGGTGCGCATGGTAACCGCGGGTGAAGGCACCCGGACCGTCGACGGGGTGGAGGTCGTGGGCGTGCGCGGCGGGTACGCGGACTACATGGGCGCCACCGCCGTGTCCTATCCACGGCGCATGCTGGCCTTCGCCCGCTTTGCCCTGGCCACCACGGTGGCGGCCCTGCGTGGACCTCGTCCCGACGTCGTCTACGCCACCTCGCCGCCGCTCACCATGGCGGTTCCCGGCCTGGCCGCGGCGCTCTTCTGGCGCGCCCCGCTGGTCTTCGAGGTGCGCGACCTGTGGCCGGAGGCGCCGATCCAGATGGGCGCTCTGCGGCAACCGGTGCTCCGGCGCCTGGCCCGCGCTCTCGAGCGGCTGGTCTACCGCCGCAGCAGCCGCATCATCGCCCTCTCGCCCGGCATCCGGGCCGGCGTGCTGGCGGCCGGCGGCAGCGCCGACCGCGTGGCGCTGATACCCAACGCCTCCGATCTGGAGCTCTTCTCGCCGGCCCTCGACGGGCGAGCCGAGCGCGAGCGCCTGGGGCTGGCGGACGGCTTCGTCTGCAGCTACTTCGGCGCGATGGGCGAGGCCAACGATGTGGAGCAGGCGATCGACGCCGCCTCGCTGGTCGAGGGCGTGACCTTCCTCCTGCTCGGCGAGGGAAAGAAGCGGGCCGAGCTCGAGCGCCGGGCCCCGGCCAACGTGCGCTTTCTCGATCCCGTTCCCGACAAGGAGTCCGTGGCCCGCGTCGCCGCCGCCTCGGACGCCTGCCTGACCCTCTTCAAGGACGTGCCGGTCCTGGCCACCAACTCGCCCAACAAGCTGTTCGACACCTTCGCCGCCGGCCGGGCGGCGATAGTCAACAGCGACGGCTGGATGAGACAGCTGGTGGAGGAGAACGAGGCCGGCCTGTTCGTCCGGCCCGGCGACCCGCAGGATCTTGCGGCCAAGCTCGCCTGGCTGCGCGACCATCCTGAGGAGACCGTGCGCCTGGGCCGCAATGCCCGCGCGCTTGCCGAGCGCGAGTTCGCCCTGGATGACCTCGCCGCTCGCGCGCTGGGCGTACTCGAGGAGGCGGGGCGCTGACCGAGCTCTCCTACTGCGTGGTGAACACCAACGGCCGCGAACATCTGCTGGCCTGTCTGGAGGCGATCGAGCGCACCCACCCGCCCAATGTGTCTCACGAGGTGCTCGTGCTTGACAACGCCTCAGCCGACGGCTCGGCCGAGGCGGTACGGGCCTCCGGACGCGAGCTGCGGCTGATCGCACTCGAGCGGCGAACCGGCAAGGCCGCCAACGACTCGCTCCTGCTGCAGGAGGCCCAGGGGCGCTTCTGCCTGCTGCTCAACGAGGATGCGGAACTCCTCGACGGCGCTACCCGGGCGCTGCTCGATGCGCTGGAGGCCGACGCCGGCGCCGCCGCGGCGGGTGCGCGGCTACTGACCGCAGCGGGACGGCCCGCGGACTGCGCCTGGCGGCTGCCCGACGTTCCCTGGGCCCTGTCCGCGATGGTGTTCCTGCACCACAGGGTGGCGGTGGAGAGCCGGGGAGAGCTGGTGCGGCCGGTGGGCTGGGCCCAGTCGAGCGCTTTCATGGTGCGGCGCAGGGCGGCGGAGGATGTTGGCTTCTTCGATCCCGACTTCTTCGTCTACTCGGACGAGACCGACTTCTGCAAGCGCCTGGGCGACGCCGGCTGGCGAATCCTGTTCGTGCCGGGGGCGCACGCCGTGCACCACGACCAGCTGTCCACCGACGCCGCGGCCATGCGCCGACGGATCGTGGAGTTTCACCGCGGGCGCGACCTGTATTTCACGAAGCACCGCCTGCGGCGCGAGCGGCTCGCCTGGCGGGTCTGCTGGACGTGGGCCTACCTGGTGCGGGCCGCCGCGGCCGCCCTGCTGCCCGGACACGACCCACGGCGCTACCTCTTGCACGCGCGCCAGCAGGCGTTTCCCGGGCTGGGCGAGGGGTTGCGCGAGGCCGCGGAGGCGCACAACACCGATCGCTGAGCCTTACGCTGTCGCAGCGCGATGGAGCATCCCGACACCGCCCAACTGGCCGCGATCGTCGGCGCGCTCGGGTCGGTGCTGGTGCTGCTTGGCCGCGGCCGGGGCCCGCTGCTCGCCGGTTTGGTCCTGCTCGCCCTGGCCGAAGCGGCACTGGCAGTCTCCCTCGGCCTGGGGCCGCTCGACAAGCTGAGCAGCCCGGCCGGGGCGGGAGCGGCGCTGGTGGGCCTGCTGGTGCTCGGAGTGGCGGCGGCGTTCCTGGCCGGCCGCCCGGCTCTGGTGGCTCCGGCGGTGCTGCTGGCCGCGCCCTTCCGGCCACCACTGGCCTTCGACAGCGCGCAGACATTCCTGGTCTCGTTCGCCGAGGACGGGCGCCTCGGACGGCTGCTCCCGCTGTACTTCGTGCTCGCCGCGGCCGCTGCGGCGCTTGGCTGGCGGGCGCTGCGGGGTCGCCCCGTCCGCGCTCTCCCGCGCCTGATCGCCCTGCCGGCGGCGGCCTTCTTCGCCTTTGCGTTCTGCTCGCTGGTCTGGGCCGATGACCTGGAGGCAGGCACCAACCTCCTCGTCTTCTTCACCCTGCCCTTTGCCGCCCTGCTGGCCACCGTGGCCCGGGCGGACTTTCCCGACAGCGTTCCCCGCTTGCTGGCGGCCATCGCCATCGTGCTCGCCTCGCTCTTCGCCGTGGTGGGCCTGTGGCAGGCCGCCACACACGAGCTGTTCTTCTATGCGCCCAACCTGGCGGTGTCCAACGCGAACACCGACTACTTCCGGGTGACCTCGCTGTTCGGCGATCCGAGCCTCTACGGGCGTCACCTGGTGCTGGGCATGGGGGTGGTGCTCGCACTGCTCGCGGCGAGGCGCGGCCGGCCCTGGCTGCTGATCGCGGCGCTTGTCCTGATGTGGCTGGGGCTGCTCTTCTCCTACTCCCAGTCGAGCATGGCCGCACTCCTCGTGGTCACGCTCGCGCTTGCCGTGGCCACGGGCACCCGGCGCGTGCGGGTGGCGGTGGGAGTACTGGCCCTGGTGGCCGCGCTCGGCGCCGCGGGCTACGTGGCCGTGCAGGTGATCGGGGGGGAGTCGCTGAACCAGATCACCAGCGACCGGACCGACCGGGTGGAGGACACCGCGCGCGTGATCGAAGAGAACCCGCTGATCGGAGTGGGTATTGGGGGCCAGCCCCGGGCGAGCCGCCGGCTCGAGCGGAGCGACCGGCCCACTCCGAACTTCGTGTCGCACACCACCCCGCTCACCGTCGCCGCCGAGCTGGGCGTGATCGGGCTTGCGCTCTACGCCTGGCTGCTCGTGGGCGGCGCGCGGCTGATCGCGGCCGTGCACCGGCGTGAGGAAGCGCTGGGACTGGTGCTGCTCGCCTCCTTCCTGGCCCTCTTCGTGCACGCCCTCTTCTACAGCGGCTTTCTCGAGGATCCGCTCACCTGGCTGGTGCTGGCCGTGGGAGCCGGCTATCTCAGCTGGACCGAGGAGCGAACGTCGCCCAGCGCCCGCGAACGGGCTCGCGCCCGGATGGAGGCACGGGTGGCGTCGTGAGCGTACGGGTGGAGCGGCCGGTCCCGGCGGGGGCCCGCCAGGGGGCGGCCTCGCCGCGCGAGACGCTCGACTCCCGCGGCGCCTGGGCGCTCGTGGGCGTGCTCTTCGGCCTGGTGGCCATTGCGCTGCCGGAGCTCGGCTCCGACCCCTGGCGCTTCCTGCCCCCGAGCGTGGACCCGCAGGGCCTGCTGGGACCGCTGGTGCGGGCGGCGGGCGAGGAATGGGACGTGGGGATTGCCAGGGCGGCGGCCTTCGCGGCCGGGCTGATCTGCGGGGCGTTCGCGCTGTTTCTGCTGGCCCGGCGCCGGCCGGCTGCGCTGCCCCGCTGGAGCGGCGTGGCCCTGGTCCTGTGCGTCGCGCTGCTCCTGAGCGCCCCGTCCACCCTGCTCCAGCTCGGGCTTCGTGACGCAACCGCGCCCTGGTTTTTCACCAACGACTCGACCTACCAGATCGAGCTGGGGGGCGACCTTCTGCTCGACCTCGACAATCCCTACGGCCACGACTACCGCCAGTCCGGGCTGGAGCGCTTCTACACCCGCGACGGCAGCGTGTCGGAGCGGGTGCGCGAGCGCGAGGTGGCCCTGGAGCACTTCGCCTACTTCCCGGGCAGCGTGCTGGTCGCGGCCCCGTGGCGACTGCTGCCTCAACCACTTGACGACTTCCGCCTGCTGGTGCTGCTGTCCACCCTCGCGCTCGTCGGCGTCGCGCTGCTCTTTCGAGGTCCGCTCGGCTGGCGCCTGGCTCTGGGCGCGGTGCTGGTGTGCAACCCGATCGCCCTGCGCTCCGCCTGGTTCGGCCAGAACGACGCCCCGAGCCTGCTCCTCCTGGTGCTGGCGTTCGCGCTCGTGTCCCGGCGCCGCTTCGCCTGGGCGGCCGCCGCGCTGGCCGGCGCGGTGCTGCTCAAGCAGTTCGCGCTCGTGGCCGCTCCCTTCCTGGCCCTGATGATCGTCAAGCAGGGCGGCACACTGAAGCGGCCCGCGTTCGCCTTCGGGGGAGTGCTGGCCGCCGGCGTGCTTCCCTTCCTGGTCGCCGATCCGGTCGCGTTCTACGACGACACCGTGCGTTATGGGGCGGGCACCTACAAGATCGTCGGCTACGGCCTGTCGGGAATCCTGGTCCGCCTCGGCGTGCTCGAGGACCGTGACGACGCATATCCGTTCGCCCTGTTCGCCCTGCTCACCTGGGTGCCGCTCACCATCTGGCTGCTCTACCTGCAGCGGCGGGCGGGTGAAGCTGTGGCTGGGCGCCGCCGCCTTCGCCCTCTCAATTCTGTGGCTGATGTTCATCGGCCGGACGTTCAACAACTACTACCTGGTGTGGCCTCTGACCGGCGCGGTCGTGGCCGCTCTGCTGGCCCTCGGAGGTTCCGGTGCAAACGCTCGATCTAGGCCCGGGTGAAGCGCTCCTCCACGACGGTGACCCCGGGCGCTGCGCCGTGGTGCTCCCGGGCGTGGCCTACTTCTCGCAGGCCCCGCTGCTCTGGTTCGCCCGCGAGGCCGCGCAGCGGGAGGGCTGGTCGGTACTCGAGCTGACCGAGCGGGCGCCGGCGGGCGAGGACCCCTTCGCCTGGATGCAGGACCGGGCCGGACGTGCCCTCGAGACGGCGCTGCGGTCCGCGACCACGGTCGCGCTCATCGGAAAGTCGCTGGCCAGCGTGGCCGCGGGCCTGGCCGCCGAGCACGACCGGCCGGCGGTCTGGCTCACACCGCTGCTCAACCGGTCCGAGGTGGTGGAGGCGCTGCGGGCCTCCACCGCGCCGGCGCTGATCGTGGGAAGCCCGGCCGATCCGACCTGGGGCGAGGGCGAGGTGCCTCGTCGAGAAGGCCTGGAGGTGCTCGAGCTCGACGGCCTCGACCACTCGCTTCAGGTCAAGGGGGATCCCTCGGCTTCGCTCGACGTGCTGGCCCGGGTGACCGAGCACGTGGGGACCTTCATCGCGAGGCTCTAGCGCCGCCGCCGCGCGGCGCGAGCGCGAACTGCAGCGAACGCCCGGTGACATAGATCCGCTCGCGGTCCGCCACCACCGGGTTGGCGTACTTGCCGGCGGCGAAGCGCCACACCTGCCTGCCGTCGCGGGCGCGCACCGCGATGGTCGCGTCGGTCCCGCCCGCCACCGCCCGCTGAGCCTCAGAGCCGCAGCTCGAACAGATCGCGTAGTACACGAGGCCGTCCATCACCGTGGGCGCGGCGTGCACCGTGCCGCCCGCCGAGATCTGCCACTTGGTGTCGCCGGTGGCGGCGTCGAGCGCGTAGAACTTGCCGTCGTAGGTGCCCACGTAGACCTTGCGCTCGTAGACCGCCGCTGCGCCGTAGATGTAGCTGCCCAGCGGCCGTGCCCAGAGCAGCTTGCCGCTCTTCGCCCCGTACACGTACATCGTCCCGTCGGTGTTGCCGATATAGACGCGGCCGTAGGCCACGGTCGGCGTCGCGTACCAGAACTCCCGCGACCCGAAGGTCGAGTTGGACTGGGCGCTCCACAGCAGCTTGCCGCTGCCCGCGTTCAGCGCGTACAGGGTGCCGCCGTCCGAGGCGATGTAGATGCGCCCCTTCCAGTAGGCGGCCGAGGTGTTCACCTCGTCGTCGGCGTGGAAGCTCCAGACCTTCCTGCCGGTGCGGGCGTTGATCGAGTAGACGTTGCCGTCCCAGGAGCCCACGTAGAGCCGGTTGTTGCGAAGCAGAGGCGAGGACTCGATGGGGGCTGTGTTGAAGCGCCAGCGTTCGCGCCCGGTGTCGGCGTCCCAGGCGACCACGTAGCCATCGGCGCCGGCTTGGCCCTGCAGGCACTCGACCGGGTGCATGTAGGACTGGTAGACCACGCCGTCGCCGATCGTGGGTGAGGAGGCGGCGCAGCGGCCGTTGTTCTTCTTCCAGTCGACCTTGCCCGTCCTCGCGTCGAGCGCGAAGAAGAGGCCCTTCTGCTGGGCGAGGTAGACCTTCCCGTAACCGACCGTGGGCGGGAACTCGAGCGTGTCGTGGGCGTCGATCTGCCAGACCCGGCGGTACGGCGGGCGGTGATCGTAGGGGGAGATGTGCTGACGGCCGACATCGAAGCCGTAGGTGGGCCAGGGCCGCGGGTCCTCCTTCGGGGGAGGCGGCTTGGGCTCCGGCGCCTCGCCGGCCACGAACTCCTCGGTGGCCGAGCCGCGCTTCTCGACCGGCTGGTTCTCGGTGTACGCGTAAACACCGACCGCGGCCGCGAGAGCGACGACGATCAGCCCGAGGATGACCAGCAGCGGGGGTCTCGACACCCGCCTCAGGATGGCAAACGGGTCAGCCGGTTCTGCCGGCCGCGAGCCTGCGCCAGATGCGTTTCGTCACCAGCGGCAGCTCGAGGCTCAGGCGCGCCTCGTCCAGCTCCCTGGCCCACTGCGGACTGCCCGCGCGCACCACCAGGCCTTGGCCCAGGTCGTAGGCCACGAACGCGGGCTCCGCCTCCTCGCGGCCCGCACTCGAGCGCGGGCGAGCGGCCTCCGTCAGGCCGCGCGACTGCTCGAAGACCTCGAACTCCCCCACGAACTCGGTGAGACCGCTGAACAACCCGAGCTGATCCTCGAACACCGTGAGCGGCGAGGGGCTGGTGGAGAGCAGCGCGGTGCGCTCGCCGAACGCATCCGCCCTGCGCCGGCCCGAGGGGTCGCTGAGCGCCTCACCCTGGAGGCTGACCGAGCGCCGGAAGGCCTCGGCGCCGAACGAGGCCATCAGCCCGCCTTCCTCGACGTACGCGCGCAGATCCTTCAGCAGCGGCTCGGGCAGCCACAGGGCGCTGCCGGCGAAGGCCACGCCGGGCGCGTCCTCGAGCGCCGGTCCCTCGCCCCGGGCCAGAGAGAGGTCCGTGGTGAGGTCGTAGCCGAGCCGCTCGCGGTCCAGAAAGCGCAGGAGCGGCGCGACCTCGGCGGCAAAGCGGGCAGGCAGTCCGCCGCCCGCGAAGTGCCGGTCGAGCCGCACGGGCAAACCCTTGGGGAGGGTGTCCGCGAAACCGTCGTGGTCGTCGTCCACCGGGTTCAGGCCCTGCCAGCTGAGCGCCGGCAACACCACGAGCGGCCGCTCGCCCGAGTCGCCCTCACCCCGCACCGCAAGCGGCCACACCGCCCGCCGGTCACCGCTGCGGACCCGCACGAGGTACACGCCGGTCTCTGCGTCGCTCGGCACCCGGACCCGGAAGGGACCCCCGATCCGACCCCCGCGCCGCAGCGGCTGGGGCGTGCCCAGGCGGGACAGCACGAAGTCGAAGCTGCGATCGAGCGGGCCGACACGAAGCTCGGCGATCGAGCCGGCGGGCACGACCTCGAGCGGACCCTCCAGCGTGAATCCCTCCACGGTCACGCCGGTGCCTGGACGGCTGACCGCCGGCCTCGGGATCTCGGCCGGCGCCACGCCCACGTTGCCCGCGCGGTCGCGAACCCGGACCGTGAAGGCGTAGTCGCCCTCCTCCGCCGGGCGGGTGGCATCGGGGCCGGCGCTCACCTCCGCGTTCCATACTCCGCTGCGGGTGTTGTCGCCCCGGAAGCGGCGGACCACCCGGGGCGGCCCGTCGTCGGTGCGAAACACCCGGAACTCGGGGGCGGCGTTTCGCGGGCCGCGGTAGCGGATGCGCACGCTGGGCAGGGACCCTGGCTCACCGGCCGCGATGACCGAGGGACGGGCGGAGCTGAGCCGGAGGGCGGGCGGGGTACGGTCGACCGTGACCGCCTTTACCGAGTCGATCACGCGGCTCTCGTCACGGCGCACGACCCGCATCCGGTAGGTGCCATCCGGCGCCGGCCGGCCCTCGTCGTCGTTGCCGTCCCAGCGAAAGCGGTGCTTGGTGTCCCCGGCCAGCCGGCGATCCTCCACCAGGCGGCGCACCTCGTTGCCCTCCCCGTCGGTGATGGCAAAGGTCACGGTGGCGGGCTCAGAGAGGTCGAAGCCCACGAGGGCGTCGTCCCGGAATCCGTCGCCGTTGGGCGAGAAGTGGACCGGCTGGGTGGCGAACCGGATGACGAGCGGGAACTCGCTCTTGAGCTGCTGAGTGACGAAGAAGGCGGCGATCGTGGCGAACACGAGCAGCGCGAAGACGACACGGACCAGAGGCCGGCTCATGGCCGGCCGCACCCTAGTGCACGACAATCCCGCCGATGCGGGTGCAGCTCGTCGATCCGTCCGGGGATGTGATCCCCTACGACCACGCGCTGGCGGGCGCGCTGGCCCGCCGCGGCGCCGACGTCGAGCTCGTGACCTCGCGCTTCGTGCACGGTCCGCCGCCCGAGCCGGACGGCTACTCCGTGAGCCGGCCGTTCTATCGCGTGGCCACCCGCCTCGGGGCACAGGCGCCCCGCCGGCGGCGGGCGCTCAAGCTGGTCGAGCACGTCCCCGACATGCTCCGCTACCGCCGCCATGCCGCGGGCGCCGACGTCCGCCACTACCAGTGGCTGCCGCTGGAGCGTGTCGACGCCCACCTGCTGCCCGGCGCCCGCCCGCGCGTGCTCACCATGCACAACGTGATCCGCCGGGAGCGGTCGGCCGGGCGGCTGGCCGAGAGCATGGACGCCGTGATCGTGCACACCCGCCGGGGAGCCGACCTGCTGGGCGCCGGGGAGCGCGTGCACGTGATCCCTCACGGCGCGTTCGAGCACCTCACCCGCGTGCCGGGCGAGCGCCCTCTCCCACCAGAGCTCGCGGCGGTCGAGGGCCCGGTCGTGCTGTGCTTGGGCGTCGTGCGCCCGTACAAGGGGGTCGACGTGCTGGTGGAGGCCTTCCGGCAGATCGAGGGGGCCGAGCTGTGGGTGGTGGGGCGGCCGCTCGGCGTATCCATGGAGCGACTGCGGCGGCTGGCGCCGCCGGGCCGCGTGCGCTTCGTCGACCGCTACGTGAGCGACGCCGAGCAGGCCGCCTACTTTCGCCGCGCAGAGCTGCTGGTCCTGCCTCACCGCAGCGTGGACGTGTCCGGTGTGCTGTTCGCCGGGCTGGCCTTCGGAAAGGCGATGGTGCTCTCCGACGTCGGCGGCTTCCGTGAGCTGGTGGAGGACCACGGGGCGGGCCGGCTGGTGCCGCCGGGCGATCCGGACGCCCTCGCCGCGGTGATGTCGGAGCTGCTGGAGCGGCCGCAGGAGCGGACGGTCCTGGAGCGGCGCGCGGCGGAGGCGGCCGCGGGGCCCTATTCGTGGGACCGGATCGCCGGCCGAACCCTCGGCCTCTATGAGGAGCTGCTCGCGTGAGGGTGGTGTTCATGGGCAAGTGCAAGCGCTCGGCGGCACGTGCGCTCGATTGGCTCGTCGGCCAGGGCGTGGACGTCGCGGCGGTGGTGGCGGCCGAGCCCGACCGCTTCACGCGCGAGGAGCAGCGCCTCGACCTGGTCGCCCGGCGCCACGGGCTGACGCTGGTTGACGACGGTCAGCTGTACGAGTCACCGCCACAGGAGGTGGACCTTGTCCTCTCGTTCCTGTTCTGGAAGCGCATCCGCCCACCGCTGATCGCGCTCGGGCGAACCGGCTGCCTCAACTTCCATCCCGCGCCGCTTCCCGACTTACGCGGCCTCGGCGGCTACAACGTGGCGATCCTCGAGGACCGGGCCGAGTGGGGAGTCTCGTGCCACTTCGTCGACGAGGGCTTCGACACCGGCGATCTGGTGGAGGTCGAGCGCTTTGCCATCGACCGGCAGGCCGAAACGGCGCTGTCGCTGGACCTCAAGAGCCAGGAGCGCCTTCTTGGGCTCTTCCAGCGCGTGCTGGGCAAGGCGCTCGCCGGCCAGCCGCTCCCTCGGGAGGCTCAGGGCCCCGGTCGCTACGTCGACCGGGCCGAGTTCGAGGCGCTGCGCGTGGTCCGCCCGGGCGACGACGTCGAGCGCAAGCTGCGCGCCTTCTGGTACCCGCCCCATCCCGGCGCGGTGCTCGAGACCGAAGCCGGCCGGCTGACCCTCGTCGATGAGCGCCTCTTGGCCGACGCGGCCGACGCTTATCTGGACGCCGGCCGCGTGCCCTGAACGTGACGGCCGTCACAGATGCGCCGCAACCGCTCGGTAGGCTCCGCCCATGAGCGCACTGGCCTGTGCCGCGTGCGGGAGCGAGAACCCCGCCGGCGCGCGCTTCTGTATGTCATGCGGCGCGCAGCTCGAACGCCGCTGCCCCTCGTGCGGCACTCCGGCGCCGCCCGCGGCACGCTTCTGCATGAACTGCGGCCACGGCCTCGACGCTCCCGCCGCCGCGCCGCCCACCGTCGAGCGGCCCCCGGAAGAGCGTCGTCAGGTCACCGTTCTGTTCGCCGACCTGTCCGGATATACGGCGATGGCCGAGCGGATGGACCCCGAGGCGGTCAAGAACCTCGTGGACCGGGCGCTGATGCGGCTGGGTCTGGAGGTGGAGCGCTTCGGCGGCACGGTGGACAAGTACATCGGCGACAACGTGATGGCCATCTTCGGCGCGCCGCTGTCACACGAGGACGACGCCGAGCGGGCGGTGCGGGCCGGACTCGGGATGCAGGGGGCGATGTCCGAGGTGAACGAGGGCCTGCCGCCGGGGGAGCACCTCGACCTGCGCGTCGGCGTGAACACCGGGGAGGTGCTGGCGGGATCGGTGGGCCGGGACTACACCGTCGTCGGTGACACGGTGAACGTGGCTTCCCGGCTGCAGACCGAGGCTCGGACCGGCAGCGTGACGGTCGGCGAAGGCACCATGCGCGCCACGCGCGAGGCGGTGCGCTACGCCGAGCTCGCGCCGCTGCAGCTCAAGGGCAAGGCCGCGCCGGTGCCGGCCTGGGAGGCCGTCGGCCTCGTCAGTCCACACGCAGCCGGCCGGGCCGCGCCCGCACGCGAGTCACCCCTGGTGGGCCGCTCCGATGAGCTGGCCGCGCTGGAGACCCTCTACGAGCGCGTGTACCGGGAGGGCGCCCCACAGCTGGTGACGCTGGTCGGTCAGGCCGGCGTGGGCAAGTCCCGCCTCCTGCGTGAGTTCGAGCGACGCCTGACGCGGCACGAGTCAGAGCCCGCGGTGCGCACGGGCCGCTGTCTTCCCTACGGCACGGGCCTGGTCTTCTGGGCGCTCGGGGAGGTCCTGCGGGCGGAGTGCGGGATAGTCGACACCGACTCCTCCGAGGAGGCGTGGGGCAAGCTCTCGGCATACGGGGATGCGCTCTTCTCCAACACGGCCGACGGCCTGGGCGAGCGGAAGGCCGCGCTCATCGGCCGGCTGCTCGGAGTGGAGGTCCCGCCGGAGCTGGCTCCCGACGAGCGCGACCCGGAGGCGCTGCGTGAGTCGTTCTTCTCGGCGCTCCGCTCGGCCGTAGAGGCGATCGCGCGCCGCCGCCCGATCGTGCTGGCGTTCGAGGACATCCACTGGGCGGACGACGGCATGCTCGACGCCATCGAGCACCTCGCTCAGTGGGTGCGGGGGCCGCTCCTGCTGGTGTGCCTGGCCCGGGACGAGCTGCTCGAACGGCGGCCGAGCTGGGGCGGCGGCCGACGCTCGGCCACCCAGCTGCTGCTGGAACCCCTCGGCGCGGCCGATACCCGGGAGCTCGTCTCGGCGCTGATCCCGGACGGACACGAGCTCGTCCCGGCGGTGGCGGAGCGCTCGGGCGGAAATCCGCTGTTCGCGGAGGAGATGTCACGCCGCATCGTGGAGGAGGGCGCACAGGCCGAGCAGCTCCCCGAGACCGTCCAGGCCGTGCTGGCCGCCCGGCTCGACGCCCTCGAGCCCTTCGAGCGGCGGTTGGTGCAGCAGGCCGCGGTGGTGGGCCGGACGTTCTGGGAGGGCTCGCTCGTCTCCCTCGCCGAGGCCGAGAACCGTGACCTGCGCCGCGCGCTGATCACGCTTCAGGAGAAGGACATCCTGGCTCCGGGATCCGAGGGCCGCCTCGCCGGCGAGCGCGAGCTGGCCTTCAAGCACGTGCTGATCCGCGACGTGGCCTACGGGATGCTCCCCAAGGCCGTCCGCTCCCGCAAGCACTTCGAGGTGGGGAACTTCATCGAGGACCGCGCGGGCGACCGCACCGACGAGGTGGTCACGCTCCTGGCCGAGCACTACGGCCGGGCCGCGGCGCTGGGTCGCGAGGGCGGCGTGCCCGACCCCGAGCTCGCCGGGATGCTCGAACGCGGCGTGCGCTTCCTGGAGGAGGCCGGCGATGCGGCGGGCCGGCTCTACTCGAACCGCGAGGCCGCGTCGCACTACCGCCACGCCCGCAACGTGGGCGCCGGGGGTGACCGGGCGACCCTGGTCCGGATCGGCGAAAAGCTCGGTGACGTGTCGTTGCGGCTGGGCCGAGTGGACGAGGCCATCGCGGTCTGGACCGAGTGCCTGGACTGGCACCGCGGGCAGGAGGACCTCGAGCGGGTGGCCGACCTGCACCGCAAGATCGGATCCGGTCTGTCGCACAAGGGGGAGCGCAAGGCCGCCATCGAGCATTACCAGAAGGGGATCAACCTGCTGAAAGACGGCCAGCCCAGGCTGGAGCTGGTACGGCTCTACGAGGAGGCGGCCTGGCTCTACCTGCACACCGGCGACAACATGCTCGCCATCTACGCGTCGGAGAAGGCCCTGCGGCTGGCCGAGCGCCTGGGCGAGACCCGGGCGGCCAGCCGGGCGCACGGCATCTTCGGACGCGTGTTCGGGCGGATCGGCGACACAGAGCGGGCGCGCCAGAACCTCGAGCGGGCGGTGGAGCTCGCCCGCGGCTCGGACCACACCGAGACCATCCTGGCCCTGTCGGCGCTCGGACGACACCTCGAGATCTCCGAGGCCGACGTGGCCGGCGCGAAGGAGGCCTTCGAGGAGGCGCTGGCGCTGGCCGAGGAGGTGGGGGTGCTTCCCGCCCAGGTCGAGCTGCACGCCTCGCTCGCCCAGCTCGCCGTCTACGGGGCCGACTGGGAGCGCGTGCAGCGCGCCACGGAGGCCAGCGCCGAGCTGGCCGAGCGCGAGGGGCTGGTGGGCAAGCTCTGCCTGCCCTACGGTCTGCGCGGGCTCCTGCGCTGGCGCGAGGGTGAGTTCGAGGAGGCCACGGCCCTCCTTCGCCGGGCGCACGACCTGGCCGACCAGGTGGGCTGGTCGGAGCTCGTGTTCGAGTCGCTCTTCGCCCTGGCCGGCGCCTACCGCGATGCCGGCGACCTCGAGGCGGCCACCACGGAGCTCGACCGGGCCATCGACGTGTGCGAGCGCGCCGGGCTGGTGGCCCAGTCGATCCAAGCGATCGGTGCCCGCGCCGTAATTCTCGCCCGGCGGGGAAGGCTCGACGCCGCACGCGAGGCGGCCGAGGAGGCCACCGAGCTGGCGGAGCAGCTTCACTACCCGGTCGGCCGGGCGGCGGCGCTCGAGGCGCGCGGCACCGCCGCGCCGGACCCTGTGGAGGGCGCCGCGCTGCTGGCCGAGGCCGAGGCGGCGTGGGAGGCTCTGGAGCGCCCCCTCGAGGCCGCCCAGGCCGGTCTGCTGAGGGGCCAGATCCTGCTGGCCGTCGATCCCGCCGCGGGGCGTGAGCAGCTGACGGCGGCCGCGGCCGAGACCGAGCGGCTGGGCGTGCCCCACCTGGCCGCGCGGGCGCGAGCGCTGGCCGCGGGCTGAGCGCGCCTCGTTCTCGCGGCGCCCGCGCGCGGCCTACTGCGTCTTGTCGGCGCCCGCGACCACCACTACGGTGGCGTCGCCGGCCAGCCCCTGGCTTGCCGGGTCGACGGGCTCGCGCTGGGGTATGCCCAACCGGCGGCTGACCGCCGCGGCCTCGCGCTCCTTGCCAGGGGCGAACAGCACTACCGACTCGGCGCGGGTCTGGTCGGTGCCGTTGGCGATGGTGCCGCTGGTGAAGCCGGCGCTCTCCACCCGGTCCGCAAGCTGAGCGGCAAGGCCCTGCACCGTGGTGCCGTTCAGCACGGCCACCGTCACGCTGGAGGGATCGATCCCGCTCCCGCTCCGACGCCGCCTGCGGGGCTCGTTGGCCTGTTCCTCCGGCTCGCCGGCGGGGGCCGCCTCCTCAGGCGCCGGCTGGGCGGAGCCGCCCCCCTCGTCTGTCGTCTGAGTCAGGGCAAACGCCGCGCCCCCTCCCACGACCAGGATTCCGACGATCGCCAGAACCAGGTAGAGCGGGTTGTCGGCCAAGCGCCGGTACCAGGGCCGCTTCGACGGCGCGATGACCTCGGTGGGCTGGGGTGAGGGACGTGCGGCGCCTGCCGGCCGCGCCGCGGGCGGCGTGGGCGGACGAGGCGGTGCGGCGGCGGGCCGGCTGCCCGCGTTGGCCGCCGGCGCGGGCTGCTGGGCCTTGGCCGGGGCAGCGGTCGCTGCGGGAGTGGCGGGTGGGGCGCCGGCCGGTGGCGCGGTCTTCTCCTCAGCCGGCGAAGCCTGTGTGGCGGCCGCTGCGTCGGCGCCGGCGGGGGCGGGTTCCGCTGCGTCCGCCGGGCCGGCTGCCTTTTTGGTGGCCTCGGCCTGGCCGGTGGCGAAGCCGGCCGCCGCCGTGGCGGGCACCGGCGCGGGTGCAGAGCCGGCATTGCCCGCTCCGGGTGTGCCCGCGGCGGGCCGCTTCTCCTTGGCCGCCGCCGTGACGGCTGCCGGGCCGGCGCCTGCCGCGGAAGCGGCGGCATTGGCCGGGGACGGGGCGGCCTTGGCGCCCGCCCCGGGAACCGGCCGCGGGGCGGCAGGCGGCGGGACTGCCGGCGGGGCCGGCGTGACGCGGCCCTGCTGGGGCTGGGCCACCACGCGACCGGGCACGGGCTGCTGGGCGGGCGCCTCCTCGGCTCGTTCCGGCGCACGGCCTGCCCACTCGCGCAACCGCTTCACGTCCCGCGCCTGCGAGAAGTACAGGGCGGAGAGGATCGCGAGGCCGACAATGGACGCCAGGCCGGCGTAGGCGCCGATCTGCTCGATGATCTCCATGGAGAAGGAACGAACCTTAGCCGCGGGGCTGGTCGACTACCCGCAGGACCGTAACGAGAGTTAGAGGGTCAGTGCACGCTCGGTCGAGAGCTCGGCCACGGCGCCCGCCAGCCCCGTCGCATCGCCGGTATAGACGAGCTCCTCGATGCGGATGAAGGCGCTCTCCACCCACTCCGGCTCGAGCGGCGACCGGACCGCGCAGACGATGCGCTCGGCGGGTGTCGGCTGGGGCCGCTCACCGGGGTTGAAGAGCTCCTCGTGCAGCTTCTCACCCGGACGGCGGCCGACGATCTCCACCGCGATGTCCACGTCCGGCTCGTAGCCGGCCAGGCGGATCATGTTGCGGGCCAGCTCGGCGATCTTCACCGGGTCGCCCATCTCGAGCACGAACACCTCACCGCCGGTGGCCAGCTCGCCCGAGCGGATGATCAGCTGCACGGCCTCGGGGATCGTCATGAAGTAGCGGGTCATCTTCGCGTCGGTCACCGTCACCGGGCCGCCGTTCTGGATCTGGCGGCGGAAGATCGGCACCACCGAGCCGGAGGAGCCGAGCACGTTGCCGAAGCGCACCGAGGCGTAGCGCGTGCCCTTCCAGCGGTTCTGCGCGGCCTCCACCGCCCACTCGGCGAGCGCCTTGGAGGCCCCCATCACCGTGGCCGGGCTGACCGCCTTGTCGGTGGAGACCAGCACGAAGCGCTCCGCCCCGGCCTCACCGGCAGCCGCGGCCACTATGCGGGTGGCCACGGCGTTGTTGCGGACCGCCTCCACCGGGTTCTCCTCCATCAGGTGTACGTGCTTGTAGGCGGCGGCGTGGAAGACGACCGAGGGCTTCTCCTCGTCGAATATCTCGCGCATGCGGGTGGCGTCCTTGCAGTCGGCCAGCAGCGAGGCCACCCGGGCGAAGTGCCGCTCCTCCTCGAGCTCCCGCCTGATCTCGAAGAGAGCGTTCTCGGCGTTCTCCACCAGCACGAGCCGCTTGGGCCCCACGCGGGCGATCTGCCGGGAGAGCTCGGCCCCGATCGAGCCTCCGGCTCCTGTCACGAGCACCACCCTCCCGCGCAGGTACGCGCCCACGCGGTCGATCTCCACGCGCAGCGGCTCGCGCCCGAGGACGTCCTCCACCCGCACCTCGCGCACCTGGCGCATGAGGTTCACGCCGCCGGAGAGCAACTCGAAGGTGGTGGGCAGCGTGCGTACCAGGATGCCGCGCTCGCGGCAGGCGGTGACCACCTGCTGGCGCAGGACGCCCGGCGCCGAGGGAATGGCGATGATCACCTCGTCGGGCTCGGCGTCGTCCAGCACACGTGGCAGGTCAGCGGTGGTGCCGAGCACCTTGTGACCCGCGATGCGCATGCCCTGCTTGCGCGGATCGTCGTCGACATAGCCGATGGGCGCCGACGACAGCTCCGGATTGCGGCGCAGCTCGAATGCCACCTGCTGGCCACCGTTGCCTGCCCCCACGATCAGCACCTCGCGCGCGGCCCGCTCCAAGAGCGACCCGCGCTGCGGACGCTCGAACAGGCCCCGCACCGCGAAGCGGGAGCCCGCGACGAAGGCCAGCGTGAGCAGGAAGTCCAGCGCGATCACGCCACGAGGCGGATCGACGCGGCCGATGGAGATCAAAAAGAGCGCCGCGATGAGCACGACAGTGGAGGCCACTACCGCCTTCACGATCGATTCGAAGTCACGCTGATCGACGAACCGCCAGAGCTTCGTGTAGAGCCCGAACAGCGCGAAGATCACGAGCTTCATCGCGACCGCGAAGAGGATCGTGTCGCCGAGCAGGCTCTCGTAGCGGGCCGGGATGCCGTCGTCGAAGCGCAGCACGTAGGCCAGCGTGTAGGCGGCCGCAAGCAGGCAGGCGTCGACGCCGACCTGCCCGAGGCGGCGCGCGTTAACTGAGGAGCTGAGATTTCTCATGAAACTGCGGCGGAGAGAAGCAGTGTGACGAGTTCGCGCGGGTCACGGCGGACGCGCACGGTCCCCTGCGCCTGCCGCCGGACCACGCTGAACGCCGCGGGGTCGTCCAGCCGGCGGAGGCGACCGTCGCGAAGGAGCATCTCGTCGACCGCGCCCAGCCTCCCCTCGAACGTCGTGTAGACGGGGGTGCCCAGGGCCACGGCCTCGCGATTCATCGTGCCTCCGGCGGAGATCACCAGGTCGGCGAAGGCCACGAGGCTCTGGGCGTCGACCGCCCGCTCCGGGACGGTGAAGCTCCCCAGGCGGAGGACCTCGTCCCGCTGCGCCGGGGTCCGCGGCAGCACCACCGTCTGCGCCGGACCACCGGCCAGGCGCTCGAGCACCCTCCGGAAGAGGGGGTTCTCGAAGCGGTGGTAGAGGGACACCTCCGGCGGCGTGCGTACCAGGACGAGTTCGCGCTCGCGGTCGAGGCCCAACTCTGCCAGCACCGAGTCGTCCGGCTCGAAGTCGGCCAGGTAGTACTCCTCCTTGAGGCCCGGGTAGCGGCGGAGCTTGCCCCGGGCCCCGTAGCGGTCCAGACGCTCGGGCGGGATGGCCTCGGGGACCATCACCACGCGCGCGAGCCGGCAGTTGACCTGGTGCTGCACGGCGGCGAACTCGTAGTCGAACGCCGTGGCGCTCGGGATGCGAAGCAGCCAAGCGGCCACGGTCACGTCGTTGGAGCCGTGGCCGATGGCCACGTCGAAGCGCCGGCCGCGAGCCCAGCGCGCCAGCGCCGCGCTCCGCGAGACCAGCCCCGCGCCCTTGGCGGCGAGCCCCTCGCCCCGGTGACGGCCGATAGCCGTGTGCACGATTCCCAGCCGTTCGCACAGCTCGAGGGTCTGGGCGAAGGCTCGCGCAGTCACCTGCACGTCGTGCCCGTCGGCCCGCATGGCCTCGATCAGCGGGCGCATGACGAGCGCGTGCGGGCTGTTGGTCAGATCGACCCAGACGCGCACGTCTCGACCACCGTCCGGACGTCGTCCTCCGTGACCCCTGTGCCCATTGGAAGCGCGACGTTGGTGCGGGCGGCCTCGTCGGTCCCCGGAAGGTCCACCGATGCGGCGATCGCCGGCTGGCGGTGCACCGGCACCCGGTAGTAGCCGACACCCTCCGGCCGCTCCGTGCGGACCACGTACAGGTGGTAGACGTGACGCGCGCCCTCCACCTCGACGGGAAGCGACGCGTGCTCGCCCAGCCCCTCCCGGGCGTAGGCTGCCGCCACCTCCCGCCGGCGCTCGTTCCAGCCATCGAGCTCGGGCAGGAGCACTCGTAGCACCGCGGCCTGCATCTCGTCGAGGCGCGAGTTGTAGCCCACGTCGGTGAACGTGCGCTTGTCCTTGGAGCCGTGGAAGCGGAGGATCCTGGCCCGCTCGGCCACGGCGTCTTCGTCGGTCACGACCGCCCCGCCGTCGCCCAGGCAGGGCAGGTTCTTCGAGGGAAAGAACGAGAACGTGGCCGCGTGGCCGAGGGCGCCGGCCTTCACCCCGTCGTACGCGCCGCCCGCCGCCTGGGCGGCGTCCTCCACCACCGGCAGCCCGAGGTCGCGCAGCTCGGGCACCGGGGCGACGTTCCCGAACAGGTGCACGGGCACGATCGCCTTCGTTCTCGGCGTCAGCGCGGCCTTCACCGTCTCCGGCGTGACGCAGAAGGTCCGGGGGTCGATGTCGCAGAACACCGGGGTTGCGCCCGCCACGATCGCCGCCTCGGCTGTCGCGTAGAAGGTGAACGAGGGCATCACCACCTCGTCGCCCGGGCCGATTCCCAGCGAGCGCAGGGCGATGGTCAGCGCGTCGGTGCCGTTCGCCACACCAACGCAGTGCCGCACGCCCAAGTAGGCCGCGAACTCGCGCTCGAACGCCTCCACCTCCGGCCCCAGGATGTAGCGCCCGCTGCGGGCCACGCGGGCCAGCCGCTCTTCGATCGCCGGCATGTGGGCGTCCAGGCTGGACTTGAAAAGAGGCACGGAGCTCATGAGCGGTCGCTACCCTACCCGCCGCAATGACCGTGCTCGCCTCGATCACGGATCCGATCGTTGAGGTGGCCGTGGACGTGGTGGATGCGATGGGCCTGCCCGGGGTCTTCGTGCTGATGCTCCTGGAAAGCGCCTGCATCCCCGTGCCCAGCGAGGCCACCATGCTGTTCGCCGGCTTCAACGTGTCGCGCGGCGAATACAGCCTGTTCGCCGCCACGGCGGTCGGATCGCTCGCCAACCTGGTCGGCTCCTGGATCGCCTACGGGATCGGCTACGCCGGCCGGGTCGACATCCTGGAAAAGCACGGCAAGAAGCTCCACATCAAGAAGTCGCACCTGGAATGGGCGGACCGCTGGTTCGAGCGCCACGGCGACGCCACGGTGTTCTTCAGTCGGATGCTGCCGATCATCCGCACCTTCATCTCGCTTCCGGCTGGCGTGGCCCGGATGCCCTTCTGGCGCTTCAGCGTGCTCACCCTGGCCGGCTGCATCCCCTGGGTCCTGATGCTCACCTTCATCGGCAAGCAGGCGGGGGACAACTGGGAGTCCTGGAAGGACTACCTGCACTACGTGGACTATGCGGTGGCCGCCGCCATCGTGATCGGCGTGATCTACCTCTTGGTGCGCGCCCGGCGCCGCCGCAACGATCAGGGCTCGCCGGCGCCCGAGTCGGCCTGACCGAGTCCGGCGTCTCGCTGGCGCAGGCGCTCCTGTTGGGCGCCGTGCAGGGACCGACCGAGCTGATCCCGGTGTCGAGCTCCGGCCACGTTGCCCTCGCGGGCCGCCTGCTCGGCGCGGACTACGCGCGCCTTCCACCAGATGTGCGCAAGACATTCGAGGTGGTGCTGCATGCGGGGTCGGCGCCGGTCCTGGCGATGGCCGCACCCAAGGGCCTCGGCGCCACCGGACTTGCGCTCACGCTCCTGCCACCGGCCGTCGTGGGCCTGATGCTCGAAAAGCCGATCGAACGACGACTGGGTGGGCCGGTGAGCGTCGGGGTGGCTCAGATCGCCGCCGGGGCCGCCCTGCTTCTGGCCGACCGGCGGCCGGCGGCGCGCGAGGCGGCCACCGCGGGCGATCAGCTGGCGGTGGGGCTGGCCCAGGCGGTGGCGCTGATACCGGGCGTGTCGCGCTCGGGCGGCGCTCTCACGGCTGCACGCCTACGGGGTCTGTCCCGCCCTGCGGCGCTGCGCCTCGCGCTGGCCGCTGCGCTGCCGGTCACGCTGGCGGCGACATCGCTCAAGGGCCTGCGCATGGCTCAGCGCGGCGGCTTTCCGGCACCGGCGCTCGCGGGGGCGACGGCCGCCCTGGTCTCGTCGGCGGCCGCACTCCCGCTTGTTGGGCTCCTCGAGCGAGCGCCCTCCTGGGCGCCACTCGCGGGCTACCGGATCGCTGTCGGCGCCCTGTCCCTGGCCGCCGCTCGATCCGCTTGAATCCTTACGTGGCCGAAGGGGCATACGCACGCGCCGGTGTGAACCAGGCGCAGTCGGGCACTGCCGTGGCGGCGCTCGTGGACGTGCTCGCAGGCATCCGCACGGGCCGCCCCAGCCTGGCCGCGCTGGGCTCGGGCCACTACGCCAACGTGCTCCGCCTGGACGAGCGTCGCGGCCTGGCGCTCTCCTGCGACAGCGTCGGGTCCAAGGTGATCGTCTGCGAGCAGCTCGGCCGCTACGACACCATCGGCCTCGACCTGATCGGCATGAACGCCAACGACGTGATCTGCGTGGGCGCCGACCCGATTGCGCTGCTGGACTACATCGCGGTCGAGGAGGCGAGTCCCGAGGTGCTGGCCCAGATCGGCGCCGGGCTGCGCGAGGGAGCCGAGCAGGCGCAGATCGAGATCCCCGGGGGCGAGCTGGCGGTGCTGCCGGACCTGCTGCGCGGACATCCCTCTCCACGCGGCTTCGACCTGGTGGGCTTCTGCGTCGGACTGGTGGACCTCGACGGAATAGTGACCGGGAGGGAAGTCGAGCCCGGGGACGCCCTCGTCGGCCTGCCCTCGAGCGGCATCCACTCGAACGGGCTCAGCCTGGCCCGCCGGGTCCTGGAGGACCTGGACGAGCCGGTCGAGGGAGGCACCGCCGGCGACCTCTTGCTGAAGCCGACGGTGATCTACGTACGAGCCGTCCGGGAGCTGCTGGCCTCCGAGATCGGGGTGCACGGGCTGGCCCACATCACCGGCGACGGCTTCCTGAACCTGCTCCGGCTGGAGGCTCCGGTGGGCTACCGGGTCGACGCCCCGCTCCCCGTCCCGCACGTGTTCGAGCTGATCGCCGAACGCGGCGGAGTGGAGGCCGCCGAGCTGTACGAGGTGTTCAACATGGGGTGCGGCTTCGTCTGCGTGGTGCCCGCGGCGCAGGCCGAGGCGGCGGTGGAGCTGCTCTCGGCCCGCCATCCGGGCGCGGCGGTGATCGGGAGCGTGACCGACCGCGAGGGCGTGGTGGAGCTGCCGGGGCCGGGCCTGGTGGGCCGGCGGGGCGACGGGTTCGGGGCTGGGTAAGGAGGTCCACTCCGCCGATCTCGCTCTACGTTGTCGACTTTACCCCGCTATGTGGGGTCAACTCGACAATGCTCCTCCCTTACCCCGCAATCAACGGCGCCGGGGGACACCGCCTACGCGAGCTCCCACAGCTCCCCGGTCAGAAACCGCGTAGGCCGCACCCGCCACTCGGTGGCCAGTCGCCAGAGCTCCGCCGCTGCCCGCGGGCCGGGAAGGTCGCAGACCGCCGCCACCTCGGGCGTGGCCAAACGGCCGTGGATGCGCAGGGCCTCGAGCGCGTCGGGGCGCGGACCGGCGACCGGGCGGCCGCCCACCGCAAGCGCCGCGGCCCTCCAATCGCCGCTTGTGTCGAGCCACTGCTCGCCGCCGTCCCCGGAGAACCGGAGCACCGGCAGGCCGGCGGGAGCGTCGTCCGGCCGCGAGCGGGACTCGTCGAGATCGGCGGCGAAGGCCTCCGTGATCGCCGCCGACTCCAGGTCGATCCGGAAACGCTGGGCGTCGAGCCCGGCCCCACGCGCCTCCTCGACAAGGGCCTCGGCGGAGTCCAGCCGCCGCCGGCGGCACATGATTCCCTCGCGCAGCGCCCGCAGGTACCGGCCGGCGGGGTCCGGGCCCTGCTCGGCGGCGGCCTTGACCGCCATGCAAGCGGGAAAGCTCGACCGCAGCCCGCCCTCGTCCCAGAGACGCGGGTCCACGGGCATCCCGGAGCGGTCGGCGACGTCGAGCCACTCGCGCACTCGCGGCGAGTGCTCTGCTCCATACTCGCGGGCCAGGCCACCCATCACGTAGGTGATCTGCAGGTCGTCGCCGAACTCCTGCATGAGGCTCAGGCGCCGCGGCTCGGCCGCCCAGGAGCCCGGATCGGCAGGATCGGTGTAGTAGCGAAGGCGTACGGACAAGCGACAGCGAAAATAGTCGAACGTGATCGGGACCCTCATAGGAGGACGCTTCAAGCTCGAGGAGCGGATCGGCTCGGGCGGCATGTCGACGGTCTACCGGGCGTTCGACCCGACCCTCGAGCGCCAGGTGGCCATCAAGCTCATGCACCGGGATATCTCGAGCGATCCCGACCAGCTGGAGCGCTTCCGCCGCGAGGCCCGCGCGGTTGCTCAGCTGAACCACCCGCACGTGGTCACCGTGATCGACGCGGGCGAGGACGAGGGCGCGCCCTACATCGTCTTCGAGTTCGTCGAGGGGGAGACCCTCAAGGAGCGCATCCGCCGCAGCGGGCAGCTGCCGGTGTCCGAGGCCGTGGCCTACGCGATCGAGATCGGCCGGGCGCTCGAGTCCGCGCACCTGCATCGCCTGGTCCACCGCGACGTCAAGCCCCAGAACGTGCTGATCGACCGCGACGGGCGGGCCAAGGTCACGGACTTCGGCATCGCCCGCTCGCTCGAGGCCGACGGGCTGACCGCACCCGGCCGCGTGCTGGGCACCACCGACTACGTATCGCCTGAGCAGGCGCTCGGTCAGGACGTGACCGAGCAGTCGGACATCTACTCGCTCGGAATCGTGCTGTACGAGATGCTCACCGGGGAAGCCCCGTTCAAGGCGGACACCCAGGTGGCGGTGGCGATGAAGCACGTTCGCGAGCCGCTGCCGGACGTTCAGCGCCGGCGCCCCGAGATCTCCGCCGCGCTCGCCGCGGTGGTGGAGCGCGCCACCGCCAAGGAGACCAGGAACCGCTACGCGACCGTCGCCGAGATGGTGCACGACCTCGAGGAGGTACTGGGGATCGAGGCGGCCCGAGCGGGCGAGACCAGCGGCGAGGCCACCACCGTTCTGCGCTCGCTTCCCGGCGACACCTCCGACTTCGTTCCCGGCCGGCTCCGGCATCCCACACGCTGGCTGGCGCTGAGCATCCTGGTGCTCGCGCTGGTGGGAGGGGCGATCGCCTACTTCGCCATCGACCGGACCGAGAAGGGCGCGGGTGGCAGCGTGACCCCCAGCGCTCCTGGCCTCAGCGAGGTGCGCCTGGCCAGCGACGCGGCCAGCGACTACGACCCGGAGGGCGACGGAGAGGAGGCGGAGGAGGCTGCGCAGTTCGCCATCGACGGCAACCGCACCACGGCCTGGAGCACCGAGCAGTACCAGGGCGGCCTGGAAGGCTCGAACAAGGGTGGCGTGGGCCTATACGTGGACGCGGACTCGCCGGTGGCCGCGCGCGAGCTCGACCTCGTGACCTCCACGCCCGGCTTCCGCGGGCGGATCTTTGCCGCCAACACGGTTCCCGGGCGGCTGGATGGCTGGACACCGGTCAGCGACCCCGTGCAGAGCGTGCGCCAGGACCAGCGCTTCCCGCTGGACACCGAGGGCCGGCGCTACCGCTACTACCTGCTCTGGATCACCCGGCTGCCCGAGGACGGCAAGGCCGAGATCCGGGAGCTCAGCCTGAAGAAGTAGCGGTCTCGGCCTGGCCGGCGATCTCGGCCACCGTGCCGCCCGGCACGAGCACGACCGGCACCGGCGAGTTACGAACGATCTTTGCGGCCCGCGACCCCAGGAAGACCCGCGCCACCGGCGCGCTGCTGCTCGAACCCACCACCAGCACGTCGCCGTCGTCCCACTCGACGTCTTCCAGCGCCTCCTCCCAGGTGTGCCCGTAGCCGAGCACAGCCTCGAGCTTCTCGGGCACCGCGGCCTGGCGGCCGACGCGATCCAGGGCGGCCCGGCCGGCCGTCTCGACCTCCGCCGCCCACTGACTGACGATGGCCGCCTCGGGAGTCGTTCCTACGCCCGCGGTGAAGGGCGGCCGGGAGCGCACGGCAAACGAGGCGATCCGAAACGACGCGCCCATCCGGGCCGCCACGTCGGCTGCCGCCACCACCAGCTGGTCGGCGTTCTCGGTCCCCCCGTAGGCCGCCGTGACCCTCCGGATCCTGTCGGCGGGCCTGCAACGGTAGCCCCGCGGGGGGACCGCGACCGGTACCGGCGAGCTGTGCATCAGCCGGCCGCTCACACTGCCCACCGCCACGTGCCCGAAGGCCCCCGCCGATGACGACCCCACGACTATGGCGGTGGCGGCCTGGTCCTCCGCCACCTCCACCAGACCGGCTGGAACCGAGCGGGCCTTGTGCACCAGGGTCCGGGCGGGCACGTCCGGGGGCAGCTCCGCCTGCGCCTCCTTCAGCACCCCACTCGCCGCCCGGTCCAGCTCGGCGCGGTACTCGGCGTCCACGCGCGCCGGGCTGGGGGGCCAGGGCTCGCGCATCACCGTGCACAGCAGGACATCGTCGCCGGCCGAGCGGGCCAGGAGCTCAGCCAGCTGCAGCGCGACCTCGCCCCGCCCGTCGAGAGGCACGCCCGTGACCAGGGTCATCGCGTATCGCCCCCGCGGCCCAGGACGGCGTGGTGACGCCCGTAGAAGAAGTACCAGAGCAGCGCCACGGTCGCCCAGCCCACGAAGACGTACAGGGTGATCACACGCAGGTCCGAGATGATCCAGATGCACCCCGCGATGGACGCCAGCGGCGTGAACGGATACAGCGGGACCTTGAAGCCGCGGGGAAGGTCGGGCGCCGTTCGGCGCAGAACCATCACGCCGATCGAGACGATCCCGAACGCCACCAGCGTTCCGATGCTCGTCATCTCGGCCAGGAACTCGATCGGGAGCAGGCCGGCGAGAATCGAGATCACCACCGCCACGATGATCGTCGCGGGAACCGGCGTGAGCGTCCGCGGGTTCAGCCGGTTGAACAGCGAGGGGATCATGCCGTCGCGGCCCATCGCGAACAGGATCCGGGTCTGGCCGTACATGCCCACGAGCGTGACGCTGAAGATCGAGATCACCGCGCCGGCGCTTACGACCGTGGCCGGCCAGCTCTCGCCCGTCACCGCCTCGAGAATCGCGGCCAGACCCGCCTCCTGGCCCTCGAACTCCGGCACCGGCTGGGCGGCGACGGCCACGATCGCCACCGCCAGGTAGAGGGTCGTGACCGTGAGCAAGGCGATGATGATCGCCATCGGCAGGTTGCGGCGCGGGTTGCGCACCTCCTCCCCGGCCGTGGACACCGCGTCCAGGCCGATGTAGGAGAAGAAGATGATGCCGGCGGCCGAGGTCACCCCGTCGAAGCCGAACGGCATGAAGTCCGACAGGTTGTCCGAGTTCCACCCGGTCACCCCCACCGCTATGAAGAGCAGCAGCACGCCGATCTTGATCGCCACCATCACGGTGTTCACGGTGGCCGACTCGCTCGTGCCCCGGATCAGGAGCAGCATGCACAGGACGATCAGGACCACGGCGGGGAGGTTGAACAGCCCGTCCGCCTCGGGCGCATTGGCGAGGTTCTCCGGGATGACGAAGCCGAAGAGGTTGTCGAACAGCTCGTTGAGGTACTGCGACCAGCCCACGGCGACAGCGGCGGAGGCCACCCCGTACTCCAGCAGCAGGCAGGCGGCAACCACCATCGCCACTCCCTCGCCCAGGGTGGCGTAGGCGTAGGAGTACGACGAGCCCGAGACGGGCACCGCGCTCGCCAGCTCGGCGTAACAGATCGCGGTCAGGCCGGCGACCAGGCCGGCGAAGGCGAAGGACAGCACCACCGCGGGGCCGGCGACCGGGACCGACGGCGTGAAAACGATGAAGATCCCGGTGCCGATGGTGGAGCCGATGCCGAAGGCCGACAGCTGGACCAGGCCGATCGAGCGCGAGAGGTCGCCCTGGCCGGTGTCGGCCCCCGTCTCCTCCGTCATAGCGGCGACGGGTTTCCGGCGCAGGATTTGCTGCCTGAGCGATGCCATCGACCCCTCCTTGGATCAGTGTCGGTAGCGGCGCTCCTCCTCGTGGCGCTCGAGCGCCAGGCGCAACAAACGGTCCAGGAGCTCGACGTAAGGCACGCCGCTGGCCTCGAAGAGCTTCGCGTAGACGCTGGTGGATGTAAACCCCGGGATCGTGTTCAGCTCGTTGACCAGCACCACGTCGCCCTCCACGAAGAAGTCGACCCGGGCCATACCCGAACAGCCCACGAGCCGGAACACCTCCACCGCCAGGCGCCGAACCTCCTCGCGCACGCTCTCCGGCACGCGGGGCGGGACCAGCAACTCCATCCCGCCGTCGGAGTACTTGGCCTCGTAGTCGTACCAGTCGCTCCCGCGGATCACGATCTCTCCCGGCTGCGAGGCCAGCGGCTCGCTGTGGCCGAGCACCGAACACTCGACCTCGATGCCGTCCGAGAAGCGCTCGACCAGCGCGACCGGGTCATGGGCGAAGGCGCCCTGCAGCGCGCCCTCGAGGTCCGCCTCCGACCAGGCCTTCGCGATCCCCACCGATGAGCCGAGCCGCGCCGGCTTGACGAAGACGGGCGCACCGATCGGCGGCCGCTCGCCCTGGCGAACCACCGCGTAGTCCACCTGCGGCACGCCGTGGGCGGCCATCAGGTCCTTGAACAGAGCCTTGTCCATGGCCAGCGCCGATGCAGCCACCCCCGCGCCCACGTAGGGCAGGTCGAGCAGCTCGAGCAGCCCCTGCACCGTGCCGTCCTCTCCGAACGGCCCGTGCAGCACCGGGAAGGCGACCTCGCAGCCCAGGAGCCCGTCGCCGGGCTCCAGTGCCAGGCGGTCCCCGTCGCGACTCCAACGGCCGTCGCGGGCTATGCGCACGTCGACCGGCTCGTGGCCCCCGGCGAGCAGTCCGGCCCGTACCGCCTCTGCCGAGGCCAGCGAGACGTCGTGCTCGCTCGAGCGCCCCCCGCCGAGTACGGCGACCCTCACGGCTGCTGCTCCTGCTCCGGCTGTTCCGGAGCCGGGGCAAGCTCCTCCTCGGCCGGATCCTCGAACACGCCGACGACGATCACGACCTGCGTGCCCTCCTCCACCTCGGCGCCGGCGCCCGGGCGCTGCTCGATCACCACGCCGTCCTGGGCCTCGTCGCTCACCGTTCGCTCGCTACGCGCCGTGGAGAGCCCGGCCCCCGCGAGCTGGCCCTGGGCATCGCGCGCGCTCAGCCCCACCACGCTGGGCACGGCGACCTTCTCGATCCCGAGAGAGACGGTGATCGTGACCGTGGCGCCACGGTCGACCTGGCTTCCCCCACCCGGGTCCTGGGCGATGACCGAGCCCTCGGTCTCCTCCGATTCCTGCTCGGCCACGGCCACGCCGAGGCCCTCGGCCCGCAGGCGTGCCTCGGCCGAGCTCTGCGAGAGACCCGTGACCTCGGGAACGGTCACCTGCTCGGGCCCGTCGCTCACGAAAAGGGTGATCCGTGTGCCGCGGGTGACCTCGACGCCCGCTCGAGGAACGGTCCTGAGGGCGAAGTCCTCGTCCACCTCGTCGGAGAACTCGCGCTCGATGGTCACCTTCAGGCGGGCCTTCTGGATCTCCCTGACCGCCTGCTCCTGGGGCAGCTTGGCCACCGAGGGCACGCGCACCTCCCCGGGCCCGTTCGAGACCTCCAGCGTCACCACGGAACCGACCTCGGCCTCCTCGCCCGGGTTGGGGTCCTGCTCGACCACCTGGTCGAACGGCTGGCTGCTTCGCACCCGGGTCTGTCGCACCTCGAAGCCGGACCGCTCCAGCAGCGCCCGGGCGGAGATCAGCTGCTTGCCCGTCGCGCGTGGGACCTCCCGCGTCTCCGGCTCCAGCACGCCGCTGAGCAACAGGTAGGCGAGAACGCCGCCGACCACGAGCGCCAGCAGGCCGAGGGTGAACCACGGCCAGCGCCGGCGGCGCTCGGGCTGGGGCTCGTCGATCGCCGCAAGCGGAGCCGAGCCGTTGCCGTCGGCGTCGTCCACGGCGCCCGGAGGCACCGGTACGGGGATTGGCGCGAACACGCCCGTGCCCTCTCCGTCGCCGTCGATCTCGATCTGACCCCGGGCCGCCGCCAGCGCGTCCTCGAAGTCCTGCGCTGTCTGCCAGCGCCGGTCCGGGTCCTTTGCCATGGCGGCCATCACCACCGCCTCCAGGGCAGGATGCACACCCGGGCGAAGCGAGGAGATCGGCTGCGGCTGCTCCGAGAGGTGCTTGAGCGCCACGGACACTGCGCTATCGCCCTCGAACGGCAGCCGGCCCGCGAGCATCTCGTAGAGCATCACGCCGATCGAGTACAGGTCCGAGGTCGCGGTCACGGCGTGGCCCTGGGCCTGCTCGGGCGAGAGATATTGCGCCGTGCCCATGATCGAACCGGTCTCCGTCATCTCCGACGCTCCCGCCCGGGCAATGCCGAAGTCGGTGACCTTGACGTGGCCCTCGGCGTCCACGATCACGTTGTGGGGCTTGAAGTCCCGGTGGATCACGCCGTGGCGGTGGGCGAAGCCCGCCGCCTCGAGGATCTGCGAGCCGAGATCGATCACGCGCAGTTGGTCCAGCGGCGCCTCGTGGGTCACGACCTCCTTGAGCGTCTGCCCCTGGAGATGCTCCATCGCGATGTAGTAGGTGCCCTGGTGCTCGCCGCGGTCGAAGACCCCCACGACGTTGGGATGGCCCAGCCCCGCCGCGGCCTTGGCCTCGCGCCGGAAGCGCTCGACGAACTCCTGGTCCTGCGCGAAGCGGCGGTGAAGCACCTTGAGCGCCACCTCCCGGCCCAGGTGCGTGTCCTCGGCGCAGTACACGTCGGCCATGCCTCCCGAGCCGATGCGGCGCACTATGCGGTAGCGCCCGTCGACCAGGGTGTTGTCGGCCACCTCGGTCATGGCGCGCCCAGCAACGACTCCAGCACGCTGCGGGCGATCGGAGCGGCCACCGTGCCGCCCTGGCCCTGGGTGCGCTCGACGGTCACGGCCACCGCCATCTTCGGATCGTCCACCGGGGCGAAGGCGATGAACCAGGGCTGCGTGAACTCACGGTTGGCCCCCACCTCCGCGGTGCCGGTCTTGCCCGCCACGGTGATCCCCGAGAGCGCGGCCGCGGTGCCCGTGCCCTCCTCCACCACCCGGCTCATCATCTGCCCCAGCTGCTCCGCCGTCTCGGGCTTGACGACCCGCGACTGCAGGTCGGGCTCCACCCGTTCCTTCACGCGACCGTCGGGGCGCAGCACGCGGTCGGTCAGGCGGGGCTTCATCAGTCTGCCCCCGTTGCCGATCGTCGCCGCCACCAGGGCCATCTGAAGCGGCGAGCTGCGGATCTCTCCCTCCAGCCCGCCCTGGCCGATGGCCACGCGGCCCACGTCGAACCCGCTCTCCACGTATTCCCCGTCGCCGTTGATGATCCCGCTGGGGATCATCTGTGAGCCGGGGTAGTCGAGCTGAGGATCCTCGTAGAAGCCGAAACGCCGCATGTACTCCACCAGCGTGTTGGCCCCGATCCGCTCGCCCACCTGGGCGAACACCGTGTTGACCGAGTTCGTGAGCGCATCGGTGAAGCTGATCGACCCGAAGCTCGCGCCGCCGGCGTTCTCCAGCGGCACGCCGCTCACCTCTCTGGGCGAGGTGCCGTCGATCACCGTCTCGGGGGTGACCTTGCCGCTGTCGAGCGCCGCCGCGGCGGTCACCACCTTGAAGGTGGAGCCGGGCGGGTAGAGCTCCTGGGTCGTGCGGTTGAGCAGCCCGGGCCGGACGCTGGCGAAGTCGACCGGCACGGCGTTGGGATCGTAGGAGGGAGCCGCCACCATCACCCGGACCTTGCCGGTCTGGGGCTCCACGGCCACCACCGCGCCCCTGCGGCCCGCCAGCGCCGCGGTAGCCGCCTCGGTGGCCTGCGGGTCGAGGTTCGTGACCACGTCGAAGCCCTCGCGGCGCTGGTCCTCGAGCTCGGCCAGCAGCGACTCGAACTCGTCCTCGTCTCCCACCAGGTCCTCGTTGCGGAACAGCTCCGTGCTGCGCCGCCCGTTGCGGATGAACGAGTAACCGACAGGATGGGCGAACAGCTCTCCCTCGGGATAGAAGCGGGTGAAGATCCGGTTCTCTCCCCGGCCCTGGCTTCGGTTCTCCGCCAGCACGGTCTGGCCGTCTCGCGCGTAGATCAGGCCACGCGGGATCCTCTGCTCCTCGATCAGCGGCCTGCGGTTGGCCGAGTTGTCCTCCAGCGACTGGGCCTCGAACACGGTCCAGCGCGACGTGAAGACGATCAGAAGCGCGAACAGCACCACCGTCAGACCGAAGAGCTGTCCGATCTGGCGGTTCACCTCGTCACACCAGTCCCCCGCGCCGCAGGCTGTCCGCCCGGGCATGATCGGAGATGATCATGAGCAGCGCCAGCAGCACCATGTTGGCCACGATCGAGCTGCCGCCGTACGAGACGAAGGGCAGGGTCACGCCGGTCAGCGGGATCACGCGCGTGACTCCGCCCACGATCACGAACACCTGCAGGGCGAGGACCGCCGTGAGCCCGGTGGCCAAGAGCTTCGAGAACCCGTCGGCGGCGAGCATGGCGGTCTTGAAGCCGCGAAAGACCAACAGCATGTAGGCGCCCACCAGCCCGGCGGCGCCGAACAGCCCCGCCTCGTTGGCCAGCACGGCGTAGATGAGGTCGGTGTGTGCCGCCGGCAGGATGGTTCCCCCTCCCGGCAGCTCGAGCAGGGCCTGGCCGAAGCCCTGGCCGAACAGCCCGCCGTCGGCCTGGGCGAAGAGGGACTGGGCGATCTGGTAGCTCTCGTCGTCCACGAGGTTGGGGTTGAACGGATCGAGCCAGATGTCCACCCGCTCGCGCACGTGGGTGACCCGGTTGGCGAAAAACACCGCCCCGCCCAGGAACATCGTGGCGCCGGCGCCCACCAGCGACAGCCGGCCGGTGGCCACGTAGAGCAGGGCCAGAAAGCCGCCGAAGAACATGAGCGAGCTGCCCAGGTCGCGTATGAAGATCAGCATCAGCATGGCCAGCCCCCAGACGAGCAGGAGCGGGCCGAAGTGCTTGAGCGAGGGGCGCTCGCGCACCACGGCCACGAGCGAGGCCACGAACACGACGAGCAGCACCGATCCGGCGGGGCCGAGACCCAGCACCAGCAGCGCTATGAGAGTGAGCAGGGCGGGAACGCCGTACAGGAGCAGCTGGCGCTGCCATGACAGCGCCCCCAGGCGCGGCCGCACCAGGATGTCACCGGTCTCGCGCAGGTAGCTGGCGAGAAAGATGATGATGCCGAGCTTGGCGAACTCGGCGGGCTGGAAGGAGATCGGACCGAACTGGATGGCCAGGAACGCGCCCCGCACCTGCCCGCCGATGCCCGGAAGCCGGGGCATCAGGAGCAGCGCGATCGAGGCGGCCGCGATCGTGTAGCGATAGCGCTGCAGCACGTTGTGGTCGCGGACCAGCAGGATCGTGACGCAGAAGAAGGCCAGCCCGACCACAAACCACTGCGCCTGCTCGCGCGCCAGCTCCGCGTCGATGCGGTAGATGAGCACGAGGCCCACCGCGGCCAAGAGCGCGGCCAGCGGGAACATGTACGGGTCCGCGTCGGGGAGCCGGGCCCGGATGAACAGGTGGGCCAGAACGCAGAGCCCCAGGAACACCGCTCCGTAGGTGAGCGTGGCATCGGATACGTCCTGCGTCCGCGTGGCCAGCACGGCGGCAAAGCCGGCGGCCACCAGCAGCGACACTGGCACCAGCCCGAACAGCTCGCGCGTCCGGGCCGACATCAGGTCTCCACCCTGCCGGCGCGCAGCCGGCCCGAGGGACCGCCCTCGAGCTCGCCGCGCTCCAGCGTTCGCACCAGATCGGCCGCGTCCTCGCGGCTTCGCCAGTCGTGGTCGAGGACCCTTCCGCGCCGCGAGGCCGGAATGGCTCGAGCGGGCACGCCGCTCGCGTACTGCTCCTCGTACAGGTCCAGCCCGAACGGCAGCTCGTAGGGGACGCCGCGGTAGAGGGTCACCAGGCCGGCGTCGTTGGTACCCACGAAGTACACCTGGCGGCTGAGGGCGTACAACCCTGCCAGCACAGCGGCGAGCACGGCGAGCGCGGCGAGCGCGCCCAGCACCGGACGCACCCGGCTCCGGCGCCGCCGGCGGACCGGCGCCCGCTCGGCCCGGCGGACGGTCGCGGCCTCGGGCGCCTTGGTGGTCGTGGCAGCGCGCACATCGGCGGCGCTGAGGGTGCCGGCGATCGTGGTCTCCTCGTCGCCGTCGGCGGCGGCCTCGCCCCCCTCGGCCAGCCGGAACAGCACCACGGTGATGTTGTCCCTGCCTCCGCTCTGGTTGGCAGCGCGCACGAGGGTGTCGGCCGCCTGCTCGAGCGTTCCCCCGGCGCGCAGGATCGAGGCAACCTCGTCGTCGGAGATCATCGAGGTCAGGCCGTCGGAGGAGATGAGGATCACGTCGCCGTCGCGGGCGGCCAGCGTGTAGGTGTCCACCTCCACGTCCGGCTCCGGCCCCAGGGCACGAGTGATGATCGAGCGCTGCGGATGGTGCTCGGCCGCCTCGGGGGAGATCTGGCCGCTTCGCTCGAGCTCGGCCACCAGGGAGTGGTCGCGGGTCAGCTGCTCGAGCCGTCCGTCGCGCAGCAGGTAGGCGCGGCTGTCGCCCACATGACCGAAGCTCACCTCGTCACCGCTGACGATCGCCGCCGTGAGCGTGGTGCCCATGCCGCGGCGGGATTCGTCGCTGAGCGCCAGATCGTGGATGCGGCGATTCGCCTCCCGCAGGATGCGCGACAACTGGGCCTCGGGCGGCTCGTCCGAGCGGGTCTCGCCCTCGAAGGCACCCGCCGCAAGAGCCGAGGCGACCTCACCCGCCTTGGCGCCGCCCATGCCGTCGGCCACGGCAAAGAAGGGCGGGCGCATGACCAGGTCGTCCTCGTTGACGCTGCGCTGGCGCCCGACGTCGCTCCTTGCGGCCTGCTCGGCGATCCCCAGGCTCACGGCTACTCCTGGTAGCGGTACTCGCTGTCGCCGATGCGGATCACGTCGGCCATCTTGAGGCGCTCCGCGTCGCGGAGCTGCCGGCCGTTGAGATAGGTGCCGTTGGTGGAGCCCATGTCCTCCACGTACATGAAGTCCCCGCGGGAAAAGATGCGCGCGTGCGCCGATGAGGCGAACGGGTCGTCGATCCGGATGTCCGCCCCATCCGAGCGGCCGAGAGTGGCCCCCTCGCCCACCGCGAAGGCGCTCCCGGGCTCGACTCCCATCGCGGCCACCACCTCGAGCCGCGGGTCCACGTTCGAGCGCAGGTCGGGTTGAGGCTGCCCACCCTTGGCCGGCCGGGGCGGCTCGACGGGCTCGCCCACCGCGGAGGCCGCCTCGGAGCGGCGCAGGTCACGCATGGCGCTGCGCGCCACCCACAGGAGGAACAGGTAGAGCACGGCGAGGAAGCCGAACTTGAGCGCGACCGCGAGCGGCTCGTCCATGTGGGCTTAGTCCAGTTCGAACGTCAGGTCGGTCACGCCGATCCGGATGCGATCGCCTGGGCGCAGCGTGGCCTCCTTCACCCGACGGTCGTTCACCTTCACGCCGTTGGTCGAGCCGAGGTCGACCACCTGCCACCCCTCGTCGCCGCGCCGCAGCTCGATGTGGCGACGGGACACGTTCGGATCGGAGACCACGACGTCGCACTCCCGGCTGCGCCCCACCACCACCAGGTTCCCGCTCAGCACGCTGCGCCGGCCCTCGCCGACCAGAAGGGCCTGGCGGCGGTCCTCCTCCGGCTCGAGCAGCCGCGCCTCGCGGTCGGGCGAATAGACCATCGTGTGGCCGAAGTCGCCCGCGGACGGACCCGCCTGCGGCTCCTCGGAGACCGCCTCCTCCTCCGGCTGGCCGAGCAGCTGAGCCTGGATGCCGAACTCGCCCAGCTCCAGCCGGTCGTCGGTGTGCAGCTCCACCTGCGGCCGACTGGTCAGGGCGAAGCGCTCCTGGCGCGCGTGCTCGAGCAGATAGTCCGACAGCTCCTTCCTCAATGCCGGCTCATAGCTCGCGAACTGCTCGCGGTCCTGCGGGGAGAGGAACACTCGGTAGTGGTTGGGCACGTACACGCGCGAGACGGAGACCCTCTGGTTCTCCTCCATCTCCTTGGCCAGCTTGTGGGCCAGCTCGACCGGCTGCACGCTCGACTTGAAGGCCCGTCCGAACGCGCCTTCCACCAGTCCACCGAGCTTGGCCTCCAGGTTGCGCAACATGCTCATCTCGCCTCGCAGGGTAGTCCTATGCCGTTGTCACTCGCGGAGCGTGCCAGGCCTCCGGACGAGGCCTGACCCGGGCCACCGAGACCGCCACCAACGCCGCCACCAGGGCGCCCGCGACGAGCCCGCGGGCCTGGTCGAGGGCCACCTCAGAAGCCAGCAGATCGGCGAGCGCCACCTGTGCGGCGACCAGGCCCAATGCCCAGAGACCCGCGCCGAACAGATCGAACCCCAGCCAGCGGCCGCGCACAACCAGCGGAAGCAGAACGGCGAAGGCGGCCCACACGGCCGCCACGGCGAGGGTGGCCGTGGCCGCCAGCGGCTCGACTGCGCTCTCGGCACCCCGTATGACCGAGCCCTCCCATTGCTCGCGTGGGAGCCCTCCCTCGGGGACCCCGAACAGCAACGCCTTCCCGGCAATGGCTTCGCCCAGCACCAGCCACAGCGCACCCGCAGCGGCAAGTCCCGCCCGTCGCCAGGCGGTCCTCGCGAGCCCCGCGATCCCCACGAAGGCGGGTGCCAACGCGATCGTGCCGAGCAGCGGAGCAAGGACCGGCAGCGACCAGCACAGACCGGCCCGCGGCAGGAGCAGCGGCACGGCGCCGGCGCCCACGGCCACGACCAGCGCCACTCCCTGGCGGTCGGCCTCGGGCGACGCGAACCAGAGGCAGAGCGCGGCGGCCGACAGAAGCCACCCGACTCGGGGAAGCAGGGCAATGGCCAGCGCCGCCACCGCGGCGGCGGTGAGGCCTGAGATCGGCGGCTCCGGACCCAGCTGCTCGAGCAGCCCCAGCACCAGCGCCCCGCCGGCCAGGCCCGCGGCCGCCCGCTGGCCAAACCGCAGCGCCGCCGGTGGCGCCTCGCGGTCGCGAGCCGGGCCGCGGCCCAGCGACGGCAGGCCGACGCGCCGCAGCGTCGCCGGTTCCACCAGGCCGCCCACGTCGTCGAGCCTCGGCTCAGCGGCGGCCAGCGCCGCGCGCAGCTCAGCCGGATGCGGCCTCAGCTCGGGGTCGGGATCCAGCGCGTCGTCCACCGGCTCGCACAGACCGGCCGGCAGGTCGGCCCTCAGCGTGGACATGGCGGGGAGCCGGCGGCCCAGCATGCGGGCGGTGGCCGCCGGGCTCCGGCCCCGAACCGGGTTCGTGCCGGTCCAGGCCTCGTAGAGGGTCAGCGCCAGCGAGTAGACGTCGCTCGCGCTCGACACGCGAGCCCCCTCCGCCTGCTCGGGCGACATGTAGGCCAGGGTGCCGACCAGGTCCCCGGTGCGGGTGAGCGACTCGGCACTCACCACGTGGGCCACGCCGAAATCCGCGAGCTTCGCGAAGCCCGCTCCCGCCGCCGGCTCGGCGAGCACCATGACGTTCTGGGGCTTTATGTCGCGGTGGATCACCCCGCGGGCGTGCGCATGCTCGAGCGCGTCGCAGAGCGCCGTGCCGATACGCGCGACGTCACGGTCGGATAGTGCGCCCTCCCTCTCGAGCTCAGCCATAGTTCGGCCCCGAACGAGCTCCGAGACCAGATAGATCTCCTCCTCGTCGGAGGCCAGCTCATAGATGCCGACGATGCCGGGATGGTTCAGGCGGGCGGCGGCGCGGGCTTCACGCTCGACGCGCTCACCGCCTCCGCGCTCCCTGGGTATCGCCTTGACCGCGACGCGGCGTTCGAGCTTTTCGTCCCACGCCTGCCAGACCACGCCGAAACCACCGGCGCCCAGGCGCTGCTCCAGGCGGTAGCGCCCAAGAACGGTTCGCGCTTCGCTAGGGTCCGGCTCAGCGAGCGGCACGGTGGCCCGTTGGTCGCTGAGGCTGGTCTCGAAGCGTTTCATCCCGGTTTCGTTTTCGGTCTCCGGCGAGCGCGTCCTGCCCCCCGTTCATACTCCCACCCTCAGTCGCCCTAGGCGCCTACGCTGCTCGAGGAGTGATTCTGCTGTCCTTTCTCGACGAACCGGACGAGCCCGTACGCCGCTCCAGACGCCGGCCGCGCGGTGGTCCGTCTGTCGACCGGCAGACGCTGAGAACCCGACGGACCATAGCTATCGTCGCCGGGCTGGTCCTGCTCATCCTGCTGGTGCTCGGAGTGCGCGGATGTCTGAGCGCGCGGGCCGATCAGGCGCTCCAGGACTACGTGACCGACGCGAACGAGCTGGCCCGTCAGTCCAACGCCGAGAGCGACTCCCTGTTCAAGATCCTGTCCGGCTCCGGTGGCCAGCAGGAGGCGGTGAACACCGCAAACGCCCTGAACGGCCTGCGGGTGGAGTCCAGCGGGCTGGTCGACCGCGCTCGTGACCTCGACGCCCCCGACGAGGTCTCCCAGGCCCAGAACTACTTCCTGGAGACGCTCGAGCTGCGCCGCGACGGCCTGGCCGCGGTGGCCGACGCCATCCCAGGCGCCCTGGCCGACCAAGAGCGCCGGCAGAGCACCAACCGCGTGTCGCAGATGATGCGGGTGTTCTCCGCGAGCGACGTCCTCTACAACCTGCGCTACGTGCCCAGCCTCGAGCGCGCCGTCGACGACGCGGAGGTGGCCACCGAGGACCCGGTGGAGAGCCAGTTCGTCCCCGAGCCCAACTGGCTCGAACCGGCGTTCGTGGCCGATCAGGTGGCCACGGTGCGCTCGGGCGAGGACGCGAGCGACGAAACAGCCGCCCCCGGCCTCCACGGAAACGGCCTCGGCACCGTCACCCTCGGCGGTATCGCCCTCACCCCCGGCGGCTCGGCCACCGTCCCGCTGGCCGACGATCTCTCATTCGAGGTCCAGGTGGTCAACCAGGGCGAGAACACCGAAACGGACGTCCCGGTGCTGGTGACCGTGGGCGACATCGAGGCGGACGGGCAGGTCGACGAGATCGCCGCCGGCGAGACGCAGACCGTGTCGATATCGCTGCCCGAGGAGCCACCGACCGGGGACACGGTGTCGGTCGAGGTGGAGGTCGAGGCGGTGCCGGGCGAGGAACAGACCGACAACAACAGCGCCACCTTCTCGGTCATCTTCACCCAGTAGCGGCCGGTACGCTGACCCGCAGTGGACGACCTGACCACCACCCAGGGCATCGTGGCTCTCGCGGGTGCAGGCGTGGGCCTGCTCGCGCTGGTCTGGCTGATCGTGCTGAGCGTGAAGCTGCGCCGTGTGCGAGCCGCGCAGCGCATGGTGCTGGGCGGCGGCGACACCGACTTGGTGGGCCACGCCCAGGGGCTCCAGGAAGCCTTCGTCCAGCTGCGGGATCGGGTCGAGGAGACCGCCGGCCGGCTGGAGGAGCGCACCCAGCTCGCCGAGCGCCGGATCGACGGCTGCGTGGCCTATACCTCGCTGGTCCGCTACGACGCCTACAACGAGATGTCCGGACAGCAGTCGAGCAGCCTGGCCCTGCTGGACGCTCACGGCACAGGGGTGGTGGTGTCGTCGATCCTGCACCGCGACCAGGCGCGCTTCTACGTCAAGCAGGTAAACGAGGGCGCCTCCGAGTTCCCGCTCTCCCCTGAGGAGGAGGAGGCCATCGCCACCGCGGTGACGGGGCCGACCGCCGGCGCCGCCGCGGGCACGTGAGGGTCGCCTTTCTCGGGCCCGCGGGCACGTACAGCGAGGAGGCCCTGCGCGCCTCCGCCCCGCCCGGGGTGGAGGAGATTCCCTACGCCACCATCTACGAGGCGGTGATGGCCGTCCAGGAGCGTGCCGTCGATCGAGCCGTCGTGCCGATCGAGAACGCTTTGGAGGGCGCCGTGGCGGCCACGCTCGACACCTTGGCCATCGAGGCCGACCGGGTGCGTATCGCCGCCGAGGTGGTCCACCCGATCCACCACTGCGTCATCGCCGCCCGCCCGCACCCGTTCGGTGAGGTGGCCCGCGTGGTGTCCCACCCTCAAGCCACCGCGCAGTGCGCGCGCTTCCTGCGCGAGCGCCTGCCCCAGGCGGACCTGGTCAACGCCCCCTCAACGGCGGACGCGGTTCTTTCCCTGCGAAACGCGCTCGAGCCGTCGCTGGCCCTCGGCTCCAGGCTGGCGGCCGAGCTCTACGACTGCTCGGTGATCGAGGCCAACGTGGAGGACCACCCCGACAACGCCACGCGCTTCGTGTGGCTCGCGTCCGCCGATGCGGTCGGCGCCCCCGGTCGCGAGGGCGCCAAGACCTCGCTGGTCTTCTGGGGCGGCGGTGACATGTCCCCCGGGTGGCTGGTCGGTGTCCTGGGCGAGTTCGCGGGACGGGGCGTGAACCTCACCCGGATCGAGTCCCGGCCACGGCGCATCCGGCTGGGGCACTACATGTTCTTCGTCGATCTCGAGGGGGCCGCCGAAGAGCCCCCCGTGAGCGAGGCCCTGGCCGCCCTGCGCCGCCGCGTGGAGGAGGTGCGCGTTCTCGGTTCATACACCAGCGCCGGCGGGGGGCCTGGCTAAAATGCTGCGCACCGTGGGCGCGAACGCGGACCTGACCTTCCCGGCCGAGGCGGGTGACGCCGAACCAGGTCCTGCCATCGCGCTGCCCGCGCCCGGCCGGGTGGCGCAGCGCGGCGGGTCTTCCGGCCGGGTCCTGGTCCTCAACGCCTCCTTCGAGCCGATCAACGTGTGCACGGTCCGGCGCGCGGCCGTCCTGATCCTGAAGAACCGGGCCGAGGTCCTCGAGAAGAGCGAGTGGCTGCTGCACGCCGAGTCGCTGACGCTTCCCAAGCCCGTGGTGATACGCCTGCTGACCTACGTGCGGATCCCGCGGGACGCCCACCGGCGCAAGATCACCCGCCGGGCGGTGTTCGCCCGTGACCGCTGGACCTGCCAGTACTGCGGGCACGAGCGAGGCAGCCTCACCGTCGACCACGTGATCCCCCGCTCGAAGGGCGGTAGCTCCAGCTGGGACAACATCGTCACCTGCTGCGCCCCCTGCAACCGGCGCAAGGGTGATCGCCTGCCCAAGCAAGCCCGGATGACGCCCTCGACCGCCCCGAAGGCACCCAACCCCACGATCTTCATCCACGTCGCGACCTCGACCATCCCCGCGGCCTGGGAGCAGTACCTCATGGTCGCCTGATGGACGAGGCGCCTGCGTCGGAAGAGCCGGCCCCGTCCGAGCCCGACAGGCGCGACCCCGACTCGCCGGATTCCGACAGGCCCGATCCCGACTCGCGACCAGCCACGGTCGGTGACCTCCGGGGCCTGCGCCGCTGGCTGCTCGTTTCGGTGGTGTGGGCGATCGCCGCCACCGCCATCGCGGTGATCGCGCTGGTGGTGGCCAATCAAGCGGCCGACGAGGAGGAGTCCGCCCGCACCACCGAGCAGATCCAGAACACCCAGGACGAGCTGGGCACCCAGCTAGACCGACTCGAAACCCGCATGCAGGCGTTGCCCACCGCCGACGACGTGTCCGCCCTGGACGAGCGGTTGAAGCGGGTGGAGGACGATACCGCCGGTATCCCGGATGACCTCGACGGCCTGGACAGCCGGCTGACCGACCTCGAGGGCCGGGTGGACGAGGTCGAGCGCCAGATCGAGGCGAACGGCGCGGACACGGCTACGGACGACTCGGCCGCCGAGGACGACGCTCAGCCCTGAGTGCTCCCCGGGCCCCCGAAAGCACGAGGGGCGCCCTTCTTGGACGCCCCTCGCATCGATGCTGCTGGACTGGCCGGCAGTGCTTTCAACGACGGTCGGCGGGACCAACCCCGACCAACCCTGCCGACGGTGCCACGGGTGGACTCCGCTAGACGCACGATCCGTCGCCGGCCGAGCCGGCGACCTCTCGCACAACCGAGCCCAGCTCCGGTCTAGCGGCCGGACACCTCCAGGGTCCCAAAAGATCTGTCACTCAAGTTCGGACCACCTCCTTTCCCTGGTCACATCATTGAAGCAGACGCAGCGGCTGACCAGCGCACACGGCTGCCGGGTCTACTTCATCGCGCTCATCGGCTCCACCCTGCAGCGCTACGCCGACGGCTAGGCCCTACTCGTCGGCCGTGGTATCCACTCCGGGCTGGGCCTCCTCGAGACCCTCCTGGACGGGCGCTGCCGTGTCGGCCGTGGTCTCCATCACGAGGGCCACGGCGCTCACGACGTCGTCCTCGCGCAGGTTCATCAGGCGCACCCCCTGCGCGGGCCGGCCCTGCTGCGAGATCCCGCGCACGGCGGTGCGCTGCACCATCCCGTACTGGGAGATGAAGACCAGGTCGTGGTGCTCCCGCACGATCAGGGCGCCCGCCAGGCCACCCTTGCGCTCGGTCAGGCCGATCGTCTTGACGCCCATCGTGCCCCGCCCCTTCACGGGGTACTCCTCGATCGGCGTGCGCTTGCCGTACCCGTTCTCGGTGACCACCAGCAGTTCGGTGTCGGGACGCACGACGTCCATCGCCAGCACGCGGTTGTCGCCGCGGTCGACGTTCATGCCGCGCACGCCCCCGGTGTCCCGGCCCATCGCCCGCGCCTGATCCTCGTTGAAGCGCGCGGCCTGGCCCGAGCGCGAGACCATGATGATGTCGTCGTCCCCGCTGGTTCGACGGACCGCGACGAGCTCGTCGTCGTCGCGGAGCTTGATCGCGATGATCCCGTCGGCCTTGATGGGCGTGTTGTAAGCGCCGAACTCCGTCTTCTTGATCAGGCCCTTTCGGGTGGCGAACACGAGGTACTTGCCCTCGTTGAAATCGCGGGTGGCCTGCACCGCCTGCACCCGCTCGCCGTCGCGCAGCGGCAGGACGTTCACCAGCGCGCGGCCCTTCGCGGTGCGCTGGGCCTCGGGCAGCTCATAGACCTTCTGGCGGTAGACCTTGCCCCTGTTGGTGAAGAAGAGCAGGTAGTCGTGGGTGGAGCAGATGAAGAGGTGCTCGATGTAGTCCTCATCCTTCATGTCCATCCCCATCACACCGACGCCGCCCCGCTTCTGCTGGCGGTAGGTCGCGAGCGGAAGCGACTTGATGTAGCCCGAGTGGGTGATCGAGATGACCATCTGCTGGTCGGCGATCAGATCCTCGATATCGATCTCGTCCTCGGAGTGGGTGATCTGGGTGCGCCGCTCGTCGCCGTAGCGCTCCTTGATCTCGAGCAGCTCCTCCTTGATCAGCCCCATCACCCTGGCCTCGTCGCCGAGGATCTCCCTCAGCTCGCGAATGCGCTCCAGGGTGTCCGCGTGCTCCTGGCGCACCTTGTCCGCCTCCAGCGCGGTGAGCCGGGCCAGACGCAGGTCCAGGATGGCCTGGGCCTGGATCCGCGACAGATCGAAGCGCTCAATCAGACCGTCGCGGGCGGTCTCGGGATCGGGGGAGGAGCGGATGAGCTCGATCACCGCGTCGATGTCCGAGATGGCGACGAGCAGGCCCTCCAGGATGTGCAGGCGCGCCTCCCGCTCCCGAAGCTCGTGCTTGGTCCGGCGCACGATCACGTCGCGCTGGTGGTCGACGTAGTTCTTGACCATCGGCAGAAGGCCCAGCGTGCGCGGCACGCCGTCGACCAGGGCGACCATGTTCACGCCGAAGGTGGTCTGCAGCGGCGTGTGCTTGTAGAGCTTGTTGAGGGCGACCTTGGGCAGGGCGTCGCGCTTGAGCTCGATCACCAGGCGGATGCCCGAGCGGTCGGATTCGTCGCGCAGGTCGGCGATCTCCTTGATGCGCCCGGTCTGCACCTGCTCGGCGATCTTCCGGATCAGGCCGCCGCCGTCGCCGCGCCCGTCGCCCTTGGCCACCTGGTAGGGCATCTCGGTGACGATGATGCGCTCCTTGCCGCGCTCCATCGGCTCGATGTGCGCCTTGCCCCGCACCACCACGCGCCCGCGGCCGGTCTCGTAGGCCTCCTTTATGCCCCCGCGGCCGACGATGATCCCGCCGGTGGGGAAATCCGGGCCCTTGATGTGCTTCATGAGGCCGCCTACGTCGGTGTCGGGATCGTCGATGTAGGCCTGTACGGCGTCGATCGTCTCGTTCAGGTTGTGCGGCGGGATGTTCGTGGCCATCCCCACCGCGATTCCCGAAGCCCCGTTCACCAGCAGGTTGGGGAAGCGCGACGGCAGCACGAGCGGCTCTTGGCGCGACTCGTCGTAGTTCGGCCCGAAGGCGACGGTGTCCGCGTCGATGTCGCGCAGCATCTCGGTGGCCAGCCGCGAGAGCCGGGCCTCCGTGTAGCGCATCGCCGCCGCCGGGTCGCTGTCGATCGATCCGAAGTTCCCCTGGGGGTCGACCAGGGGGTAGCGCATGGCGAAGTCCTGACCGAGGCGGACGAGCGTGTCGTAGATCGCCGCGTCGCCGTGCGGGTGGAACTGACCCATTACGTCGCCCACCACGCGGGATGCCTTGCGGAACGGCCGGTTCGGCTGCAGCCCCGCCTCGTGCATCGAGAACAGCACGCGCCGGTGCACCGGCTTGAGGCCGTCGCGGACGTCGGGCAGCGCCCGGCCCACGATCACGCTCATGGCGTAGTCCAGGTAGGAGGAGCGCATCTCCTCCTCGAGCCCGCGGGGCTCGATGTTGCCGCCTGTCAGCTGATCGATCGACAAATCAGGTCACCTCATGGGGGTCCTGCGGGATACGCCGACGAACCTCGATTCTGTGCGAGAACCGAGCAATCCAAGGACGCAGGGAGCGACGCGTGCTCCGCACGCGAGCGACCGAGGACGCCGGAGTGCGATGGTTCGCAGCCTCAGACATCCAGGTTGGTCACCTCACTCGCGTGCTCTTCAATGAATCGCCTCCGGGGCTCCACCACGTCGCCCATCAGCATCGAAAAGATCTGATCGACCGCGCTCGCATCGTCGATGGTCACCACCTGGAGGGTGCGCTGCTCCGGATCCATAGTGGTGTCCGCCAGCTGCTCGGCGTTCATCTCGCCCAGGCCCTTGAAGCGCTGCAGCGGCACGCCGTCACGCGCCACCTCGAGCACCCGGCGGCGCAGATCCTCGAACGAGAGCGCCTGCGCCTCGCGCTTGCCCAGCACGACGTCGAAGGGAGGCGTGCCCGCCAGGGCCACCAGCTCGCCGTGAACCTTCACCAGCCCGGCGTACTCCGAGGCGTCGAACATGGAGCGGGCGAGCCGGTATGTCGTGGCCGTGCCGGTGCGCCGCTCGATCACGCGCGCGACGATCTCCATCGGATCCTCCGAGACCAGGGAGGTCTCGTAGGGCTCCCCGTCCGGAGACGCGCTGGTGAGCAGCACGCGGAGGCCCTCCAGCCCGTTGACCCGCTCGTCCAGGATGTTCGACTCCTCGAGGAAGGTGACGGTCTCGTGGCCGTACTCGGCCCTCAGCGCCGAGGCCCAGCCCTCGTACTGCTTGAGCAGACGCCCGTACTTGAGCCAGCGCGCGTGGGTGAGCTCGAAGCGCCGGCGGTCGCGGTCGCTCACCTCCATGCTCTCCAGCTTGTCGCGGAGGAGAACTTCCTCCAGCTCCGAGTCCTTCTCGACGTATACGTCCTGCTTGCCCGACTTCACCTTGTAGAGCGGCGGCTTGGCGATGTACACGTATCCGGCGTCGATCAGCTCGGGCATCTCCCGGTAGAGGAAGGTGAGCACCAGGGTGCGGATGTGCGCCCCGTCCACGTCGGCGTCGGTCATGAGGATGACCTTGTGGTAGCGGGCCTTCTCGAGGTCGAACTCCTCACGAATCCCTGTGCCGATGGCGGTGATCAGCGCCTGGATCTCCTTGTTGGAGAGCACTTTGTCGATGCGGTTCTTCTCGACGTTGATGATCTTGCCGCGCAGAGGCAGGATGGCCTGCGTGTTGCGGTTGCGCCCCGCCTTGGCGGAACCGCCCGCCGAGTCGCCCTCCACGATGAAGATCTCGGCCAGGGCGGGGTCGCGGACCGAGCAGTCGGCCAGCTTGCCCGGCAACGTGGAGTTCTCGAGTGCGGACTTGCGCCGCGTCAGGTCGCGCGCCTTGCGGGCGGCTTCCCGGGCGCGGGCGGCCTCGACGGTCTTCCTGATGATGCGGTTGCCCTCGCCCGGGTTCTCCTCCAGGAACTCCGCCAACCCGCGGTTGACGGCGGCCTGGACAAAGCCCTCCACCGGCGGGTTGCCCAGCTTGGTCTTGGTCTGGCCCTCGAACTGCGGCTCGCGGATCTTGACCGAGATGATCGCGGTGAGCCCCTCGCGCACGTCCTCGCCCTGGAGGTTCGTGTCCTTCTCCTTGAGCTCGCCCTTCTGGCGGGCGAAGGCGTTCATCGTGCGCGTCAGAGCGGAGCGGAAGCCGGAGAGATGGGTCCCGCCCTCGTGGGTGTTGATGTTGTTGGCGAACGAGAGGAGCGCCTCCTGGTAGGAGTTGTTCCACTGCAGAGCGACCTCGACCTCGCCGATGTCGCTCGAGTCCGCGAAGTAGACGATCTTGGAGTGCAGCGGCTCGCGCGTGCCCTGGCTGTGGAGGTACTTGACGAAGTCCACGATGCCGCCGTCGTACTTGAAGCTCGTCTCGAAGCCCTCGCCGCGCTCGTCGCGGAAGTCGATACGCAGACCCTTGGTGAGAAAGGCCATCTCGCGGAAGCGCTGCTCGAGGACGGTGCGGTCGTATTCGATGGTCTCGAAGATCTCGAGGTCGGGCAGGAAGGCGATCCGCGTGCCGCGGCGATCGGTCTTGCCGGCCTGCTCGAGCGCCGTGGTGGGCGCGCCACGCTCGTAGGACTGCGTCCACTCGTAGCCGTCACGCCAGACCGTCAGCTGCAGCCACTCCGAAAGCGCGTTGACCACCGACACACCCACGCCGTGCAGGCCACCGGACACCTTGTAGCCACCGCCGTCGCCGAACTTACCGCCGGCGTGCAGCATGGTCAGGACGACCTCGGCGGCCGGGCGACCCTCCTTCTTGTGCATGGCTACCGGGATGCCGCGGCCGTTGTCGCTGACCGTGACGCTGTTGTCCGGGTGGATGGCGATCTCCACCGCGTCGGCCTCGCCGGCCAGCGCCTCGTCGACCGAGTTGTCCACGACCTCGTAGATGAGGTGGTGAAGACCCCGTGCGCCGGTGGAACCGATGTACATGCCGGGACGCTTGCGCACCGCCTCGAGACCCTCGAGGACGGTGATGTCCTGCGCGTCATAGCTCCCCTTGCCCGGCTTGCCGTCACGGCGCGTCCGCGCGGGTTTACGGCCGTCTTCGTCCTTCTGAGGGTTCCTCGGCAAACGCTTCCTTCCGTCGCACGGCCAGCGCTACGCATGGCCGCTCCACCGTGAAACGCCCCGACTCCGTCGCCGCGAGGCTCGAGCCGAGGCGCTTCCTAAGACTGTTGTCAATGTTAGCAGGCTACCCCCCGCACCGGACGGCTTCGAGTGTTACAAAATACCCGCAAATCGCCGAAATTTCGGCTCCTGCGCCGGCGCTGCCGAGCCGCTGCTCAGTAGCGGTTCGGAGGCGAACCGACGACGAAGCGCAGCCGCTTGACGCGCTCCGCCTCTCGGGGGTCGAGCCGCTCCTTCAAACGAGCGAGAACATCGGGTCCCAGCAGCTCGAGCTCCTGTGCCCAGACGGCCGACTCGCAGGCCACGGTCACCGTCCCTTCCCGCTCGCCCTCGGGCGCCGCCACCGTCGCCAGACCGGCACCGGCCGCGGCGGGCCACTCGGCCTGGACGCGAGCCAGCAGCGTCGCCGGCTCGGCATGACTGACCACCTGCCCGAGGGCCGCCGACAGCGGCCTGGGCGCGCGTCTTCTCATGCCGCCAGCGGGCGCGCGGAGGGATGAATCGTTCCGTTCTCCACCCGAATGAGCTCACCCGCCGCAAGCATCGCGCCCGGCACCTGCTCCGGCTCGGTCGCGGTTATCACCGCCTGCCCGCCGTCGCGCAGCAGCTCCGCCAGGAGCTCTCGCCGGGCGGCGTCCAGCTCGGACATGACGTCGTCGAGGAGCATGATGGGCCGGCGCCCGCGCCGCACGCCGAGCAACTGGCGTTCCGCGAACAGCAGGGCGAGCAGCGCGGCGCGCTGCTGTCCTTGCGAGCCGTAGGCCCGCAGGGACTCGTCACCCAGCAGGAGCGAGAGCTCGTCGCGATGCGGGCCGTGAGCGGTAAAGCCGCGGTCCAGATCGGACTGACGGCGCTCACTGAGCTCGGCCGCGAGCCCATTCGGGTCGGAGGCGCTCGAGCGAGGGCGATAGCGAAGCTCCGCGGCGGCGGCGAGACCAAGGCGCTCCGCCAGCCCGGCAAAGCCCGGGCGCAGGCCCGCCACCGCCTCGGCGCGGTCCTTCATCAGCTGAAAGCCCTCACGCGCCAGCTCGGTATCCCATGCGTCGAGCGCACCCGTGCCGGCCTGGCCCGAGCGAATGCGGCCAAGGAGCGCGTTCCGCTGGGCGAGCGCCCGGCCGTAGGCCGCGCGCGTCCCGGCACGCGCCGGCCACAGCGCGGCGACGACCTGATCGATGTGTGCCCGGCGGTTGGCGGGCGCACCCTTCACCAGCTCCAGGCGCTCGGGCAGAAAGACGCTCACGAGCGGCCGCGCCTCGAGGTCGAGAAGGGTGTCCACGGGGTTGCCGTCCACCCGCAGCCGCTTGGGCTCGCCCGGTGTGAAGCCCACCTCGATCCGGTGCGTCGCCTCCGGATCCGCCGTGTCGACCACCACCCGCGCCACACCCTCCCCGCCGCGGCGAACCAGCTCCCGCTCGTTGGCGGTTCGGGGCGAGCGCCCGGTGACGCCGAAGTAGAGCGCCTCGAGCAGGTTGGTCTTGCCCGCGCCGTTGCAGCCTGCGACCACGGTCAGACCCTCATCCAGATTCACCTCCGCCCGGGTGTAGTTGCGGAAGTCCCGGACACCGAGGCGCGTGATGCGCACGACGGTCCCGTCTAGACGTTCAGGCGGATCGGCATCACGAGGTAGATGAAGCCCGAGCCCTCGTCGCCGGACTGGATCAACCCCGGCCGCAATGGGCTGATCAGCTTCAGGACAAGCTCATCCGCCTCTGTGCTCTCCAGCCCCTCGCGGAAGAACTCGGGGTTGAACCCGATCTCGAGCGGCTCGCCGGCAGGGAAGGGCACCGGCAGCGACTCGGTCGCCTCGCCGACGTCCGGAGTCTGGGCCGACACGTCTAGCTGACCCTCGGAGAAACGCAGCCGCAGCGGAGCGTTCTTCTGGGCCAGAAGACCCACGCGGCGAACCACCTCGAGCAACTCGGTCCGGCTGAGCCGCAACTCGTGTTCGTAGGAGTCCGGCAGCAGCTGCTGGTAGTTGGGAAAGCGCCCCTCGACCAGGCGCGAGGAAAGCACTACATCCGCCACCCCGAAGACCACCTGGTTCTCGAGCGCAGCCACGGTTATCTCCTCCGCGTCCGCCGCCGATGCGATCCGTCCGAGCTCCTGCAAGGTGCGCGCCGGAACGTTGGCCTCCAGCGTGCCGTCCAGCTCCGCCTCGAGCTCGGTTTCCTTGACGCTCAGCCGGTAGGAGTCGGTCGCGACCATGCGCAACTCGGTGCCGGCCGCTGTGACCAAAACACCGGTGAGGTGCGGACGGGTCTCGTCTCGCGAGGCCGAGCGGGCCACCCGCGCGATCGTGTCCACGAAGGCGGTGGCGGGCACGGTCAGGACTCCCTCGGCCGGAGCGGTGGGCAGCTTGGGGAAGTCCTCCGGTGGGAGGGTCCGCAGATGGAAACGGGCCGATCCGGACACGACCTCCACGTCCTGATGGCTGGTCCGGTGCTCGAGCGTCAGCTGATCCTGCGGGAGTGAGCGGACCACGTCCAGAAGCAGCCGGCCAGGCACAACAACCACCCCCGGCGAGGCCTCCACGGTCTCCAGCCCGATACGTACCCCGAGCTCCATGTCGGTGGCCTGCAATTCCGCACGATCCTCTTCCACTCGAATGAGCACACCGGCAAGCGTCTGGATGGCACTGCGGGTGGAGGCACCGCGAACAGCCACGGCAAGCCGGGAGAGAAACGTTTCACGGGAAACGGTGAGCTTCAACTGACGCTGCCTATCTGAAGTTGATGTTGTAGGGGCTGTCGAGGGAGTGGATACCGGCGCCGGCGCGGCTTGGGAAGCGGAAGCGGTCATGTTCACGATCTGTTGATTTTGTCATTCGGGTCGGCCGTCAAGATGATTGGTCAAGCTGTTGACGAAGGTTGTCAACCGCGAGGCGCAGGGCCGGATCGGTGTCCAAAGCCTGCCCTACTCGGTTGACCGCATACAGCACGGTCGTGTGATTGCGCTCGCCGATTTGGCGGCCGATCTCAGGGAGGCTCTGATCGGTGAGCTCTCGGGCTACGTACATCGCCACCTGGCGGGCCCGCGTGACCGTGGGACGTCGGTCCCTGGCGACGAGCGCCTGTCGTTCGACCCCGAATTCATGCGCCGCGGCGTCGAGAATGGCGTCGATCCCGGTGCGATCGTCGCGACCGCCAGGCGGACCGAGCCGGCCGAGCACGTGACGCACCAGACCTGGAGTGGGAGCTTCGTCCTTCAGCGAGGCGTAAGCCACGACGCGGATGAGGGCGCCCTCGAGGGCTCGAACGCTGGTGTCCACCTGAACGGCGATCTCGTCCAGCACCTCCTCGCTGGCGTGGACGCCGTCGAGGCGAGCGCGGATGGCCAGGATTGCCCGCCGGACCGCCAGGGTCGGCCGGTCGAGCTCCACCACCAGGCCCGCTCTGAAGCGCTCGATCAGACGCGCCTCGACGTCCGGTATCTCCTCCGGGGTGCGGTCCGAGGTGAGAACCAGCTGCCGGCCGGACTCCAAGAGGGCGTTGAAGGTGTGAAAGAACTCCTCGCGGGTCTTGGCTCGGCCGGTCAGGAACTGGACGTCGTCGATCAGCACCACGTCCGCCGATCGAAAGCTCTCCTTGAAGCCCGCCGTTCGGCGGGCGCGCACGGCTTCCACGAACTCGCTGGTGAACTCCTCGATGGTTGCGTAGCGCACGCGTAGCCCCGAGCCATGGTGCCCGACGTAGGTGGCGATGGCGTGCAGCAGGTGTGTCTTGCCCAGTCCGGGGCTGCCGTACAGAAACAACGGGTTGTAAGCCTGCGCCGGCAGCTCGGCAACGGCCAGCGCCGCCGCGTGGGCGAAGCGATTTCCCGCTCCGATCACGAATTGCTCGAACGTGAACTTGGGGTTCAGGCCGCCGCCGGACGGCAACCGCTCGCCCGGGGTGTCCCGGGCCTCCCCCCGCGGCTGCCACGAGCCGTCCACGACCTCGACCACGGCGCGGGGATCGACACGTGCGCGCGTGGCGCGGCGGAGCAGAGGGAGGTAGCGCTCCCGCACCGAGGTGCGGATGTGGTCAGGCGCCCGGACGTAGAGGATGTTTGCCTCCAGGCCTGCCGGCTCGAGCGGCTCCAACCAGATCTGGAACTTGAAGTCGGGCGTCTCGCGGCGAAGATCCTCGCGGATCTCGTCCCAGAGCTGGTCCAGCTGTGCGGGCACAGGCGGTCGCGACCCTCCCCTCGGGCCCGGTCTTCAAACGATCTAGAGAGAGGGAAACGGCGGGGCGGGCGAGGCCCGGCTGCCCTCGGCGTGGCGAGTGTACAACGGGCTCACGGCCCGTCCCGCAGCACTCGGGGCGGCAGCCCGCAAAACGCGTGAAAAGCGGCGGTATCGCTCTTGAACAGGAAATCGACAGGGTGGCCGGTGGCCGATCTTGTACCCTGGCCTACAGGCGTCTCCGGACCCGCCGACGTCGCCCTCGTCCATGAAGCGCACCTATCAGCCCAAGAAGCGCAAGCGCGCCCGCACCCACGGGTTCCGCGCCCGCATGCGCACCCGGGCCGGGCGCCAGGTGCTCAAGCGGCGCCGGGCCAAGGGCCGCAAGCGGCTCACGCCGTAACCCATGGCCGACCGTGCGCGCCGTAAGCGCCGCCGGTTGTCGCGCAGTGGCGAGTTCGAGCGCGTGTACCGGGAGGGACGCTCGTACGCCAGCAGGCACCTCGTGGTCTACTGCTTTCCCCGTGACGACCGTGACGGCGCACCGCGGCTGGGCCTGTCGGTGGGCCGCAAGCTCGGCGGTGCGGTCGAGCGCAACCGCATCAAGCGGCTGCTGCGTGAGGCGTTCTGGGAGCGAGCCGACGATCTGGACGACGGCTACGACTTCGTCATCGTGGCCCGGCCCCCGGTCGGTGAGTTGGCGCGTGAGGGCGGCGAGCGCGCGCTCGCGGATGCCCTTGCCGACGTGCTGGCCGAGGCCGGCCTGGCCGTGGACGAGCCCCGTGGAGGCTCGAGCTCGTGATCGTCCTTCGCCGGCTGGCCACGGCGCCGGTGCGGCTCTACCAGCGCGCAATCTCTCCCGCGCTGCCCGCTCGCTGCAAGTACTACCCGTCGTGTTCGGAGTATGCGATTCAGGCCGTGCGGCGGTACGGCATACTCCGGGGGGTCGTCCTCGCCGCCTGGCGGCTCCTGCGCTGTAACCCCTGGAGTCACGGCGGCGTCGACTTCGTGGAGGATCAGACCCTGTTCCGCCCGCGCCCTCAGCCCTAGACCCCACCAGCCACCACTCCTTTCGTGCAAAGCATCCTTCAGCCGCTTATCGACGCCTGCGAGTGGGTGCTGGAGTTCTGGCACGGGGTCATCGGCGACGGGCCGAACAGCTGGGGCTGGGCGATCATCCTGCTGACCTTCACCGTCCGGATCCTGATCCTGCCGCTCACCTTCAAGGGCGTGAAGTCGATGCAGCGGCTTCAGGCGCTGCAGCCCGAGATCAAGAAGATCCAGGCGCGCTACAAGGACGACAAGCAGCGCATGAACCAGGAGGTCATGGCCTTCTACCAGCGGGAGAAGGTCAACCCGCTCGGGTCCTGCATGCCGCTCCTGCTGCAGATCCCCTTCTTCATCTCGCTCTTCTACCTGTTGCGCTCGCCCGAGTTCAAGGCCGACATCGCGGAGAACCCGGGCTTCTTCCCGATCGACAACCTGGCCGAGAAGGTCAGCGGGGACCTGGTCCTGCTCGGCGTTCTGATCGTGCTCTACGTGGGGACACAGCTGGCGGCCAGCGCGGTCACGGCCTTCAGCGCCGACCCGATGCAGCGCCGGATCATGTTCGCGCTGCCGTTCGTCTTCGTCATCTTCATCATCAACTTCGAGGCCGGTCTGATCGTGTACTGGATCACCACCAACGTGTGGACGATCGGGCAGCAACTGTTGGTGAAGAAGCTCTATCCGAAGCCGCAGCTGACCGCACCCGAGGAGGACGGCGCAGGCGACGGTAAGCCGGCGCGGGGCAAGCCTGCGGGGGCCAAGCCGTCACCGGCGGCCGCGGCGGCCGTGAGCGGTAAGTCGTCGGGCGACGGCAACGGCGGCCCCGTCAAGGCGCCGCCTCGGTCGCCGCGCAAGAAGAAGAAGCGCTCCGGGCGCCGGCGCTGAGAGCTGACCGGTGCCGGTGAGCGAGGAACCGCGTCCTGAGGATCTCGTCGCCGAGGCCCAGGCCGACACTCTCGGCGAGGCCCGCTGGGCTGCCATGAAGGCTCTGGAGCCCCGCTTCCCGGGCATCACCGCGGACAGCGTGCAGTTCGAGACGGTCGAGCAGCCGGGCCCGGACCAGGCCGCCCGCGTGCGGGCCAGCGTGGACCTCGAGGCCTGGCGCGTGGCGGCCGAGACGGTGCCCGAGGAGCCCGCCGAGCGCGTCCGAGCCCTCGTGGGCCGGGTGGTGCAGGCGCTGGGCCTGCGCGCCACGGTTGACATCCGCGAGGACGACGAGGAGATCAGGGCGACCGTGAACGGCGACGAGCTGGGACTCCTGATTGGCAAGCACGGGGCCACCATCGACGCGCTTCAGCACCTGGCTTTCCGGGCCGCATCGCGCGGCCGCGAGGAGCGCAAACAGGTGACCGTGGACGCGGCCGGCTACCGCGACCGGCGGGAGGCCGTCCTGCACCGGATGGCGGACCGGGCGTCGGCCGAGGCTCTGCGCTTCGACCGGCCGGTGGAGCTCGAGCCCATGCGTCCCGCCGAGCGCAAGATCGTGCATCTGTACCTGCGCGAGCGCACCGACGTCGAGACTCACAGCGAGGGCGACGAGCCTGACCGCCGGCTGGTGATCAGCCCGGCTCAGAGCTACTCGGACTGAGCCACGGGCGTTTCACGAGAAACGTTCGCCCCGCTTCTCGATCGGTACGGGCTGCCGGCTTCGGCCGGTGACCAGTTCGCGTTGCTGCTCGAGGCGCTCGCGGTCGAACCGGATCCGTACACGACGGTCAGCGACCCCGAGGCGGCGCTCGACGCGCATGTGGCCGACAGCCTCAGCGGGCTCGACATCGATGGCCTGCGAGCCGCCCGCCGGATCGCCGACGTGGGAGCCGGTGCCGGCTTTCCCGGTCTGGCGCTCGCCATCGCGTTGCCCGGCGCTCGCGTCGACCTGATCGAGTCGGTCGGCCGCAAGGGAGCGCTGATCGGCCGGCTGACCCAGGCGGCTCACGTCGACAACGCCCGGGCGGTGGTCACGCGGGCCGAGGAGTGGGCGGCGTCACCGCCCGGAGTCGGCGGAGGGCGGGAGGCCTACGCGGCGGTGACCGCTCGCGCGGTGGCTCCGCTCGCCACGCTGGCCGAGTACGCGGCACCGCTGCTGGAGCACGGCGGGGTTCTCGTGGCCTGGAAGGGCGTGCGGGATGCCGCCGAGGAGGAGGCGGGCGGCGCGGCCGCCGGGCTGCTCGGGTTGCGGCTGGAGGAGGTGCGGCGGGTGGTTCCCTTCGAGGGGGCCGAGAACCGCCACCTTCACGTCTTCAGCAAGGTGGAGCCGGTTCCCGCCGGGATCCCTCGCCGGCCGGGCGTGGCCCGCAAACGGCCTCTGAGCTGACCCGCGCTTGCCGCCGCAGAAGGGTTCGGTGCCGAACCGGCGAAAGAGGAGATTCCGACCGGAGCACGCCGTAGCGTCAGGTATCCATGGGCAGCGTCGTGGCCATCGCCAACCAGAAGGGCGGGGTGGGGAAGACCACCACTGCCGTGAACCTCGGCGCAAGCATCGCGGACGCCGGCCAGCCCACCCTGTTGGTGGACATGGACCCGCAGTGCAACGCAACGGTTGCACTGGGGATCGGCAAGGACCGAAGCCCGCACGTCTACGACTGCCTCGCGGGCGTGCTGACGCTCCCCGAGGCGGCCACGGCGACCGGGATCGAGCTGCTCGACCTCGTGCCCTCCACCCCCGAGCTCGCGGGCGCGAACGTCGAGTTGCCCCGCATCGCGGGCTCGGAGTCGACCCTGCGTTCGCGTCTGGGAGACGTGCGCGACCGCTACCTGTTCACTCTGTTCGACTGCCCGCCTTCGTTGGGCCCGCTCACCGTGAACGCGCTGGTGGCGGCCGACCGTGTGATCGTCCCGGTGCAAACCGAGTACTTCGCGCTTGAAGGTCTCGCGCAGCTGCTGGACACACTGTCACTGATCCAGCGGGAGCTGAACCCGCGTCTCACGGTGGCCGGGATGATCCTGACGATGCACGACGGCCGGACCCGGCTGGCGCGCGACGTCGAAAAGGAAGTACGCGAGCACTTCCCGGACCTGGTGTTCGACACCGTGGTGCCCCGAAATGTGCGCCTTGGTGAGGCGCCCAGCTTCGGGCTCCCGGTCGTCCGTCACGCTCCGCGCAGCGCCGGCTCGGCGGCTTATCTGAAGCTGGCGAAGGAGGTGGCCGCCCGTGGCTGAGGAGCAGCGTGGCATGGGCAGGGGCCTGGCTGCCATCCTGCCCCAGCGGCCGGGTGGGGAAGAGGGGTTGCGGGAGGTTCCGCTCGATCTCGTGCGGCCGAACCCGCGCCAGCCCCGGCGCAGCTTCGACGAGGAGGCCCTGAGCCGCCTCGCGGAGTCGATTCGCGCCCGTGGGGTGCTCCAGCCGATCGTCGTGCGTGCCCTGCCCAGTGGGCACTACGAGCTGGTGGCCGGCGAACGGCGCCTCCGGGCGGCTCGCGAGGCGGGCCTTGAGACGATCCCCGCCCTGTTCAGAGAGGCCGACGAGCGCGACCAGCTCGACCTCGCCCTGGCCGAGAACATGGCTCGCGTCGATCTCAACCCGGTCGAAGAGGCCCGGGCGTGCGCGATGCTCGTGGAGGACCTCGGCCTCACCAAGGAGGAGCTGGGCCGGCGGGTGGGGCGCAGCCGCGTGGCCATCTCCAACCTCATCCGCCTGCTCGACCTGCCGGACGAGACGCTCGACCTGATCCAGAGCCGAGAGCTGTCGGAAGGCCACGGACGGGCGATCCTGCTCTGCAAGGACCATGCCCAGCGCCGGCGCCTCGCCCGCGACGCCCGCGACGGCGCCTGGTCGGTGCGTGAGACCGAGCGGCGGGCCCGGGAGGCCGAGCACGGGCAGTCCGATGAAGCCGGCCGGGCGGCCCGGATGCGCCCGCTCCATCCAGACCTCGAGCAGGCCCTGGCGGCAGGCGAGGACGCACTGTCGGCAGCCCTCGGGCAGGAGGTCACGATGCGCGCCCGCGGCTCGGGTTGCCAAGCCCGTATCGACTTCGAGAGCCCCGGCCAGGCGATCGCGCTGGCGGAGCAGATCCTCGCCGGCATGGCCCGCCGGGCGGCCTGATCCCGGCGCTACAATCGGCCGTCCGCGGGCGATTAGCTCAGTCGGTTAGAGCGCGTCTCTGATAAGGACGAGGTCCCTGGTTCGAGTCCAGGATCGCCCATGGGCGGGACTCCCGCCCGAGGCAACAGGCGAGTGCCGGAGCCCCCAGAGTTTGGGGGCTCCCGCTGTTTCTCGGGGAATACCGGCGGCCTTTGCACCGGTCCCTCTCGGTGGACTCATGACCGAGAAGACCCGATGACCTTGACCACGATCGGCAGTCGCGGGCGCGCCGGCGCGGTGCGCAGGGCGACCGACGAGGAGACTCCGGAGCTGACCGGAGCGCTGGCCCGCGTCCTGGCTCACGACCCTGTCATGAGCTGGCTCTTTCGACACGAGGCGAACCGGCCCAGCAGGCTCGAGCGCGTGCTCGGGAAGCTCTTCCTCAAGCCCGCCATGGCTTATCGCTCGGCCTACACCACGGACGAGCGCGCGGGCGTCGCCCTCTGGGTTCCTCCGGGCAAGGGGCGGTTGGGCGCAACCGAGAAGCTGGGGCTCTCGTTGCACGGTTGACCGGCTTCGACCTGCCGCGCGCGCTTCGTGTCCTGTCGGGCATGAAGTCCCGCCGCCCCCAGGAGCCTCACTGGTATCTCTCGGTCCTGGGAGTCGAGCCAGGCAGGCAGGGACAGGAGTTGGCCGGCGCGCTGCTGCAGCCGGTGTTGGATCGCTGCGACAGCGACGGCCTCGGCGGCTATGTCGAGGCCACCACCCCGCGCAACCGGGATCTCCACCTCCGCCAGGGCTTCGCGCTGCTGAACGAGATCGCGCTGCCCGGCGGCGGCCCGCCGCTCTGGCTCATGTGGCGCGGGCCTGCGCCCGCCTGACGGCGCTCGGAAACCGGTCGCAGGGCTCCTTCCCGGTCGGTCTAGACTGTCGATAGCCCATGCAGGAGATGGTCATATACGGCGTGAGCTTCGACATGGTCGGCAAGCAGCCGATCGTGCTGCTCAAGACCCGCGACGGCAACAAGTTCCTGCCGATCTGGATCGGCCATCCCGAAGCGGCGGCGATCCTGATGAAGCTGCAGGGGGCCAATACGCCGCGGCCGATGACCCACGACCTGATCAGCGAGATGCTCACCGAGCTGGAGGTGAGCTGCTCGCGAGTGGCGGTCACCGAGCTCCGGGAGAACACCTTCTACGCCGAGGTGACCCTCCAGCTGAACGGCCGGGAAATCCCGATCGACTCGCGTCCCTCCGACGCTCTGGCTCTCGCGGTGCGCACCGGCGCCCCGATCTTCGCCGCCGAGGACGTGATCAGCGAGTCCGCGATCGAGTTCGAGCACGAGGTCGAGGACACCGAGGAAGTCGTGGAGAAGTTCAAGGACTTCCTGGACAACGTCACGCCGGAGGATTTCCGCAGCGAGGACGGGTAGGGGGGCTTCGCTCGCTGAGGTGGGCAGGGTGCGGTACCCCGCAGTCGTTCGCGTGCGCCGGCGGCGCCCTCAGGCCGGCGCCCGCGCCAACGCCGGCTCGAGCATCCGGCCGACCAGCTCGTCGAAGCCGATGCCGGCGGCCTCCGCGGCCTGGGGGAGCAGGCTTGTCTCGGTGAGCCCCGGGACGACGTTGGCCTCTAACACCGTCAGCTCGCCATCGCGCCCCAGCATCAGATCGACGCGGGCAAAGCCCGAGCAGCCCAGCAGCTCGTAGGTCCGAAGGGCGAGTTCCTGGGCCCGCGCGTCGAGGCCGCCGGGGAGGTCGGCCGGGCACACGAACTCGGTGCGGCCGATCTCGTAGCGGGCCTCGAAGTCATAGAAGGGCTCGTCGCGGGGCAGCGCCTCCACAACGGGAAGGGGTTCGCCCGCCAGGATGGAGACGGCCAGGTCGCGACCGTCGACGTAGCGTTCCAACAGCACGCGGGAGTCGTAGGAAAAGGCGGCCACCAGCGCGGCCGGCACGTCGGCGGCCCGGCGAGCGAACTTGATGCCCAGGGCGGAGCCCTGGCTGGAGGGCTTGACCACCAGCGGGAACCCGAGCCGTTCCTCGATGGGAGCGAGTGTCTCGGCGGCGCCCAGCGCCCGGAAGGCCGTCTCGCTGAAGGCGACGAACTCGGGGGTGGGGATGCCGGCCTCGAGCATCAGGTGCTTGGCCAGGACCTTGTCGGTGGCGCGCAGGCAGGCCAGCACGCCAGAGCCGGTGTAGGGGAGGCCGAGGATCTCGAGCAGCTCCTGAACGGTGCCGTCCTCCCCGTCGCGGCCGTGCATCGCGATGAAGGCGGCTTCCGGCGCCGACTCACGCAGCCTGCGGATGAGGTCGAGCCCGGCGTCGATCGCGATCAGGTCGTGGCCCAGGCGGCCCAGGGCGTCCTCCACCCGGGCGCCGGAGCGCAGGGACACCTGGCGTTCCAGCGAGCGCCCGCCCTTCAGCACCGCGACCCGGCTCACGAGCCCCTCGCCCGCCGTTCACGCTCGCCGGGGCTGGGCATGCGCAGGACGTCGGCCCCCGGCGACTCGGGCTCGTCGAGGATCACCGCCTCGTGTTCGCCCGTGATGGTTCCGTAGAGCTCGAGCTGCTCGGTGATCACCTCGCCGATCCGGCGTATGCCCTCGCGGATGGCCTCCTCACCGGAGCCCGAGAAGTTGAGGCGCATCGAGGCGTGGCCGCGCCCGTCCAGGAACGCGGCGGCACCCGGGACGAAGGCCACGTTGTCGCGCAGCGCCCGCGCTAGCAGGTCGGTGGTGTCGATGAAGTCGGGCAGCGTGGCCCAGACGAAGAGCCCTCCCCGCGGCCGGGTCCACTCCGCCTGCGGCGGGAAATGCTCGGCCAGGGCATCGAGCATGGTGTCGCGGCGGCTGCGGTAGACGTCGGTGAGCGAGTCGACGTAGTCGCGCCAGCGCCCGTGGTCGAAGTAGGCCTGGACCATGAGCTGGGACAGGGTGGACGTGCAGAGGTCGGCCGACTGCTTGCCCAGGTTGATCTTCTCCAGCACCGGGGGCGGTGCCACCACCCACCCCAGCCGGATGCCGGGGGAGAGGATCTTCGAGAAGGTCCCCAGGTACATGACGTAGACCCCGCGGTCGAGGGCGTAGAGCGGCGGCGGCGGCTCGCCCTCGTACCGGAGCAGTCCGTAGGGGTTGTCCTCCAGGATCAGGAGCTCCCGCTCGTGGGCCAGCTCCACCAGTCGCCGGCGACGGGCCAGGGACATGGTCACTCCGGCCGGGTTCTGGTAGCTCGGCACCGTGTAGATGAACTTGGGCCGGCGACCCTCACGCTCCAGCTGGCCCAGCGTCTGCTCCAGCAGGTCGATCCGCATGCCGTCGGCGTCCATCTCCACCTGCACGACGTCGGCCTGGTAGGCCGAGAACACCGGCACGGCACCGGGATAGGTGGGCCCCTCGGCGATCACCACGTCGCCGGGATCGATCAGCGTCTTGGTCACCAGGTCGATCACCTGCTGCCCGCCGGTGGTGACCACCACGTCCTCCGGGTCGGCCTGCATGCCCTCGGCCCCCATGACCTCGGCGATGCAGTTCTTGGTTTCCGGTAGGCCCTCGGTGGGCCCGTACTGGAGCGCCTTCGCACACGACTCCGCCGCGATGCGCTGGGCGACGGCGGCGAACGTGTCCGGCGGGAACGTGCTGGTGTCCGGCAGACCGCCCGCGAGTGAGATGACCTCGGGTCGCGCGGTCACGGCCATCAGATCCCGCATGGCCGACGACTTCATGACCCTGGTTCGCGAGGCGAACAGCCCCGCATAGCGCTCGAGATCGCGGGAGATGCTCACAGGGAGCTCCGCGGCCGGCGCGCTGCCGGCTCGTCTATCGTCACCGCTCGCAGGCTACCTGTCCCGTAACCCGTCTTTCACGTGAGCCTCTTCCTCGACCTCGGCACCGGCGCCGGCCTTGCCGGCTCCACCGGCGTGAGGCCCTATCTCCCGCCCCTGGCCGTGGGCGTGCTGGCCGGCGCAGACGCCGGCATCGACTTCGAGGGAACCGACTGGAGCTTTCTGGAGTCGCCGCCGTTCCTGCTGGCGGTCCTCGCGTGTGCCGTGGTCGCCTACCTGCTCGAGCGCTCGAGCAGCGAGGATCGCCGGCGGCCGGTGCAACTGCTGAGCGCGGTGCTCGGTGTGGTGCTGGGCGCACTGCTGTTCGCGGGGGCCATGGCCGATGGGGGCGAGCCGGCCTGGATCGGGCTGATGGCCGGCCCGCTTTGCGCGCTGCTCGCCTGGTGGGCCGTGGGCGGCCTGGTGGAGCGGGCGCGCGGCCGGCTCGATGCCGGCGCCGCGGCCCTTCTCAGCGTCTACGCCGACGTCGCCGCCGTGCTGATCGCGGTCGCGGCGATCTTCCTCCCGCCGGTCTCATTCGTGGTGCTGATCGCGTTCGCCGTCCTGCTGGTGAGGGCTCGGGGGCGCGAGGACGAGAAGTACGCCGGTCTGCGAATCCTCCGCTAGGAGATGGCCCCGACGAGGCCCAAGAAGGTGGTGCTCGCGGTCATCGACTCGCTCAAGCCGGCGATGCTCGACAAGGCCATCGCCGAGGGTCAGGCGCCCGCCATGGCGGCGCTCAGGGACCGGGGGACCTACGTGCGCGACTGCGTCTCGACCTTTCCCTCCGTGACCCCCGTGGCCTCGGCCACCATCGCCACCGGAACGGGACCGGGCGAGCACCACATCCCGTCGATGAACTGGTTTCACCGTGGCGAGGAGCGCTACGTCGAGTACGGGTCGTCGCTCCCGGCCACGCGGGCGTTTGGGATCGTCCGCTCGCTCTACGACACCGTCTACAACATGAACATGGCGCACCTGTCCCGGGCGCGCCGCACGGTCTTCGAGCAGCTGGACGATGCGGGTCTGCGCACCGCGTGCACCACGTACCTGATCTATCGCGGCCGGACCCGCCACGATCCCTCGGGTCAGAGCGTCTACCGCCTCATCGGCGAGGCCTTTCAGTTCCGCCATTCCGTCTACGGCGCCCGGGAGCTCTTCTACGCCGACCTGTTCGACTCGCGCAACACGGGTTGCACCTCGGCACTCGGGCTGCCCGGCCAGCGCGACCGCCACACCGGCTGCGTCGGTGCCTACCTGGTCGAGCACGACCTGTTCGACTTCTTGCTCTTTTCGCTGCCCGACAACGACACGCACTCCCACCGCGTCGGCCCGAATGGCCAGGTGCGCTCGATCGCCGAGGCCGACCGGGCCCTCGAGCGCATCATGGACGTGGCCGGCGGGACGGACGCCTTCCTCGAGGACCATGCCGTGATCGTGATGTCCGACCACTCTCAGACCACGGTCGAGGACACCCTGGATCTCAAACAGGTGCTGGCCGACTCGCGCGTGTTGATGCCCGCCGATCCGGCCCCGACAGAGGCGGAGCTGGCGGTCTGTCCCTCCGCCCGCTCTGCGATGGTCTACGTGCTCGACGCCGGGCGGCGATCCGAGCTCGTGCCGGGCGTGGCGAAGAGGCTCGTAGAGGCTGAGGGCGTGGACCTGGTGGCCTACCGGAGCAACAATGAGGCGGTGGTGACGAGCCCGCGTGGCGAGCTTCGGTTCGCGCCCGGCGGGGATCTTCGCGACCGCCGCGGCCACCGCTGGCATGTTGAGGGCAAGCGCTCGGTCCTGGGGCTGCGTGCCCGCGAGGGCCAGATCGCGGGCCGCAGCTACCCGGATGCGTTGGGGCGCCTGTGGTCGGCGCTCGAATGCCCGCATTCGGGGGACGTGCTCGTGTCCGCCATGCCGGGAACCGAGTTCGTCGACTGGGGCGGATCGGCGCACGTGGGCGGTGGCAGCCACGGGTCGCTTCATCGCGACGACTCGCAGGGTGTGCTCCTGATCTGCGGGCTCGAGGCGCCGGAGCGGGACGAGTGGTCGCTGGCCGATGTGGTACCGCTGGTGCTGTCGCACTTCGATGTACCGTTGTCGGGATGAGCGACGAGGGCGACGCCGCCATCGCGGGTAACTCGCCTGCCCTTCATCTGCGGGTTCGCGCGGGCCTGCGACGACCCCACAACTGGGTGCAGCTCGTCAAGTTCTGCGCCGTGGGGGCCTCGGGCTACGTGGTCAACCTCCTGGTGTTCGCCCTCTGCGTGGAGGTGCTCGAGCTGCACCACCTGATCGCGGCCACGATCGCCTTCGTGGTGGCGGTGCTCAACAACTTCACCTGGAACCGGTACTGGACGTTTCGGGCGAGAGGTGGCCATCCCGGGTTCCAGGCCGCCCGTTTCTTCACGGTGAGCGTGGTGGCCTTCCTGGTCGCCGCGACGGTGCTCGAACTGCTTGTGAGCGTCGCCGGCTTGCGGGAGCTCCCCGCTCAGGCCATCGCGATCGTCACGGCCACGCCTCTCAACTTCATCGGGAACAAGATGTGGAGCTTCCGCATCGGGCTGTCGCGCGACTGACCGGGTGGCGATGCGGGGCCTGAGAAGGTCGCTGTGCGCGGCCGCGCTCGTTCTCCTCTGGACCCCCGGCGCGGCGCTTGCCGCCGAGCTGAAGACGCCGGAGTCCCAGACCGAGCCGCCGCCCTACTACGAGAGCAGCGCGCGCGAGGTCACGCGCATCGCCCGGGGAGCGGAGAAGGTGCAGGCCGAGCGGGGGAACGGCCCGTTTCAGCCGAACGCCTACACCAACGGCGCGGGGCGCTGGCAGGTGAGCTTCTTCCGCGAAGGAAAGGAGGTGGCCCAGGTCCAGGTGGACGACCGGACGGGCGCCGTGCTCGGGCAGTGGACCGGCTATCAGGTGGCCTGGACCATGGCCCGCGGCGGGGAGGGGGCCTTCGGCCGCAGCCTGAACGCGCCGTACGTGTGGCTGCCCCTGTGCCTGCTCTTCTTCCTGCCGTTCGTCGATTTCCGCCGCCCGTTCCGGCTGCTGCACCTCGATCTCCTGGTGCTGCTCGCGTTCGGCGCCTCGCACGTGTTCTTCAACCGGGGCGAGATCGGCCTTTCGGTCCCGCTGGTCTACCCGGTGCTGGTGTACCTGCTGGCCCGGATGCTGCTGGCCGGCTTTCGCCCCCGCGACCGGCCGGGCCGGCTGGTCCCCCACCTGCCGCTGACCCTGCTTGCGGTGGGGCTGGTCTTCCTCGTGGCGTTCCGCATCGGCCTGAACGTGGTCGATTCCAACGTCATCGACGTGGGCTACGCGGGAGTGGTGGGCGCCGACCGGATCGTCGACGGAGATCAGCTCTACGGGGAGGGCTTCTCCAAGGATGTCGAGCGGGGAGACACCTACGGGCCGTTGAACTACCTGCTCTATGTGCCGTTCGAGCAGGCGTTCACCTGGAGCGGGACCTGGGACGACCTGCCGGCCGCCCACGCGGCGACGATCGCCATCGACCTCCTGGTGATCGGCGGCCTGCTCCTGCTGGGCCGGCGGCTGCGCCCAGGGCGGGAGGGCTGGGCCCTCGGCCTGGCGCTCGCCTATGCCTGGGCGGCCTACCCCTACACAACGTTCGTGCTCGAGTCGAACTCCAACGACGCGCTCGTGGCTCTCGCCTGCGTGGGGGTGCTCCTGGTGTCGGCGCCCTGGGCGCGGGGCCTGGTGCTGGGTCTGGGCACGGCGGCCAAGTTCGCACCTCTCGCGCTGGCGCCGCTGTTCGCCCGCCGGTCGCCGCTGGTGTTCGCCGTCTCCCTTCTGGTCACGCTCGTGGTGCTGACCGCGCCGTTCGTGCCCGACGACGGCCTGCGAGAGCTCTACGACCGCACGCTCGGCTATCAGCTGAGCCGGCCCTCGCCGTTCAGCGTCTGGGGCCAGGCCGAGTCGCTTTCCTGGCTGCATACGGCGGTGAAGGTGGGGGCCGCAGCGCTTGCGCTGGCGGTGGCCTTCAGGCCCCGGGAGCCGGACGCCCGGCAGCTGGCTGCCCTGGGTGCCGCGGTCCTGATCGCCGTGGAGCTGGCGGCCACCCACTGGTTCTACCTCTACGTGGTGTGGTTCTTGCCCTTCGTGTTGGTGGCCCTGTTCGCCGCCCAGCGGATCACGCCGCCCGAGGCCACGGCGCCCGCCGAGCCCGAGCGCGAGCTCGTCACCGTCTAGTGACCTGAGTCGTCATTTCGTGCGCACCTTCCCGGCGTCTGGACGCGCCTGGCGTCACCCACGGGAATCGCCGATGCTGCACATCGACTCATCCCGTGGGCGTCGCCAGCCACGTCCAGCCGCTCGGGAAGCTGAAGCCGAACTTCCGACTCAGGTCACTGGAGCCGCGCCGGCACGAGCAGCGGCTCGATCGAGGTGGCCCGCCCGCTGCCGTCGGCCTCGATCAGCACCGCGTTGAGCCACGGATCCTCGTTTGTCGTCTCGAAGCGCACCTGCGTGAGAGTGAGGAAGCGCTCCAGGGCCAGCTCGCGCTTGACCCCGATCACGCCACCCCGGCCGCCGGTCATGCCCACGTCGGTCACGTAGGCGGTGCCGCCGGGCAGCACTCGGGCGTCGGCCGTGGGCACGTGGGTGTGAGTGCCCACGCAGGCGGTCACCCGCCCGTCCACGTGCCAGCCCATCGCCACCTTCTCGCTGGTGGCCTCGGCGTGCATGTCCAGCAGCACCGCGTCGCTCTTTCCGCGCAGGTCGGCCAGTACGGCGTCCGCCTCGCTGAAGGGCGATCGCGCTGCCTCGAGGAACAGCGTCCCCGACAGGTTGGTCACTCCCAGCCGGAACCCGTTGGATTCGACGACAGTGTGGCCGCGGCCGGGGCTGCCCTTGGGGTAGTTGGACGGGCGCACGATGCGCGGCTCGGTGTCGAGGAAGCCGTAGACCTCGCGGTGACGGTAGGTGTGGTTTCCCAGGGTGATCGCGTCGGCGCCCAGGTCGAGCAGTTCCCTCGCGGTCTTCTCGGTGATGCCCACGCCCCCGGCCGCGTTCTCCCCGTTGCACACCACGAAGTCGGGCCGGTGGGCCTCGCGGATATCCGGTAGCAGGGCGGCCACCGTGCGCCGGCCCACCCCGCCCACGACGTCCCCTATGAACAAGAGCTTCACCAAAAGCGATTCTGCCAAGCTGCGGCCGGATGGCTAGTCCGGTGGCCACCGAACAGGTATGACCCTCGGTCCGGCGCGGGCCAGCCCGCTCCCTCCCGCCAGTCCGGTGCTGGAGGCGCACGGGCTGGTCAAGCGCTACGGCGACCGGGTGGCCCTGCGAAACGTCTCGCTGGCGGTGAGGCGGGGCGAGCTGGTGGCGGTGATCGGACCCAACGGCGCCGGCAAGACCACGCTGCTCTCGATCCTGGCCGGAATCCAGCGGGCTGACGAGGGCGTCCTGTCACGGGCCCCCACGGAGGTGGGGTGGGTGCCGCAGCAGGCGGCGCTCTACGGAAAGCTCACCGTGGAGGAGAACCTGGCCCTGTTCGCTCGGCTGGAGCGAACCGCCGACCCGCGGGGCACGGTGGACCGGATGCTCGAGCTGACCGACCTGCGCGAGCGGGCCGGCGATCAGGTGGCCACCCTGTCCGGGGGTAACCGGCAGCGGGTGAACATCGCGATCGGCCTTCTGGGCGAGCCGGAGGTGCTCCTGCTGGACGAGCCGAGCGCTGCCCTGGACCCGCGCCAGCGCGAGCGCCTGTGGGAGTTCATCCTGCGTCTGGCCGGCGAGGGCACCACGGTCATCTTCGCCACCCACAACATCCAGGAGGCCGATCGCCACGCCGACCAGCTGATCCTGCTCGCCGACGGCGAGCGGCTGTTCGATGGCTCTCCGCGCGCTCTGGAGCACGAGGTCGGGACCAGCGGGCTCGACTTCGAGCAGGCCTTCGTCGAGTTCCTGCATCGCCGGGGTCACTGAGCCGATGCGCTGGCTGCTCCTCAAGGATCTCCGCATCCTGCGCCGCTCGCCGCTGCTGGTGGCGCTGCTGGTGCTCTACCCGATCGTGGTCGCCGTGCTCATCGGTTTCGCGATCTCCCGCGGGCCCGACAAGCCCACGGTCGCCTTCTACAACGGGTTGCCGGACTCGGCCGCCCAGATCGAGCTCGGGGGTGAGCGCATCGATCTGGCGCGAGAGGGGCGGCGCCTGTTCGAGGCGATCGACCCGCTGCCGGTGGACAGCCGCGCGGAGGCGATCCAGAAGGTGCGCGACGGCGAGGCGCTGGGCGCGCTGATCATCCCCGAGGACCTGTCACAGAACCTCCAGTCCACGCTCAGCCCGGGGAACGTCGAGGTCTTCTACAACGCGGAGGACCCGGCAAAGAAGGAGTTCGTCGAGAACACCATCAACTCGCAGGTCCAAGCCGCGAACGCCGCCCTGACCAAGCGGATCGCGAAGGAGGCGCTGGAGCTGCTCGACCTGATCTCCGACGGGGGCGACTACACGTTCCTCGGCCAGGACGTGAACGTGCTGGGGCTGGCCCGGGCCGAGCAGATCCTGCGCGATGCCCAGGACGAGCTGCCCCAGGGCGCCGCCGCGCGGGAGGACCTGGAGGAAGCCATCGAGTTTGCCGCGCTCGCGCGCGAGAACCTGGCCTTCTCGGACGACGTCCTGGAGGTGGTGGGAGAGCCGATCCGGGTGGATGCCACGGCGCTCGAAGGCGGCGATACCTCGCTCAGCTCGTTCGCGGTGGCCCTGGCGGTGACCGTGTCGCTGATGTTCATCACCGTGCTGCTGGCGGCCGGGATGCTGGCGCTCGAGCGTGAGGAGAACGCGTTCTCCCGCCTGGTCCGCGGGCTGATCTCCCGCACCGGGCTGCTGGTGGAGAAGGCGGGCCTGGCGGCGCTGTGTTCGGCGGCCACGTGCCTGATCATGCTGGCCGGACTCGGGCTGTTCGTGGAGCTCGACTGGGCCCGGGCGCCGCTCTGGGTGGTGGCGCTGGTGGCCGGCGCCCTGGCCTTCGCCGCGCTCGGCCTGGCCATCGGCGCGCTCACCCGCGAGGTGCGAGCCGCGTCGCTGCTGGCGTTCATGCTCTCGTTGCCGCTGGCCTTCCTCGCGCTGGTGCCGTCCGGGGCGGTGGCGCCGGCGCTGTACGACCTGATTCAGGCGGTGTCCGCCGTCTTTCCCTTCAAGCCCACGCTCGAGGCCATGGACGCGGCCCTCAACGACGCCGGCGGACTGGCCGGACCGCTGATCCACCTCGCCGTGCTGGTGCTGGGCTTCGGCGTCATCGGCCGGCTGGCGCTACGCCGCTTCGCCTGAGGCTGGGCGGGATCTAGACTCAAGGGCGATGGCCTTTCCCGCCACCCGCCTGCGCCGCCTGCGCCAGACCGGCGTGCTGCGCGACATGGTGCGCGAGACCGAGCTGACGCCGTCGCACCTGGTGCTGCCCCTGTTCGTGCAGCTGGGCGAGGACGAGCGCACGCCGATCGAGGCCATGCCCGGCGTCGAGCGCCTGTCGATCTCCCACGCCGTGGCCGAGGCCGGCGAGGCCCATGAGCTGGGCGTGCCGGCCGTGCTGCTGTTCGGGTTGCCGGCCGCGAAGGACGACCAGGCCTCGGGGGCCTACGACGACGAGGGAGTGGTCCAGCTCGCGGTGCGCGCTCTGAAGGACGCCCATCCCGAGCTGGTGGTGGTCACCGACGTCTGCCTCTGCGGCTACACGTCGCACGGGCACTGCGGGGTCGTCACACCTGATGGGCGGGTGGACAACGACCTGACCCTCGAGCTGCTGGCCAAGACGGCCCTCTCGCACGCCGACGCAGGCGCGGACGCGGTCGCGCCCAGCGACATGATGGACGGCCGGGTGGGGGCGCTGCGCTCCCAGCTGGACGCGGAGGGCCACAAGGATCTCCCGATCGTGGCTTACTCGGCAAAGTTCGCCTCCGCCTTCTACGGCCCCTTCCGCGAGGCGGCCGACTCCGCGCCCTCCTTCGGCGACCGCCGCAGCTACCAGATGGACCCTGCCAACGCCGAGGAGGCGGTCCGGGAGGCCCTGCTCGACGTGGAGGAGGGCGCCGACGTGGTGATGGTCAAGCCCGCGCTGCCCTATCTCGACGTGGTGCGCCGGGTCAAGGAGGCCACACGGGTGCCCGTGGCGGCCTACAACGTGAGCGGCGAGTACGCGCTGGTCAAGGCGGCGGCCGCCGCCGGATACGTCGATGAGCGCGCGGTCGTGCTCGAGGCGCTCACCGCGATCCGCCGGGCGGGCGCAGACATAGTCATCACCTACCACGCGAAGGAAGCGGCGCGGTGGCTCAGCCGATAGCGAAGGTGCGCAGCCGCAAGGACGGCTCGGCCGTGCCGCTCGACGATACCGACCGGCGCCTGCTGAACCTGTTGCAGGGCAGCTTCCCGCTGGCGGAGCGCCCCTTCGCGGCCGTGGCCGAGGCCGCCGGCCTGCCCGAGGATGAGGTGCTGCGCCGTACGCAGCGGCTGCTGGACGAGCGAATCATCCGCGAGGTCACCCCGATCTTCGACACCCGGGTGCTCGGCTACCAATCAATGCTGGTGGCGGCGCGGGTGGACGCCGAGAATCCCTGGCGTGCGGCCAAGATCATCAACTCGCATCCCGGGGTCTCGCACAACTACCTGCGCGACCACGACTTCAACCTATGGTTCACCATCGCCACCGAGCCGGATTCGCGGCTGGGTTTGGAGGGAACGCTCGAACTGCTGCAGCGCCTGACCGGGGCCGAGTCGGTTCGCCAGCTGCCCACGCTGCGCCTGTTCAAGATCCGCATGGATCTCGAGATGGAGAAAGGAACCGAGGTTCTGGCGGCGGCCGCGGAGTCGTCGGAGTACCGCGAGCCCGAGCCGATCGAGTTGTCGGAGCTCGACCTGACGGTTATCCGCGCCACCCAGGGGCCGATGACCGTCACGCCTGAGCCCTTTGCCGCGCCCGCGGCCGAGGCCGGCCTGTCCCAGGAGCGGCTGCTCTCGCACCTGGGGGACATGCGCGAGCGGCGGGCGCTGCGTCGCGTGGCCGCGATCCTGTTCCACCGCCGGGCCGGCTTCTCGGCCAACGGCATGGGCGTCTGGCGGGTGCCCGACGAGCGCATCCTCGAGCTGGGCCCGCGCATGGCGTCCTTCCGCGGCATCTCGCACTGCTACCAGCGTCCCACCTACGCCGACTGGCCCTACTCCGTCTTCACCATGGCCCACGGGCGCTCCAAGGAGGAGTGCGACGCGATCCTGGACTCGATCGCCGAGGACACCGGCATCGACGAGCGGCGCACGCTCTACTCCTCCACCGAGTTCAAGAAGGTTCGTCTGCGCTACTTCACCGACGCGCACAGGGTGTGGGAAGCCGAGCACACGTAGGGACTCGCTCGGACGAGCTCTACTCCCGGGCCGTCGAACTGCTCCCCGGGGGCGTGAACTCCCCCGTGCGGGCCATGCGCTCGATCGGCCGCGATCCGCTCTTCGTGGCCCGAGGCGAGGGCGCCGAGCTGATCGACGTGGACGGCCGGCGCTACACGGACTGGGTGATGTCCTGGGGCCCACTGATCGCCGGGCACGCGCACCCGGACGTAGTCGCGGCCCTGACGGCCGCCGCGGCGGCGGGAACGAGCTACGGGGCACCCACCCAGGCCGAGGTCGACCTCGCCCAAACGGTGGTCGAGCGAGTGCCGGCGGCGGAGATGGTGCGGATGACCTCTTCCGGCACGGAGGCCTCGATGAGCGCGGTGCGGCTGGCTCGGGCAGCCACCGGGCGCGATGCGGTCGTCAAGTTCGCCGGCGCCTACCACGGACATGTGGACGGGCTCCTGGCCGAGGCGGGTTCAGGCCTGGCCACGCAAGGGATTCCGGCGAGCCCGGGCGTGACCGCCGCCCAGGCCGCGGACACGATCGTCGTGCCCTGGAACGACCGCACGGCGGTTGAGCGGGCACTGGCCGAGCGAGAGGTCGCGGCGCTGCTGGCCGAGCCCTATCCGGCGAACATGGGCCTGGTCCTTCCGGAGCCGGGCTTCCTGGCCTTCCTGCGCGAAGTCAGCTCCGCGGCGGGCGCGCTGCTCGTGTTCGACGAAGTGATCAGCGGCTTCCGGGTGGCCCGCGGAGGGGCACAGGAGCGCGAAGGGGTGATCCCTGACCTGGTCGTGTTGGGCAAGGTAATCGGCGGCGGCCTGCCGGCGGCGGCTTACGCCGGCCCTCGGGACCTGATGGAGCTGGTGGCGCCCGCGGGCGACGTCTACCAGGCGGGCACGCTCTCCGGCAATCCGCTCGCCACAGCCGCCGGCCTGGCCTCGCTCCGCCTCCTGGACGGCGACGCCTACGAGCGGCTGGCGCAGCTGGCCCGCGCCCTGGCCGAGGGGCTCGACGATGCCGCCCGGGCGGCGGGCGTGCCGGTGCGGGTCGCCTGGACCACCGGCCTGGTCACGTTGTTCTTCTCCGACCGGCCGGTGCGCTCCTACGACGACGCTCGCGCCTGCGACCTCGATGCCTACGCCGCCTTCTGCCGGGGGATGCTCGAGCGGGGCGTTTATCTGCCCCCGTCACAGTTCGAGGCCTGGTTTCCCTCCGTCGCGCACGTCGACGCCCACGTGCAGCAGACGCTGGACGCCGCTCGGGAGACCCTGGAGGGGATGCGGTGAGCGTCGGGGCGGAGATAGTGGCTGCCGTCGACCCTGCTCTGACGCCCTACGGGAACGCCGGCGGCAATGCGGAGCGCTTTCCCGGACTCCCCGCCGGCGGGACGCGCGGCTTCGTGCTCGAGACGGTGTACGAGGGCTACCTCATGCACTACGGGAGCCCCCGTCTGTTCAGCGGCATGGATCCCGACCTGCAGCTGCTGGCCGGTGACGCCCTGTACGCGCTGGGGCTCTCGCGACTGGCCGAGGCCGGCGACCTGGAGGCGGTGGCCGAGCTGTCGGACCTGATCTCCGGCTCGGCCCAGGCCCACGCCGAGGCCCGGGGCGACGAGGCCGAGGCGCTCTGGGACTCGAGCGCGGCAAGGCTGGCGCGTTGAGTGGGCCGGCCAGGGGTAGTGCGCTCCGTAACCATGTTGGCACTACCCTTCGCCAACCGGTAAACACCATCTGGCACCGTGGCTGATCCTCCCAAGATCGATAAGTCCTCCCGCTACACCGAGGGACGCGGGATTGCCGGTGCGTTCGAGGGCGAGACGGTTACCCGCCGCCGCCTGATGGAGGGAACGGCTCTCGCCGCGGGCGGGATCGCCACGATGGCCTTCGCCCTGCCCGCCCTGGGCTTCGCCGTGGGGCCGCTCCTCGAAGACACGGTCCCCACGGTCTGGCAGAAGGTTGGGCCGCTGGACGACTTCAACGACGAGACCTACGTGCCCCGGGTGATCAACATCGTTCCCGAGATCGGCGATCCCGGGAAGACCACGATCTACGTCCGGAAGTCCAACCCGGAGCGCGACGTCGAGGTGGAGGGCCAGAAGTCGCAGCCCTACGTGGCCATCTCCACCCGCTGCGCCCATCTGGGCTGCCCGGTGCGCTACATCCAGGCCTCGGGAAAGTTCGTCTGTCCCTGCCACGGCGGGATCTACGGCTTCGAGGGCCAGGTCGAGGGCGGGCCGCCGGTGCGACCGCTCGACCGCTTCTACACGCGTGTCGTGGCGGGCCAGGTGGAGATCGGCGACAGGTTCTCACTGAACAACCAGCTGGAGCGCTATCCGCCGCGTGACCCGTCCAATCACCTGGACGGGCTGTGGAAGTACCTCTACCCACCGAGGCCCACGACATGAAGCTTCCCTCCCCGCCCAGGTTCCTGCGCCCCGCGCCGCGGCGACCGGGCGACGGCAACGGCAACGGCCGCAAGAACGGCGGCACGACGGCACCGCCGCCCGAGAAGACCACGGTCAAGGACGTCGCGGTCGAAGGCACTGCCGGCGCGGTTGGGTGGCTGGAGGAGCGGACGGGGCTCACCCCGTTCCTGCGCGGTTTTCTCTACCGCAAGGTGCCCAAGGGCACGAACTGGTTCTACACGCTGGGCTCGGCCACGATGTTCGCCTTCCTGTCTCAGGCGGTCACCGGGGTGTTCCTGGCCATGTACTACGAGCCCGATCCGACACGCGCCTACGAGTCGGCCTCGCGCATCACCAACGAGGTCTTCCTGGGCGAGTTCGTGCGCGGAATGCACAAGTGGGGCTCCACGGTGATGATCATCCTGATCTTCCTGCACATGGGGCGGACGTTCGTGTTCGGGGCCTACAAGTACCCGCGTGAGCTCAACTGGGTGATCGGTGTGGTGCTGCTGGTGCTCACCCTGGTGATGGGCCTCACCGGCTACCTGCTGCCGTTCGACCAGCGCTCCTTCTGGGCCACGGTCGTGGCCGTGAACATCAACGCGTCGGGCCCGGTCATGGGTCCCTATCTGGCGGACTTCCTGCGCGCCGGCGCCGAGTTCGGACCTACCACCATCACCCGCTTCTACGCCCTGCACATGCTCGCCGTGCCCGGTCTCATCGGGGCGCTGATCGGCGCCCACCTCTACTTGGTGGCCAAGCTCGGCACCACCGCTCCGCCCTGGCTCAAGGCGGAGAAGAAGGATCTCCTGCGGGAGGAGATCTAGACCCGTGAACGCACGCGAGCGCGAGCAGTACCTGCGCGAGTACTCGATCCTCAAGACGCAGGGGAAGCCGTTCTTTCCCTACGCGATCGCCAAGGACTCGGGCATGGCCGCGATCACGCTGCTGGTGATCATCGTGAGCGCGATCCTGTTCGGGGCCGAGCTTGGCCCCAAGGCCGATCCCACCACCACCACCTACACGCCCCGACCCGAGTGGTACTTCTTCTTCCTGTTCGAGCTGTTGCGCGTGGTGAAGCCGCCCGAGCTGGTGTTCATGGCCACCATGGGCATTCCCACGATCTGCCTCATGCTGCTGCTGCTGCTGCCGTTCTACGATCGCAGCCCCGAGCGGCACCCGCTGCGCCGGCCGATCGCGATGACCGCGGCCGTGGCCACCGTCGCCGCGATGACCTACCTGACGGTTCTCGGCGCGGTGGCGGGATCACCGTCGGAGATCGAGCTGGCCACTGCGCCGCAATACGAAGAGGGCAAGGAGGTGACCGCATCCAGCGGCTGCCTGGGCTGTCACAAGATCGGGGAGAACGGCGGAGCGCTGGGTCCGAACCTGACCGACATCGGCAGCCGGCTGGGCAAGGAGGCGATCGCCAGGACGCTGGTCAATCCCACGTCGCCGATGCCGTCGTACCAGTCCCTGCGCGACGAGAACCCCGAGCAGTTCAACCAGCTCGTCGACTACATCGCCTCGCTCAAGGGCGAGTAGCCCACACCGGTGAAGGCTCCCGCGGCCGCCGGCTCTCTGCCCGATGCCCAGGTCCGGGTGATGTTCGACCGCATCGCCCGCGTCTACGACCACATGAACTCGGTGATGACCGCTGGCATGCACCATCGCTGGCGCGCCCGGGCGGCGGACCTCGCGCGGGTGGGCCCGGACTCGCGCGCCCTCGACGTGGCCACGGGCACCGGTGACCTGGCGATAGAGATGGCGGCCCGCGGTGCCGCCGTAACGGGCGTGGACTTCGCACCGGCAATGCTCGACGTCGCACGAGCCAAGGCGCCGGACATCCTCTTCGAGGAGGGTGACGCGCTGAAGCTGAGCTACCCCGACCGCGAATTCGACGCCGCCACGGTGGGCTTCGGCGCTCGCAACTTCGGCGACCTGGATCGCGGCCTGGAGGAGATGACGAGGGTGGTCCGGCCCGGCGGCCGGGTGGTGGTGCTCGAGATCACCACCCCGCAGCGGCCGCCGCTGTCGTGGTTCTTCCGGCTCTGGTTCGACCGTGCGGTACCGGCGTTCGGTCGCCTGGCCGACAGCGACGCCTACACCTACCTGCCGGCGAGCGTACGGCGCTTTCCGGGGCCGCGCGAGCTGGCGGCTCGAATGGCCGCCACCGGCCTCGAGGACGTCCGCTGGATTCTCACCGCGGGCGGGATAATCGCTCTCCACGCCGGGACGCGCCGGGCATGAACACCGCGCAGGCACAGCTCGGAGCTGTGCTGGAGGCGGGCGGTCCCGAGCTGGCGGAGCTGCTGAGTCAGACCGAGCGGCGGCTGGAGGCCGTGGCGGAGGGCTACGGGCCGGAGCTGGCGCGCCACGCGGGGGGCACGCTCTCCGCGGGCGGCAAGCGCCTGCGGCCGGTGTTGCTGTTCCTGTGCGGGCTCGAGGCTGGCGACGGGCGCCTGGTGGCGGGCGCCACGGCGGTCGAGCTGCTGCACATGGCCACCTTGGTCCACGACGACGTGCTCGATCGGGCCGATCTGCGCCGCGGCCGGCCGACGGTGTTCGCCCGCGGGGGCCGCCTGGCCGCCACCGCCACCGGCGACCTTCTTTTCTCCCGGGCCTTCGCCGAGCTGTCGGCCACCGGGAGCGAGCAGGCCGTTCGCGCCCTGTCCGCCGCCTCGTCCTCCCTGGCGCGCGGCGAGCTGCGGCAACGGGCCGACGCCTGGCGCGGGGACGTGACCCCCGAGCGCTACGGCGAGCGTTGCCGGCTCAAGACCGCGAGCCTGTTCGAGGCCTCCTGCCGGTTGGGAGCGCTGTTCGGCGGTCGCGCCGAGCTGGCCGACCCGCTCGGCCGTTTCGGCGAGCGCCTCGGCCTGGCCTTCCAGATGCTGGACGACGTGCTCGACGTGTCCGGTCCGCCCGAGCGCACCGGCAAGCCCCGCGGCACCGATTTGCTGGACGGCACGGTCACGCTGCCGTTGATCCTGGCCCGGCGGGACGATCCCGACCTGCGCGCGCTCGACCTGCGCATGAGCGTGCGCAGCGCGGAGCAGGCGGCCGCGGTCTGTGAGCGGATTGCCGCCACGGGTGCGCTGGACGAGGCGCGCGGCCAGGCCCTCGAGCACGTGGCGGAGGCAAAGGCCACACTCTCGGGGCTCGAGCTGCCACCGGAGCGCCGCCGGGCACTCGACCTGGTCGCCGACGGCGTGGTCGAGCGCTACGCTTAGCTGGCCCGATATGGCAACCCGCAACGAGGTGGTCGCTCGTCGCTTCGCGGACGCCGTCACGCGGGCCGACTGCGAGGCGGCGGTCGGGCTATGTGACCCGCAGGTGGAGTTCGCCTCGATGCTTGGCATCAGCGGACGGGCCTACATCGGCCACGACGGCATCCGCCAGTACTTCGACGACGTCGAGTCGGCGTGGGCGTACTGGACCGTCGACGTGGAGCGCGTCGCCGAGGGGCCCGACGGACGGGTGGCGATCGTCATGATCATGCATGCGCGCGGAAAGGAGAGTGGGGTGGTGCTGAACGAACGCACCGCTCACATCTGGACCCTCAGCGAGGGACGGCTCGCCTGCAATGAGCCCTACCGCCGGCCGGACGAGGCGCTGCGCGCACTCGGACTGGCGCCGACGGCCTGACCCTACGGCTGGAAGTCCTCGGGCAGGATCGCGCCCGCCTGCAAGGCGCCCACGAAGCGCTCGATGTCCTCGGCCATGTTGGCCTGGGCCAGCTGCTGATAGTCGCGCACGAGGTTGTCCTGTCCGCGGTCGAGCTCCTCGTCGAAGGCCTCCACGGCGGCCTGGGCGAACACGCCGTCGCGGTAGGTGCCGCAGTTGGGACAGTGCAGCGTGACGCTCCAGCTGTGCGGCCCGGCCTCCTCCCAGCACACCGGGTACACCAGGACGGAGGCGCACTGGAGGCAGACGTGGAGCTCCTCGCGGGCCTCGCGCTTGACGAATTGGGTCTCCTTGCCGCTGCTGTCCATGATTCTCAGGCTCCGTGTCGCTGTGTTGTGCCTCTGGGCTGTCCAACGCCCGGGGTCGCTGTTACTTACGCGGCACCCATAGACTCGGTTGACTCGTGGTGCTGAGCGATCGAACGATTCGGGCCGAAATCGAGGCCGGTCGCATCGTCATCGAGCCGTTCGACGAGGGACTTCTGCAGCCGTCGAGCGTGGACGTGCGGGTGGACCGGCGCTTCCGTGTTTTCCACAACGCCCGCTACGCCTACATCGACGTTCGCGCCCCGATGGACGACCTCACCGAGCTGGTGGAGGTCGAGGGCGGCGAGCCCTTCATCCTCCACCCGGGGGAGTTCGTCCTGGGCCAGACGCTCGAGCGGGTCACGCTGCCCGACGACCTCGTAGCCCGTCTGGAGGGCAAGTCGAGCCTCGGGCGGCTCGGGCTGCTGATCCACTCCACCGCCGGCTTCGTGGACAGCGGCTTCTCGGGCAATCTGACCCTCGAACTGTCCAACGTGGCCAACCTCCCCATCACGATCTACGAGGGCATGCCGATCGGCCAGATCTCGTTCATGCGCATGGACGGGCCGGTGGAGCGCCCGTACGGGTCACGCGAGAAGGGCTCCAAGTACCAGGGCCAGGCTGAGCCCACTCCCAGCCGGTTCTACCTCAACTTCGACAAATAGATGGCTCTGCAGCGCTACCATGACCACAGCCATGTGGACCCCAGGCCCCCTCGAGATCGTCATCGTCCTGGTCATCGTGCTCGTGATCTTCGGCCCCAAGCGCCTGCCGGACCTCGGGCGCTCCTTGGGTCGTGGCATGCGCGAGTTCAAGGACTCGGTCACCGGTAAGGACAAGGAGCGCGAGCAGCTCGACGCGGCCGAGGCGGCCGCCGAGAAGCCCGAGCCGACGGCACACAGCGCCGCCGGCGAGCGGCGGTCCTGACAGAGGCGGCCCGTGCGCCGTTTGCGGCCGATCGCCCATGACGCCCGCCTGTCGGTCGTCGAGCATCTGGATGAGCTGCGCACCAGGCTGATCGTCTGCGCGCTGGCCTTCGGGGCCGCCTGGGCGCTGACCGGCTGGCAGAACCACCGCGTGCTGGAGATCGTCAACCGGCCGCTTCCCGACGGCATCGAGCCGATCACCCTGGGCCCGGCCGAGGCCTTCTACACCACGCTGGTCAACTCCGCCTACGCCGCCCTGCTGATCAGCCTGCCGGTGATCCTCTACCAGCTGTACGCCTTTCTGCTGCCCGCCTTCTCCCCCACCGAGCGCAAGGTGGCCACGCCGCTGCTGATGCTGGTCCCGGTGCTGTTCATCGCGGGCGTGGTCTTCTGCTACTTCATCGTCCTCACCCCGGCCCTGGACTTCCTGCTCAACTTCAACGCGGACGAGTTCAACACGCAGGTCCGGGCCCGCGACTACTACTCGTTTGTCACCCTCCTGATGCTGGCCATGGGCATCGGCTTCCAGATCCCCGTCGGGGTGCTGGTCGCCTGCCGGCTCGGCGTCACCAGCCCCCAGGCGCTTCGCAAGAACCGCCGCTACGCCATCGTGGTCATCGCGGTCCTGGCCGCCCTGCTGCCCACGCTCGACCCCCTCACCCTGATCCTGGAGATGATCCCCCTGCTGCTGCTCTATGAGCTCAGCATCTGGCTCGCCACCGTCCTCGGCCGGCCCTCCCCCGAGGTGGGCGAGCAGGTCGCTCCCGCGGCTGAGGGTCACAGCTAGCCTTCGGCCGATGCTGTTCGACCTGAGAGGCCGCCGGCGCCGCGTGGTTCAGGTTGTCTACCTGAGCCTGGCCCTGCTGATGGGCGGCGGCCTGGTGCTGTTCGGCATCGGCGGGGATGTGACCGGCGGTCTGTTCGACGCATTCAGCGACCGCAGCGGGAGCGGCAACCCCAACAGCGTGCTGGAGGACCGGATCGACCGTCTGGAGAAACGGGTGCAGGCCAACCCGGACGACAAGGCCGCGCTCCAGGAGCTGGTGCGCGACTACTACAACCTCGCTACGGCGCAGCAGCAGTCGGGGCAGGCCCGCTTCCCTGCGGAGGCGCGGGACGAGCTGCGACGCTCGGCGGCCAGCTGGCAGCGCTACGTGGCGGCCGCCGAGAACGAACCAAGCGCCGCCACCGCGACCTTCGCGCTGCGGGTGTACGACGTGGGTGCGCTCAACCAGCCCGAGGAGGCTCAGAAGGCGGCGGCGATCGTCGCCAGAGCGGAGAGCGACTCGGCCTCCTATCTCCAGCTGGTCGCCTACGCGAGCCTCGCCGGCGACAAGCGCACGGCCGACCTGGCCACCACCAGAGCGATCGACCTGGCGCCCCAGGGGCAGCGCAAGGCGGTGGAGGCGCAGGCCAAGCAGCTGAAGAAGCAGTCGCAGCAACAGGCGCAACAGGAGGCGCCGAGCGGCTGACGGGTGCGGCTGTTGCGGGTATCTTTCCGGCCGTGAACTTTCACATCGAAGACGAGGCGATCGACGACAGCACCCACGTGATCGAGCTCGGGGGCGAGGTGGACCTCTACACGGCGCCCGAGTTCAAGGAGCGCATGGTCGAGCTGATCGAGTCAGGCAAGAAGCAGATCGTGGTCGACCTGTCGAAGGCCACCTTCATCGACTCCACCACGTTGGGTGTGCTGGTGGGCGGCGTGAAGCGCCTGCGACCCGAGGGCGGATCGCTGGCGCTGGTCTGCACCGACGAGAACATCACCAAGATCTTCGAGATCACCGGGCTGGACCGCGTGTTCCCGATCCACTCGTCGCGAGAGGAAGCGCTCAAGGACGTTGCCTCCGGCCCTTCCGAGTAACCGCGTAGGCCGTCTTCTAAAATCGCGCCCGGGGCCGTTAGCTCAATTGGCAGAGCAGGAGACTCTTAATCTCAAGGTTGTAGGTTCGATTCCTACACGGCCCACCTAAGAAGCCCCGCTACGCGGGGTTTTCTTTGTTCGCAAGTCATCGACTATGCGCCATGGGGACACGCGTGGGGACATCCGAGCGGTCAGCACCACCGCGCATAGGCCCGGCGGGAACGGGTCGATGGGTAGGCCGGGCGCGCTGGTTGCGACAATCAAGGTCGCTCCGCGCGGCTCTGTAGGGGAGAAGCGGAGGAGGCCTTGCACCGGTGCCGTGGGGAGGGGCCGGCTGCCCAGTTGCATGGAAGGGATTAGCGCGGGCATCGCTGTCGATCCGGCTCCCGCGCGCCCCCCTTGGCGGGATCGCGCGGTGCGCGTGCCAGCTCAGTCGCGGGTGGTCAGCGAGTCGATCGCGACGGTGATCGCGAGGATGAGCGGGGCGTCCTCACCCGCTGCGACGTCGACGCCGTAGGACTCCCGCACGCGGAACCATTTCTTGGAAATCGTGGCGACCGTGTTGCCGTCGCGCTCGATCTCGTACTCGTGGTCGACGACGTTCCCGTGCGCCTTCATGTCGGTGCCGTGCTCGACGTCAATGGCGAAGCGAGCGCGGATCCCGACCAGCGCCTTGTGGACGGTCGCAGCGGTGTTGCCATAGCGCTCGATGGCGATCTTGTCGCGGATGCTGAGCTTGCGCTCCTTGATCCGCGCCACCTCGTCGCCCGAGCTGTTCTCGAGAACGAAGGTCTGTCGCACGCGAAGCGCCTTGCCGTTGACCTTGTAAGCCCGCTCGCCTCGGTCGTTCTCGATCCAGAAGTCATCTCCGATCGCCAGCAGCTTCTCGCGCATCAAAAACCGCTCGCCCACCGGCTCGTCGCCGCGGCGACGCAGGAAACCCATCTGCCAACCATAGGACGGCTCCCCAGCCGGCGCATCGCCCAAACCGGGTGACGCCGAGCATCGTGCGCCCAGCGAGACCGCCCCGTCGCATGGATCGGAGCAGCGAGCGCCGGGGCGGGCGCCATTGGCCGGCGGCCGCCCGCAACAGCAGTTACGCGGGATGTCGGGAGCAGGGATGCGGGCGTCCCTAGGTGTCAGGGTTCATGACCGATGGACGCACCGGACTCGAGCGGGCGCGTTCGGTGGTGGGCTCGGCTTCGCGGCCACCGCTGGACATCGATCCAGCGTGCTGGGGTGATCGCCGCCCTGGCGATCGTGATCGGCTCGCTGTTCGTGACGACCTACACGCTTGCGCTCGGCGACCCGGTGGCCCGCCGCATCGATGCCGCGCTCGTCGGCCACCCGAGGGAAGACGCGGGCACGGTGAAGGCGGTCCAGGGGGTCGCCGAGAACAGCCTCGACTTCACCCACTACGAATCGCTGGCCGCCGCGCGCGACGCGATCGATCGCCAGCGAGTGTACGCCGCCCTCGACCTGACCTCGGTGAGGCCGACGCTCTATGTGGCGAGCGCCGCCGGCGCTTCCGTGGCCCGCGTGCTGGAGAAGATCACCGCGGTCGACCCGAGCGTGCGGGTAGTCGACACGCACCCGCTCGCGTCGACGGATCCGAGCGGCCTCGACATCTTCTATCTGATGCTCGTCGCGACGATCATCGGCTTCATCGCCGTGTTCCAGACCCGGGCGCTCGCTGGGGGCCTGCCGCTGTCCCGGTGGACGGGGTTCGTGGTCGCCTTCGCGCTCGCGGCCTCGCTTGCCCTGACGCTGGTCGAGGGCCCGATCCTGGACCGCCTCGACATCCCGGTGTTGGAGGTCTGGGGCATCCTGGCGATGCAGCTGCTGGCAGTGGCGTCGTTTGCCTCCGTAATGGCCGTTTTGGTCGGCCGGTGGGCGATCGTCCCGACCTCGCTGTTCTTCGTGGTGCTGGGCAACAGCTCGTCGGGTGGCGCGGTGTCGCCGCCGCTGCTGCCGGCGCCGTTCGCGTTGGTCTCGCAGTGGCTTCCGTCGGGGGCCACCGTCAGCTCGCTTCGCGACGCGATCTACTTCCCCGGCTACCAGCACGCTCGGCCGATCCTCGTCCTGGCGGCCTGGGCGGCAGCGCTCTTCGGAGCGATGCTGGTCGTCCCGTATCGCCGCCAGACCAGCCCAGGCGGCCCCTGAGGGCGGCCGAACCAATCGGGATGGCGGCCGCGGATTGACCCACATCAGCAGCCCCGACGAGGAGGCCGACCGCACACGGCGGCGCTGCCGCGCCGAGGCAGATGCGAAAGCACCGGTCCGACGGACCCGGCTATCGAGTGGAGGAAAACCGCCAGTCCGCCAGCCCGCTACCGCCTTGCATGGAAAGCGAACGCCGAGCCCACCACCGACGCGGCTGTCGCTCAGCGCGCGAAGCGGGAGCGCTCAACGAGACGAGCGGCGCGATCACCGAGGTTGGACGGGCCCGCGCACTTTGGCGGTGCGACCGGCCCGGCGGAGCGCTTGGAGACGCCCCGAACCGCTCACGGTGCTCGGTGGAACTCCGCCGTCATGTACAGCGCCCGCTGATACGCCTCGTCTGGGATCCCCCTGAAGGGCGGAGCGGTCCCCTTGAGCCAGGTGAGTTCGAGGACCTCATCGCGCACCGACCAGCGGAAGGTGTTAGACGTACCCGTCGAGTGGGTCACCACCACCGTGTTTCCCCTCGCCTCGAATCGAGCGTCGTAGTCGATCTTCGTGCGCGGCTCGCCTTGCACCTGCCCATAGAGGTCCCAGTCGTCCCCGACATCGAGGATCAGCGCGGTCGGATCATCGGAGATCGGCGCGTTCTTCTCGAACTCGGCGAAGTGCTTCCCGAGCCCGGCTTCGCTGAGCGTGCCCTCCATGTCGGCCACGGTGATCGGATCCGTGCGCCACGTGCCTGCCAGGGCGGTCGCTTCCTCCGGTGAGGAGGTCGTGGTGGCTTCGCTGGTAGCGGCGCTGGTGGCCGTCGTCTCCGAGTCGTCATCGTCGGAGCCGCACGCCGCGAGAATCATCACCAAGCCGATAACGACAGCGCCAATACCGCGCATCCGAGCCGCCTCCAGGCAGAGCCAACCCGTCGATACTCTCACAGGACCGCCTCGTCTCCGTTCACCTCGAGAGCTCATCTCAATCCGAGCGGGTGATCCGGTCGCGGGGCTTTCGGACTAGGAACCCGCCCGCTATCGCTCGCGCGTGACAGCAGCAGCGACTCCGGCGACGGGCCGGCTGCTGCTTTGGACGAAAAGCGGCAGTCCTGCCGGAACGGCTGGTGGGCACCCAGGCCAGCAGTCCCGACGGTCTCCCGAGGGGCCGAGGGGAGGGGGTGCCCAGGGTCGGAAGAGCGACCGAGCCGATCGATGCGGCCCGAAACGCCAGGCGGCTCTAGGAAGAGCCGGGCCGCAGCGCCGGCAGCGCCAGTCTGAAGCGCGTCCCGCCCCCGGGCGCGGCCTCGGCCGAGACCTCACCACCGTGCCCCTCCGCGACCTGGCGCACGATGGCCAGTCCCAGCCCCGACCCCGGCACGGCGCGGGCCGCGGCCGAGCGGTAGAAGCGGTCGAACACGTGCGGCAGGTCGGCCGGATCGATACCCGGGCCGTGATCGCGGACGCTGAGCTCGCCTCGCTCCAGAGTCACCTCCACGGTGCCTCCCGCCGGGCTGAACTTGGCCGCGTTGTCGAGCAGGTTGGACACCGCGCGCTCGAGCCGGTCGGGGATGCCCTCGACCACGGTGGGTTCGAGCCGCGTCTCGAAGCGGAGGCCGCGGGCGTGCCGGTCGTGACGCTGCACCGCTTCGGCCACCACCCGGTCGAGGCGGACGTCCTGGGGCTCGAGCGGCTGCTCGTCGTCCCGTGCGAGCTGGACCAGGTCGCCCACGAGCAGCGTCAGCTCGTCGAGTTGGGCGCCCACGTCGTCCAGCAGCTCCCGGCGCTGGTCGTCGGGGAGGCTGTCGGGATCGCGCAGCACGTCGATGTTCGTGCGCAGGCTGGTCAGGGGAGTGCGCAGCTCGTGTGACGCATCGGCCACCAGGCGCCGCTGGGCGACCAGCGACTGGTCGAGGGCCGCCACGGTCTGCTCCAGCGTGTCGAGCATCGTGTTGAAGCTCGCGGCCAGCCGGCCCAGCTCGTCGCTTCCCTGCACCTCGATGCGGCGGCTCAGGTCCGACGTGGTCGCCACATGCTCGCTGGCCTCCGTCAGGCGCTCGACCGGCTGGAGCGCGGTCCTGGTCACGAGGAGGCCCAGAAGCAGCGCCAGCGCCACGCCCAGGACGAGCACGGCGCCCAGGATCAGGCGCAGGTCGCCGAGTACCTGGTCGACCTCGTCCAACGGGCGGGCGATCTGAACCGCCCCACCGCCCGGCAGCGGCGTCGTGAGAACCCGGAGATGGGTGCCGTCCACCTTCGCGTCTGTGAAGCTCGGCTCACCTCCGCGGCGGGCGAGCTCTGCCGCGGCGTCCTCGACCGGGAGCCTGGGGGCCTGGCCGTCGAAGCGTGTGGCCCGGCCGCCGGCGTCGATGAGCTGAACGTATCCGGCCGGGCCGCCCAGCCGTTCCTCGCGCGGGGGGCGCGGGCCGGGCATGAAGGGACCGTCCGGCGCGCCGCCCATGCGGAGCATCGGCTCGGCACGCTCGCGCAGCGAGTCGTCGATCTCCCCCCGCAGCTCGCCGCGAACGATGCCGTAGGCCGCCACCGCCGTCAGCAGCGCCACCACGGCCACGGCGGCGGCGGCGGCGAGGGTCAGGCGGCGCCGGAAGGACATCCTCAGTCCTCGCGCAGCACGTAGCCGACCCCGCGAACGGTGTGCAGGAGTCGCGGCTCGCCACCCTCCTCGAGCTTGCGCCGCAGGTAGCCGACGTAGACCCCGAGGGAGTTGGAGCCGCTGCCGAAGTCATAGCCCCACACCCGCTCGAAGATCGTGGACCGGGTGAGCACCTGGCGGGGATGGCGGAGCAGAAGCTCGAGCAGCACGAACTCGGTGCGGGTCAGGTCGATTCGCCGCTCGCCGCGCCGTACCTCATAGGCCCCGGTGTCCATGCTGAGGTCGGCAAAGCGCAGGACCGCCGGGCGGTCGCCGTTCGTGGGCACCCTCCGGAGCAGTGCCCGCAGCCGGGCCAGCAGCTCCTCGAGCGCGAACGGCTTGACCAGGTAGTCGTCCGCCCCGGCGTCGAGACCGGCGACGCGGTCCCCCACGGCGTCCCGGGCCGTGAGCATCAGCACCGGAGTCGCATCCCCCGCCGCACGCAGCCGCCGGCATACCTCGAGCCCGTCGATCCCGGGCATCATGAGATCGAGCACCACGGCGTCGAAGCTCTGGACCCCGAGGCGCTCGAGCGTCTCCCGGCCGTCGGCTGCGGTTTCCACCCGATAGCGCTTCAGCTCGAGCGCACGGGAGATCGAGCTCCGGACTGCCAGCTCGTCGTCGGCGATGAGTACCCGCACGGCCCGCGAACCTAGTCCGCTCGGTTAAGGCGTTCATAAGAACGGGCATAAGCCCCGGGTAGCTTCATCGGCGACGAGGGGGAGGCCCACGATGTGCCTGCCGGGCACCGTAGAGACCGTGCGCGAAGGCATCGAGAACGAGCGCGAGGAGACCGGCAGGGGAGGCGTCAGCCGCAGGGCAGCGCTGGCCGGTGGAGGGGCAGCGGCTGCGCTGGCCGCACTGGGCCCCGCGCCGGCGCTGGCCTGGCGCGGGCGCCACAGGGGCGGAAAGCGCCGCTACGAGGACCTGACCCACGTCTTCACCGCGGGCTTTCCGGTCTACGCCGGCGACCCGCCCACGCGCCGGACGCTGACCACGGTGGAGGCAGGACGGCTTCTACAAGCAGGAATGGACCTTCGACGAGCACTCGGGCACGCACATGGACGCGCCGGGGCACTTCATCGCAGATGGGCGCCGAGTGACCGAGCTGCACCCGCGTGAGCTCTTCGCGCCCGCCGTGGTGATCGACATCTCGGGCCGCGTCGCGAGCGATCCCGACGCCGAGGTCGAGCTCGACGACCTGAGGAGCTACGAGCGTCGCTACGGCCGCGTTCCTCGTGAAGCGGTGGTCTTCATGTACTCGGGCTGGGAGCGGCGGCTGCCCGATCCGGTGGCCTACAAGAACGCCGATGCCGGCGGGACCTACCACTTCCCGGGTTTCGGCCTCGAGGCCGTGGAATGGCTGCTCGACCGCCGGAGCATCGCGGGGATCGGGGTGGACACCATGAGCCTCGACCCCGGGGTCTCGACCACGTTCGACGTTCACACACGCCTCCTCGGCGCCGACCGCTACGGCCTGGAGAACGTGGCCAACCTGAAGAACATCCCTCCCCGTGGCGCCCACCTGGTCGTCGGGGTCATCCCCTGGGAGGAGGGCTCGGGCGGTCCCTGCCGGCTGCTCGCCGCCTACTAACCTCCGCTGCATGTCCGACCAAGTCGCAGCCCCCACGACCACCGCCGAGCTGGCCTGTGTGGACGGCGAGGTGGTGCCCGCCGAGGAGGCCACCATCCCGGCCACCGACGAGGGCCTGTTGCGCGGCGACGGCGCGTTCGAGGTCATCCGGATCTACTCCGGCCGGCCCTTCGCGCTCACCGATCACCTCGATCGCATTGAGCGCTCGGCGGCGAACCTTCGCCTCGACGAGGTGCCGCGCGCGGACCTGGAGGCCGAGATCCCACAGCTGCTCGAGGCTCGTGGCGGCGCCGAGTTCGACGGCTGCCTGCGCGTGGTGCTGACCCGCGGCGGCCGGCGCCTCCTGCTCACCGAGCCGCTGCCGGTGGCCGCCGAGCGAATTCGCCTTGGGGTGGTCGAGTACGCCCCGACCCGGGTGCTGGACGGCGTCAAGTCGCTGTCCTACGGCGGCAACATGCTGGCGGGCCGCCTGGCCCGGGAGCGCGGCTACGACGAGGCCCTGCTGGTCACGCCCCACGGGCGCGTGCTGGAGGCCCCCACCTCGTCCCTCTTCTGGGGAGACGCGGAGGGCGTGCTCTGCACCCCGCCGCTGAGCGAGCACATCCTCGCCTCGATCACGCGGGCGCGCGTGATGGAGCTCGTCGAGGTCGAGGAGCGACCCTGCACGATGGACGACCTGCGCGTCGCGACCGAGGCGTTCCTGGCCTCGACCACCCGTGAGGCTCAGTCCATCTCGACCATCGAGGACATCGAGCTCCCCGAGGGCGAGCACACCCGCGAGGCGGCCACCCGCCTGCGCGCCCGGATCGAGGAAGAGCTGCGCTAGGGCCCGGCGTCAGCGCTCCGAGCGCGGCCGCGGGCGGCCCTCCATCCGGTGGGCCAGGTACCAGGCGACGTGCTTGGCGACGCCGGTCGCCAAGCCGATCACGTCGCCCAGGAGCTTTCTGCCCATCCCGCAGACCATGATACGGGCGGTGTCCGCGCGGATTCTCACGATCATCGGCAACCGCCCGCAGTTCGTGAAGGCGGCCGCGGTGTCGCGCAAGCTGCGCGAGCGGCATGAGGAGTTGATCGTGCACACCGGCCAGCACTACGACGACGAGCTGTCGCGGGTGTTCTTCGACGAGCTGAGGTTGCCCGCGCCCGATCGGGAGCTTGGTGCCGGGTCCGGCTCCAACACCGCGCAGACCGCGCGCATCCTCTCCGCGCTGGAGCCCGTCCTGGCCGAGGTCCGGCCGGCGCTGGTGCTCGTCTACGGCGACACCAACTCCACTCTGGCCGGGGCCTTGGCGGCCGCGCAGGCCGCCGTTCCGGTCGGGCATGTGGAGGCGGGCATGCGCTCGTTCGACCACACGATGCCCGAGGAGCTCAACCGGGTGCTCACCGATCACGCGAGCGACCTGCTCCTCTGCTCCACGGAGACGGCGCTGGAGAACCTCCAGCGGGAGGCCGCCCGCGGGGAGGCGCACCTGGTGGGAGACGTGATGGCCGACGTCTCGCTGGCCTTCCAGCACATCGCCGCCGAGCGCTCCACGCTGCTGGCCGACCTTGGGCTCGAGCCGGGCAGCTACCTCGCCCTGACCGCGCACCGGGCCGGGAACGTCGACTCGCCCGAGCGCCTCCTGCGCCTCGTGGAGCTGATTCAGGGCCTGCCGGAGCCGGTCGTGTTCCCGGTACACCCGCGCACTCGCGCTCGGCTCGAGCGCGATGGACTGCTCGGTCGCCTGGACGGTGTCCGCACGCTGCCGCCCCTCGGTTATCTGGACTTCCTCGAACTGGCCCGCAACGCCCGCGCCGTCCTCACCGACTCCGGTGGCGTGCAGAAGGAGGCCTACCTCCTCGGTGTGCCCTGCGTGACCCTGCGCGCCACCACCGAATGGCGCGAGACGGTGGATGTGGGCTGGAACGTGCTGGTGGACCTCGATCCGGACGCCACGCTCGCGGCCCTGAAGCAGCGGCCTCCCGCCGAGCGCCCGGAGCTGTACGGCGGCGGCCACGCGGCAGATCGGGTTCGCGACGTGGTGGCTGCCTACACTGCGCGCCTATGAAAGTGGGAATCGTGGGTTTGGGCTACGTGGGCCTCCCGCTCGCCGTGGGCTTCGCCGAGGCGGGTCACGAGGTGGTGGGCGTGGATACCGACGTGCGCACGGTCGAAGCCCTCGCTCGGGGCGAGTCCCACGTCGAGGACGTGGGCGCCGAAACCCTTCAGCGCATGGGCGGACGCTTCAGGGCGACGACGCGCTATCAGGACCTGGCCAAGGTCGACGCCATACTCGTCGCCGCGCCCACTCCGCTCACGCGCAACCGGGAGCCGGACCTCGGGCCGCTGGTGGCCGTGGGCACCTCACTGGCCAGCGTGCTGCAGGAGGGGCAACTGGTGGTGCTCGAGTCGACCACGTACCCGGGCACCACGCGCGAGCGCTTCGTTCCACTGCTCGAGGAGTCGGGTCTGGCCGCGGGCAAGGATTTCTTCGCCGCCTACTCGCCCGAGCGGATCGACCCGGGACGCACCGACTTCACCCTGCGAACCACTCCGAAGATCGTGGGTGGCCTCACCGAGGAATGCCGGCGCCGGGCCGTCGCCCTGTACGAGCAGGTCTGTGACCACGTGGTGACCGTCTCCACCCCCGAAGCGGCCGAGCTCACCAAGCTCCTGGAGAACGTGTTCCGCTCGGTGAACATCGCCCTGGTCAACGAGCTGGCCATCCTGTGCGATCGCATGGGCATCGACGTCTGGGAGGTCGTCGACTCCGCCGCAACCAAGCCCTACGGGTTCATGTCGTTCAAGCCGGGCCCGGGCATGGGCGGCCACTGCCTGCCGGTCGATCCGTTCTACCTCTCCTGGCGCGCGCGCGAGTTCGACACCCAGACGGAGTTCATCGAGCTGGCCGGCGAGGTCAACCAGCAGATGCCCTACTTCTGCGTGGAGAAGATCTCGCGCGCGCTGAACGATCACGCCAAGCCGGTGCGCGGCTCGCGGGTGGCCATTGTCGGCGTCTCCTACAAGCCCGGCGTGGGCGACCTGCGCGAGTCGCCCGCCCTCCGCATCATGCGCCTGTTGGCCGAGCTGGGGGCGGAGCTGACCTATTTCGACGACTACGTGCCCACGCTGCCCGAGCATGGCCTCGAGTCGGAGTGGCCGGAGCACGCCGACTGCACGGTCATCGTGACCGCGCATCCCGGTCTCGACGTGGAGCGGATCGTCCGCGAGTCGGCGCTGGTGGTGGACTTCCGCGGGGTCACCCGTGGGATCGAGGCTCCGAACCTCGTGCGCCTGTGACCCGCATCGGGGTCGTCGGCCTCGGCTACTGGGGTCCCAACCTCGCCCGCAACTTCGACCGCCTCCCGGGAGCCGAGCTGGCCTGGCTCTGCGATGCGTCCAGCGACGCGGTGGCCCGCTTCGGAAGCGCCTTCCCGGGGGTCCGCACCACCTCGTCGCTCGACGATCTGCTCGCCGACGACACGCTCGACGCCGTCGCGCTGGCCACCCCGGTCCCCACCCACGCCGACCTTGCCCGGCGAGCACTCGAGGCGGGCAAGCACTGCCTGGTGGAGAAGCCCCTGGCGCAGTCGGCCGACGAGGCCGAACAGGTGTTGGAGACCGCTCGCGCCACAGGCCGGATCCTGATGGTCGGGCACCTACTCGAGTACCACCCCGGGGTGGAACGTCTCTCGCAGCTCGTCGACTCGGGCGAGCTCGGACAGGTGCGCTACATCTACTCGAACCGGCTCAATCTGGGCCAGCTGCGCCGCGACGAGAACGCCCTCTGGTCACTCGGCGCACACGACGTGTCGGTGATCCTGCGCCTTGCGGGGGAGGAGCCGTACGAGTGCCGTGCGGTGGGTGAGAGCTACGTGAACGAGGGCGTGGAGGACGTGGTCTTCTGCTATCTGCGCTTTCCTTCCGGCCTCGCCGCGCACATGCACCTCTCCTGGCTCGATCCCCACAAGGAGCGCCGCTTCACCGTCGTCGGCTCCAAGCGGATGGCCACGTTCGACGACATGGAGCTCGAGCGGAAGCTGACCGTCTACGACAAGGGCTTCGACGAGGACTACTCCTCCTACGGCGAGTACATCGCCCGCTCGGGCGACATCTTCTCGCCCCGGGTGCCCAACGAGGAGCCGTTGCGCATCGAGTGCCGTCACTTCCTCGAATGCGTCGCCCAGGGCGTCACCCCGCGCTCGGACGGCGAGGCCGGACTGCGCGTCGTTCGTGTACTGGAGGCGCTGCAGCAGTCGCTGCGGGAGAGCACCCGTGCTGCGCCCGTCTGAGCGCGCGCCCGGTCTGCTGCTGGGCGAGGGCGTCGAGCTTCCCGCGAACACCGAGATCGGCGCCCACGTGGTGGTGCATCAGGCAACCCGGGTAGGAGAGGGCGTGGCGCTGGGCGACGGTTGTGTGCTGGGCAAGCCGGTTTCGCTAGGTGCCCGCTCGAGCGCACAACGCGAGTCTCCCGGACCGGCGGCGATAGGCGCAGGCGCGCGAGTGGGGGCCGGCGCGGTGGTGCTCGCCGGCGCGCGGGTGGGCGAGCGGGCCGTGATCGCCGATCAGGCACACGTCCGCGAGCGCGCGGAGATCGGGGAGGAGACGGTGGTCGGCCGCGGGGTGTCGGTCGAGAACGACACGCGTGTGGGCGCCCGGGTCAAGCTGCAGACCGGCGCCTACATCACGGCCTGGTCGGTGGTCGAGGACGACGTGTTCGTGGCGCCTTCGGTCACGACCACCAACGACCCGACATTGGGTCGCCGTGCCCCCGGCCAGCCGCTCGAAGGCGCGATTCTCCGGCGGGCCTGCCGGGTGGGAGCGGGCGTGGTCCTGCTTCCCGGGATCGAGGTCGGCGAGGAGGCGATCGTGGCCGCCGGCGCGGTGGTCACACGCGCCGTGCCCGCGCGGGCCGTTGCCATGGGAGTGCCGGCCCGGGTGGTGCGCGAGGTCCCGGCCGGCGAGCTGCTGCCGTGAAGCGGCTGCGCCGCCGCCGTCTCGCCCGCGGGCGCCTCACTCCGGGCCGGGGAACCGTTCTTCTCGGTGTGACGGCTGCACTGACGGCGGGCGCCGTCGTCGTCGGAGAGGTAGGCCGGGTATGGCGCCGCGGCTCGGCGCCGCTGCCGCAGGAGACCGACGACCTGCTGCTGGCCGCTGAGGAGGCGGTGGCCGAGACCGCCGAGGTGGCCCGCGCGGGCTACCGCGAGGTGTCGACGCGGGAGAACTCGATGTTCAACCTGCTCACGTCGTTCGCCGCCACGTTCATCGCCGTGCGCTCGGTCACCTACCTGCTACGCGGCCGGGCCCGGGTCGGTCCCTTCCGCAACGTGCGGGTGGGCCGGCGTCACATTCATCACTTCGTTCCCGGCATCATGATCGCGTTCTCGGCCGGGACGGCGGCGATCCTTACTCGCAGCGAGAGGCTCGAGCCCTGGCTGGCCGTTCCTTTCGGGGTCGGCATGGGCCTCACCCTCGACGAGTCGGCTCTGCTTCTCGAGCTGGAGGACGTCTACTGGAGCCGTGAGGGGCTGCTGAGCGTGCAGATCACCTTTGCCGTGATCGCGCTGCTGGGCGCGCTCGCCCTCGGCCTGCGCTTCCTGCGCCGGGGGGAGAAGGTGGTCCTGGAGGCGCCGCCGCACGGAGCGTCCGGCCTGGTTTCATTCCGCCAGTGAGCAGTGGACCTTCCCCGCCCGAGCGCCCCGAAGGGCCCGAGGCCCCTGCGCCCGGCGCCCAGGTGCCGGCCGTTTCGGGGCAGCAGCCGCCCGGCTACCGCGGACCGGTGCCAGCGGGCGGCTGGCAGCAGCAGATGCCTGCTCGCTACCCGTGGGCGGGCGCGCCGCTCGCGAGCTGGTGGAGCCGCGTGGGGGCGGCGGTAATCGACGGTCTCATCCTGACCGCCTTCGTGGCGGCGCTGGTGGTCCTTGTCGTGCTGGTCGCCCTCGGCAGCGACGTGGCGGCCATCATCGTTGGCGTGATCGCCTTCTTCGGCTACCTCGCGGCCGCTCTCCTGTACGCACCGCTGCTGATGGCCCGGTCCGGAGCGACGAACGGGCAGACCTGGGGGCGGCAGATCGTCGGGATCCGGGTCGTCCGCGACACGGGCGAGCCGCTCGGGTTCGGCTTCGCAGCCCTCCGCGAGCTGGTTGTGAAGACCCTGCTCTTCGGAGTAGTCGGAGGGTTCTTCGCCTCGATCCCGACCATCCTCGACGTACTGTGGCCGCTTTGGGACGACGAGAACCGGGCCCTTCACGACATGATCGTGCGGACGCACGTGCTCCGCACGTAATCGCCCAGGACTCCCGCCGCCGCCGTCTCCCATGCTTTGATTCGCGCCATGGAAAGCGGAACGCCTCCCCCTGACCGCCCCCGTCCCGACCATCCCGAGACCGCCGGCTCCTCCCCGGAGCCGCCCGCGACGCCCGACGCCCCCCAGGCCCCGGCCGGGCCCGAGTCTCCCGCACCGGCGGCAGAGGCTCCTCCCGGGGGCTGGCAGCAGGAGGTGGCCACCCAGGAGTGGAGCGGCCGGCCGCTGTCGGGCTGGTGGCGGCGTGTGGGCGCCTACCTCCTGGACGGCATCATCACCTCGCTGGTGATCTACGCCGGGGTAGGCCTGATCGTCGCCGGAAGCGAGGTCGTCGGCGCCATCGTGGTGCTCGTCGGCTTGGTGATCGCATTCTTCTACTACCCGATCACGATGTCCCGCGAAGGCGCCGCGAACGGACAGACCCTGGGCAAACAGGCGCTGGGGATCACCGTCAGCCGCGACACCGGCGAGGAGGTGACCTTCGGCTGGGCCCTGCTGCGCCAGTTTGTGGTGATCTACCTGCTCTTCCAGGTGGTCGGCGGCATCGCCTTCGGTTTGCCGTGGCTCATCGACGTCCTCTGGCCGCTGTGGGACCGGGAGAACCGGGCGCTGCACGACATGATCGTCAAGAGCCACGTGGTGCACGTCTGACCGACGCCGGGGCGGCCCTGAGGGGAGACCTCAGCCCGGCGGACCTGCCCGCCGGGGCTCTCAGCCTCGCCTCGCTCGGCGCGTACCAGAGCCGGCCGAACGCGCCGGGGCGGTGGCGGCTCTGGTGCTGGGCATCCTGGGACTGACCATCTGCTCGATCTGCGCGCCCTTCGCCTGGTGGCAGGGGCAGAAGGCGCGGGCCGCCGTGATCAGGCTGGGGGAACGCTGGACGGCCGCGGGATGGCCACCGCCGGCTGGATCATGGGAATCATCGGCTCGGTCATCATCGTCATCGGCATCGTGGTGCTCATCGTGCTGCTCGCCGTAGGAGCAGGGAGCAGCTGATCAAGCGGCGGCGCGCCGCACTCGTTCGGCGGCAGACGTCCAGATCATCTCCTCGCGGCCTGGGCCGACGCCGATCATCACGATCGGGATTCCGAGGAAGTCCGAGATGAACTCCAGATAGGTCTGGGCCGTGGCCGGCAGCTCGTCGACTGAGCGGCAGCCGGAGATGTCGTCGTGCCAGCCGGGGAGCTCGATCAGGTCGCCGCGTGCCTTGTGCAGGATCGACTGGTGGTAGGGGAATTCGTCGAACGTCGCGCCCTCCGGGCCGAGGTAGCGGACGGCTATGTGCAGCGGGTCGATCCCGGTGAGCACGTCGAGCTTCGTGACCACCAGCCCGGTGAGCCCGTTGACCCGGGTGGCGTAGCGAAGCGCCACCAGGTCCAGCCATCCGGTGCGCCGGGCCCGCCCGGTGGTGGTGCCGAACTCGGCGCCCGCGCCCCGGATCTGCTCCCCGAGGGCGTCATCCAGCTCGGTGGGAAACGGCCCGGCGCCCACCCGGGTGGCGTAGGCCTTCGCAATTCCCCAGACGTCGTGGATCGAGCTGGGTCCCACCCCTGCGCCCACGCAGGCGCTGCCGGCAACGGGGTTCGAGGACGTGACGAACGGGTACGTGCCGTGATCGATGTCGAGCATCGTCCCCTGGGCGCCCTCGAAGATCACCAGGCCGTCCTCGTCCAGGACCCGCCAGGCGAGTGGCGCGGTGTCGGCGATGTAGGGCTCCAGGCGGTGCCCGAGGATGCGGTACTCCTCGGTCATCGTGTGCAGGTCGAGCTGAGGGTCCTTCGCGAACGGGCGAAGCGAAAGCCGCTTCGGCTCCAGCGCCGCGTAGATCTTCTTGCGCAGGATCTTCTCGTCGAGCAGGTCCTGCATTCGGATCCCGAGCCGGGCCGCCTTGTCCGCATAGCAGGGGCCGATGCCGCGCCGGGTCGTCCCGATCTGGAGCTTTCCGAGCCGCGCCTCGCCGGCCTGATCCAGAAGCTGGTGGTAGGGCATGATCAGGTGGGAGTTGGCGGAGACGCGCAGCCCGCTGATGTCCACCCGCCTGCGCCGGAGCTCGTCGATCTCACCCGTGAGGACCTTCGGATCGACCACCACGCCGTTGCCGATCGCGCACAGCTTGCCGGGGTAGAGGATGCCGGAGGGCACCAGGTGGAACTTGAACGTCTCGCCGTCGCGCACGATCGTGTGCCCGGCGTTGTTGCCCCCCTGAAAGCGCATCACGAGATCGGCCTGCTCGGCGAGCAGGTCGACGACTTTGCCCTTCCCCTCGTCGCCCCACTGGGCGCCCACGATCGCGAGACCCGGCATGACGGTCCGAGTCTAGATGGCAACCGCCCTCGGGTTGCGTGCCGTGCTCGAACCGCGCGCAGCCGGCCGAGCCGGCTGCTTCCCGGAAAGTGACTTCGCGCAGCCGGCCGAGCCGGCTGCTCCTGATGCAGGACCGCGCGCAGCCGGCCGAGCCGGCTGCTTGCGGCTTAGGCGCCCTGCGCAGCCATTCGGCGGTCTGGGCCCATGATCGGTATCGGGTCGTCGCAGATCTCCACCAGCCGCGAGACCGTGCGCGAGCCAACCTGGCGGCGCAGCCGGGCGATGGGATCGGACGCACCCGCCGCCTCGAGCCCGTCGACCGTCTCACCCACGCGCTCCAGGCGCTCGACCAGGCGGCGCAGCTCGTCCAGGTCCCGCGCGCTCGTCTGTCCGCGGGTCACGAGCTCGCGCAACGCCTGAACGCTTGCGCGCAGCATCGGCCCCACCGCCTCCGGATCTGCGTCCGGGACGTTGGTGGTGACCACGATCGAGCGCCGGTCCTGCCAGCGCTCGTTGACGATCGAGTACAGCTGCTCGAGGACCCACTCGGTCTGCTTCTCCACCCCGAGGTCGTCGAGGACCAGGAGGTCGACGGAGCACAGCCGCCGGAAGACGCTCAGGTAGGAGTCGCTCGAGTCACGGTCGTAGGTCCGCTTGATCTCAGCCAGCAGACGCGGGACGGGATAGACGGCGTAGGAGCGCCCGGCCTCCTTGGCCGCCTTGGCGACCAGGACCGCCAGCGAAGTCTTGCCCGTGCCCACCGGGCCGTCGAACCAGAGGCCGCGGCCCGCCTCCAGCTGGTCGTCGATCGAGCGCACGAAGGCGCGCACCTGCCTCAGCACGACGGGGTCGAGCGAGACGATGGGCTCGCGCTCGAACGACACCTCCAGGAACCGGCGGCCGATGCCGGTGCCAAGGCCGCCGCTGACCGCCTCCCGCATACGCCGCTCGCGGCAGCGGCAGGGGCGAGCTTCACCCCGGTCCTCGTCGAAGATCCAGGTGCTCCCATCACACTCACCGAGGGGACAGCTGCGCTCCTCGTCGGGCACCGGGCGCAGCATCAGCCCGACCCGTTCTGCGGCGCGGTGGGTTCGACGCTGCGCTCGCGATAGAGGTTGGCGAAGCGCGGATACTTGGACAGGAAAGTGAGGGCGATCTTGCCGATCGGCCCGTTGCGGTGCTTGGCGACGATGATGTCAGCCTCGCCGATGCGGTCGGACTGTTCGTCGTAGTAGTCCTCGCGGTAGACGAACATCACGACGTCCGCGTCCTGCTCGAGTTGGCCGCTCTCGCGCAGATCGGAGAGCATCGGCAGGGGCGGATTACGGGCCTCGACCGCCCGCGAGAGCTGCGATACCGCCACAACCGGAATGTCGAGCTCCCGCGCCAGGATCTTCAGCCCTCGGCTGATCTGGCCCACCTGCTCGACGCGGCTGTCCGAACGCCCCTCCGGCCGGACGAGCTGCAGGTAATCCACGACGATCAGGCCGAGGCCGTGGCGGGCGTGCAGCCGGCGGGCCTTGGCCCGCATCTCGAGCACGCCGATGTCGCTCGAGTCGTCGAGGAAGATGGGCGCGCTGGCCAGCTTCTCGACCGCGTTCAGCACCTTGGGCCAGCGGTCCCCGCGGACGCGTCCCTTGCGCAGGTCGTCGCTGGAGACTCGCGCCTGCGAGGCGATGAAGCGGTGCGCCAGCTCGGTCTCGGACATTTCCAGGGAGAACAGCGCCACAGGCATGCCGTGATCGATGGACGCATTCTCCACCATGTTGGTGGCCAACGTAGACTTTCCCATGGAAGGCCGGGCCGCCACCACGATCAGGTTGCCCGGCTGAAAGCCGCCGGTGAGCTGGTCGAGATCGGAGAAGCCCGAGGGCGTGCCGGTCAGGCCCACGTCCTTGCGCGACAACTCCTCGAGCCGGTCGACCTCCTCGTGCAGGATCGCCTCGATCGACTTCATCTCGGCGGTGCCGCCGTCGTGGCCGATCCGGAACAGGACCGCCTCCGCCCGCTCGATCAGCTCCCGGGGCTCACCCCGGTGGGCCAGCACGTCCTCCTGGATGTCGCGGGTGGCGCTGAGCAGGCTGCGCAGGATCGAGTGGTCCTTGACGATCTGCGCGTAGTCGAGGACCGCCCCCACTGCCGGGACCACGGTGGGCAGCGAGTGCAGGAAGGCCTCGCCGCCCGCTTTCTCCAGCTCACCGGCGCGGCGCAGATCCTCCGAGACCGTGAGGGCGTCGACCGCGTCCGGCTCCGCCTTCTCCTTGAGCCGGATCATGGCCCGGAAGATCAGCTGATGCCGGGGCCGGTAGAAGTCCTCCGGCCGCAGCCCGACCTCGAGCAGGACCCCGTCGAGGGCCTGCTCGGTGAGCAGGATCGCCCCGAGGACCGAGGCCTCGGCCTCCTCGTTGTGAGGGGGAACGCTGCCGGCGGCGCTGGGGCTGGTAGCGACGGCCATCAGCTACGCCGCATAGTCCGCCAGGGCGCAGGCGATGCCGCGCAGCGTCACTGGCGGACTATGCCTGGGGGGTGACGATGGTCTTGATCTCCGTCGTCACGCCGTCCGCGACCTCGACGGTGACCATGTGCGTGCCGGTGGTGCGGATGTTCTCCTCCAGCCGGACGCGCCGCTTCTCGAGCCGCACTCCGCGTGCCTGGCGGATCGCGTCGACGATCTCCTGCGAGGTGACGGAGCCGAAAAGGCGACCGTCGTCACCGGCCTGGTGCGAGATGGTCAACACGGTCTTGCGCAGGAGCGCGGCGGTCTCCTCCGCCTTGGCGGCCGCTTCGACAGCGGCCCTCTCGGCGGCTTCGCGCCGGCGCTCGGTCTCGGCGATCGCAGCCGGAGTGGCCGGCTGCGCGAGCTTGCGCGGCACGAGGAAGTTGCGCAGGTAGCCGGCCGACACGTCGATCACGTCGCCTCGGTCCCCCAGCGCATCCACGTTCTTGAGAAGGATTGCCTGAGCCATGGTCCTCGTCCTTACTTGGACCGGTGGCCGCGACGCCGGGTGGCGTGCGGGCTCATCGGTCCCCGACGTACGGGAGCAGGCCCAGCTCGCGTGCCCGCTTGACTGCGGTCGCGAGCTGAGACTGGTGGCGACGGCAGGCGCCGGTGACGCGCGACGAGCGGATCTTGCCCTTGTCGCTGATCGCGCGCCGGAGCGACGCGAGGTCCTTGTAGTCGACGATGTCGACCTTGTCGCGGCAGAAGGGGCAGGGCTTGCGCCGGCCGCCGCCGATGGCGCCCTTGCCCCGACCGCGTCGACGGTCGCGCGTGTTGCTTGTGTTGCTGCGCTGCTTCGCCACTGCTGATTGCTCCTACGTACCTGCTGCGTCGGGATCAGAACGGGATGTCGTCGTCCGATCCCCCGGCGCCGGCGGGCGCCTGCTGAAAGTCCCCCATATCTGCGGGGACGTCGCTCTGCGGAGTGAACCGGCCGCCGTTCTCGCCTCCACGGCCGCCGTTCTCGCCGCCCTCACGGGAGCCGAGGAACTGAACGGAGTCGGCAATGATATCTACCGACTGCCGCTTGTTGCCGTCCCTGTCCTGCCACTCCCTCCATTCCAGGCGGCCGTCGACTGCGACGGGGCGGCCCTTCTGCAGGTACTGAGCGCAGTTCTCGCCCTGCGCGCCCCACACGGTGACGTCGAAGTAGTTGGGCTTGTCGACCCATTCTCCGCTGGTCCCGTCCTTGCGGCGGGTGTTGACCGCGACCCGCAGGCTGCACACGGCGGTGCCGCTGGGCAGGTTGCGCAGCTCGGGGTCGCGGGTGAGGTTCCCCGTCAAAATGACCCGATTGATGTTTGTTGCGGCCATGAGGCTCGTCCTCCCTGTCCTGCTCGGAATTCGGTCGGCTGGTGGGCTGTCGGTCGACTGTACAAAGGGGGTCGGAGCGCTCGGCTCGGCCTGACAGGAAGTTGCTGAAAAGTGCGGCTTGTTTGGCGAAGCTGTTACGAAGCGCGCTCGGGGAGAGCCCGAGAGGCGCTCGCCGGGTGGGGTCGGGGCCCGGTGCAGCCGCCGAGCGGGGTCCCGCCAACCACCGACGAACGGCGCCCCGCCGCCGCGAGCTACTCGGGCGTGGGTGCGTCCGCGGCCGCCCGAGCGGCTACGCGGGTGTCCTGAGGCTCGCGCTCGTCGCGCCGGCGCGGGGCCTGCTGGTCGGGCGGAGGGGGCGTGGGCTGGCCGGGCTTCACCTTGATGATGCGGAAGCGCAGCACGGCGTCCAGAATGCGCAGACGGGCGCTAAGGCGCTCCAGCAGGGTGCCGTCGCTCCGGAACTGGTAGAGGCGGTACTCGGCCTCGGGACGGTGATCGATCTCGTAGGCCATCCGCCGCTGGCCCCAGTCGTAGGTCTCGATGAGCTCGCCACCGGAGCCGATCATCGACTCGACCTCGGAGATCGCCGCGTCACGGCGCTCCTCGGGCGCGTTCGGGTCGAGCAGGAGCATGAGGTCGTAGGACCGGGCCATCGAGCGGGGCACGATAGCAACGCGACCCCGGGCGGCCGGGGCGAAAGCGGCCCGCGGCTGCCTTCACCGAGGCGTGAACCGGCGGCGGGCAGGCGGCGTTCCGGCGCTTCTGCGCCGGGTGCGGTGGGGCAACGTGGCACGGCTGGCCGCGCTGCTCGCCGCCGGCGCGCTGGCGCTTGCCGGGGGGAGGGGGTGTGCGGCGGACGCTCCTTCGCCGGCCGGGTTGCAGGAGCTGCGCCCGGTGCCTCCGACCGAAACACCGCGGCACGAGCGGCGACGCCGCCGGCGCTCTTCGCGGCCGGAGACCAAAGCCCGGCGGGCCCGGCGCACACAAACGACGCCGAGAAAGGTAAAGCGGAGACAACCCGCTCCGGCGCGGGCGCCCGTCCCCCTGCGGTCACCCCCCACCACCACGGTCGACGCCGGCGGAGCGGCTCCCGTGGTTCCCCTCCCCGTGGCGCCGCCGCCTGCACCCCCACCGTCCGCCGCCCCGAGGCAGGGCGAGTTCACCCCCGACCCACAGCCCTGAGGCGGGCTACGACTCGACTACGGACTGCCCCTTGCGCTCGATGTCGGCGAGCTGGTCGTCCACCCAGTCGCCGGGGTCGCGTGCGGTCACGATGCGTTTGAGTCCCTGGGCGCGCCAGGAGCGCTCCTCTGCGGACATGGACAGCGCGCGGTGGATGGCGTCGGCCTGCTCCTGGACGTCGAACGGGTTGACCGAGAGCGCGAACTCCGCCAGCTCCTCGTGCGCGCCCGTGTTCTCGCTCAGGAGCGAGACGCCGTTGCGCTCGTTGACCAGAGGGCCCTCCTTGGCGATCAGGTTCATGCCGTCGAACATCGCGTTGACCATCAGCAGGTCGTAGTGCTTGTAGGCGGAGATCGCCTCCTCCAGGTTCTCGCGCAGCCGCAGCTCGATGGGCATCCAGTCGGTGGTGCCGTGGCGGTGGTTGACCACGGCCACCAGCGCCTCGATTCGCTCCAGATACTCGGCGTACTCGGCCACGTCCTGGCGGGAGGGGATCAGGTGCGCGATGAAGGTGACCTGCTCCTTGAACTCGGGGTGCTGCTCCAGGAACAGGTCGAAGGCGGTGAAGCCCCGGAGCACGTTCTTGGAGAGGTCCGCCCGGTCCACGCGCAGGATGAGATGCTCACGCCGGCGGCGCAGGATGTCGCGCTCGTACTCGTGCACGTTGGGCTTCTGGGCCGTCTTGTGGAAGGTCTCGGCCGAGATCGGCAGCGGGTACGAGCGGACCCAGACCTCGCGGCCGTCGAACTCGACGACGCCTTCGTCCTCGTCCACCTCCAGGTTGAACAGCTCGCGGCAACAGAGCAGGAAGTTGCGCTGGTACGAGCGGGTGTGGAAGGCGATGATGTCGTTGGAGAGGATCCCCTCGTAGAGGTCCTCCCGAATGTCGGCGGGCAGCACACGCCAGGCGTCCGGCTGGGTCCAGGGGATGTGGACGAAGTGGTGCAGGAACAGGTCGGGGCGCTCGCGCCGGATGTACTTGGGCGCCAGGTAGAGGTGGTAGTCGTGCAGCATCACGACGGCCTCCCTCTCGTCCTCCACCTCCTCGAGCACCGCACGGGCCAGGTCCTCGTTGACCGTGCAGTAGCCGTTCTCGTAGGCGTCCACCTCGTGCCTGCGGATGTCCGGGGCGTTGGAAAGGTCCCACAGGTAGTGCTGGATGAACCACAGCAACGGGTTGGCCACGACGTTGTAGAAGCGGTCGTAGGCCTCGGGGTCACTCTCCACCAGGCGCACCCGGTACTCGGCCCCTTCGAGCTCGACCTCGAAGCTCTGCCCGTCGTGCTCGCGGCTGACCTCCGCGTCCTCGTCGCTCATCGTCGAGGCGATCCAGACTGCGTCGCGATGGTTGACGAGCCCGGTGAGCGCCGTGACCAGCCCGCCCCCGCCGCGCTGGGCCTCGCCGTCCTCGAAGGTCGCGGGGCCGCGGTTGGAGACGAGAATCAGGGGGACATCGTCGCTCATCGGTGCTGTCCGAAGATACGCAGCCAGTCCCGGAGAAGCCGCGGTGTCAGGAAGTGCGTGCGCACGTGCTCCTTACCTGACCGGCCCAGCCGCTTGCCCAGGTCGGGCTCGCGCAGGATGCGAAGCGAGCGATCGGCACACTCGTCGGGTGAGCTCACGAGGTAGCCGGTCTCCCCGTCCTGCACCTGCAGCGGGATGCCGCCCACGTCGCCGCCGATGAACGGGCGCGCCTTCCAGAGCGCCTCCGAGACCGTGAGGCCGAAGCCCTCGCGGGTGGACTTCTGGATGACCACGTCGGCCTGCGACTGGAAGGCGTTCACCTCAATCGCCCCGACGTTATTGAGGTTGTTGAGGATGTGGATGTCCGGATCGCCGTCCGCGTAGGCCATCGTCGAGTTGAAGAACTCCCAGCCCTCCGGATCGTCCGTGGCCATGGAGCCCACCAGCGCGAGCTGCACCTCCGGCATCTGCTCGGTGACCTGCCGGTAGGCGTCGATCACCCCGATCGGATCCTTCCAGGGATCGAAGCGCGATACCTGGCACATGAGCGGCCGGTCGACGTCGATGCCGAACTGGTTGCACACGTAAGCGGCGTCCTCGGGGGAGAGAGCCATGTTCTTGGGTGAGAGCGGATCGATGGCGGGCGGGCAGATGTGCACCCCGCCGCCTGTGCCGTCCAGGCTTTCGGGCACGTACTGCTGCAGGTGCCAGACCGAGGCGTCGTAGTCCCGCACGAACGGGACGAGGTGGGCGATGGCGTCCGGATTCGGCGTGGAGAGGTCGATATGGCAGCGCCAGACCCAGGTGGCCGCCTTGTCCGGGACATGGCTCTTGATGGCGGCGGGCTGGGGGTCGTGGATGATGATCACGTCCCAGCCGCCGGTGATCTCGGTCGCGTTCAGCGCGTTGTAGCGCTCGTAGATCTTCCACTCGTCGTCGCTGAGCGAATCGGGGCTGCCCTGAAGCGCGTTGTGCAGGCGCTTGGTCGCGTTGTAGAACTCCTCGCGCCCGAGCATGACCTGCCACTCGGCCTCGATCCCGACGTCCTTCATCAAGGGGACGAGCGTGTAGAGGATCTCGGCCACCCCGCCTCCGAAGGCCGTAGCCGATAGATGGAGCACGCGCAGACCGCTCAGGTCCTCGGCGAGCTCCTTGATCTCGGCGATGAGCGGCCGGCCGGCCAGATGTGTGTAGTCGGCAAGGCTCTTGCTGCCGACGGAAACGGGCTGCAGCACGCGCGGCAGACTAAGCCATGCGGGCCGCGGCGGTATCCACGCCTGGCCCTACTGTGCGGGCCGGGCCAGATGCTTGAGGAGTCGCGTGCGTCCGGCGGCGAACTCCGACTCGTCGACCGTGGCCTCGATGATGGCCCGGCTGAGCTCGCGCTCGGTCGCGGGCATCGGGCTGGAGGGCCCGTCGAGCTCCATGACCAGCCGGTCGTCGGTGAGGCGGAAGGAGAAGCTGACCCGGCTCTCGTCCTCGAGCGGCCGGGCCTCGTCGACGAAGTCGTTTGCTGCCTCCGTGATCGCGAGCTTCAGGTCCGCCACCTCCTCGGGGGAGAGCGGAGTCAGCCGGCATACCGCGGACAGGGCAAGACGGGCCAGGACGAGGTAGTCGGGCCGCGCCGGAATGGTCAGCGAGACATCGCGGCTCTCGGTCGCCTGAGAAGCCTCCACAGCATTCTCACCCTACCCGGAAATGCCGCAAACCCGTCCTCGGGCCCGTGCTCACTCCGGCGGTGCGGCCGCCCGGCGCCCCAGCTCGAGCTTCACCGTCCGCCTCTCCCCGTCGCGCAGGAGATCCAGCCGCACCGTGTCGCCCGCGCCGAGGGCGCCCACCAGGTCCGCCAGGTCGTCGGTCTGGTTGAGCCGGCGGCCGTTGACCGCCAGGATCACGTCACCGCCCACGGCGATCTGGGGCTGCCCCTGGAAGGTGATGCGGCTGTCACCGGCCTGTATGCCCGCTTCCTCGGCCGGGCTGCCGGGCTCGACCTCCTCGACCAGGGCCGCGCCCACGGCGTCCACGTCGAGGCGCTCCGCCAGCTGTGGCCAGACCACGAGCGAGGTGACGCCGAGGTAGCCGTAGTCCACCTGGCCGCGCCGGCGCAGCTCACGCAGGGAGCGGCGGACGGCGTCCACGGGGATGGCGAACCCCACCCCCTCGCCTCCTCCGGACTGGGACTTGATCTGCGCGTTGATGCCGATCACCCGTCCCCTGCTGTCCAGCAGCGGGCCGCCGGAGTTGCCGGGGTTGATGGCGGCGTCCGTCTGGATCGCGTTCCCGATCGCGAAGCGCGTGAGCGAGCGGATGTTGCGGTCGAGGGCGGAGATCACTCCGATCGACAGCGACTGCTCTTCGCCGAAGGGACTGCCTATGGCCGCGACCGGCTCGCCGACGGCGATGGTCTTGGGCGTCCCCAGGCTCAGCGGGGTCAGCCTCAGGTCGCGCGGGTCGACCTTGAGGAGCGCGACGTCGGCGTTCGGGTCATCACCGACGATCTCCGCCTTGACGCGGTTGCCGTCGGCGAATCCCACGTAGACCTCCTCCGCGCGCACCGGACCGGAGCCGCTGTCGGTGGTCACCACGTGGGCGTTCGTGGCGATGTGGCCCTCGCCGTCGAGGACGAACCCCGAGCCCTGTCCGCCCTCACCCTCGTCATCCAGGATGCTCGGCCCGTTCTCGAAGATCGAGATCACCGTGACCACGCCCGGCGAGAGCCGCCTGTAGATCCCGCCCGCGTCGAAGGCTCCCTCGCGGCCGACATCCTCCACCACCTCGACCCTGGTGGTCGTGGTCACCTCGCGCGAGGCGGCGCCCTCATCTTTCCCGTCGTCGCCGCTGCAGCCGGGTGCCAGGAGTGCCAGCGCCGTGGCGGCCAGCGCGGCCGCTCGCCTCACGACGTGGACCCGTCTGTGGGCAGCTCGAGCGTGAAGGCTGTTCCTCCGGGCCGGGAGCGCAGCACGATTCGGCCCTCCATGCGCTCGGCCAGCTCACGGGCGATCGCCAGTCCCAGGCCGGCGCCGCGGGCAGCGTCCCCGGTGTAGAAGCGCTCGAACGCCTTTGCCCGGGTGCCCTCCGGGAGGCCTGGGCCGGTGTCGGCCACCGTGAGCTCGGCGGCACCATTGTCGCGGTCTGCACGCACGGTGACGTAGGTGCCCTCCGGAGTGTGGCGGAGCGCGTTGTCGAGCAGGATACGCATGATCTGAGCCACCCGTTCACGGTCACAGCTGGCCTCCGGACCCGTCTCGGGAAGCTCGATCGTGAGGTCCGTGTGGTGCTCGGCGAGCGCGGGACGAAACTCGCCCACCACCGACCGCGCCAGCTCCGCCAGGTCGACGGGCTCACGCTCGAGCTCGAGCGAGCCCGCGTCCAGCCGTGACAGGTCGAGGAGGTCGACCGACAGCTTCTGCAGGCGCGCCACCTGCTCGCTCATCGCCTCCAGGAACTCGCGCCGGGTGCTCTCGTCCAGGTCCTCGTCCTGCAGCAGCTCCACGAAACCGCCCAGGGAGAAGATCGGGGTGCGCAGCTCGTGCGAGGCGGTGGCGATGAAGTCCTTGCGCACGTCGTCGAGCCGGCGCAGCTGGTCCTGCATCTCGTTGAACGTGTGAGTGAGCTGGCCCAGCTCGTCGGTGGAGTCGACCGGCAGCGGGTCCTGGAAGTGCCCGCGAGCCACCTCGGACGCCGCGACCTCCAGGCGCCGGACGCGCCGGGCCAGCCGCCGGGCGATGAGATAGCCGCCGGCCAGCGCGATCGCCAGGGCCAGGAGGCTGGCGATGAGCACCCGGTTGCGGATGAAGGCGACGGTGGCCTCCACCTCTTCGAGGTCACGGGAATAGAGCGCCACCTGCTCCGGTTCGCCCCCGACCGTCAGTGGCTGCGCGACCAGAGCCACGTCGTCGCCCAGGAAGCGGTCGAAGCCGCCCTGACTGCGGCCGCTGCGCAGGGCCCGGCGCAGCAGGGCGTCGTTGCGCGGCACGAGCTGCTGCTCATTCGAGTCGGTGCGCACGAAGAAGCGCAGGTTGAGCAGGTCGTCCTGGGGCCCGACCGCGGACTCTCTCCAGCTGAAGAGCGTGATGCGGGAGTCGGTGGCCTCTGCTATGCGGCGGACGTCCTTCTCGATCTTGGGCTGCGGCTGGTGGCCCAAGAGCAACCCCTCCAGGTCGGGCTGCGCTGTGCCGGCCACGAATTCCAGATCCCGCAGCCGGCGCTCCTCGAGGTCCGACTCCGGCTGGTTGACCACGGTGAGATAGACGACCGCGAAGGCCGCCGCGGTGATGGCGAAGAACAGCAGGGCGATCTTGTTGCGGATCGAGCGAAGGGGCCGCATCAGTCGCGGAAGCAGTAGCCGACGCCCCGCACCGTCAGGATCAGCTCCGGGTGCTTGGGCTCGATCTCCAGTTTCTCGCGAAGGTGACGGATGTGCACGTCGATCGTGCGCGGGTCGCGATAGGCCGCGTCGCCCCACACCCGCTCCAGGAGCATGGTGCGGCTGAACACCCGGCCGGGGTTGCGCACCAACGCGGCCAGGATCTCGAACTCCACATAGGTGAGGCGGGCCGGCTCGCCGCGGGCCTCGACCTGCCGCCGTTCGAAGTCGACGCGGAGATCGTCCGTCTCGATCGGGTCGTCGAACTGATCGTCGCTCTGGGCCAGCGCGGCGCGCCGCAGCACCGCCTTCACCCGGCTGCGGAACTCCCGCACAGAGAATGGCTTGGTGATGTAGTCGTCGGCGCCGAGCTCCAGCCCGAGGACCTTGTCGAACTCCTCCGTCTTCGCGGTCAGCATGATGATGGGCACCGCGCTGCGGGCTCGGATCTGCCGGCAGACGTCGAAGCCGTCGAGCTTGGGGAGCATCACATCCAGCACGACGAGATCGAAGGTGTCCTCGCCCAGCCGATCGAGCGCCTCTCGCCCGTCCAGCGCCGGAACGACGTCGTAGCCCTCTTTACGCAGCGGGTACGTGAGCAGCTTCTGGACGGACACCTCGTCATCGACGAGCAGAATCCTGAGCGCTGGGGCCGTCACCTTCGGAATTGTAGGTTGACCGGGCCTACCCATGATTGAGGCACGTGTTTACCGGGCGGCCTTCGTCCCTGCGCTGATAGCGCTGGTGCTTGCGATGTTCTCCTTCCAGAGCCGGCCCCGGCCGCTGCCGCAGGGCCTGGCCGCAGACGTTCTTTTCGACGGCGAGCGAGCGGCCGCGGCCGCGGCCGACATCGCCGAGGAGCGGCCGAACCGGCGCCCCGGCTCGCCCGGCGACCTCGCGACGGCGGCGCTCGTGGCACGGACACTCAGCAGGTCCGGCTTCCGGGTCCAGCGCCAGCGTTTCTTCGACGACGGGCGCCGGCTCGAGAACGTGATCGGGCGCCGGGCCGGCCGCTCGCGCCGCCAGATCGTGATCGTCGCTCCTCGCGATGCCGCCTCGGTGCCGGACGCCCCAGGCAGCGCCGCGGACACCGCTGCCTTGCTGGAGCTGGCGCAGGTCTTCCTCGGGCGGCCCTCGCGCAAGACCCTGGTCCTGGCCTCGGTGGACGGAACTACGCTCGGTCAGGTGGGAACGACGGAGCTCGCCGGGGCGCTGGGCACGCCCGGGCAGGTGGACGCCGTCCTCGCGATGTCCGACCTGGGCCACGGCGGAGGCGGAAACGCGTTCGTTCAAGCCTGGTCCGAAGACCCGCGCCGGGCCGGCATCGGACTCCAGCGCACTGTGGCGGAGTCGATTCGCGAGGAGCTCGGTCGCTCCGTGGCGGGAACCGGGGTGCTGGGCCAGCTCGCCCGGCTTGCCTTCCCGGTGGGGATCGGGCCGCAGGGTGTGCTGCTCGAAGCGGGCTACGACTCCGTCCGCATCTCGGGGAGCGGAGAGCTTCCGCCGGAAGGCCATGGCCCGGTGGAGGCCATCGACGAGGACCGCCTCGGCTCCCTGGGCCGGGCCACGCTGCGCACGGTCACGGCGATCGACCAGGATGGCCGCCCCGAGCACGGGCCGCAGAGCTACGTGCTGGCCGTGACCCAGGTACTACCGGGCTGGGTCCTGGCTCTGGTGGGAGGCACGCTTCTGCTGCCCGCGCTCACGGCCTCGGTCGACGCCTTCGCCCGCGCCCGCCGGCGCCGCCTGCCGGTGCTCCCGTGGCTGCGCTGGCTGGGCACCTGGATTGCTCCCTTCCTCGCGGCATTCGCGGTCGCGGAAGTGCTCGCGCTCAGCGGCGCCACCCCCGCGCCGCCGCCGGCGCCGGTGCCGCCCGCCACGCTGCCGCTCGACGGGCCCGCGCTCGGCGTGCTCGCCGGGGTGGTGGTCGCGATGCTGCTCGCCTTCCTGCTCGCCCGCTTTCTCGCGTCCCGGCCGGACGACTCGGTGGGAGCTCCGGTGGAGCCGGGCGCGGCGATAACGCTCGCGCTGGGGCTTAGCGTGGGAACACTGCTGCTGTGGCTCACCAACCCGTACGCCGGCCTGCTCGCAGTGCCCGCCGCCCATCTGTGGATGCTCGCGGTACTGATTCGCCCGCCGCCGAGGCGCCGGGCCCGTCTGCTGATGCTCGCCGCGGGCCTCGTGCCGGCGCTCGTGGTGGCGGTCTATTACCTCGTGGACCTGTCCATGAACCCGCTCGAGGGCGCCTGGTACCTGCTGATGCTCGTGACGGGACACAGCGTGGGGCTGGGCACGGTGCTCGTGGGCTGCCTGCTCCTCGCGGTTGCCGGTGGCCTTACAGAGATCGTGGTGAGGCTGCCCGACGAGCCCGAGGAGGAGCCCCCGGAGCCGGGGCCGTCGCTGTTCGGGCCCGGCACCCACGCCGGCCGTGGGGCGCTGGGCGGCACCGAGTCCACCATCTCCGAGAGCTAGCTGTAGTTCCTGACCACGTTGTTCATCCGGGCCCCCTTGGAGGCTGGAGGTGTCTAAGGCCACCAGTCTCAAGGAGGACACCGGATGAAGTTGCACGCTAACGCGAGGACCTGTCCGAACAGCCGGCGCTTGATGGTTGAGCGTGTTGCGGCAGGGTGGTCGCTGGCGGAGGCGGCCGAGGCCGCCGGAGTCAGCGACCGCACCGCGGCGAAGTGGCTGGCGCGGTGGCGGGCCGAAGGGCCGGCTGGTTTGGTTGATCGGTCGTCGGCTCCGCAGCGCGTTCCGCAGCGCACGCCGGCGCTCCGCGTCGCGGCGATCGTTGCGTTGCGGCGGTTGCGGATGACCGCGGCCGAGATCGCCGAGCTGTTGTCGATGGCGCTGTCGACGGTCTCGGCGGTGCTTAAGCGGGTCGGGCTGGGCAAGCTGAGTCGGCTCGATCCGCCCGAGCCCGCGAACCGCTATGAGCACCGTCGACCTGGCGCCCTGCTGCATGTCGACATCAAGAAGCTGGGCCGCATCCTTAGCCCTGGCCATCGCGTTGTCGGTCACCGACGCAGTCAGAAGAAGGTGGGTGCCAAGCGCCTTGGCGCAGCCGGCTGGGAGTTCGTCCACGTCTGCGTCGACGACGCGACGCGGCTGGCCTATGCCGAGGTGCTACCCGACGAGCGCGGCCACAGCGCCGCCGGTTTCCTGCGCCGCGCGATGGCCTGGTTTCAGAGCATGGGCATCAAACCCCAACGCGTGCTCAGCGACAACGGCTCCTGCTACCGCTCCAAGCTCCATGCCGCCGCCTGCCGCGAACTCGGTCTGCGTCACAGCTTCACCCGCCCCTACCGGCCCAGGACCAACGGAAAAGCAGAGCGCTTCATCAGAACACTCACCGACCGCTGGGCCTACGGCGCGATCTACGCCACCTCGACCGAACGCACGAGCGCCCTACCCGGCTGGCTGACCCACTACAACTTCACCCGCAGACACGGCGCCCTCGGCCACAAACCACCCGCAGCTCGCCTCAACGAGCTGAACAACCACGCTAGGAACTAGTGCTAGTGGACCTGAGTCGTTATTTCGCGCGCCCCTTCTCGACGTCTGGACGCGCCCGACGCCCAGCCGCTCGAGAAGCTGAAGCCGAACTTCCGACTCAGGTCCCTAGTGCTCGTAGCCCTTGAGCCCCTCGACCGGCCCGGCCTCACCCACGAGCACGAGGCCGTCTCCCTCGCGCACCTCGCCGATCCAGGTGAGCGCCGCCGCGCGCCCGGCCGCCTCGCGCGCCGCCGGAGGTACGGTCACGAGCAGCTCGTAGTCGTCGCCCCCGACCGCCGCGGCCTCCGCGTCCACTCCGGGCGCGGCCGGCACGTCCTGTAGACGCACCACCAGCTCGACGTCGCTCCGCTCGGCGAGGTGACGGGCGTCGGTGGCCAGGCCGTCGCTGACATCGATCATCGCGCTGGCGCCCGCGGCCGCGAGCGCCCGCCCCTCGACCAGGCGGGGCTGGGGGCGCAGGTGGCGCTCGACGTGGTCGTGCGGCTCGCGTTCGCCCCGCTCGAGCGCGAGCCGCCCCGCCTCGGAGCCGCCCAGCTCTCCGGTGACGGCGACGAGGTCCCCGGGGCGGGCCCCGTCACGCCCGACGAGATGCTTGTCGCTGTCGGCCCAGCCGGTGACCGCCACGGTTACCGTCAGCGCCGGGCCGCTCACCACGTCGCCGCCGGCGATCGTGGTCTCCGTGGTCGCGGCCAGCGACTCCATGCCCTCCACGAGCGCCAGGCCCTCGTCGAAGTCCCGCGGCAGCATCAGGGACACGTAGGCCTCGCCCGGCCCGGCGCCCATCGCCGCCAGGTCGGATAGGGCCACCGCCAGCGCCTTGTGGCCGACATCCGCAGCGGAGTGGGTGGTGCGCGTGAAGTGCACGCCCTCCACGACCGTGTCGATCGAGGTGACGGCGATGGTTCGGGCCTGTACCACCGCCGCGTCGTCCCCGGTCCAGCGCAGCATGCGCCCGCTGCGGTCCTCCAGCGCGGCCTGGATCGCGCCGATCAGCGACAGCTCGCGTCCGGACAAGGGGTCGCCTACTGGCCGGGCGCGCCGGTGCCGCCGCCGGTGGTGGGTGGAGTCGCCGGAGGCTGGATGTCCGGCGTCTGCTGAGGCGGCGCCTCGTAGTACTGCGGGTCGTAGCCGTCGGTGCCGCCGCCGGTCGTGCCACCACCGCCGCCGTCCTCGCTGTAGGTCCCGGTGGAGTAGTCCGGGCCGTAGGAGCCGGTGTCCGCAGTGCCGGAGCTCGAGTACTTGCCGTAGAAGGGCGAGGACAGGAACGGCGTGGTCGGCTGGGGGAAGCTGTCGCAGAAATCGCCGTGGGCCGGAGTCATGAAGGCGTTCCAGACGGGGGCGGCCATGGTGCCGCCCTGCGCGCCCGGCATGGCCACGCCGGCGTCCGGGTAGCCCACCCACACGGCGGCCGAGAGCTTCGGCGTGTAGCCCACGAACCAGGCGTCCTTGGCCTCGTCCGTGGTGCCGGTCTTGCCCGCGGCGGGACAACCGAAGTTGGCGTTGGTGCCCGTGCCGGACTGGACGTTCATCTCCAAGATGCGGGTGACCTCGTAGGCCTGACCGTCGGTCATCACCCGCTTGCCCTTGGGGTTGGTGAGCGTCTCGCTCTTGCCGTCGGGGAAGACCACCCGCTCGATGCCGGTGGGCCGGTGGCGCACGCCGCCGCTGGCGAGCGTGCCGTACGCGCCGGCCATCTCCAGGGTGGTGACGCCGCGCGTCAGGCCGCCCAGGCCCTCGGCCGGATAGCAGTCGAGCTTGGTCATGATTCCCAGGCGCTTGGCCGCGCCGCAGACCGCCTTCGGCCCGACGTCGAGGATCAGCTGGGCGAAGACCGAGTTGTCGGAGGCCAGCGTGGCGCGAGTGAGGGTGACCGTCCCGGAGTACGTGTTGCCAAAGGTCTTCACGTTCCACTCGCCGTAGTACGGGTCGTTGATGGCAAGGGGCTTGGAGGTATACGTGGTCGAGTCCGGGTCCACGCCCTTCAGCACGGCCGCCGTGAGAACGAAGGTCTTGAAGGCCGAGCCGGGCTGGCGCTGCCCCTGGGCAGCGATGTTGAAAGTGCGGTCCGCGTAGGCCCCCGTGGAGGCCATCGCCCGGATCTTGCCGTTGGTGGGATCGACCGCCACGATCGCCGAGCTGGGCCCGGCGGGATCGCCGTAGTAGGCGTTTACGGCGTCGCGGGCCTGCTGCTGCATCTCGGGGTCGATCGTGGTGTGGATGCGCAGGCCGCCGGCGCGAGCCGTCCCCACGCCGTAGCGCTCGATCAGCTTCTCTTGGACGTAGTCGAAGAAGTAGGGCTCGCGCCGGATGGAGTAGCGCGTGCCGCGGTCGAGGCTCAGCTTCTCCTTCGCCGCCACGGCCGCCTCCCGGCGGGTGATGAAGCCGTTCTCCACCATCTGGGCCAGCACTTCGTTGCGACGCTCCAGCGCGGCCTGCGGGTTGCGGAACGGGTTGTATTGCGACGGCGCCTGCGGCAGACCGGCGAGCAATGCCGACTCGTGCAGCTCGAGGTCCCGCGCGTGCTTGCTGAAGAACGTGACCGCGGCGGCCTCCACCCCGATGGCGGTCCGGCCGCCGACGGTGCCGAACGGAACCGAGTTGAGGTACTGGTGGAGGATCCAGGTCTTGGAGCGCCGCTCCTCGAGCTCCGAGGCCAGCTTGGCCTCCCGGATCTTCCGCTTGAAGTTGCGCTGCGGATCCTTGATGTAGAGCGCGCGCACCAGCTGCTGCGTGATGGTCGACCCGCCCTGAACCGTTTCGCCCGACTCGAGGTTCTTCACCCCCGCGCGCACGATCGCGTTGAGGTCGACGCCGTCGTGCTTGTAGAAGCGCTCGTCCTCGATGGCCACCGTCGCCCGACGCATGCTCACCGGCATGTCCTTCCAGGGGACCACGCGCCGCAGCGTGTCCGACTGAACGAAGCCCAACCGCGAGCCGTCGGCGGCATAGACCACCGAGATTTCGCCCTTGTCATCGGCCTTGAGCTCACTCAGGTCGGGGGCGGAGGCCGCTATGGCCAGCACGTAGCCCGCCGCGGAGAGCGCGGCGATCACACACAAGGTGGCGGCGACGCCGAGGGCCAGCAGCAGCTTGCCGCGCGCCCCGTGACGCCTCCGCCTCCTTGACTGTCGCTGTCGATGGGACATCGCTTGGACGTGGCCCGCAAATCCAGGTCAGGAGGCCTCGACGGAGGATAGACCCTGCTCACGGAGCTTTCGCAGCCAGCGCCGGCGCAGCTCCGCCGCCGCAGGGCCGCGCTCGCGCGCGCTCACCGCGGAAGTGGTGGCCGACAATCGCACCCCCTCGTTGTCGACCTCAGCCACGGCCGCACTGGTCTTTTCATCGGCGATCAGCTCGAGGGCCCGGTCGAGGTCGGCCGCCGGCGAGAGCCAGACCGACACCTCGACCTGCACCTGGGGGTCCACGACCGTGTGGTTCTCGATCGGGCTTGAGGCCAGGCGCTCGTTGGGCACCACGAGCCGGCGGCCGTCGTCCAGGCGGATGTAGGTGTAGCTCAGCCTCACGTCCTCCACCTCGCCGGTCTCGTCCTCGAAGGTCACCAGATCGCCGATGCGGATCGGCTGGGTGATCGCCAGCATGATCCCTGCGATGCCGTTGGCGAGGGTCTGGCGGGCCGCGAAACCGACGATCAGGCCGAGCACCGCCGAGGAGGCCAGGACCCCGGTCGCCGTGCGGCGCACGGCCTCGAACTGCCACAGCGCGATCAGGAGGCCCAGGGCCACGATCGCCACGAAGACCAGCCGCCGCAGCAGCCGCAGCCGGGTGTACACCTCCGGCGAGAGGTCGCCTCCCTCCACCCGTGCCGTGAGCCCCCGACCGCGCTTGGCCAGCGCGCGGTCCACGATCTCGGCGAGGATGACGGCGGCGACGACAGTTACGAGCGCCGTGATCCAGTCGGCGTTTCGCTCGAGGTAGGTGCTTGCTGTGTACAAATCGGGTCCCGGCATGGCGTACGAGGCTATTCCCGCGACCACGCGCCGGATCGCCGCTCTGCGCGGCTCCGAGGCGATGGCCGCCGCCTGGCGGATCGCGTGGACCACGCGCGCCGCAGTGCTCGTGGTGGCGGTCTTCGCCGCGCTCTCCTTTGGTCCTGCGGGCGGAGGCCTGGCGGCACAGAACGCGCTCAGCTTCGATGAGCCTGCCCTGACGCACTCGCTGGCGGAGCCGCTGCTGGCACCGCTCTCTCGCTGGGATGCCGTCTGGTACCTGCGCATCGCCGACTCGGGGTACGGCGACAGCGCCGCCCGGGCGGCGTTCTTCCCGCTCTACCCACTCCTCATCCGCGCGCTGGCGGGCCCCGTGGGCGGCTCGCCGGCGGCGCTGGTGGCGGCGTCGTTCGTCATCTCGCTGTCCGCCTTCGTCGCTGCTCTGACCCTGCTGTACCGGCTCGTGACCCTCGAGCTGGGACGCTCCATGGCGCGCCCGACGCTGCTCCTGCTGGCCGTTTTCCCAGCAGCGCTGTATTTCGGCGCGCCGTACGCCGAGAGTCTGTTCCTGCTGGTATCGGTGGGCGCCTTCTACGCCGCCCGCACCGGTAGCTGGGCATGGGCGGGCGCCTGCGCAGCGGCCGCCTCGGCCACTCGCAGCGCCGGCCTGCTGCTGGTCATCCCGCTCGCGATGCTGTGGTGGACCTCGGCCGAACGGCGCCCGCGCGACGCGGCCTGGCTGCTGCTGGCTCCGCTGGGAGTGGCGGCCTACGCGGCATGGCTGGGCCTGGCCGAGGGCGATGCGCTGCGCTTTCTCGATATCCAAGACGCCTGGCACCGCGACTTCAGCGTCCCGCTGGCCGGCGCCTGGGACGGTCTCGGCGCCGCGTGGGACGGCCTGCGCCAGCTGGCGTCGGGCAGCCGCAGCCCGGTCTACTTCGAGCAGGCGGCCGGTGACCCGTTCCGCAACGCTGCCCTCAACATCATGCTGTTCGCCTCGCTCCTGTTTGCGCTCGCGGCGCTGGTAGGCATCTTCAGGCGGTTGGCGCCGGCCTACGGTGCCTGGGTGGCAGCCTCACTCGTTCTGCCGCTCTCCTTCCCGGTCGGCCCCCAGCCCCTGATGTCCCTGCCGCGCTTCGTGGCGGTCCTGTTCCCGATCTTCATGTGGCTGGCGCTGGTATGCGAGGAGCGGCGGCGGACCGCCCAGGTGGCGGCGCTGTCCGCGCTGGGGCTCGGCCTGTTCTGTGCCCAGTACGCGAGCTGGCACTGGATCGCGTGACGACCCAGGCGGTCCTACTCGATGCGCTCGGCACCCTCGTCGAGCTCCAGCCCCCGGCCCCGCGGCTGCGAGCGCTGCTCGAGGCGGAGGGTTTCTCGGTCTCGCCGGAGCGGGCCGAGGCCGGCTTTCGGGCCGAGATCGCCTATTACCTGGCCCACCACCTCGAGGGCTCGGACCGCGCGGCCCTCGACGATCTGCGGGATCGGTGCGCGGCAGTGATGCTGGCGGCACTCGAGCTGCCCGGTCTCGATCACGCAAGCGCGCGCCGGGCGATGCTGGGGGCACTCGAATTCCGCCCCTACGAGGACGTCGAGCGTGCTCTGCGGGCGCTGCGCGCACGTGGGATTACGCTCGTGATCGCCAGCAACTGGGACTGCTCGCTGGCGGACTGGCTCGGGCCCGCCGGCCTGCTGGAGCTGGTCGACGGCGTGGTCACCTCGGCCGAGGTCGGGGCCTCGAAGCCCGATGTGCGCGTATTTGAACGCGCGCTGGCGCGTTGCGGGCGCCCGTCCGGAGGCCGCGGTTCACGTGGGGGATTCGCTGGAGAACGACGTTGCGGGCGCCCGCGCGGCGGGCATCCGGCCGGTGCTCGTGTGGCGGGCTTCCCAGGCGCCGGAGAACGTCGAGGTGGTCCCCTCGCTGCGCGAATTGCCCCATCTACTCTCCTGAGGGCTATGGAGCAGTACGCGATCCCCCGGCCGCCGCCGAAGCCGCCCGAGCTCCCCGACGGGCTCGCTCCGCGCTGGCCGGCGTGGTACGCGGGCGTGGGGTTCCTGGTGGCACTGACGGGCACCCTGGTCGCTGTGGGCGTGGTGGCGGCCATCACCGGAGCCACCTCGGACGAGGGGAACCCGACCTTCACGATCGTCGCGACCTTCATCCAGGGTGTGGTGTTCGTCGGAACGGCGGTGCTGTTCGCCTCGTTCACCCGCAGGCCGGAGCCGTGGCACTTCGGACTCCGCAGGGTGCCGTTCTGGCAAGCCGTTGGCTGGGCCGCGCTGGGCATGTTCTGCTTCTACGTCTTCGCGGCGGTGTACACGGCGGTGGTCCAGCCCGATGCCGAGCAGACGGTGGCGCAGGACCTCGGCGCCGACGAGGGCACGTTCGGCATGATCGCGGCCGGCTTCATGGTGGTCTGCGTGGCCCCGGTGGCCGAGGAGTTCTTCTTTCGCGGCTTCTTCTACCGCGCGCTGCGCAGCCGCTTCTCGGTGATCGTGGCTGCGGCGATCGACGGGGCGCTCTTCGGGGTGATCCACTTCGACTTCTCGGGCACCGACGCCCTGCTTATCCTCCCCCCGCTCGCCGTGCTCGGGTTCATGTTCTGCCTCGTGTACGAGCGCACGGGCTCGCTGTATCCGGTGATCGCGCTCCACGCGTTCAATAACGCCCTGGCCTTCGGAATTCAGGCGGAGGCCTGGGAGGTGTCGGCCGTCCTGGGTCCGTTGATGCTGCTTGCCTGCGCTCTGGTGCCACGCTTCACGCGGCGCACGCCGGCCTTCGGCTGACGGGGCGTGCGTGCGCGTTCTTCCCATTCGGCCCCGACCTCTGGCATAGTGGTCGCGCCGATGGCCCCTCGACGCCTGTTTCTCCTCCCGCTGCTCCTGCTCCTGATCGGTCCCGCGGCGGCGCAGGCCCAAACGGCGCCCGCACCCGGCCCGCCGGCCCCCGTGCCTCCCGCTCCCACGCCCGCTCCGCTGCCGGGCAAGGCGAGCCTCAAGGCCTACGGCGGACTACCCAGCAAGGCTCTGCGCTACTACGCGCCGGGGCAGCAGGTGGTGTTGAAGGGACGGGTCAAGCCCGCGCTGCCGGGCGAGCTGATCACCCTGTCGATGATCCGCGGGGGCAAGTCCGTCGCGACGGTCCGGAGAACCGTCAGGGCCGGTGGTCGCTTTGCCTTCCGGCTGAAGGCGGGCAAGCCGGGGACGATCCGGCTCGTGGCAAGGCACGCCGCGACCCCTCGCCAGGCGGCCTTCCGCGCCAAGTCGAGGCGCATCCGGGTCGTGCGCTGGAGCGCCGGATTCGGCGCGCGAGGCCTGAAGGTGCTGCTTCTGCAGCGCGCCCTGAAGCAGCTGGGGTTCGCCACTCGGGTCGACGGCTCCTTTGGGGCACTCACGGGCAACGCGGTCAACGCCTTCCGCAAGACCAACGGCCTTGGGCGAACCGACTACGCCAGCCGCTCGGTCTACGCGCGGGTCCTGCGGGGCCGCGGCGCGTTCAAGCTGCGTTACCCGAAGGCGGGCAAGCACGTGGAGTTCGATTGGTCGCGCCAGGTGATCGTTCTCGCCAGGAACGGCCGGCCCTACCGCGTGTTCCACACCTCGTCCGGCAAGCCGTCCACGCCTACGGTGCTCGGCACCTATCGCTTCTACCTGAAGACGCCCGGCACGAACGGCGTCGGCATGGTGCACTCCAACTACTTCATCGGCGGGTACGCGATCCACGGCTACCCGTCGGTCCCCAACTACCCGGCAAGCCACGGCTGCCTGCGCGTGCCGACCCCCTGGGCCGCGTCGATCTTCCGCTGGATCGACATCGGGGACCGGATCTTCCTGTACCGCTGACCCCGAAGGCCCGGGGCGAAAACACGGAGGCCCCGCCCGTGGGCGAGGCCTCCGTGGGTTCCCCCTCTGGCTTTCCGGCCTCTGGCCGGACGGTAAAGCGTGGCTACTGAGCGGGTGCGGCGGGCGCCGCGGGTGCGGGCTCGGGCGCCGGTGCGGCCTGCTCGACCGGAGCGGGCGCCGGTGCGGCGGGCTCGGGCGCCGGGGCCGCTTGCTCGACCGGAGCGGGCGCCGGTGCGGCCTGCTCGACCGGAGCGGGCGCCGGTGCGACGGGCTCGGGCGCCGGGGCCGCCTGCTCGACCGGAGCGGGCGCCGGTGCGACGGGCTCGGGCGCCGGGGCCGGCTGCGGCGGGTGCCGGGGCCGGCGCGGCGGGCGCCGCTGGGGTGACCGGAGCCGGAGCGGCCGGGGCGACCGGCTCGACCGGAGCCGGAGCGGCCGGGGTGACCGGAGCCGGAGCCGCCGGGGTGACCGGTGCCGGAGCCGCCGGGGTGACCGGGGCCGGAGCGGCCGGGGTAACCGGGGCCGCCGGGGTGACCGGTGCCGGCGCAGCCGCCGGAGTGACCGGAGCCGTAGGAGCGACCGGGGTTGCCGGAGCGGCCGGCTGGACCGGAACCGCCGGAGCGGCCGGCTGGACCGGAACCGCCGGAGCGGCCGGCTGGACCGGAGCCGCCGGAGCCGCCGCCGGGGTGGGAGCCGGAGCCGCCGGGGCCGTTGGCGCGCCCTGGGCCGCCACGGCCGGAGCGCCTGCCTGCGCAGCGCCGACCTCGTTGGCCGCCAGCGTCTGCGCGACCGGCCCGGCAACCTCCTGGACCGCCTTGCCCTTGGACGCCAGTCGCTTGGAGATGGTGCGTGACTGCTTCTTGGCCTTGGCGACGGTCATGCGGAGGTCGGGACCGCCGATGCCGCCGGCGGCGCTGCTCGTCCGCGACGGGCTGTTGCCGGCGCTGGTCGCGGCGAACTTGGTCTTGCCGCCGAGGTACCTCTGCGGGTCGACCGCCTCGCCGTTGATGCGGGTCTCGAAGTGCAGGTGCGGGCCGGTGCAGCTGCCGGTGCAGCCCACGTAGCCGATGACCTGACCCTGCCGAACGCGTGCTCCGTTGGCGACCGCGAAGCGCGACATGTGCGCGTAGCAGGTGGCGAACGAGGTCGTGTGGTTGACGCACACGATGTTCCCGTAGCCGCTCTGCTGGCCGGCGAAGGTCACCGTGCCGCACGCGGCGGCGCGAATGGCCGTGCCGGTGGGGGCGGAGATGTCGTTGCCCTCGTGCATACGTCCCCAGCGCGGGCCGAAGGGAGAGGAGAGGGTCCCGTTCACCGGGTCGGAGAGCGTGGAGGAGCAGGCTCCGCCGCCGGTCTGGGCCGGCTCGCGCCGCGGCGCGGCCGGCGCATCGGCGCCGCTCTTCTCCTCGCCGGCCGAGGGAGCCGGCGCGTCCTGGCCCGGCGAGTTGTCGCCGGCACCGCTGTTGTCGCCGGCGCCGCTGTCGTCGCCGGCGCTTTCCCGGCCGGGCGAGTTGCCGCTCTGGTCATCGGCGCTCTCGGGCCGGCCTGTGTCGATCGGCTTGGGAACGTCGTCGGCCTTCTTGGCAGCGCGGGTCGTGGTCGAGGGCCTCTGGCCGGTCGGGTCGCCCAGGGCCTCCCAGCCCCGCTCGATCGAAGCGCCGTTGTCGGTCGAGGTGGCGCCGGCCTGGACCGCCAGCTGCCGGCCGGCGTCACGGAGCGTTTCGGCGAGCTGCTGCTTGACCTGCGGAGGCGCGTCGCCACCGACGGCGCCCTGTCCGCCACCGAACAGCGCGGCCCAGGTGGTGGGGCCGACGATGCCGTCGACCTGAAGCTTGGAGGCGTACTGGAAGCGACGCACGGCCCGGTCGGTCTCGGGGCCGAAGATGCCGTCGACGCTCACGCCGAGCACACGCTGTACCTGTGACACGAGGGCGCCCTGGCTTCCGGACGACAGCGGGAGGCCTCCCTCCCGGATCTCGATGGCGCGGTTGGCCGGTGACTCCGCGGCGATTGCGGCGCTGGGGCCGCCGGCCAGCTGGGCCGCGGCCAGTGGTGCGGTCGGACCGGCGAAGACCGCGGTCGCGAGGGCCGCGGATACGTGCTTACGGCGGGTCATCTCCCGCCTTGCCTTGGGCGCGAGGGAGCGCCGGTACCTGGAGCGCTCTGTTGAGCGATCCCAGATCTCGGCCGAAGCCAGATCCCTACGAGCCATTGTCATCCGTGCTGTCCCCTTCCTATCGGGCCTACGGGGTTAGCTGACGGGCTCGCGCTGGAAGATGCGCTATGCGGTTCTCAGGACCGCGATTCGCCCCCGGCGACTTGGCGTCGCCTTCGGTTCCCCCGTTCCCCGAACCGGAGCGGTCCAGGGACTCGGCCTTTGACTTGATTACACACAACAACCCCTCGGCGGGGAAGTTGCGCGCGGTCAGAGTAGCGGATTTGCTGGGGGTTTCGCCAGTACCATCTCCGAGCTTCGTGTTCGAGCCGAGTCGACACCCGTTATGACCGCCGCCCGCGAGCGCCTGGTGGCCGAGCTGCGGGAGCACGCCCTGGTGATCGGCGAGGTGACCCTCACGAGTGGCCGCACCGCGCAGTACTACGTCGATGCCAAGCGCGCGATCCTGCGGCCCGAGGGCTTTCGGGCCCTGGGGGAGCTCGTGGCCGCCGAAGCTGCGCGCGTCAATGCCGGCGCCGTGGGCGGCATGACGATGGGGGCCGATCCGGTGGCCTGCGCCGCCCTCGCAGCCGGCGCGCCGGTGAAGGCCTTCTTCGTGCGCAAGGACAGAAAACAGCATGGACTCCAGCGCTGGATCGAAGGGCCCGAGCTCGAGTCCGGAGAGCGCTGTCTGGTGGTCGAGGACGTGGTGACCACGGGGGGCTCCACTGTGAAGGCGCTCGAGCGGGTGCGCGAGGAGGGGCTGGTGGTCGCCGGGGTGGTGAGCGTGCTGGACCGGCTGGCCGGAGGCGCAAAGGCCATCCGCGAAGCCGCGGACGGCGCTCCCTATGTCGCCCTGACGACGATCGACGACGTCTACCCGGACCGGCCCGACCGCGAGGCCAGCCAGCCGTCGATCAGCCGGCGGGCGATCGAGTAGCGCGGGGGCAGCAAAACGGGGCCGCGCTCCGAGACGGCTTCCTCCACCTCGGCCGCTGAGAACCAGCCCACGTCGGCCAGCTCGTCGTCGTCGGGGTGCGGTTCGGTGCCGTCCGCCAGGGCGTGGAACCCCAGCATCAGCGAGCTGGGGAAGGGCCAGGGCTGCGAGGCGACGTAGGTCACGTCACGGACCTCGACCCGGGACTCCTCCCGAATCTCCCGTCGCACGGCGTCCTCGAGGGTCTCGCCGGGCTCCACGTATCCAGCCAGCACGGAATAGCGCCCCTCGGGCCAGTGCGCCTGGCGGCCCAGCAAGAGACGCTCGCCGTCGGTGACCCGCACGATCACCACCGGGTCGGTGCGCGGGAAGTGGTGCGCTCCGCAGGCCCCACAGCGACGCTCGTGGCCGCCGTCGGCGGAGTCCGTCGGCTGTCCGCAGTTGGCGCAGAAGCGATGGCGGCGGTGCCAGCTGAGCAGCGAGGCCGCGTAGGCGGCGAGCGCCGCCTCTTCGGCCGGCAGCTCCCCGGCCACCTCGCGCAGGCCGGCGGGGGTCCCCCGGTCAGGCTCGGCGCCGGTCACGTCGGCGGCGAAGAGCGGTCGCTCTCCGGCCAGACCGAGAAAGACCGAGTCGGGCGGGGGGGAAAGGAGTAGCAGCCGGCCCCCCTCGACGAACGCGCCCCGCTCCGACAGGAGCAAGGCCCGCGCGCCCGGCTCTTCGCGCCGGGCGGTCAGCCATTCGGGGCGCCGGCGCTCGACCGGCGCCCGGTCGAGCGCAGCGCCGGTGAAGGTCAGCCGCTCTGAGACGCCTGCTGGCACTCGGTCTGCGTCGACTGGAGCTGCGCCACCGCCCGGTTCGCTCCCGCGCGCACCGTGGCCGCGTTGAAGAACTTGTTCAGGGCTTCCACCGCGGACTCCGAGCAGGCCGCGGCCAGCCGGGTGGCCGCCTGGGCCTGCTTGAGCTCCGCCGCCTCCCGCTCTTCCTGGCTGTCCGCGTTGGCCACCTCCTGGCGGGTCTGCTCCAGGGTGGCCGCCTCGGCCTTGACCCGCTGCTGCAGCCGGCCCGCCTCGGCCCGCTCGCTGGCCAGCCTCCGCCGCACCCGGCGGAAGGCGGCGCGCTCACGCCGGCCGAAGGCCTGGAGACGCTGCTCCTCGGCCGTGGCGGTTTGCGACTGCGAGGCCAGCCGCTCCTTCTGCCGCTCGATCGTCGCGTTCGCGTCGTCGAGGTCGGACTTCGTGGTGAAGGCCCAGATCCCGAGACCGATCGCCGCGAGGGCACAGACCGCCGCGACGATCCAGGGAAGGGTGCTGCCTCCTCCGGAGCGGGGCTCGGTGCCGGACCGGTCTGGTGGCGGAGCCTCGCGTTCGGGTTGCGGTTCGCTGTCCGCGGGGTCCGGCCTTTGCTCATCCATGGCGGCGGACTATCTCACAGGGCCGGGATGGGCCCAGTGGCAACGCGCCAATCGCTACGGCAGCGCTTCCTCGAGCACCGCGGTTGCCCGCTCCAGGCGTCGGGCGATCAGGTCGCGGTACTCCTCGGCGATGGCCGCGTCACCGTCTTCGATGGCCTCGTCCAGGGCGGGCAGGAACACGGCCGCGTAGCCGGTCACCCGGCCCGGCGCGTAGATCTGATGCCTGAACCAGGCACGGTCGGGCAGGCCGCGCGCCGCCGTGAGCAGCCGCTCCTGGCGGCGAAGGGCCCTGCTCAGGCGCCGCAGCTCCCGTTGACCGGCGGGCGTGTCCGCGTCGCTGGAGCCGAGCAGCGCCGAGATGCGCGCCTCCACGGCCTCGGCTGCGTCGCCCCAAGCGGCGGTCTGGGCCGCAAGCGGATCGAGCTCCACGATCGGGCTCGGCGCCTGCGCCGTGTCGAGATCCTCGATGTAGCCCAGCACCTCCTCGGCGTAGGCCGAGTAGAGGAAGGGAGGCACGTCGGCGTTGGCCAGGCGCAGGGCGAGCAGCCCCGTCACGCGCGCGGCGGCAGCGTGGCCTCGATAGTGCGGGTCGAGGAAGTTCTCCATCATGAACGTGTCGTCGTAGGAGGCGTGGTACTCGCCCCCGGGCGGATCCCCGGTGGTGAAGCCGGCGTCGACCGATGGCACGCCCACGTGGTCGAGGAAGGCGGTGTAGTCCGAGCCGCTGCCCAGGCGGTCGATCTCGGGCGGGCCCTCAGCGGTCCAGGCCTCGAAGACCGTGCCGCCGCCGTTCGGATCCCTCACCTGCGTGGTCACGTCCTCGATCAGTGCGTCGAGCGAGGGCACGGAGCTGGCGCCGAATTCCCGGCCGCCGACCCCGTCCATGTTGAGGTAGGCCACCGCGTCGCGGCGCAGCTCATCGCGGTACTGCTCAACCCACTCCGTCGAGCCGAGCAGCCCGTACTCCTCGCCGTCCCAGCCGACGAGCACGATCGTGCGGTCCGGTTGCCAGCCGCGGTCCAGCAGGCGGCTCAGGCCGCGTGCGATCTCCATGACCGCGGTCCAGGCGCTGGTGTTGTCGTCGGTGCCGTAGGTCCAGCCGTCGTAGTGGGCGCCCACCACAACCTTTTGCTCGGGATGCTTGGCGCCGGGGATCTCGACGACGATGTCGTTCACCTGCTGCTGCTCGTACGCGATGTCGAGGTTCAGCCGGGCTCGGGTCGGGCCGGGGCCGACCCGGTAGGTGAAGGGAAGGCCACCCTGAAAGCTCTCGGGCGCCTCGGGACCGCGCAGCTCGCGCAACAACCGCCGGGCGTCGCCGTAGGAGATCGGCGAGGTGGGAATGCGGGGAAGGTTCTCCGCCTCCTCAGGTGCGATGCGGGGAGTGCCTGGGATCGACGGCAACCCCTCGGTGAGCGGGTCGCCCGGATACTCGAAGAGGTACTGAATGCTGCCGCGCTGGATGCCCTGAGCGTTGCGCCACTGCCCCTCGGGGTAAACGGGTCCCTTGACGAAGCCGTCCTCCTCGGGATCGGAGTAGATGATCAGCCCACGGGCGCCCTTCTCCTCGGCCACCTTGGCCTTGACGCCGCGGAAGCTCTCGCCGTAGCGGGCGAGCACGATCTTGCCCTCCACGTCCACGCCCAGCTCGGCCAGCGCCTCGTAGTCCGCCGGCAGCCCGTAGTTCGCGTACACGACCTCTCCGCGGACGTCGGCAGAGGGGGAGTAGGCGTTGTAGCCGACCACGACCTCGTCGAAGTAGCGCTGCCACGGATAGCGGGGCTCCTTGTTCCTGGCCCGGTGGAAGTAGGGCGCGGTCATGGACACCTCGATGCTCTCCGGCCGCGAGATGTAGACGTCGTAGGGCGCGGTGTCCACGGAGAGCCCGTAGGACCTCAGCCGGCCGACCGAGTACGCCAGGCTGTCGGCCAGGCCCGGGGAGCCGATCAGCTGCGGCCGCCGGCTCAGCGTTCGGCTGATCTCTCCGGCCCGCCGGGCGCTGACCGCACGCTGGAAGCGCTCTTCCGCCTCCAGCTGATCCACCGAGCGCTCCTCGGTGAAGCCCGGCAGGCGTTCCGACTGTCCGAAGGCGACGGACGGCAGAGCGACGGTCGCGAGCGCCACGGCCGCGACAAGGGTGGCAAGGCGGGTGATCACGAGCCGTTGCTTACCCGGGGGCTCCCCCCTCTAGTCCACGGCTGCTTTGGCGGGTAGCCTGAGGTAGGTGGCGGCGACGCTGGGCACGCGGCTGTCGCAGCGCGACAGCCACCGCTTGGTGGGAAGGGATTCCCAGCTCGCGGCCTTCGAGCAGCTGTTCGTCGACGACCCGCGGGCGAGCGTGATCTTCCTCCACGGGCCGGGAGGCATCGGAAAGAGCACGCTGCTGCGGGAGCTGTCCCGCCGCGGCGAGCGCCGCGGCTGGACGGTGACGTTTGTGGAGGGCCGGGAGCTGGCGCCGGTGCCCGACGCACTCGAGCTCGCGCTGCGGGGAGCCAAGGGGCAGGAGAAGCCGCTGCTGCTGCTCGACAGCTACGAGCGGATGACCGCGCTCGGACCCTTCCTGCGCAGCCATCTCCTGACCTCGTTCCCCGCCCGGACGATCGTGGTGATCGCCGGCCGTGGCGCGCCGGAGCGGGGGTGGCTCGAAGGAGGTTGGGAGAGCCTCGTTCTCGACGTCGAGCTGGGTCCGCTGTCCGAGCGGGAGTCCCTCGACCTTCTGCGCGCTCGCGGCGTGGTCGACCCCCACATCGCCGCGGAGCTCGTCGCCTGGGCCGACGGCTCGCCCCTCGCTCTGGCCCTCGGCGCGGACACCGCCGGCCAGGCGCAGCGATGGAGCCCCCACAACGCCATCGAGCGCCCGGCCATGGTCCAGTCCCTGATCCGAAGGCTGGCCGACACCGAGATCGACGCAGCGCACGGCGGGGTGCTCGGCGTGGCGGGCACGGCGCGGGTGACCACCGTGGACCTCCTCCGCGACGTGCTACCCGGCACCGACCCGATAGAGGCGTTCGATTGGCTCGCAACCCGGAGCTTCGTCGAGCCGCTGGGGGATGGGCTGACACTGCACGAGCTGGTGCGCAAGGCGATGTACGCGGACCTGCGGAGCCGGGATCCCGAGCGGGAGCGCTTGCTCCGGCGGGCCATCGCGGACCACCTCTACCGGCGGGCGAGCGAGGGCAGGGTCCTGCTCTCCATCGATCTGGCCCACCTGGTCGAGAACCCCGCGATCCGGTGGGGGTACAGCTGGGAGGGACGAGTCCACCACCGCATCGACGACCTGAGGCCCGGCGATGCAGGATCGATCCGGTCGATGCTCGCCGAGCGGGGACACCGCGGCTGGTTCGGCCAGTCGGAGCGATTCTTCGTCGAGGCACCACAGCGGGTGGCCGTGGCCCGCGACGCGGAGGACCACCTAAGTGGCTACCAGGTCACGGTCACTCCGGGCAACGCGCCGGCCTTCGCCGACGACCATCCGCTGCTGGGCCCCTGGCTCGCGCACGCGCGCTCCCTGCCGGACGGCCAGGAGGCGATCCTCTGCAGCGTGTCGATCGACTTCACCGATATCCCACAGTCGCGCGTCCAGGCCCTGCTGGGCATGGCCGCGATCCTGCGCTCGGGGCTCGACAACCCGCGCTACGCCTACCTGCCGGTGAACCCGAGGCTGCCCGGCGTGCTGGAGTTCAGCGCCGCCACGGGCGCGCAGCACCTGAGCGCGCTGGACCTCGAGATCGGAGGCGTGGACATCGAGTGCCACGTGATCGACTACGGGCCGGGTGGCCTGATCGGCGCCCAGCGCGACGTTGTCTACGCCGAGTTGGGGCTCACGCCCCCGCAGACGGCCGGCCCCGGCGGCCAGATCGACACCGACGCCGTGCGTGAGGCCCTCCGCAACTTCCGGCTCCCGCACAAGCTCGCCACAAGCGAGCTCGCGTCAGGCGCCGGCCCGGAGGAGCGTGCGGCCTCTGTGCGCCGGCAGCTCGAGCGGGCCGCGGAACGGGCGTTCGGCGAAGGCGAGGAGGAGCGGTTGCTTCGCACCGTTCTGGTTCGCGGCTACCTCGATCCCTCCTCGAGCCTGGAGGCCGCCGCCGGCCAGCTGCACATGAGCCGCTCATCCTTCTTCCGCCACCTGAAGAAAGCGGTGGAGCGGGTGGCGGAGTACGTGCGCGCCCATCCGGTCGGAGACTGAACCGGCACCGGACTGGTACTGCGCCGGCTGCGGGCCGCGCATACGGTGAGCCGCATGGCCGGCGGGGACCCCATCACAGAGCAGGCAAACGAGCTCAACCGGATTCTCGGCGGCGGCCGTGCGGGCTGGGCTCGGGTCAAGGGGCACGTGGACACCGGCGAGCAGGTGGAGGGAAACCCGGTGTGGGTCTTCCAGCTCGAGGTGACGCCCGAGGACGGCCCGCCCTACCTCGTCCAGCACCGCGAGATCGTCTCCGCGGCGGCGATCGCGGGCTATCCCGACGGGGCGTTGCTGGCCTGTCGGATCGATCCCGAGGATCCGGCGCTGATCGCGTTCGGCGACAGGCCGTTCCTGTAGCGGCCTGACACCAGGTAGAGACTGATCCGACACTGACAGCGGGCCGGCCCGTGGGGAGCATGGCAGGCAAGGTGCTGTCCCACGCACGGCGCAATCTCGTGGCTTACCTGGCCTTGGCGCTCGCGCTGGCCCTGACGGGCAGCGTCGCCTACAGCGCAATACCGGACAGCGGCGACGTGATCCACGGCTGCTACGACAACAGCAGCGGTGCCGTGCGCGTGATCGACACCGAGGCGGGCGGGGTCTGCCGGGGCGGCGAGACGGCACTCGACTGGAACCAGCAAGGCCCGCCCGGCGTCCCCGGTGTGACGGGCGCCCAGGGACCACAGGGCGCCCAGGGCGCGCAGGGACCGCCCGGCGTCGGGACCGTGTACGGGAAGTCGGCCGGAGGACCGGTCGCGCTGCCCAAGCCCGGCAACAAGAAGACGGTGGTTAGCCTGACGGTGCCGCGCGGAAGCTACGCGATCACCGGTAAGGCGGTGGGCGGGTTCAGCGTCAACGAGCCCAACTGCCCACCGGATTCGCCGCTGCACATCTGCGAGCCCGAGGAGATCCTCGAGAGGAGGATCCAGGCCAGGATCTTCGGCTGCGCCGTCATCGCCGGCGCATCGAGCGACCTGGGGCGGGCGAACCTGATCACCGGCGGCACGCACCTGAGCGCGTTCCAGACCGTGAGCGCCAACGTGATCCACAGCTTCACGGGTATCTCGAACAAGGTCACTCTCACCTGCCTCCAGTACGGCGGGGGCATCTCGGGGGTGCAGGTCAGCAACGCCCGGCTGATCGCCATGAGGGTGGACCGGGTCAACCCCATCAACGCCTTCAGGGCCGTCGCGATGAAGGTCCGCAAGCCCAAGCGCCGGCTCAGGCTCCAGCCGTGATCCCCAATCGACAGGAGAAACGCATGCGCCTTCTGAAGCGCCGACCCTCGCCCGCCATGATCGTCGCCTCCATTGCCCTGGTGGTGGCGCTGGGCGGGGTGGCCGTGGCCTCTATCCCCAGCGCCGGCGGGGTCATCACGAGCTGTTACAACACCTCGACCGGTGCGGTGCGGATCGTCGATGCGGCCACCACACGGGCCTGCAACACGGGTGAGTTGTTCCTGACCTGGAACCAGAAGGGCCAGAAGGGCGCCACGGGCGCCACGGGCGCAAAGGGCGCGACCGGAGCGACAGGGCCCAAGGGCCCCAAGGGCGGCTTCACGAGCATCCGCCGCGTGACCCGCCTCGGCAGCATGAACGACAGCAGCAAGAAGCAGATCACCAAGAGCTGCGGATCGGGAGAGGTGGCCACCGGCGGCGGCCATCAGCTCATCGGCGAGATCACCGGCCGCGTGGTCACCCGCAGCTTCCCGGTGGGCGGCAGTCCCCCCACCGGTTGGCAGGTGAAGGCCCGGGCGCCGATCTCCGTAGGCGACTGGCAGATCAAGACCTGGGTGGTGTGCGCGAAGCTGTAGGGGGTGACGCCTGCAGCGGGCTTCCAGGGAGCGGTGTTCGACGTCGACGGGGTGCTCGTCGACTCGCCGCACGAGCAGGCCTGGCGCGACGCGCTGCACCACCTGATGGAGACGAGCTGGAGCGCCATCCGCCACCGCACGAAGTACGCGCGGGAGCGGTTCACCTCCGAGCTCTACCGGGGACAGATGTCGGGCAAGCCGACCTTCAGCGGCGCCCGTGCCGCGCTGCGCCACTTCGGCGTTCCCGAGGACGACGCCCGCATCGAGGAGTACGGCCGGCGCAAGCAGCGGGTGATGGACGGGCTGCTCGAGGAAGGCGGGATCACCGCCTACCCGGACGCGCTGCGCTTCGTCCGCTTCCTGCGCGACGCCGGGATTCCGCTCGCCGCGGCGTCCTCGTCAAAGAACGCGAGCCAGCTGCTGAGCCAGATCCGGCTCGAGGCGGACCTGACCCTCCTCGAGGCCTTCCAGGTCGACGTCTCGGGACGCGACTTCCCGCAGGGAGGCAAGCCCCACCCCGAGATCTTCCTCACCGCCGCGCGCGAGCTCGGCGTCCCCGCTGACCGCTGCCTCGTGGTCGAGGACTCGGTCTTCGGCGTCGAGGCGGGCAACGCCGCCGGAATGGCCGTCATCGGACTGGCCCGCGCAGGTGACGCGCACGTCCTCGAGGACGCCGACCTGGTCGTGGCGACGCTGGACGAGGTCGACCTGGGCGCCTTCTCGGAGGGGCGCCTGGCAGAGCAGACGAGCTAGTCGTCAGCAGCCAAGCGGCCCTCGGAGAGGCCGTCGATGTCCACGTCGTCGAGGCTTGTGACCACCAGGTCGGCGCCCGCGCCGGCCAGCAGGTCTGCGTCGTCGGCGCGGGCCAGGCCGAGCGCGGACATCTCTCCCGCCTTGGCAGCCTGAACACCCGAGACCGCGTCCTCGACCACGAACGCGCTCTCGGGTGGAACGTCGAGCTCCCTGGCGCCGGTGAGGAAGATCTCCGGGTCCGGCTTGCCGCGGGGGAAGTCGCGGCCCGAGATGTCGACGTCGAAGAAGTCGAGCAGGCTCAGTCCCTCGCTGATGAAGTCATAGTCGAGGCCCTGCTCGGCGGCGAACGTATCGAGGCGGATCTGGCGCAGGAACAGGCCGGCGTTCTTCGAGGACGAGGCCGCCGCCGTGGGTATCCCGGCGTTCTTGACCGCCAGCACGAAGCGCAGAGCGTCCGGGTAGGCCTCGAACTCGCCGGCCTCGATCAGCTCCACCACCATCCGCTGCTTGCGGTCCGCGTAGGCCTCGACCCGGCTCTCGGGGTCGGGAATCTCGAAGTAGTCGACGACCGCGCGGGCGCCTTCCATGCGCGGCTTGCCGGACATGACCTGCTGGTAGACCTGAGGCGTGAACTTCTCGGGCGAGTAGGAAGTCTGGTCGCGCACGTCGCTCCACTCGCCCTCGATCATCTGCTGGAAGGCTTCGCGCCACGCGCGCTCATGGGGCGAATCCACGAGCACGCCGTCGACGTCGAAGATCGCACCTCGGTAACCCGTCGCCATTGCTGCTCCTCCTCTAGTCGGTGCTGAACGTGACGCTGTCGCCGGGGCAGAGCTCGTGCACCTGGTCTCCCAAACCCACCTTGACCGGGCGACTGACGCCGTGGCTCTCGGCGGTCACCGTGAGCTCGCCGCCGCTGAGCGACACCTCGAGCGGAAGCCCGCGAAACTGCATCGCCAGGGACAGCCCGTCCAGCCGCTCGGTCTCCTTCGGGTCGAAGTAGAGGGTGTCGCCCCGGATCTCGCTGCCCAAATAGGCCCGCTGGATCAGGTCGAGCGTCCCGGACATCACCCCCATGTGGATGCCCTCCTTGGTGGTGCCGCCCTGCACGTCGCCCACGTCACTCTCGAGCGCCACCAGGAACCGCTCCCACGAACCCTCCGGGTCGATGCTGGCCATGACGGCGGCGTGCGCGATGAAGCTGAGGGTGGATCCGTGGGAGGTGCGGTCGTCGTAGTACTCGACGTTCCTCTGCGCGGTCTCGGGCGAGTACTCGTAGCCGAGGCGCTCGAGGAGCTCGCGCAGCTCGTCCTCGGGGAAGAGGAAGAAGAGCATGACGGTGTCGGCCTGTTTGGCCAGCTGGTAGCGGTCGGGGTCGTCGCCCTCGGCCCGCAGGATGCGGTCCAGCCGCTGGACGTTGCCGTACTTCTCGCGGTAGGCGTCCCATTCCAGCTCCTCGAGCTCCTCGTAGCCCTCGAACTGGCTGATGATGCCGTCGCCGTGGAAGGGCACGAACATCTTCCGGCTGATGTCCTCCCAGCGGCCGAGCTCCTCCTGAAACTGGCCGAGCTTGACGGTGAGAGCCTCGCGGCGGGGCTCCGAGAGCAGCCCGAGCACCTTCAGGGCGGTCTCGGCGATCCACGCGACCATCACGTTGGTGTAGGCGTTGTTCTTCAGGCCCCCCTCCGCCGAATCCGGATACTTCTCATGGAACTCGTCCGGCCCCATCACACCGTGGATCTCGTAACGGTCCCGCTCGGGGTTGTGGTGCGCGATCGAGGACCAGAAGCGCGCGATCTCGAGCATCATCTCGGCGCCGTAGTCCTGCATGAACTCGACGTCCCCTGTCGCCTGGTAGTAGTGCCAGACGTTGTAGAAGATGGCGGCGCTCACGTGCCGCTGGTTGTGGCTCAGATCCGGCTCCCACAGCCCCGAGAGAGGATTGAGATGTACGACCTGGGTCTCCTCCTTGCCGTCGCTGCCGCTCTGCCAAGGGAACATCGCGCCGCGGAAGCCGGCCTCCTCGGCCGCCCCGCGGGCCTCGCCCAGGCGCCGGTAGCGGTACATCAGGAGCTCCCGGGTGATCTCGGGGAGCCGGAAGTTGAGGAACGGGTACACGTAGAGCTCGTCCCAGAACACGTGGCCGCGGTAGGCCTCGCCGTTCAGCCCGCGCGCGGGGACGCCCGCGTCGTGGTGGACCGTGTGGCGTGAGCAGACCTGCAGGACGTGTGAGATATGGAACCGCAGCAGGAGCTGGACCCGCTCCTGGCCCGGCAGGCTCAGGTCGCAGGTCCGCCACAGCTCGTCCCACGCCTTCACGTGGCCTTCGAAGGCCTTGTCGAACGAGGGGTAGCGCATGACGCTCCGGCCGGCGCTTCCCAGCGGCTCGCTGATCGCGCGGTCCAGCGAGGTGTAGAAGGCGACCATCTTCTCCACCCTGGTCTCGGCCCCTTCGCGAACGTCGAAGTCCAGCACCTGCTGGATGTAGTCCCCGGTCTGGTAGAGGTCACGGGCGACGTCGACCTTCTTGCCGTCCTGGAAGACCCGGGTGCGGGCCGCCTCGGCGATGTAGATGTTCGACTGCCTGGTCCGCGTCTTCAGGGCGATGATCTCCGGGCCGAACGTCCGCGGGGAGACGGGGTCCAGGTGGTGGCCCTCGAGCTGCTGGTAACGGGCTACGCCGCCGTTGTTCACCCGGCCGTCGATCGCCGTGACCACCTCGACGCAGCCCGACCAGTTCTCCGGCGTGATCGTCCACTCGATGGCCGCCTGGTGCATGCGGGCCATGCTCACGAAGCGCCTGCTTCGGAGGGTGGTCTCTCGGCCGGCCCTGTCCTTGAAGCGCAGCTCGCGCGTCACCGTCGCGTTGCGGATGTCGAGCTCGTGCCGGTAGGAGAGAAGCTCGACGTTGCCGAGCCCGATCGGTTCCTCACCCTCGATCCGCAGCTTCAGGACGAGCCAGTTGGGCAGATTCACGAGGTCCTCGTTAAGGACCGGGCGGCCGCCCATGAGCGTCGTCTCGCGGTTGTAGCCGCCGTGGGCGTAGGTGCCGGGGTAGTGGACGTCGTCGGCGTCCTGCCATTCGGCGGCGCCGCGAGTGCAGAAGTAGCCGTTGCCGGTCGAGGTCAGCGCCTCGCGCAGCCCTTCCTCGCCCGGCTCGAAGCTGTCGTAGGCGAGGGTGAACTCCGCCTCGGTCACCGTGCCAGCCTGTCCAGAAATTGCTCCACCTCCTCGGTCGAATCGAGCACGAAGTCGGCGGCGGTGGTCCGGCCGCCCACCTCCGGGTCGTCGGCGCTGCCGACGAAGACGCCGATCCCGTTCCCGGTCAGCGCCTCGAAGGCGTGCTCGTCGGTGATGTCGTCCCCGAAATAGAAGGGCACGATGTCATCGCCGTCGAGGTCAAGTGCTTCCAGGAGGTAAAGCACGGCCTTGCCCTTGTCCCAGTCGAGTTTCGGCTGAAGCTCGAACACCATCTTCCCGGGCGTGACTTTCAGCTCGTCGGGATGATCCGCGAGCAGCTGCTCCACGACCGCCTCGACCTTGGCCCGCTGCTCGTCTCTTACCAGCCGGTAGTGGGCGGCCACCGACGCCTTCTTCGGCTCGACGAGAGCGCCCTCCACCGAGTCGAGCTCCTCGTGAAGCCGGGCGGTCACGCGCTCGAGCAGCTCCTCCGAGCCGGCGGCTGCGTCGTGCTCGATCTCACCTCCCTCGGGGCTCCAGATGTCGAAGCCGTGGCTGCCCGCCACCACCAGATCGTCCACCCCCATCAGCTCCTGCACCACTGGACGGTCGCGCCCGCTGACCACACAGACGGTGCAGCGCTTGGCCAGCCCCTGCACCGCGTCCCGCATGCTCTCGGAGATCAGCGCGTCTTCGGGGCGGTCGACGATCGGCGTGAGGGTGCCGTCGTAGTCGAGAAAGACGGCCGGCCGCCGGTCTCTCATCTGCTCGCGAAGCTGCTCTTCATCCGCGAGCGCGTGCGGCAGATCGGCGATGCTGGCGCCCGCGGGAATCAGTCGCCCCAGCAGTTTCGGACGCCGAAGGCCTCGTCACGCGACTCCACGCCCTCCACCGGGTTGGCGGTGATGAGCTCGACGCCGGTGTCGAAGAAGCCGGACGGCGCCGGGCCGCCGCGCACCTCCTCGGCCACCGCCTCCAGGCTCTCGCGGGCCATATTCTCCGGATACTGCTGCGAAGTGGCGTCGATCGTGCCCGGGCGGACCCCGTCCTTGATCGCGTCGCAGCTGCCGTCTATCGAGACCACGATCACGTCATCCGCGCTCCGGCCCGCGTCCTCCAGAGCGTCGATGGCACCGAAGGCCGTCGGCTCGTTGATGGTGTAGACGATGTTGATGCCCGGGTCCTCATCCAGCAGCTCCGCCATGGCCTCCCGGGCTTGGTCCTCGTTCCCTTCGGCGTACGCCTGGGCCACGATCTCCGGATCGCCGTCCCTGATGCCGAAGCCGTTCAGGAACCCGTTGTGGCGCAGCTCGCCGACGGAGATACCCGGCGCCAGGTCGAGCATCGCGATCCTGGGCTCGATGCCGTCCTCCTCGGCCTTCGCCTTCGCGTAGCGGCCGATCAGGTTTCCCGCCCGCCGGTTGTTGGTGGCGTAAAGCGCCTCGACTGCCGCCGCCGGCTGAGTCGGTGTGTCGAGGGCGACCACGACCACGCCGGCGTCGCGCGCCTTCTCGATTGCGGGCACGATCGCCCGGGAGCGGGCGGGCACGATCATGATGCCCTTCGCCCCTTCCTCGGTCATGTCCGCCAGCGCCGCCACCTGGCTCGCGTTGTCGACGTCGCTCTTACCCGCGGCGGTGAGGAGGTCCACGTCGTTCTCGCCCGCGCTGTCCTCGGCGGTCTCCCTCATGGTCACGAAGAACGGATTCTCCTCCTGCTTGGTGATGAGGCCGAGGGTGATCTCGTCCTCGCCCCCGCCGCACGCAGTCACGCCGACGCTGAGTATCGCCGCGCCGCCGAGTGCGGCCAGCCCGGCCAGCACGCGGCCGCCGGTCATCAGTGCGCGCCCTCGGCCACGAGCTGGCCGCTTTCCCCTCGTCTCGTACGGAGGTCGAACAGCGCGTATGCGCCCACGAGCGCCAGGCAGATTCCGGGCACCACGAAGCCCAGCGCCGCGCCCACCTCGTCCATGACCTTCCCCTGGACCAGCGGCATGATCGCCCCGCCCAGGATGGCCATCACGAGCCCGGCGGCCCCGAACTTCGTGTCCTCACCCATGCCCTGCAGGGCCACGCCGTAGATCGTCGGGAACATCAGCGACAGCGACAGCGAGATCATGACAACGGCGATCAGCCCCACCATGTTTTGCGAGAACATCGCCACGAGGCAGAAGCCGACCCCGAGCGAGGCCATGATGAGCAGCAGCAGGGTGGGCCGGAAGATCCCGAGCAGCCAGGTCATCAGGAAACGGGCGATCAGGAACAGGATCAGGCTGGCCTGCAGGTACCAGCCCGAGTCCTCCGCGGGCACCCCGACGACGTCCTGCGCATAGAGGATCGTGAACGTCCACGCGCAGACCTGGGCCGCGACATTGAAGAACTGGGCCGCCACGCCGTAGCGGTAGTGGCGGTTGCGCCACAGCCGGCCCAACGCTCCACTGCGCGCCTCGCCCTCCTCCTCCTGGACGGCTTCAGCGGGCGTGGACATCTTGCGGAACGCGATCAACAGCCAGATCAGGACCAGCACGCACGCGATTCCCAGGTAGGGCCCCAGCACCAGCCCCAGGTCCTGCTCCTTGCTCGCCTCCAGCTCGGCGGGGCTCATGATCGTCTTCTCGGTCTCCGAGGTGATCTGCGGCAGGATGAGCACGGCCCCCAGCAGCACGCCGATGTTCGCGCCGACGGGGTTGAAGGCCTGGGCCAGGTTGAGCCGCTGGGTGGCGCTCCCCTCGGGCCCCATGGCGATCACGAACGGGTTGGCCGAGGTCTCCAGAATCGACAGCCCGGCCGCCAGCACGAAGAGGGCAAGCAGGAAGACCTCGTAGACCAGGATCTCACTCGCGGGGATGAACATCAGCCCGCCCACCGAGGCCAGCCCGAGCCCGCTGAGCACGCCAGCCTTGTAGCCGAACCGCCGGTTGATCATGGCCGCCGGAATGGCGAGCGTGAAGTACGCGCCGTAGTAGGCGAACTGGACCAGCGCCGCCTGGACGTTGGTCATGTCGAAGATCGTGCGGAACACGCCGACCAGCACGTCGGTGAGGTTGGCGGCCGCCCCCCAGGCGGCAAAGCAGCAGATCAGCAGGACGAACGGAATCGCAAGGCCGGGGTAGACCAGACGGGGCTTGGCCTTCTCATGCGGTTCCGGTACGGCCGATGCAGCTGCCTCCATCGGTATCTCTCCTCGCAGCCTTAGTGCCCGACTCCGCGCCGGGCGACCGCGCGAAACGTATCGAAAAGCACAAGCTCCCGTCCGTCTGCCCGGCGGCCCTACTTCTCGTCCATGAGGCGCAGGTCCGAGGGCTCGCGCAGAAGGTCTTCGAGGATCTTGTTCCCCTCGGTGTTGTAGGGCTGCTCCATGTGCTCGTCCCAAGCCGCGCGGGAGCGGAACATCTCGAGCATCACCCAGTTGTCGGGGTCGTCCTGGGGCTGGACGAGGTGCATGAAAACGCAGCCCGGCTCCTCGACGCTGTTGCGGCGCATCGACTGCAGCTGCGCCTCCGCCTCCTCGCGCCGGTCCGGACGCGGCTTGATCGTGACGACCAAAAAGAGGGCACGTTCTTCGTCGCTCATAAGGCCCTCCTTACCCGGAACGGGGTATGTTCTCCCCAGCCAGAGGAGGAGGATCTGCGATGGGCAAGATCGTGACGTTGGGTGAGGTGGTGGCCGACGTCTACCGAGAGGACGCGCCCTCGGCGGTGGAGTTGCCGTTCACCGCTCGTCCCGGCGGAGCGCCGGCCAACGTGGCAGTCGCGGCAGCGAGGCTCGGAGTCGAGTCGGGGTTCGTCGGGAGGCTGGGTGACGACCTCTTCGGCGACTTCATCCTGGAGGCGCTCGACGCGTCAGGGGTCGACACGTCCGCGATTCTGCGCGAGGAGCCGCCCACACGCACGACGCTGGCGTTCGTCGAGATCGCCGAGGACGGCGACCGGTCGTTCACGTTCTACAGGTCGGTGCCCGCGGCGGATGAGCTCCTCTCACCCGAGGACATCAAGCCGGGGAGCCTCGAGGGTGCGTCTTTCGCGAACTTCGGCAGCATCCCGCTCATCAAGGACCCGGTGCGCTCGGCGACACGGCGCTTCGCCGAGCTCGCCAACGACATGGACGTCGCCGTCGCCTTCGACGTCAACCTCCGCGAGAACCTCTGGGACAGCGTCGACGCGTTCCGCGAGGCCGTCCAACCATTGATCGACCTCTCGACGATCGTGAAGCTCAGCGAGGAGGAGCTCGGGCCGGTGCTCGGCACCTCCGACGAGGGCGAGGCGGCCGATCAGCTGATGGAGCGCGGCGTCTCGATGGCGCTCGTCAGCAGGGGAGGCGACGGAGCCTCCTATGCCACCGCGGATTTCCGGGGCGAGGTGCCGTCCTTCCCGCTCGACAAGGTCGTGGACGCCACCGGCGCCGGCGACGCGTTTCTCGCGGGCACGCTCTCCCATCTCTCCGAGAACGCGGGCTGGCTCGACGAAGAGGAGACCGTGAGCGAGGCGGTGCGCCGGGGAACGGGGGCCGGCGCCCTGGCCTGCTCGCAGTTCGGAGCGATGCAGGGCCTGCCCACGAGGGACGAGCTCGAGAGCTTCATGGCCGTTCGCAGCTAGGTCACCGTCCGAGCGTTGCCGAGCCTGGATCCAGAGGCCTTCCGGCGGCTCGGCTATCGAGTCGTGGACGCGTTGGCCGACCGATACGGCCGGTTGCCCGAAGAGCCCGTCGCCACGGGCGCCACGCGCTCCGAAATGGAGGCGCTCTTGCGCGAGCCGCCGCCCGAGGAGGGCGCCGATCCCGACGAGGTGCTGGGGCTGGCCCTCGACCACGTCCTCGCACACGGCCTCCGGGTCGACCATCCCCGGTTCTTCGCCTTCGTGCCGCTCCCGGGCAATCCACTGGCCCCGCTCGCCGACGCGCTTGCCTCGGGCCACAACGTCTTCGCGGGGACCTGGCTGGCCTCACCGGGCGCGGCCATGGTGGAGCTCGTCACCCTCGACTGGCTGCGGGAGGTTTTGGGGTTGCCCGCCACGACCGCCGGGGTGTTTCTCAGCGGCGGCTCGACGGCGAACCTGACCGGCCTGGCCGTGGCCCTGGACGCGGCGGGTCCCGTCGACCGGTCGCGATTGGTCCTGTACGCATCGATGGAGGCCCACACTTCGATCGGACGAGCCGCGCGGCTGCTCGGGGTGGCGTCGCTCACGGCCTGGCCCTGGCCGAGCATGCGGAGCGCGTGCTGGACGCGGACCCCAAGTGGGAGGTCGTGACACCCGCGCGGCTGGGGATCGTGACCTTCCGGCTGGCGGGACCGGCGGCGGCCGTCGACGCACGCTCCCACGCGCTCGTGCGCGCGCTCCGGGCCGACGGCTTCGCCGTGATCTCCTCCACCCAGGTCAACGGCCGGATCGCCCTGCGGCTGTGCACGGACAATCCCCGCACCACGACGGGGGACATCGAGGCGACGATTGATCGCCTGGGAGAGCTCGCCGAGGCGTAGGCCGGACGTGTCACCCCAAGCGGGTGATGGACGTTTGACCGTGCTCGCTTAGGCTGGTCTCACCGTGAGCTCGGCGATACTTCCGCTCGCGATCACGATGATGGCCGGCCCGCAGATCATGTCGGCGATCGTCTTCGTGACCTCCGAGCAGGCGCTGAAGAACTCCATCGCGTTCGTGGGAGGCGTGCTGGTGGCGACCACGATCGGTGTGGCGGCCATGCGCGGGCTGCAGTCGCTGGTGGGCAACGGGCTGGACTTCGGCGACCCGTCCGACAACAGCTCCACGGGTCACCTCATCCAGTACGGGCTGATCGCCCTGCTGGTGGCCGCTGCGATCAGGAACTACGTGCGCCGCGAGAAGATTGAACCGCCGAAGTGGCTGGGCAAGCTCCAGGAAGCCGGTCCGAAACAGGCGCTGCGCACTGGCCTGCTCGTGATCCTCCTGATGCCCTCGGACCTGATCGTGATGCTGACAGTGGCCACCAATCTCGAGCAGAGCGGCGCCTCGCTCGGGGCCGCGGTGCCGTTCGTCCTGCTCACCACACTGATCGCCGCCTTGCCCCTGCTCGGCTTCCTGATCTTCCACCGGCGCGCGCTGCGCGCCATGCCTCAGGTGCGCGACTGGATGAACACCCACAGCTGGCTGGTGAACATCATCGTGTGCGCGATCTTCATCGTGCTGATCCTGTAGGGCGCCTCGCTAGGCGGCCGCTACGTCTCCGCGAGCGCCCCCTCGGTCGAGGGCCGCCGCGCCGTGGCATCTCTCTCCCCCCCACATGCCCGCGCTGGCTCCTTTCGGCGATCTCTTCGCCTGGCTCCCGATATCCACCCACACTGAGCACTTTCCGTCGGAGCTGCTTGCACACACGGGCCCTTTCCGCCCGATACCTGATGCCGAACAGGAGGATCGCGATGACGACGACCGTCTCGGCCGCGAACACCAGCCGCCAGGTCAGGGCGCTCGTGACGAACCCGCCGATCAGCGGCCGGCGGCCACTCCGGCACCGGCGATGCCGCCCAGGAGCCCGTAGGCGAGCGCACGCTCCTTGCCCTCGTAGTTGGCCGCGGTGAGCGCCGCGATCGCCGGAATCACCAGGACGGCGCCGATCCCCTCCACGAACGACCAGCCGACCAGCAGTACCCCGACGTTCGGGCTCAGGGCTGTGATCAACGAGCCTGTGCCGTACACGCCGAGCCCGATCGCGAAGATCCGGCGCCGGCCCTTCATGTCGCCGAGCTTGGCGCCCGTCAGCATGAACGCGGCCATCACGAGGGCGTAGGCGGTGATCGCCAGCTGCACTGCCGGCACGGTGGTGTCCAGGTCCTCGACCACCTGCGAGATCGACACGTTCATGACGTCGTTCAGCACCATCACGAACTGGGCCGTGCCCAGGATCAGGATGGTCGCTCGATTGCTCACGGCCGCTGAGGGCCCGCTGCGGCCAGCGCCGCATCCAGTTGGGCTTCGACCTTGTCGCTCAGCGACGTCTGGATGATTCGGCCGTGCTCGCGAATGTGTGGGAGGACCTTCTCAGGGGTCACCTGCCGGACGAGCAGCACCAGGGCGGCGCTGCCCGGCGTCAGGCTCTCGCGCAGCTCGTCGACAAAGCTCTCGGCAACGCCCTCGTCCCCGAAGGCGCTCTTCCACACCGCCCCGCCCGCCAGCGCCCCGACGGCCATGCCAAGAAGCGGCGCCAGAAACACCAGTCCGATCAGACCGCCCCACATGGCACCCCCGACCGCGGCTGTCCCGACGCCGGTGCTGCCCTGCCGGACGTCCACCGTGCCGTCCTCGTCGCGGACGACCACGACCATGTCCTCCACCTCCAAGAGCCCCTTTTCGACTCCTTCGGCGACATTGGCGGTGGCCCGATCGACCGCCGCCTCATCGGCGTACGCGATCGCAATCAGCTCGCTCATCTGATTCCTCCTTGTCCTCCCGGGCTAAGCGCCCCGAGCAGGATTCGAACCTGCGACCTACTCCTTAGGAGGGAGTCGCTCTATCCGGCTGAGCTATCGGGGCTGGATGACTCTGATGACCACGATATCCCGCGTCACTCGTCCTCGTACAGCGACTCCCGGGCCAGCTCGGCTCCGCGGGGGCCCCAGAGCCGCACCTCGATGTAGTCGCCCGTGTAGGCGTCCAGCGAAACGAGCGTGAAGCGATCCTCGGTGAGCTCGCACTGATCGGTCGTGTTGGGGCCGAGCTCGGCGGTGGCCACCGCCCCGTTCGCCACCAGGGCCACTCCCCACACCAGGGTGATCAGCCCGCGCCGGCCCTGCGGGCCGCGCCAGTGGCCGATCTCCTGGTCGGAGAGGTCGAGCGTCCAGTCGGGGTTCTCCTCGGCGGTCTCCTCGGTGAAGTCGGCCACCGCCCGGAAGTCGACCGCCTCGGCGCCCTCGTGCTCACGCGTGTAGGAGACGTAGCCGAACACCTCGCCGCCGCTCTCCGCCGGTGCGGTGGCGGGGACGTAGGTGCGTCCGGCGTACGTACGGTCCGGGAACCAGTTGACGGCGCCGATCTCGGTCTCGGCTGCGGCCGCGAAGCGCTCGTAGAGAGCGTCCTCCCAGCGGCCGTAGGGCAGAGGCTCCTGGGGCGGCTCGGCGGCGAACAGCGGGATGTGGCGAGGGACGGGAGGCACGGCGGCCGGAGAAGTTACTAGCTAGCCCGCGTCGCGCAGCCGCTGCGCGGCGTCCTCAGGGGCCAGCACGTTCAGGTGCACCCCCGTGCCGATCTCGAGTCCGGCGAGCTGGGCCAGCCTCGGCATCAGCTCGAGATGCCAGCAGAAGCGCTCGGCGTCCCGAGGTGCCGTGCGCACCCACATGTTCAGCGGCGGCAGCCCGCCAAGCACCGCCGCCAGGCGGTTGAGCACCTCGTGCAGGAGCCGAGCGCCGAGCGGACCCTCGTCGCTGAAGCGGGCCGCCGGGGTGCGCGGCACCAGCTGTAGGTGAAAGGGCACACGGGCGCCGAAGGGGCAGAGGGCCACCGCCTCGGCGTCGATGGCCACCACACGCTCGCGCCGGCGCACCTCCTCCTGGACCACGTCCTGGAGCAGGTTGCGCCCCTGGGTGCGGTTCGCGTGGGCGGTGAAGCGCTCGCGCTCCCGGGCCACCGCGGCCGGGACGAACGGGAGCCCGTACAGCTGGGCGTGAGTGTGGGGAAGCGAGGCGCCCGCCTCCTTGCCCTCGTTGACGATGATGTGCACGTAGGCGGCGTCCTGGTGAGCCCGCATGCGCTCGCGCCACACCGCCATCGCCGTCTCCACCTGCTCGGGGGTCAGCTCCGCCAGTGAGGACACCGGATCCGGCGCGTTGACGATCACCTCGTGGGCGCCCAGGGCGGGCCGGGTGGAAAACAGCTCGGGTTCGCCGCGACCGCCGGTGAGCGGGTCCTCACCGGGCTCGGCCTCGCCGGGGCTGAGCGCCGGATACAGGTTCGGCACCACCCGCACCCTCCAGCTGCCGTCGCCTGCCCGCAGCGCGTAGACCTCGGGCGGCGTGCGGTCCTCGTGCCCGGCCAGGAAGGGATCGCGCTCGGGGTCGATCGGAGCGCGTGGCGTCACGTCCAGCCACGCGCCCGGCCGGCTTCCGCGCTCGCCGGCCACGATCACGCGCAGCCCGGACAGTGGGTCGATCCTCAGCTCAGGCAAGACGCTTCTCCATGGCCACGTGCTCGATGCCCTCCTCCATGAACCGTCGGCCGCGCTCTCGGTAGCCGTCCCTGGCGTACAGGTCGAGAGCGTAGGTCTGGGCGTGAAGCGAGATGCGGTCGGCGCCGGTGGCGGCCGACACCCGGTCGGCCTCCTGCAGGATCGCCGCCGCCACGCCGCGACCGCGCTCGCCCGGTTCCACGGCGAGCCGGCCCAGGCGCGCCTCGCGACCGCGGAAGAGCAGCCGGCAGGTCCCGATCACGCGGTCCTCACAGATAGCCACCAGGTGCACGGCCTCCCGATCGCGCCCATCGCGGTCGGCCTCGAGGGATACGCCCTGCTCCCCGCAGAACACGCGCTCGCGCAGCCCGAGGGCGGCGTCCATCTCCTGCGGCGTGCGTACCGTCCGGACTTCCAGGGTCAGCGAGCGTAGCGTTCGATGTCCGCGGCCAGCTTGGCCTCGCTGGCGTAGCCGCCCTGATGCACGTATGCGAGATCGCCCTTGGCGTCGTAGAAGGCGGTGGTGGGGAAGGCCTGGACGCCGTTGAAGGTCGCGGCCACCTCGAGGGTGGGGTCCTTGTACGAGGGAAACGGCACCGGGAAGTCGCCGAGGAACTCCTTGGCGTTGCCGTCGTTGTCGTCCGAGTTCACCCCGAGGAATGCGACGCTTTTCGCCCGTTTTCCGGCCTGTCGCTGGAAGAAGGGAAACTCGAAGCGGCAGGGCCCGCACCAGGAGGCCCACTTGTTGACCACGACCGGGTAGCCACGCAGCGCGCGGACGCGCTGCTCGAAGCGCTTCGCGCCTCCGCCCAGCAGCTCGTTCGACTGCTCGTGCAGCGCGGCGAGCGGCGCCGGCGCCCCCGCGAGCTCGGTGGCCTCCGCCGGGCGGCTCGGCGGCTGCTCATCTGAGTCGCAGGCAACCACGGAGAGGCTCAAGCACGCCAGGATGAGACCAAGCCGGCCCATCAGACGGAGGATGGCACACCCGAATTGCCCTTTCGTGTGCTGTAATGGGGATACGCCGACCGTCCCCCCGGACTCGGCACGTCCGTCGCTCGCGAGGCAGGAAGAGCGGCAGCATCGGACGGGCGGACCTTGCGCGCTGCGAGGACCGGCTTGGACCCGTCCCTCCCTATTGAGGACCCACCCACTGTGGCTCAGAGAAGCTCTGTCGACGCCGCGCCGGTCTCCGGCGAGGACCTGAAGCGCGCCGAAGCGTTCGCGCGCGAGTCCTTCCTGCTCGAGGGAGAGACGCCGGAGCTTGCGCTCGCGCCGGACACCGCCCGGCGCGCCGCCCTCGACGACGCGTTGGCCGAGCTCACCGCCGGCCGTGACGAGCCCTCGGTGGAGTGGCGGCGCCGCTACTCGTTGATGCTGGGCCTCGACCGCCTGCTGGCCGAGGAGGATCCCCACCTGGCCGACGGCACCAGGCTGTCGGCGCACCAGGTCGATGCGCTCTCCGGGACCCTGATCGCGCTCACCACCGAGCTGCAGTCCTCACTGAACGGCAAGGGGGCGCCCGTCGAGGAGCTCCACTCGGGCGAGGTGGAGATCGAGGGCGACGAGCTGATCGACGAGGAGCCCCTCGACTGGGATCCTCGCGAGGAGGCCGAGGAAGAGGCGGCTGCCGACGCAGTGCCCGAGGATCCCGGCGCCGCCCGCCGCTTCTGGTTCGAGCACGCCACCGGCGCCGGCAAGACCGTTGCGGCCCTGGGTTTCGTCGAAGCCTCCCGCACCGGCGGAATTCTCATCCTGACCCACCGGCGCAACCTTGTGGACCAGTTCCTCGGCGAGCTGCGCGACCGCGGGTATCGCAAGCGAATCGCCGGAGCTCTGCTCAAGAACGGCGACGGCGAGCCGCCCGCGGGCGGGCCCGTGACGGTTGAGACCTACCAGTGGTTCGTGCGCAACGCCGGAAAGGTCTCCGACGCCTACTCGATCGTGATCTGCGACGAGGCACACACCGCGCTGGGGGAGAAGACCAGCGCCGCGATCCGCCAGTGGGTGGGCCCGGTCTTCGTGGGCATGACCGCCACCGGCGCGCTGATCGCCCGCCATGTGACGGATCTCTTCCCCACCCAGACGTCGCGCTTCGACCTGGCCCAGGCCGCTCGCCGGGGGGTGATCGCTCCCCTGCGCTGCGTGCGCATCCCGCCGGGAGTGGGGGTGCGGTCGATCGCGAACGTGCCGCTGCGCCGCGGCGAGGTGGACCAGGACTTCGACCAGGAAGAGCTGGCCGCCCTGCTCGACCAGACCCCGTTCAACGTGGCCGTGGCCGATCTCTACCGGACGCGTTTCAGGGACGTGCCGGGCGTCGTCTACTCGGCGGGCGTGCGCCACGCGCACAACGTCGCGGAAGCCTTCCGGGAGGAGGGCATAAAGGCCAAGGCGGTGTCCGGTGAGACCCCCAAGCGCGAGCTGGCCCGCACGCTGGCCGCGTACGAAAGGGGCGAGATCGACGTTCTGGTGAACGCCCAGCTGCTGGCCGAGGGCTGGAACTCACCGCGCGCGACGGTCTGCATGCACCTCGCCCCCACCGCCTCCAAGCGCATCTATCAGCAGCGCGTGGGCCGGGTAACCCGGCGCACGCCGGGCAAGGAGGCGGGCATCGTCGTGGACTTCGTCCACCCGGCGACCCCGAACGACGACCCGGTGGTCACGCTGCACTCGCTGCTCGATCGCGACGTCTACCGCGGCGGCGCCATCGTCGTCGGCCCGGTGCGCCGCGGCCGCGGCCGCCGCCTGCGGGTGGAGCGGCGGGTGGTTCCGGTCACAGCCGACGAGGACCGCCGGGCGCAGGTCTTCGAGCGCGAGCTGTGGCGCATGGCCGTCGAGCACCTCACCTGGGGCCAGCAGCAGGCCTGGGCCATGCTGGCGGGCGCCCGCGTGGCCACGAACAACTGGCGCCGGGCCAAGGCGATGCTGCATTTCGACTCGACCGGCGAGCTGCGCCGCCAGTTCCTCGTCACCTGCCTACGCCGCAACCGCAACACGCAGCTGCGTCTGCGCGCCCTGTCCGAGGTGGGGAACATCCGCGATCCCGAGGCGTTCGACGACGCCGTCGAGATAGTCGGCGGCTGGTCGAGAGACGAGCGGCGCGAGGGTGTCAAGGTCCTGTTGCAGGCGCTCACCGAGAAGCAGATCGGGCGCCGCGACCAGGCGGCCCGCTGGCTCTGGCACCTGGCCGAGTACAGCCGCGAGGTGCACGAGGAGTACGCCGTGCAGCGCTGGCCGGAGACCAAGCGGCTGCTGGGCCTGCTGGTGAACTCCGCCGGAGCCGCGCACGCCCGCAACGCCCGCCGCCTGGTTCAGGCCGCGCGAAAGCAGGACCGACGCCTGTCGGCGGCGCTGCTGGCCGCCGCACTGGCCCACACCCCGGAGGCGCAACAGGTGCTGGACGGCGCGCGGATGCGAATGGCCCGCAAGCCGAGCGCTCTCGCGCGAGACCTACTGCGGAACTTCCCGAAGGGCAAGCGCCGCCGGGGCGGACGGCGGCGGCGCCGCAAGGGCGGCGGCGACGCGGGCGCGCAGGACGGGGCCGTGCAGGCGAACGGCCGGGCGCAGAACGGCGCGGGCCAGAGCGGCTCGGACGCCGCCAAGGAGAAGAAGCCGGCCGAAGCCTCGGAGCGCGACGCGGCCTAGCTGCCGGCCGCGCTCGAGCGCGCGGCGACGGAGCCCTCCACGAGCGCGCACATCAGGGCGACGGCGTCGCCCGCGCCCAGTCCCTGCTCGCGGCTCAGCGAGCGCCAGGTACCGAACGCGAGCGCGTGGCCTATCGACGCGCGCGTCCGTCGTGCAGCGCGCCCGCGCAGGCCGCGGCCGGCCATCAGGATGTCCTGGACCGCAGCCAGGTAGCCGTAGTAGTCGCCCATCAGGCGGTGGACGATGGGTACGAGCGGTTCGTCGCGCAGCAGGCTCGTGAACATCCCCTCCGTACGTCCGTAGAACGCATAGAGCTCACGCAGGGCGGTCTCGGTGCGCTCCGTCGGGTCCTCGATCGCGGCCCAGGCGCCCGGGTCCGGTGGCGGGTTGGCCTCGCCCCAGTGCGACGAGCAGGCCGTGAACAGGGCCTCTTCGTCCGGGAAGTGGCGATACACGGTGGAGCGCCGCACACCCGCGCGGTCGGCGACCGCGCTGATCGAGGTCCGCGCCGGGCCGAGCTCCTCGTGCAGCGCGGCCGCGCTCTCGGTGATCCGCATGCGCGTCTGCTCCTCGAGCTCGGCTCGTCGCGTCTTTCGGTATCGACGGGGTTGGTTGGACATCGCTGTCTTGTGAATATCTTGACAGATGCGGCGGGCGCTCGTAGTATTTCACGCGACACTGCTGTACAACGAAAAGGAGCAGGGGGAAATGGAAGCAACTGCCGCAGGTGTGAAGATCGTCGGTCCGGAAGACGCGAAGGAGGGCTTCCTCGGGAGCATCGGCGTCCGCTTCATGATCGACGGGTCCGAGGCGGGCGAGCGCTTCTCGCTGGTCGAGCACCCGATGTCGCCGCGCGCGCTCGCCGCGCCGCTGCATCGGCACACGCGCGAGGACGAGTACAGCTTCGTTCTCGAGGGGCGCATGGGCGCGCTGCTGGGCGACGAGGTCGTCGAGGCCGGCCCGGGCGACCTGGTCTTCAAGCCGCGCGACCAGTGGCACACGTTCTGGAACGCGGGCGATGAGCCCTGCCGGATCCTCGAGATCATCGCGCCGGCCGGCTTCGAGCGCTTCTTTCGCGAGCTCTCCGACATGGGCGGCGTCGCCCAGGCGGACGAGGAGACACTCGCGGAGCTCAATGAGCGCTACGGCCTCGAGATGCGGCCGGACACGGTTCCCGAGCTGCTGGAGCGCTTCGGGCTGCGGCTGGGCGAGCCGATCTCCGGCGGCTGGACGCCCTAGCGGGTGGCGCCCTGCTTGACGCTCCCGTTGCCGCCGGCGCCGTGAAAAGCAGCTGGGTAGGGAGGGGGGTCCCATACGAAACGTCCCATAGTGGGACGGAACCTCAGGGACCCCTCTCGCCTCGCCCGGCCTCGGCCGCCTAGGCGTCAGCCAGCAGGTGGACCTCGCCGGCGTGCAGGGCCTGGCACCCGCCGGCGGAGTCCACGAGCAGCGACCCGGACTGGTCCACACCCGCGGCGGTTCCCTCGCCGCCGTTCCACCGGACTCGCCGGCCGAACAGCGCGTCGCGCCCCTGCCAGGCTTCGAGGACTACCTCGAGGGGGCGCGACAGCCAGGAGTCGAGTTGCTCCAGCACCGCCGCCAGGACGGCCTTCGGGTCCGTCTCCACGCCCGCGAGGCGGAGCGACGTGGCCCGTTCCGCGAGCTCGCCCGGAAAGGCGCCGGTGGTCACGTTCAGCCCCAGGCCCAGGACCGCCCAGCCCTCCTGCGGCCGGCCCTCGACCAGGATCCCCGCCACCTTGCGGCCACCGATCAGCACGTCGTTGGGCCACTTGATCGTCGCCGGGGTGGGCAGCGCCTCGCACACCGCCACTGCCGCGGCCAGCGGCAGGCTCTCGCCGGGCTCACGCAGCACCAGCGACATCAGGACGGCCGTGCCGGCCGGCGCGGTCCAGTCCCGCCCCTGGCGCCCGCGTCCCGCGTCCTGCTCGTCCGCGGTCACCAGCGTGCCGTGCGGCGCTCCGGCTGCCGCGAGCGCCTGCGCCCGCTCGTTCGTGGAGTCGGTGAGCCGCCAGTGGACCCGGGGGACGCCGATCATCGCGGCCGAAGCCGCAGCTCGGCGTCGGGGCGCAGGCCGAGCGTGTCCGCCGCGTCGCCGCGGTTGATCGCCACGGCGAGCGTCCGGTAGGCATCCTCGTAGATGAGGAGCTCGCCCGGCTTCACGTCGGCGAACGTCTGGGCGTAGGTGGCGAGGTAACGCTCCCCGCCCACCTCGAGCTCCACCGGTTCGCCCAGCGTGATCCCGCTGCCCGCCAGGGACTCGTGATCGACGTTGAGGCCGGCGTTCCCGAAGCGGTCGACCACCAGTGTGTGGGCCACCACCTCGCCGTCTTCGGTCCGGGGCTCCGGGAGCTCGACCGCGAGCAATTCGCCAGGATCGAGCGGTTCGCCGGCGTCGGCCAGCTCGGTCCCGGCGGCCAGGTGGGCCGCCACCGGAGCGAAGATATCCCGCCCGTGGAAAGTCGCGGACACCGGCTCCAGGCGGAGGGGCGAGCGGGTCACGTCCACCGCCTGCTCGACGCCGCCGCAGCGCTCCCAGGCCAGGCTGAGGAGCCCGTTGTCGGGCCCCACCAGCAGGCGCCCGTCGCCGGAGCGCAACGCGAGCGCCCGGCGCTCGGTGCCCACCTGCGGATCGACCACCGCCATGTGCACGCCGGGCGGCATGTAGGGGAGCGTGTTGCGCAGCACGATCGCTCCCTGCCGCACCGCGTACCGGCGGACGCCGTGCGTGATGTCGACGATCGACGCCTCCGGGTGGATCGTTCGGATCACTCCGTGGCAGACGCCCACGAAGTCGTCGTCGCGGCCGTAGTCGGTGAGCAGGGTGACGATCACGCCGGAGAAACCCTCCGGGCGGCGGCGTCCGCTGTCAAGGCCTCCAGCAGTCCCACCGGATCGTGGCGCTCGGCCTCCACGTCCACGGTCAGGCCCAGCTCCCTGGCGGTCGCGCTCGTCACGGGGCCGATCGAGACCACCCGAGCGCCCTGGGGTACCACCCCGCCGCCCTGCAGGAAGAAGCGCACCGTGGAGCTGGAGGTGAAGGTCACGTACGTGGCGCGGGTCAGCGCGTCGCGCGCGGAGTCGGACAGCGGCTCCGGCACCGTGTCGTAGAGGGGTAGCACGTCGACCTCCGCGCCGCGCTCGCGCAGGCCGTCGGGAAGCACGTCGCGGGCTTCGGCTGCGCGGGCCACCAGCACGCGCCGCCCCCGCAGGTCGACGCCCTCGAGCGCCTCGAGCAGGCCCTCGGCCACGAAGCGCTTGGGCACCACGTCGGCCCGGATGCCGCGGTGGCGCAGCTCCTGCTCGGTGCCGGGGCCGATCGCTGCCACCAGTGGGCCGGCCAGCGCGCGAGCGTCGCCGTCGAGCGCCTCGAAGTAGAGACGCACCCCATTGGGGCTCGTGAAGCAGATCAGCGCATAGTCATCGGGCGGGGCGAGCTGGAGCGCGCGGGGCTCGATCCGGATGGCGGGGGTCTCGATCACCTCGGCGCCCTGTTCCCCCAATCGCGCGGCCAGCCCGCTCGCCTGGGCCCGGGCGCGGGTGACCGCCACCACCTCGCCGTACAGCGGCCGGCGCTCGAGCCAGGCGATCGTGTCGCGCAGGGCCACCACCGGTCCGATCACCGTGATCGCGGGTGGGCGGATCCCCTCCCGGGCCACCTCGCCGGCGATCGCGGACAGCGGCGCCGTGACCGTGCGCTGGTCGGTGTGGGTGCCGCGTTCCACCACCGCCGCCGGCTCGTGTGGGTCGCGGCCGGCCGCGCTGAGCCGGTCGGCGATCGTGGGAAGGTTCTTGACGCCCATGTAGAGCACGAGCGTTCCGGGGAAGCGGGCCAGCGCCTCCCAGTCGAGCGCCGACTCGGGCTTGTCCGGATCCTCGTGCCCGGTCACGAAGGCCACGGCCGAGGCGGCGTCGCGATGGGTCACGGGAATGCCGGCGTAGGCCGGAGCGGCCACGCCGGCGGTCACGCCGGGCACCACCTCGAAGGGCACGCCGGCGGCGGCCAGGGCTTCGGCCTCCTCACCACCGCGGCCGAACACGAACGGGTCGCCGCCCTTGAGCCGCACCACCCGCTTGCCCGCCCGGCCGAGTTCCACCAGCAGCTGGTTGATCTCCTCCTGCGACAAAGCGGCGGCACCCGGCTGCTTGCCCACGTAGCGCAATTCGGTGCCGGGCTGGACGCTCTCGAGAGCACCGTCGGGGATGAGGCGGTCGTACAGGATCACGTCCGCGGTGACGATCAGGAACAGCGAGCGCCTGGTCATGAGATCCAGGTCGCCGGGGCCCGCGCCCACCAGGTACACCATCCCGGCCATCGCGGCGAACGCTATCCGCCGGGCGCGAGGGCCTCGGCGGCGTCCAGGAGCTCGCGGGCGCCCACGGCCAGCATGCGCTCGGCCACCGCCCGTCCCAGCGGTGCCGGATCGTCGGGTTCTCCCTCGTGGCTGTCACGGATCCAGCGCGAGCCGTCGGGCAGGCCGGCAAAGGCGGTCAGTCGCAGTGCGCCGTTGCGAAGCTCTGCGTGGGCGCCCACGGGCGTCCGGCAGCTGGCCTCGAGCCCGGCCACCAGCGCGCGTTCGGCGGTGAGGCACGTGAGCGCTGAGCGGTCGGTCACGGCCGCGGCCGCCGCCGTGGCCACCGCATCCTCGGAGCGGGCCTCCAGCGCCAGGCAGCCCTGCCCCGGCGCGGGCACCAGCTCTTCCAGCGGCGCCCCCTCGTCGCCGCGGCCCAGGCGATCCAGCCCGGCCCGGGCCAGCACCACGGCCCGGTAGGCGCCCTCGGCGAGCCGACGCAGGCGGGTGTCAACGTTGCCGCGCAGCTCGCGCACCTCCAGGTCCGCCCGAAGGGCCAGCAGCTGTGAGCGGCGCCGTAGGCTGCTCGTGCCGAGCGCGGCGCCCGTGGGCAGGTCGGCGAGCGCGGGGGCACCGCAGATCGCATCGCGCGGGTCGGCCCGCTTCGGCACGCCGACGATGGCCAGGCCGTCCGGCAGCTCCGAGGGCACGTCCTTGGCGGAGTGCACCGCGAGATCGATCCGGCCCGCGAGCAGCGCCTCTTCGATCTCCTTGACGAAGCGGGCCTTGTCGCCGCCCCGGTCCGGCGGCTGTGGTTCGCGCCGGCCCTCGTCCCCCGACGTCCTGATGGGCACCAGCTCGACCTCACCTTCGAGCACGTCGGCCACCAGGCGGGCCTGCGCGAGCGCCAGGGCGCTCCCGCGGGTGCCCAGGCGGATCACCGACGTCGGCGAGCCTCGAGGCTCGTGACCTGCGCCGACGCCGCCTCGTTGTCGGGCGCGAGAGCCGCCTCCAGGCCGAACAGGTCACGCAGCGCGTGCACGTACCGGTACGACCCGTGCTCGCCCACCGAGTCCCGCAGGCGCATTGTCGGCTCGTGCAGGAGCCGGCTCACGACCGCCCGGGCCACCACCGCGACCCGCTCACGGTCGGCCTCGGACAGCGACTCCCAGCGGGCCTGGTTCTCGAGCAGCACCTGGTCCACGATGGCGTCGGCCCGCTTTCGCAGAGCCGAGATGGTGGGTACCACGTCGAGGCTGTCGAGCCAGTCGCCAAAGCGCCCGGTCTCCTCTCCGACGATCACCCGCGCCTGCTCGGCCTCGGCCTGGCGCACGCTCATGTTGCGCGCCACCGCCCGCTGGAGGTCGTCCATGTCGTAGAGCGCGATGCCCGGGCAGTCCCGCACGGCGGGCTCGATGTCGCGGGGCACGGCGAGGTCGATCAAGACCAATGGCCGGCCCAGACGCGAGCCCGCGACGTGCTGCAGCTCCTCCAGGCCGATGATCTGGTGCGGTGCGCCCGTGGAGCAGACGACGATGTCGGCCTGCTCCAGCTCGGCTGGGAGGTCGTCGAAGGCCACGGCCCGGCCGCCGAAGCGTTTGGCCAGGCCAAGGGCCCGGTCGTAACGACGGTTGGCCACGAACAGCGTCTCGACACCGCGGTCCCGCAGGGCGCGGGCCGTCACCTCGGCGTTCTCGCCCGCGCCGACCACGAGCACGCGCCGCCCGGCCAGATCCCCCAGGAAATCGGCGGCCTGCTGTACCGCAACCGACGAGACCGAGACGCTGGAGCGCGTGATCGCGGTATCGCTGCGCACGCGCTTGCCGGCGGCGAGGGCATCCCGGAAGAGACGGTTGGACACCGGGCCGGTCACGCCCTCGACGAGCGCGAGCTCGTACGCCCGCTTGACCTGACCCTGGATCTCGGTCTCCCCCACGATCATGGAGTCCAGTCCGGCGGTCACCTCGAAGAGATGCTCCACTGCCTCGGCCGCCCGCAGCGAGTAGACCGCTCCGAGCAGCTCGGTGGGCCGCAGTTCCGCCTGCCGGGAGAGGATCCCCAGCGCAACCGTCTCGGCTTCCACCGGGTCCGCGGTCACCAGGTAGAGCTCCGTGCGGTTGCAGGTGAAGAGCGCCACGGCCTCGTGAACCGCTTCCTGCTCGGTGAGCTCCGCCAGTACCCGGGAGGCGCGGCCGGCCGGGAGCGCGAGCTTCTCGCGCAGCGCGAGCGGCGCGGTCTTGTGCGACGCGCCGAGGATGAGGATCTCCCCGGTCATTCGTCCTCCTGGGCGAGCTCCGACAGCTCGCGGTCGATCCGCGCGATCTTCGCTCCGATGATGGCCACGTAGACGACGATAAGCGTCAGGAAGACGACGTAGGCCCCCGCCACGTACTTGCCCGCCTCGTCCAGGGGCAACGCGGGCATTAGGCGGTCACCACCTCGACTACGGCCATGCTCGACCGGCCAGCACCGCGCCAGCCACGCTGCTGGCTCGCCCGAGCATTGACCGTATCCTCGGAGGTGACCACTAGGCGGGAACGGCCTCCCGCTCCGCGAGCCGGCGCTTGAGGCGCTTGAGCTGCATCGATGCGTGCTTCGCCGTCAGCTCGAGCTTCCAGAGCGTGACGAACAGGAGGGTCATCGCCAGCAGCGCCACCAGGAAGGTGAGCCGCATCTCGCCCGGCAGGCTGCCCCCGGTCTGCGACAGGACCCGCGGATGCGTGTAGGCCTCGGCCAGCCGGACGGCCATGAAGTTCAGCGGCACGAACGCGCCCGCGGCGATCGCAAACACCGAGGAGTAGCGGGCCTGGCGCTCGGGATCCTCGATCGAGAAACGCAGCGGGTAATAGACGCAATACAGGAGGACCACCACCAGGAACGAGACCAGCACCGGCTCGTCCCACACCCACCAGTGGCCCCAGGACGCCTTGGCCCAGATCGCGCCGGTCGCGAGCACCCCGACGCCCAGGATCACCGACAGGTGGATGGCCACATAGGAGCGCATGTCCCACGAGGCATCGCCCGAGCGCAGGTGGCGGATGGCCATCACACCGCCGACGACGAAGCCCCCCAGGGCCACGATCGCCATTGGGACGTGGACGTAGAAGATCTTCTGGATGAAGCCCTGGTCTGCGTCCAGCGGCGCGTAGAAGAAGACGAGCACCATCGCCGTCGCGAGCGTCACGACGGTGGCCACGGCCAGCGGTATCAGACCCTTCGAATACATCAGTCCTCGAGCAGATAGTCGAAGACGGCGACGGAAAGCAGCACGAACACCACATCGTAAAGCGTGAGCAGCCCCAGCCAGCGACCAAGGTCCTCGGGGCCCTGATCCTGGCGCAGCAGCGGCTCGGTGGCCTGGGCGGAAGCGATCAACACCGGCACCAGCAGGGGAAGCAGCAGCAGTGGCACGATCAGCTCCCGGGCGCGGGTCTCGGCGGCCAGCGCGGCGACCAGCGCCCCCACCGCGGCGATACCGAGGTCGGCGAGCAGGAGGATCAGCGGCAACTCCGGCAGCGCGCCGCCGAGGCCGGGGCCGAGAAGCAGCAGCCCGAAGGCCGGCACGGCCACGATCTCCACCGCCACCAGGAACAGGAACAGGGCCGCTCCCTTGGCCACGAACAGGGCGGTCTGGTCGACGGGCGCAAGCCGCAGGGCGTCGATCCCGCCCTGCTCGCGCTCGGCGGCGAACAGGCGGCTGACCCCGATCACCGCCGCCAGCAGAAGCGTCACCCAGAGCACGCCGGAGGCCAGCTCGCCGTCGAGCGAGTCGCGGTCGAGTCCGAAGTGGAAGAGGACGTAGACGGTGAGCGTGAACAGGGTCATCGCCGGCACCGACTCCTTCGTGCGCAGCTCGATCCGCAGGTCCTTGCGCAGGATCGCTCGCGCGGCCGCGATCATCGGTACAGGTCCCGGTCGGCCGGCGCCGGCCGGCCCTGCCTGAGCCCCAGCACCAGGTCCGACTCGGCGAGCGCGCCCTCGGTGTCGTGGCTCACCAGCACGCGCGTCCGGCCGGAGGCCCGGCCTATCAGCGGCTCGAGGAGATCCGCGGCAGCGGGATCGAGATTGGCTCGGGGCTCGTCGAGGAGCAGCAGCTCCGGCTCGTGGAGCACGGCGCGAGCGACGGCCAGCCGCTGGATCATCCCCTTCGACAGCTCGCGCAGCGGCTCGTCAGCTCGTCGTTCCATTCCCACCGCGGTGAGCAGCGAGTCGACCCGGGCCCGGCCCACTCCGTGCAGCGAGGCCTGGTAGGCCAGGTTCTCGCGTCCGCTCAGCTCGCGGTAGAGCAGCGGTTCGTGGGCCACGTAGCCCACGCGCGCGGGGAGCCTCCAGCGCTCGCCGGGCAGCTCGGCGCCGAGCACGCGGACCTCCCCGCTGTGGGGTCGCAGGAGTCCGGCGAGCACGCGCAACAGGGTGGTCTTGCCCGCCCCGTTTGATCCCAGCAGGGCCAGCGTCGCCCCATCGGGCACGGTCACGCTGATCCCGGCGAGGGCCACGCGCTCGCCGTAGCGTCGTTCGAGGCCGTGAAGCTCGATGGCCGCTGGCATCGCGCCGAAGCCTATGGAGGCGCTGGCTAAGCTCGCTCGTGTGCCTCGCCCGGTCCACTTTGTCCCGATCGCGGAGCGCTCGGCGCGCCGGCTGCGCGAGCGGTGGTGACCGTGGCACGGCTCGTGGGCATCAACCACCTGGTGCTCGAGGTCGCCGACCTCGAGGCGGCGCTCGACTACTACGGCCGCATCTTCGACTTCGATCTGCGCGGGCGCGTGCCGCACATGGCCTTCGTCGACATGGGTGATCAGTTCCTCGTCCTGGCCGAGGTGGCCGAGCCCGACGGTCCCGACGCCGAGCGCCACTTCGGGCTCGTGGTGGACGATCGCGACGCGGTCCGGCGGCGCCTGGAGGAGGTCGGCGCCGACATCCTTTCCGGGCGCGGGCTGGACTTCCGCGATCCCTGGGGGAACCACGTCCAGGTGGTGCAGTACTCCGACATCCAGTTCTCGAAGGTCGAGTCGGTCCTCGCCGGCATGGGGCTCGAGGGCCTCGAGAAGTCCCCGCGGGCGCTCGCCGAGCTGCGGGAGAAGGGGCTGCTCTAACCGCGTTCCAGGGTTTCGGCCGCGTGCTCGAGCGTCGGCTCGAGGATCGGCCAGGACTGCGCGATGGCCTTCGGGTTGCCCGGGAAGTTCACGATCAGCGTCCGGCCGCGGATGCCCGAGATCCCGCGGGTGAGAATGCCCAGAGGGGTGTGCTGGCGCGAGTCGGCGCGGATGGCCTCCGCGTAGCCCGGCGCCTCGCGCTCGATGGCGTCGCGTGTGGCCTCGGGGGTCACGTCGTCGGGGGTGAAGCCGGTGCCTCCGGTGGTGAAGACGAAGCGCACTCGCTCGTGATCGGCGAGGCGCTTGAGGGCAGAGACGATCGCCTCGCGATCGTCCGACACCGTCTCGTGGGACGCCTCGAGCCCGGCCTCCCGGCAGCGCTCGACCAGCGCGGCTCCCGACACATCCTCGCCGTCGCCCGCCGCGATGGAGGTCGAGATGGTCACGACCGCGGCCCTCACGGTGAAGTCATCGCTGCGCGTCCGGCCGGGCCGGCCGCTTGCGCCCGGCGCCCCCAGGGCGCCGCCAGTCATGGCGCCCGCCCGACTTCTCGAGCAGGTGGACCTCGCCGATCTCCACCCCGCGCTCGAGGCCCTTGACCATGTCGTAGACCGTGAGCGCGGCGACGGCGGCGGCCGTCAGCGCCTCCATCTCCACGCCCGTCGGGCCCGTGGTGCGGGCCTCGGCCTCGATCTCCACCAGCTCGCCGGAGAGCGAGATGCGCACGTCCACGAACGAGAGCGGCAGCGGATGGCAGAGCGGTATGAGCTCGGCGGTGCGCTTGGCCGCCTGGATGCCGGCCAGGCGGGCTGTGCCGACGACGTCGCCCTTGGGGGCATCCCCGCGGCGCACGGCATCCAGCGTCTCGGGCGCCATGCGGACCACCGAGCGCGCGAGCGCACGGCGGTCGGTCGCGGCCTTGTCGCCCACATCGACCATCCGGGCGCTCCCGGCGTCATCGATGTGTGTGAGGTCCTCAGACAGGCTGATGGGTCTGCTGCGCGGCGGCGATCAGGTCGCGCACGGCGGGCTCGTCACCCGTGCGGAGCAGCTCGACGGGATCCGGCTCGCCGTTGACGATCGACTCGAAGAAGACCTTGCGGTCCTGGTAGGTGGGAAGGGTGCCCTTGGCCCAGCCGCGCACCTCGTTCAGCAGCACCGCCAGCCGGGCGTAGGGCTCGCCGTACTCGTCGGCGATCTCGTTGCGGATCCGCTTGGCCAGCGCGGGCGAGGCTCCGGCGGTGGAGATGGCGATGGCCAGCGGCCCGCTGCGGATGATCGCCGGCAGGATGAAGTTGCAGAGCGGAGGCACGTCGACCACGTTCACGAGCATGGCCCGCCGCTCGGCATCCTCGTAGACCCCGATGTTCACCTCGCTGTCGCCGGTCGCGGCAATCACCATGAATACGCCCTCCAGGTCGGCCGGGCCGGCGTACTCGTGCTGTTCCCAGCGGATCGAGCCCTCGGCCGCCAGCTGGCGAAGCGGCTCGATGACGTCGGGCGCGATCAGCGTCACGTCACCGTCGCAGGCCAGGAGGCCCTCCACCTTCTCCAGGCCGACCTCCCCGCCGCCGATCACCAGGCAGCGGCGTCCGCTCAGACGCAGGCAGGCGATGTAGAAGGGTGTGTCCAGCATGCCCTGCACACAGCTCTGGTCGCAGATTCCTCTGCGCAGCTGGCAGACGCACTCCTTGCCGGCGTAGGCCTGGGCGGGCATCGCGCCAGAGTCTAAGGACCACCCTCGGTTGGTGGCCAGGGCATACGACCCGCCGCACGAAGAGGGGGGTCGTGCGGCGCGTCCGCCCTGGGGTCGCCTTAGGCGGAGAGCGCGAGACGCGGGCGGGGCAGTCGCGGCAGCAGCGGCCGCCGGGGAAGCCCGCGCGCGCTGCGTCGGCCCCTCCGGCGCTCCTTCGCGGCCCGCTGCAGGTCGTCGGTGTGCTCCAGGGCGGCTGCGTATGAGAGTGCTCCGGTCATGAAGGCCACCGTACGGCTAAGGGGTGGCCCCTTACATCGGCAATCCGCCTCGACTTGGGCCTTAGTGCTCCCCGCCTCAATTACCGTCGCGCTCGGCCGGCCAGGACCACGCCTGACGGCGCCCGCGATGCTCACCGATGCCTCCGGCATCGACTGCGCTCTCGGGCTGGTCAGCCGCTCTTCTGGCTCGCCCGATCATCGACGGTACTTTCGGCGGGAAGCACTTAGTGCCGTCGCAGGGTACGGGCGCTGACCCGGGCGAGTGGTCGCAGCCCACGACGCAGCGCGGCCGGCTTGTCGGTGTCGCGCCCGTACAGCAGCCGGGCCGCGGCCTCTAGCGCCCGGCCGAGCGAGCGGTCGTAGGGGTGCCACCAGAAGTCACGCCCGCTCGGCGGTCCCCAGCTCACGAGCTTGACGTTCACGCACTCGAGCAAGCCGAACTTCGAGTGGGATCGCCCCAGCCCCGAGTCCTTGACTCCTCCCCACGAGCAGGAAGCTGCGCCGTGCGTGTACATGTGATCGTTGATCCAGACCATCCCGGCCTCGATCCGGCGGGCCATGCGCTCCCCCTTGGCCCGGTTGGCGGTCCAGACCGAAGCGCCCAGGCCGAAGGCGGAGTCGTTGGCGAGCGCGATCGCCTCGTCCTCGCTGTCCACGGTCACGATCGGTACAACCGGCCCGAAGACCTCCTCGCGCATGAGGCGCATCTCATGTCGGACGCCGGTGACGACGGCCGGACGAAAGAACGGCGGCTCGGGTCCTCCGCACAGGAGCTCGGCCCCGCCGGCCCGCGCGTCGTCCACGAGCTCGGTGACCCGTTCGAGCTGCTCCGTCGAGACCATCGGCCCGATCTCGGTCTCCCAGACGAGCGGGTCTCCCAACCGCAGGCGGCGTGCGCCCTCCGCAACGCCGTCGGTGAACCGGTCGGCCACCTCACGCAGCACGTACACGCGCTCGATCCCGCTGCAGGTCTGGCCGGCGTTAGCGAAGCCGCCCCAGAGGCAGCCGGCCACGGCCTGAGGAAGGTTGGCGTCGGCACATACGATCATCGCGTCCTTGCCGCCCAGCTCGAGAACAGAGCCCTTCATGCGGCGCGCGCACTCGAGGCCCACCGAGCGGCCCGCCTCGACCGAGCCGGTGAAGAAGACCTTGGCGGCGCTGGAGGCCACGAGCGCCTCGCCGACGTCGCCTGCTCCGTGCGCGGTGCGGACGAGCCCCTCGGGAACGCCGGCCCGTTCGAAGACCTCCTGGATGCGCTGCCCGGTGAGCGGTGTGAGGGGAGCGGGCTTCACCACCGCGCCGTTGCCGGCCATCAGCGCGAACGCCACTTCGGTGAAGGGGATCGACCAGGGGTAGTTCCAGGGGGCGATCACCCCCACCACTCCGAGCGGCTCGTAGGCAAAGCGGGTTCGCTTTCGCCTCAACAGCAGCGGTAGCGGCACATGCTCGTCGGCGAGCACCCCCTGCCCCGCGTCGGCCAGCCAGCGGAGCGCCTCGATCGTGGGCAGCAGCTCCATCGTGAGCGACTCGTTGCGCGGCTTTCCCTGTTCCCGCGCGATGAGAGCGCCCAGCTCGTCGAGCTGGTCGAGGATCGCCTGGGCCGCCCGGCGCATGTAGTCGGCTCGGTCCGAGAGGGGGAGCTGCGCCCAGAAGGGCTGAACGCGCGCCGCGTCGTCCACCAGCGACTGGACCTGGCCGGCCTCGACCGTCGCCACCGCGCCGAGCCGAGCGCCGTCGAGCGGGCTGAACGATTCGAGAAGGCCGGCCCGTTCCTCGGTGCTCGCCTCCACCGGCTTGATTGTGACGGCGACCGCGCTACGGTGACCCGGGGATGGCGGCAGCGCTCGAAACGGTGTCGCTCGCCGACGGCGAGGCGGCCGCTCTCACCACCGCCTCGATCTCCGAGATCGACGCCCGCTACGGGGGCGAGCCGGGATCGGGCGCGCCTCCCCGGCCCGAGGAGTTCGCCCCGCCCGACGGCACGTTCCTGCTTGCCCGCCTCGACGGCGACCCCGCCGGCTGCGGCGGGCTTTGCCGCCTGGACTCCGACACCGCGGAGGTGCGGCGGATGTACGTCGTGCCGGAGGCGAGGGGTCGCGGGATAGGCCGGGCCATCCTGGTGGACCTGGTGAATACAGCGCGCGAGCTCGGCTACGCCCGAGTCCGGCTCGAGACCGGCAACCAGCAGCACGAGGCGATGGGCCTCTATCGGGCCGCGGGCTTCCGGGCCACTCCCTGCTGGGGGCCGTACGCGGATGACCCCAAGAGCGTCTGCCTGGAGCTCGAGCTAGATGGCTGATCCCACGCCCCCGCGCACGCGGCCGCGGAATCAGCCATCTCCGCTAGCGCCCGCGCGCCTTGCGGATCCGCTCCAGCCGCTCGCGCAGCTCGGGCTCCTCTCCGTGCTCCGAGAGCTCGAGGAAGCGCTCGCCGGCGGCGTCGTCGGGCATCAGCTCCTGGTCCGAGACCCCTTCCGGAACGTTGTGCGGGTTGTCGTAATCCTGGCCCCGCCCCAGCCGCTTGGCGCCCGGGTAGGCGGCGGAGCGCAGATAGGAGGGCGGCTCGGGCGTGCCGTGCTCGCGCACCCAGCGGCGCGCTCGTCCGATCGCTGTCGTGGCGGCGTTGGACTTCGGTGCCAGGGCCAGGTAGATCGCGGCCTGCGAGAGGTTGAGAGCGCATTCGGGCAGCCCGACGTGCTCCACCGCGTGCGCCGCGGCCACCGCCACCTCGAGCGCTCGCGGGTCGGCGTTGCCGATGTCCTCGCTCGCCAGCACCACCATGCGCCGGGCGATGAAGCGCGGGTCCTCGCCGCCCTCGATCATCGCGGCCAGGTAGAGCAGCGACGCGTCTGGATCCGAGCCGCGGGTGGACTTGATCCAGGCCGAGATCAGGTCGTAGTGGAGGTCGCCGTCCTTGTCGTAGAGGATGGCGCTGCGCTGCAGAGCGTCCTCGGCGACGCGCAGGGACACCGTGCCTTTCGGGCCGGTGGTCTCGCAGGCCAGTTCGAGCGCCGACAGTGCGGTCCGTGCGTCGCCCGCTGCGCGCGCGGCCAGGAACTCGAGCGCGTCGTCGTTCACCGGGGGCGCCTCATCGATCCCGCGCTCGTCTCCCAGTGAGCGGCGCAGCAGCACCAGCACGTGCTCGTCGCCCAGCGGGTGCAGCTCGTAGATGCGGCAGCGCGAGAGGAGCGCCGAGTTGACCTCGAAGTACGGGTTCTCGGTGGTGGCGCCCACCAGCACCACGAGTCCTTCCTCCACCGCCGGCAGCAGGGTGTCCTGTTGAGCCTTGTTGAAGCGGTGGATCTCGTCCAGGAAGAACACGGTGCCCTCCCCGCTCGTGGTGCGCCGGTGCTCGGCGCGCGCCAGCACTTCGCGCACCTCGGCTCGCCCGGCGTTGACCGCCGAGGCCTCCTCGAAGGCGGCCCGGGCGTTCACGGCGAGTAGCCGGGCGAGCGTCGTCTTGCCGCTTCCCGGCGGGCCGTAGAGGATCATCGAGTGGGGCCGTCCCTCCTCGATCGCGGTGCGCAGCGCGGAGCCTCGGCCCAGCAGGTGCTCCTGGCCCACGAACTCGCCCAGCGACGCGGGGCGCATGCGGGCGGCCAGCGGAAGCTCGGCCGGGCTCACTGCGGTGCGGCCTGACGCCGGGTCATCCAGGTCGAACAGGCGCTCCATGCCCCGATTCTCGCAGCCCGGACCAGGCCGTCTAGGCCGCCGAACGGGCCAGGAACGACCCGACTGCCTCGCCGCAGCGGTCGGGCGCGTCCTCGAACACGAAGTGGCCCGCGTCCTCGATCACCACCAGCTCGGTGTCGGGCAGCTCGCGTTCGAAGCGCTTGGCCCCGGCCACCGGCGCGAAGGGGTCGGTCGCTCCCCATAGCACCAGCACCGGCACGCCGAGGGCGGCCAGCCGGCCGTCGTAGCGAGCGAGGGTCTCGAAGTCCAGGGAGCGGTAGAGCTCCAGGTGCCCGCGCCGCCGCACATCGCCGTCGTAGCTCTTCCAGTACTCGTCGAGCGCGTCGTCGCCGATGCCGGTGGACGCCTGGCCCAGCATCGCCGCAAAGGCCGGGCGGTCGAGCGTGCGCATGATCTCCTCGCCGGCGCCCTCCGTGCGCAGCGCCTCTGCCATTCCGTGCCACTTCCCGTCGGCGAAGAAGCCGGTGCCGCTTATCACGAGCGCGCTCACCGCGTCGGGGTGCTCGCACGCCCAGGCCAGGCCGATGAGGCCGCCCCAGTCGTGCACCACCAGAGCCGTCCGCTGGAGGCCGGCCGCCATGCGGAAGCGTTCGACGGACTCGATGTGACGCTCCCAGGTGCCGGGTGGGTCGGGCTCCGAGTCGCCGAATCCGGCGAGATCGGGCGCCACGGCCCACCGCCCGGCTCTCGCCACCGCCGGCAGCAGCTCACGCCACATGTACGAGGACTCGGGATAGCCGTGCAGGAGCAGCACCGGCGCGTCGTCCGGCGATCCCGCCTCCCGGTAGGCAAGCCCCCCGGCGCTCGGCATACCCTCCATATACTCGATCGGGTGCCTGAACGCGAGCTACTGGAGCGGCGGACCACTGAGCTGCTCCGGGAGCTCATCCGCTTCGATACCGCCAATCCGCCGGGAAACGAGCAGGCCGTGCAGGAGTTCCTGCGGGACCGGCTCGAGGACGCGGGCTATCGCTGTGAGCTGCTGACCGCCGTCGAGGGCCGCCCGAACCTGGTCGCGCGTCTGACGGCGGACTCGGACGGGCCCCGCCTATGTCTGCTCGGCCATGTCGACACGGTGCCCGCCGATCCGAGCGAGTGGAGCGTGGACCCCTGGTCCGGCGAGCTGCGCGACGGCTGCGTGTGGGGCCGTGGAGCCATCGACATGAAGGGTCAGGTGGCGGCTGAAGCGGTCGCGGCGCTCGTGCTGGCCGAGGAGGGCTGGCGTCCGGAGGCCGGGGAGCTGCTGCTGGTCTTCACCTGCGACGAGGAGACCGGCGCGGCCCATGGCGCCCGCTGGCTGTGCGAGCAGCATCCGGACCAGGTGCGCTGCGACATGGTGCTCAACGAGGGCGCCGGCGCGGTGATCGAGTTCGACGGCCGGCGGACCTACGGCGTCTGCGTGGGGGAGAAGGGGGTCTTCCGCTTCACGCTCACCACCTCGGGGAGCGCCGGCCACGCGTCGCTTCCACGCATCGGCGACAACGCCTTGGTCAAGATGGCGCCGCTGCTCGAGGCCCTGGCGGAGGCCCGTCCGAGCTACCTGCCCACCCCCGAGACCGCCGCCCTGCTGACCTCCCTCGGGCTCGATCCGGACGACCTCGAGCACGCCATGAGGACGCTCGAGGACAGGGAACCGGCGCTTGCCGTGCTGATCGAGCCCATGCTGGGGGTGACGCTCACCCCGACCATGATCGCCGCCTCCCAGAAGATCAACGTGATCCCATCGCGCAGCGAGCTGCAGGTTGACTGCCGCGTGCCTCCTGAGCAGGGCGAGGAGGTGGTGCGCGACGCCATCGCCGCCCGGCTCGGCGACGACGGCTTCGCGGTCGAGCTCGAGGAGCACGTGCGGGGCAACCGCTCGTCGCTGGATACTCCGCTGATGGACCACATCCGCGCCTTCGTGGAGCGTGAGGACCCCGGCGCCGAGGTGGCGCCCATCGTGTTCCCGGGCTTCTCCGACTCCCACTGGTGGCGGCGAGCCTTCCCGGACTGCGCGGCCTACGGATTCTTTCCCCAGCGGGCGATGAGCGTCCTCGAAGCCGCCCCGCTGTTCCACGCCGCCGACGAGCGGGTGGCGACCGCCGACCTGGGCCTCGCGGCGAGCTTCTACGCCGAACTGGCTGCGGAGACGCTGCGGTGACCGCGCCGGTGCCCGAGGACAAGCTGCGGCTGGGGGGCATGGCTCTCCGCAACGGGCTCCTGGTGCACGGACCCACCCACTGGGCCGCGGCGGTGCGTACGGACGCGGGCGGCGTGAAGGTGGCCTCCGGACCCAAGCCGGACTTCGGCGGCAAGGCCTCGGAGCGGGTGCCCGGTCTGCGCGGGATCGCGAAGCTGGCGGAGGCGTTGGCGGTGATCCCGCTGGTCAAGCGTGCGCTGCCGGAGGCGCGGCTGCCGATGCAGGACGCACGTACGCTGGGCGCCATGGGCGCCGCTGCGCTCGGAGGCCAGGCCATCCGCTCCGCTGGAGCGGGCACGCTCGGGCGCGAGGCGGCGGTCTCGCTGCTGGCGCTGGCGCCGGCGCTGATGGCGCTGCGCAGCGGCGACCTCGCGGCCTACCACGGCGTGGAGCACAAGGCGATTGCCGCCTACGAGGACGGGGCGGACGCGGCCGACGCCGAGAAGGAACACGACCGCTGCGGCTCCCATCTCGTGGCGCCCATGCTCACCGCGGCGGCGCTGGGTGGTGTCGGGGTGCGCAAGGCCGGCCTGCGCGGCCCGGCCGCCGAGGCGGTGGTGGGCCTGGGCAGCGCAGCGCTGGCCGTGGAGGTCTTCGCGTGGGGCGAGCGCCACCCGGAGTCGCGCGTGACCCGCGCCCTTCGCCGGCCCGGGCACGAGATCCAGCGAGTGGTCGGCACCCGGGAGCCGACGCCCGAGCAGCTGGACGTTGGACGGGCGGCGCTCGAAGAGATCCTGCGGGTTGAGGCCGTCCCCACCGAGGCGTAGGGCGGCTTTACCATTCCCCCATGGCGACCGAGGCCGGACCTCGCCCGCGCCTCGACCCCGAGGTCTTTCGCCTCCCGGTCGAGAAGATTCGCGAGGGCTACTACACCGACGCCTATTTCAACTTCACCAAGCAGCTGCTGGAGGAGCGCGGCCGCCACCCACACGTGACGATGCAGGTCTTCCAGCGCCACGAGTCGGTGCTGGGCGGGATCGACGAGGCTCTGGCCATCCTGAGGCTCTGCTCGGGACGCAGTAGCGCCGAGGGCTGGGTGCCGGGCTGGGACGCCCTCGAGGTGCACGCCCTCCACGAGGGCGACGAGGTCACCCCCTGGGAGGCCGTGATGACGATCGAGGGCGACTACTCGCTTTTCGCCCACCTCGAGACCGTCTATCTCGGCTCGCTGGCCCGGCGCACGCTCGTGATGCGCAACGTACGCGAGGTGGTCGAGGCCGCAGCCGGCAAGCCCATCATCTTCTTCCCCGCCCGCCACGACCACTGGATGGTCCAGACCGGCGACGGCTGGGCCGCGCACGTGGCCGGCGCCATCGGGGTCTCGACGGAGGCCCAGGCCTCCTGGTGGGGAGGGGTGGGCGTGGGCACCGTGCCCCACGGCCTGATCGCGGCCTATGGCGGTGACACCGTCGCGGCCGCCGGAGACTTCGCCGACCGTTTCGCGGGCGTCATGAACGTCACCGTGCTGGTGGACTTCGAGAACGACTCGGTGCGCACCGCCCTCGAGGTGGCCGATGCCTTGGGCGACAAGCTGTGGGGCGTCCGTCTCGACACCTCGGGCCAGCTCGTGGACCGCGCTCTCTGGCACGAGATGGGCGGCTTCAAGCCCACGGGGGTCAACCCGGTGCTGGTACAGCGGGTGCGGGAGGCACTCGATGCGGCCGGGCACGAGCGTGTCCGGATCGTGGTATCCGGCGGCTTCGACGTCGAGAAGATCCGCCAGTTCGAGGAGCTGGGAGCGCCCGTGGACAGCTACGGCGTCGGCTCGGCGCTGCTGCACGGGGAGAACGACTTCACCGCCGACGTCGTCCGGGTGGACGGCCGCGATTGCGCCAAGGTCGGGCGGCGCTACAACCCCAATCCCCGGCTCACGCCGGTCCAGTAGCCTCCGCGCCCGTGTTCGGGCAGATCGACCATATCGGCGTGGCCGTCGAGGACCTGGATTCGGCGCTGGCGCTCTACCGCGACCGGCTGGGCATGCCCGTCCAGCACCGGGAGACGGTCGAGGACTTCGGCGTGGAGGCCGTGCTTCTCGGGATCGGCGACGGCCATGTCGAGCTGCTGCGGCCGCTGGGTTCCGACAGCCCGGTCGCGCGGTTCGTGGAGCGCAACGGCCCCGGCATGCACCACGTGGCCTACCGTACGGATGACATCGACTCGGCGCTCGAGTCGCTGCAGGCGGCGGGCCTCGACCTGATCGACGAGCGGCCGCGTGTCGGCATCCGCCAGAGCCGCGTGGCGTTCATGCACCCGAAGTCGACCGGCGGTGTGCTCACCGAGCTCGTCGAGCCGGCAGAGGATCACTGAGAGATGGCAAGCGACGTCAAGCGAATCGACATCGGTTTCCACGGCGGCCAGGTGCTGCCGGTGCGCGTGACGACCGAGGAGTACGACGGTCTACGCAAGGCGCTGGGAGACCGAGACGAGAAGGCCGACCGCTGGTGGGAGCTGAAGACCCAGGACTCCGAGGTCGCGGTCGATCTCGCCCAGGTGGTCTACGTCCGGCTCGATACGGACGAGCACCGCGTCGGCTTCTGATACGGCGCTGGTGACACCGTGAAGGTCGGCATCGTCGGCCTGCCCAACGCCGGCAAATCCTCGCTCTTCAACGCGCTGACTCGCGCGGGCGCCCCGGCCGCCAACTACCCCTTCACCACCGTCGACCCCAATGTGGCTGTGGTGTCGGTGCCCGACGAGCGGCTGGAGAGCGTGGCGCGGACGGTGGGCGCCGCGCCCATGGTGCCGGAAACGATCGAGTTCCACGACATCGCGGGCCTGGTGCGCGGGGCTCATCAAGGGGAGGGGCTCGGCAACCGCTTCCTGGCCAACATCCGCGAGACCGACGCCATCCTGCACGTCGTCCGGGTGCACGAGGATCCGCAGGTGGTCCATCCCGAGGGCCGCGTCGACCCTCCGGATGACGTGGACGCGGTGGAGACGGAGCTGCTGTTCAGCGACCTCGAGCAGGCCGAGCGCCGGCTCGAGCGGGTGACCCGCCAGGCCCGGTCGCTCGAGAAGGCGGCGCAGGCCGAGGAGCGCTGGCTGCGCAAGGTGGTGGACGCGCTGCGCGAGGGGCGCCCGGTGCGCGAGGTAGCGGTGCCGGCAGACGCGCCTGGCGCAGTAATCCGCCTCTCGGCGCTCACCTCCAAGCCCGTGCTCTATGTGGCCAATGTGGCCGAGGGCGAGCCACTGGAGCCTCCGGCCGCGCTGCGTGCCCACGCTAAGGCCCAGGGCGCCCGGGCCACGGCGGTCAGCGCGCGGCTCGAGTCGGAGCTGGCCGAGCTCGAGGACGACGACGCGCGCGCGATGCGCGCAGATCTGGGGCTTGAAGAGTCCGGGCTGGCCACGGTCGTTCGCGAGGCCTTCACCCTGCTCGAGCTGATCTCGTTCTTCACCGCGGACCGGGGACGGGAGGCGCGGGCTCGCGCAATCCGGCGCGGCACCCCGGCCCGGCAAGCGGCCGGCGCGGTCCACACCGACATGGAGCGCGGCTTCGTGGCGGCGGAGGTGACTCCCTGGGAGCGGCTGGTCGAAGTGGGCGGTTACACCGCGGCCCGCGAGCGCGCCCTCACCCGGATCGAAGGCCGCGACTACGTCGTGCAGGACGGCGACGTGGTGAATTTCCGCTTCACGCCATAGCCGCATGCTGGCGGAGGCCTTAGAATCGCGCACGATGCCACGCCAGCTCCGCCGCCTAGCTCTGCCTGTACTGATCGCCGTGGCCCTCGCAGCGCCCGCCTCCGCCGCCGCCGCGCCCACGGCCGAGGCGTCCAAGCGCTGCGACATCGGCGCGGGCACCGGTTACGGCACCACCTACGTCACATCGATCCGGGTGAGCGGCACGAGCTGCCGCAGCGGCAAGCGGGTCATCAAGGCCTACCACGCCTGCCGCCCGGGGCGCTCCGGGCGCTGTGACCATCGGGTGCGGGGCTACCGCTGCAACGAGGGCTCCCGTGACAAGAGCCCGGTGCAGTACGACGCCAAGGTCGTGTGCCGCAACGGCGGCAACGTGGTCACCCACCGCTACACGCAGAACACCTAGCCGCAAGCAGGCGCGGCGCCCCGGACAGTCAGCCCCCGGGCACCTGGTCGCCGAAGTCCTCGCGCAGGGCGTCCAGGACCGCCCCGGCCGCCACCCCGGCCCCGGTGCGGTTGAGGTGGATGCCGTCTCCCTCGCGCACGATCTCCTCGCGGCCGGAGATGGTCATCGCGTCGCGGTAGCGGCCGCCTGGCGTGAACAGGTCGTCCATCTCCAGCACGCGGGCGTGGGCGCGATACGGCTGGGCGGCCACCTCGATGGCAGCGTTCACCGCGCGCGCGATCTCCTGGCGGGTTTCGTCGCGTGGGGCCGGCAGCGTGAGCCAGTACACACGCGCTCGCCCGCGACGCCGGTAGGTGTTCATCATGCGCCGGGCGCGGTAGGCGTACTCGGCCGCCCACTCCGGGCCGCAGCATTCGAGCTCGCCATCCGGGCCCGGCAGGGAGAAGCCCTCGTTCGCGCCGATGAAGACCACCACCGCGTCGGGTCTGCGCTCCCGCACCTGCTGGGTCGAGAGACGGCCCCAGTCCACCAGGCCGCTCTTCGAGATGCCGGTGCCCACATGGGGGTCGCGCTCGACCTCCACGCCGGCGTCGGCCTCCTCGAGCCGGCGGGCAAGCTCGGCGTCCAGGGGCATCGAGAGGGAGTCGCCGGTCACCAGCAGCGTGTCGAGCTCACCAGGCGCGGGCGCCTTCTCGCCCAGGTCGGCCGGGTCGAACGAGTCCGGTGAGACGGGAGGCACGGCGCGCCCGCCCGCCGCAGATCCCGAGACATCGAAGCCGCCTTGCGCTCCCACGCCCTCGTCCTCGAGGAAGGCCAGGGCGTCGTCGGTCCATTCGTCGAAGGGCACGCGGTCGGACAGCCAGCCGGCAGGCTCGCCCACGGCCAGCACCAGCTCGCGCTTGAAGCCCGGCTGCATCTCCTCGCCGGACCCGCGGATGGAGGAGCCCTCGAACAGCGTGAGCAGCAGCGCGGCGATGAAGACGATCAGCACACCGTCGCGGGCTCGCGAGCGCCGTCCCTTGGGCGTGGGCGGCACCGGAGGCTCGGGGCTCGTGGGGAAGTAGGGCTCGGTCATCGCGCTCAGAACTGGAAGTAGATGAACGGAGGCACGCCCTGGCTGGGCACCGTAGCGCCCACCAGCGCCACGACCACCGCGAGCCCCAGGCCGAGGGAGGGAGCCGGAAGCCCCGCCAGCCGCACCCGCAGACGCTCGAGCGGATCGGGAGGCAGCAGCTGGAAGCCGATCACCACGGCCACCGCCGCAACCACGGCGGGGGCGAACAGCGTGGCCGGGCCGGGCACGGCGAGGCGGGAGAGGTAGGTGACCGCCAGCTCGAGGGTCTCCGCCCGGAACAGGATCCAGCCGAAGACCACCACGTTGAACACGATGGCCCAGCGAACCCAGGCGGGCGCCCGTACGCGCCCGCGCAGCTGGTGCTCGACCACTAGCGCGGTTCCGTGCAGCGTTCCCCACAGCACGAAGCCCCAGGCCGCGCCGTGCCACAGGCCCCCGAGCACCATCGTGATCATCAGGTTGCGCGCCGTTTTCAGCTTGCCGCCGCGGTTGCCGCCCAGCGGGATGTAGAGGAAGTCGCGCAGGAAGCGGGACAGGGTCATGTGCCAGCGGCGCCAGAAGTCGCGGAAGCTCGTGGCCCGGTAGGGGCAGTTGAAGTTCTGCGGGAACACGAAGCCCAGAAGCAGGGCCACGCCGATGGCGATGTCGGTGTAGCCGGAAAAGTCGCAGTAGATCTGGGCGGCGTAGGCGTAGGCGGCAAGCGCGACGTCGGGCGCGGCGTAGGCTTCGGGTACGGCGAAGACGGGGTCCACCACCTCGCGGGCCAGGAAATCGGCGAGCGCCACCTTCTTGACGAGGCCGATCGCGATCAGGACCACGCCCGCGCCCACGGCGACATTGCGCGGGTCCCGCGGACTGGCCAGCTGGGGAATGAACTCCCGGGCCCGCACGATCGGCCCGGCCACCACATGAGGGAAGAAGGAGAGGTACAGCGCGAAGTCGATCGTCGAGGCGGGTGGGATCAGGCCGCGCTTGACGTCCACCACGTAGGAGATGGCCTGGAACGTGATGAACGAGAGGCCGATCGGCAGGGCCAGCGTCAGGAGCGGCAGGGGCATGCCCAGCCCCATCGAATCTAAAAAGGCCCCGATTTCCCCGGCAAAGAAGCCGTAGTACTTGAACAGGCCAAGGACGGCCAGGTCCACGGCCACCGTGACCGCCATGATCCGCTTGCGCGTACGTTCCTCGGAGGTGCGGCCCACCAGCACCGCACCGGCCTGGTTGGCCAAGGTGACCCCGGCCAGAAGGAGCGCGTAGCGAGGGCTGGCCGCGGCGTAGAAGACGTAGCTGGCGGCCAGGATGAACGGCTTCCAGAGGTGCGGCCGCGGCATCAGCAGCCACGACAGAGCGAGCACCAGCGGGAAGAAGAATGCGAACTCGAAAGACGGGAAGACCACGACGCGCCGCGATAGTAGGGCTAATCGCCCTCGTCGCCATGGCTGCGATCCCCGCCGCGGCCGAGGCCTGTGGCGGCACCGAGCGCTTCCGCGCCAAGACTCCTCGCTCCGGCGAGCGGACGGCGCTGGCCATCGGCGACTCCGTGATGCTCGGCGCCGTCGGCCAGCTCACCCGTAGGGGCTTCGAGGTGGACGTGGCCGGCTGCCGTCTCTTCTCCCAGGGGCTCTCCGTGCTGGCGGCGCGCGGGGACTCCCTGCCCGGTGTGGTGGTCATCGCGCTCGGCACCAACTGGACCGTGGAGCACCGCCAGGTGCGCAGGGCGCTCATCATCCTGGGGCGTCAACGGGTGCTGGGTCTCGTGACTCCCAGGGAAGTGGGTGGCGCGAGCAGCTCGGACCAGGCCGTGATGCGCGCCGCGGGCGAGCGCTGGCCCCGGCGGGTGAAGGTGCTCGACTGGGTGCGTTACAGCAGCGGGCATGCGAACTGGTTCTGGGGCGACGGGCTTCATCTGCAGCCGCGGGGGGCGCGTGCCCTCACGCGCCTGGTGGCCCCGGCCCTGAAGTGGCCTCCGCCCGACTACGACGAGCCGCCGCCCGCCTCCATCGCGTCCGCGGGTGATTCGCCGCCGCCGGCATCCGGCTTGGTGGAGACTTCGGGCGGGTCCCGTGATTCGGCGCGCCCGCCCGGGCCGGGCCCCGCGCTCGCCTGGGCCGCCGTGGTGCTGCTGATCGCCGCCATCGCCCTGGCGGCGGCGATCAACGCAGGATCCGCTCGCGGCGCAGAGTCCGGATGATCACCGAGGCGGCGAGCGAGGCGCCCGCGGTGTTCAGGTGCACGCGGTCGCTCTGGCGCACGCGCACGACGCGGTCGCCGATGCGCATCGAGTCGCGGTAGCGCCCACCGGGCGTGAACACGTCGACCAGGTCGATGACCGCCACGTCGCGGCGGGACCGCCCGGCCGCCCGCCGGATCGCTGTGTTCACGGCCGGGAAGGTCTTCCTGAACAGGCCCCTGCCCGGGGTGGGCAGCGTGAGCCAGTAGATGCGAGTACGCCCGCCACGACCGTAGGTCCGCATCATCTTCTGTGCCCTACGGGCGTATTCGGCCACCCACGCCTCTCCGCAGCAGGCGGCCGAACCCATGGAGAAGCCGTCGTTGGCGCCGAGGAACATCACCACGACGTCCGGCGCCCGCGCCGCCTGGCGCCTCGCCTGCCGCGGCCAGTTGAGCAGGGAGGGCTTGGAGATGCCGGTGCTGATGTGCGCGTCGCTTCTGACCTGCGCCCCTCGGCTACGCAGGCGCTGCCGAAGGAAGCCGTCGATGATCTGGATCATCGAGTCGCCGGTGGCCAGCACGCGCAGGCGGCCGCCTCGCGGGAGAGCGCGCACCCCCGCCGACGAGCGGCCGTAGGGGGTGTGCGCCAGCACTCGCCAGCCTCCCGGACGAGCGGCCTGGAAGCGACCGCGGAGCGCGACGTCGCCGTCGGCCAGACGACGGCTCGAGCACCTGCGTGGTCCGCCCGGAGGCTCCACGCACAGCCTCAGCCTCAGGTCGCCCAGCCGCCAGCGGTCAGATACGCGCAACCGGACGCTCGCCCCGGCGCGGACGCGGCGCTGGGCTCTAACCCGCAGCCGGCGCGCGCACGACGGCGTTCGCACATCCGCGGTGGCGCTGCTCCCGTCGGCGGCGCGAGCCACGAACGTCCGCACCCGGCGGTCGCAGCGCCATTTCGAGGCGCGGGCCAGCGTCGTCACCCCTCCCGCCGACCGGAGGCTCGTCACCCGCTCGGGCCCGGTGAGAGCCTGTTCGGTGATCGTCAGGTCAAGACCCGCCGGCGCCTCGAGCCGCAAACGGACGTAGCCGGTCTGGCGGGCGTCGGCCTCGAGGGTCAGCCGAGGGGAGGCCGGCTGGGCGCTCGGTTGTCCCGGCAGGGCTGCGACCAGCAGAAGTGCGGCCAGCAGCAGGGCCGCCGGCCTCACCGCACGCGGACGGCCGGGCCTGCCACTCCGCCGGCCCGCACGCGGTAGACGCCGGCGAGGTCGACCTCGGCCCGGTAGCCGCCGTTGTAAGCGGCCCTGGTCCTGCCGACCGCCCGCCAGCGGCCGTCATCGCGTCTCTCCACCACCAGCCGGCGGCCGCGGGGCGCGGGGTAGTAGCGGCCGGCCAGCGTGAGAGGCCGCAATCCCGGGCCCCACGAGGCCGGGCGGGCAGAGCGCGAGCGCCACTGCGAGCTGGACACGCTGACGATGGTCAGCCACGTGTCGCGCAGCCCGAGGCGGGCCCGGATCGAGGGGCCCGAGATGATGCTCGAGCCCCGTGAGCCGATCACACGGGCCCGCACCACACGTGGGGAGACACCGCGCTTGAGCACCTTGAGTTGCTGGAAGCGACCGCGGGCCCCGAGTGCCCGGGTGAGGGTGCCGGTGGAGAAGGCGACGCGCCAACGGTGGTACGGCGAGCGCCCGTCGTAGGGGTCGGACACGCCGACCAGCCAGGGCTTGGTGAGCGCCCCGATGAAGGAGAACTCCACGTTCTCGGTGTGACCGCCCGAGGTGGAGAAGTAGTAGGTCACGGCTGGAATGCTTCCGTAGGTGAGGATGCGGCCGGCCGTCTGGGCCACGGCGGCGTCGCTGCGCACGCTCTCGCCGGTCACGCCGCGGTAGACCTGCGAGCGAGTGTCCGGGTACTGGTCGAACGAGCCGGTGGTCTTCCGGGTGGCCAGCGCGTAGGTGCGGGCGGCCACCGCCTGGGCCTTCAGCGCCTCCAGCGGCCAGGACGACGGCATCTCGCCGGCCACCACACCGCGCACGTAGCTGTCCAGACCGAGCACGTTGATCGCCGTGACCCCGCCGCCGTCGGGCAGGACCTCGATCGCGCCGCGGTAGAGGCCACTGGAGATGTAGTTCAAGGCCGGCCCGAGCAGCCGCAGCGGGCGATCGCTGGGCGCGCTGAAGCGGGCCGGCGACGCGAAGCGGCCCACGCGCCGGCCCCCGTCGGTGCGCACCGACACGCTGGAGCCGGACCGGCGGGCCACGTAGGTGGTTCCCCGCCGCAGCGGTGTGCCGCCGATGTCCACGGCGCCGCGCACGCGGATGTAGGGGTCGTTCGGCTGGAGCAGCACCCGCACCGGACGGCCGGGAGCCTGCGTCAGGCGAGTGCCCGTGTAGTAGTGGGCCAGGATGTTGTCGTACTCCGAGCCCTCGAGCGCGAAGCCGTACGCGCCGTACTGGCTCATGCCGATCCCATGACCGAAGCCGGCGCCACGCACGGTGTGGCGCACGGCGGCATCGGCCGTGGCGGGCAGGGCCGCGAGCGCGACCGTGAGGATGACCAGGAGAGTTCGGCGCATGAGTCCCTTAACGTCTCTGGGCCGTCAAGGTAGCGGGGGCCCTCGCCGCAAGCAGCCGGCTCGGCCGGCTGCGCGCGGATCGCTTACCCGACCGCAAAGAGCCGCCACTCTCCCGGAACCCCGCGCAGCTCGTGCGCCCCGCGGTCCTCGAAGGCCAGCTCCGACCCCACCACCAGGTCCCTGACGGTGCTGGACACGAGCACCTCACAGGGCCCTGCCCGCTCCATCACGCGCGCGGCGATGTGCACGGCCAGTCCGCCCAGGTCGCCGTTCATCACCTCCAGCTCTCCGGTGTGCAGCCCGGCCCGAACCTCGAGCCCCAGCGAGCCCATCGCGTCCGCGAGCGACGCCGCGCAGCGGATGGCCCGGGCCGGCCCGTCGAAGGTGGCGAGGAAGCCGTCGCCGGTGCGCTTGACCTCGCGCCCGCGGTGACGTTCGAGCGCGCGCCGGAACAGGGCGTCGTGACGCTCGAGCAAAAAGCGCCAGCCGCGGTCGCCCATGTCGGCGGCCCGGCGGGTGGACTCCACGATGTCGGTGAACATCACCGTGGCCAGCATCCGGTCCGGCTCCCGCTCGGGCCGCGTGCCGGTGAGGAACTCCTCGATCTCGCCCAGGATGGCCTCGCTGTCGCCCATCGCGAACATGTTTTCGTCGCCTTCGAGCTCGACCAGCTTGGCTCCCGGGACGCGCGAGGCGATGTAGCGCGAGTGTTCGATCTTGATGAAGCTGTCGCCGCGGCGGTGAAGCACGAGGGTGGGCACGCGGATCGAGGGGAGCACGTCGCGCACGTCGAACCGACCGATCAGCTCGAACATGCGCCTGATCGATCCCGGGCTGGCGGCGAGACGCTCCATTCGGCCCGCCCATTCACGGAAGTCTGGGTCCTCCATCCGGCTGGGGGCCACCGCGCCGACGACCAGTCCCTCTCCCCAGTGGTCGACCAGCTCGGTCATGCGGGCCTCCCGTTCGTCGACCTGCCAGGCCCAGTCGTAGTCCGGAGCCCAGGTGGCGCGGGCGAAGGTCGCGTACAGGATCAGGGCGTCGACCCGCTCGGGGTAGGTGGCCGCAAACAGCGCCGCCATAGGTCCGCCCTCGAGTGTTCCGACAATGGCCGCGCAGTTCGAGCCGGCCGCGTCGAGCACGGCCAGCACGTCGTCCATCTGCTCCTCGAGCGTTGGTGCGCCGAGGAAGGGATCGGAGAGCCCCGACCCGCGGCGGTCGAAGGTGATCACGCGCGCGAACTGCGTGAGCCGGCCCATCACGGCTTCCAGCATGGGCTCCGACCACAGGTACTCGACCTGCGAGATCCAGGGCGGAATCCAGACCAGGTCGGTCGCCCCCCGACCCTCGACGATGTAGGCGATGTTCAGGTCACCGCTCTTGGCATAGTGCGCCACGGGAGCCACGTCCACGACGTTAGCCGCAAGCACCCGGCTTGGCCGGGTGCGCACGGATTCGCTTACCCTCCCTCGGGGGTGTCGACGAGAAAAGCCAGCGACGTGTTCGTGGAGTGCCTCGAGGCCGAGGGCGTGAGGCACGTGTTCGGCATCCCGGGCGAGGAGACGCTCGATCTCAACGAGTCGCTCTCGCGCTCGTCGATCGAGTTCGTGCCGGTGCGCCACGAGCAGGGCGGCGCATACATGGCCGATGTCTACGGGCGGCTCACCGGTCGCGCCGGCGTCTGCCTGGGCACGCTCGGGCCGGGGGCGCTGAACCTGGTGACCGCGGTGGCCGACGCCTACCTGGACCGCGCGCCGCTCGTTGCGCTCACCGGCCAGGGCGATCTCGAGCGCATGCACAAGGAGTCGCACCAGTACATCGACCTGCTGCGGGTGATGCGGCCCATCACCAAGTGGAACGCCCGCATCGCGGACCCGGCGATCATCCCCGAAGTGGTGCGCAAGGCCTTCAAGCTGGCGGAGGGCGAGAAGCCCGGCGCCACCCACATCGAGTTGCCCGAGGACGTCATGGCGGACGAGGTCGACGCTGAGCCCCTGCCCCGCCGCCAGGCGGCTCGCCCGGAGCCGGCCGCCCGGGAGCTGCTGAAGGCCGCCGACCTGGTGCGCGGCGCAATCAACCCGGTGGCACTGGCGGGGAACGGCGTGGTCCGGACGGGTGCCGCCCCGGCGCTCCGCGAGTTCGTGCGCGCCACCGGCATCCCCGTGGCGGAGACGTTCATGGGCAAAGGCGTGCTGCCCCCCGATCACCACCGGGCCCTCGGGGTAGTCGGCCTTCAGTCGGGCGACTACACGATGGCCGGCTTCGACGAGGCCGACGTGGTGCTGGCCATCGGCTACGACCTCGTCGAGCACTCACCCGAGCACTGGAACCCGGGCCGCGACAAGACGATCATCTGCATCGACTCGCTCCCGGCGGAGACCGACGCCTACTTCACCCCGGCGGTCGAGCTGGTGGGCGACATCTACAGCATCCTCACCCGGCTCGCCGAGGAGTGTCGGCACGTGCCTCACCAGGGAGGCTCCACGAAGCTCCGGGATCTGGTGCTCGGCCGCTTCGAGCAGGCCAAGGACGACGACGCCTTCCCGGTCCAGCCGCCGCGCGCGCTGTACGAGATCCGCCAGGCGCTCGGGCGCGAGGACATCCTCATCTCGGACGTCGGCCTCCACAAGCTCTGGATCGCCCGCATGTTCGGCGCCTACGAGCCGAACACCGTGCTGATCGCCAATGGCCTGGCGGGGATGGGCTTCGCGCTGCCGGCGGCGATCGCGGCCAAGCTGGTGTATCCGCAGCGCAACGTGGTGACCGTGAACGGCGACGGCGGCTTCCTGATGAACTGCCAGGAGCTCGAGACCGCCGTGCGCCTGAAGACGGCGATCGTGAACGTGATCTGGGAGAACTCGCAGTACGGCTCGATCGTGTGGAAGCAGGACAAGAAATTCGGCACGCACTTCGGCACCGACTTCACGAACCCCGACTTCGTGAAGCTGGCCGAGAGCTTCGGCCTGGCCGCCTGGCGCTGCTCCTCGGCCGGCGAGTTCGGCCAGCGGCTGCGTGACGCGCTGTCGCTGGACGCCCCCTCGCTGATCGTGCTGCCGATCGACTATTCGCTGGACGTGGCTATTTCGGAGGAGCTGGGTACGGAGACCGTTGCGACATGAGCATTGCTACCGAAGAACACACCGTCGTCGAAAGCGTCAACAAGCAGCTCTACATCGGAGGGGAGTGGCGTGACGCCACGGGCGGCGCCACGCTCAAGGTGCTCGACCCGTCCACCGAGGAGCCGCTGTGCGAGGTGGCCGACGCCACGCCCGAAGACTCGAAGGCGGCGCTGGATGCCGCCGTGGCGGCACAGAAGGAGTGGGCGGCCTCAGCGCCGAACGACCGGGCCGGCATCCTCTGGAAGGCCTTCGAGGCGCTCATGGAGCGGGCCGACGAGCTGGCAGTGCTCATGACCCTCGAGATGGGCAAGCCCGTCGCCGAGTCCAAGGCCGAGATCATCTACGCGGCCGACTTCTTCCGCTGGTTCAGTGGCGAGGCGCTGCGGATCGAGGGGAACTACAAGCAGTTCGCCAACGGCACCAGCAGGGTGCTGGTGATGAAGCAGCCGGTGGGCCCGTGCCTGATGATCACGCCCTGGAACTTCCCCATGGCGATGGGCACGCGCAAGCTGGGCCCGGCCATCGCCGCCGGTTGCACCAGCGTGGTCAAGCCGGCGCAGCAGACCCCGCTCTGCATGCTGGCGCTGGCCGAGATCCTGGAGGAGGCCGGCCTGCCGGCGGGCGTGGTCAACGTGATCACCACCCGCTCGTCGAGCAAGGCCACCGGGCCGCTGATCGGCGATCCGCGGCTGCGCAAGCTGTCCTTCACCGGGTCGACCGAGGTGGGCAAGAAGCTGATCGAGGCCTCCGCGGAGCAGGTGCTCCAGACCTCGATGGAGCTGGGCGGCAACGCGCCCTTCCTGATCTTCGAGGACGCCGATCTCGACGCCGCGGTGGAGGGGGCGCTGCTGGCGAAGATGCGCAACATCGGCGAGGCCTGCACCTCCGCCAACCGCTTCCACGTGGCCGAGACGATCCGCGAGGAGTTCTCGCGCCGGCTGGCGGAGCGCATGGGCGGCCTGAAGATCGGCCGCGGAACCGAGGAGGACGTGAAGGTGGGCCCGCTGATCGATCAGCCCTCGCGCGAGAAGGTGTCGGAGCTGGTGCAGGACGCACTGGACCAGGGAGCGACCTGCGTGGTGGGCGGCGAGATCCCGGACGGCAGCGGCTACTTCTACCCCCCGACGGTGCTCGACGACGTGCCGACCGAGGCGCGGGTCTTCCGCGAGGAGATCTTCGGGCCGGTGGCGCCCGTGGGTGCGTTCGAGTCCGAAGAGGACGCGATCGCCCGGGCCAACGACACCGAGTACGGTCTGGTGGCCTACGTGTTCACGAACGACCTCAAGCGGGCGATCCGGGTCTGCGAGGCGCTCGACACCGGCATGGTGGGCCTCAACCAGGGGATGGTCTCGAACGCCGGGGCGCCCTTCGGCGGGGTCAAGCAGTCGGGCATCGGCCGCGAGGGCGGCCACGAGGGCCTCGAGGAGTTCCTCGAGACCAAGTACGTGGCGGTGAATCTGTAGGGCGGGGCGCCGGCGCCGTGGTGCCGGGTCTACATCTATGCGACCGCCGCGTGGTGCGTCATGCGGCAGAAGCATGATGACTTGATTGGGACGTCGGCGCGGGCGAGGGCGACGTCGAGCTGCTGCTTGACGATTCGAGCCGGCTCGGGCTTCCCCAGCCGAACCAAGCACTCGTGGTAGCCGTGCAGACTCCACACGTTCCCGGGGTGCCAGGAGGAGCGCGGGATCGACGGGTCGTAGCCCAGGTCTGCGGCGTAGACGATCTCGGCCTCCTCGACCCGACCCTGTTCGAGCAGGAGCGCGCCGTAGGCGTGGCGCGTGGGCTGCATCCAGCCCCACGGCTCGTCGTAGGGCAGCGCGTCGTCGAGCACGATCGCCCGGCGCAGGTGCTCGAACGCCGCGTCGAACTGGCCGCGCCGGTACTCGAGCTCGCCGTCCAGCATCGCCCCGGCGACGGCGAGGATGTCCTGGCTCGTGTTGTTGAACAGGAAGCGCGAGTCGGGTACGCGAGTGACGGCGGCGAGGAACGCGTCGCGCGCCGCCTCGGCTTCCTCCATCCGCCCGGTCGCCGCGTACGCGACGCCCTGCGCGTAGTGCGTCATGGCCGTCGTGGTGCAGTAGAGCTCCGGGTCGCCGGGCAGCGGCAGCGCGAGGATGTCCTCCCACATCCCGAAGCGGATCAGCACGTGCAGGCGCATGGGGACGAACGCTTCGAGGTAGTCGGCCATCGGCGGCTGCTCGATCCGCAGCAGCTCCTCGGGCAGCGAGGCCTCGAGATCGGCAGCGACGCCCAGCGCGACCTGCGACAGGCCGAGGAACATCGCCCCGTAGATCGCGAAGTGGCGGTCATGCGCGTGGTAGAGCGCGTAGAACCCGACCCGGCCTTCGCGCGCGACGTATCTCTCGTTGACCTCGATCGCGCGCAGGTTCGACTCGAGCGTGCTCTTGTAGTCGCCGCACAGCACGTCGATGTGCGTCGGCATGTGCACGAGGTGGCCTGCGTCCGGGACGAGCGAGCGCAGCTGGTCGGCGACCGGCAGGGCCTGCTCGGGAAACGGCGACATCTCCATCAGGTGGACGTAGAGGTGCACTACTCCGGGATGCCTGCGGCCTCCGGGCCACTCGAGCGCGCGCTCGAGCACCTCCTTGGCCTCGAGCGTCGCCGCACCCTCGCACGGCAGGCCCGTGTAGCGATCCCACAGCGCCCACGGCGTGAGGTTCATCAGCGCGTCGGCGAAGAGCGCCGCGACGTCGAGCTCGTCGGGATGCGCGCGATATACGTCACGCATCGTTTCGGCGTAGTCAGCGTTCCACGCGACGAGGTCGGCCGACGGGTCGTTGACCTGGTAGCGGCTCCCGAGCGCCTCGACAAGTGCCCGCTCGACCGGCGCGGCGCGCTCCGAGCACGCGCGCGCCGCCGCGACCTCGTCGCAGGCCTTCTCGAGCGACGCCGCGAGGTCGACCGGGTCGAACGCCTCCCACTGCTTGTTGTAATTCGGCCCGATCGCGTAGGCGATACCCCAGTGGGCCAGCGCGAAGCCGGGGTCGTGCTCGAGCGCGCGCTCGAAGCACCGGATCGCCTCCTCGTGGTGGAACGCATAGGACCACACCAGTCCGCGGTCGAACCACGTCTGGGCGCTCGCCGAGGCTGTCGACGTCCCGCGCGTGTAGCTGCCGAGATCGAAGTAGGACTCCACCGCTGCCGCTCCCGTCCTGGACTCCCTTGCGTTTCTACAGCTTCTGGCGCACCAGTGCAGCGAGGCGCTGGCCACCAAGGGCGCGCGGGTCGCCGGGCCCGGCGCCGTGGTGCCGGGGCCGCCTTCCTCAGGCCGGCGCCGGGCCGGTGGACGCCCGCGGCACCAGTACCGGGGGAAAGACCTCGCGCAGCGGCTGCTCGGGCGGCTCGTCCTCGAGCGCATCGACCAGGAAGCCCGTGGCCACTTGGGCGACCCGTTCGACGTCCCAGGTAGTTGACGTGAGCGGCGGAGCGAGTAGACGCGAGATTGGGTGATCGCCGAAACCGGCGACGGACAGGTCGGTGGGAACGGCCAACCCCAGCTCCGCGCAGGCCACGAAAACGCCATACGCGATCGAATCCGAGAGACAGAACATGGCTGTGGGACGGTCGGCCGCCGACAGCAGCTCCACCGCCAGCGGGCGCGAGCCGTTGAGCGAGTACGCGCAAGGCACGATGCGGCAGTCGAGCCCCAGCGTGGCGGCCACCTCCGCCACCGCCCGCTCGGCCGGGCGGTCGGGAGAGGTCTCGACCGCCCAAGACAGTACCGCCACGTGCCTATGGCCGAGCGCGCTGAGGTGGCGCAGCGTGTTCTCCACGCCGCGATCGTTGTCGAAGACGACCTCGCCCACGGCGGTGACGCCCGGCAGGGCATCGCCGATCGTGACCACGGGCACCTCCTGAGCGATCGACTCCCAGCCGCCGCTGGGTGGACCGATCGGCAGCACGATGAGACCGTCGACGCGGCGATCCGCGAGACGCCGGGCGAGGTCCAGCTCGCGCTCCGGTTCCCCGTCGGCGTCGGCCACCAGCGTGATGAGGTCCGCGCCGTGCAGCTCGCGCTGGACGGCACGCACCAGCTCCTGGTTCCAGAAGTCGGCCAGGCTCCCCGCGAGCAGCCCCACGACGCCCGTGGCACCGCCGCGCAGGGCCCGAGCGATCGGGTCGGCCTCGTAGCCCAGCTCGGCGGCCGCCGCGCGGACGCGCTCCTCCGTCTCGGCCGAGACGTGCATACCCCGCAGCGCGTAGCTCACCGCTGCCGTCGACAGTCCGGTCTTCTCGGCCAACTCCCGGATCGTCGCGCGACCTTTCTGTCGCTCCGGCACCTTGCGTCAGGCTACCCGACCGGACGCGACGCTCGCGCAGGCTGCCTCCCCTTTGTCTGCACCGGCGTATCGGAATATGCACCGGTTCCAGGGCGTCTGCAACCGCGTACCCGTTGTGGGCGCCCGAGCAGGCGAGGCTTGAAAGTCACGCCCCTGGGGCGCATAATGCCCCTGCGGCTTAAACGATTCACTGAAACCTTTAACAAGTTCGTGCGGATAGACGTTCACCAGCACCTCTGGCCCGAGCCGCTGGTTGCCGCGCTCGCCCGCCGTGGTGAGGCGCCGCGCATGCGCCGCCGGCGCGAGGGCTGGGTCGTCGAGGTGCCCGGAGAGCCGGATGCGACGGTCGATCTCGCCGACCACGACCCCAACGCGCGCGCCGATCTCGTCCGTGCCGACGGGCTCGATCGCGCCTACGTCGCGCTCTCGAGCCCGCTCGGCATCGAGGCACTCCCGCCCGACGCTGCGCGGCCGCTGCTCGACGCCTGGCACGCGGGCGCCGCGGCACTCCCGACCGGGCTCGGCGCCTGGGCGGCCCCCTGCTTGACCGAGCCGGACCACGATGGTCTCGGTGCGCTGCTCGATGATGGCTTCGCCGGGGCCTGCCTGCCCGCCGAGGCGCTCGCGGGCCCGGCGGGGTTCGAGCGCTGCGGACCCATTCTCGAACTGCTCGAGGAACGAGGCGCGGCGCTGCTCATCCACCCTGGCCCGGCGCCGGACACCCTCCGGGCGCACGGGCTCGGCAACTCGAGCCGCTCTGTCCCGCCTTGGTGGCCTGCCGCCACCCGCTACGTCGCCGCCATGAACGCCGCGTGGAACGCCTTCGCCGCGTTCGGTCGGTCGGCGCACCCCCGGCTGCGGGTGTGCTTCGCGATGCTGGCCGGGCTTGGGCCGCTGCACCGCGAGCGACTGCTCGCGCGCGGCGGGCGGCCGGTCGCCGACCCGGACGTCTTCCTCGACACCTCGTCCTACGGACCGCGGGCGGTCGACGCGGTGATCCGCGAGCTTGGTGTCGACGCGCTCGTCTATGGCTCGGACCGGCCGGTCCTGAGTGCCGCGGAGCAGGCCCTGGGAGACGCAGTCCATGTTGCGCTGCGGTCGCGGAACCCGGCCCGGCTGCTGTCCCTCGCGGAGGTGCCGGCGTGACGGTCGGGCTGGAGCTCGAACTGCCCGCGCTGCGGGCGCTCGTCGCCGGGATCGCCGCCGATCCGTCCTCGTGGCGCGCCCTCGTCGACTTCGACGCCGAACACCGCCATTTCGCGCAGCTCCGGCGCGACGACCAGGTGGACGTCTGGGTCATCTCCTGGATGAACGGCCACGACACCGGGTTCCACGACCACGACCTCTCGAACGGGGCGATCGCGATCGTCGAGGGTGAGCTCGTGGAGGAGCGACTGGCGGTGGGCTCCCCGCCTCGGCGTCGCTGCTACCGCGCGGGCGAGACTTTCGGGTTCGACGCCTCGCTCGTCCACCGGATGCACCAGGCCGGCGGAGGCCCGGCGGTCTCGATACATGCCTACTCGCCACCCCTGTGGCGAATGGGCGCATACGTGATCGAGCCGGATGGCACGCTCCGGCGGACCTCGATCTCCTACGCCGAGGAGCTGCGTCCGGTAGAGAGCGCGGCGTAGCCCTACAGCGCGCCGGGAAACGTCCGCTCACCCGCCCGAACCGGTTCCTCGAGCCAGTTGTCGGGCGGCGCCAGCGGACACGCCCAGCGCGAGTGGTAGGCGCACGACGGGTTGTACGCGTAGTTGAAGTCGAGCACGACCTCGCCGCTGCCGGAGTCGAGATCGAGCCCGCGTCCGAGCGTGCCCTTGGCGGTATCGGTCAGGTAGCGGCCCCCACCGAAGGTCTCGTCTCCCGAGGTGCTGTCGCGGAACGGGAGGAACAGCCCTCCGCCGTAGCCCTCCAACCAGTACAGGCTCAGCTCACCGCCCGGGGCGGGAAGCACCCCCAGTGGCCGGTAGCGAAGCACGCCGTCGCCGCCGCCCGTGTCGATCTCGATGGCGTCGCCCCGGTCGGAAGGTCTCAGCCGTGTGCGGAGGACCACCTCGGGCTCGTAGGAGAAGTAGGACAGCCCCTGAAAGCCGGCGCGCTGGTCATCCGTGAGCGCCGATTGGGGATGGTCGCGAAACAGCGCGTCTCGGCGGCGGCGAAAGTCATCGACTCCGGCCCGCCCAGTCCGCGGTTCGGCGAGGTAGATGCTTACGACGCGGCGGCGGTAGTCGGCGAGCTGGAGGGCCGGATCCATCGCGTCACCGTACTCGTGCGCAGCGCGAGCGCACCGCGAGCGCCGCCGCCGCGCGTAATTCGCCCATGCTCTGGCGGTTGGAGGGAGCATCCAGGCACCCCGCGGGGATGCCGTGAAAGAGAGGAACAACATGTTCTCCGTCTCCCTCCCGTTCGGCGTCGGGCGACGCCGTCGCGCGATCGCTACTGCGGCCGCGCTACTTGGCGCGGCCTGTCTGGCTCCGGGTGCGGCCTCCGCCGGCCCGTCCCAGCACGTGCCGGCTGACCTGCCGGCCGCGACCCAGGCGTGCAAGATCGACACCTCGCCGGGCTACCCATCATGTGGGCCGACCTCCGAGGCCAAGGTCGCGATCCGGCTGCCGGACCCGTGGTTCACGACCGAACCGTGCAAGCACGACACCTCCCCGAACTATCCGTCGTGCGGTAGCGATCCGCGCTGAGGCTCCGGCGTGGGCCCGGCGGACGGCCGGGCCCACGCCGCTCGCAATGACCTGATCGAATCTGCGTCATGACCTCTGCCCCATACGACCGCGATCCGCGCGTCGACCGGTACATCGATGCGCTGCCCAGCTGGCAACAGGCGATCTGCCACCAGGTGCGCGACCTCGTCCACTCTGCCGACCCGGAGCTCGAGGAGACGATCAAGCGAAAGGTGCAGCCCTACTTCGTGCTGCAAGGCAACGTCTGCGCGCTGCTGGCCACCAAGGATCACGTGAACGTCTTCCTCTACGACGGCGGGATCGTCCCGGATCCCGAGGGGATCATCACCGGCGGGCACGACAACAAGACGGCCCGCACGGTTGCCATCTACGAAGGCGAGGAGCTGAACGCGACCGCGCTCCGCAAGATGTTCGAGCAGATCATCGCCAACAACCGCGCCGGCGGATGGCGGCGGCTGAAAAGCGAGTCCTGAGGCCGGCGCTCAACGCTCGGCGCGGTCGCCGCTGAGCACCGGCTTCACGTCGACGATCGGCGTTCCGTCCACGGCCTCGAGGTTGCGGACCTCCACCGTGGCCCCGTCGATGGACACGACCTGGACGCGGTGCAGCCCGATCGGATTGGGACGGTGCGGGGAGCGCGTGCTGAACACGCCCTGCTGCGGCCTGGCCGGGTCGCCTCGCGGATGCACTCGCAGGACGTCGCGGCGCGCACGGTCGAGCCAGGTGAGAATGATCAGCTCGTCGCCGGCCCGGATGCCGTCAAGCGCCTCGAGCACCGCGGCCTCGAAGGCGAGCCGCGCGTCCGGCGCTCCCTCGTCGCCCTGCTTCGGGGCGGTGGCAGGGTCGGTCAGGGGAGACTCGACCGTTCCGATGGGCATGAGCTCAATGGTCCGCGGAGTGCGCATGGCCGCTGATGATTAGCGACCATGTCGGAGCATGCCCTACGACGAGGACCTCGCCCACCGGATCCGGGAGCTTGTGGCCGGCGAGCCCGACTTGACCGAGCAGCGGATGTTCGGCGGCCTGGCCTTTCTGGTCGGCGGGAACATGTCGGTCGCGGTCAGCGGACAGGGTGGCCTGATGGTCCGGGTCGAGCCGGAGGAGACCGAGGCCCTGCTGGCGGAGCCGCATGCCCATCCATTCGAGATGCGGGGCCGGGAGATGCGCGGTTGGCTGCGGGTCGACTCTGAAGGCCTGCGAACCAAGCGGCAGCTTGCACCGTGGGTCAAGCGCGGTGTGGCGTACGCGCGCTCGCTGCCCGCGAAGCCTGGGCGCCGGTGAGCTTCTTCGAGGCTCCGCCTCCAGCACCGCGGCCTCCTCAGCAGAGTTGGCGCCAGCCAGAGTGGATCGGGCCGCCGGACAACGTCATGGTCTGCGCTTGCCGCCGCTGAACGTCCCCATCGACCCGATTCCGTCAAGCGGCCGTCCGTAGCTCGACCGTCCGGCGCTCGCCGTCAGGCGAAGTCCAGACGCGCCCGGTCGGGTCGACGACGTACCAGTGGAAGCAGGGCTGGTCGGCGCCCTTGGGCGTGTCGTACGCCTCGACCGAGAGCCAGTCCTCGGGCCAACTGTGAGCGCGCTTGGCGAGGAGTTGCACGCCGGGGTGGCGCCGAGAGAGGATTGCCAGGCCTCGGTCGCTCACGAGTCGTTCGAGGTGAAGTCGCAGGCGGGGTGGCGTGGCCACCAGTTGGACCCGGTGTAGGACGAGTACATGATGCTGTTCGGGTTCCAACTGTGGCGGTGTCCGATCAGGTGCCCGTACTCATGCACCGTGACCGAGCACAGCTTGCGCCACGACCAGCCGACAGCCTTGTTGTAGTAGACGGTGCAGCCGCCGTCGAACACTGCCGCCAGGGTGCCGTGCCCGATGGCCTGGCGCACGGTCCGTACCGGCACCCACGCCAGGCGGACACCGGAGCAGGGGACGTACTCGCCTCGGTCGGCCCAAAAGGCGCGAGCGAAGCGCTTGGCGTCAGCCCTGTCCACGTGGCTGGGTGGCTGGGCGCTGGCCCCGGTCGGTACCGCTGCCACCAGAACGACAAGGCCGAGAAGACCAATGCCAACCCACTTCAATGCGGACTTCATGTCTTTTTCTCCTCGCTCCGGTCGATCAACGGCTAGGCGGTGGGTCGGAGCTGCCCCGTGGGGCCGAATCGGGCTTGCGGATGCCGTCTGCTCCCGCCGCTGGCCCGGGGATAAGCGCATGGCTTCGGCCTCACAAGCGACCTGTCTATTATCTCATGAGTTACAAATCATGTCAAAAACCTCCACTCTCGGAAGGGCACTTGGCTGTGAATGCCCCGCCCTCGGCATCGCGCTGACCCGGACCGAGGTCGACCTCCATCCGATCCGGGACGCTCGGACCGTGACGTAGGCTCCGCGCGGTGCGCGTCGTCGAGCTTCGGGACGAGCGGGAAGGCCTCGAGGCCTTCGTGGTGATCGACCACGAGCAGTTCCCCGTCTCGGCCGGGGGAACGCGGATGCTGGCCGATGTCGATGTCCCCGAGGTGGCCCGTCTCGCACGCGCGATGACGTGGAAGTTTGCGGCCTGTCGCCTGCCCTACGCGGGAGCGAAGGCCGGCGTGCGCTTCCGCGGCGGCGATCGTGCCGCCGTGCTCGCCGCCTACCAGCGCGCGCTGGAGCCGTACCGGGACGTCTTCATCACAGGGCCGGACATGGGTACGTTCCCGGCGGATTTCCTCGACGGCGGAGAGGATCCGGTTCCACTCTGGGCCCAGACCCATGAAGGCCTCGGGATGGACGACCTCGCCACCGGCCACGGCGTCAAGGCGGCGGCCGAGGCGGCTCTGGCGTGGCTGGATCGCACCCTCGAAGGTGCAAGGGTCGCCATCGAGGGTTTTGGCAAGGTCGGTGCGGGGACGGCACGCGCCTGCGTTCGGGCTGGAGCACGAGTGGTCGGGGTGAGCACCGTCGACGGCCTCCTCGCAGATGAGGACGGGCTCGATGTGAAGGAGCTGTTTGCGCTCCGTGAGCGTTACGGCGATCGGCTGGTCGAACACGGCCCGCGGCCGGTACGTCCGCGCGAGGCGCTCTTCGAGCTCGACTGCGACGTGCTCGTGCCCGGGGCTCGCCCCGACTCGATCACCGAGGACGTGGCCAGGCGGCTTCGCTGCGATGTCATCTCTCCCGGAGCAAACATCCCCTATGGCCCCGGCGCGGTCGAGGTCCTTCGCAAACGCGGGATCCTCGCTGTTCCCGATTTCGTATCGAACTCGGGCGGGGTCCACCTGTACGAGAGCGTCGGGCACGACGAGTCGCCGACGGCGGCGCTCGCCGCGATCGAGGCCATCGTGCGGGATTCGGTCGGGAGGACCCTGCAAACGGCCTACGAGCTCGGGGTCACACCATTCGCGGCGGCCTTGAGGGAGGCGCGAGACTATCTTGCCCAAGCGACCGGCGCGCGCGGCGATGTCCTGGACGAGCTCTTCCCGGGTCAGCCGTCAGCCGGCGCCGCCTAGCGCCGCCTTGAGGGCATCCACGTCGGCCGCCCCGAAGACCACGCGATTGCGCGTGGCCACGTAGACCAGATCGAGGTCGACTCCAGCCCGGGCGATCTGACGGGTCAGGTCCGCGAGCACGCCCGGGTGGTCCTGGACATCGACCACCACCACCTCGCGTTCGCGGGTGACCGCAAGGTGCGAGATCGCCAACGCATGCTTCGCGGCCTCCGCGTGCGGAACGAGGATGTGCAGCTCCGCCCGCTCGCCTGGGCCGACGCACGTCGCCGCGGCGATGTTCACGCCGGCGTCGCTGATCGCAGCGGCGACCTCCGCAAGCGCTCCGGGGGTGTTCTCTATGTCGATGACGAGGTCGACGGGCACTTGCTGCGCCGGGATGATCCCACGAGTCCGGCCCGGCGCTCTAAGGCTGGGGCGCCAGCGGGCTCTCGGGGCCGGGCGGCGGAAGCTCACGCTGGCTCAGCGAGAACGGCGGGTAGCGGTCGGTGACCAGGATCCAGGCGTATCCCACCACGCGGTTGTGCCAGCGGATCACTCCCTCGACGAAGTCGAAGATGCCGCGCGGGTAGCGCGCGGTGAAGAGGATCGCGAACCAGGCGCCGATCACCATGACGAACGCCACCAGGTAGAGGAAGAACAGGACGATGTAGTGCGGGATGGCGAGAAACCACTTGACCAGCGGCAGCCAACGGTTGAGCTCACGCCCGGCATCGGGATAGGGAAACTCGAGCCGCACCGACTGCCGCTCGTCGGTCGAGGGGTAGCGGTCGTCCATCAACGCCATGTAGATCCCGACGCGGTTGCTGAAGCGCAGGAGCTCCAGGTTCCAGTCGAACCACCAACGCGGGTACTTCTCCCGGAAGAGGATCATCAGCAGCGGGGGCAGGAACAGAAGGCCCGTCCCGCCGATGACGACCGTGGTGGCATCGCTGCTGGCGTCGTAGCTGCTGGTGCTCGTGTAGCCGGAGATGCTCGACAGGACGATTGCGATCGGGATGACCGTAAAGATCCGGAAGGCGGTGGTCACGCGGTTCAGGGGACGGTCGGGGTAGTCGACCGAGAACCGAACCGGATGCTCCTCGTTCATGGGGCGCTCCTTGCTGGGATGCGTGCCTAGGAGGAGGTTCGACGCTTCCGGACCAGGCCCTCGCAGCTCTCGGCGGCGTCAGCCGCTGTAGAACTCGGGTATGGCCAAGTCCGAGGCGGTGATCGTCGATGCCGGTGAGCGTGACCTGCGCGTCTCCAGCGCCGATCGGGTGATCTTCCCCGAGACCGAGCGCTCCGCCGCGGTCTCCAAGCTGGACATCGTCGAGTACTACCTCGCCGTCGAGGACGGCATCATGCGCGCGCTCGAGCGGCGCCCCACGACCCTCGAGCGCTGGCCGAAGGGCGTGCACCCGGGCATCGTGCTCTCGACGCGCGAGAAGGGCGGTGGCGACGCCTTCTTTCAGAAGCGGATCCCACGCGGAGCCCCGGACTACGTGCAGACGGCGCGGATCGAGTTCCCGTCGGGCCGCCACGCGGACGAGATCTGTCCCACGGAGGTGGCCGTCGTGGGCTGGGCCGCCCAGATGGGCACGATCACCTTTCACCCCTGGCCGGTTCGCAGCGAGGATGTGGACCATCCGGACGAGCTGCGCCTCGACCTCGACCCGCAGCCGGGCACGGACTTCGTCGACGCCGTGCGGGTCGCGGCCGAGGCGCGGGTGCTACTCGACGACCTCGGCTACGTCGGCTTCCCGAAGACCTCGGGAGGACGTGGTGTCCACATCTACGTCCGGATAGAGCCCCGCTGGACGTTCACGGACGTCCGCCACGCCGCGATCGCCTTCGGGCGCGAGCTCGAACGCCGCCTACCGGGGCAGGTGACGACCAAGTGGTGGAAGGAGGAGCGCGGCGAGCGCATCTTCGTCGACTACAACCAGAACGCGCGCGATCGCACCATCGCGTCCGCCTACAGCGTCCGGCCCAAGCCAGGGGCGCCGGTGTCTGCACCGGTCACTTGGGACGAGCTATCCGAGGTGGCGCCCGAGGACTTCACGGTCGCGACGATGCCCGCGCGCTTCGCGGACGTGGGCGATCGCCACGCCGCGATCGACGAGGCCGCCCATTCGCTGGAGCCGCTGCTGGACATGTACGAGAGGGACGAAGCCCAGGGCGATGGGGACATGCCCTATCCGCCCGACTACCCGAAGATGCCGGGAGAGCCGAAGCGCGTTCAGCCGTCCCGCGATCGCGACCGCAAGAAGACCGACTAGGCCTGCGGCAGCTTCTTGGCGCCGCGCTTGGTCACCGGCCTCGACGGGGGAGGTACGACCGGCCCGATGTCCCCGTCCGGCGCCTCGTCCAGGTCGACCATCACCGGGGCATGGTCGCTCGGGCCGCTGCCTTTGCGGGCCTGCCGATCCACCCACGCCGCCTTGACCCGGCCGGCGACCGGCTCGCTCGCCAGGATCAGATCGATCCGCATCCCGAGGTCCTGATGGAACATCCCCGCCCGGTAGTCCCAGTAGCTGAACACCCGCTCGTTCGGCCAGCGGTCGCGCACGACATCACGTAGGCCGAGCGATTGCAGCTCTGCCAGCGCTTCACGCTCGGGCCGCGTCACATGGGTCTGCCCGATGTAGGCGTCGGGATCGAACACGTCGTCGTCGGTCGGCGCGATGTTCATGTCGCCGCAGACGACCGTCGACTCCGGACCCGCGGCGACCATCTCCCGCAGCGCCGCGAGCCAGGCGAGCTTGTACTGGTAGTGCTCCGAGTCCGGTACGCGCCCGTTCGGTACATAGACCGAGACCACCCGGACCCCGTCGCACGTGGCCGACACCGCGCGCGACTCCGGATGCGGGAAGCCCGGCGCATCGGCCACTCCGGGAACGACGTCGTCCAGCCCCACCCGGGACAGGATGGCGACGCCGTTCCAGGTGGCCTCCCCGTGAGCCGCGACTTCATAGCCGCGCTCGGAGAGCTCGTCACCGAGCAGGTCGGCGAACGCGTCGTCGGTGAGCTTGGTCTCCTGCAGGCAGACCACGTCCGGCTGCCGCTCGTCCAGCCAGGGCAGCAGTCGCGGCACCCGCTGCTTGACCGAGTTGACGTTCCAGGTCGCTATTCGCACCGCCTTCACGGTACCCGGGCCGATGGCGCTCGTAGCAGTCCTTCGCCGTGAAGCCCAGCGCCAGGAGCTGGGCAAGGGAGACCACCCCGTGCTGCCGGCGGGCCAAGGCTGCCAGCACCAAATCCCGAGGGGGTAGTCGACGTTGCGTCCCACTATGGGACGTTTCTGCATGGACCCCCGCCAGCGACGGGCTCGACGCAGGGTGCGGTTACCCGTACCTCGATTGACCGGGAATCCCCATTGGCCGCCCGGCCAAGCTGACCGAAGCTGTCGGCCGATGAATTCCGCCCCCGCCCGCGGTCTCAGCAGAATCGACGCCCGGAACGACAGAAGGAGTGCCTGACCCATGACGCGTGGCCTGGCCCGTCTCGCCGACATCGCCTACCGACGCCGCGGACGCATGGTGCTCGCGTGGATCGTGGCCACCGTGGTGATCATCGGGGTCGGCTCCTCACTGGCCGGCGAGTACGAGGCGGACTACAACACGCCGGGTTCGGAGTCCAAGGCCGCCAGCGACATCACGGAGAGCCGCTTCGGCGGCTACTCGGGCCAGGAGATCTACGTCGTGTGGAAGGACGAGTCCGGCGCCCGGAGCGCGGGGGCCAAGGAGCGCCTCGACGCGTTCTTCGCCGACGCCCAGAAGGTGGACCACGTCGAGGCCCCCACCCCGATACGGGTCTCCGAGGACGGTGCGATCGGGTCGACCACGCTGCCCCTGACCGTTCCCGGCTGGGAGGTTCCCAGGGAGGACGGCGAGAAGCTCATAAAGGCCGCCGAGGCCAACGACGGCGACGGGCTGCAGATCAAGCTGGGCGGCGATCCGATCTACGCGGCCCAGTCGCAGAGCAGCCCCGAGGGCCTCGGGTTCCTCGGCGCCGCGATCGTGTTGCTGATCGCATTCGGGTCGGTGGTCGCCGCCGGCCTGCCGCTCGTGATCGCCCTGGTGGGGCTGGGGATCTCGTCCGGCGGCCTGATCGTCCTGCTGGCCAACGTGATCGACGTCCCGGACTGGACCACGGCGGTCTCGGGGTTGATCGGGATCGGGGTCGGTGTCGACTACGCGCTGCTCGTTCTGACTCGCTTCCGCGCGGCGCTGGGAGAGGGCAAGGATCGCCACGATGCGATCGTCGAGGCGGTGACGACCGCCGGCCGGAGCGTGATCATCGCCGGCGCCACGGTGGTCATCGCCGTGCTCGGGCTCTGCCTGACCGGTCTCCCCTACATGTACGGCGTCGCCATATCGGCCTCGCTGGCGGTGCTGGTCGTGATGTTCGCCGCGGTCACGCTGCTGCCCGCGCTGCTGTCCTACCTGGGGCCGAACGTCGACCGCCTGCGCATCCCCTTCCTCGGTCAGAGGGTGAAGGAGAAGGAGAACGGAGGCGGCGAGTCGCCCGCGGCTCGCTGGAGCCACGCCGTCCAGCGCCGTCCGTGGACAGCCGCAATCGTCGCGACGGCGATCCTGCTCGCGCTGGCGGCGCCCGCGCTCGGCATGCGCCTGGGCTTCCCCGACGCGGGGAACGACCCCCCGGACACCATGACCCGCCAGGCCTACGACCTGAACACCGAGGGCTTTGGTCCCGGCACCAACGGGCCGCTGGTGATAGCCGCCGAGCTGCCCGGCCCGGAGGCGAAGCCTGCCGTCGACTCCTTCGCGGACCGTCTTCGCAGCGACCCCGAGGTGGCCTTCGTCCCCGCGCCTCGGGTCAACGCCGAGGGTGACGCCGCGCTCGTCACGGTGATCCCGAAGGGCTCCCCTCAGGACGCGGAGACCGAGGAGCTGGTCAACCGGCTGCGCGAGGACCTGATCCCCGAGGAGTTCGCGGACACCGGGGTCACCGCTGAGGTCGGGGGCGTAACGGCGGCCCTCGAGGACCAGAGCACCTACATCACCGAGCGCATGCCGCTGTTCATAGCCGGCGTGGTCGGGCTCTCCTTCCTGCTTCTCCTCGTCGCGTTCCGGTCGCCGCTGATCTCGCTGAAGGCCGCGGTGATGAACCTGCTCTCGGTCGGCGCGGCCTACGGGGTGATGACCCTCGTGGCCAAGGGCGGAGCGCTCGGCCAGCTCGTCGGCATCGACCACGAGGTTCCCATCGCGCCGTTCATGCCCGTGATGATGTTCGCGATCCTCTTCGGCCTCTCGATGGACTACGAGGTGTTCCTCGTGTCCCGCATCCGCGAGGAGTACCTCAAGGACGGAGACACGCGCCGGGCGGTCGCCGACGGCCTCGCGAAGACCGCGCGCGTGATCACCGCGGCCGCGGCGATCATGGTCGTCGTCTTCCTGGCCTTCCTGGCGGCGCCGGACGTCTTCCTGAAGCTGTTCGGGATCGGGCTCGCTTCGGCGATCTTCCTCGACGCCACCCTGGTGCGGATGGTGCTGGTGCCCGCGGTGATGCAGCTGCTGGGCAGCCGCAACTGGTGGATCCCGAACTGGCTCGAGCGGATCCTGCCCCGGCTGGAGGTGGAGCGCGTCGCTCTGGGAACCGCCGAGGGACGGCCCTAGGGCGAGACCGCCGTCCCGAGCGAGTCGGCGGCCAAGAACTTCGGAGCGCCGTCGTCGTAGAAGACATCGAGCTCGCTGATCGTGAAGCCGGCGCCGGTCAGCAGCTCGACCACCGGCCGGGTGAGGTGGCAGCCGCCGAAGAGCCGTTTCTGCATCGGCTCGAGCCGATGCTGCCAGCGACGCACCGACTCGTCCGGGGCCAGGCCGTGTTCGACGAAGTGCAGGGTTCCTCCCGGTTTGAGCACGCGCCGCATCTCGGCCAGGGCGGTGGCCACGTCGGGAATCGTGCAGAGCGTCCAGGTCGAGAGGGCGGTGTCGCAGCTGTTGTCCGCCAGGGGCAGTGACTGGCCATCCAGGCCGGAGCGCTGCACGGGGACGCTGGTTGCCCTCAACCGCTTGCCGGCGAGCTTCCAGCCGACATCGGCCGGCTCGATCGCGTCCACCCGGGTGACGCTCTCGGGGTAGAACGGGACGTTGAGCCCCGAGCCGAAGCCGATCTCGAGGACGTCCCCTTCAAGCCCCTCGCACACGCGTCGGCGCAGGGGGTGAACACCCTTCAGCCCGCACGCAGCGTCGATGACCCGCGGGAGAATCTGCTCACCGTAGAGACCCATTGCCGCTCAGCGCTGAGATTAGCCGCCCCCGGACCTCCCGCCGCCGGTTGGGCGTACTGGAGGCATGACACGCTGGATACCGGCCGCTGGACTTCTCTTCGTCGTCCTGGCACTGGTGGCTGCAGACCCGGGTGATTCGGATATCGAGCCGGCGGGCGGCGATACGCAGCCGCCCCTGTACGGCATCACCTGGCAGGGCGCGCTCGTGCTGGTTGGCGTCGACCGGCGCACCTTGCGTCCACGGCCCGGCCTCCGTGTCCGGGTGGCCGGCGAGCCGCTGGCCTGGAGCTTCTCGCCGGACCGATCGCGCCTCGTGGTCGGTTCCGCGCCTCGGGGCGCTCGGCTTCGGCTCATCGACCTGCGCGCCGGACGCGCCCTGGGCGACATTTCCGTCTCGCGCCGGGGATCGGAGGAGGCGACGGCCTGGGTCGGGCCGCGGCGGGTGCTCACCGTCGTCGTGACCCCTGGCTGCTGTGGCGCAGGCGACACGATCGTGGCCGCCGTCGACACCGCGCGCCGGCGAGTGGTCTGGCGACGCAGGCTCGGCGGGTCGCTGCAGGCCGGGGAGCGCTTCGACCGCAGCCTGCTGCTCGTGCTCGGTCCGCGTGGCCGCTCCGTCGGCCCATCGCGGCTAGTCCAGGTGGGAGCCCGCGGGTCGGTCCGCTCTGCGGCCCTTCCCGAGATCCGCTCCGGCATCGAGTCCGACGGCCGCCAGACGCGGAGCTGGAACCCGGGACTGGCCGTCGACCGGTCGGGCAGCCGTGCTTTCGTCGTCCAGGCTCAGGCGCCGGTGGCCGAGATCGACCTCGAGACGCTCCGGGTGCGCTCGCACCCTCTCCAGCTGCAGGCGGCGGATCGGGTTGCGGGCCCGACCCGCAGCGCGCTGTGGCTGGGCCACGGGCTGCTTGGCGTCACCGGCTCGGACAGCGGACGCGACGGGGAGACACCGGCCGGCCTGACGCTGGTCGACACCCGTAGCTGGCAGGCGCGCCTGATCGATGCACGGGCGAGCGAGGCGGCGTTCACCTCGGGCACGCTGCTCGCCTCCTCCTTCCTCACGAATGCGAGGGGACTAACCGGCTACTCGCTCGACGGAAGGCGCAGGTTCCATCTATTCGGCAGAGAGCGGATCGGCGTCCAGCCGCTGGGCCGGAGAGCCCTCGTCGGCGGGCTGGGTCAGACCGCGCTCATCGATGCCCGCACGGGGCAGCAGCTGCGCCGCTTTCGGCGCTTCACCATGAGCCTCCTCGCCGGGGACGCCCCGTTCCACTACTGAGCTGCTCCCGGTCTGCGATGGTTGAGCTGTGCGGACGCCGTTCTGCGATCTGCTCGGCATCGAAGCTCCGATCGTGCTGGCCCCATTCGGCCCCTGGGAGCAGGTCGAGCTCGCCGCGGTCGTCTCCAACGCAGGGGGGCTGGGGAGCGTCGGCACGGCGGTTCGGCCTGTCGCTGAGCTGCGCGCCCAGTGGACTCGTCTGAGGGAGCTCACCGACCGCCCCTTCGCGATCAACCACACCGGCCGTCCCTTTGACGAGGAGGTGTTCGACGCCATCATCGAGGCGGCGCCGCCCGCGGTCTCGTTCCACATGGGCGTTCCCCGCGATCTGGTGGCCCGCACTCACGAAGCCGGGGCGCGCTGGATCCAGCAGGTCGGCGACGTGCGCTCGGCGGAGATCGCGCTCGAGGCGGGCGCCGACGTCCTCGTGGCCCAGGGCTGGGAAGCCGGCGGCAACTCGGGCTGGGTCGGAACCATGGTGCTCGTGCCGCAGGTCGTCGACGTCGCCGGCGACGTGCCGGTGCTGGCTGCCGGGGGCATCGCGGACGGCCGTGGGGTCGCGGCGGCGCTGGTGCTCGGCGCGCAAGGGGTCATGCTCGGCACGCGTTTTCTAGCCAGCGCTGAGATGGGAATCGACCAATCCTGGAAGGACCGGATCGTCGCCGCCGACGCCCCGGACGCGGTGAAGGTCCCTCGCAGCGAGCGCGTGATGCCGCCGTTCACGCTCGATCTGCCGGGTGACGCACCGGCACCGCGCGCGCTGCGTACGGACCTGATCGACCGGCTCGAGGCCGATCCCGGATCGGTGGCCCCGGAGGAGGTCGTGCCCGCCTTCCTCGCCGAGGTGCGCGCCAACCGCGGCCACGACAGCCTGCCCTTCACCGGACAGTCGGCCGCGCTCGTCCACGACGTCGCGCCCGCCGCCGAGATACTGACCCGCGTGCTCGCCGAGGCCAGCGCCGCGCTGAAGTCTGCGAGGGTGTGACAAGTGGACGACGAGCTACGCGAGATCACGGAGCCTTCCGCCTTCCTGTCGCATGTCACCGAGCACGCGCCGCCGGCGGGCACGCATCCCCATCACGGTCCGCTGGAGACGGTGCGTGAGGTCGAGTACGCAGGCCACCGGATCCTGATCCGCACCACCTACGAGATCGAGGTCGATGGCCGGCCGGTGGTCGGTCACCTCGGCGTGGCGAACGACGGCCGGGTCCACTACCACCCCGTGCCGAACCTCAGCTTTCCCTCCGCAGTTGACCTGGTGCAGACGCTGATCGACACGTTCCCCGACGATTTCCAGGGCGACGGCGGGCACGGCCACTGACCGGTGGCGGCTGTACGAGCGAACATCGTCGAGAACGCCGCCGCCCGGCAGGCCTATGTCGACGGCGTTTTGGCCCTCAAGGCGGAGGGCACGGGGGTCATGTCGGACACCATCGGCGTCGGCGGGCCGCCGCGGGAACTGAGCACCTACGACCTGTTCGTGGTCTGGCACCACTGGGCGATGTCGGTGTTCACGCCCCCGGACCAAGGCGACCGAAATGCCGCCCATCGCGGTCCCGTGTTTCTCCCCTGGCACCGGTTCATGCTGATCTTCCTGGAGGCGCAGCTTCAGCGCGTGCTCGGCGACAGCGACTTCGGGCTCCCCTACTGGTCGTGGACCGACGACGGCGAGCTTCCCCTCGCCGGGCAGCCGGCGGCGCCGGTATGGGACGACGACTGCATGGGAGGCGACGGGGATCCGGCCCAGGGCTTCGTCGTGACCAGCGGCCCGTTCTCGGCGGAGTCGGCCTTCCAGGTCGTGGTGACCGCCGACAGCAACGGGGTGTTGCGCACTGTGTCGCGACCGCTTCGGCGGCGATTCAACGTTCCGCTGGGCCTGCCGCCGGAGACCGAGCTTCAGGCGGCGCTGGCCGATGCCGGCTACGACGAGGAGCCCTGGGACGCGGAAACGGTCAGCTTCCGCAACCTGCTCGAGGGCTGGGTGCCGTCCGAGACCCAGCCCCACCTGCACAATCGCGTCCACGTCTGGGTCGGTGGGGACATGCTGCCGTCGTCCTCACCGAACGACCCGGTTTTTTACCTCAACCACTGCAACGTCGACCGCGTCTGGTCCGCCTGGCTGGAGGATGCCGCGGAGCCGCTCTACCTGCCGGACCAGCTCGCCCCCGACGAGCTCTTCCGCCACCGCATCGACGACCCCATGTTCTCGATCTTCACCGCGGACGACGACACCCGCTGGACGCCTCGGCGGATGCTAGACGTCAGCGAGACCTACACCTACGACAACCTCTAGATCGGGATAGTCGCGCGCAGTACGGTGCCGGCGCCCGCCGCGCTGTCGACCTCGAGCGAGCCGTCCAGCGCGGCCACGCGGTCGGACAGTCCGCGCAGCCCAGAGCCGGCCGCCGCGTCGGCTCCACCATCGCCGTCGTCGCTGACCTCGACCTCCAGCCGGCCGTCCCTGCGCCGGACCTTCACCACGGCGCTCGCGGCATTGGCGTGCCGGGCGACGTTGGTCAGCGCCTCCGAGACCACGAAGTAGGCCGCCGCCTCGACGGCCGCGGGGGCGCCGTCGGCCTCGTCGGTGTCGACGGTGACCGGCACCGGCGACCGCGAGGCCAGAGCGTCGAGTGCAGCGGCAAGTCCCCGATCGGCGAGCACCGGCGGATGTATCCCGCGAGCGAGCTCACGCAGTTCCTCGGTGGCCTCGGTCAGGCCGCCGGCGGCGGCGTCGAGCAGCTCCGCCGCAGCGCCGGGATCGCGGTCGAGCGTGGACCTGGCGAGCCGGAGATCGAGCGCCAGGGCGAGCAGGCGCTGCTGGGCTCCGTCGTGGAGGTCACGCTCGACCCTCCGGCGCTCGGCGAAGCCGGCCTCCACGATCCGCGCCCTCGATTCGTGCAGCTCCGCCAGCCGCGTCTGCAGCTCGGCGTCGAGGCGTGCATTCTCCTCGGCGACGATCTCCGCCTCTGAGAGCCGCGAGCGAAGCACACCGAACCAGAACGCCAGCGGCACCGTCGCAAGCACCGCCAGCGCGCAGTAGTAGACGAGATCGTCGAGGTTGCCCTCCTCCGGACCCAGGCTGGAGATCAGAAGGGCGCCGAACAGGGCCATTGTCGCCGCGCCCACCCACCACACCGGGGCGTCGCGAAGGCGCTCGCTCGGATCGGCCTTGCGGGCCCGGCGCACGAAGTGCCAGATAAGGGCCGCCGTTGCCACCAGCCCGAGCACGCTCTGAATGCCCGCCAGCACGTCGTAGAGCTGCGGGTTGTCCGCGACGAGCAGTGGGTTCGAGGGGCAGTTCGCGCAGTCGTCGGAGATGGCCGGCTGGAAGAACGGCACCGCCAGCAACGGATAGACGGCCGTCACGAAGTAGGCCAGACCCACGAAGAAGCGGTCCACGGGGTCCGTGACGCGACCGCTCGGAAAAGCGAACAGCAGGTGGCCGAGCACCCCGTAGGGAACGCTGCTCAGGTACAAGCCGGCGGCGAAGACGCCGGCGAGGTTCGACGCCTCTGTGAGCTGGGTGAGGATCCAGAGGAAGGCGAACGCGACCATCAGCGGCCCGATCAGGTTGTTCGGGCGACGGTCCCAGAGGTAGAGCCCGGTCCCCAGAAACGACCAGGAGACGAGCAGAGCCAGGATCGCCTGGACGGCCGGGTCATTCACGTGGTCGCTGATGGCGATCACGACCGCCATCAGCAGGCCCATCACGATGCCGGCCGCGGCCAGTCCGATCAGGGCGCGCCGCAACGGATTCACGCCCCGATTGTGCCCGGGCGGTGGCTGTAACGACAGCGCCGGCTGTTAGACCGGGATCCACGATGATCGAACTCACCGAATTGCAAAAGCAACAGTGCGACGAGTCGCCGTGGGATTTCTCCGACCTGCGCGCGCTCTACATCAACTGCACGCTCAAGCGCTCTCCCGAGGTCTCCCACACGCAGGGTCTGGCGGATCTGTCGATAGCGATTCTGGAGCGCAACGGCGTGACGGTGGACACCGTGCGCGCCATCGATCGGGACATCGCCACGGGCGTTTGGCCGGACATGACCGAGCACGGGTGGGAGCGCGACGACTGGCCCGAGATCTCCGAGCAGGTGATGGCGGCCGACATCCTCGTGCTCACCTCCCCGATCTGGCTGGGCGAGAAGTCGTCGGTCTGCACCCAGGTGATCGAGCGCCTGTACGGGAACAGCCACCTGCTGAACGACGCCGGGCAGTACGCGTACTACGGGCGGGTGGGCGGTTGCATCATCACCGGGAACGAGGACGGCGCCAAGCACTGCGCGATGAACATCCTCTACTCGCTGCAGCACCTCGGGTTCGTGATCCCGCCCCAGGCGGACTCGGGCTGGCTCGGGGAGGCCGGACCCGGGCCGAGCTATCTGGACCCCGGCTCGGGCGGCCCGGACAACGACTTCACCAACCGCAACACCACGTTCCTGACCTGGAACCTGCTGCACCTGGCGCGGATGCTCAAGGATGCCGGCGGCATTCCAGCGCACGGGAACCAGCGCACTGAGTGGGACGCCGGCTGCCGCTTCGACTTCCCGAATCCGGACTACCGCTGAGCGGCCGCCTGTAACAGGGCGCCGCCCGGACGGACTGCCACGGCATCAGGCCCGCTACCCAAAAGGAGGAGCAATGCTCTGTGCCCACACGATCCGCCGGCTGAAGCCCGGCACGTTCGAGCAGTTCGCGGAGGCCTTCCGGCCCGGGGAGGACCTGCCCGCCGGATGGGTCCGCTTTCACATGCTGCGAGGGCTCGCCGACGAGAACGAGGTCGTGACCTTCGGCTTCTTCGACGGCACGCTCGAGGAGCTCGAGCAGACCCAGAAGGAGGGCGACTACCAGGTCCGGCGCGACGCTATCGAGCCCTACGTGGAGACCGTAATCGCCAACGGCGTCTACGACGTCGCCGCGGCGTGGACTCCGGAGGGGGTCATCAGCGCGTAGGCTCACCGGTGCCGTGGGGGACGACCGCGCTTTTGTCGAGCGTCTGCGGGCCGGAGACGAGGACGCCTTCAATACGCTGGTCGCTCGCCATGACGGCGCGCTCCGCCGCATCGCGCGGACCTTCGTCCGCACGGACTCGGCGGCGGACGACGTCGTCCAGGAAACCTGGCTGGGTGTGGTGCGCGGGCTGAACGGATTCGAAGGGCGCTCGTCGCTGCGCACCTGGATCTTCCGGATCCTGGTGAACCAAGCGCGCACTCGTGCGACAAGAGACGCGCGCAGCCTTCCCTTCTCGGCGCTCGAGGAGGACGACTCGCCGGCGGTCGAGCCGGCGGCTTTCGGCAGCGACGGACGCTGGACCAGCGCCCCTGCACGGCTTGAGAGCGACCCGGAGACGGGCCTGCTGAGCGCTGAGCTGCGGGCGCACCTGCTGCGGGCGATCGACAGGCTGTCGCCCGATCAGCGCGCGGTGATCACCCTTCGGGATCTCGTCGGCCTGCCCGCGGACGAGGTCTGCGAGATGCTCGAGCTCAGCGACGTCAACCAGCGCGTGTTGCTGCATCGCGCCCGGGCGCGGGTCAGGACTGCCCTTCTGCCGCTCGTGGAGGTGGCCCCGTGAGGCGCTGGTGGCGGCGTCGCCACGATCACGATCCGCTGGTGTGCCGTGAGTTCGTCGAGCTGGTGACGAACTACCTGGAGGGGGCGCTGCCCGAGGCCGAGCGGATCCGCTTCGAGGCTCACATGGCGGAGTGCGACGGCTGCGCGGGTTATCTCGAGGACATGCGCAGGCTGGTCGGATCGCTGCACGAAGTCGCGGAGCCCCCGCCGGATCCCCAGACGCGCGAGGCGCTGCTGCGCGCGTTCCGTGACCTGCGCGGGCCCGTCTGAGGGGTCACGTCGTGGGAACTGCGCGCTCGAGGGCGCGTGCCACCTCCACGCGCGAGGACACGTCGAGCTTGCGGAAGATGTTCCGCAGGTGGGTCTCGACGGTCTTGGGACTTACGAAGAGCGCGTCCGCGATCTCCGCGTTCGTGCGGCGGTCGACGACGAGGCGCGCGACCTCCAATTCGCGTCCGGTAAGAGAGGCCACGCCGGTCCCATCGCCTTGGCCCGGTCGGGTGCGTCGGTGGACGCGGTGGCCGAGCCGGCGCAGCTCCCGCTCCGCCGCGGCGCGGTATCTGAGAGCGCCGCAGGCGTGCAGCTCCGCCGCCGCGCGCCGCAGTTCGCCCACCGCCTGCTCGCGCCGGCCGGCGGCGCCGAGCGCGCGCCCCGCGAGCGTGCGCGAGAGCGCGGCCTCAACCGGGGCGGCCACCTTCTCCGCGGCCGCCGTGGAGGCGAGGGCGTGCTCGGCGGCGGAAACCGGATCGCCGGCATCGAGGGCCACCGCGGCTGCGGCGCGATCGGCCATCGAGTCCGCCATGCGGAGGCGCAGGGCGGTGGCCGCTGCCCGGCCACGCTCCGCCGAGCGTGCGGCGTCGGCCGGCCGGCCGAGCACGAGCTGGCAGCGGGTGAGCAGCTCCAGGAACCTCGGCCTCCAAACGCCGGGGATGAGCCGGAGGTCCTCGCCGCCCGATGATCGGATGAGGAGGTCGGCGGCGCGCTCGGGGTCACCGTTCTCGAGGAGGGCGGCGGCGAGCGCCACACCGGCCGCACAGACGAGGCTCTGATCCAGCCCCTGCGTCAGCTCGACGTTCTCCTCCGCGGTGGCGAGGGCGGTCTCGAGGTCGCCGGCCGCGAGCGCCGTGAGCGAGCGGTTGACGAGGTTCCCGGCGAGCGCCTGAACGTTGCCGGACAGCCGTGCGCCATCCACCGCGTCGTCGAGCAGCTTCGCGGCTTCGGCGAGCCGCCCGCGCAGTAACTCGACCTGTCCCAGGATCGAATACGGGAGGGGGATGTACTCGCTCTGTCCTGTCTCGCGCGCGATCGACAACGCCCGTTGCGCATGGGCCGCCGCCTCCTCGTAACGGTCGAGGTAGAGCTCCGCGCCGGCGAGGTTGGCGGCGGCGTCGAGGCGAAGGGCAAGTTCGGCGTCGTCCAGGTCGTCGACCAGGCTTGCCGCCTCCATCACGTGAGCCATCGCCTCGTCGGTGGCTCCGCTGGCCGCCGTGCCGAACGCCAGCACGGCGACCGCCGCCGCGATGAGCGGCCGGTCGCCGAGCGGCCGGGCGGCGCTGAGCGCTCGCTCGGCCCACTCGCGCATCCGCTGGTACTCCATGCGGAAGAAGCCATCCATCGCCAGCTCGACCATGAGGGTGGCGGCCTCGGGCGAGCTCGGGTCGGAGAGGCCGCCCACGGCGCCGGCGAGGCGGGCGTGCGCCTCGTCGTGGCGGCCGAGGAGGTGTTCCACGCCGGCACAGGCCGTTGTCAGACGCACCCGTAGTGCGACCGATTCCGGCGGGAGGAGCTCCAGGCTCTCGAGCAGGGCGGCGTGCCCGTCGGCGAACTGCCCCGTTGCGACCAACGCCCTCGCGCGGGAGAGGAGCAGCTCGACCCGTACCTCGACCGGCGCCGTGCCGGGCAGGAGCCGGAGGGCCTCGCCAAACCACGCCGCGGCGCTGGCTGGAACGCGCAGGGCGGCGGCCTCCCCGGCCTCCCGCAGAGTGGCGACGGCGGCCGCGTCGCCCTGGCGCGCTGAACGCTCGACGTGATGCGCGCGCTCCGTTGCGGGGGCACCGCGTGCGGCGAGCGTCTCGGCGCTTCGCTCGTGCGCGCCCAATCGCCAGCCGCCGGGCGCCGACTGGTAGACGGCCCTCCTGATCAGCGGGTGCCGAAAGCGAAAGCGGCGTGGCACGTCGGTCTGGCGGACGAGGTCGAGTTTCAACAACTCGTCGAGCGCGTCGAGCGCCGAGGCCTCGGGAACTGCCGCGGCGGCCGCCGCGAGCTCGGGTTCGAACGGGTCCCCGGCCACCGCTCCGCCCTGCAGTACGAGGCGGGCGGAATCCGACAGAAGGGCGAGCTCCTCCCCCAGTGCGCCGGCGACCGCGGGCGGGACCTCGAGATCGGCGGGCGACAGGTCGGAGGCGCCTGCGGTGCGCTCGGATGCGAGCGACCGGGCGAGCTGCTGCAGGTAGAACGGGTTGCCACCGCTCTCCTCGTGGAGATGCCTCGCGGCAGATTCGTCGACTCCCTCCCCGAGGAGCTCCGCTGTCTCGCCGCGCGTCAGAGCGCCGACCTCGACGCGGACCAGTGTTCCCACGCGTTGTGCTCGCTCGAGCGCGGCGGTGACGCGATCTGGCGCCTGACGCGGACGGACGCCCATCGCCACGACCACGGCTGCGTCCGGTGGCCGGCGCAGGAGCGCGCCGATCAGCTCGACGGACCCCGGGTCAGCCCAATGGAGATCGTCGAGTACCAGCACGAGGGGCGTGGCCGACCCAAGGCGCTCCAGCAGCTCGCGCACGGCACGGTGCGTGCGATAGCGCTCGTGCTGAAACACAGCTCCGCCGCGTGCCGCGAATCGAGACAGCGAGGGGAGTACCTCCGCGAGCTCGCTGCGCACCTCGGAGTCGAGTGCGTCGAGGCGCCGTGGCGGAAGCCCCTCGACGTACTCGTCCAGCGCGTCGACGAATACCCAGAACGGCAGGTCTCGCTCGAGCTCCGATGCCGACCCGCCGAGAACGAGGCACCCACGCGCGTCGGCCTTGGACGCGAGCTCCGCGAGGAGCCGGGTCTTGCCGATCCCGGGCTCGCCCACGAGCGCAAGCGCGCCGGGCCGCCCGCGTTCTGCCTCGACGAGCACGTCATCGATCACACCGCACGTCTCGGCACGCCCAACGAGGTCCTCAGCCATCGAGACCACGGTCGTTCACGGCGAGCATAGGTCACGCGCGCCGCCCAATAGATCAGGGTGTCGCCCCGATGTCGGCTGGGCCGCCGGGCGTCACGCTCACCCCATGTCGCGCTTCGTGCTCCACCACCGTCACAAGCCCCGTGAGTGCGGAGTCGTGTTTGCGTCATTCAAGGGCCACAAGAGCCCGCTCCGCCGGCAGCCGACGCTCGCCTCGTGCCGGTCCGGAGGACACGCAATCTGGTGGACCGTCGACGCCGCCACCGAAGCCGATGCGCTCGCGCTCCTGCCCAGCCTACGTCGCCCAGCGGACCACCGCGGCACGCGTGAGTCCAGTCGACATTCCATGAATCTCCGAAAGGAGCAACGATGATCACGACCGCCGCCCACGTGGCGCCGGAGCCCGTCACGGCCCCCGCACGGCGCCGTCCGTACACGCTTCCCGAGGTGGCGTTCATGATCGGGGTGCCGCTCGCCTGGGCGGTCTTGCTGCTCTTCCACCCGACCGGCGAGGGTGAGGTCGTCAGGTACGCGAACGTGCAGGACCAGGTCACGGCCTGGCTGGTCGTCCACCTCGGAACGATGCTCTTCATCCCGTTGATGGCGGTGGCGCTCTACCTGCTCCTGCGCGGCATCGAGGGCGGCGCGGCGCGCGTCAGCCGAATAGCGCTGGTGCCCTTCGTCGTGTTCTACGGCGCCTATGAGGTGCTGCTCGGCATCGGCACGGGCATCCTTGTCCAGGACGTGGACGCCCTCCCGGCGAGCGAGAGGGCGGCGGGGGTCGCCCTGGTCAATGAGTTCACCGACCACGTGCTCATCCGCGGCTTCAGTGTCCTCTCCAGCCTCGGCAGCGTGGCGTTCATAACCGCCGCGATCGCAGCCGGCGTTGCCGTCCGGCGCCAAACCACCGTACCCCTCGCGGTCCCGATCCTGCTCGGGCTGTCGGGGGTGCTCATCACGGCTCACCCGCCCCCCTACGGGCCGATCGGGCTGGCCCTGTTCGTCGTGGCCGTCCTGCTTTTGGTGCGCAGCCAAACGGCAACCCGGGCGGTCGCCTAGCAGCGGGCCGCGCGTTCGAGCGCGCGGGCGGCTGTCCGATCGGGCTGGTCGCCGGCGATGCGTCTCGCGGCGGCGACCGCGGCGGCCCGGAAGGAGGGCTCGCCGAGCAGGTTGCGAACGGCGGCGCGGATGCGCGCTGCCGACGCGTCGGGCGGAAGCCGGATCCCGGCGCCGAGATCCTGGACGCGGCTCGCGTTGAAGGCCTGATCACGTCCGAGGGGCGCCATCAGAAGCGGGACCCCGTGGGCGAGGGCGCGCAGCACGGTGCCGAGCCCGCCGTGGCAGATCACCATCGAGCACTCGGGCATGAGCTGATCGTGGTCCGCGGCGGGCAGTACCTCGACCTCCTCGGGGACCGACACCGCCCCACGCCCGACCGCAGGACCGAGGGTGAGCGTCGGGTGCAGCCCCAGGACGGCTACGGCCGCACACAGACGCTCGATCAGCGCCGCTTGACCGGCCATGACCGTGGTGCTGAACGTCAGCAGCACCCGGGGACGGCTCTGTCGGCTCCGCGGCGCGGGCGGGCGGGAGACGTCGATCCCCAGCGGCCCCGCGTGAACCACGTGGCCGGGTGCGCCGGTGTCGAGGTCCAGCCAGCCCGGCGCGGTCACCAACAGGAGGTCGGCCGCCTCCCAGGTCGCCACGCCGCCCTCGAGCCGCCCGAGGCCAAGGCTGGCGCGGGTCCGGGCGAGCGTGTCCAGATCCGTGGTCCAGCCGCCTCCGGACTCGAGCATCCGCCGGCGGGCGGGCCCGTAGAGGAAGTGAACCAGCGACACGACGGGCGTCCCGGTTGCCTGGCTGGCGGCCACCGCCGCCGGGAGCATGCAGTCGACCACGGTAAGGGCGGGGCGCAGCTCCTCGACCGCTGCGCTGAAGTCCAGGGCGATCTGCATCCCCGCTGCCGTCGCCATCACCAGCTCGGCCTGGGCCTCGAAGGCGACAGCGGCATCGGGATCGGGGCTGCGCCGAAAGCCGGTGGTTGCAAAGCCCAGCCGCTCGGCGGCGCTGCGCGTCGGGCCCGACGCCATGACCGTGACCTCGTGCCCACGGCCGGCGAGCACGCCCGCCGCGGCCAGCATCGGGGGTAGGTTGCCGCCGGGACCCCAGGTGACCACCAGCACCCGCATCCGGTCACGCCTACCGCGGGCGCCTTCAGGAGGCGCCGGCTGGGCCAGACCGCCTAGGCGGGCGCCTGCTTGGCGACCATCCACAAATGCCCGTCGGGATCGGCGAAGGCTCCCGCGTAGCCCCACGGCTGCTCTCCGGGGTCGGTCACGATCTGGCCGCCCGCCTGTCGCACCCGTTCGACGAGGTCGTCCACCCCGGCCTCGTCGTCGCGGCTCAGGCCGAGCATGCACTCGCTGTTACCGCGACCGGCGACCTCGTTGTCGCCGATCACCCAGCCGAAGCCGACACTGGGAACGAGCATCAGGCGGACGCCGTCGTTGAGCGCGAATTGCAGCGGCTCCGGCAGGCCGTCCTCTGCCGGCTCGCCGATCGTCTCGAGGCCGAGACCGTCGCGGTAGAACTCGTATGAGGTCCGGCGGTCAGCGATCGGCAGGCTGACGACAAGGGGTGAGAACGACATTGGCACGCCTCCTGGGCAACCGGAGTCAGGGGTCGATCGTTCCGACCCTGGGGCGGGCCGAAACTCATCGCTGGGCCCGGTCTAACAGGCGTCGTGCGGGAGCGTCAGCACCTGATCGGGAAAGATCCTGTCCGGATCGCTGATGAGCGGGTTGTTGAGGTCGACGATCTCCTGGAAGCGGTTCGCGTCGCCGAGGCGATGCTGAGCGATCTCCGACAGCGTGTCGCCGCGCTGGACCTCGTGGACGCACAGGGCGCCCCAGGTCATCGGGCCCACGATCCCGTCGGAGTCGAGGCCCGAGTCGTGCTGGAACTGCAGGACCGCGTCCTCGGTTGCGGAGCCGAAAATCCCGTCGACGTGCACGTGCTGCCCCCGGTTGTTGAGGGCGTTCTGCAGCCCCAGGACCGCTTCGCCTTCCGAATGCTTCTTGAGTGTGGGCGGATGCTGAGCCATATGCGCCTTCTCCTTGGTCGCGTGCAGCGAAGCTACCACCGGCGATGACTTTGGAGCCCACCGCCGGTCTTACTGACCACGCAATCAGGAGGCACATGGACATGGAAGGCACACGTGAGGAGTGGCTCGTTGCCCGCAAGGAGTTGCTCGAGCGCGAGAAGGAGCTGACTCGGCTCAGCGACGACCTCGCCCGGCAGCGCCGCGAGCTCCCTCGGGTGCGGGTCGACAAGGTCTACGAGTTCGAGACCAACGAGGGGACCAGGGACCTGGCCGACCTGTTCGACGGTCGCTCGCAGCTGATCGTCTACCACTTCATGCACGGCCCCAACACCCCTGAGGGCTGCGAGGGGTGCACCTTCACCACCGACAGCTACAACGGGTCGGTGGCCCATCTCAACGCCCACGACGTGACCTTCGTCATGGCTTCCCGCTCGCCACTCGAGACGCTGAACGCGTACGAGCAACGCATGGGCTGGGACATTCCCTGGGTGTCGTCCGGGGGGACCGACTTCAACCGCGACTTCAGCGCTTGGACCGAGGAGGACCGCCGAAACGGCACCGGCTGGAACTTTGGAACTCCGAGCGGAGCCTCGATCGACGTGGTCAACGACCAGGAGCTGATGGCGTTGAGCGTGTTCGAGCTGGAGGACGGTGTCGTCTACCACACCTACACCTGCTACGACCGCGGCACCGACGTGCTCAACACCACGTGGCAGCTGCTGGACCGCACGCCCAAGGGACGCGACCACGGGGCGGTGCCCGGGTGGCCGCGGCGTCACGACGAGTACGACGAGGCCGGGGCGGCCGCGTAAGCTGGCCTGCGCCAGGACCTGCAGGATCGCGTGCACGTCTTGACCCTGAAATAGGGACCCACACCATGTGGGCATGACCCCGAGCCGGATCTTCTCCGGCGGGGCCGTACTGGCACTCGCGCTCGCCCTCGTGCTTCCCGCCTCCGCGGGAGCGGCGAGTGCCAACACCGCGGCCCTGCAGTCGGCGCTTACGGCGCTTGGCCTGTACACCGGATTCGTGGACGGGGTCCGTGGTCCGCTCACCCGCTCTGCGGTCATCCGCCTCCAGCGCCGCCGCAACATCGCGGTGGACGGCATCGCCGGGCCGCAGACCCGCCGCGCCCTCGGTCGGCGGGGCCGCCCTCGTCTGGGCAGCCGGGTCATGGGGGTCGGCAAGCGGGGCTGGGACGTGGCCGCGCTGCAGTTTCTCCTCCAGCGCCGGGGCTTTGGTCCCGGGGCGGCGGACGGCGTCTACGGGGGCCTGACCCAGGCGGCGGTGACGCGCGCGCAGGGGTCGGCCGGTATCGGCGTAGATGGCCTCGCCGGCCCGGCGACGATCCGCGCGCTGCGCGGGGGCGTGAGCCGGAGGCAGCAGGCCAGCGTGGGTCCGGGGCGTTTCCTCCGTCCCGTGCCGGGAGCAATCGGCGACGGCTTCGGGGCGCCGCGCGCGGGCGGCCGTCTCCACCAGGGGCTGGACTTCCCGGCGCCCCTCGGCACGCGGATCGGCGCCGCGGCGGCCGGTACGACCATCTTCGCCGCCCCCAACTACGGTGGCTACGGCAACCTCGTGGTGATCCAGCACGCGTTGGGCTACACCACCTGGTACGCCCACATGCACCGGATCACCAGTTGGGTCGGTGAGCGCGTCAGCCCCGGCACTCGGATCGGCTACGTGGGCTCCACGGGCTACTCCACCGGGCCGCATCTGCACTTCGAGATCCGGCGTTACAACACGCCGGTCAACCCGGTGTCGCTGTTGCTGTCCGCGGTCGCCGCCCGCAAGCGCGACGAGCGCGCCGAGCGGCGGGCCCAGGAATGCCGGAGCGCTCGGCCGGCAGAGCGGGCGCCGCGCGGCTCGTCCTGGATCGCGCGCGAGCGGCTCTGCCGCTGAGCGGGCGCGCGGCCGGCCGGCTCAGGCGCCCGGCTTGGTCCCGTGCGCCATCGCGCGCAGGTCGAGCGCCTTGTCCAGCGTCTCCTCGTCCACGCCCTTCTCGAGCGCCACCTCCCGGATCGTGCGCTCTGAGGACACGGCCTCGTTGACGATCTCGGTCGCGCGGTCGTAGCCGATGAAGGGATTGAGGGCCGTGGCGATCGCCGGCGTGGACTCGGCGTGGCGCCGGAGCGTCTCCTCGTTGGCCTCGAGCCCGTCCACGCACTTCTCGGCCAGCATCGTGCTCGCCGCCGTGAGGATCCGGATCGACTCGAACACGTTGCGGGCGATCATCGGCACACGCACGTTCAGCTCGAAGGCGCCCTGGCTCCCGGCAACCGTGACCGCGGTGTCGTTGCCCATTACCTGGGCGGCCACCTGAAGCACCACCTCGGGGATCACCGGGTTCACCTTCCCCGGCATGATCGAGGAGCCCTTCTGAAGCTCCGGAAGCTTGAGCTCGACCAGCCCCGTGCGGGGCCCCGAGCCCATCAGCACCAGATCGTTGGCGATCTTGGTCAGTGATACCGCCAGGCCCTTGAGCGCAGCGTGCAGCTCCACCAGCCCGTCACGGTTGGCCTGGGCCTCGAAACGATCGCGCGGGGCGTCGCCCAGCCCGAGCTCGCGGCGTACGCGCTCGGCGAACTCGGGATGGGTGTTGAGGCCGGTGCCGGTGGCGGTGCCGCCCAGCGGGATCTCGGCCGCTCGGCCCAGCGACGACCGCAGCCGGTCGCGAGCCAGGGTCATCTGAGCGGCGTAGCCGCCGAACTCCTGGCCGAGGGTCACCGGAACGGCGTCCATCATGTGGGTACGCCCGGCCTTGACCTGGTCACTGAACTCGTCGGCCTTGCGCTGGAACGAGCCGGCGAGTCGCTCCAGCGCCGGAATGAGGTCCGACCGAACGCAATCGACAGCGGCCAGGTGAACGGCCGAGGGGAACACGTCGTTCGAGGATTGGCCCATGTTCACGTGGTCGTTCGCGTGGACGTCCTCACCGGCCAGGCTGGCGATGACCTCGTTGGCGTTCATGTTCGAGGAGGTGCCGGAGCCGGTCTGGAACACGTCGATCGGGAACTGGTCGTCGTGATCGCCGGCGGCCACCTCGTCCGCCGCCCGGGCCACGCGCTCCGCGATCTCGCCGTCGAGCAGTCCCAGCTCGGCGTTCACGCGCGCGGCCGCCGCTTTGATGCGTCCCAGCCAGTGAACCACCGGAGCCGGCACCGCCTCGCCCGACACCGGGAAGTTCGTGATCGCCTTGCTGGTCTCGGGCCCCCAGAGCTCCTGCTGAACCGCCATCCGTCTCCTCGATTTGCTTGTCCGTCTCAGGCTAGCCCCTCCGCGCGCAGCCGGCCGAGCCGGCTGCTTGCGGCCGTCGTCCGGTCCCGGGCCTACGATCGCCCGCGGATGACCCCCCTCGAGCTCGACGATCCGCTCGCCCATCGCGCGTTGCAGGCGCTCCTGCGGGCCGAGGCGGCGGTTCGCCGCCGCCTGGCCGCGGAGCTCGAGCGGGAGGGGGTTTCGGCGGCAGGCTTCTCGGCACTGGTCGTCCTGACCACCGCGGGGGGCACGCTCGAGCTCAAGACGCTGCGCCGCCGCCTGGGCTGGAGCAAGGCCAACGCCACCGAGGTCACGGCCACCCTCGAGGCGCGCGGGCTGGTGCGGAGGCGGCGTGACCCAGCCGACCGCCGTTCGGTCCTGGTGGACCTCACGCTGACGGGGCGCGAGCTCGTCTCCGGCCTGTTCCCGGCCCACGCCGACCGGGTGAGCCGGGCCTTCGGCGCGCTGGACGAGGGCGAGAAGCGCTCATTGGCCGAGATCTGCCGCAAGCTCGCTGCCTAGCCACGCCTAGAATCGACAGCCCGGTGGCCCGCTACCCGTCCATCGATCCCGCCCAGTCGTTCCCGGAGCTCGAGCAGCGGGTGCTCGAGCGCTGGCGCGAGCGCGATGTCTTCGCCGAGTCCGTGCGGCGCCGCCAGGGCGCGCCGCCGTTCATCTTCTACGAGGGTCCGCCCACCGCCAACGGCCGCCCCCACGCGGGCCATGTGCTCAGCCGGGTGTTCAAGGACGTCTTTCCCCGCTACCGCACTATGCGCGGCCGCTTCGTGCCCCGCAAGGCGGGCTGGGATTGCCACGGCCTGCCGGTGGAGCTCGAGATCGAGAAGGAGCTCGGCTTCGCCTCCAAGGCGGATATCGAGGCTTACGGCATTGCCGAATTCAACGCGCGCTGCCGGGAGTCGGTACTGCGCTACATCGACGAGTGGAACGAGCTGACCGAGCGGATCGGCTTCTGGATCGACACCGGCGACGCCTACTACACGCTCAGCGACGACTACATCGAGTCGGTCTGGTGGTCACTGAAAACGGTCTGGGAGAAGGGCCTGCTCACCGAGGGCCACAAGGTTGTCCCGTACTGCCCGCGCTGCGGAACGGCGCTCTCCTCGCACGAGGTCGCGCAGGGCTACGAGGACACGGTCGACCCGAGCGTCTACGTCCGTTTTCCGCTGCGCGACGACCCCGGCGTCTCGCTCTTGGCCTGGACCACGATGCCCTGGACGCTGGTGCCCCACGCGGCGATCGCGGTCGATCCGGAGGTCACCTACGTGCGCGCGAAGCTCGGTGAGGAGCGCCTCATCGTCGCAGAGGTCCTGGCCGGGCGGGTGCTGGGTGAGGAGGCGGAGATCGAGGAGCGCATGCCCGGCTCGGCGCTTCTCGGCCTGCGCTACGAGCCGCCCTTTCCCTACATCGGCGACTACGGCCCGCGCGGCCACACCGTGCTGCCGGGTGACTTCGTCTCGGTCGAGGACGGCACCGGCGTGGTCCACACGGGCGCGGCGTTCGGCGAGGACGACTTCCGCCTGGCCACCGACAACGACCTCGTGATCCACAACCCGGTTCGTCCCGACGGCACGTTCGACGACCGTGCGGGTCCCTTTGCCGACCTGGGCGTTCGCGAGGCGGATCCAAAGATCATCGAGGCGCTGCGCGAGTCGGGGCGCCTCTTCAGTGCGGGCGAGTACGAGCACGCCTACCCGCACTGCTGGCGCTGCGACACCCCGCTCATCTACTACGCCAAGACCGGCTGGTACGCGCGCACCACCGAGGTGAAGGACGAGCTGCTCGCCGCCAACGAGACCATCTCCTGGTACCCCGCGCACATCAAGCACGGGCGCTTCGGCAACTGGCTGGAGAACAACGTCGACTGGGCGCTGTCGCGCGAGCGCTACTGGGGCACCCCGCTGCCCATCTGGCGCTGCGAAGCCGGGCACGTGGTGTGCGTGGCCTCGCGCGAGGAGATCCGCGAGCGCGGCGGCGAGGTGCCCGACGATCTTCACCGGCCCTACATCGACGAGGTAACGCTCACCTGCGAGGACTGCGGCGAGCCCATGCACCGTGTGCCGGACCTGATCGACGTCTGGTGGGACTCGGGCTGCATGCCCTTCGCGCAGTGGCACGCGCCGAGCGAGAACCAGGACACCTTCGAGGAGCGCTTTCCGGCGGACTACGTCTGCGAGGCGCTCGACCAGACGCGCGGCTGGTTCTACTCGCTGCTGGCGGTCTCGACGCTGCTGTTCGGAAAAAGCTCGTACGAGACCTGTCTCTGCCTCGGGCTGATCCTGGATCCCGAGGGCCAGAAGATGTCGAAGTCGAAGGGCAACGTGGTGGTCCCGTGGGACGTGCTCGACACCCACGGGGCGGACGCCTTCCGCTGGTACTACTTCACCTCGAAGCAGCCCTGGGACGGCTATCGCTTCTCGCTGGATGCGGTGGGCGAGTCGGTGCGCCAGTTCCTCAAGCCGCTCTGGAACACCGTCGCGTTCTTCACCCTCTACGCGAACGTCAATGCACCGGAGGGCGCCGGCGAGCCCACCGACCTCGACCGCTGGGTCCTGTCCCGTCTGGGCGGAACGGTGGAGCGGGTGGCCGAGCGCATGGACGACTACGACACCACCTTCGCCGGCCGGGCGATCGCCGACTTCGTCGACGATCTCTCCAACTGGTACGTCCGCCGCTCCCGGCGGCGCTTCTGGGACGGCGATCCCGCGGCGTTCGACACCCTGCGCCGCTGCCTGGTGACCACGGCGCAGCTCGTGGCGCCGCTGACGCCCTTCGTCGCCGACGAGGTGTATGAGGCTCTCGACGGCACCGAGCCGTCGGTCCACTTGTGCGCGTTCCCCGAACCGGGCGACCGCGACGAAGAGCTCGAGTGGCAGATGCAGGTCGCCCGCGACGCCGTGGAGCTCGGTCGCGCGGCCCGGGCCCACGCGAAGGTCAAGGTGCGTCAGCCCCTGCGCGAGGCCGTGGTGGTGGCCGCGGACCGCGAGCGCACCGCGATCGGCCGCTTCGAGCGGCTCGTGCTCGACGAGTTGAACGTGAAGTCGCTTCGCTACGTCTCCGAGGCCGACGAGCTGGGCCGCTTCGAGTTGAAGCCCAACTACCGCGCCCTCGGGCCGCGCTTCGGGCGGCACATGCCTCAGGTGGCGGCGGCCATCGCCTCGCTCGACCCCGGCCGCCTGCGGGCCGGCGAGCACGCGGGGGTGAACGTGGACGGTCACGAGCATCAGATCGGCCCCGACGACGTCCAGATGGTGCTGCAGCCGCTCGAGGGCTATCAGGTGGAGCGCTCGGGCACCCACGCCGTTGCGCTCAACCTCGAGCTCGACGAGGACCTGCGCCGCGAGGGCCTGGCCCGCGAGGTGGTGCACGCGGTGCAGGCGGCCCGCAAGCAGGCCGGCCTGCGAGTGGAGGACCGGATCGCGCTGTGGCTGGCCGGCGACGCCGACCTGCTGGCCGCCGCCCAGGCTCACGAGGGCTACGTCACGGGCGAGACGCTCGCGGTCGAGGTGGCCTACGACGGCGTCGACGGCCGGCCGGCCGAGCGTTCGGAGATCGAGGGACGCGAGCTGCTGATCGCGGTCGAGCGGCGCGCCAAATAGGCTCGCGCCGTGGAGCGCATTCCCCTCTTCGAGGAGCGGCCGCCGGCGGTCCAGATCGCGGGTGGCATCGTCGTACCCGTCATCTTCGGGCTGCTCACGGGCTTCGCACTGAGCTGGAACGAGGTCGCGTACCTGCTGCTCGTCGGCCCAGTCGGGATCATCGGCGGCCTTCTCGCCGGCCTGGAGCACCCCAGCCCGGACGAGGGCTTCGTTCGTGGACTGATCGGCGGACTGGTCTTCTCCAGCTTCATCCTCCTCGGCCTGAAGATCACGGGCGACGAACCCACAGCGGAGCTGGCCGACCCCCGGGCGGTCTACGTGCTCTTCATCACCCTGATAAGCGGGGGGCTCGGCGCCCTGGGCGCCGCCTTCCGCGCCCGGAGGGGGCGACGGGCTGTGGGTCAAGGGGGGTGAATTCCCGAACCGTCCTGGATTAGGCCCGATATGGGTGAGCAAAGCAGGACGGTGGAGCGGAAGTTGGGCCGTATCCACGGGTCAGCGCCGCCGCGAGCGGGAAGCCCGGCGCCGCGGCGACGAGTTCCGTCGCTACACCTGGAACGACGTCGTCGAGGCCCCCGCGTTCATGCTCGAGGACCTGAGAGCCCTGCTCGGAGTCAGGCGGCCAGCGCCGGCTCGATCTCCTGAACGAGCCGGCTCTTCGGCAGAGCGCCGATGATCTGGTGCGCGACCTGACCGTGCTTGAACAGGAGCAGCGTGGGGATCGACATGACGCTGTACGTGGCCGCCGTCTGCGGGTTGTCGTCCACGTTCAGCTTCACGATCGTCAGGTCCTCGCGCTCGCCGGCCAGCTCCTCGAGGTGCGGAGCGACGATCCGGCAGGGCCCGCACCAAGGCGCCCAGAAGTCCACCAGAACCGGCTTCTCGGACTCGAGCACCTGGGCCTGGAAGTTCGAATCGCTGACCTCGTTGATTGCTCCTGCCACGCTCGCTCCTTGTCGATCTCCGAGACTTACTTCAGAAAGTATAGCGTGCGTCCGGACGGGCGCCGGAGGCGCCGGGGGCGGGCGCCGGCAGCGCCCCGGGCGGGCGCCGGAGGCGACCCCTCAGCCCCGCAGCCTCAGGGCCGGCACCTTCCATACCGCCTCCAGGGCGATGCGTGCGTTCATCTTCGACGTGCCCACGCGTCGCTCCCTGAACCGGATGGGCACCTCGGTGACCGTAAAGCCCCGCTTGACCGCCCGGTAGGTCAACTCGATCTGGAAGCCGTAGCCGTCCGCATGCACGCCGTTGAGGTCGATGGTCTCCAGCACGCGCCGGTGAAAGCACTTGAAGCCGCCGGTGAGGTCGCGCACCGGGATGCCGAGTAGGGCGCGCGCGTACAGGCAGCCCCCGTAGCTCAGCGTCCGGCGCACCACGCCCCAGTCCTCAACGCCGCCGCCGGGCACGTAGCGCGAGCCCAGCACGAGGTCGGCGGCGCTGGCCGCCGCGATTAGGCGAGGGAGGTCGGCGGGATCGTGGGAGAAGTCGGAGTCCATCTCGAGCAGCAGGTCGGCGCCCTGGGCCAGGGCCACCGCGAACCCGGCGAGGTAGGCCCGCCCGAGCCCCTCCTTGCGCTCGCGGTGCAGCACCTGCACCTGCTCGAGCTCCGCCGCCAGCCGGTCGGCGATCTGCCCCGTGCCGTCTGGCGACCCGTCATCGACCACGAGCATGGTGTGAGGGAGGCCGCTGGCCTCCAACTGGGGAAGCGCCGCGTGGACGAGCGGCTCGAGATTCTCCGCCTCGTTGTAGGTCGGCAGGATCAGCCAGGCGCCGGGCAAGGGGCGCGTAATCTAGCCAGGAGATCATGCGCAACGGGGAGATTGCCGAGGCCTTCGAGGAGCTGGCGAGCCTGTACGAGCTCGACGGTGCCGTCGTCTACCGGGTCAACGCCTACCGCAACGCGGCCAAGGCGATCCGCGAGGCCGGTGTCTCGGTCGACGAGCTGGCCCGTGAGGGCCGCGTGGAGGAGCTGGCGGGCGTGGGGCGGACGATCGCGGAGAAGATCGACGCGCTGCTCGAGGACGGATCGATTCCGTCGGCGGACAAGCTCAAGGCCCGCATTCCCTCCGGGCTGGTGGAGATCACGCGCATTCCCGGCCTCGGGCCCAAGCGGGCGCGCCTGCTCTACGACCAGCTGGACGTGTCCTCGCTGGACGAGCTGCGCGAGGCCGCGGAGCAGGGGCGGCTCAAGGACGTCAAGGGCTTCGGGACGAAGGCCGAGGAGAACGTTTTGACCGCGCTGGCGGCGGGCGCCGACGGTCGCGAGAAGCCGCGGCTGCTCCTCTCGAAGGCCCTCACGGTCGGCGAGGAGCTGGTCGCCGCGCTGCGGAACCATCCCGCCGCTCTCCGGGTGGAGCTCGCCGGAAGCGCGCGTCGCATGGCGGAGACCGTAAAGGACCTCGACATCGTGGTGGCGTCGAGCGATCCGGCGGCGCTGGTGGAGGCCTTCTGCGGCCTGGAGTCCGTCGACGAGGTGCACGCCTCCGGCGTGGCCGGCGCAAAGGTGGTCACCCACTCGGGCCTGCCGGTCGATCTGCGCATCGTTCCTCTCGAGGCCTTTGGCAACCTGGTCCAGCACTTCACGGGCTCGGGCCGGCACAACGAGGCGCTCCGCACCGAGGCCGTCAAGCGAGGACTGCACGTGAGCGAGTACGGGATCGCCGACGACGAGAGCGGCGACAGCATCGCCTGTGCCGAGGAGGGGGAGGTGTACGAGCGTCTTGGGATGCAGTTCATCCCTCCCGAGCTGCGCGAGAACCGCGGTGAGCTGGCCGCGGCCCGCTCGCAGGCGCTCCCCGAGCTCGTGGGGCTCGACGACCTTCGGGGCGACCTGCACATGCACACCGTGCTCTCCGATGGGCGCAACACCCTGGAGGAGATGGCCGAGGCGGCGCTCGCGCGCGGGTATGAGTTCATCGCGATAACCGACCACTCGGCCAGCCACGGGTTCGGCAATGACGTTCAGCCGGACGTGCTTCGGCGCCAGCTGGAGCACATCCGTGCCCTCGACGTCCCCGAGCTGACCGTGCTGGTGGGCACCGAGACGAACGTGCTTCCCGACGGCTCGCTCGACTACGAGGACGACGTGCTGGCCGAGCTCGACTGGGTCGTGGCGAGCCTGCACACCTCCTTCCGCCTGTCCGAGGCGGAGCAGACCGACCGCATGCTGCGCGCCATGGAGCACCCGCTCGTGGACGCCATCGGCCATCCGACCGGTCGTCTGATCGGACGCCGCGAGCCCTACGCGCTGGACCTGGACCGGGTGATCGAGGGGGCGGCCCGGACGGGGACCTTTCTCGAGATCAACGGAAACCCCAGCCGACGCGACCTGAACGAGGTCTACGCGCGGGCGGCGGCTGAGGCGGGCGTGACGATCGTGATCGACTCCGACGCGCACGGGGCCGACACGTTGGGAAACATCCGCTACGGCGTCGCCACGGCTCGACGGGCGTGGCTCGGCGCCGCGCAGGTGGCCAACACGAGGCCCTGGAAGGAGCTCGCCCGCCTTCGCAAGCGCGGGGGCTAGCGAGGCCGTCTCAGTCCGGCACCGGCTCGATCCGGCGAAGGCCGGGCAGCCGCAGGAGCTGCGGTGCGCCGAAGGGCGAGGTCTTGTCGAACCAGAACTCGACCCCGTCGCGACCCTCCACCGCCGCCACGGCGCGGTGCTGGTTGCGCCAGAGCAGCGCCATCAGCAGGCAGTAGCCGGTAGAAACGACGGGCACCTGTGGGATGAAGAAGCCCAGCGCCCCCGAGGCGACCGCCAGCACGGCGAGCGGCCATAGCCGGTTGAACATCACCGCGCCCGGCTCGAGCTCGGGAAGGGTGTTGCTGCGCCGGGCCGCGGCGAGCAGCCCGGCGATTCCCGGGCTGACGGCCAGTCGCCGCCCAAGCCACAGCCCCGCCAGTGTGGCCAGAACCCACCAGCCCGCCGCCAGGTAGACCAGGGTGTCGGTTTCGGCCGTGGCCGCCCCGAACACGGAGATGACCGCCAGGGCGGTGGCGGCGGCGCCGAACAGGAGCACGGCCATCCGCAGGAAGTCGCGGAACCGCATCAGGCGCGCACGACCGGCGCGTGCGTGCCGTCGACGGCCCCTCGATGCGCCGCGGCAAGCAGGCGAAGGGCCTCGGCGAGCGCCTCCTCGGACGGAGCGAACACGGGACCTAGTATGCCTCGGGAGTTCCTCGAGCCGGCGCCGGACAGCGCCCGAGAACGGTTCGATGACTTGCTAATCTTTGGTTAGCGCGGGCGCTGGCCGATTCACATGCCTGCGGGTCGCGCATGCCCTCAGACCACGACGTAGCAAGGGACTCACAATGGACACACGCAACCACGACCAGATCACCCGCGATTCCGGCTCCCGGCCCGTGCCGTTTTCAGGCGGCCCCAAGGGAGCGCTGGGCGCCCGCGGCCACGAGTCCGCTCAGCGGACCCTCCGCCGCATCTGGGCGGCCATCCGCCGCTAGTACCGAGAGCTGACGGGCGGGCCGGCCGGCATGGCCGGCCGGCCCGCCCTGAAGCTCGCCCGCCGGCCCTAATCCACCTGGCCGGTGTAGCCCTGATCGCTGCGGACCATGCCCCACTCGCGAATCTGGTGGGCGGCGGCGGAGCCCGGGTCACGTAGCGCGACCAGATCGTCGACGCTGAGGATGCCAACGGGCCGGCCGTCGTCGTTGACCACGAACAGCCGCCGGACCGCGCTATCGCCCATCAGTCGCTCCGCCTCGTCGATCCCTGCGTCCACCTCGACGGTCACGACATCAGGCGTGGCCAGCTCGCTGGCGGTTATCTCCGTCGGATTCCGGTCGCGGGCGATCGCCCTCAGCACGATGTCGCGGTCGGTGAGCACGCCGACCAAGCGCGCGTCTCGGACCACGCCCAGCGCGCCGATCTCGTGCAGGTCCATCAGCTTCCCGCACTCTGTCGCCGTCGCCCCGGGTTCGACGACCACCGGGTTCGCGGTCATCACTTGCCTGACGGTCACCGCCATCTCGAGATCTCCCTTTTGCCGTTTCTCACGCGCGTGAGTGTAATGCCGGTGCGACCGGGCAAGTGGCATTCATAACGAAGACTTTGCCGGGGATTGTGCATTTGATATTTTGCATACAAGCGCCCTGGGAGGAGTGGCTCTGACGACAACCGCTGCCGGGAAGCTGGTCAGCGAGCAGCTGGAAGGCTCTCTTGCCGTACCCAAGCTGAGTGCTGGGGCGAGCGTCGCTCAGCTCGCCTACGAGGCCCTGCGTGCGGCGATCCTGGGTATGGACGTGTACCACTCGGATGCGGAGCTGAGGCTGGAGGAGACGCATCTGGCCGAGGCGCTCGGCGTCAGCCGCACACCGGTCCGCCAGGCGCTGGTCCGCCTGGAGCACGAGGGCCTCGTGAGGATCGTGCCGCGTCGCGGCGTCTACATCGTCCGCAAGAGCCGTGCGGAGATCATCGAGATGATCAAGGTCTGGGGCGCGCTTGAGAGCATGGCAGCGCGGCTCACGTGCGAACGGTCCAGCAACGAGGAGATCGGGACGCTGCGCTCGCTCTTCTCCACCTTCGACGACAGCAAGGTGCGCCTCCGCCTGAACGAGTACTCGACGGCCAACCTCCGCTTCCACCAGCGAGTCATCGAGCTGAGCCACTCACCGGTGCTCGTGGAGATGGCCGATGGCCTGCTCGTGCACGTGCGCGCGATCCGCCGCAGCACCATCGGCGAGGAGGATCGAGTCGAGCGCTCGATCGTCGACCACATGTACATCATCGAGGCGCTGGAGTCCCGCGACGCCGAGCTGGCCGAGCGCCTCGTGCGGGAGCACGCGCTGAGCCTCGCCGATCACGTCGAGCGAACGTCGGACCATCTGAGGTGAGGAAGGCGCATTTCGTGGGGAGAACATGAGTGAAAACGCCACCGCCGGGGCATTTGTCCCTGGAGCACGGGGAACTTGACAAGGAGAGATCGTGACCGCCTCGAGCACCGCCGTAAAAGCCGAGCCCACGCCCGCCCCTCGCGTAGAAGAGACGGGGACAATCTCTGGCGGCCATCTTGTGGCCAAGGCCCTACGCGCCGAGGGGATCGATGCGATCTTCACTCTGTGCGGCGGGCACATCATCGACATCTACGACGGCTGCATCGATGAGGGAATCAAGGTCGTCGACGTCCGTCATGAGCAGGTCGCCGCGCACGCGGCGGACGGCTACGCCCGGGTCACCGGTAGGCCCGGCTGCGCGGTCGTAACCGCCGGCCCCGGCACCACGGACGCGATCACGGGCGTCGCCAACGCCTTCCGCGCGGAGAGCCCGATGCTGTTGATCGGCGGCCAGGGCGCGCTCAACCAGCACAAGATGGGGTCCCTCCAGGACCTCCCGCACGTGGACATCATGAAGCCGATCACGAAGTTCGCTGCGAACGTGGTCACCACCGAGCGCGTTGCGGACATGTGCTCCATGGCCTTCCGCGAGGCGATGGCCGGGCGCGCCGGGCCCGTCATTCCTGGAGATCGGCCGCGACATCCTGGACGGCCACGTGCCCATCGAGGACGCGGTGATCCCGCAGGCCGGCCACTACCGGGCCTCCACCAAGAGCACCGGCGACCCGAACGACATCGATCGCCTGGCGGACATCCTCGTCAACGCCGAGACCCCGTGCGTCCTGCTGGGAAGCCAGGTCTGGACCTCGCGCGGCCACGAGGCGGCGATCGAGTTCGCCCACTCGCTGAACATCCCCGCGTATATGAACGGCGCGGCCCGCGGCACGCTGCCGCCGGGCGATTCGCACCACTTCCACCTCACGCGCCGGCATGCGTTCAACAACGCGGACGTGATCGTGATCGTCGGCACGCCGTTCGACTTCCGGATGGGCTACGGCAAGCGCCTGCGCCAGGAGGCGACGGTGGTCCAGATCGACATGGACTACAAGACCGTCGGCAAGAACCGCGATATCGACCTCGGTCTCGTTGGCGACCCGGGGGCCATCCTGGCCGCCGTCACCGAGGCCGCATCGGGCCGTAGCAGCAAGGGCTCGAGCAGCCGCGAGTCGTGGCTGCAGTCGCTGCGCGACGAGGAGAAGCGGCTCAAGGATGAGCGGCTTCCCCGCATCACGAACGACACCGTGCCGATCCATCCCCTGCGGCTGGCGCACGAGATCAACGAGTTCCTCACCGAGAACTCGCTCTACATCGGCGACGGCGGAGACGTGGTGACGTTCTCCGGCGGCGTTGTCCAGCCCAAGGGCCCCGGCCTGTGGATGGACCCGGGGCCGCTCGGCACGCTGGGGGTGGGCATGCCCTTCGCCATGGCGGCCAAGCTGGCGCGACCGGACCTCGAGGTGGTCGGCCTGTTCGGCGACGGAGCCCTCAGCCTCACGGGCTGGGACTTCGAGACCATGGTCCGCTTCGACCTGCCGTTCATCGGGGTCGTCGGCAACAACTCGTACATGAACCAGATCCGGTACGGCCAGATCCAGAAGTACGGAGAGGATCGCGGCGACATCGGCAACAAGCTGGGCGACGTGAAGTACGACCAGTTCGCCAAGATGCTCGACGGCTACGGCGAGGAGGTACGCGAGCCGAAGGACATCCGGCCCGCCCTCGAGCGCGCCCGCGAGTCGGGCAGGCCGTCGCTCATCAACGTGTGGATCGACCCGGACGCGTTCGCGCCGGGCACCATGAACCAGACGATGTACAAGTAGGGGAGGCGGATATGAACAAGGCCCTCGAGGGGGTTCGGGTCGTCGACATGACCCATGTTCAGGCCGGGCCGGTGTGCACCCAGCTGCTGGCCTTCATGGGCGCCGACGTGGTCAAGATCGAGCAGCCCGGCCGGGGCGACGTCACCCGTTCGCAGCTACGTGACCTGCCGGACGTGGACTCGCTCTACTTCACGATGCTCAACGGCAACAAGCGCAGCCTGACGCTCAACATGAAGTCGGACGAGGGCAAGGAAGTCTTCGTCAAGCTGCTTCAGGGCGCCGACATCGTGGTGGAGAACTTCGGCCCCGGGGTGATGGACCGGCTGGGCTTTCCCTGGGAGCGGATCCACGAGATCAACCCCAAGGTCATCTACGCCTCGCTCAAGGGCTTCGGCCCCGGGGCGCTCCAGAACGCCAAGGCCTACGAGAACATCGCGCAGGCCACCGGGGGCGCCATGAGCACCACCGGCTTCGAGGACGGGCCGCCCGTGGCCACGGGCGCACAGATCGGGGACTCGGGCAACGCGGTCCACCTCTTCGGCGCGATCGTCACTGCCCTGTACCAGCGCACGCACACCGGGCGTGGGCAGCGGGTCCAGATCTCGATGCGTGCCGGCATCCTCAACCTGTGCCGCGTCAAGCTGCGCGACCAGCAGCGGCTCGAGCACGGTGCGCTGAAGGAGTACCCGAACAAGGAGTTCCCGGAGTTCGTACCGCGGTCGGGCAACGCGTCGGGCGGAGGTCAGCCGGGCTGGGCGGTGCGCTGCAAGCCCACCACCACGCACGGGATGAATGCCTGGATCTACGTGGTGATCCAGCCCCAGGTGTGGGAGCCGCTGGCGAAGAAGATCGGGCGCGAGGATCTGCTCGGTAACCCGGACTACGACACGCCGGAAGCGCGGCTCGACCGACTGGACGAGATCTTCGACATGGTCGAGCAGTGGACGCTGACCAAGACCAAGTGGGAGGCATTCAGCGAGCTCAACTCCATCAACGTCCCCTGTGGGCCGGTCTACAGCACCAAGGACATCATCGAGGACGAGGGGCTGTGGGCCGAGGGCGTGCTCGTTGCGGTGGACCACCCCGAGCGCGGCCGCTACTCCACCGTGGGCTGCCCGTTCACGCTCTCGGACTCCCCGGTGGAGGTGCGGCGCTCACCTCTCCTGGGCGAGCACAACGAGGAGATCCTGCAGGAGCTGCTCGACGAGCCGGACGGCGAGCTCGAACGACTGACCGCGGCGGGCGCCCTCTAGGCGTTCGGCCCTCACCGACCATGATCAGCGCGACAGGGAGAGGCGGAACACGATGGAGTCGACGGTAACCGAGACGGGGGGGACCACTACCGGCGACAAGGACGCCGTCCGTGAGGTCCTCGAGGCGGCCCGCGCCGAGGGGCGCGAGGCGCTGAGCGCGCCCGAAGCCAAGCGCGTCGCCGACGCGTACGGCCTGAAGGTCCCCGGCGAGGGGCTGGCCACCTCGGCCGACGAGGCCGTGAGCCTGGCCGACGACATGGGCTACCCGGTGGTCCTCAAGATCGTCTCCCCCGACATCCTCCACAAGACCGAGGCGAAGGGCGTGCTCGTCGGGCTCGACTCGTCCGACGACGTGTCATCGGGGTACGACACGATCATCGAGAACGCCAAGGCCTACAAGGCCGACGCCGACATCACCGGCGTGCAGGTGCAGCAGATGCTGCCCGAGGGCCAGGAGGTGCTCATCGGCGCGGTGACGGATCCCACCTTCGGGCCGGTGATGACCTTCGGTATCGGCGGCATCCTGGTCGAAGTCCTGCGTGATGTGACCTTCCGGCTCGCTCCGACCTCGAACGACGAGGCGCTGGAGATGGTCAACGGCATCCGAGCCGCGGAGGTTCTGCGCGGCGTGCGTGGCCGCCCCGGTGTCGACCAGCAGGCGCTGGCCGACATGATCGAGCGCGTCTCGGTGCTCGTCACCGACTTCCCGGAGATCTCCGAGGTGGACCTCAATCCGGTCCTCGCCACAGAGGACGGCGCCACAGCGGTCGACGCCCGCTTCGTCCTCTCGACCGAGGATGCCGACAGCCGGCCCCCGCGCTACAGCGAGGAGGACATCCTCGCGGTCATGGAGCGCATGTTCCGGCCGAAGGCCATCGCGGTGGTCGGTGCCTCGGACTCGGCCGGGAAGATCGGCAACTCCGTGATGAAGAACCTGGTCGACGGCGGGTTCGAGGGGGAGATCTATCCGGTCAACCCCAAGGCCGACGAGATCATGGGCAAGAAATGCTTCGCGGACGTCTCCGATCTGCCCGACGGGGTGGACCTGGCGGTGTTCGCCATCCCGGCCAAGTTCGTGCCCGACACGCTGGCCAAGGTGGGCGACAAGGGGATCGCGGCCGCGGTTCTGATCCCCTCCGGTTTCGCCGAGGCGGGCGAGCCGGAGCTCCAGGAGCAGCTCGTCCAGAGCGCCCGCGAGCACGGCGTGCGCTTCGTGGGACCCAACATCTACGGCGTCTACTACACGCCCGAGAAGATGAGCGCGGCCTTCACCACCCCGTATGACGTGCAGGGCTCGGTGGCCCTCGCGTCGCAGAGCGGCGGGATCGGCATGGGGATCCTCGGCTTCAGCCGCTCGACCAAGATGGGGGTCTCCTCGATCGTCGGCCTGGGCAACAAGGCCGACATCGACGAGGACGATCTCCTCACCTTTTTCGAGGACGACGAGAACACCCAGTGCGTGGCGCTCCACATGGAGGACCTGAAGGACGGGCGCGCCTTCGTGGAGGTGGCCCAGCGTGTCTCGCAGAAGAAGCCGATCGTGGTCCTCAAGGCAGGCGCGACACCGGCCGGGTCCCAGGCCGCTGCCTCACACACGGCGGCGCTGGCCGGTGACGACAAGGTCTACGAGGACATCCTTCGCCAGGCCGGGGTGGTACGGGCCCACAGCCTGCAGGAGCTGCTGCAGTTCGCTCGCTGCCTGCCCATCCTTCCGACGCCCAAGGGCGAGAACGTGGTGATCATCACGGGCGCCGGCGGGTCCGGCGTGCTGCTCTCCGACGCGTGTTACAAGACCGGCCTCACGCTGATGGAGATGCCGGACGATCTCAACGACGCGTTCATGGAGTACATCCCGCCCTTCGGAGCGGCCGGCAACCCGGTCGACATCACGGGGGGAGAGCCGCCCGAGACCTATCGCGCGACGATCGCGCTCGGTCTGGAGGAGGAGCGCATCCATTCGCTCGTACTCGGGTACTGGCACACGATCATCACCCCGCCGATGAAGTTCGCCGAGGTGCTCGCCGACGTGGTCGAGGAGTTCCGCGGACGCGGCATCGAGAAGCCCATCGTGGCCTCGCTGGCCGGCGACGTGGAGGTCGAGGAGGCGTCGGACTACCTCTTCGACCGCGGCATCCCGGCGTATCCGTACACGACCGAGACCCCGGTGGAGGTCTTGGCCGCCAAGTACCGCTGGGCAAGAATGGCCGGCCTACTGGAGAGCAAGTGAGGAAGGAGTGAGCAGCGAGCGCCCTCGGGCGCAAGGTCAGATGTAGGGGGAGCGGAGAGAGACCTAGGGGAGGAACGTAATGGCCGTAGTTTCCGAAGAGGGACGGGTCTGGCCGGCGGGAGGACTCGCGCCGATGCCGATCCGCAAGCTGCCCGAGGCGCCGGAGTCGGTGCACATCCTCGGGCCGGCAATGATCCTGGTGGCCCTGGGCGTAGGGTTCGGCGAGACCTTCCTCTGGCCGCGCCTCGTAATCGTCTTCGGGCCGGAGATCCGCTGGCTGTTCCTGATCGGCGTGATCGTCCAGACGATCGTGATGCTCGAGATGGCCCGCTACGCCATGGCGACCGGTGAATCCATCTTCTTCGGCGCCGCGCGAATATTCCAGCCGCTGATGTGGTTCTTCTTCATCGTGGCCATCCTGGTCTACATCTGGCCGGGTCACATCTCCGGCGGCGCGGAGGCCTTCGAGGACCTCACCGGCATCCCCTGGAAGGTGTCCGCGACGCTCGCGCTGGTGATCATCGGGATCATGTTCACCGTCGTCACGGTGATCTACAACCTGATCGAGAAGCTGCTGGCGGTGCTCGTCGGGGTGCTGGTCATCGGCTCGGCCATCGCCGGCGCGATCGTCGGCAGCCTGTCGGACCTCGGTGAGGTCCTGCTCGGCCTCGTTCGCTTCGACGCCGGCATCCCGGACGCGGCGCTGACCGCCGAGTGGTTCCCGCTGGTCGTCGGCGCGCTCGCCTTCGCCGGGCCTTCCGGCATGCAGCAGATGTGGTACACGCTCTGGCTGCGCGACAAGGGCGCCGGCATGGGAGTGCACATTCCGCGCGTGCGTGGGTCTGATGCACGCCGGCGAGGAGGAGACGATCCCGGATACCGGGTCGATGTTCGACGTCGACGACCCCGAGGAGATGCGCAAGTGGCAGGGCTGGCGCCGCTGGGTCAACTACGACGCGATCCTCCTGTTCTTCGGCACCACGATGCTGGTCACGATCATCTTCACGGTCATGGCCATGAACGCGGCCGATGTCAACCCCGAGGCCCGTACGCAGCTCATCGAGGGCGAGCGAGACGCCGCTATCCCGGCGATGGCGGACGCGTTCGGGGAGGCCGCAGGAATCCTCGATCCGATCTTCTTCATCTTCATCGCGATCGTGGGCTTCAAGGCCAGCATTGGCCTGTTCGACGCCTTTGCGCGCGGTCAGTCCGACATGAGCTACTTCTTCATGCCGGGCGCCAAGCGCTTCAAGATGGCCCAGCTGTACGCCATGTACCTCTGGGGCGTGATCATCTTCGGGGTCCTCATCCTGAACTTCGGCCCCGCCGACGGGCCGACGGGGATCCTGGACATCCTGGCCTTCCTGTCCACGTTCGTGATGGGCGCGTACTGCCTGGTGCTGGCGGTGTGCAACAGGACGAACCTGCCGGCAGAAGATCCGACCTCACATGGTCATCACGATCATCCTGGTCCTGGGCGGCCTCGGCTACTGGCGGCGCTTGTTCTACAGCCTGATCAAGTTCGGCGTAACCGACCTGGGCTGATGCCGACGGCCCGAGCAGAAGGAGGAGTGGCGCCCCCGTCCGCGGGGGCGCCCGCCCCGCCGCCCTTGAGCAGCCTGGAGCCGCCGGCAGCTCGCGGAGCTGACGGTGCCGGGGGTGCTGATCGGGCTGCTCGGGGGGCCGATCGCCGGGGCGATGGCGGGTCTCGGCGGTCTCTCGGTCGTCGACACCCTGGCCGCCGGGCTGGCGCTGGCCATTCCGCTTGGGCTCATCGGGTGCCGGCTATGAGCTGCTGCTTGCGGCAGGCAAGATCCCACTCGGGCCTCTCGCCCCGATCGCCGCTCTACTGGGCGGTGGTCTTCCCGGTGTCGCGGGTGATCCACGCGGCGGTCGTGAGTCTCATCGCCGGCGACCCGGTGGCCGTCCCACACGGCTGGCTCGACTTCGTCGTGTACCAGTTTCTCCTGAGCGTCGGGTTCGCCATCGGGTTCTGGTGGCTGCACCAGAGCTTCGCGCCGGGCTGGTGGTTTCGCCTGCGCGACCGCAACCCGATGGCCGGCTACTACATCCGTCGGCAGCTGAGCGTGGTGGGTGTGATGTACGACGAGCGGGAGGAGCGGCGCGCGAAGAGAAGGCAACGACGGTCTGACGGACGGTCCCGGCGGCGGAGGAAGGGATAACCATGGATCTACTCGAGTATCAGGGCAAGCAGCTCTTTGCTCGTTACGACATTCCGGTGCCCTCGGGCCATCCGGCAACCACGGTCGACGAGGCGGTAGACGCGGCCGAGACGATCGGCTTTCCCTGCGTCATCAAGGCGCAGGTGCAGATCGGGGGCCGCGGCAAGCTCGGCGGCATCAAGGTCGCCCAGGACGCGAACGAGGCACGCGAGCACGCGAGCGCGATCCTCGGCATGGACATCAAGGGCCTGACGGTGCACGAGGTGTGGGTCGAGGCCGCCTCGGACATCGAGGCCGAGTACTACGCGTCGATCGTGTTCGACCGCAGCGCCAAGGCCCCGTTCGTGATGTTCTCGACCAAGGGCGGCATGGACATCGAGCAGGTGGCCGACGAGGACCCCGACGCCATCGCCACCCTGCACGTGGATCCGCTGCTGGGCTTCCAGGAGTACCAGGGCCGCCAGCTGGCTTTCGACGCAGGGGTGGACGCGGACCTGGTGCGCCCGGCCACCGCCATGCTGTCCAAGCTCTACGACGCGTTCGCGGGCGAGGACGCGATGCTGGTGGAGGTCAACCCGCTGATCGTCACGCCCGAGCGTGAGCTCCGGGCGCTGGACGCCAAGGTCACCCTCGACGGCAACGCGATGTTCCGCCATCCGGACAACGCCAGCCTCCGCAACCCGTCCGGCGAGGACCCTCAGGAGCAGATGGCCAAGGAGCGCGGGCTGATCTACGTCAAGCTCGACGGCGACATCGGCATCCTGGGCAACGGCGCCGGGCTCGTGATGTCGACGCTCGACGTCGTGTCTCAGGCCGGCGGGCAGCCGGCCAACTTCCTGGACGCCGGAGGGGGCTCGAAGGCCGACGCCATCGTCTCTGCGGTAGAGGTCATTCTCTCGGACGAGAAGGTCAAGGCGGTGCTGTTCAACATCTTCGGAGGGATCACTCGCTGCGACGAGGTGGCGAAGGGCCTGATCGAGGCCTTCGAGCAGGTGCGGCCGGAGGTGCCGTTCGTGGTTCGCCTCGACGGCACGAATGACGAGGAAGGGCGCCGGTTGCTTGCCGAGGCCGACCTGCCCAACCTCCACGTGGAGTCCACGATGCTCGGAGCCGCCGAGCGCGTGGTTCAGCTGGCGGGTGCCACGCCGAGCCTGGAGGAGGCGCGATGAGCATCCTGATCGATAGCGACACACGTCTCTGCGTGTCCGGGATCACCGGGCGCGAGGGGACCTTCCACGCGCTGAACAACAAGAAGTACGGCACCAACGTGGTGTCGGGGGTGACCCCCGGGAAGGCCGGCCAGCAGGTCGACGGGATCCCGGTCTACAACACCTTCAGCGACGCGGTGAAGGAGACGGACGCCAACACCGCGATGGTGTTCGTGCCGGCGCGCTTCGCCGCCGACTCGGTGCTCGAGGCCGCGGAGGCCGGGATCCGCACGATCATCTGCATCACCGAGGGAATTCCGGCGCACGACGAGCTGCGCGTGGCCTCCCACCTCAACCGGCTGGACGGCGTGCGGCTGATCGGACCGAACTGCCCCGGCGTGCTGTCGCCGGGCAAGGCCAACGTGGGAATCATCCCCGCGGCGTTCTTCAGTGAAGGCAACGTCGGCGTCGTGTCGCGGTCGGGCACCCTGACCTACCAGATCGGCAACGAGCTGGCCCAGCAGGGATTCGGCAACTCGTCCATCGTCGGAATCGGCGGCGACCCGGTGCCGGGCTCGAGCTTCATCGACGTGATCGACCTGTTCGAGGCCGACCCCGAGACCGAGCTGATCGTCATGAGCGGCGAGATCGGCGGGGCGGCCGAGGAGGAGGCGGCGGCGCACATCGCGGACAACGTGAACAAGCCGGTGGTCGCCTACATCGCCGGCTTCACCGCACCGCCCGGGAAGACCATGGGCCACGCGGGCGCCATCGTCTCGGGCTCCCAGGGCACCGCCAAGGCGAAAGCCGAGGCGCTGGAGGAGGCCGGCGTCCGAGTCGGGCGCACGCCTACCGAGGTGTCCGACATAAGCGTCGAGATCCTGGGTAACTGACGGTAGATGGCAGGCCCCGACGCCCCGGAGGCCGGCCGCAAGGGCCTCGCCGGCTTTCTCCTGAGCGGGGAAGGCTGGCCGTACCTGCTGGTCCCCTTCATCCCGATCGCCGTCGCGCTGGAGTTCGCGCACGCCAGCGCCTCGCTGATCTTCTTCGCCGCGGCCGTCGGTGTCATTCCCACGGCGGCGCTCATGGGACGGGCCACCGAGGAGCTCGCCGACCGCTCGGGTCCGGGCATCGGCGGCCTGCTCAACGTGACCTTCGGCAACTTCCCCGAGCTCCTCATCGCCTTCTTCGCCCTCCTCGAGGGGCTCCAAGAGGTCGTCAAGGCGTCGATCATCGGCTCGGTCCTGGGCAACCTGCTGCTGGTCTTGGGCGCCTCCATGTTCGTCGGGGGCCTGGGCCGCGAGCGTCAGAACTTCAACCCCACCGCCGCGGTCACGCAGGCCACGATGCTCGTTCTCGCGGCGGGCGCCCTGTCCATGCCGGCGATCTTCCAGCTGATCGACGGCGGCGGCCTACCGACACCGGCCGATCCGGACTTCGTGCACGTGGACGGGGTCGAGGGCCTCTCGCTGGCGGTGGCGATTGTGTTGCTCGTCACCTACGCCGCGGGGCTGTACTTCTCGCTCATCAGTCACAAGGACGTCTTCAACCCCTACGAGGAGGATTCCCGCGAGGGAGACGAGCCGTGGACCGTCAGGCGCTCGGTGCTCTTCCTGGCCCTCGCCGGCGTCGGCGTCGGGATCATGTCCGAGATTCTGGTGGGCTCGATCAGCGAGACGGCCGAGTCGGTCGGGATAAGCCAGTTCTTCATCGGCGTGATCATCGTCGCGGTGGTGGGCAACGCCGCCGAGCACTGGGTGGCCGTCTACTTCGCCCTCAAGGACAGGATGGACCTGTCGGTGAACATCGCCATCGGCTCGAGTGCCCAGGTGGCGCTGTTCGTCGCCCCGGTGCTGGTCGTGCTCTCGTTCTTCTTCGGACCGGACCCCCTGCCGCTGGTGTTCAACGGATACGAGGTCGCCGCAGTGCTGATCGCGGGTCTGATCGCCACGCTCGTCTCGCAGGACGGCGAGTCGACCTGGTTCGAGGGACTTCAGCTGCTTGCGCTGTACGTGGTTCTGGGCGTCACGTTTTTCTACGCCTGACGGCGGCCCGGAAGCGGAGCCGCAGCTACGGACTGTCGGTGGCGTCCGGCGTCTTCTCCGTGTCGAGAGAGGCGTCGGCCATCGCGTCGTCGGCCTCCGGCGTATCCGCTTCTTCCTCGACGTCCGGAATCTTGGTCGTGTCGGCCGCGGCGTCGCTCAGCGCCTCGTCGGCATCGGGCGTCCCCTGCTGTTCCTGGTCCTCCATTTGGCGCAGGCTACCAATCTCCGGGGTACGTACGTCCTGAGTCATGGAGCTGGTCGCAGGCGGCATCGGCGTCTTCATGGCCTCCTTCCTGGGGGGCGTCACCGGCTTCGGCTACTCGCTGGTCGCCACGCCGCTGCTGCTGCTCGCGGGCTTTGACCTGCCCTTCGTCGTGACAGTCAACCTGGCGCTCGCCTTGGTCACGAGGATCTCGGTGGCGTACCGCTTTCGCGCCGACCTCTCGGCCGGCCGCGTTGCCGGCATGGTGGGCGGGAGCATCCCCGGGCTCTGGCTGGGGGCTGAGGTGCTGGCCAGCGTCCGCGAGGCAACGATCAAGATCGCGGCGGGGCTGGTGGTGATGGTCGCGGCCGTGCTGCTGTGGCGCACGGCCTCGGCCCCGCCACCGAGGCCGATGCGCGGAGCGCCGCTCGCAGCCGGTTTTCTCGGCGGCTTTCTCGGGTCGGCCACCTCTTTGAACGGCATCGCGCCGGTGCTGCTCCTCGCACGCGACAAGGCGGCGCCGCGCAGCTTCCTCGCTGATCTCGCGCTCTACTTCGTCGCATCGAACGCGATCGGCCTGCTGGTCCTTGCGGCGGTGGGAGCGTTCGACAGCGAGGCCCTGTTCCCGGCCTTCGTGGTGTGGCTGCCGGGTTCGCTGGTCGCCAACTGGCTCGGCACAACACTGACCCCTCGGCTGCCCGAGCTCGCGTTCCGGCGCCTCACGCTCGCGATCGTGTTCGTTGCGGGAGGGCTGACCGCCTTTACCGCCTAGGTGAAAACCCACTGGAAGTCCCCGGCATAGGTTTCGCCGCTTCGCTGACCAGGTATCTGGGATACAGAGGTCCGGGAGGCGGCGAACTCCCGTCCTGCGTTCCCAGTCGGGGTTCCACTATGTGGAAAGAGCTTGTTGACATACGGGAAAGCGATCGGTAGCCTCCTCCCTCCTATGCGGTTCTCCGTCAACGTCTCGATCCTGTTCACCGACCTCCCGCTGCTGGAGCGTTTCGCGCGCGCGCGCGAGGCCGGCTTCGACGCCGTCGAGCTCTGGTGGCCGAGCGGCGAGGACCCGGAGGCCGTGCGCGCCGCCATCGAGGATGCCGGCGTGGAGGTGGTCCTGATCAACTTCGACGCGGGCGACATGCCCGGCGGCGACCGGGGCCTGATCAGCGACCCCGAGCGCCAGGAGGCGTTCCGGGCCAATGTTCCGGTGGCCCTCGAGCTGGCCGCTGCCGTGGGCTGCACGAAGCTCAACGCGCTCGCCGGCCACGAACTGCCCGACCTGGAGCGTGACGCGCAGCTCGAGCTCGCCCGCGAGAACGTCCGCTTCGCCGCCGACGCGGCGGCCGAGCAAGGCGCGCAGGTGCTGATCGAGGCGGTCAACACCTACGAGAACGGGCCCTACCTGATCCCGCGTACCGCTGTCGCCTCCGAGTTCGTGGAATCGGTTGAGCGCGACAACGTGGCGCTTCAGTACGACGTGTACCACATGCAGCGCATGGAGGGCGATCTCACGGCGACCATCGAGCGCCATTTCGCCGAGATCGCGCACATTCAGGTGGCCGACAGCCCGGGCCGCGGCGAGCCCGGCACCGGCGAGATCAACTTCGACTACGTCTTCCAGCGCATCACCGAGCTGGGCTACGACGGTCACATCGGCCTGGAGTACAAGCCCCAAGGCGGCGACACCGAGGCGAGCTTCGGGTGGCTGCCGCGCGAGCGGCGCGGCGATCGCGCAGCCATCTAGGAGGAGGAGAGGCGCAATGGCGGAGACGATCGGATTCATCGGCCTGGGCGTCATGGGCGCCCCGATGTCCCGCAACCTCCTGGAGGCGGGTCACTCCCTCGTGGTGCTCGACGTCCATGCCGAGCCGATGGAGGCGGCCGCGGCGGCTGGGGCCGAGACGGCTTCGAGCCCGCGTGAGGTGGCCGAGCGAAGCGACATCGTGATCACGATGCTTCCCGACTCGCCGGTCGTCGAGCAGGTGATGTTCGGCGACGAGGGCGTCTTGGCGGGCGCGTCGGAGGGCGATCTGGTCGTCGACATGTCGACCATTCATCCGACGGTGTCCATAGCCGTGGCCGAGACCGGCGACGAGGGCGGGGTAAACACCCTGGACGCGCCGGTCAGCGGCGGCGACGTCGGCGCTCAGCAGGGCGCCCTGTCGATCATGGTCGGCGGCGAGCCCGCTGACTTCGAGCGCGCAGGTCCGCTGTTCGAGGTGCTGGGCAAGACCATCGTCCACGTGGGCGGGCACGGGGCCGGCCAGGTGGTGAAGGCCTGCAACCAGGTCGTCGTGGCCATCTCGATTGCCGCCGTGAGCGAGGCGCTCGTGCTCGGGTCCAAGGCGGGCGTGGAGCCGGAGCGGATTCTCGACGTCTTGGGTGGCGGCCTGGCCGCCAACAGGGTCATGGAGATGCGCCGGAAGAACTTCCTCGAGCACGACTTCACGCCCGGCTTTCGCATCGACCTTCACCACAAGGACCTGAACATCGCGCTGGAGTCGGGCGACGCCTACGGCGTGCCGCTGCCCGTCACCGGCCTCGTGCAGCAGTACTTCAACGCGTTGCGCGTCAAGGGCCACGGCGGCGACGACCACTCCGGTCTGCTCCAGCTGGTGGAGGAGCTGGCGGAGCACCGCATCGGCAGCGAGCGCCTGACATCCACTACGACCTGAAGGAGGAAGCCGTGTCCCGCATGAACCCGATGGAAGCCGTCGTCCGCGTCTTGGAGGACGAGGGCGTCAAGGTCGCCTTCGGCGTGCCCGGCGCGGCCATCCTGCCGCTCTACGACGCGATGCGTCATTCGAACATCCGCCATCTGGCTGTCCGCCACGAAGAGGGCGGCACTCACGCGGCCGACGGATGGGCGCGCATCACCGGCGAGCCCGGTATCTGCATCGGCACATCGGGTCCGGCCGGAACGAACATGATCACCGGCCTCTACACGGCGCTCGCGGATTCGATCCCGATGATCTGCATCACCGGGCAGGCGAACAAGGACATCCTCCACAAGGAGGCCTTCCAGGCGGTCGACATCGTCGACATCGCCCGGCCGGTATGCAAGTGGGCCTATCAGGTCAAGGAGACGGCGCAGCTGCCCTGGGCCTTCCGTGAGGCGTTCCACGTCGCGCGGGCGGGGCGACCGGGCCCGGTCCTCATCGACCTTCCGCTCGACGTCCAGAAGGGCGAGGACATCGCCTACGACCCTGAGGCCGACTGCCCACTGCCGTTCGTTCCGCCCGAGGCCCATCCGGCGGCCATCACGGCCGCTCTGGAGATGCTGGCCGAGGGAGACCGGCCGCTCATCCTGGCCGGCGGCGGCGTGATCCTGGCCGACGCCGCCGAGGAGCTCGTGGCTCTGGCCGAGGAGCTCCAGATCCCGGTGTCGCCGACGCTCATGGGCAAGGGGGCGATCCCGGAGGACCATCCGCTCTGGGCCGGCACCGTCGGCATCCAGACCTGTCAGCGCTACGCGAACCAGATCTTCCTCGAGAGCGACGTCGTTCTAGCCGTGGGCGCCCGCTTCGGCGATCGCCACACCGGCGATCTCGACGTCTACCGGGGCGAGCGCAAGTTCATCCACGTCGACATTGCGCCGCAGCAGATCGGCCGCGTGTTCCCGGCCGACCTGGGCATCGTCAGCGACGCCAAGCTGGCCCTCAAGGCGCTGCACGAGCAGGGGCGGGAGCGGGAGGACCGCTCCACGAACAATTGGGTGGAGCGCGTCGCGCACCTCAAGGAGGTGCTGGTGCGGCGGACGGACTTCGACGACGTCCCGATCAAGCCGCCGCGGATCTACCAGGAGATCAACGACTACTTCGACCGCGACACGGTGTGGGTGACGGCGATCGGCCTCTACCAGATCTGGAGCGGGCAGTTCCAGCTGGCCTACAAGCCGCGCCACTACCTCTGCTGCGGTCAGGCCGGCCCGCTCGGCTGGGAGGTCCCGGCTTGCATCGGGGCCAAGCTGGCCGCACCCGAGAAGCTGGTCGTGGGGCTCGTGGGCGACTACTCGTTCCAGTTCCTGATGGAAGAGGTGGCCGTCGCCGTCCAGTACAAGGTGCCGTTCGTCCTGGTCATGGTCAACAACGGCTACATGGGTCTCATCCGCCAGGCCGAGAAGAACTACGACATGAACTACGAGGTCAACCTCTCGTACGACGGATCCGAGGGACATCCCGGCATCGATCACGTCGCCGTGATGAAGGCGATGAACGCCGACGGCGTGCGGGTGACCGAGCCCGACAAGATAGAGGCCGCCTTCGACTGGGCGGTGGCTCAGGCCGAGGAGCGCCAGGTCCCGATCCTCGTCGAGATCATGATCGGTCGCGAGGACGATGCCGCGATGGGCAAGTCCATCGACCACGTCCGCGAGTTCGAGCCCGTCACCCAGTCGCTGCCCGATCCCTACGCCGCCCTGCCGGAGCTCGCCGGCTGAGCGGGGGGAACGGCCTCGATCATGCGGAAAGAGGCATCCGAGAAGCGAAAGCTCGTGGCGGTGGATACGCCGCGCAGGAACCGCGTTCAGTCGCTCGACCGCGCGCTCGACGTGCTGGAGGCGCTGGCCACCGCCCGCGAGCTCGGGGTGTCGGAGATCGCCGCCCGCACCGGGCTGGTGGTGAGCACGGCGCACCGCCTCCTCGCGACGCTGGCCGAACGCGGTTACGTGGGTCAGAACCCGGCCAGCGGCCGTTACACGCTGGGCTTCAAGGTGCTGGAGCTGGTCGGTGGTCTGGAGGCGCGCACGGCGGCTCTGCGGACCGCTGCCCGCCCCCACCTTCAGCGCATCCAGCAGGCGACCGGGGAGACGGCCAACCTGGTGATCCTGGAGGCCGACCGCGTCGTCTACGTCGATCAGGTCGAGGGCTCACACAGCATCCGCATGTTCACGGAGCTGGGCAGCTCCGTGCTCGCCCACAGCACCGGATCGGGCAAGGCGATCCTCGCCTTCCGGCCCGCCGACGCGCTCCCGCGGCTGTACCCACGGGACCGCGAGCCCTTCGAGCGCCTGACAGCGCGCACGATCACGACGCTGGCCGGGTTGCGGGACGATTTCGTGCTGATCCGCCGCCGGGGCTATGCCCTCGACAACGAGGAGCACGAGGAGGGCGTGAGCTGCGTTGCGACGCCCATCTTCGACGCCAGCGCACTGGCGTGCGCGGCGATCAGCATCTCCGCTCCCACGGCCCGGATCGTGCATGCCGGGACCGGCGAGCTCGGCCGGCTCCTGGCCGATCATGCAGCCGCCATTTCCGCCGCCCTCGGATACGATGCCGCCCCCCAACGCGCACGCACCGTGTGAGGGAGGGTTAGCGTGAGAATCGCCGTACTTGGTGCAGGGGCAATCGGGGCCTACGTGGGGGCCGCGCTGGCGCGAGGCGGCGCCGACGTCCATCTCGTGGCCCGCGGGGCGAACCTCGAGGCCATGCGCAAGAACGGCGTCCGCGTCATGTCACCGCGCGGCGACTTCGAGGCGCATCCGCCGGCCACCGACGATCCCAGCGAGATCGGTCCCGTCGACTTCGTCTTCCTCGGGCTGAAGGCCAACTCGTACGCGAGCGCCGGGTCGCTGCTCGACCCGCTCCTGAAGGAGGATACGGCGGTCATCGCCGGCCAGAACGGCATCCCCTGGTGGTACTTCCACGGACTCGACGGCCCGTACCGCGACCATCGGATCGAGGCCGTCGACCCGGGCGGCGCCGTCTCCGAGGTGATACCGCCGGAGCGCGCCATCGGCTGCGTGGTCTACCCCGGCACGGAGCTGGCCGAGCCCGGGGTCGTCCGGCATCTCGAGGGCACGCGCTTCACGATCGGCGAGCCCGACGGGAAGATCTCCGAGCGCTGCGAGGTGTTCAGCGAGGCGATGATCGCCGGTGGCCTCAAGTGCCCGATCGAGGCGCGGGTCCGCGACGAGATCTGGGTCAAGCTGATGGGCAACGTCGCGTTCAACCCTCTGAGCGTCCTGACTCGGGCCACCCTCGCGGCGATGTGCCGGCACGAGCAGATGCGCGAACTGGTGGCGAGGATGATGGCCGAGTCGCTGGAGATCGCCTCCAAGGTCGGAGCCGAGCCCGCGGTGTCGATCGAACGCCGGCTGGCGGGCGCGGAACGGGTGGGCGAGCACAAGCCCTCCACGCTCCAGGACTTCGAGGCGGGCAAGCCGCTGGAGCTCGCCGCCCTGATCGAGGCGGTGGTGGAGCTCGCGGACCTCACGGAGGTTGAGGCTCCCTCCCTTCGGGCCGTTGCCGCGACCTGCACTCTGCTGGCCGAAACGATGGGCCTTACCGAGCCCCGCTGACCGGAAGAGGTGGCGCGCAAGGTGCACAGCGACGTGCTGATCGTTCATCCGCCGTGAGCCGCCGCGTGCGGGTCGAGCTGGCGCTGCGCCACCGGGACCTCGACTCCCTCGGGCACGTCAACCAGGCGGTCTACCACGAGCTTCTCGAGGAGGTACGGGCGGCGTTCTTTCGCGAGGTGCTGCCCGACCTGCCGTTCACCGGCTACGTGCTCGTCCACGTGGAGCTTGACTACCGCGCGGAGGTCCGCATTGCCGACCGCTACCTGGTCGGTGAAGCTCACGTCGCCGAGCTTGGCCGCTCACGCGTCGAGCTCGAGAACCAGCTGGTGCGGCCCGACGGGAAGGTGGCCGTGGAGGGGCGCGCGGTGCTCGTGGCCTGGGATGAAGAGACGCGTCGCGCGCGGGCGCTCAGCGAGAAGGAGCGGCACGCACTGTCCGGAGAGCACACATGAGTGAAGCGCAGAGCGAGATCGCTCTCCAGCCCTCGGCGTCATACAGCCTCACGTTGCGAGTGCGGATTCCCCAGGAGCCGGGGTCGTTCGGCCGCGTCGCGAGTGCCATCGGCTCGACCGGGGCGATTCTCGGCGCCATCGACCTCGTCCGCGTGGAGAACGGCGAGGTCATCCGGGACGTCACCGTGGCCTGCAGGGACGGCGAGCACGGCGAGGCCGTGGTGGCCGCCGTCCGCGAGCTGGATGGTCTCTCGGTGGACAGCGTGTCCGACCGCACCTTCCTCATGCACAAGGGCGGCAAGATCGAGATTGCGCCCAAGATCTCGGTGCAGACCCGCGAGGACCTGTCCATGGCCTATACGCCGGGCGTCGCGCGCGTCTGCTCGGCGATCCAGGAGGATCCGGAGCGGGCCTGGGCCCTGACCATCAAGGCCAACACGGTGGCCGTGGTGTCCGACGGGTCGGCCGTCCTCGGGCTGGGTGACATCGGCCCGGCGGCCGCGATGCCGGTGATGGAGGGCAAGGCGCTGCTGTTCAAGGAGCTTGCCGGCGTCGATGCCTTTCCTCTCTGCCTCGACACGAACGAGGTGGACAGCATCGTGGCCTTCGCCCGGGCGGTCGCGCCCACCTTTGGGGGCATCAACCTCGAGGACATCGCGGCTCCCCGCTGCTTCGAGATCGAGCGGCGGCTGAGCGCGGAGCTCGACATTCCGGTCTTCCACGACGACCAGCACGGGACCGCGATCGTGGTGCTCGCGGCTCTGCTGAACGCCCTGCGGGTGGTGGGCAAGCGCGCCGAGGACATCAGGGTCGTGGTCGTGGGCGCCGGCGCGGCCGGCGTGGCCAGCGCCGACATCATCCTCGCCCACGGAGTCCGTGATCTCACGGTCTGTGATATCGGGGGTGCCCTGTACGCCGGGGCTCCAGGGCTCGACCCGGCTCGGGCGGCCGTTGCCGCGCGGACGAACCCCGGCGGCAGGCGCGGCACGGCCGACGAGCTGCTGGAGGGCGCCGACGTGCTGGTGGGGGTGTCGGCTCCGGGCGCGGTGTCCGTCTCCGCCGTTCGCTCCATGGCGCCGAACCCGGTGGTGTTCGCTATGGCCAACCCGATCCCCGAGGTGCGGCCGGAGGAGATCCGCGACGACGTCGCGATCCTGGCCACGGGTCGCTCCGACTATCCGAACCAGATAAACAACGTGCTCGCTTTCCCGGGGGTCTTCCGCGGGGCCCTGGACGTCCGGGCCACCGCGATCAACGAGGAGATGAAGCTCGCCGCCGCGCTTGCCATCGCCGACGTGATTCCGGACGGCGAGCTCCACGCGGACTACGTGATCCCGAGCGTTTTCAACGCTCGGGTGGCCGAGGCGGTTGCCGCCGCCGTTGCCGAGGCCGCGGTCCGCAGCGGCGTCGCGCGACGGGAGGCGGGGGCCGACAGGTTAAGCTGACCCGGTGGAGATCCTCGACGTCGAGACCACGGAGCGCAACGGGCGCATCCATCTGGTCCTGCGAGGCGAGCTCGATCTCTCGACGGTCGGCAAGGTCCAGGACGAGCTCCGGCGCGTCGAGGCTTCCGCTCCGCCGGTGCTGGTGCTCGACCTGTCCAAGCTGACCTTCCTCGATTCCACCGGACTCCGGTGCATCGTGACCGCCGACGAACGCGGACGTGAGGCCGGCCGCCGTGTGGTGATCGTGCGAGGCCCCGAGCCGGTTCAGCGGGTGTTCTCGATCACCCGCCTCGAGGAGCGTCTCGACATGGTCGACGACACCGCTGCAATCGATTGAATCCGGCGTTTCATCCCCTTTCAAACGGGTGATAATTAACGAAGGTCGGTTGAGGGACGCTGTCTGGCCGCCGCGCGGCCAGAGAACGGATCTCCTGCAGCAATCGGAACTGCGAGGAGGTGCTGTACAGCATGGCTGCTGCCGCTTCGGCGGCGGAGGAGCCACCCACGCCCGAGACGCCGGCGCAGCAGGTGAGACTGGATGACGAGGCTCTTCTGCTGCGCTATCAAGGTGAAGGCGATCTCGAGGCGCGCGAGGAGGTGGTCATTCGCTTCATGCCGTTGGCCCGCCAGCTGGCGGGCCGCTACAAGCACGCGGGCGAGCCGCAAGAGGACCTGGTCCAGGTGGCCTGCGTCGGCCTGCTGAAAGCGGTCGACCGCTACGACCCCGATCGCGGCGGCAACTTCGCGCGCTACGCCGTCCCGACGATGCTGGGCGAGCTGAAGCGCCACTTTCGCGACAAGGGCTGGTCGGTGCACGTGCCCCGTGCCACGCAGGAGCTGGTGCTCAAGGTCGGGGAGGCCCTGGGCACACTGCCGGCCAAGCTCGGGCATTCGCCGCGCCCCCGCGACGTTGCCGCCGCCCTGGGCGCGACCGTCGAGGAGGTTCTGGAGGCGATGGAGGCCGCCACGGCCTACGAGGCGAGCTCACTGGATGCGCCCCGCCCCGGCGGCGACGACGGAGAGTGGACCTACCTGGACACCCTGGCGAGTGCAGACGGCGGCTACGAGCGCGTGGAGATCGAGGAGACGCTCCGGGGCGCGCTCGAGGCGCTGCCCGCGCGCGAGCGCCTGATCCTCGCGCTGCGCTTCGAGCACGACCTGACCCAGGCCGAGATCGCCGAGCGCGTGGGCGTCTCCCAGATGCACGTCTCGCGTCTGCTCCGGCGCTCGCTCGATCGCCTGTCGGCGGCCGGGGCCGCCGCGGCGTAGCATGACGCCCGTGGCCTCGACGGAGCTTGCCAGCCGGCCCGAGGTGGTTGCGCTGATCACCCGCGGCGAGGAGCGCGGCTGCGTCAACCTGTCCCAGTTCGACGAGCTGGTGCAGGCGCTCGAGCTGGCCGATGACGATGTCGACGCGCTCGAGACGCACCTGGAGGGCCAGGGCATCGAGCTGTCGGACGACTGCGGCCGCGAGGGCGTCGAGCCCACGACCTTTCGCAACGGCGAGCTGGCGGTCGCGACCACGGACGCCCTGCAGCTCTTTCTCAACGAGATCCGTCGCTACCCGCTCTTGACCGCCGCCGAGGAGGTGGAGCTGTCCAAGCGGATCGAGCAGGGGGACCTCGAGGCCAAGGAGCGCATGATCAACTCCAACCTCCGCCTGGTGGTCTCGATCGCCAAGAAGTACCAGGGCCAGGAGCTGTCGCTGCTCGATTTGGTCCAGGAGGGCATCTTCGGCCTGATCCGGGCAGCCGAGAAGTTCGACTGGCGTAAGGGCTACAAGTTCTCCACCTACGCGACCTTCTGGATCCGTCAGGCGATTCAGCGCGGCTTGGCCAACAAGGCGCGCACGATCCGGATCCCGGTTCACATCGGGCAGCGCGAGCGCAAGATCGCGCGCAGCGAGCGAGAGCTGCAGGCCAAGCTGGGCCGTGAGCCGAGCGACGAGGAGATCGCGACGGCGGCGGAGCTGCCCCTGGCCCAGGTCGAGGAGGTCCGCGAGGCGGCCCGCACGGTCACCAGCCTCGACCGCCCCGTGGGCAGCGAGGGCGAGACCGCGCTCGGGGAGCTGCTTCAGGGCGACGAGCCGGCCGTGGACGAGGAGGTGGAGGTCAGCCTCAGCGAGGAGGTGCTTCGGCGCACGATCGAGGAGCTGCCCGAGCCCGAGCGACACGTGATCCGCCTTCGCTACGGCATCAACGGTGACGACCCACAGCCGCTTCGGGAGACCGGACGCCGGCTCGGCCTGTCGGCGGAGCGCGTGCGCCAGCTGGAGTCGAAGGCCCTCAAGCGGCTGGCCACCCGGCGCGAGCTCGAGGCGCTGCGAGACGTCGCCTGATGGCTCGCCGGGTCCTGGCGCTCGTGTCCGAGCCCGTCTCGGCCGAGGCGCTGGCGCAGGCTCTGGGCCCCGACGGCGCGCGGGACGCCGAGGTCCTCGTGATCGCCCCGGCGCTCAACACGCGTACCCGCTTCCTGCTGGCCGATCCCGATCCGGCGATCGAGCGCGCCGAGGAGGTCCAGGAGGAGACCGTCGAGCGCATGACCGAGGGGGGCGTGGACGCGGCCGGGGACACCGGCGAGGAGGATCCGATGCAGGCCATGGAGGACACCCTGCAGACTTTCGAGGCCGACGAGATCGTGCTGTTCACCCACCCCGAGGGCAAGCGCAACTGGCAGGAGGAGGGCTTGGTGGACGAGGCGCAGGAGCGCTTCGACCGTCCGGTACGGCACGTGCTCGTCGAGCCATGACCAGCGACGTCGAGCACGGCGAGGCCCTGGCGCGTATCTCCAACGCCATCGTCGGGATCTTCAGCGAGTGCTACGGGCGCGGCCCCACCAAGGCCAAGACCTACCTGTTCGACAACTACGTCCTGTGCGTGCTGGAGGACATCCTGACCACCGTGGAGCGCACCTTGGTCGACCGGGGCGACGAGGACCTCGTCCGCGAGGTACGTCTGACCTTCCAGGACGCGACGGCGGACCGCTTCAAGCGGGCAGTCACCGACGTGCTCGGGCGCGAGGTGATCGCCTACCACAGCCAGGTGACCTTTCACCCCCCTATCGGCTTCGAGATGTTCGTGCTCGAGGGGGAGTGAAGAGGGGCCACCGTTTCCACCCGGCGTCCCCGCAAGTCCGTCGTGCGGCTCCGGGTGACCCTTTGTTGCGCTACCCGGTCGGATCGCCCCGAAACCGCTCGTCCACGTCGGCGCCGGGTGAAGGGGGCACCAGCGGGACGTCGGGCGTGCGCGCCAGCCCGGAGGCGAAGATGATGAAGTGCGTGCCCGGCGCGAAGCGCGGCGGCCGGTCGGGGCTGTCGGGGTCGTAGCGCGAGCGCTCCTCCAGCAGCGACAGGATGTCGCGGCAGACCGGCGCCTGGGGGGCGTCGTCGCCCACCTCGCAGGCCAGCGCCGCAAGGGCCAGGATCTCCGTCGGCTCGACCCCCCGGATCATCTGGCCGATGGCGCTCAGGAGATAGGCGTACACGCGGTCGAGCAACGGATCGTTGGGCAGCCCGTTCGTGCCCGGTGGGGGTCCCAGGTCGAGCGGCTCCTCGCGATTCAGCAGCCGCAGGGCCTGCCCGCCCAGCACACCGCGAATCTGCTCGGCCTCCAGGCCCAGCTGCAGCGAGTGCCGCAGCGCCATCGTGGCCCCGAAGGCGGGCGTGGTGTAGGGGGCGTCGCTGGCCATGAGAATCTGGCCCGGCGGTACCAGCGCGAACAGCGCCTGAAGGTCGCTGGGTGTCCACCAGGCGGTGTCGAAGTAGAGGTTCGGCAGCTCCTCGGCCGCGCGCCAGATCCAGGCCAGGTCGCTGATGCCGGCGTGCGCGAGGATCAGCCGCATGCCCGGATAGCGGCCGCAGGCGTCCACCGCATGACGTCCCAGAGCCGGTATGCCGCGTCCCGCGTGGCAGAGCACCGGCAGCCGCTCGGCGTCCGCGAACGCGAAGACGTCGGCCAGCTGTGGGTGGTCGAGCGTGAACTGCTCTGCGCGAGGGTGCAGCTTGATGCCGCGCGCCCCCCGGCGCACGCTCCGCTCGGCCTCGGCCAAGGGATCGTCGTGCGGGTCCAGGCGGCAGAACGGGAACAGGCGCCCGTCGGCCCCCTCGGCCTCCTCGATGATCACGTCGTTAGCCGCCGCGTAGCCGTCCGGCTCCTGCATGGGGAACACGATGGCCCGGCCGTCCATGCGTGCGAGCGCCCCGGTCAGCTCCTCCCGAGTGCAGCTATAGCCGTCGGGATCGTTGGACCCCAGATGGGTGTGCGCGTCGAGCGGCTCCAGCCCGGGCACCTCATCGCGCAGCAGGTCGAGCCAGGGGAGCAGGGCGGCGTCCGAGACCACGCGGGCAGACTATTGGTGCCCGTGGGTCCGGGTGGCTACGGCCCCGGCAGCCCGTGCTCGAGGGAGCCCTTCACGGCGGCGTCCACGGCGTTGAGCCGAAAGAGCGCGAGCGCCTCCGGCGACCGGAAGCGCTTGCCGGGCAACGCGTCGGGCCCGTGGTGGCCGAGGATGCAGTGGGAGAGCGCGTGGAGCTTGGCGTCGGGAAAGCCGTCGAGACCGGCCGCGCGCTCGTTCACGAGATCCCGGCCGAGGGTCAGGTGGCCCACGAGTGCGCCGGCCTCGCTGAGCGCGATCTCGGCCCCGAGATCGAACTCGCGCGTCTTACCGGCATCGTGGAGGAGCGCGGCGCTCAGCAGAAGGTCCGAGTTCAGGCGCGGGTGGAGCGAGCAGGCCTCGAAAGCCAGCGTAGCCACGGCCACGGTGTGCTCCAGCAGGCCGCCGAGGTAGGCGTGGTGGCCCGAGCGTGTGCAGGGGGCGCGGCGCAACTCGGCGCGGAAGGCGGTGTCGCCCAGGAACGCTCCCAGCAGAGCTCTCAGGTCGGGGTCGTAGATCTCGCGCGCGAGATGCTCCAGGAACCCGTCGAGCTCGTCGAGGTCGCGGTAGGCGACCGGGAGGAAATCGGCCGGGTCGGAGGCGCCGGGCTCGACGCGGCGGATCGCCCGCAGCTCGAGCTGCAGCTCCTCGCGAAAGCGCTCGACGCGGCCCGCCGCCCACACGAGGTCGCCGCGCTCGAACTGCCCGGCCAGGAAGTCGGCGTCTCGGAACGCCCTGGCCTGAATCGCGCCGCTCCTGTCGCGCAGCTCGACCGCCAGGTAGGCCGCGCCGCTCTTGGTCCGCAGGCGGTCCTTCCGGCTGCAGGCGAACACCTGCTCCACTTCGGCGCCCGCGCGGAGCTCTGCGATCGTCGTGCGTTCGCTCTCCACGGTGGCCACGCATCCATCCTGACCCGGCGGCCGGACGCCCCCGTCGGCTACGGTGAGAGCGATGAGCGACGTGATCTGGCGGGAGCGTCCGCAGCTTCGCGAGCCGGTGCTGGTGTGCGCCTTCAAGGGCTGGAACGACGCGGGCGAGGCCGCTTCGTCGGCCCTCTCGTTCATCCGCAGCACCTTCGACGCCGCCGAGTTCGCGGAGATCGACCCGGAGGAGTACTACGACTTCACGGCGGTGCGGCCCGACGTCCGCCTCACCGAGGGACTCACCCGCGAGATCGAGTGGCCCGCCAACAGCTTCTCCGGGGCCGAGGTGCCCGGCGCGGAGGGCGACCTCGTGCTGCTGGAGGGCATCGAGCCGTCGCTGCGCTGGCGGCGCTTCACCGAGGCGGTGGTGGGCAGCGCCAGGGACCTGGGCGTGCGCATGGTGATCACGCTCGGGGCGCTTCTGGCCGACGTGCCCCACAGCAGGCCCGTGTCGGTCAGCGGCTTTGCCTCCGACCAGTCGATGGTCGGGGGTCTGGGCGTCGAGCGCACGCGCTACGAGGGCCCCACGGGGATCGTGGGCGTGCTTCAGCACACGTGTGCGGCGGCGGGGATGCCGGCAGCCAGCCTCTGGGCCTCGGTGCCGCACTATGTTGCCGCCTCACCGAACCCCAAGGTGGCCCTGGCGCTGGTGCGGGCCTTCGAGGGCGCCGCCGGAGTGGCTGTCGACGCCGGCGAGCTGGAGTCGGCGGCCGAGGACTACGAGCGCCAGGTGAGCGCAGCCGTCGCGAGCGACCCGGAGGTCAAGGCGTTCGTCGAGCGCCTGGAGACGGCGGTGGACGAAGCCGAGGCCGAGAACCAGCCCTCCGAGGAGAGCCTGCCGTCGGCCGACACGATCGCGCGCGACTTTCAGCGCTTCTTGCGCCAGCGCGGCCCGGAGGACGGAGGCTCGACTTCTTAAGGCGGATGACCGCGTCCATCCAGGTTCTCTCCGGACCCCTCGATGACGACCAGCGAGGGGAGCTGCTCTTTCGAGGCGACCTGCTGGTCTTCAAGGGAGTGGCGCCTCTTCACGAGGCGGCGCGCATCGGCGACGCGATGATCCGGGAGGCGCTCGGCCCGCCCGGAGCCGAGAACGTCGAGGCCGTACCCGGGCTCCAGCGCCGGTTTCAGGACGACGCCCAGGTGAGGAGCCTGTTCCGATCCGCTCTTCAGGAAGTCGGAGTCGACATCGCCCGCACGTACTGGGACCCGCTTCGCCTGCGCGTGGTGCCACCGGTGGAGGACGGCGCCGGGGTGCAGGTCGGGAGGATCGGCTTCCACCGGGACACGTGGTCGTCGAACGTGCTCCAGCAGACGAACTGGTGGACAACGATCCGCACCTTGTCCGCCGACCGGACCCTCGCTTTCTATCCCGACTACTGGTCGCGCCCGATCGAGAACTCGAGCGCCGAATGGGACCTCGACGCGATCCGCAGGCGCCGGCGTGCCGGCGAAGGCGAGCACCTCCCGATCGTGCCCGAGCCGAGGGAGCCCGTGGACGGTGCGTCCGAGCTCCGGGTGGTGATCGAGCCCGGCGACCTCCTCTGCTTCTCGGGCGCCCACCTGCACGCCACGGTGCCCAACGTGTCCGATCGCTCACGCTGCAGCGTCGAGCTGCGAACGGTCAACGCGGATGACCTCGAGCGCGGTCGCGGGGCGCCCGACCTGGACGGACGGGCTCCGGTGGTCCCCCTCGAGTGGTTCCACTCGATGACCGATGGATCGGTGCTTACTTCTCCGCCGCCGGGCAAATGATGCGGTAGTCGCAGAAGCTGCACACCTCGGGTGAAGGCGTGGGCTCGAAGTCCTGCTTGAGGATGCCGCCGGCGATCGAGCTCACCGTGCCCTTGACCCGCTCCAGCTCCTCGTCCGAGTGCTCGACGGGCACCCGTTCGCCGCTCAGCACGTAGAGGTAGCTCTGGGCGGAGGTCTCGAGGCGCCAGGACTCGCGCGCGCCCATCTGGTACAGCGACAGCTGAACGTCCTCCCGCAGCTCGTCCTCGGTCTTGGCCTTTCCGGTCTTGTAGTCGATCAGCTCGTAGCTGCCGTCGGGCCGGCGGTCAACCCGGTCCACCCGGCCGCGCAGCACGTGCGGCCCCAGGCGGAAGGCGAAGCTGCGCTCGAACCACATGGGCTCGGCCTCTGACTCCCGATCCTGGCGCCAGTAGCGCTCGAGGGCGTCAACGGCCCTGAGGCGAAACTGGCGCTCGTCGTCGGTGTCGCCGAAGCCGGAGCGCCGCCAGGAGGCCTCGAACAGGTCCATGAGCTCGGACAGCGGACCGCCGCCGGCGGAGTGGAAGCGCTCCAGCACCTGGTGCACGACGATCCCGAAGCGCTGGTGGATCGTCGGCTCCTGCGGGATTCGGAAGACCCGCGCGAACTTGTACTTGAGCGGGCAGATCCGGTAGGTGTCGATGTCCGAGGCCGACAGCATCAGGCCCCGGCCACGCCGGGGGATGAAGGGGTCGAGCGAAGGCTCGGAGCCGTTCTGGGCCGCGGCCGGCCGGCGCGCCGGATCGCGTTCGGTGTCCCGCAGCCAGCCGTCCAGCGCCGAGCCCTCGAGGATCTCGCGCTGCTCGGGCGTGGCGCACTGCACCAGGATCTCGTTGATCGCCGGCAGCGCCGCGTCGAGCGGCTGACCCTCCTTGGCGCGCTCGATCAGCGCCGCCACCTTGAGCAGCTCGAGATAGCGCGACACCGCCTGGTCGACGTCGAGATAGGTGTCCAGTCGCATCTCGCCGAGCGTGCCGCCCACCCGGGCCACGGTGTCCAGCAGCTCATCGCGCATGATGCGGAAGGTCGAGTGGAGGCCCTCGGCGGGGCCGAAGAGCTCCTCCTCGAACAGCTCCTCTTCGAGCTTGAGTCTCGCGCGCGCCTCCTCGTAGAAGGGCGAGGGGCGAGGGGTGACACCCGGCGCGCCGGCCTCGGCCCACGCCAGGACGAGCCCCTTCCGCGCGCGCGAGAGAGCAACGTGCAGGAGGCGGCGCATCTCCGACCGATGCTCTTCCCGCGGGTCCGTCGCCGGCAGGGTCTCCTTCAGCAGCTCGTCCGGCACGCCGTCGCCGCGTGGCCGGAACGGCCCGGGCATGCGGGCGGCTGAAAGGCCGAGCACGAAGACGTGGTCGAACTCCTGTCCCTTGGCGGCCTGCATCGTCATGACCTGCACCGCCGGCGCAGACGGTGCGTCCAGCGCCTCCTCCTCGCGCAGGCCCGAGTCGGCCACGGCGGCCAGATAGCGGCTGAAGTCGCGCGCGGTGGCCTGCGGCTCGCGGCGCATGTAGGCGGTGGCCAGCTCGGACAGCTTCGCGATGTTGCGCAGCCGCTCCACGGTGTCGGCCTGGGTGGCGAACACCTGCTGGCGGCGCAGGCCGATGCGCTCGATCAGGCGCAGCACGAAGGCATCGGGGCGCCGGTCCTCGAACGCGGTGGCCGCGGAGCGGTAAAGGCGTAGAAACGCACGAACCCGGTCTCGGCCCTCCTCGGTGAGCTGAGGCCCCTCCAGCGCTGCGGCGGCGGCGGAAGGCATGTCCAGCCGCCGCCGGCGGGCGAGCTGGGTGAGGCGGGCCACGTCGACCGAGCGAAGCTCGACGGGCGGCCGGCTCAGCGCGCGGACCACGGCGCCTGAATCGCCCGGGTCGGCGAGGGCGCGCAGCCAGGCCAGCACGTCGCGCACCTCGGCGCGCTGGAAGTAGGCCGCCGCACCGCAGGTGCGCGCCGGTACCGCGCGCTCCTCCAGAGCGGAGGCCAGCACCGCGCCCTCGTGCTTCACAGACTGCACCAGCACGCAGATCTCCTCCGGGGGCACACCGCCGGCGATCAGCCCCTCGGCCTCGGCCGCCACCGCCTGCGCCTGGGCGCGCTCCGAGCCGCAGCGCCAGAAGCGCACGCGGCCGCCGCTCGCGCCCTTGAGCGTCTTGGGGATGCGCTCCGGCACAGGCTCGACCACCGCGGTCGCAGCGGCCAGGATGCGCCGCCCGCTGCGGTGGCTGTGCTCCAGCGAGCTGACGGTGGCGTCCGGGAACTCGCGCTGGAAGTCGAGCAGGTTCTTCTGTGCCGCCCCGCGGAAGCGGTGCACGGCCTGGTCGTCGTCGCCCGCCACCGTCACGTTGCGATGCTCCTCCACCAGCAGGCGCAGCAGCATCCCCTGGGCGAAGTTGGTGTCCTGGTAGTCGTCCACCAGCACGTGGCGGAAGCGGCGCGAAACACGCTCGCGCACGTGCGGGCGCCGGTGAAGCAAGGTGAACGCCCGCACCACCAGGTCGCCGAGGTCCAGGGCCCCGCGGGCGGCCAGCAGGCGGTCGTGATCCGCATAGAGGCGGGCGAACTCCAGCTCGCGGTCGGCGCGGGCGCGAGCCGCGTCGCCGGTAGCCGCCGAGGCCAGCCGTTCGGCGTAGCGGCGGTAGTCCTCGGCCGAGATCATCTCGTCCTTCAGCCGGTCGATCCGGGACACGAAGCTGGCCAGCAGCGGGCCCGGGTTCCCGCGGGTCTCGTGGTGGCGCAGGGTCAGGTCGTCGAGACGCTCCAGCAGGAGGGCCAGGCGGTCGGCGGGAGTGACCGGCACGAGGAAGGGATCCACACCTGCCTCGAGAGCTTCGTCACAGAGCAGGCGCAGGCAGAAGGCGCCGAACGTGCTGACGTGGAGCTCCTCGTAGGGTGACTGCAGCAGCTCCTCCAGGCGCTCGCGCATGTCCGCAGCCGCGGAGGAAGAGAAGGCGAGAGCGAGCACCGCGTCGGCGGGCACGCCCTGTTCGACGAGCCAGGAGAAGCGCCGGGTGAGGGCGCGGGTCTTTCCGGTCCCGGCGCCGCCGAGAAGCAGGAGCGGGCCGCCGGTGTGGGTCACGGCGGCCTGCTGCGAGCGGTCCAGGCCGTCGAGGGCTTCCGACATCCCCGCCTAGGATACGCCGCGTAGTGCTCGGCTCCGACCAGGATTGGGCGGCCTTCTGCCGCCGCGCGGCCCACGCTGCGCGTGAGGTGGTGGCAGGCTTCGAGACGAGCGCCGAGCGTGGGGTCGAGACCGGCCGGGGCGAAGGCGGCGACACCGCGCTGGTGATCGACCGGGCCGCGGAGGACGCGGTGTTCGGCGAGCTGGAGGCGCTCGGGGTTGGGCTGCTGGCGGTCTCCGAGGAGCGGGGCGAGGTCTCGCTGCACGGAGGCGGGCCGATGCGGGTGGTCATCGATCCCGTGGACGGCTCGCTCAACGCGAAGCGGCGGCTGCCCTCGGCCTGCGTGTCGATCGCCGTGGCCTCCGGTCCCTCGATGGGCGACGTGGACGTGGCCTACGTGGCCGAGCTCGACCGGGAGCGCGACTGGTGGGCCGTGCGCGGCAAGGGGGCCTTCTGCGGCGGGAGCCGGCTGGACCGGCTCGAGCCGGGGCCGCTCGAGATCCTGGGGCTGGAGACGGCCCGTCCGGAGCGGGTCGCGGCGCAGGTCGAGGCGATTGCGGCCAGCGGAGCCCAGCGCCTGCGCATCCTGGGAGCCGTGGCCACCAGCCTCTGCCTGGTGGCCGCCGGCCGCATCGACGCGATGGTCACCATGGGCGAGGTCCGCTCGGTCGACGTCGCCGCCGCCCAGCTGCTGGTCTCCGAGGCGGGCGGTGCGCTGGCGCTGCCGGGCGGGGACGCTCTGGACCTGCGAATGCGCTCACGCGTCTTCGCCGCTCGCGATTCACGGTTGCTGGAGCGGCTGCAGCGGTCCTTCGGCCGCTAACCGCCCGACGGGGGCTCGGGCCCGGCTACGCGAGCGATCGGCACGAAAGGCGTTACCGCGGTAACGCTCGGCTACCCAAATGGGGTAGTCGGCCTGGCTGTCCCCACGGAGCGGCGGGGGGAGGCGACGCGCATCGATCCTTCGGGGCCTCCCTAGCTGCCCGGCGGCGCCGGCACCGGCGTGGCGTCGAGCGCCCGGGCAACCGCCAGCAGGTTGGAGGCCGCCATCTCCCCGGTGGAGTGCGACCAGTCGCGGCCCTCCTCCGAGCCGAGGTAGTCGTCGCCGGGCCCCGGGCCCCTGTTCCAGTAGGTCCAGGACTGGCCCGGGATGGTGAAGCCGATATCGCCCAGCGCGCCCGAGATCTCCGAGATCACGTGGTGCGCCCCGTCCTCGTTGCCGGTCACCACCACCCCGGCCACGCGGTTGTAGGCCACGGGCCGGCCCTCGTCGTCGGTCTCCGACAGCAGGGCGTCCAAGCGCTCGAGCACCCTCTGGGCCACGCTCGAGGGCCGGCCCAGCCAGGTGGGAGTCGCCACGATCAGGATCTGGGCGGCCAGGAGCCGTTCCAGGATCCCGGGCCAGGCGTCGCCGTCGCCCTCGTCGTTCGTGACGCCAGGCTTCACGTCGCGGTCCACAACGCGGACCAGATCGATCTCCACCCCCTCGCGCTCCAGCGCGCCGGTCACGACGCGCGCCAGGGCCTCGCTGTTCGACTCGGCGGGAGAGGGCTTGAGAGTGCAGTTGAGGACAAGGGCTCGCATACCCCGGGCTACGGATGGCGCGCCGGTGGGGATTGCCTGGACCCCCGGGCGGGCATGAGCCCCCCGTGGCGCGACTAAGGCGTGTGGACTGCTCCGGGCCCGGCATCCGCCGGCGGAGGCGCGGCAAGGGTTTCGAGTATCTCGACGAGGACGGTCGCCGGGTCGCCGAGCCCAGCGTGATCGAGCGCATCCGCGAGCTGGCCATTCCGCCCGCCTGGGGCGAGGTATGGATCTGCCCCTATCCCATGGGCCACATCCAGGCCACCGGCACGGACGCGGCGGGGCGCAAGCAGTACCGCTATCACGACCGCTGGCGCGAGCGCCGCGATCGCGAGAAGTTCGAGTCGATGGAGGACTTCGCCCGCGCCCTGCCCCGGCTGCGGGAGCGGGTCGAGAAGGATCTCGCGCTGGAGGGGATGCCCGCGGAGCGCGTGGTGGCCTGCGCCGCGCGCCTGCTCGACCTGGGGTTCTTCCGCATCGGCTCCGAGGACTACGCCGAGGAGAACGACACCTACGGCATCGCCTCGATGCAGAAGCGCCACGTCAGCGTCAACGGCGACCGGGTGGTGTTCGACTACGAGGCAAAGGGCGGGCAGCGCCGGGTGCAGACCATCAGCGACCCCGATGTGGCCGAGGTGGTCGGTGAGCTCAGGCGCCGGCGCGGCGGCAGCGACGACCTGCTGGCCTACAAGAACGGGCGCCGCTGGGCCGACATCAAGTCACCCGACATCAACGTGTACGTCAAGGAGGCCACCGGCGGTGACTTCAGCGCGAAGGACTTCCGTACCTGGAGCGCGACGGTGCTCGCGGCCGTGGCGCTGGCGGTCTCCGGTCCGGCGGCCCGAACCAAGACCTCCCGCAAGCGGGCCAAGTCCCGGGCGATCAAGGAGGTGGCGCGCTACCTCGGCAACACCCCGGCGGTCTGCCGGGCCTCCTACATAGACCCGCGTGTGTTCGACCGTTTCGACGGCGGGCTCACCATCGGCGGCATCTTGCCGGAGCTGCTCGAGGACACCGGCCCCTGGCCGGACGTGCAGGGAGCGGTGGAGGAAGCGGTGCTGGATCTGATCGCGGGTGACCGCGAGGCGGACGGCGTCGAGCGGGCGCGCGAGCTCGAGGCCGTCGCCTAGCCGCGTTTCCGCATGGCCGGCCCGGGGAACCGGACCACCATGACCGAGGTTCCAGGCTCACCGCCCCCGTCCACCGAGGTGCCCGCACCGGCGCCACCCGAGCAGCCGCCGCCCAGCCCGCCCGACGCGCCACAGCCCGACCCCAAGGGCCCCGAGACGCCGCCGGATGATTGAGTAGCCCCCCGCCCACAGTAATTCTCGACGTCGACGGGACCCTCGTCGACACCAACTACCACCACGCGCTGGCGTGGTACCGCGCGTTCCGCCAGCACGATCTGCTCCTGCCGATCTGGCGCATCCACCGCCATATCGGCATGGGCGGCGACCAGCTGGTCGAGGCGCTCGGGGGCGAGCGGGTGGAGGAGGAGCAGGGCGAGGACATCCGCACGGCGGAGAAGGCCCTCTACATGGCCCTGATCGAGGAGGTCGAGCCTCTCCATGGCGCTCGGGAGCTGATCGTGGACCTCAAGGACCGCGGCCACGCCGTGGTCCTGGCCAGCTCGGCCAAGCCGGACGAGGTCGACCACTATCTCGACCTGCTGGACGCCCGCGAGCTGGCCGACGACTGGACGTCGTCCGGGGACGTGGAGGCGACCAAGCCCGAGCCGGACCTGGTCCAGGTCGCCCTGGACAAGGCGGGCGGCGGGGAGGCGGTGATGATCGGCGACTCCACGTGGGACTGCGAGGCGTCGAAGCGGGCCGGGGTCGAGACGATCGCTGTGCTCACCGGCGGCTTCTCCGAGGACGAGCTGCTCGAGGCCGGGGCGACCTCGGTCTACGAGTCGATCGACGAGCTGCGCCGGTCGCTCGACGAGACGCCGCTGACGCGCTCCTAGCCCTCGTTGTCAGTATCTGGTCGATGGCCGACCGGCTGGGCACATACCGAAAGAAACGGGACTTTCAGAGCACCGCCGAGCCCGCGGGGCGCCGCTTCGTGGTTCAGGAGCATCATGCGCGCCGCCTCCACTGGGATCTGCGCATGGAGCAGGACGGAGTACTGGTCTCCTGGGCGCTTCCGCGCGGCATTCCGGAGCATCCCGACGAGAACCGCCTGGCGGTCCACACCGAGGACCATCCCCTCGAGTACCTGGAGTTCGAGGGCGACATCCCCAAGGGGGAGTACGGCGCGGGCATGATGCGCGTCTGGGACCAGGGCACCTTCGAGGCCGAGAAGTTCCGCGAGGGCGAGGTGATCGCGACCTTCCACGGGGAGCGCCTGCACGGGCGCTACGCCCTATTCCAGACGCGCGGCAACGACTGGCTCATCCACCGCATGGACCCGCCCGAGGATCCCGGCTACGAGCCCTTTCCCGACCGGCTGGAGCCGATGCTCGCCCGCAGCGGACCGCTTCCGCGGGACGAGCAGCGCTACGGCTTCGAGGTCAAGTGGGACGGCATCCGCACGCTGCTCTTCTGCGACCACGGCCATCTCTCGCTGCAGGGGCGCAAGTTCAGCGACTTCACGCCGCGCTATCCGGAGGTCCGCGAGCTGGGCCGCGCGCTCGGTGCCCGCCGGGTGGTGCTGGACGGCGAGGTGGTGGCCTTCGACGACGAGGGCCGCCCGAGCTTCGAGCGCCTGCAGAGCCGCATGCACCTGGCCTCGGACTCCGCGGTCAAGCGGCGCGTGCGGGACACACCCGTGACCTACGTGATCTTCGACCTGCTGTACCTGGACGGTCACCACACGCTCCCGCTCAGCTACGAAGACCGGCGCTCGCTGCTCGAGGAGCTCCGGCTCGAGGGTCCGGCTTGGCGCACCCCGGCCTACCACCGCGGCGAGGGCGGCGCTCTGCTCCAGGCGACCGAGCGGCTGGGCATCGAGGGCGTGGTGGCCAAGCGCCTCGACTCCGCGTATGAGCCCGGGCGACGCTCCTCCGGCTGGATCAAGGTGAAGAACGTGGCCACCCAGGACGTTGTGATCGGCGGCTGGACGCCGGGGGCGGGAGCACGCGGCGGACGGCTGGGCGCGCTCGCGGTGGGGGTGATGAACGAGGGACGCCTGACCTACGCCGGCAAGGTCGGCACTGGGTTCACCGAAAGCACCCTGGCCCTCCTGGGTCGAGAGCTGGCGCCGCTGCGGCGGCCGGACAGCCCGTTCGATGGTCGCCAGCCTCCGAAGGGCACCGTGTTCGTGGAGCCCCGGCTCGTGGCGTCGGTGGAGTTCCGCGAGTGGACACGCGCCGGAACGCTCCGCGCGCCCTCCTTCAAGGGGCTGAGGCCGGACGTCGACCCGCAAGATTGCGTACGAGAGGGAGGGTAGACCGCCCAAGCCGGGTATTTTTGAAGGTATGCCACGTGCGATTTGGAGCGGCGCGATCAGCTTCGGGCTGGTCAACATCCCGGTGAAGCTGTACAGCGCGGTCTCGAAGAAGACCGTGCGCTTCAACCAGATCGACGCCGAGTCGGGCGCGCGCATCCGTCAGCAGAGGGTCAACCCCGAAGGCGAAGAGGTGCCCTACGAGCAGATCGTCAAGGGTTATGAGATCGCTCCGGATCGCTACGTGACGATCAGTCCCGACGAGCTGGACTCGCTCGAGCCCCAGAAGACCAGGACCATCGACATCGAGGACTTCGTCGAGCTCGATCAGATCGATCCGATCTTCTACGACCATCCCTATTACCTCGTGCCTGACACCGGCGCGGCCAAGGCCTACAAGCTCCTGCTCGACGCCATGGAGGACGCAGGCCGGGTGGGCATCGCGCGTGTGGTGCTGCGCTCCAAGGAGAACCTGGTGGCCCTGCGGCCGCACGGCGGGGTGATCACGATGGAGACCATGCTGTTCGCCGACGAGGTCGTCTCTCCCGACGCGTTCGACGAGGTCCCGGTCGACGGCGACGTCGAGTCCAGCGAGCGCGAGCTGGCGATGGCCAAGCAGCTGATCGAATCCCTGGTGTCGGACTTCGAGCCCGAGAAGTACCGCGATGAGTACCGCGACCGCGTGCTCGACCTGATCGAGCGCAAGGCGCAGGGCGAGACGGTGGTGATCGACGCCGCGCCTGAGGAGCCCAAGGAGGTGCCGGACCTGATGGCCGCGCTCGAGGCCTCCATCGCCGCGGCCAAGAGCCCCGGGGCCGACGGCGACGGGGCCGGCGAGAAGAAGAAGGCGAAGAAGAGCTCCTCGTCGGGGTCCAAGTCCGGCTCCCGTTCGCGCAAGAAGACGGCCGCCAAGAGCTAGGTGGGCCACTAGGTGGCCCCACGGCGGGTCGAGGTGGAGGTCGAGGGCCGGCGCTTGTCGCTGTCCAACCTCGACAAGGTGATGTACCCGGCCGTCGGCTTCAGCAAGGGCCAGGTCATCGACTACTACACGCGCATCGCTCCCGTGGTCCTTCCGCACCTCCGCGGCCGTCCGCTCACCCTCAAGCGCTACCCGAACGGCGTGGACGGCCAGCACTTCTACGAGAAGCGCTGTCCCTCGCATGCGCCGGAATGGGTTCGGGCCGAGGAGGTGATGGGAATCCGCTTCTGCGTCTGCGACGACTTGGCCACGCTCGTCTGGCTGGCCAACCTGGCCGACCTCGAGCTACACCCGTCGCTCTCGCTGGTTGCCGAGGCCGAACGGCCGACGGTCATGGCCTTCGACCTCGATCCGGGGCCGCCTGCCGGGCTGGCCGAGTGCTGCGAGGTCGCGCTGATCCTGCGTGAGGCCCTGGGGCGGCTCGGCCTCGAATGCGTGGTCAAGACCTCGGGCTCGAAGGGGCTGCAGGTCTACGTGCCGCTGAACGGCGACGACGTGGACTACGACCACGGCACCAAACGGCTCTCGAACGCCCTGGCGCGGCACCTCGAGGCCGAGCACCCGAAGCTCATCGTCTCGACCCAGAAGAAGGAGCTGCGCCGAGGCAAGGTCCTGATCGACTGGAGCCAGAACGACGAGCACAAGACGACCGTGTCGGTCTACTCCCTCCGCGCGCGGGAGCGTCCCACGGTGTCGACCCCTCTGGACTGGGCCGAGGTCGAGGCCGGGGACGCCGATGCGCTCGTGTTCGAAGCTGCCGACGTGCTGGAGCGGGTGCGGGCCCGGGGCGACCTGTTCGCGCCGGCGGTCGAGCTCGAGCAGCCCCTTCCCTCGTTGTAGCTAGCGTTGCCGGAACGATGATCGACTGGTCCCTGGCACGGCAGGTGGCCCGCCTTGCGGCGGGGGCGGACGAGGCCTCCGCTCCCGACCTCGACCTGGACGCTCCCTGCCGGGAGATGGAAGGGCACGTGGCGGCCTACACCAGGCTGACGCCGGATGGTCCGGTGCCCGCACCGGAGGTGGTCTCGCGCTCGCAATGGGCGTCCACCAACCTCGACACGCTCTCCCTGCTCCTCGAGCCGGTGACCGCGCGGTTGGACGGGCGCCTGGGCTCCGCCGGCCCGTTCGCCGGTCCCCTGCGCGTGGCCGCCGGGGCAACGCTGGCCGCCGAGTGCGGGCTGGTGATGGGCTACGTCTCCCAGCGGGTGCTGGGGCAGTACGACGTATCGCTGCTCGGCGGCGACGCGCCGCCGCGGCTGTTGTTCGTAGCCCCCAACCTGCGCAAGGCGGTGCGTGAGATGGAGGTGGACGCTGAGCCGTTCCAGCGCTGGATCTGCGCCCATGAGCTCACGCACGTGTTCCAGTTCCAGGGCGTGCCCTGGCTGCGCGGGCATCTCAGCGAGATGATCCGCAGCTACCTGGCCACGGTGGACGTACGGGTCGATCGGGGCGCCGCGGGTGGCCTGCCCTGGTTGCAGCGACCCGCGGAGCTGGTCAACAGCTTCCGTCAGGGTGGCCTGGCCGCCCTGGTGCAGAGCGAGGAGCAGCGCGGCCTGATGGAGCGGATGCAGGCTGCGATGGCGGTGATCGAGGGCTACGGCGAGCACGTGATGGACGCGATCGCGGCCGAGGCCATTCCCGGGCACGAGCCTCTTCGCGAGGCGATGGACCGCCGGCGCCGCAGCCGCTCGGCGCCGGAGCGGCTGGTGGAGCGCCTGCTGGGCCTGGACATCAAGCGGCGCCAGTACGTGGTGGGCAAGCAGTTCTGCGATGCCGTGGTGTCCGAGGCCGGGGTGGAGGCCCTCAACGCTGTCTGGCGGGCCCCCGAGATGCTGCCCTCGTCTCACGAGCTCGAGCACCCACGGGCCTGGCTGGACCGCACCGGGCCGGGCCACGCCGCGGCTGCCTGACGCCGGCGTTTTCGGCGCTCCTCCGCGGCTCGCGTAACGCATTCGAACCAGTGGTTTACGTACAGGTGTTCGTTGCTATAGTTCTACCTAGCTTAGAACTAATACCCTTCGTCGAAACCACTGAGGAGGCCCCAATGGCAGCTCAGACCGAGCAGCAGAGGAAGGCCGCCGCCCGCAAGGCCGCCGCCACCCGCAAGCGCAACCAGGCTCGTGCCAATGCCCAGAGCACCCGTACCGCCGCGCGCCGGACCGCCACATCCGCGCAGACAACGGCCGACTCGGCCCAGAAGACGGCCGAGCAGGGCGCCGACAGCGCCGTCAACCGTCTCGAGGCCGCTGTCGAGCAGGCGCAGCGCGCCGTGCTGATCCCCGTCGGCGCAGGCCTGGAGGCCCGCGACGCCGTCGTCGAGGTCGTGAAGCCCTACGTGACCGGGCGCGAGAGCGCCGAGAAGGAGCTCGGCAAGGTCCAGCGCCGCGTGACCACCAACCTGCGCCGCTACGAGCGCCGTGGCACCACCGCCCGCAACCGCGCGGTGCGTGAGGTCAAGAAGACCCGCACGCGCGTCGAGCGTGAGCTGCGGCAGCGCCGCAGCTCGGCCGTCCGCACGGTGAAGCAGAACGGCCGTGAGGCCGAGCGCCAGGTGAAGTCGGCGCGCCGTGAGGTCGAGCGCCAGACCGAGACCCTGGTGGACCGCGTCAGCGCGCTGGCCTAGGTACTTGCATCAAAAGCTTCCGCGGGCGCCGGCCGAGCCGGCTGCCTGCGGCGGGCAGGGGTACGTCTTACCCCCGGGCGCCAGGAGAGAGGCGGTCCGGGACGAGACTGCCGGTCACATACCTCACCGGCAGTAGCAGTATCTCTCCTCCCTTGCCGGCGGCGCCCCAGGGCGCCGCCGGCTTTTTCCTGTCTGCTTGAATGGATGCAGATGCCTACTCGCGAACAGATTCAGGACCAGCTGCGCCAGGTCATAGACCCCGAGCTGCGCAAGGACATCGTGACCCTCGGCATGGTGCGCTCGATCGAGCAGCCGCAGGAGGGTCGAGTGGACGTGGTGGTGTCGCTGACGACCCCTGGCTGCCCGATCCGCTCGCATTTCGAGCAGGCCGTGGCCACCAAGGTCGGCGAGCTGGGCGTGTCGAAGGTGAACGTTGGCTTCGACGTGCTGTCCGACCAGGAGAAGCAGGGACTGGCCCAGCGGCTCGGCCGCCAGGGCGGCCTGCCGGAGGGTGCCCTGGCCGCGGTGAAGAACGTGATCTGCGTCGGGTCCGGCAAGGGCGGCGTCGGCAAGTCCACCCTGACCGCCAACCTGGGCGCCGCCCTCCAGGTCGAGGGCCGGCCGGCGGCGGTGCTGGACGCGGACGTGTGGGGTTACTCGATCCCGCGCATGCTGGGGGTCCACGGCCGGCCGCAGGTCTCGGCCGACCGCAAGATCATTCCGCTCGACGGGCCGGCGGGGGTGAAGGCCATCTCGATCGAGTTCTTCCTGAACGAGCGCGACCAGGCCATCACCTGGCGGGGCCCGATGCTGCACAAGGCGATCCGCCAGTTCCTCGAGGACGTCGACTGGGGCGAGCTCGACTACCTGCTCATCGACCTTCCGCCCGGCACGGGCGACGTGTCCATGACGCTGGCACAGCTGCTTCCCCAGGCGAAGTTCGTAGTGGTGACCACGCCTCAGCCCGCCGCCCAAAAGGTGGCGGCCCGGGCGGCCGAGACCGCCCAGCGCTTCGATCTGGAGATCGCGGGCGTGATCGAGAACATGTCGGGCTTCACGACGCCCGGCGGCGAGCGCTTCACCATCTTCGGCGAGGGCGGCGGTCAGCTCCTCGCCGACGAGCTCGACGTGCCCCTGCTCGGCAAGATCCCGCTCCAGGAGGAGCTGCGGGTGAGTGCCGACCAGGGCCGTCCGCTGGTGCTCGATGATCCGGACGCCCCCGCGGCGCAGGCGGTGTACCACACCGCCCGGGGAATCATCGCGGCGACCCCCCAGGAGCTGGCGGTCTTCCAGACCCCGTCGGGCCCGCCGGTGCCGGAGATCACCGGCACCGCGCTGCCGATGGCCTAGGCCGATGGCCGAGGACGCCGTCGCGCTCGTTCGCGAGGCGTTCGACACCCTGGCCCGGGACGGGCCGGAGGCGTTGATCGAGCTGGTCCACGAGGACGCGGTGGTGACGGTGCCCGCCGAGTTCTCGGCGGAGCCGGACAGCTATCGCGGCCCCGAGGGCATCAGGCGCTACTTCGCCTCGTGGTACGAGGTCGTGGATCGGCTCGATGTAGAGATCGTCGAAGCCGAGGCGGTGGGTCCGGACGCGGTGGTGGCGGCCATAGAGCTCACGGTCCGTGGACGGGCCACGGGGCTCGAAGCGGTGCAGAAGGCACAGATGGTCTGCAGCCTGAGGAACGGGAAGCTCGATCGGATGAGCTTCTACGGCAGCCGAGACGAGGCGCTGGCCGCGGCGGCTAGCCCGCCTGCTTGAAGTAGTCCGCGTTCACCTGGATGTAGCTCTGCCACTCGTCGGGCAGCTGGTCCTCGGCGAAGCAGGCGTCGAACGGGCACGCCTCGACGCAGGCGTCGCAGTCGATGCACTCCTCGGGGTCGATGTAGAGCTGCTTGACCTGATCGTAGTCGGGCTCATCGGGCGTGGGGTGGATGCAGTCGACCGGGCAAACCTCGACGCACGAGTTGTCCTTCTGGTCGATGCAGGGCTCGGCGATGACGTAGGCCATGAGCTGCGGATTGTACCGTTGGGCGGGCGAACCTCCGTCGCTTGTGGGGGGTTGAGTGAGCATGTCGACGACATACAAGGTCGAAACCACGGGCTCCTTCCTCTGTCCCACCGAGCTCGACCGGCTCCGGGTGGTCGAGGCGGGCGGCCGCGTCCGGGTGGCCCGCACGATCGGTGCGGCGGTGATCGGGCTGGCCCTGGTGCTCGCCGCTCCGTGGGTGGGCTGGTGGACGCTGATCGGTTTCGCCATCGTCGCCGTCGACTTCGCCACGCTGGAGCCGCGGCTGCGGCGCTCGGCCCGGCCGGAGCGGATCGCCGCCGGCAGCCTGCTGCTGGCCCTCGCCATCCTCGGCGCCACAGTCGCGCTGAGCGGCGGGCCAGAGAGCCCGCTCCTTCCCTGGCTCGTGATTCCCGCGATGACCTCGGCCACGCGCTTCCGCCGCGAAGTGGTGGTCGCGCTCGGGGCCCTGTCGGTGGTCGTGGCTCTCGCCGTGACGCTTCCGGTGGACCCGGACGCCCTGGCCGACGACCCGTCGCCGCTGATCGCGACGCTCGCCCTGCTGGCGGTGGTGAGTGTGATCGCCGGGGCTCTGCTGCACGGCGAAATCCAGCAGCGCGACTTGGCGGTGCTCGATCCCCTCACCGGCCTGCTGAACCGGGCCTCGCTCGAGTCCCGCGGGGCGGAGATCGAGCAGCAGGCGCTGCTCACCGGCGCGGCGGTGTCGATGGTGTTGTGCGACATCGACTGGTTCAAGCAGGTCAATGACGACCACGGGCACGAGCGCGGCGACGCCGTGCTCCGCGACGTGGCCCTCGAGATGCGCCGCTCGCTACGCAGCTTCGAGCTGGTCTACCGGATCGGAGGCGAGGAGTTCCTGGTGCTCCTCCCCGGCTTGGCCCTGAAGGATGCGGTCGAGGTGGCAGAGCGGGTGCGGGCCGCGGTGGCGGCCACCCGGCCGGGCGGCCTCGAGGTGACGGTGTCGGCCGGGGTGGCGGCGGCGGCCGGGGACGCGGCTCGCTACGAGGTGCTTTTCGCCGCCGCCGACGAGGCGCTGCTGAACGCCAAGCGCGACGGACGCAACCAGGTCCAGGTCGCGGCTGTCGCTCCGCAGCCCACCACCCCGGACGAACGCCGCTTCGAGCCCGATGCCGGCGCGGCGCCCCTGGGCTGATGCTCGATCGCGACGGCCCGGATCCCTTTCTCGACACCTTCACCCACCTCGTGGCCGCCCGGTCGGTGAGCACCGCCGTGATGCTCGGGGTGTTCGAGGCTCTGCACGAGGAGCCGGCAGGCGCCCAGTCCCTGGCCGAACGCCTGGAGCTCGACCCGCTCGGCGCGGAGACGCTGACCACCGCCCTGCTAACGCTCGGCTACGTCGAGCGTGACGACGCCGGGCGGATCCGCAACACGCCCGTGACCGAGCGTCTGCTCGTGTCCTCCTCCCCCGAGTCGATCGCCACCTTCGCCGGCGATCAGGCCGACCTCCACTGGGAGATCCTGGGCCTGCTCCCCGAGGCGGTGCGCAGCGGCCGGCGCTACGCGATGCACGAGGAGCGCCGGAACGAGCGGGAGCGCTGGGAGGCCTACATCCGCGGCCTGTTCGAGATCTCCCGTCCCGAGCAGGACGCGAACGCCGCGCTGGTGGGCGTGAAGGATCCGCGCCTGCTGGTTGATGTGGCGGGGGGCCACGGGGGCTTTGCGATGGCGATGTGCCGACGACATCCGGGACTGACCGCGACCGTGATCGACCTGCCGCCGAGCGCCGCCGTGGGGCGGCGGATCGTCGAGCGCGAGGGCTTCGCGGACCGGGTCTCCTATCGCGAGGGCGACGTCTTCGAGCTGGGCCTGGGCGAGGATCTCGACGTGGTGTCGGTCTTCAACCTCGTCCACCACCTGCCGGAAGAGCGCGACCGCGAGCTGTGCCGCCGGGCGCGGGCGGCGCTGCGCCCCGGCGGGGCGCTGGTGATCGGCGACTCCGCCCGGCCCGAGCCCGGGGAGCCGGTGTCGGAGCACGGGGCCATCTCGAGCCTGCTCTTCTACGCCTGGAGTCACAGCCGCAACTTCAGCCCGTCGGAGATCGCCGGCTGGATGGAGGAGGCGGGCTTCGGCGCCGTCCAGGTGCACCGAAACGAGCGCTCGCCCTGGCGCGTGGTCGTCGTCGGGCGATGATCCTCCTCACCGGGGCCACGGGCACCGTCGGCTCCGCCCTTCTGCCGCGTCTGACGGCGGCCGGTGAGCCGGTGCGCTGCCTGGTGCGCGAGCCGCGCCGGCTGGGTGACCAGCGCGTGCGGGTCCAGATCGCGCTGGGCGACCTCGCCGACCCTCCGTCCTTCCGGCATGCGCTGCGGGGGATCGACACCGTGGTGCACCTGGCCGCCTCGATTCGGGACCAGCCCCGCGCCTCGATCGAGGAGCTGAACGCGATGGCCACGCTACGGCTCGTGCGTGCGGCCGAACGCGCGGGCGCCCGGCGATTCCTCTTCTTCTCGGCGCTCGGCGCGAGCCATCACTCGCGCACGCGCTTCTTCAGGGCCAAAGCGCTGGCCACGGAGGCGGTCGAGGCGACCGGCATGGAGACCACGGTCTTTGCCCCCTCGATCGTCTACACACCGGGAGATCCGTGGCTCACGCTGCTAGAGCGTCTCTCCTACCTGCCGGCTGTGCCGGTGTCCGGCTCGGGCCGGGCCCGCTACCAGCCGATCTGGGCCGACGACGCGGCTGACGCGCTCATGGCCGCCCTGCGCGCCGATTCCCCTCCCCAGCAGCGCACATTCGATCTCGCCGGGCCGGACACCCTGACCTACGACGACATAGTGCGGGTGACGTTGCGCTCGCTGGGACGGCGGCGAAGGCTTCTGAACCTTCCGCTACCGCTCGTCCGGCGTTCGCTGCGGGTCCTCCGCCTCGCCGCCGGCCCCCATGTGTTCGCGACCTGGGACGAGGCGGAGCTCATGGAGGAGCCGATGATCAGCCCCAACGGGACCAGGGACGCCGAGAGCCTGGGGATCAGTCCGAGACCGATGACGGCGGTGCTCGCTAGTCCGCGCTGTCGGCGTCGGGTGGCGGGCGCCGGCTGAGCCCCGGCGAGGCGCCCACGTTCGCGTAGACCCAGCGGGAACGCCGCCCGAACACGGGCGGGAGGCGGCGGTCGGTACGGCGTACGAGCACGAGGCAGGCGAGCGCTCCGGCGAGCGCGATCCCTGCGGAGAGGTAGAAGACGACCTCGAACGCCTGGACGTGGGCGTCCTGGCTGGCGTCGAGCGCGTCTCGGATCACGGCCTGACCCTGTCCGGGAGCGTTCCGGATCCCGGTCTGCTCCGCTTCCAGGATGAACTCGCGAAAGCGCTCGACCTGCGCCGCGGTCGGGTCGAGGCCGGCTTCCTTGAGCCGGTCGATGGTGCCACTCTTCACCTGACCCAGTTCCACGGCTGTGAGCGCCGCTATCCCCAGCGCACCGCCGAGTTGCTCGGTGGTGTTGATCATTCCCGCCGCCTCGCCGCTGGACTCGGGCGGCACGGCGCCCAGTCCGGTCGGGTCGTTCACCGTCAGCACCACGCCCAGTCCGAGTCCCTGAAGCAGCAGCCCGGGGATGAGCGCCCACACGGATTCCTGTCCGGCGGTCAGTGCCAGCGCGACGCCGGAGGCGGCCAGGACCAGAAACCCGAACACGAGCGGTAGCCGACCACCCACGCGGTCGAAGGCGCGGCCGGCAAGGGGCCCGGCCAGGATGATCGGGATCGTGGAGGGGATGAGCGCGATGCCGGCCACGGCCGGATCCACGCCCACCACCAGCAGCAGGTAGTAGGGCAGGAGAAAGCCCACGCCGAGCTCGATCGCGCCGGCAAGAAGCTGGCTGATGTTTGCGGCCAGGAAGTTGAGGTGGCGAAAGAGGCGGAAGTCGAGCAGGGGCGAGCTCACTCGCAGCTCGATCAGGACGAAGGCGGTCAGCAACAGCACCGAGCCCACCAGCGCGGCCACCGTGACGGGGGCTCCCCAACCGGCGTCCTGGCCCTGGCTCAGGCCGAAGACAAGCGCGGCGATGCCGAGCCCGAACGTCGCGGTTCCCGGCCAGTCGATTCGGCTGCCGGGGCCGGAGGGCCTCAGGCCGGGGGTGGCCCGGAGCGTCAGCACCACCGTCACGATCGCGAGTGGCACGTTCAGCAGGAAAACGAGGCGCCAGTCGATCGTCGTCAGTAGGCCGCCCAGCACCGGTCCGAGCGCGGCGAAGAAGGCCGAGGCGCCCGCGAGGATCCCCAGCGCCTGGCCGCGCCGCTGCTGCGGGAAGACCGCGTTTACGATCGCAAGGGCGGTCGGCATCATCATTGCCGCGCCGATGCCCTGGGTCACCCGAGCCGCGAGCATCATCGGCATGTCCTGGGCGAGCCCCGCGGTGGCGGTCGAGCAACCGAACAGGACCGTTCCGGCGAGAAACACACGGCGCATGCCGAACAGGTCGCCGAGGCGGCCGCCGAAGACCATCAGCGCCGCAAGCGGCAGCACGTTCGCCGTCTGGATCCACTGGCCCGCTCCGAGGCTGCCGTTGAGCCCCGCGATCACTTCCGGCGCGGCGATCGGCACCGCCGTCTGGTCCACCAGGATCATGCTGTTCGCCAGCGTCATGGCGACGAGCGTCAGCGAGGCGTTGCGGGCCGACACCTGAGCTGGGGGGGACGCCATCGGCGGGCGAGCCTACAGGCGCCGCGCGCCGGCGAAGCTGCTGCGGTAATAGGTTCGGCAAGGCCGGAGAACGCGGCCAGCCCAACATGATCAACGTAACCGCTCAAGTCGCTGAAGAAGACGAGGTCGCCGGGACGAATTTCGCTGGGTGGGACAGCGTTGCCCGAGAGCAGCGCCGACAACCGCGAGCATGACCCGGCGAGGCATGAGCCGAATCTGGTCGAGCAGAAAAGGCCTGTCAAAAGCGGCGAGGGCCCCGCCGAAGCGGGGCCCTCGAAACCGATCTCCGACCGGCCAGGTGCCGGGCGGGCCAGGTGCCCGGCGGGGCGTGAGCCCCCCGGATGACATCCTCCGACCGGCCAGGTGCCGGCGGGGGGTCCGGGGGGCGTGAGCCCCCCGGATGCCATCCGTCTTACATCATGCCGTCCATACCGCCCATGCCGCCCGGCATTCCGGCGCCCGCGCCGTCCTTCTCGGGCATCTCGGCGACGATGGCCTCGGTCGTGAGGATGTTCTTCGCGATCGAGGCGGCGTTCTGCAGCGCCGAGCGGGTGACCATGGCCGGGTCGATGACGCCGGCCTTGACCAGGTCGACGATCTCGCCGCTCTCGGCGTTGAGACCGTCGTTCTTGCCCTTGGCCTTGCGGACGTCGTTGACGACCACGGAGCCCTCGAGCCCGGAGTTGTCGGCGATCTGGCGCAGCGGCTCCTCCAGGGAACGCTGCACGATGCGCGCGCCGGTCTGCTCGTCGCCTTCGTACGCGTCGACCTTGATCGCGTCCTGAGCGCGAAGGAGCGCCACACCGCCGCCCGGCACGATGCCCTCCTCGAGGGCGGCCCGGGTGGCCTGAAGCGCGTCCTCGACGCGGTGCTTCTTCTCCTTCATCTCCGTCTCGGTGGCCGCGCCGACCTTGACGACCGCCACGCCGCCGGCCAGCTTGGCCAGCCGCTCCTGCAGCTTCTCGCGGTCGAAGTCGGAGTCGGTGCCCTCGATCTCGGTCTTGATCTGGTTGATGCGGCCCTTGATTCCCTCGGTGTCACCGGCGCCGTCGACGATCGTGGTCGTGTCCTTCGCGACCACCACGCGGCGGGCCCGGCCGAGCTGGGACAGCTGGGTGTTCTCCAGCTTGAGGCCCATCTCCTCGGTGATCACCTCGCCGCCGGTGAGGATCGCGATGTCCTCGAGCATGCGCTTGCGGCGATCGCCGAAGCCCGGAGCCTTGACCGCGACGCCTGTGAAGGTGCCGCGCAGCTTGTTCACCACGAAGGTGGCAAGCGACTCGCCCTCCACGTCCTCGGCAATGACCAGGATCGGCTTGCCCGACTGGATCACCTGCTCGAGCACGGGCAGGACGTCACGGACCGAGCCGATCTTCTGGTTGGCGATGAGGATGTACGGATCCTCGAGGGTGGCCTCCATGCGGTCCTGGTCGGTGACCATGTAGGGCGAGATGTAGCCCTTGTCGAACTGCATGCCCTCGGTGAACTCGAGGTCCATGCCGAAGGTCTGACCCTCCTCGACGTTGACCACGCCGTCCTTGCCCACCTTGTCGATCGCATCGGCGATCACGTCGCCGATCTCGTCGTCGGCGGCGGAGATGGCCGCCACGCGCGCGATCTGATCCTTGCCGGAGATCTCGGTGGAGACCGACTGGATCTTCTCGACCACCTGGTCGACGGCCTTCTCGATGCCGCGCTTCAGAGCAAGCGGGTTCGCGCCGGCGGCCACGTTCTTGAGGCCGTCCCGGACGATCCGCTGCGCCAGCACGGTGGCGGTGGTGGTGCCGTCGCCCGCCACGTCGTTGGTGGCCGTGGCCACCTCGCGGACGAGCTGGGCGCCCTGATTGGAGAACGGCTCCTCGAGCTCGATCTCACGAGCGATCGAGACGCCGTCGTTGGTGATCGTGGGGGCGCCGAACTTCTTGTCGATCACCACATAGCGACCCTTCGGGCCGAGCGTGACCTTGACCGCGTTCGCGACGGCGTCTACGCCGTCCTCGAGCGCGCGACGCGCCTCTACGTCGTACTTCAGTTCCTTGTGAGCCATGTGTGTCTGGTTCCTTCCTTAGCCCGCGACCTTGGCGAGCACGTCCGACTCCCGCAGCACGAGCAGGTCATCGCCTTCGACCTGGACCTCGGTGCCGCCGTACTTCGAGTACAGGACCTCGTCGCCCTCGGCGACGTCAAGCGGAATGCGCTTGTCGCCGTCCTCGTCCCACTTCCCGTCTCCGACCGCGAGGACCTTGCCGCGCTGCGGCTTCTCCTTGGCCGTGTCGGGGAGGACGATGCCGCTTGCGGTGGTCTCCTCCTCCTCGAGCGCCTGAACGATCAGGCGATCACCGAGAGGCTTGAGATTCATGCTGCCTACCCTCCGTCCGTGTGCAATTCCTTGGCACTCTCAGGGGCAGAGTGCCGCGCCTGGCACTCTAGCAACGAGAGTGCCAGAGTGACAAGGAACTTCGCGGCCTGATCACGGACCGTTTATGCGGGTGCCTGGATGGCGGCCCATCCGCAGCAGCGCCCGGTTCTCGTCGGTGAGCGGGAGCCGCTCGTAGCGCAGATACTCGGCCCGCCAGCGTATGAGCTCGCGGCCCCCCAGCGCCGGGTCGAGCCTACCGAAGTCGCCGAGGGTGCGATTGCGGATCTCGAGCGGCAGATAGGTGCGCGCGTCCACCAGGTAGGTGACGGTTTCTCGCAGGACCCCTTGCCGGGGATCCCTGCGCGGCTTGGAGACGAGCCGATAGGCGGTCCGGCCGCGAACCGTGGTCCGGCCCTGGACCCGCAGCGTGCCCTGGTCGACGCGCGCGCGAAGCTGCGCGGCGGGGTCGGAGAACGGGCTGAAGCCCGGATAGCCGTTGTCGTCGGGGTTGGCGGGCCAGTCCTGCGAGGGGCGCTTCATCACGTCGATTACGTTCGAGCCCGCTTGAAACCAGGCCATCCGATTGCCGTTGATGGCGATCTCGCTCTCCAGCCGGCCGCGGCGACCTCCGGGGAGCAGTCGGACAACGCGTCCTGGGCGAGCTCGGGCTCGGCCCGCCTGAGCAGGTAGGCGCGCACCGCGCCGTGCCGGTCGCGGTAGAGACGTTCGAATCGCTCGCGTCGCGTGCCGGTCACGCGCCTCCTGGGGAGAAGTGTCCGGCACCGGCTGCGGATTACAGGCGACAGCGGGGTAGGGGCCGAAAACCTCGACCGGAATACTGGGTCTCGCTTCCGGTCGAGCTTCGCCGCCCATAGGACGCAAGACCTCGACCACTTCGCGCGGCGCCGCGCTTGGTCGAGGTTTCCCCTTACCCAGCCCCAGACAGCCCGGCCGGTGCAGAAACCCCGGCGAGGCTCAGTTCTGCGAGGGCGCGTCCGGCCGCAGGCGCTCGCGTATCTCGGACGGGCGTTCGGCGATCTGGGAGAAGCGGACCACGGTCACGAGGTCCTCCATCTCCACCTTGCGCCCGTAGATCTGCTCCAGGAAGTGGACCATCTCGTCGAGCCGCCGGAACTCCGGGTTGTCGTGCTCGATGTCCCGGCGCGAGAGCTCGTCGACCCGCTTGACGTCCACGCTGTCGATCACAGCCTCGAAGATCCGCTCGCGCGGCGAGTGCTGGAAGCCCACGGTGATCAACACGACCTCGCCCTTGCGGTACTTGTTGCCCTTGTCGCCCAGGCGAATGGTGGCGGTCTTGCGGCCGCGCTTGAGCTGATCGATGAAGACCGGGGAATAGAAGTTGAGGACGAACACGACCGGGCCAGCCTAGTGGAGATCACGTCTCGTCGGACACGAGCGGAACAAAGCGCACCGGCACGATCGACTCCGACCCCCCGTCGCGGAAGCGCATGAGCAGCTCCCGCCTTCCACGCTCGACCGGGCACACCAGCGCGGCGCCGGGGACGAGCTGGTCTAGCAGGGCCGAGGGAGGCGCGTCGAGTGCGGTGGCCGTCACCGAGATCCCGCCGAAGGGGGCGCGGTCGGGAGCTCCCCGGACACCGTCCCCCACGCGCACCTCGACGTTGTCGTAGCGGAGCTCCGCCAGAGTGCGCCGGGCCTCTGCGGCGAGGGCCTCGAAGCGCTCGATGGTCACCACCTCGCGGCAGAGACGCGAGAGCACCGCCGCGGCGTATCCGGAGCCGGTGCCCACCTCGAGCACGACCTCGTCCCCGTCGAGCTCCAGCAGCTGCGCCATACAGGCCACGATCCAGGGCTGAGACATCGTCTGGCCCTCGCCGATGCGGACAGCGCCGTCCCGGTAGGCCCGCCGGCGCATCCCCTCCGGCAGAAACAGCTCGCGCGGCACCTCCTCCATCGCCGCCAGCACGCGTTCGTCCTCGATCCCCCGCCGCCGCAGCTGGCGGTCCACCATGCGCGTCCGCTCAGTGGATGTAGTTGCGGAGTCGTCCCGGCTCATGAACCGTCACCTTGCCCCGGCCCAGGGCCACCACTCCCGCTCGCTCCAGGGTGGCCAGGAAACGGCTTGCGCTCTCGCGGGAGGTGCCGGCCAGGTGGGCGATCTCCGCCTGGGTCGCGCGGATGAGCACGTCCTGCTGCGGGGCTCCCTCGGCCTGGCGGGCCACCGTCTGGGCGAGCAGCGCGCTCGCCACGCGCCCGGCCACGGTCTGGAAGGACTGCTGGAGAAGACGCTCGTTCGTGCGGCTCACGCGCTCGGCCAGCGAGGCCAAGAGCTTTAGGGCCAGCTCGGGGTGGCGGCGGATCAGGCGCTGCACGTCGCCCGCGAGCAACGCCACCGCGCTGGTGGCCTCGATGGCCTCCGCGGTCGCCGAGCGAGTCTCTCCCGTGAACATGGCCAGCTCGCCGAAGAGCGCCCCGCCGCGGAGCTCCGCCAGTGCCACCATGCGCCCGTCCTGGTGCTCACGGGTGAGGATCACCGCGCCCGTTCTCACCAGGTAGCAGGTGTCTCCCGTGTCACCTTCGCGGAACACGATCTCGCCGCGATCCCAGTGCCGCGGAACCGACACCTGCGCCACGGCCACGAGCTCGCTCGGCTCCAGATCACCGAAGACCTCGGTGCCGGCAAGCAGGCGAGCGGTCTCCTCCCCGTCAGCCATAGGCGCATAATCCCATGGACATGGTCGTGGCACCAGACGCCGTGAGCGTGCAGGACGTCGAGGACGCCGCCGGGCTGATCGCCGGGCATGTCCGGGAGACGCCGCTGCTCGCCGCCGGCGAGCTCGGGCGTCGGGTGGGCGCCCGGGTGTTGCTGAAGGCCGAGAACCTCCAGCTGACCGGCTCCTTCAAGCTGCGCGGGGCGATGAACTGCATCCGGCGGCTGCCGGAGGAGAGGCTGAAGGAGGGGGTGGTGGCCGGAAGCGCCGGCAACCATGCCCAGGCGGTCGCTTACGCAGCCCGGGCGGTCGGAACGCGTGCGGTGCTGGTGATGCCGGAGCAGGCGCCCCTGGCGAAGGTGGCGGCGGTGCGCCAGTACGGCGGCGAGGTGCGCATGGTGGAGGGCGGCTTCGACGAGGCGGGCGCCGAGGCCCGGCGCATGGCCGAGGAGGAGAAGCTCACACCCGTACACGCCTTCGACGCGCCGCACGTGGTCGCAGGGCAGGGCACGATCGGCCTGGAGATCGCCCGGGACGCTCCCGAGGTCAAGATGGTCGTGATCCCCCTCGGCGGCGGAGGGCTGGCCAGCGGGACCGCGCTCGCGGCGGCCGCGCGGCTGAAAGGGGTGCGTGTGGTCGGGGTGCAGGCCGAAGCCTGCGCGCCCTACATCGACTCGCTGGTCGCTCGCCGGCCGATCGGCGCCCGCTCCGCCAACACCATCTGCGACGGCATCGCCGTCAAACGGCCGGGCGACTTCACGCTGCCGCTCGTGGAGCGCTACGTCGACGACGTGGTGACGGTCACGGACGACGAGGTGGCCCAGGCCATGGTGCTGTTGCTCGAGCGCTCGAAGCTCGTCGTCGAGGGCGCCGGCGCGGTGGCGGTGGCCGCGCTGATGCACGGCCGGGTGAGCGTGCCGCCCAGCGGCGAGGTCTGCGCCGTGCTCTCGGGTGGGAACGTCGACGCCTCGCTGCTGTCCGAGTGCATCCGGATGGGCGAGACGGCGGCGGGGCGGCGGATGGTGCTCTCCACCGTCGTGCCCGACCGGCCCGGCGCTCTGGCCGGCCTGCTGCGCGTCGTGGCCGAGCACGGAGGAAACGTGGTCGACGTCGAGCATCTCCGCGACGGGATCGAGATCCACGTGCGCGAGACCGCGATCAAGCTCGTGCTCCAGACCCGCGGGCCCGAGAACAGCGGGAAGATCCTCGAGGCCGCCCGCGCCGAGGGATTTTCCGTGCGGGTCGAGCGCGACGCCTGGGGCCACTAGCTACCGTCGGTCCATGCCTGGGCTGAGCAGGCGCAGGTTTCTCACGGGGGCCGCCATGGCGACCGGTGCGGTCGCCTCCGGGTGGCCGCGGGTCGCCGCGGCCACGAACCCCGGGGGCCTGGCCAAATGCGTGGCCATGGACTCGCTCAACCACGGTGGCGACGTGGAGGACCTCCGGGTCAACGGCAACCTCGACAAGCTGCGCGCGCTCGGCACGCGCTGGGTGAGGTTGTGGATTCGATGGGACAAGGCCCAGCTCTTTCCACCCGGGCTCGTGCCGATGGACGATCTCGACGGCACGGCGAACGACGCGCTCGCCTGCGGAACGGGGTGCGGCTACCGCTACATCCAGTCGATGGACGAGCAGATCGCGCTGGCCCGGGCGGCGGGACTGAACGTAATCCTCACCAGCTGGCACTTTCCGCGCTGGGCCAACGGCACGGCCGGGGTTGCTGCGGACTGGGCCCGCGCGGACCGCGGTGGGCCGACCACTCCGGTCGAGCGGCTGAAGCCGTTGGAGTGGCGTGTTCCCACAGGACAGCTCGGATCTCGCGGGTATTACGGCGAGTGGCTGGGCTGGCTGATGGACCGCTATGCGGGCTACGGCCGCGGCCTCACGCTCGAGATCATGAACGAGCCCAACGGTCACCTGTGGCCTCAGCAGGGCCCGAGCAACAGCGCCGATCCGTACGGGCCCGGGCCGAATGTCATGGCCGGGTACGTCACCGAGATGATGGCCACGGCCCAGGCGCTGAGCGCGCAGCGCGGTCACCGGATCGGTCTCGCCGGCCCGGCGCTCTCGGACCGCGTTCGCGCGGACGACAGGCTCTTCACGAGCGTCCGATCGCTGGTGCCGCCGATCCTCGCCGGGCTCGAGCGGCTCGGCCTTCCGGCCACGCCGAGCTTCGCCTGGAGCCACCACAACTACTGGGACATAGAGCGCGGAGTGGAGCTCCCTGGCGGCGCCGGCGACCTCGTGCGCATGCTGCGCGGGCGCTGGGTGGGCAGGGGAGGGCCGGCCGACCCCCGGGTCTGGATGACCGAGGGCGGGGCTCGCATAGGCTCCGGGGAGGTCACCGACCTGTCCGATCAGGCCGCCCTTCTCGCCACTGCGTGGACACGCATGAGCGCGCTGCCGGCGGTTGAGCTCTTCTCGAACTACCTCATGTACAGCGACCCGACGGCGGACTGTGGGCTATGCGACAACCTGGCCAGCGGCGGGGCGCCGCGGCCGGTCTGGCACGTCTTCCGGGGCTTCGGCGCCGGATAGTCTGCTCTCATGGCCCGACCCTCGAAGGCTGTGCTGATCACCGGATGCTCGACCGGTATCGGCCGGGCGACCGCCGAGCGTCTCGGCCGCGCGGGCCACACGGTCTATGCGACGGCTCGCCGTGAGTCCGCCATCGAGGACCTCGGCCAGGCAGGCTGCCGCACCATGGCCCTCGACGTGACCGACGAAGAGTCGATGAGGGCCGCGGTGGAGACCGTGGTGGAGGAGCAGGGCGCGGTCGGCGCGCTGGTCAACAACGCGGGCTACTCGCAGTCGGGGGCCATCGAGACCGTCGAGCTCGACGACGTCCGCCGCCAGTTCGAGACGAACGTCTTCGGCCTGATCCGCATGTGCCAGCTGGTGCTGCCGGGCATGCGCGACCAGGGATTTGGCCGGATAGTGAACATCAGCTCCATGGGGGCCAACTTCACGTTCCCCGGCGGGGGCGCCTACCACGCGACGAAGTACGCGGTGGAGGCGATCAGCGACGCCCTGCGCTTCGAGGTCAAGGGCTTCGGGATCGACGTGGTGGTCGTCCAGCCCGGGCTGATCCGCACTGAGTTCGGCGCGACGGCCGCTGGGGAGGTCAGTCAGGAGGACGGGCCCTATGCGGCGTTCAACGCCAGCGTGGCGAAGTCGACCAAGGGCGTGTACGAGGGCCCGCTCGCCCGTTTCGGAGGCGATCCCGAGGACGTGGCCAAGGTCATCGAGGAGGCGATCATCCGCCCGTCACCCAAGGCCCGGGTGCGCGTGACACCCTCCGCACGCATGCTGATCGGCCAGCGCCGGCTGATGACCGACGGTCTCTGGGACCGCTTTCTCGCCACGCAGTTCCCCCGGCCGGGGAAGTCCTGAGCGGGTGGACGTCGTCTGGCCGCCCGGGCACGACCCGGCGGGAGCCGACGTCCACGAACGCAACGTCGCCGACTCCGCCGCCGGGGCCGAGGCCGTCTGGGCCTGGTTGGTCCGTCCCGACCGCTGGAGCGTGTTCTACGCGAATGCGTGGCGGGTCCGGCCGCTCGGCGGACCGTGGCCGGTGCTCGGCCTCGGCTCGCGCTTTTCCTGGATCACCTTCGGCGCTCCGGTGACCACCGAAGTGACCGAGTTCGAGCCCCCCAATCGCCTGGGCTGGACGGGACGGGGCCTGGGCGCGGTGGGACACCACGCCTGGCTGATCGAGCCGGCGGGGCGAGGCTGCCGGATCGTCACCGAGGAGACCCAGCGCGGCCTGGCGGTGCGCCTGGCGGCGCCGGGGCTCCGCCCCGCCATGCGCCACTTCCATCAGGAGTGGGTGGACGCGGTGGCCCGAATCGCGGAGTCGGGCCTGCGGCCCTAACGCTCGACGGTCGCCATCTGCTCGGGCGCGTAGCGCTCCCCGGCGGTGAGGTCGGGAGGGAAGGTGTCGCTCAGCCCAGCGAGCTGCTCGCCGCTCAGGGCGAGCTCGGCGGCGGCGGCGTTCTCCTCCAGGTAGCGCACCCGCTTGGTGCCCGGGATCGGCACCACGTCCTCACCCTGGTGGAGCAGCCAGGCCAGGGCGACCTGGGCCGGGGTGGCGTCCAGCTCACGCGCGAGGCTGCGCAGGCGCTCGACCGCCTCCAGGTTCTGCTCGCGGTTGGCCCCCTGGAAGCGGGGCAGGTGGCGGCGGAAGTCGTCGTCGGCGGAGATGTCGAGGGTGCCGCTCAGCTCCCCCGCCCCAACGGGCTGTAGGGCACGATGCCCACCTTCAGCTCACGCGCGGTGGGCACGATCTGCTCCTCCAGCCCGCGGGTGAACAGTGACCATTCGCTCTGGAGCGCGGCGACGGGGTGCACGGCGCAGGCGGCGCGCAGGGTCTCGGCGCTCACCTCGGAGAGCCCTAGGTGGCGAACCTTCCCCTCCTTCACCAGGTCCGCCATCGCCCCCACGCTCTCCTCAATTGGCACGTCCGGGGTGCGGCGGTGCATGTAGTAGAGGTCGATGCGGTCGGTCTGCAACCGGCGCAGAGAGGCGTCGCAGGCCTCGCGGATCCACTCCGGCGAGTTGTCGATCCAGCCCCTGCCGCCCTCGCGCCGCACGGCGAACTTGGTGGCCAGCTGAACCTCGTCCCTGCGCTCCGCGATGGCTCGGCCCACCAGCTCCTCGTTGTGCCCGGCGCCGTAGAGGTCCGAGGTGTCGAGAAAGGTCACGCCGAGATCGAGCGCGCGCTGGATCGTGCGCGTGGACTCCTGCTCGTCGGTGGGCCCGTAGAACTCGGACATCCCCATGCAGCCGAGGCCAAGCGCGGGGAGGGTGAGGTCTCCGAGGATGTGCTGCTTCATGGCGGACGACTCTAGTGCCCCGCAGCGGCCCCCCGCACCCGGTTGCGGGGGGGTAGGCTGCGCTTGCTGTGCAGTCACGGCTCACGACGGGCGCTCTGGTCCTCGCGGTGCTCGGCACGGTGGGCGGGCTCGCGCTGGCCCAGGGCGGTTACTTCCCGCGGGCCGCGGGCGCCACGAGCGTGCTGGTGCTGTGGGCGATCGCGTTCGGCCTGTTGCTGGTGCCGGGTGTTCGTCTGAGCCGGCTCGCGCTGACGATGGCCGGCGGCCTGGGGGCGTTGACGGCCTGGACGGCGCTGTCGCTGATTTGGTCGCTCGACCCGGCCCAGACGGTGATCGAGGCCGAGCGCGGGCTGGCCTACCTCGCGGTCCTGGCCGGCCTGCTCCTGTTCCTGCGCCCGCGCTCGGTCGACGGGGTGCTCGCCGCGCTCGCGGCCGCATGCACGCTCGTGTCGCTGTATGCGCTGGCCGGCCGGCTGGTCACTGGTGAGACCGCTGATCCGCTGGAGTGGCCGATCGGCTATTCCGGCTCGCTCGGGCTGCTTGCCGCGATGGGCGCCCTTCTCGCACTGGGCATGGCCGCGCGGGCAGCGGCGCCGATCGTGCGTGGGCTCGCCGGGATGGCGCTCGTGCCGCTGGCCGCCACGGTGGCCCTGTCGGGAAGCCGGACGGCTTACCTGGCGCTGGCGATCGGGCTGGCGGTTGCGGTGGCGCTTGGCCCCGAGCGCCGGCTGCTCCTCGCCGCAGCCGCGCTACTCCCCGCCCCGGCGCTCGCCGCCTGGGCCGCGGCCGGCAACGCCGGGCTGCTGCTCGCGGTCCTGCTGGTTCTGCTCGCCGCGGCCTCCGGCCTGCTTGCGAGTGGACGTATGAGCCTCCGCCCAGCGCCCGTGGTCGCGGTGCTGGCGCTCGCTGCGACGACGGTCGGCTGGGGGGCCGCGGCCCCCGGGGCCGAACCGGAGTCGCCGGCGGGCCCGGCCGTGCAGGCCTTCGACGCCCGGCGGGCGGCGGACTCACTCGAGGTGCGCCGGGAGCTGTGGGGGGTGGCTTTGCGGACCGTGCGCGAGGAGCCGCTCCTAGGGGCCGGTGCGGGCGGGTTCGCCCGCGCCTGGTACGAGCAGCGGCGTGACACCGGGCCGGCCCGAGACGCGCACAGCCTGTACCTGGAGACTCTGTCGGAGCTGGGCCTGGTCGGCACCGGCCTGCTGCTGCTCGTGCTGGCGGTCCCACTGGTCGCCGCGGTGCGCGCCCGCCGTGGGCCCCTGGTGCCCGCCGCCTTCGGGGCATATGTCGCCTACTTGGTCCACGCCGGGATTCACTGGGACTGGGAGATGCCTGCGCTCACCCTCGCGGCCCTGATCTGCGGCGCGGCTCTCGTTGCGGCGGCCGGTGGGCCTGCGCGGGCTTGGCGGCTGGGCGCCTGGCCGCGTGCGCTGGCCGTGGGAGCGGTCCTCTCGCTCAGCGCGCTGGCCTTCGCCGGCGTGGTGGGGCACGCGGCTCTCGCGCGCAGCGAGGCCGCGGCCCGCGCGGGCATCCCCCGGGACGCCGCCGACCAGGCCCGCACCGCAGCGCGCTGGCAGCCCTGGTCGGGCGAGCCGTGGCGCCTGCTGGGCGAGGCCCTGCTGGCCGAGGGCGCGGTCGCGCACGCCCGGGCCAGCTTCCTGACCGGGCTGCGGCGCGACCCGGGAAGCTGGCGGCTGTGGGCCGACCTCAGCCGGGCCACGCGAGGAGAGCATCGGCGGCTGGCGGCCGCGCGGGCCGAGCGCCTCTACCCGGGCTGGCGCGACGTTGACGCGCGTGCGGCGACGCTGTAGGACTGACCCATGCCCGCCGACGATGAGACGCCGGGCGACGACAAGCCGCGCAAGGACCGGCCCTGGTTTCTGGACCCCCGTGCGATCGTCGCCTTTCTCGGCGCGCTCGTCGCCCTGGTCCTGGGCGTCAGTCAGCTCGCGAGCAAGCTCGACGATCCGCCGGCCAACGTGAGCGCGGAGTACATCGTCGACGTGTCGCGCGGGATGAACGGGAAGATCGGCCCCGAGCCGAAGCTGCCGGCCACCGCGGCCGAGGTCCTGTCGCACGTCGAAACGCAGCCGAGCCGGTCGACGAGCCTGCGCTTCGCGGGTCCGGAGTGCAGAACCGAGTACCAGGAGCCGAACGTCGGTTTCGCCGAGGAGAACAGTGATGCCTTCCGCGACGCCCTGGAAGGCGCCCGCCCCAGTGGCCGATCCAACTTCGCCAACGCCGTGGCGCACGCGGCGAACGACTTCATCGACCGCGGGGACGCAGCCGAGAGCAAGACGAAGAGCCTGTTCATCTTCGTCGGCGGTAATGAGGGATGCACGGATGCCCCCAGCGCGGTCATCGGGCGGGCGCTGCGCACCCTTTCCAACAGCGGCGGAGTCCAGCTCAACCTGAAGTTCGTTGGCGTGAGGGTTCCGCCGGAGATGCGGGCGGTGCTCGGGAGGATCAGGGACCTGGTGAGGACGCTCGGCTACCCCTCGGAGATCGTGGTGGCTGATCGGCCGAGCGAGCTCGAGGGGGTGCTGCCGGGTAGCGACTGCTCGCCCGAAGAGGTGCAGTACGGCGACCCCTGCTGAGCCTCAGCGCGGGTCGAACAGCCGCGGGTCGTTGGTGATCACACCGTCCACCCCGAGCGTCTCCAGCGCGGCGATCCGCCGCGCGCTGTCCACGGTCCACACGTAGACCTGGCCGCCCGCCGCGTGCACCTCTCGCACCAGCCGCTCGCTCACCAGGAGCTGGTGCGCCATCACCGCCTCGCAACCCCGGGCGCGAATCCGAGACGCGGCCTGGCCGGGTAGCCGCGCCCGCCACACGCGGGCCACGGCGTAGGCGGGGAGCGCGAACGGCGAGCGGGTGTAGTCGCGACGCACCCGGGGCACCGACCAGCCCCGGCGCAGGCCGGGTGCGAGCCGGCCCAGCCGATCGAGGCTCTCGGGGTACGTGGTGGACACCAGCGAGCGCTCGCCCAGTCCGCGGTGGAGCAGCCCGCTGCTCACCTCACTCTCGTAGCCCGGGAGCTTCAGGTCCACGTCCAGTTCCACGCCCGCGTAGGCCTCCCCGGCGAAATGGTCGAGGCCCTCCTCGAGCGTGAGACAGTCGCGCGAGCCGGCATCCTCGTAGTCGTGGGCCAGCACCAGCCGGCCCCCTCGGGTGCGCAGCACGTCGAACTCGATCATGTCCACGCCGTGCTCGAGTGCGGCGGCGAAGCTCGCGATCGTGTTCCCGGGAGCGACGTGGTCCGCCCCCTTGTGCCCGACGCGAATCACGCCTGACACTCGGGACACCAGTAGGTCGTCCGGTTGTCGTCGCCCTGGCCGCGGGCGCGGACCAGCGTGCCGCAGCGGCGGCAGGGCAGCCCGGTGCGCTCGAACACCCAGGTGTGGGAGTCGCCGCGGTCGTTCGGCCGCTCGGGGCGGAAGCTGACGATCCGCCCGCCCCGGTCCACCGAGATCCGCATGAGCGGGCGCACCTCGCGCACGATCGCGAGCGCCTCCTGGTCGCGCACCTCGGCCAGCCGGCGCCAGGGATCGATCCCGGCCAGGAAACAGCCCTCGGACTTCCAGACGTTGCCGATGCCGGCCAGGTTGCGCTGGTCGAGCAGCGCCTCGCCGATTCCCCGGCTCTGGTCGTCCTCACGCAGGCGCCGCAGGAAGCGCCGCTCGTCGAACTCCTCGGCCAGCACGTCGGGGCCGAGGCCGGCGATGCGCTGGTCGAAGCGGGTGCGCGAGTCGGTCATCAGCTCCAGCACGGGACCGTCGAACTGCACCACCTCGTGCTCGGGGGTCCGGATCACCAGCCAGGCTCGGCGTGCCGCGCGCCGCCAGCGCTCACCGTGGCGGTACACACCCCACTTGCCGGTCATGCGCAGGTGCGAGTGGAGCGTCAGCCCGCCCTCGAAGCGGATGAACAGATGCTTGCCGTGGGCGTCCACGGCTCGCACACCCCGGCCGCGGAGCCGCTCGGGCCAGCGGTCGTGCCCGAAGCGGGGATGCCGCGTCTCGACGGCCGTGATGTCGCGTCCCACCAGCGCTGCGGAGATTCGCCGTGCCGCCGAATGGATCGTGTCGCCTTCGGGCATCAGGCGCTGAGCGTCAGCCGCCGCGGCCCCTGGCGGAAGCCCAGCTCGATGAGGAGCGCGCCCACCTCGCTGCCCACCACCGGCTCGCCGTCGAAGCGCTCGAGGCCGAGCCGGGGCACGCGGCCGCGGCGGACTGCCTCGGCAAGAGCCTCCAGGGCCTCGCGCAGCGATGTGTCGTCGGGCTCGAGCAGCGGTACGAGCGCCTTGCCGCCGCGCTCCACGTAGAGCACCGGCTCGGCGTCGATGGTGACCACGAAGGCCCCGGCCACACGGGCGGGCCGGCGGCCCGCGTCCTGTTCGCGTTTGGGCCACGGCAAGGTGGCGCCGAACGGGTTGGCGGGATCGGTGGCGGCCACCACCAGCGCGCCGGCCGGCTCGTCGGAGCGCATGGTGCGCAGCCGCTCGATGGCCGCGGGCAGCGCGAACTGCGCTCCGCCGAGGCCCTCCACGAAATAGCCGCGCCGCGCCGTGCCCAGCGTCTCCAGGTTGGCCAGCTCGCCGTACAGCCCGGCGAACCCGCCGGGCACGCCCTCGGCCAGCACGGTCTCCCGGGTGACGATGCCGTAGCGCTCGAGCAGGACCTCCGCCACCGCGCGCATCCGCGGGCCGTGTGCAGGGGCGTCGGCGAAGAGCGGGGCGGTGAGCGACCAGCGCCCCTGCACCTGCGGCGCTCCCGGGCGGCGGCGACGGGCGAACCGGCGGCCCGCGTCGCGCTGGCGCTTGGCCACGGTGAGCCGGGGCGCCCGCAGCGGGGCAAAGGCGTCATTGGTCACCTCGCCGGCCCAGGCCAGGTCCCACAGGGCCTCCTGCAACTCGAGCGGCTCGCTGGACTCCAGGTCGACGAGCAGGTCGGCCCAGAAGGCGGCGCCTCGTTCGAGCCGCTCGCGGATCGCGGCGTGCAGCGGCCCGTCCGGGCGTTCGCCCTTGAAGGGCGGCGGCCCCAGCCAGCGCGCGTCCTCCCGGAAGTAGAGCGCCGCGCGGCCCGAGCTGCGGCCCAGGGCTCCGGCGCCCACCCACACCAGCTCGCCGCTCGCGCACAGCTGGTCCAGCCAGGCCGGGGAGTAGGCGCCGGCGCGGCGGGGCAGCACGTCCCGCTCCCAGACCTCCGGGGCCAGCGCCACCCCCTGAAGCGGAACCAGCAGCTCGCGCAGGCGGTCGACTCCCGCGCCGCCCGCGGGCGCTGCGTCCACCCCCTGCCAGGCGGGCAGGAAACGGGCGAGGGCACGCTGCTCGGCGGGCTCCACCTCCTTCCGCAGGGTGGCCAGCGAGGCGCGCCGCAGCCGGCGGAGCACATCCGGGTCGCACCACTCGCGGCCGCTTCCGCCCGGACGCAGCTCGCCGAGCACCAGCTGGCCCGCCCGCTCGAGCTCCCGCAGCACAGGGCCGAGGTCGACGGAGTAGCGGCTGGAGGCCTCCGCGGTGGTAAACGGCCCGTGGGTCCGCGCATGCCGCCGGGCGAGCCGCTGAAGCGGCTCCTCGATCTCCTCCAGGAAGGCGGCGGGCAGCCCGCCGGGGGGTACGGCGCCGAGGGCGTCGCGGTACAGGCCCGCGTCCTCGGACGCGATCCAGCGCTCCTCGCCTCCGATCCGCATCCGCACGGCGCGTCGTTCACGCTCCAGGTCGGCGAGCATGCGTTTGGCCGACACCGCCTCCAGACAGCGCGATTGCGCCTCGTCGGCGGTCAGGTCCCCGAGCGCCCGCAGCACGTCGTGCAGGCCGTCGGCGTTCGCCGCGCGGGTGCGATCGCTCAGTCGCTGCAGATCGGCCTCGACCTCGGCCAGAGCGCCCGGGTCGATCAGCTCCCGCAGCTCCTCCTGGCCCAGCAGCTCGCGCAGCAGATCGCGGTCGAGCGACAGCGCCGCGGCACGCCGCTCCGCGTTCGGCGTGTCGCCCTCGTACATGTAGGTGGCCACGTAGTCGAACAGCAGTGACGAGGCGAAGGGCGAGGCCCGCTGGGTCTCGACCTCGACCAGCGAGAGCTCGCGGGTGTGCAGGCCGCGCAAGAGCTCCTCCAGGCCGGGCAGGTCGAGCACGTCTCGCAGGCACTCGCGGTAGGTCTCGAGCACGATCGGGAACTGCCCGTAGCGCTTGGCCACCTCGAGCAGCGACTGGGCCTTCAGCCGCTGCTGCCACAGCGGGGTGCGCTTGCCCGGGCGGGCGCGGGGCAGAAGCAGCGCCCGCGCGGCGTTCTCGCGAAACCGCGCGCCGAAGAGTGCCGAGCTCGACAGCTCGCGCACCACCAGCTCCTCGACGGCGTCCGGTTCCACCAGCACCAGCTCGGCCGAGGGCGGCTCGTCGGCGTCGGGCAGGTGGACGATGATGCCGTCATCCGACCAGATGGCGTCGGATTCCAGGCCGAACTCGTCCCGGATCCGCGCGGACAGAGCCAGGGCCCAGGCCGCGTGCACGCGGCCGCCGAAGGGCGAGAGCACACACAGGCGCCAGTCGCCGATCTCGTCGCGGAAGCGCTCTATCACCAGCGTGCGGTCGCTCGGCACCACGCGCGTGGCGTCACGCTGCTCACGCAGGAAGGTCAGGAGGTTGCGGGCCGCCCGCTCGTCGAGGTCGTACTCGCCGGCCAGCTCGGCCGGCGCGCGCTCCACCGACTCGCGGGAGAACGCGCCAATCGCCGCGCCCAGCTCCTTGGGCCGCCCGACCCCGTCGCCACGCCAGAACGGCACCGCCCCGGGCGCGCCCGGGGCCGGCACGACGATCACCCGGTCGCGGGTGATCTCCTCGATCCGCCAGGTGGACGCCCCGAGCAGGAAGGTCTGGCCGGGGCGCGCCTCGTAGACCATCTCCTCGTCCAGCTCACCCACCCGGCGGCCGTCCGGGAGGTGCACGCCGTACAGGCCTCGGTCGGGGATCGTGCCCGCGTTGGTCACGGCCAGCTGGAGCGCGCCCCGGCGGGCCCGGATGGTGTCCTCTACCCGGTCCCACACGATCCGCGGCCTCAGCTCCCTGAACTCCTCCGACGGATAGCGCCCGTCGAGCATGTCCAGAACGCTGTCCAGGAGCTCGCGCGAGAGCTCCGAGTAGGGGTAGGCCCGGCGCACGGTGTCGTGCAGCTCGGGCACCTTCCACTCGTCACCTGTCGCGACCATCGCCACGACCTGCTGGGCGAGCACGTCGAGCGCGTTGCGGGGTACGACCGTGGGCTCGATGTCGCCGTCGCGCATGCGGCGAGCCACCACCGTGCACTCGAGCAGGTCGGCCCGGAACTTGGGGAAGATGCGCCCGATCGAGACCTCGCCCACGCCGTGCCCCGCGCGGCCGATCCGCTGCAGGCCGGCGGTCACCGACTTCGGCGACTCGACCTGGATCACCAGGTCGACGGCGCCCATGTCGATGCCCAGCTCGAGCGACGAGGTGGCGACCAGGCAGGGGAGCTCGCCCGACTTGAGCAGGTCCTCCACCACCAGCCGCTCCTCGCGGGCCAGCGAGCCGTGGTGGGCGCGGGCGATGGCCACCGGCTGGTCTCCGTCCTCCTCCGCAGCCAGCTCGTTGAGCCGGACGGCCAGGCGCTCGGCGCCGCGGCGGTTGTTGACGAAGATGATGGTGGAGCGGTGCTCGCGCACCAGGCGCAGCAGCTCCGGATAGATCGCGGGCCAGATCGAGCGAGCGGTGGCGGCCGGCGCGCCCTCTCCCATGCCGTCGCCCACCAAGTCGCCACCGCCCGCCGCCGTGCCCATCCCCCCGGCGGCAGGGTCGGTGACGTCGGGCGCGTCCGGCTCACGCATGTCCTCCACCGGCACGCAGATCTTCAGGTCGAGCGGCTTGCGCAACCCGGCGTCCACCAGCGTGCACTCCCGTCCTGGGCCGGCCAGGAAACGTCCCACCTCCTCGAGCGGGCGCTGGGTGGCCGACAGGCCGATGCGCTGCAGGGAGCGGCCGGCGAGGTGCTCGAGGCGCTCCAGCGTGAGCGCCAGGTGGGCGCCCCGCTTCGTGCGGGCCACGGCGTGGATCTCGTCGACGATCACCCACTCGCTGTCCACGAGGAACTCGCGCGCCCGCGAGGTGAGCATCAGGTAGAGCGACTCCGGTGTCGTGATGAGCACGTCCGGAGGCGTGCGCAGCATCGCCTGGCGCTCTTTCTGGGGGGTGTCGCCGGTGCGGATGGCCACCGAGATGTCGCCGCCGATGCCCTTGAGCGGGGCGCGAAGGTTCTTCTCCACGTCGTAAGAGAGCGCTTTCAGTGGGGAGACGTAGACCAGCCGGGTCCTCCGGGGCTCGGCGGGATCGGCCACCAGCCGGTCGAGGCCCCAGAGGAAGGCGGCCAGCGTCTTGCCCGAGCCCGTGGGGGCGGACACCAGCACGCTCTCCCCGCGTGCGATCGCCGGCCAGGCCTGGGCCTGGGCCGGGGTGGGCCGCTCGAAGGAGCGCTCGAACCAGTCCCGAACCCCGGGGGTGAACGATGCGAGCGGGTCGGAAGGCATGCGACCCACGAGCGTACCGCGAAGGCAAGCGCACCTCCTTGCACGCAGCCGTGTTCACACGCACATGCGCGCCCGAATCGTCCTGACCATCCTGTTCGTGCTGGCGCTCGCCCCGGCGGCCCAGGCCAAGCCGAACATCGTCGTGCTGATGACCGACGACCAGACGCTCGAGTCGATGCGCGTGATGAACCGGACCAACTCGCTGATCGGCGGCAAGGGGGCGACCTTCACACGCAGCTTTGTGAACTACTCGCTCTGCTGTCCTTCGCGGGCGACGCTCTTTACCGGCCAGTACGCGCACAACCACGGCGTGCTGGGCAACGGCCCTCCGGCCGGCGGCTACGGCCGCCTCGACCGCTCGAACTGGCTGCCCGTCTGGCTTCAGGGGGCGGGCTACCGCACCATGCACGTGGGCAAGTTCCTGAACGGCTACGGCCGGCTTGCTCCCACCGAGGTGCCCACCGGCTGGAGCGACTGGCACGGCACGGTCGATCCCTCGACCTACCGCTTCTGGGGCTACACCATCAACGAGAACGGAACTCTGCGCACCTACGGCACCACCGCGCGCGAGCCCGAGCTCTACTCGACCGACTTCTTCGCCCGGCGGGCCAACGAGCTGATCACCTCGGCGGCGCCCTCGGACCAGCCCTTCTTCCTCTCGGTCGCGTTCCTGGCCCCGCACAGCGGCGGGCCAAACGACGACGACGACCCGCGAAATCTGGCCACCCCGTCTCCGGCGCCCCGTCACCTCAACGTGTTCGCCTCCGAGCCGCTGCCGGCCTCGGCGTCGTTCAACGAGGCCGACATCGCCGACAAGCCGCTGGCGATGCAGCGGCGGCGGCCGATCGGTGTCCCGCGCGCCGACGCGATCCAGGAGGGTTACCGGCAGCGGCTCGAGTCTCTCCTGGCCGTGGACGAGGCCGTGGAGTCGATCCTGGGGACGCTGTTCACGACAGGCGAGATCCGCGACACGCTGGTCCTGTTCACCAGCGACAACGGCTTCTTCCACGGCGAGCATCGCGTGCCCGCCGGCAAGCTGCTGCCCTACGAGCCCTCGATCAAGCTGCCGCTGCTGATGCGCGGCCCGGGCGTGCCCCGGGGTGAGACCCCGGGCCAACTGGTGACCAACGCCGACCTGGCGCCCACGATCCTGGACGCCGCGGACGCACGGCCCGGGCGGACGCAGGATGGTCGCTCGCTGTTCGGCCTCTTCAAGGATCCCGGAGTGCAGTGGGGGCGTGAGCTTCTTCTCGAGGGGGGCAGCAACGCCGGTCTCACCTACACCGGACTGCGCAACTACCGCTGGAAGTACATCGAGCACACCACGGGCGAGGTGGAGATGTACGACCTGACGAGCGATCCCGACGAGCTCACCAGCCTGCACGCCGATCCGGCGCTCACGCCTGTGCGCAGCGCGATGGCGGCCCGCCTGGCCGCACTGCGAGGGTGCGTCGGCAGCGGTTGCCGGGCAAAGCCGGCACTGCGACTGGACGCGGCTCGCCGGCGCTGCCGGTTCACGGCCGCGGTGCGCGGCGCCGACGCCCGGGCGATCGAGCGCGTGGAGCTGCTCATCCGCCGCCGGCCCCGGCCGGGGGACGAGGACGAGCCGGCCAGCTTCCGGCGGGTGGCGCGCGATGAGAGCGCACCGTTCCGCAAGCCCGTCCGCCTGGCCGGTGTGCGGCCGGGCCGCCGCTTCCTGCTGCGCGCGCGGGTCCGGCTGAACGATGGCCGCTCGGTGACGATCGACGAGAAGCGCCAGAGCTGCCGGGTTGCGCTCTAGCCTGGTCCCCATGAACTCGCAGACAATTCGGCGCGCCGCGGCTGCGGCGGCCGCCGCCGCGGCACTCGCCCTCACCGGCTGCGGCAGCGACGACGTTCAGAACGAGGCCGAGAGCCTCAAGAAGAAGGCCGAGGAAGCCGGGCAGAGCCTGGAGAAGGAAGCCCAGGACCTGCGCCGGGAGATTCGCGAGGGCGCCTCGCCGGAGGAGATCAAGAAGAAGACCGAGGAGCTGAGGAAGAAGGCCGAAGCGCGCGGTGAGAACTTCGAGCAGGAGGCCAAGGAGCTGCGCAAGGAGGTGCGCGAGGCAGCTCCCTAGCCCGTGAAGTCCTCGCGGACCAGGTCATGCAGGTAGGCGCCCAGGGCCAGGCCGGCCAGCGCCAGCGGCGCCAGGACACTTCCGGCCGTACCGCCGAGCAGCGCCCCCACGAGGATCGCCGCGGCGGGCGCAAGAAGTAGACGGCGCCGGCCCAGCACCAATCCGCCCAGGGCCGCGACCTGGAGCAGCAGCAATCCAGCGAGGGGCATGAAGCAGGCCTCCTTTGCTCTTCTCGGCGCCTACGGGGTTAGCTGTCGGGCTCGCGCCAGAAGAGCGGCGCTACACGTGGATCGCGATTCGCCCCAGAACTGCCTGGGTCCCCCGCTCTCCGGCCGCGGGGCGGCCGGAGACTCGGCTATGGGCTCATTTGCGGCGAGGGACTATAGCCCCGTCTTCGGCGGCGAGGAGCCGATCGCCGCGAGCGCCTCATCCACCTCGTAGCGAGGATCGTCCGCAGGCAACCCTGGGTCGGCCGGCATGCGGCGAATCTAGGAATCCGCAAGCGTTCGGGCCCGCGCGAACACCGCGTCCATCATCTCCTCGGTCAGCTTCCCCGTGAAGGTGTTCTGCTGGCTGGGGTGATAGGAGCCGAGCAGGATGGGGCCGTTCTCCACCGGGTGCTCGGCGGCGTGGCCGAAGCGGGGCCGCGGCCGCAGGGAGAGCAGGCGGGCCGCGGCGTCCCAGGCGAACGACCCGAGGCAGACGATCACGCGGGGGCGGATCAGCTCGAGCTCCCTCGCCGCGTAGGGCAGGCAGGTGTCGCGCTCGGCGGGCGTCGGCCGGTTGGCCGGCGGGGCGCAGCGCACGGCGGCGGCCACCCATGCGTCGTCGAGCCGCAACCCGTCGTCCCGGCGCCGGGAGGTCGGCTGGCTGGCGAAGCCGGTGCGATGCAGCGACGAGAAGAGCCAGTCGCCCGAGCGGTCGCCGGTGAACACCCGCCCGGTCCGGTTGCCGCCGTGGGCCGCGGGGGCCAGCCCGAGCACATAGACCCGAGCCTCCGGATCGCCGAAGCCGGGCACCGGGCGACCCCAGTATTCCTCGTCGCGGAAGGCCGCGCGCTTCTCGCGGGCCACCTGCTCGCGCCACTCCACCAGGCGGGGGCAGCGGCGGCAGCCGGTGATCTGGTCTTCTAATCCTTCAAGCGTCTGCCGGTCGTGAACAGCCACTGGCACCAGGCGTAGACGGGAATGGCCAGCGCCGCGGTTACCGCGAGCGACAGCCAGATCGACACGTCGCTCTCACCCAGGAAGCCGAAGCGCACGCCCTGCACGAGATAGAAGATCGGGTTGAAGTGCGACAGCTCCTCCCAGGGGGAGGGCAGCACCTCGACCGAGTAGAAGACCCCGCCGACGAAGGCGAGCGGCAGGATCACGATGTTGTTGATGAAGGTCGTGTGGTCCCAGGTCTCGGCGTAGATGCCCACCACCACCCCGAGCGCGCTGAACAGGACGAGCCCGAGCCCCACGGCCGCCAGCAGGGCGAAGGGCCGTTCGAGCGGCACTCCGACCACGACCAGCGAGAGCACGAGCAGCGAGGCTCCGATCGCCAGCGCCCGGAACACCCCGCCGACGGTGTAGCCGAGCGTTACCTGCCAGGACGGCAGCGGCGCGGAGAGCACGTCGTGGATGTAGCGGTCGAAACGGGCCTGGAAGATGGACGAGGCGTTGTTGGCGTAGGCGGCCTGGACCATCGCCATCGCGATCAGCCCGGGCACGATGAACACCTCGTACTCCACCTCGCCCACCTGCCGGATGCGGCCTCCCAGCGAGAGGCCGAACACGACGATGAACAGCATCGAGGCGATCACCGGGGCCAGGACGGTCTGGGTCCAGAGCTTGGAAACGCGCAGCGTCTCGCGCCGGCAGAGCCACATCAGCCCCGTCATTGATTGTCCCCGCGCACTCGGCCGAGCCGAGTGCTTGGGGCTTGCATCGCCTTGATATAGACGTCCTGCAGGCGGCTGACCTCGAAGTCCTCACGCAGGCCCTCGGCCGAGTCCCGGGCGATCAGGTGACCGCCCCGGATCAGGGCGATCTCCTCGCACAGCTCCTCGGCCTCCTCCAGGTAGTGCGTGGTCAGGAGGATCGTGGTGCCCTCGGCGTGCAGGCGGCGGATGTAGCGCCAGAGCTCGGTGCGCAGCTCGAAGTCCACGCCTGCGGTGGGCTCGTCGAGGATCACCAGGCGGGGCCGGTGCATCAGCGCCCGGGCAAGGAGCAGCCGACGCCGCTGCCCGCCCGAGAGCCGCGGCGCGCGCGTGTCGCGCTTGGCCTCGAGGCCGAAGATCTCGATCATCTCGTCGGCGCGCTGCTCCAGATCGTCCATGCCGAAGTAGCCGCCGTGGTAGACGAGCGTCTCGCGCACGGTGAGGAAGCGGTCGAGGTTGATGTCCTGCTCGGCCAGGCCGATCCAGGAGCGCGCCTTCATCGAGCTGTGCGGCTCGCCGAAGACCGCGATCTCGCCCTCGGTCACGCGCAGCAGGTTGCAGACGGCGCTGATCAGGGTGGTCTTGCCCGCCCCATTGGGGCCCAGCAGCCCGAAGAAAGCGCCCGCCGGAATCTCGAGGTCGAAGTCCTCCAGGGCGAGGGTGCCGTCGTCGTAGCGTTTGGTCAGGCCACGCAGGGCGAGCGCGGGCGGGTCGTCTCGGTACACCGATACGAGGCTATCGGGCGGCCGAATCTGGGCCGGCGCCCTACGACAGCGCGCGCCCGTACTGGCGCTCGTAGTACTCGCGGTACTCGCCCGAGCGGATCGGCGCCCACCAGGCTTCGTTGTCGCGGTACCAGTCGACGGTCCGGCGCAGGCCTTCATCGAAGCCGATCCGCGGCTCCCAGCCCAGCTCATCGCTCAGCTTCTCGCTGGCCAGCGAGTAGCGGCGGTCGTGGCCCGGGCGGTCGGTGACGTACTCGATCAGCGACGCGTCGCGGCCGGTCAGGTCCAGGATGCGGCGCACGACCTCGAGGTTCTCGCACTCGTCGGGGCCTCCGGCGTTGTAGGCCTCTCCCGGGCGCCCGCGCAGGAGCACCTCATGAATCGCCCGGCAGAAGTCCTCCACGTAGAGCCAGTTGCGGACCTGCCGACCGTCCCCGTAGACGGGCAGGGAATCGCCGTGCAGCGCGTTGAGCACGCACAGCGGAATCAGCTTCTCGGGGTACTGGCGCGGCCCGTAGTTGTTGGAGCCGCGGCAGATCACCGCCTCGAGCCCGTAGGTGTGGGCGTGGGCGGAGACCAGCAGGTCGCCGCCGGCCTTGGTGGCCGAGTACGGCGAGGAGGGATCGAGGGGCGAGGTCTCGCTGAACGAGCCCTCGGCGATCGAGCCATACACCTCGTCGGTGGAGACCTGCAGGTAGCGAGGCACGCCGCGCTCGCGCACCGCGTCGAGAAGTACACCGGTTCCGACGACGTGCGTGCGGGCGAACGCGTTCTGGTCGGCGATGGACCGGTCGACGTGCGACTCGGCCGCGAAGTTGACCACCGCGTCGGTGCTCTCGATCAGCTCCAGCACCAGCTCGCGATCCTCGACTCCGCCCACCACCAGCTCAACGCCTTCCGGCAGGTTCTCCCGCCGGCCGGCGTAGGTCAGCTTGTCCAGCACCGTCACCTCGTGCTCGGCGTGCACCAGATGGACGTAGGTGGAGCCAATGAAGCCGGCGCCGCCGGTCACCAGAAGCCTCACGCCCGCACCCCCAGGTACGCCTCGAGTCCGTCCTGCCAGGGCGCCAGCGTGTGCCCGCGCTCGCTGCCCAGCACCGACCAGGCCGGCCGGCGCGCTGGGGTGGGGTACTCGGCGGTGCTGATCGCCTCGACGCTGCAGTCCACGGACGAGCGGGCGAAGATCTCGCGGGCGAACTCGTTCCACGAGCAGGCGCCACCACCCGCCAGATGGTGGACCCCGTAGTCCTCGGTCTGCACGAGCCTGACCAGCGCCTCGGCCAGGTGTCCGGTGAAGGTGGGGCAGCCCACCTGGTCGGCCACCACTCTCAGACGGTCGCGCTCGCGGCCCAGGCGCAGCATGGTCTCCACGAAGTTGGGCCCGCCGGCCCCGAACAGCCACGAGGAGCGCACGATGAAATGGCGCGGGTTGGCCTCCACCGTGGCCCGCTCCCCGGCGAGCTTGGAGCGGCCGTAGCTCTGCAGCGGTCCCGTGGGGTCGGACTCCACGTAGGGCGTGCGCTTGGCCCCGTCGAACACGTAGTCGCTGGACACGTACACCACGCGGCGGGCGGCGGCGGCGACGTTACGGGCCCCGTCGCGATTGACGGCGAGCGCCTCGGCGGCGTGCTCCTCGGCGGCGTCGACCGCGGTCCAGGCGGCGCAGTTGATCACCACGTCATAGCCCGACAGCTCCCGCTCCACCGCGGCGGCGTCGGTCACGTCGAGCTCGGCCCGGGAGTAGGCCACCACGTCGTCGCCGGCGGCACGCACCACGTCCTGGCCGAGCATTCCGGCCGCGCCGGTCACCGCGACGGTCAAAGGATCTGCACGTCCGCGTGGTCACCGACCACGAAGCGGTACGCCCGGGGGAAAGCGGGACCACGGCCGATGCGGACGTCCTTGCCGATCAGGCTGGCCTCGATCCGGTACTCGAGGTCGCGGACGCTGGAGCCCGAGAGGACGATCGAATGCTCCAGCTCGGCCTTCTCGATGGTCACCTCGTCGCCGATCGCCGTGTACGGGCCGATGTAGGCGTCCCGGATCCGCGAGCCGCGCCCGATGATGGCCGGGCCGCGCACGGTGGTCCGCTCCAGCTGCGCCCCCTCCTCGACCACCACACGCCCCTCCACGCGCGATTCGACCAGCGTCCCCTCGATCCGCTCCTCCAAGTCGTCGAGGATCAGCCGGTTGGCCTCCAGCATGTCCTGCACCTGGCCGGTGTCCTTCCACCAGCCGTGCACGATGTGCGGGTCCACGCGCTTGCCCTGGTCGAGCAGGGTCTGGATCGCGTCCGTGATCTCGAGCTCGCCCCTCCAGGACGGCTCGATCGACCGAGCCGAGCCGAAGATCGCGGGCGTGAACATGTACACGCCAACGAGCGCCAGGTTGGTCTCCGGGTCCTTCGGCTTCTCCACCAGCCGGGAGACGCGACCGTCGCCGTTGAGCTCGGCCACCCCGTAGTTCTCGGGGTCGGGGACCGGCGTGAGCAGGATGAGAGCGTCCGGCTTCTCGGAGCGAAAGGTCTCGACCAGGTCGACGATGCCGTCCCGCAGGAGGTTGTCGCCCAGGTACATGACGAACGGAGAGTCGCCCAGGAAGGGCTCGGCGGTGAGCACCGCATGGGCCAGGCCGAGAGGCTCGTCCTGCTCGATGTACTCGATGCGGATCCCGAACTGCGAGCCGTCACCGGCGGCGGCGCGGATCTCGTTGCCGGTCTCCGGCGCGATGATGATTCCCACCTCGGCGATCCCCGCTGCCGCCATCGCCTCCAGCCCGTAGAACAGCACCGGCTTGTTCGCCACCGGCACCAGCTGCTTGGCGCTGGTGTGCGTGAGCGGACGCAGGCGCGTGCCCTTGCCGCCGGAGAGGATCAGGCCCTTCATCAGTAGGTCCCCGCCAGCTTGCGGTGATCCCAGCTCACCACGCGAGAGGGGACGAAGCGCAGGCCCACCCGCTTTTGTGCCTGTGCGTTCACCATCTCGCGGATCTCGTCGTTGAGCTCCCCGGCGTAGCGCCCGAACAGGGCCAGGCCGTACTTCTCCACCTCGGCCGCGTCGCGTTCGAGGCCCACCTCGCACTCGAGCATCACGCCGCGCAGCTCCTGGTATTCCACGCCGTCCTCGATGCCGACCGTGGCCCGCGGATCGCGTTCGAGGTTCTTGGCCTTCTGTGACTTCGCGTAGGTCCAGCCGCTGAGCTCGAGGCCGTCGGCGACGAACCAGAGCGGCACCATGTGCGGCACGCCCCGGGGACCCACCGTGGCGCACTGCATGACCATCTGCTCCGCGAGGAAGGCGTTGAGCTCCTCGTCGCTCATCCGGATCTGATCTCGACGTGACGGCATCGCGCCACGAAACCCTACGCCGGTCTAGCGCCGCACGGCCCCGGCCAGCGCCTCGGCCGCATCCAGAACCGCCTGGCGCGCCTCCTCGGGCTCCAGCACCACCGCGTCGCCGGCCTCCTTGAGCACTTCGCGCACGAGCCACTCGTGCGAGGCGAAGGTGCGCTCGACGATCACCGCGCCGTCGCTCAGCTCGTCTACCACGTGGTGGGCCTCGCGTTCCCAGCGCGCCCGCTCGGGCGAGACCCAGATCCGCGCCGACTCGGAGGCCGGCACCTCGCCCGTGGCCAGCCAGCCGGTCACGTCGGGCTCCACCCCCGGGCGGGGCTCGAACGCCTCGTCGAGCACGGTGGCCTCACGGATGCGGTCGAGGCGGTACGAGCGGGGCTTGTCCTTCTCCAGATCGAACGAGTGGACGTACCAGCCCTCCTGGCCGTTGGCGAGCTTGTAGGGCTCGATCGTCCGCTCGATGAACTCGTCCTCGTTCTCCTTGTAGTACTCGATCTGCAGCAGGCGTCGGGCCGCGATCGCCTCGCCCACCACGCGCGCGACCTGGGAGTCGTCCCCCTTCGCGGTTGTGATCTGAAGGCCGTCCTCGGCCGGGTCCTGGCCGAGGGCGTCGACGATCCGCTGGCGGGCCGTGGCGAGGGATCCCTTTGGAAGGTGCTCGCCGATCAGGTCGATGGCCGCCACGAGGGCCTTGGCCTCTAGCGGCAGCAGCCGCGCGGGGCGAGCGAAGTTGTCGCCGTAGGGCTCGGGATCGACCTCGATCTGATCGCCCTGCACCTCGGCGTAGAGCACGTAGCTCCCGCCGCCGAAGTTCACGACGTTCAGGACGTCGATGTCCTGCCGCAGCTCCTGGCCGGACACCTGCAGCTGGCTGCAGAGCTCGCTCACCTCGAGCTTGCGTCCCTCGCGGGCGGCGTCGATGAGGATGCCCGCGAGCGTGACCAGGCGGGCGAAGCGCTCGGGGCGAATCGGTGACTCGAGGCCGTCCTCGTCGCCTTCGTCCGAGGTGTCGGGCCGGCGCCGGACGGGGGCGTCGGCCTCGGGCGGGTGGGTGTGGCGCTCGATCACCAGCCCCAGCCGCTCGCGCAGATCGGCCACGAGCTCGTCCGGCCCTTCGAGCCGGGCCTGTTCGCCGAGCCCGAGTACCCAGGAGACCATCTGACGCGCATCGGCGTAGTCGGTCTCGAAGATCACTCCGCCGACTTCGGCGTCGGACACCACTCCGGCATGGCCGAAGTGGCGCAGCGCGAGCCAGTCGATGCGCTCGGAGAGCCAGATGCGGGCGCGGCCGACGGGGTCGCCCAGCTGCCAGTCGGTGCGCGTGGCGTAGGAGCGGGGGTCGAAGTCCTCCGGGCGGTTGAAGTCGTGCTCGGCCTTCGAGGCGTAGCCCACCTTGCCCTGGATGCGGGAGACCCGAAAGACGCGCACGTCGTCGCGCTCGTGTGAGTGGCCGATCAGGTAGAACTGCCCGCCGCGGAAGAGCAGGTGGTAGGGGTTGACCTTCCGCGCCTCCACCGCGTCGCGGCCCATCGTGTAGTAGTCGAACACGATCGTCTTGCGCCGGAAGATCGCGGTCTCGACCTTGGACAGCCGCTGCGAGACCCCACGCCCGCCCGCCTGGGCGGTTACGGCCAGCGCCACGCTGCGCTGCTCCGGGGCGTCGAAGGGAGAGGGCTTGCCCCAGGAGAGCTGCTGCAGCGCGAGCCGGAAGGGCTCGGCGTAGGCGAACTGGCCGTCGAGCAGGCTGAGCGAGGTCCGTAGCGAGCTCAGCTCCTGGTCGGTGAACTCGATCGCCGGGAGGTAGAAATTCTCGGGCGGCAGCGAGTAGTTCTCGGCCTCGTAGTAGCCCTCGGCCGGCCGGTCGACCTTCAGGTGGATGCCCAGCGAGTCGAGCTCGGCCCGGTCGGCGTAGAAGCGGCGAGCGAAGGCCTCGTCATTCATCTGCGAGTAGCCCTCCACGTCCTGCTTGATCTCGAGCGCCGAAACCGGGCGGCGCTCGGCCATCAGGAACGAGATCAGCGACAGCTGGCGGATGAGCTTCTCGGTGTCCTTGGCCATCCCGGTCTCCGAGGATAAGCGGGAAACTCACCGATCTCGCCCCGATGGCGCCCTTGGGCCGCTATTTGCGGACGGCCGGCGGCCGCGTCAGGCCTATTTGTCCGGCTCGCGGTCGGTTCGCGTGGCCGCCGCGGAGGCGTCCTTGAGGTCGGGCTCGGCGCCCTCCGGCGGCTCGGAACCCCCGTCGGTCACGGCGTCCGCGTCCTCCCCTCCGCTGAGATCGACACCCTGATCGGTGGCCGGCTCCTCGGAGCCGGTGGTCTCTCCCAGCACCGAGCTGCCGAGCTGCGGGTCGTCGTCGAGCATCTCGCGGGGCGCGTCGGACCCGCCCTCCTCGGCGGGGACGATGCCCTCGTCAGCGGTCTCCGCCCACTCGCCCTTCTCGCGCGCCTCCGCCTCGTCCGGCGTGGTCCCGCCCCGCTGCTCGCTCGGCTTCTGTGGGTCTTGGTCTCGCATTTCTCGGCGTTTACCCTCTCCCCGGATATGGCAAGCATCGCGATGCGGGAGATCCGCGAGGGCGAGGTGCCGTTCGCCGCGGGGACCGCGATCCAGGAGGATCCAGACCGGCCCGCGTTCCGGGGCAACGGGCCGGACGACTACGTCTGCGTCGAGTGCGGCAACGTCCTGGCCGAGTCGATGCACGCGGTGCAGATGACCAAGAAGGTCCGCGTCCGCTGCGGGCGCTGTTCGACGGTCAACGTCGCCGTGACGTAAAATCGTCTTGCAACCGGGGGAGACGGGAGGAGCAGGGTGACGACTTTGGCGGCGTCCGCGGCATGGCCGGTGGGGCTCGCGCTCGGCATCGTGGTGATCGCCGTGGCAGCGGTGATCGTGATCGTGATCGTGGCGCTGGCCAAGCGGATCTCCGGGCAGGCCCGGACCGCCGAGGAGGCCGTCGAGGTGGTTCGCGCGCAGACCGACGAGCTCGGCGGCATCGCGCGGATCAACGACTCTGGTGTGAGGGTCCTGCACGCCGCGCGGGCGCTTCGGAAGGTGGCGGTCGGGAAATGACCTCGCTCGCCGTCTCGGGTGACACCTACTGGGCGATCGCCCTGGCCGTCGGGCTGGTCGCCGCGCTGGTGGTCGCGTTCCTGCTCGTGCTGCTCCTGATGTACATCGAGCGGATCCGGCGCTCGGTGGATGGCCTGCTGGCTATAGCGGGCAAGGTTGGCGCCAACACCCAGAACATCCCGCAGCTCGAGGCGACCGCGCCCGTGCTGGCGGAGATCGTGGACGAAGCGGTGGTCCAGGACGGCTACATGAACGCGCTCACCGACGGATACGCCGACGCGCGGGCCGAAGCATGAGCACCACCGCCTACATCCTGCTCAGCGTCGGCTTGGCGCTGCTCGTGATCGTGGTGCTTGCGGTCGCCCTCATCCGGGCCCGGCAGGGCCTCCAGGCGATCTCCGAGGGTCTCGCCACGCTCCAGTCGGCGCTGGAGGGCGTCGAGGCACAGCACCTGCGTCCGCTCGAGGGCGCGGTCAAGGCGATCAACGCCCAGTTCGACGTCATCCTGGGCGCGCTGCCCGAGATCGCCCGCAAGGCCTCGATCGTGGCCGAGAGGAGGCCGCGATGACCCTCCTGTGGATCGGGAGCATCGTGCTGCTGGTGGTGATCTTCCCGGTCGTCGTGTACCTGCTCCGGGGGGTGCTGCAGGCCGCCGAGAGCATCGTCCCCTCGGTGCAGGGGATCGCCACCGTGGCTGCGGCCGGGTCGAAGGACCTCGACGCCGCCGCGCTGCTGCTGACGACTCAGGATCAGGTGGAGCGGACGGTCGCGGGGCTCGCGGACTACGGCGGCTCGCTCGACGTGATCCTCGACGACGCCGAGGAGGAACGGCGATGACCGTCCTGGCGGTGGCGGCACCCGCGGTGGTCATGATCGTCGCCGTGCTGCTGATCGTCCTCGCGCTGGTCTTCTACCTCGTCTCGACGATCGTGGCCCTGCGCAAGATCACCGCCGGTCTGGACGAGGTCATCGGCGGCGTCGGTGAGATCGTCGAGAAGAGCGCGCCGGTCAACGGCGTGGTGACCACGATCAACCAGCAGCTCGACGCGGGTGTCGATCTGCTGGAGGGCCTGCTCGTCAAGAAGGCGGGCATGAGCGACGCCGTCGGCCTGGTCGAGGGGCTGTACCCGGGCGCCGCCGCGGCCGGACTGCGCCAGTTCCCGGAGAGCACCGACGTCGACGCGCCTCGGATCGGCGAGGTCTACACCAAGGGCACCCTCACGCTGGCGCGCCTCGGCCGCGAGGCGCCGATCGCCGCTCTCAGCCCGACCGGTCAGGTTCTCCGGAACGTCGAGGGGGGCAGCCTGGCGGCCCGCCGGCTCTACCCCGACGTCCGGCACACGAGCCCCGAGAAGTTGCCGACCTCGCCGGTGATCGGCGAGGACGCCCCCGACCAGTACGAGCAGCGCGAGGACATCGGGGCGCCCCGAAAACGGCTCCCGACCAAGCGTTCCTGACCCCGAGGAGCATCCCTTTGCAGACGCCGGCGCCATTCGAATACGAGCGAGCCACCAGTGTGGACGGCGCCATCGCCGCCCTTGAGCGGCTCGGGTCGGACGCGCGCGTGATCGCCGGCGGTCACAGCCTGCTGCCGATGATGAAGCTGCGGCTGGCCACCCCCGAGCACCTGATCGATATCAACGATCTCAACGAGCTCGACTACATCCGCGAGACCGAGGGCGAGATCAGGATCGGCGCGCTTGCCCGGCACGCCGCTCTCCTGAGGTCGGAGCTGCTCGCGCGCCACTTTCCCCTCTTCCGCGACGCCGAGACCGTGATCGCCGACCCCGTGGTCCGGAACCGGGGCACGATCGGCGGCTCGCTCTGCCAGGCGGACGCCGCCGAGGACCTCTCGGCAGTCTGCTCCGCGGCGAAGGCGCAGGTGGTCATTCGCGGGTCGGGCGGCGAGCGGGTGGTCGGGATGGAGGACTTCCACGTCGGGCCGTACATGACCGCCGTGGGCGACGGCGAGCTCCTCACCGAGGTGCGGCTGCCGCTGCGCCCGGGCGCCGGCAGCGCCCACGAGAAGGTGGAGCGCCGCGCCGGCGACTGGGCCATCGCGGCGGCGTCGGCGGCGGTGTGGATCGCCGATGGCGCGATCGCCGACGTCGGCATCGCGCTCAGCGCGGTGGGCATGACGACCATCCATCTGACCCGGGCGGAGGAGCTGCTGAGCGGCAAGCCGCCGTCGGAGGAGCTGTTCGCGCAAGCCGGCGAGATCGCCTCCGAGGACTGTTCCCCCAGTGCGGACGGCCGCGGCCCGGTCGACTACAAGCGCCATCTGGCAGGGGTGCTCACCGGAAGAGCGCTGCGTCGCTCGGTCGAGCGCGCGCTTCGAGGGGAGGACTGACCATGCAGGTGTCTATATCGGTCAACGGCGAGCAGAGGTCCGGCGAGATCGAGCCGCGCCAGCTGCTCGTGCACTTCATCCGCGACACGCTCGGTCTGACCGGAACCCACTGGGGCTGCGACACCTCCAACTGTGGCGCCTGCGTGGTCCTGATGGACGGCCTGCCGGTGAAGTCGTGCACGATCCTGGCCGCCATGTGCGAGGGCCACGAGATCCGGACCGTCGAGTCACTCGAGGTGGACGGGGAGCTTGACCCGGTCCAGCAGGGCTTCTACGAGCGCCACGCCCTGCAGTGCGGGTTCTGCACTCCGGGGATGCTGATGACGGCCCGGGCGCTGTTGGACGAGAACCCGGACCCCACCGACGATGAGATCCGCACGGCGATCTCCGGCGCCATCTGCCGCTGCACCGGATACAAGAACATCGTGAGTGCCGTTCGCTGGGCGGCCGAGCACGAAGCCCAGGCGAAACAGGAGGCATGAGAATGGCCACGGTCGAGAACCTTCCGAGCCCCACGACCGAGCGCCCGATCGGCTTCGGCCGGCTGAAGCGCAAGGAGGACCCGCGCTTCATTCGCGGCCAGGGCAACTATCTCGACGACATCAAGCTTCCCGGGATGGTGCACGGCGCGGTTCTGCGCAGCCCCTACGCGCACGCGCGCATCGTCTCGATCGACACGTCGGCTGCGCTGGCCGCTCCGAACGTCGCCGCGGTGGTGACCGCCAAGGACCTCGAGACGCTCGGCCTGGCCTGGATGCCCACCATCTCCTACGACACCCAGGCCGTCCTGGCCGGTGACAAGGTCCGCTTCCAGGGCCAGGAGGTCGCGTTCGTGATCGCGACCGACGAGTACTCGGCCAACGATGCCCTCGGGCTGATCGACGTTGAGTACGAGCCCCTTCCGGCGATCGTCAACGCTCGCAAGGCGCTCGACGACGACGCGCCGCTCATCCGCGACGACAAGTCCGGGCAGCGCGACAACCTGGCCAGCCCGACCTGGGAGGCCGGCGACGAGGCGGCGACCGATCGGGCCTTCGCCGAGGCCGACACCGTCGTGAGCAGGGACATCATCTATCCGCGCTGCCACCCGGCGCCGCTCGAGACCTGCGGCATGATCGCCGACTTCAACCCGGAGACCGGGCAGCTCGACCTCTACAACGGCAACCAGGCGCCGCACGCGCACCGCACGGTCTACGCGCAGGTCGCAGGGCTCGCCGAGCACATGATCCGGATCATCTGCTCGGACATCGGCGGCGGCTTCGGCAACAAGGTGCCGGTCTATCCGGGCTATGTCTGCGCGATCGCCGGTTCGATCGTGGCCGGCGTGCCGGTCAAGTGGGTGGAGAACCGCACCGAGAACCTGACCTCCACGGGCTTTGCCCGCGACTACGTCATGCACGCCGAGATGTGCTCGAAGGACGGCAAGATCACCGGCCTGCGGGTCGACGCCATCGCCGATCACGGCGCCTTCGACAGCACCGCCCAGCCGACCAAGTTCCCGGCCGGCTTCTTCCACATCGTGTGCGGCTCCTACGACCTGGACGCGTCGCACGTCAAGGTCAAGGCCGTCTACACCAACAAGGCGCCGGGCGGAGTGGCCTACCGCTGTTCGTTCCGCATCACCGAGGCCGTCTACCTCGTCGAGCGCATGGCCGAGGCGCTCGCGCAGGAGATGAAGGTCGACCCGATCGAGCTGCGCATGCGCAGCTTCATCAAGCCCGAGCAGTTCCCGTACGAGACGACGACGGGCTGGACCTACGACTCCGGCGAGTACGCCGAGACGATGCGCGTGGCGATGGACATCGCCGGCTACGAGGACCTGCGCAAGGAGCAGGCCGAGAAGCGGGCGCGTGGTGAGCTGATGGGCATCGGGGTGTCGTTCTTCACGGAAGGCGTCGGCGCTGGGCCGCGCAAGCACATGGACATCCTCGGGCTGTCGATGAACGACGGCGCCGACCTGCGGGTGCACCCGTCGGGCAAGGCGGTGGTGAGCATCAGCGCCCAGACCCAAGGCCAGGGCCACGAGACCACGTTCGCGCAGATCGTCGCCGAGGAGCTCGGAATCCCGCCGGAGGACGTGGAGGTGCGCCACGGCGACACCGACAAGTCGCCCTATGGCCTGGGCACCTACGGCAGCCGCTCGACGCCGGTGTCGGGCGGCGCGGTGGCGGTCGTCTCGCGCAAGGTGCGCGACAAAGCGCGCCAGATCGCGGCCACGATGCTGGAGACCCGGCCGGAGGACCTGGCCTGGGAGAAGGGCCGCTGGTACGTGAAGGGCGACCCCGAGGTGGGCGCGATGATCGAGGAGATCGCTGCGCGGGCCTACAGCGGGGAGCCGTTGCCGGCCGACATGGAGGGCGGCCTGGACGGGCAGGTGATCTACGACCCGCCCAACCTCACCTACCCCTACGGCGCCTACATCGCAGTGGTCGACATCGACCCCGACACCGCCCACGTCACGGTCCGGCGCTTCATCGCTGTCGACGACTGCGGCGTGCGGATCAACCCGATGATCGTCGACGGCCAGATCCACGGCGGCCTGGCCGAAGGCGTCGGCATCGCGCTGATGGAGCTGATCAGCTTCGACGAGGAGGGGAACTGCCTCAACTCGTCCTTCATGGACTACCTCATCCCCACCGCGCTCGAGTGCCCCGACTTCGAGCTGGGCGAGACGGTCACTCCCTGCCCGCACCACCCGCTCGGCGCCAAGGGCATCGGGGAGTCGCCCAACGTGGGCTCGCCCCCGGCGATCGTGAACGCGGTGATCGACGCGCTGCGCGAGACCCACGGCGTGGAGCACATCGACATGCCCTGCACCCCAGCCCGCGTCTGGGCGGCGATGCAGGGCCGGCCCGAGCCACCGCAATGATGCCGGCCGCGATGTCGCGGCGAGCGCAGGAGCTCGCGGCCCGGGGCGAGGCCTTCGTCACCGCCACGGTGGTGCGGGCGCAGCGTCCGACGAGCGTGAAGGCCGGCGACGTCGCGCTCGTCCTGGAGGACGGTACTGTCGAGGGCTTCGTGGGCGGAGCCTGCGGCGAGCACAGCGTGCGCGCCTACTCGCTGAAGGCGATCGAGAGCGGCGAGCCCGTGCTGCTGCGGATTCTCCCCTTCGCGGAGGAGGGCGACGAGGGCGATCCGGCCGGCACCGAGGTCGCCCGCGAGGAAGGGGCGGTGACCGTCCAGAACCCGTGCCTCTCGGGCGGTGCGATCGAGATGTTCCTCGAACCGGTCCTTCCGGCGCCGCGTGTGCTTGTCGTGGGCGAGACGCCGATCGCGAGCGTTCTGCGCCGGATCGGCCCCGAGCTCGGGTTCGAGGTCTCGAGCCCGGAGGGCGGAGCCGTCGATCCGCGACCGGGCGACCTCGCCCTGATCGTTGCCGCGCAGGGCCAGGATGAGCTCGATGCCCTGCGCCGTGGCCTCGAGTCCGGGCTGCCGTACGTGGGCCTGGTGGCGAGCGGCAAGCGTGGTGACGGCGTGATCGGGGAGCTGCGCGGCGACGGCCTGGCCAAGGAGCTCGTCGAGCAGATCGACGTGCCCGCCGGCCTCGACATCGGCGCGCGCACCCCCGCCGAGATCGCGCTGTCGATCCTCGCCAAGGTCATCGAGGTGCGCCGCAGCCCGCGCCGGGTGACCGCGATCGACCCGATCTGCGGGATGACGGTCGCCGCCGTTGCCGGCACACCTTCGGTCCGCCACGACGGCGAGACCGTGTACTTCTGCTGCGAGGGCTGCAAGGCCACGTTCGAGCAGCAGCATGAGCATGCCGTCCGAGACTGATCCGCTCGAGCCGCTCGTTCCCGACGTCAACACGCTGGCCCAGCGCCTCGGCACGGTGGACTACCTCGTGGACGAGGGGCTGGCCACGTCGATGTTCCTCAGCCTGCGGCTCCCTCAGCCGCTGCTCCTGGAGGGCGAGGCGGGGGTGGGCAAGACCGAGGCGGCCAAGTCGCTCGCCGCCGTCCTCGACACGCCGCTGATCCGCCTGCAGTGCTACGAGGGAATCGACGCGGCGGAGGCGCTGTACGAGTGGAACTACCCTCGGCAGCTCCTGAGCATCAGGCTCGCCGACTCCCGCGGGGCGGAGCTGCAGGAGGAGGAGCTGTTCGGCCCTGACTACCTCATCCGCCGGCCGCTGCTGCGTGCGCTCGAGCACCCCGGACCGCGGCCCGCGGTCCTGCTGATCGACGAGATCGACCGCGCCGACGACGACTTCGAGGCGTTCCTGCTCGAGCTGCTGGCCGAGGCGAGCGTGACGATCCCCGAGCTCGGCCCGATCACGGCCACCCACCGGCCGGTGATCGTCCTGACCTCCAACCGCACCCGCGACCTCCACGACGCCGTCAAGCGTCGCTGCCTCTATCACTGGATCGCCTACCCGAGCCCGCAGCGCGAGGTGGAGATCGTGCGCCGGCGCGTCAAGGGTGCGTCGGAGACGCTCGCGGTCCAGGTGGCCGATGCCGTCTCGCGGATGCGGGACAGCGACGTGCAGAAGCCGCCGGGAATCGCCGAGGCGATCGATTGGCTGGCCGCGCTGAGCCTGCTGGGGTTCGAGCACCTCGATGCCGCCGCCGTGGACCGCACGCTGGGCTCGGTCCTCAAGTACGACGAGGACCAGGAGGTGATCCGCGCGGCCGGCCTCGACCAGCTCGTGGAGAGCCGTGACTGACTTCGGGGTGGAGACGGTCGAGCTCGACCTCCCGCCCTTGACCGGGGCGCTCAGCCGCCGCCTCCACGACGCCGGCGTGCCCGTGTCGCCCGACCGGGCGGCCGACTTCGCCCGGGCGCTGACCCTCGTGCGGCCGATCAGCCGCCGGCGGCTGTACTGGACGGCGCGCGGGGTGTTCGTCTCCGACCGGGCCCAGGTGCCGGCCTTCGACGCCGTGTTCGCCTCGGTCTTCGGCGGCCTGGGCACCGGCGAAGAGCCTGAGCCGCCCGAGGCCCAGACCGTCCCTCCGCCGTCCCACGAGCCGCCGGCGGTCGACCACCGGACGACGCCCGGGGAGGGCGTGGATAGGGAATCTCGCACGAGCGCGGCCTCGTCGGCCCCCCGCCCAGGGCACGACGAGGCTCCCGGCCGGGAGGCCGGCGTGCCGCTGCCGCTGGCCAGCGAAGAGGAGCTGCTGGCGGGCAAGCGTTTCGAGGCGCTCGAGCCGGGCGAGCTGGCTCGGCTCTACCGGTTGATGTCGCGCCTCGAGCTGGCCACCCCGGTACGCCGCACGCGGCGCTACCGCAAGGGGCGCCACGGCCAGCACATCGACATGCGGCGAACCCTGCGAGGCAGCCTGCGCACCGGGGGCGACCCGATTCGCCTGGCCCGCCGCCGCCGGCGCGTCGTCCGCCGCCGGCTGGTGATGCTGTGTGACATCTCGGGCTCCATGGAGCCCTACGCCCGGGCCTACCTGCAGTTTCTGACCTGCGCCGCCGGCAGCTCGCCGAACGCCGAGGCGTTCGCCTTCGCCACCCGGCTCACCCGCCTGACCCGCGCGCTGGCCTCTCGCCACCCCGAGCGGGCCATCCAGCGGGCCGCGGCTGCGGCGCCGGACTGGTCGAGCGGAACTCGTATCGGCGACGCGCTGAAGGCCTTCAACGACCGCCACGGGCGCCGCGGGATGGCTCGCGGGGCGGTGGTGGTGATCCTCTCCGACGGCTGGGAGCGAGGCGACCCGCAGGTCGTCGGCGAACAGATGCAGCGCCTCGCGCGCCTGGCGCACCGGATCGTCTGGGTCAACCCCCGCGTCAGCGCAAAGGGGTTCTCCGTGCAGGCGGGCGGCATGGTCGCGGCGCTTCCCCACTGCGACGCCCTGGTGAGCGGCCACAGCTTCGAGGCGCTCGGAGAGGTGATCGACGCGATCGGGGCCGCGTCCTGGGAGCAGCCGGCGGCCGAGGTCGCACCGGAGCCCGGCGAGGAGCCCGAGCCGTGGGCCAGCGCCACGCCGGTGGCGGGCAGCTCGGTCGCGATGCCGAGTGGGAACCGGCCCAGCCGGGGCAACACGACGCCAGGATGGTGAGCCATGGCTGAGGGCAAGATCTGCATCTACCCCGGGTGCGAGCGGCCGGCGGTGCCGCCGAACCCGCTCGGCGGTCCGCAACCGGCGTTCTGCGATCTGGAGGACCACAACGCGCTGAGGGCGCATCAGGAGCACAAGCGCCTCGCGGCGACGACCGAGCACGACGACGAGAGGAGAGGCGACAGTGGCTGACGAGGTCTACCGGGCGGTCTTCCTGCGCGTCCACCCGACGGGCAAGATGGTCCTCAGCCTGACCACCGAATCCGAGGGCAGGGAGGCCCAGTATGCGGAGCTGGTGGCCGCCGAGCTCGGTGTCCCCGCGCTCGACGTGAAGGTGGTGGCCGCGGACACCAACCGCTTCGGGACCGGCCACGGCTACAACACGAGCCCGTCCGACAAGACGCCGGAGGCGATCGCGAGCGCCACCGCCAAGATCCGCGACAAGGCCCGCCTGCTCGCCGGCGTGGCCCTGGACGCCCCGCCCGAGGACCTCACCTGGTCGAAGGGCGCCTGGGCGGCCGGCGACGAAGGCGATCCCGCCCAGAAGAAGAGCATCGAGGAGATCGCCCTCTACGCCCACGGCACCGGCGCGCTCCCGCCGGGCGTCGAGGGTGGGCTCGACGCCCAGACCGTCTACCGCGACTGACCGTCCAGGACGATCTCGACATCGTCAACGACCTTCAACGCGCCGAACAGGGCCGAGTAGGGCTTGATGCCCCACAGGCTCTGGGTGATCACCGTGCGGGCGCCGAGCTTCCCGTCCTCATCCACGACGAGGTCGAACTCGATCGGCCGGGTCGTGCCGGCGACCGTCAGGTCACCCTGGACGCTGATCCTCCCCCCATCCTCCGCGTGCTTCACCCCGGTGGATCGAAAGGTGATGTCCCGGCGCTCGAGCACCTCGTCGTCGATCGTCTGGTGGATGCTCGCCTTGTCGTCGTCGCTGAGGGCCTGCATCCCACCCTTGCCCTGATGCACGCGAAGCGACGTCGCGTCGGCCGCAAGCTCGATGCTCGTGGCCGAGGGATCGTCGCCCAGCTGGAGCGTTCCCTCCCAGGAGGTGACATGGATGACGAGGTCGTGCCCGGCCTTGGCCGCGGCCCCGCTGCGCCGCGTGTGCACCGACAGGCGAGCGTTGTGGGGTCCGAGCCGGTGCGTGCCTGCCTCGATCCCCACCCGACCAGCCTAAGCCTAAGACCCGAAAGGACGCATGGCCATCGAGCTTGATCACTCCTTCACGACCGCGAAGTCGCTCGAGGACAGCTTTGCCTCGATCACCGACCTCGAGCGAGTCGTACCGGCCGTCGAGGGCGGCAGGGTGCTGGAGACGACCGGACCGGACTCCGTCAAGGCCGAGATCCTGATGAAGATGGGCGCGATGTCGATGAAGATGGTCGGCACCGTCGAGGTCGTCGAGCAGGACCCCGAAGACCACCGTGCCCTATTGCGCGTGAAGGCCAGAGAGGCCGGGGGCACGGGACACGCCAACGCGGACGTGACCTTTCAGTGCAGCGACGGGGGCGGAACGATTCACACGAAGGCCCAGATCACCGGCAAGGCGGCGTCGATGGGCGAGGGTGTCGTGGTCGGAGTGCTCGATGGGTTGATCACCGACTTCACCGGGAAGATCGGCCAGATCTGATCCCGCCGGCTCAGGCCGCTTCGCGGGGCGTTTGCGCGCGGGGCTCGCGGCGCTCGAAATAGGCCGAGGCCGCAATCCCACGGTCGAAGTCCGACCAGCTCGCGCCCTCGGCCAGGGACTTCTCGATGCGGTCGAAGCTTCCGAGATTGCCTCCGAGGTTGTCGATGAAGTGCACGAGCGTGGCCTCGCGCGTGCAGGGGACAACCGGGCTCCCGTGCTCGAGCTTGCCGTGGTGGCTGAGGATGATGTGAAGCAGGGCCTTGGCGTCGCTCACGGGAAAGCCCTCCAGCCGCTCGATCTCGCGGCGGACCGCGTAGTAGCCGAGCGGTATCTCGCCCAGCAGCTTGCCGGCGTCGGTGAGCTCGATCGCGCCGCCCCGGAGGGCGTAGGCCTTGACCTTGCCGATGTCGTGCAGCAGCGCTCCGGTGACCGCCACGTCGCGGTCGATGCCGGGAAAGGTGGCCGCCAGGGCGCTCACTCCCTGCGCCACCGACAGGCTGTGCTCCAGCAGGCCGTGGCGGTAGGCCTGGTGGTAGTACTTGGCCGCGGGCGCGGCGTGCCAGGCCCGGCCCGCGTCGGTGGAGCGGTCGATCAGGCGTCGCAGCAGCTCCCGCAGGTGAGGGCGCTGAACGGTGGCCACGAGGGCGTCGAGGTCGGCGGCCAGCTGCTCGTAGGGCACCGGCGGGCCCTCCAGGAGGTCGGCGAGCAGGTACTCGCCGTCGGTGGCGACCCGCAGAACGCGCACGGTGATCGCCCCGCCGTAGCGCTCGTCGACCGTATAACGCCCCGACACACGCACCACGGCGCCCGCGGCGCAGAGGGGCGCGAGCTGCTCCACGGAGTCCCACAGCACAGCCTCGACGGCGCCGGTCACGTCTCCCAGGCGGAGCTTTACGAACGCCTCGCCGCTACGCCTCTGGCGCAGGCTGTGCTCGCGCACCAGGAAGACCTCGTCGACGTCCTGGCCGGCGACCAGATCGCGGACGAAGCACTTCGCCGGGGTGAGGGTGGTCTGCTCCATCGAGGCTGCCAAGGTAGAGCCGTTCTCGGACGGGATAGCCTGCATGGAGATGGAGTCGCCCCCCAGGCCCGGCATCTGACATGACGGTGCTGGTGGCCGGCGGAACGGGCGCCCTGGGAGAGGCTGTGGTGCGCGAGCTCCTGGACTCCGGCCGGGCCTGCGCGGCGACCTGGCTGGTGGAGCGCGAGCGCGAGCGGCTGGCGTCGCTACCCGTCGATCTGGTGGAGGCGGATCTGCTCGATGCCGGCGCGGCGGCGGCCGCCGTGACCCGGGTCGAGGACCTGGAGGCGGTGGTGAACCTGGTGGGCGGCTTCGCCTCCGGTCCGAAGGTCCACGAGACCGAGCCGGACGACTTCGCCCGCATGCTGCGCCTCAATCTCATTCCGGCCTTCAACCTCGCCCGGGCGGCGATGCCGGTGCTGAGCGCCCGCGGCGGCGGCGCCTTCGTGGGCGTCGGGGCGAAAGCGGCCCTGCGGCCGTTCGGCGGCGCGGCCGGCTACATCACGGGCAAGGCGGCTCTGCTCGCGTTCATACAGGCGCTCGACGCCGAGTACCGACGCGAGGGCGTTCGCAGCAACGCGATCCTCCCCAGCGTGATCGACACGCCGGCGAACCGGGCCGCGATGCCGAACGCCGACTGGGCCACCTGGGTGCAGCCCGCGGAGATCGCCAAGGTTGTTCGCTTCCTGGTCTCGGACGACTCGAGCCCCACCAGCGGTGCGCTCGTCCCGGTCTACGGCCGCGCCTGACGGTCGCCGCCGTAGTAGCGCAACGTGAGCTTCCCCACATCCTTGGTGGCGCCCGCGTTCTGTATCGCGCCCAGCGGCGCCCCGACCAGGGGGATCAGTTGCCCGGCGTAGCGCCGGGCCATGCGCTTGACCAGGTACTTGAACAGGCGCCGGTGCAGCTTGTCCATGCTGCGCCCCGCCAGCGCGCGCTCGGCGACCGCGTGCGCCAGGCGCTTGCCCATGCCGTCGAGCGCCCGCCGCGCCTCCTCAGCGGTGGGATAGACGCCCTGCAGGACGAGCAGCTCGGCCGGGCGCATCGGGTGATGGGGGTCGTACCCGTACGCCGCGGCGATGTAGAAGATCATCCGGCTCTGGATCCAGATCAGCGCGACCACGTCCGGCGCCGCGGTGAACGCGCCACCCAGCCCCAGCACACCACCCTCGATGCGAGCGAGCCGGACATGCTTGCGGTAGGCCACCCGGGCGAGCTTGTCGGGTGCAAGCCCCGGGCCCGCGATTCGCACCCATTCGTCCGCCTCCGGTCCGAAACGCTCGGCGGCCGCCAGGGCGATGTACTCGGGCGCACGGTCCGGTTCCGCCAGAATGCGGTTCCACAGAGAATGCGGCGGGCGCTCGAAGCCCTCGAGTCGTGACTCTTCACTCATCCGTAATCAGTTTGGCTACCCAGCACGGGAGGTAACAGACCGGTATGGCGACAAAAGCAAGCGGAACCCCCAGCCAGGGCATCCTCAGCGACGAGATGCGCGAGGATCGCGAGCAGCTGATCGAGCTGCTCACCAGGGCCTACTGGATGGAGATCGAGACCGTGATGAGCTACATCGCGAACTCGATCAATCCCGACGGCGTGCGGGCGCAGGAGATCATCGAGTCGCTGGAGCAGGACATCCAGGAGGAGCTCGGCCACGCGCGCCAGTTCGGCGAGCGGATCAAGGAGCTGTACGGCGTGGTGCCCGGCTCCCTCGACTTCAACGCCGAGCAGTCGTACCTGCAGCCGCCCGATCACCAGATCGACATCGTGCACGTCATCAAGGGCGTGATCGAGGCCGAGTCCGGCGCCATCGAGCACTACAACGGGATCATCGAGTTCTGTGACGGCAAGGACTTCGTGACCCAGGACATGGTGATCGCCATCCTCCACGACGAGGAGGGCCACCGCCGCCTGTTCGAGGGCTTCCTGCGCGAGTACGAGGCGGAGGGGCTCGCCTAGCCGCTTCGCCGGCAAGAGCGCGCCGCCGTCCTGCATTTGTCACCTATACGGGTGCAAAGTGAAGCCAGCGGCCTGAGTGGACTAGCCCGGCGGCGTATCGGGGCGGCCCGCGGTGGCCGCCTCGCTGACGCGCGCGGCCACCTCGAGCAGCACGGGCTTCGGCACGTCGGGGTGGTCGATCCACCACAGCGCCAGCCCGGCCAGGGCGCTGCGGAGCATCTCCGCGGTGGGCTCGACCTGCTCCGCCGGGGTGCCCCGCTCGGCGATGAACCCCGCCAGCACCTCGCGCGCGCGCAGGCTGACCCGGCGGCGGACCGCTCGTATCTCGTCGTCACCGCTGCTGTCGCGGAACAGCATCAGCCAGGCGTGGCTGTTCTCCCGCACGTAGTCGAGCCAGCTGTCGAGGATCGCGGGAACGGGTGCGGGTGCGCCGTCCGGGCCGGTGAAGAAGCTCGTCAGGTCCTCCTCGTGCTTGCGCAGGAGGGCCAGGTAGAGCGCCTGCTTGGAGTCGAAATGGCGGTAGACGATCGGCTTGGTCACCTTGGCCGCTGCCGCCACGTCGTCCAGCCTCGTCCCCGCGTAACCATGCCTCGCGAACTGCTGCGCGGCGGCCCGGACGATTAGCTCCCGGCGCCGTCGGGCGCTCAGCCTCGCGGTGGGCATCGTGCTAAGTTACCAGCCGGTAACAACGACTTGGAGAGGAGCCACGATGGCCGATCCGGTCCACGATCCCGTCCACCGCGCCCGCTACACCTTCGAGCCCGACGGGGACAACCTGTTCGTCGACGCCTGGCTCGAACCCGGCGGCGGCCTGCCCCCGCACCTCCATCCGCGTCAAGAGGAGCGCTGGCGGGTGGTGGAGGGCGAGGTCAGCTTCCAGCTCGGCGACGAAAAGCGGGTGATCGGCCCCGCCGACGGAGAGATGATCGTCATGCCGGGGACCAAGCACGGGCTCGAGAGCGCCGGCGAGCGCGAGGTTCACCTGCGTTGCCACGTCCTACCGGCCCGCGACCTTCAGGCGTTCCTCGAGGAGAGCGCGGCGGCGGCGCGTGAGGGGCTCTTCATGCGCGGCGGCATCCCGAAGAGCCTCCGGGGCGCCCGCTGGGCGGCCCGGTTCTTGAAGCGCTACCGCGACGACGTGGTGATGTCGTTCCCACCGCCGCCGGTGCAGTCGGCGATGATCGCGCTGCTGGCGCGCTGAGGATCGCTCAGCGGGGCTCGACCCGTAGCGGCACGGCGCCCGCCGGGCGCAGGGTGATCCCGTGCGTGTCGAGTGCCACCCGCTCGGTCTCGCTGACGATCCTGTAGCGCTGCAGCACGGCCGCGACCGCAACCACGGATTCGAGCATCGCGAAATGCGAGCCGATGCAGGAGCGCGGACCGCGGCCAAAGGGGAAGTACGCGTACGGGTGGCGCTCGGCCTCGAGCTCGGCGCTGAAGCGGCTGGGATCGAAGCGCTCGGGGTCGGCGCCAGAACTCCGGGTGCCGGTGCGTGGCCCACTGGGACACGAGCACGTTCGCTCCAGCCGGGATGCGGTAGCCGCCGATCTCTTCGTCGACGTGCAGCAGCCGGCCGAGCGCGTATGCCGGCGGGTAGAGGCGCATCGCCTCCTTGATCGCCATCGTCGTGAGCTCGAGCGCACGGCAGGTCGGCCACCGTGGGGGCGCGGCCGTCGAGCACGGCATCGACCTCGGCGCGAACGCGCTCCTGCTCGTCGCTGTGGCGACCGAGCAGGTGATAGGTGAAGGTCAGCGCCGTCGACGTGGTCTCGTGCCCCGCGAGGAGGAAGATCAAAGCCTGGTCGCGGACCTCCTGGGCCTCTATCGGCTGGCCGGTCTCGGAGTCGCGGGCGCTCAGCAGGCGCGAGAGCAGGTCCTCGCCGTTCGCGCCGGAGGTGCGCCGGCGGGCCACCAGCTCGTCGATCACCTGGTCGAGAGCGCGCCGGGCGCGTGCAGCCTGGCGATTCTCTGGTGTGGGCCACGACTCGGGTAGGGCCACCGGTGACGTCGCGCGGCGGAACATGCGGCGGTTGAGCACCGGGAAGGCCCAGTCGAGCACCTCTGCGGCCCGCTCCACGTCGTCCCCGAAGATCGCCCGTCCCACCACTCGCAGCGTCAGCCGCACCATCTCCGCGTTGGCGTCGACGCCCCGCCCGTTGCGCGACCAGCGATCGGCCAGAAGGGCGGCCTCCTCGGCCATCAGGTCAGAGTAGGTGGCGATCGTCTTGCGCGTGAAGAGCGGCTGGGTCAGCCGGCGTTGCCGCTCCCACTGCTCGCCCTCGCTGGTCAGCAGCCCGTAGCCGAACGCCGCGGCGATTTCCTTGTAGAAGCGGTTTCTCTTCGAGTAGCTGTCGCGCGGACCGGCGAGGACCCGCCGGACGCCGTCGGGGTGGAACAGGCCGTAGAGCTCGATGCGCAGGCCGGGCGGGCCGATGGCGAAGCGCACGACGTCGCCGTACTCCCGCATCGCGCGCTCGTACGTCTCGATCTGGCTCCTGCGCAGCTCGATGGCCGATCCGAGGATGGGGTGAGCTCGCGGGCCTGGTGGTGCCGTCGTGGTCTGCATGCCCGTACCGGGGAAGACGCGCGGGATGCGGGCGCCATTCCCGGCGCCCGCTGCGCCCCTGCTAGCCGAAGGCCTCGGCCACCAAGACCACAACCCCGAACACTCCGGCCACGACGGTCACCGCCGCCACCAGCGGGATCGGCGGACCGCCGTGGATGCCGGTCTCGTGCACCGCGGCATGGCCCTTGCCGCGCGCCAGCAGCCAGCGGTTGACGGGGAAGGCGGCAAAGCCCGCGATCACCAGCGCCACGGCGAGGCTGCCCCAGAAGAGCAGGTCGCCGAGTCCGGCCTCCATGGCGCCGGGGATGACCAGAATGATCGCGTTGTCCACGACCTCCATCGTGCCGATCGAGAGCGTGTCGGAGGCGAGGGCGATCGGCACCACCGCCGCGAACGCCAGGCCGGCACGAAGCAGCGGAAGGCTGGTCAGGGAGTAACCGAACACGAAGGCCAGGCCGATCGCGAGGGCGATGGTGGCCAGGTCGGACCAGCCCAGTGCCGTGCCGATGGCCACGCCCGCCACCTCGCCGATCGCGCACCCCGTGAGGCAGTGCAGCGTGGCGCTGGCGGCCATCTGATCGAGCGCCCGGCCGGAGGTGGGCATTTCATGATGGTCGTGCTCGTGGTGGGCGGCGGCGGCCTCCATGCCGCGTAGCGTATCAATACCCCCTAGGGGTACGCCGCGCCGACTCCGGCCGAGGCTGCTCGGCGGCCGCTACCATCGCGGGGCTGCATCGCGGCGAGGTAGCTCAGTTGGTAGAGCACACGACTGAAAATCGTGGTGTCGCCAGTTCGATTCTGGCCCTCGCCATCTCCCGGCTCCCGCGCATCGCCCGGCTGCGTCCTCCCTCGCTCGCGTGCAGAGCACGCGTCGCTCGGTGCGTCCTTGCCAGACGGGCGCCTCGCTCGGGAGAGGGCGAGGGCTTTGCCCTCGCTCTTCCTCTTTCCAGTGCACCGCCAAGCCCTCGCCGCCGCTCGCTAGACCACCAGCTCCGCCGCCTCCCTCAGCTCACACACACTCAGCACCTGTTCCAGCTTCAATCCGACCCGCTCACCCCAGCGACCCCGTCCGGCACACCACCCCACGGCTTCCCGCGACACCCCAGATCGCTCCCGACCCTCTCCACGCCAGGCCTTCCACCGGACCCTTTCTTCCCGGTCTGTCCCTCGCGACCACAAGCAACGCGCAGATGAGAGGGGACAGATCGGGCCGATGCCAGCTATGGAGCGGAACAACAGGGCCCCGGGTACCGAGTCGCCCTCGGTAAGCGGCTTATCGACGACAACGGGGCGATGAATAAGGCGTACGACTGGTCTCTACCGATGTTTCTCACCGCGAGCTGCACAACCTGCGGGCCAGCCCGGCCGTTCTGCGACCGCAGGACGGCTAGCGTGCCGTGTTCTGGTCTATCAGGATCGCGAGTCCTGGGTTGATGCGGACCCCGACTCGCTCGCCCGGCCTCGGTGGCGCTTGGTCTATTGGGAGATGGGCACGCAGCGGCGCTCCCGCGGCGAGGAAAACCTCCCAGCGGCCTCCTCCGGGCGCGACGCGCTCGACTGTCGCTTCGAGGCCAGCGGATTCCGGCGGGACGGGTCGAACTCCTGCTCCCCAGGCGGCCATTGTCACCGGCCCCGGCGACCGCGACTCGCGCAGGCCGCAAAGCTTGCCTGCGATCAGGACCTGCCCGTTTCGATCGACTTCAGCGGGGATGACGTTGTGGTAGCCAACCAGCCGGGCGACGGTTGCTGTGACGGGCTGACGCACGATCTCGTCGGGCTCGCCGAGTTGGTGTACAGCACCGTCAACGAGCACGGCGACGCGGTCGGCGATGCGCAACGCCTCCTCGAAGCGGTGGGACACGTGCACAATGGTGGTCGTGCGCTCGACGAGCGCCGCTTCGAGGTCGTCCAAAAACGACTCGCGACTCGGGGCGTCGAGCCCTGCCGCGGGCTCATCGAGCAGGAGCACGGAGGGGCTGACGGCGAGGGCGCGCGCCAGGCTCACGCGTTGCGCTTCCCCACCCGACAGGGCAAAGGCGGGACGGTCGGCGAGGTGGGCGACGCCTAGGAGCTCCAGGGAGGCGAGTGCGGTCGCCCGGCGTTCGGGGCGGCTGACGCCCCGCCATCGCAGCGGCAGCTCGACGTTCTTTGCAACGGTTGTGGATAGAAGTCCCGCCCGCTGAGTCGCATAGCCAACGCGCCGACGAAACTCGGCATCAGCGGCCGCAGTTGGTACACCATCGATCGCGACAGTGCCGGAGCTCGGAACCTCGAGGGCGGCGATCAGTCGCAGCAGGGTGGTCTTGCCCGCGCCGTTCGGCCCCAGCACCGCCAGCCGCTCGCCGAAACCCAGTTCGAGTGCGTCCACGCGCAGTACCAGCCGCCCGCCACGGCGGTGGCGCAGGTCGCGGATGCTCAGGCTTGCGCCCACGCGGCAGCGCGCTGCTGGACGGACGTGAGCAACGCGTTGATCGCGAAGGCCAGGGCGAGCAGCACTGCCGCGTAGATCAGCGCCGCGCCGAAGTCCCCACGGCCGACGTCTTCGACGATCGACGTAGTCATGACCTGGGTTTGGCCGTGGATGTTCCCTCCAACGATGGTCGCCGCGCCGACCTCCGAGATCGCGTGTCCGAACCCCGCCATCACCGCCGCCAGCAACGGCACGCGCGCTTCTATCCACAGCCGCAGCACCGCCTGCACCCGGTTGGCCCCCAGGGCTCGGAGCTGGTCGGCCAGATCCGCCGGCAGTGCCTGCAGACCGGCCATGGTGATCCCCGCTATCAGCGGCGTGGCTATCAGGACCTGGGCGATGATCATGCCCCGCAGCGTGTAGATCAGGCCTAAGTCGCCAAGCGGTCCGCTGCGCCAGAGCAAGAGCGCCACCACCAGACCGATCACAACCGTGGGGACGGCCATGCCCGTGTTCAAAAAGGTCGCCATCACCCGCCGCCCGCGCAACCTGGCGAGGGCCAGCCACGTGCCGAGCGGAACCCCGACCACGACGGCGATCGCCGTCGCGCTGAGCGACACCAACACCGAGCGGCCCAGCACGCCCTCGATCGAATCCATCAGCTCTCGGCGTCGGGCACGAAGAGCTGCTGTCCGTACTGCTCGACCCCAAAACGACCGATCGTCTTCTGGGTCGGCGAGCTCGTAATCCAACTCGAGAACTCACGGGCGCAGGCCGCGTTGGTCTCCTTGCCGCGCACGACGATCACGTGATAGGGGTTCAGCAGGTCCTCGCCCCCTTCCACCACCACCTCGGAGTCGAGGTTCTTCGTGGCCAGGAACGTCCCCCGATCCGAGAGCGTGTAAGCCTGCTTCTGATCGGCGATCGTCAGCGTCTCTCCCATGCCCTGTCCGGTCTCGATGTACCACGAGCCGCCCGGATCGGTGCCCGCCGCCTCCCACAACGACAACTCCTTGGTGTGCGTCCCCGAGTCATCGCCCCGTGAGGCAAAGGGAGCCTCGGCCTCCTCGATGCGACCGAGCGCGTCGGGCGCATCCTTCGCCTGCTTCAGATCCGCGGGATCCTCGGCCGGGCCCACGAGAACGAAGTCGTTGTGCATCACTGCCTTGCGACTCGTTCCGTTGCCCGCGTCCATGAACTCCTGCTCGTCGGCCGGCGAGTGAACGAGCAGCACGTCGGCGTCTCCCTTCTCGCCAAGCTCCAGGGCCTCCCCCGAGCCCACCGCCACGGTTTTCACCTGGCACCCCGACTTCTTCTCGAAAGCCGGCAGCAGCTCATCGAGGAGCCCTGAGTCGCGTGTGCTGGTGGTCGTGGCCAGCAGCATCGTCCCCCGGTCCGGCGGCGAGCCCGCGCTGCCCCCATCGTCATCCTCGCCGCAGCTCACCGGGACCACCATCATCACGGCCACCAGCATCATCGATCGCGCAACCCTCATCCCGCCACCCTCGTTTCGCCGCTTTCCGACAGGTCATAGCCCGGCATGGCTGCCAGCCGGTCCTGAACCGAACTGCTGGCCAGGACCTCCAGCAACGGCTGGGCGGCCGCCCTCGAAGCCGCTGCAAGGGCCAGCTCGAACGGCTCGCTCGCCACGGGCAGCCACTCGAGCCTCGCGGCTTCGGCCACCACCCGCACCGCGAGCCCAGCATCGGCAGCGCCCGTGGCGACCGCCGCGGCCACCGCCAGGTGGGAGTCAGCAGGCTCCCCGAAGTCGGGACGCGGCTCGCAACCCGCGAGCAGCATCAGTCGCTCCAACAACAAACGCGAGCCCGTGCCCGGCGACCGCCAGGCGATCCGCCGTCCGCTGAGATCGCGCACTCCGGCGATGCCTAGAGGGTTTCCGGGCGCCAGCACGAGGCCTTGTTCGCGGCGCCACAGATGCACCAGCAGGACTCGCTCGCCAGGAAGCGCGCCGCGCGCCAGCGAATCGTTCCAGTCCCCGCTGGCCGCGTCGAGCAGGTGCAGGGCGGCGGCGTCCGCGGTACCGCGTGACAGTCCAACGAGGCCGTGGACGCTGCCGCGCGGCCCCGGCAGGACGCTCACGCAGCCCCCGGCGCTACGCGCCAGGACGTCAAGCGCTGGATCGTCGCTGCCCGCAACCCTTAAGGCGATGCCCTCGACGCGCCAGCCCGCGGCCCGAGCCGCACCTTCCACGGCCACCGAAAAGCGCGTTCGGGGGCTGCCCGCCAGAACGCCACCGTCACGAAGCGCGCGATACGCCCCTGCGGCGGTACCGGCCGAACACCCAACCTCCCGAGCCAACACCCTCACGCCGGGAAGCGGCACACCCCCAGACCATCGGCCAGCCGCGATCTCTCGGGCGAGGCGTGTAGCGAGTTCGGAAGACCTCATCTGTATCGGCACAGAATGGCACAGACGCCTGCACTCTTGCCTAAGACACAGGCGGAACGGCCGACCACGGCCTGGCCTCGTGTGCGCGGAGGAATGTCGGCACTACCAACGCATCGACGCCCGCCTCGCTACCCACCGTCATACGAGCAAGCCGGCTGCGTGTCTACCAAAGGTCTACGAGAACGAGGAAACGAAGATTCGGCCGGAAATCGCGCTTTGTCCGTTCCGGTCCATTTGCACGCTTTTCTTGCCTGGATGCCACCTACCGCAGCCGCCCTTGCCAGTACGGAGCAGGATTGAGAAATCCGCGGTGTCGCCAGTTCGATTCAAGCCCTCGCCATCCCTGGCTCGGCCCAGACTGGCTCCCACGCCTCGCACTCCGTGCTCGGCTCCAGTTCGATTCTGGCCCTCGCCATCTCCCGGCTGCGGCGCATCGCCTGGCTGCGTCCTCCCTCGCTCGCGTGCCGAGCACGCGTCGCTCGGTGCGTCCTTGCCGGACGGGCGCCTCGCTCGGGAGATGGGCGAGTGCTTCGCCCTCGCCCTGAAGCCGCTATGACCCGGTTTCCAGCGGCGCGCCTGCGAATCCCAGCTCGTTGCCGTCGGGATCGCGGTAGAGCGCCTTGCGCACGCCGTTCGAGTAGGTGAGGCGCTCGTCGGGCTCGAGCCCGCGGGCGGCGATCGCAGCCACGTGTGCGTCGAGATCGTCTACGAAGATCGTCACCACGGAGTTGCCCGCGCCGTCGGCGTGCTCGTCGACAGCGACCGATCGGTCTTCGGCGAGCGTCCACACCGCCTCAGTGGCGTGGGCAAAGAACGTGGGCGCGCCGAGCAACCGCTCGTACCACGGGCGGGCTGCTTGGAAGTCCCGCACGCGCAGACCGGCGAAGAGGTGCAACGACATCGCCGCGAGTCTAGGTCACGCATTCCAGGTCGCCAGCAGGGATCTCATGCCATCCGGGTGATGGCGCAGCGGCTCGGAGCCGATTGCATATTCGGTCAGCACGCCCACCCGACAAGGAGACCGCATGTCCGACAGACCCGTGTTCCTCTACGCGGCCATATACGACGAGATCGATGATGCCGAGGCCGACTACGAGGCTGTGTTCGACCTCCACGCTGCGGGCGCGATCGGGACGTTCGACTCGGCGGTGATCCGAAAGGAAGACGACGGCAAAGTCCGGGTGACCAAGACCGAGAAGCCGACCCAGCACGGCGCCTGGACCGGGGCCGGGGTGGGGGCGCTTGTGGGGCTGATCTTCCCGCCGGCGCTCATCGGCAGTGCGATCGTCGGTGCAGGTGCCGGCGGGCTGGTCGGGCACCTGTCGCGCGGTATCTCCCGAGGCGATCTCAAGGAGCTCGGCGACGAGCTCGAGGCGGGCACCGCCGCTGTGATCGTGATCGGCGAGTCGAAGATCGAGGAGCAGCTCGAGAAGGCGCTCAGGCGCGCCAACAAGCTGATTGAGAAGCAGTTGGACGCCGACGCCGAGGCGCTGAAGCGCGAGATCGATGCGGCGTCTCGAGAGGACGCGTCCTAGTTTCCGGATGCCCGACTGGACGAAGCGGAACTTCGACGATCTTCGTGATGTCAGCCCGCAGGGTGGTCAAGTGCAGTGGCGGTTCGCGCGGGAGGTTCTGGAGTCGCCCGAGCTCGGGGTGAGCCGCTTCACCTACGACCCGGGCGCCCGCATGCCGTGGGGTCACCGGCATCGTGTGCAGGAAGAGGCCTACGTGGTGGTCGGCGGGTCCGGTCGGGCCAAGCTCGATGACGAGGTCGTCGAGCTCTCGGTGTGGGACGTGCTGCGGGTCGCTCCTGCGGTGGTCCGCTCGTTCGAGGCCGGCCCGGAGGGACTCGACGTGATCTGCATCGGTGGCCGGAAGCCCAAGGGAGGCGACACCGAGCGGTTCGAGGACTTCTGGGACTGACCAGGGACCTAGAGCCGGTCTACTGCAGCGACATCGCGACGCTCATGGCGTGATCCGCGTCGACGAGGTGGTCGTGGGTGTCGGTTCCGAGATCGAGCTGAACCCAGTTGATCGTTCCGGTGAACCTCCCGGGTGGCGAGTCGGCCGAGACGGGCGTCCCGGCGTCATAGCCCACGTCGGTCGTCTCGTCAGCCGAGAAGATGAACGGCTGCGTCGCCTCGACGCGTCCCTCGCCTGTTTGGACTCCGTCGAGGTAGAGCGTGACGTCGCCGCCCTTCGCCAGCCCGCCCCCGTCGTAGGCGAATTCCATGCGGACCTGGTGAATTCCCTCAGGGATGCCCTTATCCGCCGTCGTCGCGAACTGCCGGAGTCCCAACAGGTTGTAGACGAAGGTCGCCTTGCCTTCCTTGGCGTAGAGCGCCCAGCCGCCGAAGCGCCCTCCCTGGGCGATGATCGAACCGTTCGCCGCGTCGTCACCGATGACGAGCTCGGCCGTGACCGAGAAGGACTTGTTCTTGATGCTGAGGACGCTGGACTCCGACAGGCGGCCCATCCCGCCGAACAGCGTCTGCGAGTTGCCGCTGACCAGCTGCGGCCGGCCGGCCAAGTCGGGGTTGAGCCGTTCCGCTGTCCGGTCGTCGAGCGGAAGCACGTTGTACTTGGTCGCCTCCAGCAGCCAAAGCCGCTGAAGCTCGTGGAGCTTGTCAGGCATCTCCTCGGAGAGATCCTTGATCTGGGTCCAGTCCCGGGAGCCGTCGTACAGCTCCCAGACGTCGTCGTCGAACGCCGGAATCTCGACGCCGGCCATCGCCCACGGCGTGCGGTGCTTGGTCACGGCGCTCCAGCCCTTGTGGTAGATGCCGCGGTTGCCGAACATCTCGAAGTACTGCAGGTCGTGGCGCTCCGGCTCCTCGGGCGCGTCGAAGCTGTACGCCATCGAGGCGCCCTCGATCGGCGCCTGCATGACTCCGTTGACCATCGTCGGCTGCGGCAGACCGGCGACTTCGAGGACCGTCGGCGCAACGTCGATCACGTGACAGAACTGATTGCGAGTCTCGCCCTTCGCCGTGATCCCCTTCGGCCAGTGCACGATCGTGCCGTTCCTCGTGCCGCCCCAGTGGGACGCGACCTGCTTGGTCCATTGGTAGGGCGTGTCCAGCGCGTGCGCCCAGCCGACCGAGTAGTGGTTGTACGACTCGGGCGAGCCGAACCTGTCGAGCACTGACTCCATGAACTCGGGCGTCTCCAGCTCGGCCATGCCGTTGAAGTTGGCCATCTCGTTGAAGGCGCCGTTCATCGTGCCCTCGGCCGAGGCGCCGTTGTCGCCGATCATCACGTAGACAAGCGTGTCGTCGAGCGCGCCGAGCTCGTCGATCGCGTCGATCACCCGGCCGACGTGGTGGTCGGTGTGCTCGAGGAAGGCGGCGTACACCTCCATCTGCCGGGCCAGCACCGGCTGCATCTCCTCGGGCATGTCCTCCCAGGCCGCGATCTCGTCGTGGCGCTCGGTCAGCTCGGCGTCGCCTGGGATGACTCCCAGCTCCTTCTGTCGCGCGAAGATGGTCTCGCGCAGCTTGTCCCAACCCTCGTCGAACTTGCCCTCGTACTTCTCGATCCAGTCCGTCGGCACGTGGTGCGGCGCGTGCGTGGCGCCGGGCGCGAAGTACATGAAGAACGGCTTGTCCGGCATCAGCGCCTTCTGCTGGCGCACCCAGGCGATCGCCTTGTCGGCGAGGTCCTCGGTCAGGTGGTAGCCCTCCTCCGGCGTCTTCGGAGGCTCGATCGGGGTCGTGCCCTCGTACAGGGCCGGGTTCCACTGGTTGTCCTCGCCGCCGATGAAGCCGTAGAAGTACTCGAAGCCGGAGCCGGTCGGCCACATGTCGAACGGGCCCATCGGGCTGGTCTGCCAGACCGGCACCTCGTGGCACTTGCCGAACTGTGCGGTCGAGTAGCCGTTGAGCTTGAGCGTCTCGGCCAGCGGTGCCTTCGTGTTCGGGCGGAGGGAGCTCTGGCCCGGCGCCGACGTCGCCGTCTCGGTGATGCTCCCCATGCCGACCGAGTGGTGGTTGCGGCCGGTCAGCAGCGCCGCCCTGGTCGGGGCGCAGAGCGCGGTGGTGTGGAAGCGCGTGTAGCGCAGGCCGGCGCCGCCGAGCCGCTCGAACGTCGGTGTGTTGCACGGGCCGCCGAAGGCGCTCGACGCACCAAAGCCCGCGTCGTCGACCAGCACGAGCAACACGTTCGGCGCGCCCTCCGGTGGCCGGAGCGGGGTGATGGGCGGGAAGGCGGTGTCGGGATCCTTGGCGTCGTACGTCGTTAGCCCGGCCGGGGGCACGTCCGGAATAGGCAGAAGCTCGCGCTTCGGCTGGGCGTCGTCGGACAAGGGGCCTCCCTCGGGCTCACTGTTTACGTACGCCAGTCTTCAGCCGCGCGGCCGGCGGCTCATCGCCCACATGGGGTGATCCCGAAGCGGCGCGGCCAGCACGGGCTGGCTCGGCTCGCGGTCGAACACCGCGACCGCGTCGCTCAGGCTGGACGCGACGTAGGCGCTCCGGCCGTCCGGGCTGACCGCCACGACTTGGCGCCCTCGAGCCCACTGCCGAAGTCGCAGTTGGCGAGCAGGGTGTCTGAGATGCAGCCCGCCGGGCCCGGTTTCTGGGTCAGAGTCCCGTCCCCAGCGCGGTCGGAACACGGCCACCGCGTCGCTGACGATGGAAGTGACATACCGGAAAGGACTTCACCCGGGGCGCCTTATTCCACGGAGCTACCGGAACTCGCGCCCGCCGATACCAACCGCTCGTACGGCCGGTGGGCCGTCGACGACTCGTGCCGGCAGCGGGGAGGAATCGAGCCACTGTTCCAGCCGGGCGGCATCGCCGGCGACCTCTATCCACGTGATGCCACCGGCGTCACCGGGGATGCCCGGATCCGGAACACCGGCATCGCGGCGGATGAAGAACGGCAGGAATGGCTCACGCATCGCCTCGGCCAACCCGGTCAGGCGGGCGCTCAGCCCCTCACGCCTGATCGCCGTGATCGTCGTTCCAAGCCTGCGTGCGACAGAGTCGACGTCTTCGACCGCGACGGCCCAGGCGAGCAGGCCGTCGCCACGCTCTGCGAGGCGTGCCACGACACCACGGCCGAACTCAGAGCGTGCCGCCTCCTGCGGATCGGCCACCGCCACCAGCTCGAGATAGCCGCCGCCCAGCGGCACGATCCGATTGTGCGTGCCGAGTCCCTCGTGACGTCCGCCGGCGCGGACCGCAAGCCCAAGCTCGCTTTCGACCCGGGCGGCCGCCACATCAAGATCCGCGGCTGCGTAGATCACGTGATCGATCCGCACCCACCACGAAGGTACCGATCGCCTCGTGCCCGCTCGCTCCTGCGTACGATCGTGTTGTCGTGTCGATGCTCGTGATCCGCCTGCTCGGACCGCCTGAGATCGAGCGTGACGGCGTGGTGGCCGCACCGCCGCGCGGTCACAAGTCATGGGCGGTCCTCGCGTACCTGGTGCTGGCCGAGCGGCCGGTCGCGCGGGCGCGGCTGGCGGGGCTGATCTTCGGCGATGCCGCGGACCCGCTCGGCGCGCTGCGCTGGACGTTGACGCAGCTACGTCGCGCGCTCGGGGTTGCCGACGGACTGCGGGGAGACCCACTGGACCTGGGGCTGCCGGACGGCGCCGCGGTGGATGCGCTGGTGCTGGCCTCCGGCGATCCCGATCCCGCGCTCGCTCGCGGCGAGCTGCTCGAGGGGATAGATCCGGGGGCCGGGGCGGACTTCGAGTCGTGGCTTCTGGTCGAGCGCAGGCGCTTTGCCGGTATGTGCGAGGCCGTGCTGAGGGATGCGGCGCTGGCGACGCTGGCGGCCGGTGCTCCGCTTGACGGCGCGGCGCTGGCCTCCCGGGCGCTCGCCCTGAACAGGTTCGACGATGCGACGCACGAACTGCTGGTGCGCTGCCTTGCCCGGGCGGGCGAGGTCGAGGCCGCGCGCCAGCACGCCGAAGCTTGCGAGGTGTCGTTCCGGCGCGAGCTGGGACGCGCCCCGGATGCGGGGGTGCGCCGGGCGGCCGAGGAACATGGTGCCCAGAACGCGCCGGGCGTCGGCGACCGGGCCGCGGCTGTGGGCCAGCTGGAGGCGGGCCGCGCGGCCCTGGACGCCGGCGCGGTCGAGCCCGGCATCGCGTGCCTGCGCCAGGCCTGTACGGAGGCACGCGGCGTTGACGACCCGGCGCTGCTGGCGCGGTCGCTGGCGGCGCTCGGGGCGGCGCTGGTGCATTCTCTTCGCGGTGCCGACGAGGAGGGCGCTGCGGTGCTTCATGAGGCACTTGCGCTCGCCGAGGCCTGCGGTGAGCGCGACGTGGCCTGCAAGGTATGCCGTGAGCTCGGCTTTGTCGGGGTGATGGCCGCTCGCGGGGTGTCGGCGGGGCGATGGCTGCAACGAGCCGGTGCGCTGGCCCAGGACGACAGGGAGCGTGCCGCGGTGCTGGGGGTGCGCGGCCAGGCCCTGTCGGACCGGGCGCATTACGAAGCGGCGATCACCCTGCTTGAGGAATCGGTCTCCGCGGCGCGACGCTGCGGGGACCTTCGCCAGGAGGCCTGGTCACTCGGGATTCTGGGCCGGGTGCTCCTGGTGCGCGGCCAGTTGGAGGACGCGGCCGAGGTGCTCGACCACTCGCTCGCGCTCGTGGACCAGGACGGCTGGGTGGCCTACCAGCCCTTCCCCGAGGCGCTGAGGGCCGAGGTGGCGCTGCGCGAGGGCGACCCCGATCGCGCGATCGCGCTGCTCGACCATGCCTTCCCCCTGGGCTGCCGCATCGGCGATCCCTGCTGGGAGGCGACTGCCGCTCGGGCGAAGGGCCTGGTGCACGAGGCGGCCGGCGAGCGTTCTGCGGCGTTGGCCTGGCTGCGCGAGGCGGCGACCCGCGCGGTGCGGGTGGCCGATCCCTGGGTCTGGATGCATGCCTGGTGTCTGGAGGCGCTCGCCGGTGTTGCCATCACCGACGCTGAACCCGATGCCCCGGAGCTTGTGGCTCGGCTCGAGACGGTGGCCGCCCACGGCGACCTGCGCGAGCTCGTGGTGCGTGCCGCGCTGCTCCGCGCGAGGCTGGGCGACCCGAGCGGTCTCGAGGCCGCCCGCCTGCTCGGCGAGGCCATCGACAACCCGGCGCTGCACGCCGGCCTGGCCGCTGCCGCGTGATCACACGTGGCGTCACACGGCCGGATGGTGGAGTCTAGGCACACGATCCTTGGGAGATGCCATGAGCCAGCCCGACTGACGAGATGACCCATGCCCAGACGTTGCCGCAGCTCGACGCGAGCTCGCTGGTGGACGGCGAGCGCCTGGAGGCGGAGGTGAAGGACATGTACCGCCAGGTGGCCCGTGGGGACGACGCGGATCTCCATTTCGACCTGGGACGGGATGTGGCCGAGTCCCTCGGATACCCGCGAGAGCTGTTGGACGCGATACCGGCCGAGGCGCCGGCGTCGTTCGCCGGCGTGGGGTATCACCTCGACCTCGCTGCGCTCGAGCCCGGCGAAGCGGTGCTCGACCTCGGCTCAGGGTCGGGTACCGACATCTTCTGCGCCGCGGTGCTGGTGGGCGAAGCGGGCCGGGTGGTCGGGGTGGACATCACCGATGAGCAGCTCGCCAAGGCCGCGCGGCTTCGTGACCGGCAGGGCTACTCGCAGGTCGAGCTCGTGGAGGCCCACATGGAGGACTTGCCCTTCGAGGACGAGAGCTTCGACGCCGTCATATCGAACGGCGTCATCAATCTGTCCCCCCGCAAGGACCTGGTCTTCGCCGAAGCGGCGCGGGTCCTGCGGCCCGCAGGCAGGCTGGCGCTCTCGGACATGGCCAGCGGCCGGGCGCTCAAGGAACGCACCAGGCGCAACATCGACCTCTGGGCCGCCTGCATCGCCGGGGCCGTCCCTCGCGACAAGTACGTCGAGGCGATCGAGGCCCAGGGCCTCGGCGTCGAGCAGGTACGGCACAACGACTACCGCTTCACCTCGGAGCGGGCGCTCGAGGCCTGCAGCATCTACGAGGTCGAAAGCCTTTCGCTGCTGGCCGTCAAAGCCGGCTGAGCTGTGGACGCCGGTCTGCACCTGCCGCAGATCGATTTCGGTGGCGAAGGTCTCTCATGGCGCCGGTTGGCTGGAGCCGTCGACGCGGCACGAGAGTGGGGCTTCGCAGCGGTGTCGGCCAACGACCATTTCGTGTTCACGAAGCCCTGGTTGGACGGGCACGTGGCGTTGTCCGCGGTGGTGGAGCGCTCTGGCGACATGCAGCTGGCGACCACCCTCTCGCTGGCCGGCCTGCGCGGACCCGTGGTGCTCGCGAAGGCGCTGGCGGCGCTGGATCTCCTTTCCGAAGGACGGGTCATCGCCGGCCTGGGTCCGGGTTCGTCACAGGCTGACTACGACGCGCTCGGAGTGCCGTTCGACGATCGCTGGCCGCGCTTCGACGAAGCGGCGGCGATGGTGCGGGCGCTGCTGCGGCGGGACTCGCCGCTGGATCACGGGAGGTACTTCAGCGCGCCGGTGGATGAACTCGAGCCCTGCCCCGCGGACGGCATTCCGCTGTGGATCGGCAGCTGGGGCTCCGAGGCCGGCCTGCGACGCGTGGCCCGCCTTGGTGACGGCTGGCTCGCCTCCGCATACAACGCCACGCCGGAGAGCTTCTCGGCGCGGTTGGAGCTGCTTCGGGGCGAACTCGAGCGACGGGAGAGGCCGGCGGCCGACTTCCCGAACGCTCTCGTCACCATGTGGACCTGGATCACCTCGAGCCGCGGGCAGGCCGAGCGGGTGATCAATGACGTGCTCGCGCCGATGCTCCGCCGCGACCCGGACGAGCTCCGCGGCCAGCTGTGCGTCGGCGACCCGGAGGCGTGCGCGGAGCTCCTGTCACGCTACGCCCGGGCGGGCTGCCGTCGGGTGCACTTCTGGCCGTTGGCAGAGGAGCCGCGTCAAGTCGAGCTGATCGCTTCCGAGGTCATGCCGCGGGTGTCCGGCTGAGCTCAGATCACACGTGACGTCACACGGTGCGTTGATGAACTTGCGATGTTGGTGGTGGGTGCACAAAGATGACTCTGGCCGCAACCTCTGAGGGGAGAACGACATGGCTTATCAGGAACTGAAGGAGCGACAGAGCGTGATGTGGGGCACCGGGCCCTACCAGCGCGTGACGGAGACGCTCACCGACATTCACGAGCAGGTGGTCGAGCGACTGGCTCCGGGTCCGGACGTGCGCTGGCTGGACGTGGCCTGCGGCACCGGCGCGATGGCTGAGCGGGCCGCGGCTCGCGGCGCGAAGGTGACCGGGGTCGATCTGGCGCCGGTGCTGATCGAGACGGCCCGGGAGCGCGCCGCCGACCAGGGTCTGGAGATCGACTACCGGGTCGGCGACTGTGAGCGGCTCGAGCTCGAGGACGCGAGCTTTGACGCGGTGTCGTCGACCTGTGGCGTGATGTTCGCGCCCGACCACGAGGCGGCCGCGTCTGAGCTGGCGCGGGTGACCCGCCCGGGTGGGCGGATCGCGTTGGCGAACTGGACGCCGACCGGCGGACTGGCCCGGATGTTCAAGGTGATGGCGCCCTTCATGCCCGCGCCGCCGCCCAGCAACCCGTTCGACTGGGGCGACGAGGATCGCGTGCGCGAGCTGCTCGGCGACGCGTTCGAGCTGCAGTTGGAGGAGCACGTCTCGACGCTGACCATGCCGTCCGGCGAGGCCTACTGGGAGCTCTTCTCGACCAGCTACGGGCCCACCAAGGTGCTCGCCGACTCCCTCGGCGACCGCCGCGAGGAGCTGCACCAGGCCTGGGTCGACTTCTTCGAGACCGAGTACAGCGTCGACGGTCAGATCGAACACACGCGCGAGTACCTGCTGGTTGCCGGCGAGCGCCGCTGACCCGGCTCCGGCAGAGCGCGAGCTCCTCGTCGTGTCCGGGGGTGCGCATCGTCACCGCAAGGGCGGCGCCGTCCACCCGTATCTACAGGGGCTCCTCGACCGCGACCTCGTCCTCCTGGCTGTCGCGGACCACGTCGCCCACATGCCGTGAGCGCTCGCCACCCAGGCCGGACCTCGCCACGGGCCCCTCAGACCCCCCCGGGGAATCCCGGTTGCGGCCTCAACGGCTTAGCCCAGCCCACCCAACCGGGCGGTGCGAGACGCCGCTCGGCGGGTAGGATCGCGTGCATGGGCAAGCTCGTGCGCAGGACGCTCGGTGGGGACAGTACCGTCGCGGAGTGGTCGCCGGATGACGCGGAGTCCGTGCGTGAGGCCGCCGAGGCGATGCGCCGCGAGGTGGACGCTGGCTACGTCGCGGTCGAGGGCGGCGAGGGCCGCCACGAGCCCGTCGACGAGCTGCCGGCCGACGCTGACGTCGTGATCCTCACCATGCCGATGGGCGGCGGCTAGTCAGACGACGTCAACGATCTCGCCCGCCCGGCGAGGTTGTAGCGTCCCGGCGCGACGATCTGGTGGGCGGCCGCGGGATTCGCGAGCGCATCGAGGCGGGCGCAGACCGCCCGACTGCGCGCGGGTCGTCGCGATCTGGAACCGCTCCCAGATCAGCGGGACGAAGTCGAGCCCGACCGCCGTTTCGGGGCTGCGCCGCCGAGCCCGACGGTTGGCCTCGCCGGTCCCGACCGTCACCGCGACGCGCCGACGTGGACATCGACGGCTGGCCCGACAGCGTGTCGGGGTCGATGCCCCTCGTGGAGGAGCAGCCGGTCGAGCAGTGAGCGGGTCCGGGCCCGACCGGTCGCGTGCTACCCGCAGGGCGGCGAGATCCCCGATCTCCCCGACCCATGTTCAACGCCGGATCGTCGCTTCCGGCCAGGCGGAATGTCTCCCCGCCGCGTAGGATCGCGCGTGCGGCCATGACCCCGCGAGGCGTTACGCGCCCGCGGTGCGACTCGATAACGATCGCGCTCGCCTCGGCGAGCTTGTGGGCGCGGCAGACCCGTGGTCGCCGTCGTTCCCTCGGACGCGGCCAGGGACCGGATCGACGGCAGCGACGCGCCCGGCGGGATCTCCCCCGCGACGATGCCCTCGGGGAGCTTGGCAGCGAAGTCGAGGTAGATGGACATGCAGTGCTCGCGCGCCTCGTGCTAACGGATTCGGCGGCCCGTCTCGCCGGTGTGATAGCCGCCGAGGCCCTCGACCGCCTCCCGGAACGACGGCTGCGCAAGTAGGTCCCAGAGCCGCGAGGTCACCGTATCGTCGAGCGTCTCGGCGTCGAGCACGAGGTCGTAGGGCTCACGCGTGACCGGCACGAAGTCGAGGCCGAATGCGCGCGCGGCTGCCATGATGCCGAGCCCGGCGTCGGCGCGGCCGGCGGCGACGGCGGCGGCGACCGCGAGGTGGGTGTGCTCCTCGCGCGTGTAGCCGGAGACTCCGTCGGGCGCGATACCCCGGCGGCGGAGCTCGTGGTCGAGCAGGACCCGGGTCCCCGCGCCTCGCTGGCGATTGACATAGCGCACGCCGTCGCGCGCGAGATCATCGATCGTGGTCAGGCCGAGCGGGTTCCCCGGCGCGACGATCAGCCCCTGGTCACGGTGCACCAGGCGGACGACCGCCACGTCGCGATCCTTGCCGAGGACCCGGTCGACGTAGGGCAGCGTGTACTCACCCGTCTCGGGGTCGAGCAGGTGCGAGCCGGCGAGGTGGCACAGGCCGTCGCGTAGCGCGACGAGGCCGCCGAGCGACCCGACGTTCGACGACGCGAGCGTGACCCCCGGGTCGGCGGCGCGGAGCTCGGAGGCCGCGAGGTCGAGGACGAGGTCGTGGGAGCCGACCGCGACGATCGTGCGGTCGATTTCGCCGACGCCGCGCAGAAGCGTCACGTCGACGTGCTCGCCCGCGTGGTGGCCCTCGAGGCCGGCGGGCACGATCAGCAGTCCGTCGGCGCGGACCAGCGAGGTCAGGACGCCGGCGCCGCGCGACAGCGGCGTGGCGACGAGCTCGCCGCGTACCCGCCCCAGCCGTACCCGCACCCAGTCGTCCATCCCCATCGACGACACGAGCTTGCGTGCCACGCGGGCCTGGGCCCGCGGGCGCTCGACGGGCGTCCCGCCCTCGAGCGCGGCGAGGACCGGCGCGGCGAAGATGTCAAATGTCAGCGAGGCCGACACGGGATACCCCGGCGCGCCGAGCACCGGCGTCGCCTCGACGGCGCCGAGCACCACCGGATGGCCGGGTCGGACCGCGACGCCGTGGACGGCGAGCGTGCCGAGGCGGTCGACCACCCCGGCGGTGTAGTCATCGCGTCCCGCGCTGGAGCCGGCGACGACGATGACGAGGTCAGCGCGCGGGGCCGCGTCGCGCACGGCGGCGGCTATCGCGTCGGGATCGTCAGGCACGATCGGCCCCCGCCAGCCGACGCAGCCGGCGGCCTCGGCCTGGCCTGAGAGCATGAGCGAGTTCGTGTCGACGATCACGCCGGGCGCGGGATCGGTCCCGACGGGGCGGATCTCGTCGCCGGTCGGGATCACGGCGACAATCGGGGCGCGGTGTACGAGGACGTCCGTCGCCCCCGCCGCGGCCGCCGCGGCGACGTCGACGGGCCGCAGCCGGTGGCCGGTGGGCAGCAGCAGCTCGCCTGCGCTGACGTCCTCGCCGATCGACCGCACGTGCTGATAGGGGACCGCCGCCGCCCGCAGCTCGACGCGGCCGGCGTCGTCGTGATGGACGTGCTCGCGCATCACGACCGCGTCGAAGCCTTCGGGGAGCGGGTCGCCCGTGTCGACGACGTCAAATGAGCCCTGCTCGACGAACGCGGGAGTGCTCTCGCTCGCGCCGACTGTGTCTTGGGCGCGCAGGGCGATCCCATCCATCGCCGCGGCGTCGAAGGAAGGCGAGGAGCGCGTGGCCCACACGGGCTCGGCGGTGACTCGCCCGACGGCTTCGGGGAGGCCGAGGCGGACGGTCTCGACTCGCTCAGGACAGCCCGCTGCTGCGCAGGCGGAGCGCCACGCGGCGAGGGCCTCGGCGGCAGGGACGTCACGGATGAACGGCGTGGTGGCCATCGGTTTAGGCGAGCCGGTCGGGCGGCCGGCGTGTCCTATGTGTACAGGGTCACGTCAACCTCGGTCCCCGCCTGCAGGCCGGTCGCCTCGTCCGGCACGACGACGTATCCGTCGGCGGCGCCGAGGATCGACAAGAGCGCCGATGCGCCGAACAGGGGCGCGGCGACGCCGGCGCGCAGCGCGACCGGCACGATGTCGAGCCGGCCGGCGACGGACGGGAGGTCGCGCTCCAAGCGAGCGCGGGCGACCGGGTCTGCCGGCGGGTCGGTCATACCGCCGACGAGGCGCACGACCGGCACCCCGATCAGCCGGAACACGGTGAGCGCCGAGCGCGGGTTGCCCGGGAGCCCAATGACCGGGACGCCGCCGCAATCGGCAAGCAGCGTCGGCTTGCCCGGGCGAATCGCCACTCCATGCGCCCAGATGCCCGGCTCGCCGAGCCCGGCCACCGCCGCAGCGGTCTCGTCGCGCGCGCCGACCGAGGAGCCGGCCGACACCACGACGACGTCGCTCGTTTCGACCGCCTCGCGCAGCACGTGCGCCACCGCGTCGGCGTCGTCGGGGACGATGCCGCGCCGGTCAGGCTCGCCGCCGGCGTCGCGGGCTAGCGCCGCCAGGGCGACCGCGGTCGCGTCGCGGACCTGCCCAGCGTCCAGCGCCGCGGTCTCGGGTTCGACGATCTCGTCGCCGGTCGACACGATCGCCACTCGCGGGCGCCCGTGGACGCGCACCTCGGTCACGCCCGCGGCCGCGAGCAGCCCGAGATCCTGTGGGCGCAGTGGGCGGCCGGCCCGGACCAGCTCGGTCCCCTCCGGCGCGTCCTCGTCGGCGCGCACCAGGCCGTCGCCGGGCGCCACCGGCCGCACGACCTCGATCGTCCCCGCCATCGCCTCCTGCGTGAGCTCGACCCTCACGACCGCGTCGGCGCCGGCTGGAATTGCGCCGCCGGTGGGCATCGTCACCGCGTTGCCTGGCACGACGGCGACCTCTGGCGCGCGGCCCATCACAACCGCGCCGGTGACGTCGAGGTAGCTCGGCAGCCCCTCCGACGCCCCGTAGGTGTCGGCGGCGCGCACCGCGTAGCCGTCTACGGTCGAGCGGGCGAAGCCGGGCAGGTCATGCGGAGCGCGGACCGCCTCGGCCGGGACGCGACCGCGCGCATTCGCCAGCGGGACGGTCTCGACCGCCGTGCGGCGGCCGGGCCGGAACCCGGTGAGCGTCTCGGCCACCGTCTTGACGGCGAAGAACTCACGCCCCGCGATCAGCCGACGCCCCTCAGGTCTCGGTGTCTTCGCGGTCCTTCGGGTGCTCGCGCGCCGCGGCGCCGCCGCGGTCGATCCCGAGCGCGCTGACCACCGGACCGAGCGCCACCTGGCCGAGACCGCAGATCGATGTCAGACGCACCGTCTCCTCGAGCTGCGTGATCTTCTCCGGCACGTCGTCCACCCCCTTGCCCTGCTCGAGCAGGTCGCTGAGGATCGTGTGCGCCTTCGTCGAGCCGACGCGGCACGGCACGCACTTGCCGCACGACTCATTGCGGAAGAAGCGCAGCACGTTGGTGCCGGCGGCGAGCAGGTTCGTGTCCTCGGCCATCACCGTCAGCGCGCCCGACCCGAGCATCGAGCCGGCGTCCTGCAGCGGCTTCCAGTCGAGCGGCACGTCGAGGTGCTCGGGGCCGAGGAAGTTCGACGAGGCGCCGCCCGGCTGGAAGGCGCCGACCTCACGACCGCCCGTCACCCCGCCGGCCAGCTCGATCAGGTCGCGCGCCGTCGAGCCGGCCTGCACGCAATAGACGTCGGGGCGCTCGATGTGACCGGAGACGGCGAAGAACTTCAGCCCGGTCGCGCCGTTGATGCCCTGCTCCTTCCACCAGTCCGCGCCGCGCTCGAGGATCATCGGCACGTCGGCGAACGTCTCGACCGAGTTCATCAGCGTCGGCTTGCCCCAGAGGCCGTACAGGCCCGGGAACGGAGGCTTGTTGCGCGGCTCGCCGCGGTGGCCCTCCATGCACTCGAGCAGGGCCGACTCCTCGCCGAGGATGTAGCCGCCAGGCGAGGTGAAGATCTCGATCTGCAGCCGCCGGCCGCTGCCGAGCACGTCCTCGCCGAGGATGCCCGCCTCGCGCATCGACTCGATCTCGGCGTGGAGGACCTCCTCCTCCGGTCCGTACTCGTGGCGGATGAAGACCCAACCTTCCTCGCAGCCGGTCACGAGCATTCCGAGCAGCATCCCCTCGAGCACGAGGTGCGGCTGCTCGGCGAGGATCTGGCGGTCCTTGAACGTTCCCGGCTCGGACTCGTCGGCGTTGCAGATCGCGTACTTCGGCTGATTCTCCTGAGCGGCGACGATCTCCCACTTCTGGCCCGTTGGGAACCCGGCGCCGCCCATGCCGCGCAGCTCGGAATCCTTGAGCGTCGCGATGATCTCCTCCGGGTGCAGGTCGCCGGAGAGGGCGCGGCGGAACAGCCGGTAGCGCTCGTCGCCGGGCCCATAGGGATCGTTCGGCCGAGGCTCGTCGCGTCGCAGCGCCTCGGTCTTGCCGCGGTCGCCCTGGCGCGCCGCCTCGACCGCGTCGGCGGCCTTGCTCAGCGGCAGCGGCCGCTCGTCTACGGCCGCGGCCGGCGCGATGTCGCAGCGGCCGAGGCACGAGACCTCGACGATCTCGATCTCGACGTCGTCGCCGTAGCGCTCCTTCGTCTCCTTGATCCGCTCATCCGAGCCGTGGAGCCAGCACGTGAGGTCGTGGCAGACCGCGAGCTGGACGCTCTTCGGCGGCGACGTGCGGTAGTGCGGATAGAACGAGATCAACCCTTCGATCTCGTACAGCGGGCGCTTCACGTCGCGCGCGAGCGCGACGAGCTCCTCGCGCGGCAGCCAGCGGCAGCGCTGCTGGATCGCGTTCAATGCCGGGATCAGGCTCGGCCCTGGGAATTTGCCGGCGCGCGCCTCGGTCCCCGGGTAGCGCGGCTGGACGCGCAGCCCGGGGTCGCCCCCGTCGCCGTCGCCCCCGGCAATCGTCTGGACGGCCATCAGCCGCCCTCGCGCGCCGTCGCCGGCTCGTGCAGTGCAGCGCTCCCCGTGCGTTCGATCTTGACCGCGCAGAACTTGAACTCGGGGATCTTGCCCATCGGATCGATCTCGTCGATCGTCAGCAGGTTGGCCGCGGCCTCGCGGAAGTGGAACGGCACGAAGCACGTGCCCGGGGTGTCCCGGTGGGACAGCCGGGCGCGTAGCTCGATCGTCCCGCGGCGCGAGGTCAGGCGCACGAAGTCGCCGTCGCCGATCCCCAACTCCTTTGAGTCGTCGGGGTTCATGTACACGTGCGCCTCGGGCTGGATCGCGTCGAGCGCAAACGAGCGGCGCGTCATCGAGCCCGTGTGCCAGTGCTCGAGCAGGCGGCCCGTGTTGAGGATGAACGGATACTCCTCCGACGGCAGCTCCTTGGCCGGCAGCCACTCGGCGGGCACGAGATGGGCGCGCCCGTCGTCGGTGCCGAAGCGCTCGTCGAACAGTACGATCGTGCCGTCGCTGTGCTCCGGGTCCGGGTTCGGATACAGCTTGCCGGTCGAGCCGAGGTTGTCGTAGCGCAGGCCGGCGTAGTTCGGCATCAGCGAGACGAGCTCGTCGAAGATCTCGGACGGGTGCGAGTAGTTCATCGGCAACCCGATCCGGTTCGACAGGTCCTGGGTGATCTGCCAGTCGGGCCGCGCCTGGCCCGGCGGGTCGAGCGCCTTGCGCCCGATCTGGACGCGGCGGTCGGTGTTCGTGTAGGTGCCGTCCTTCTCGGCGAACGTGGTCGCCGGCAGGATCACGTCGGCGAACTCGGCCGTCTCGGTGAGGAAGATGTCCTGCACGACCAGGAACTCGAGCGCGCTCAGCGCCTTGCGGACCTTGTTGATGTTCGGGTCCGACAGGAACGGGTTCTCGCCCATCATGTACATCCCGCGCACGCCGCCCTGGAGCGCGGAGGCGACGATCTCGGTGACGGTCAGCCCCTTCTCCCGGTCGAGCTCGCGACCCCACGCCTCCTCGAAGCGGATGCGCACGCCGTCGGCGTCGACCGGCTGGTAGTCGGGATAGAACATCGGGATCAGGCCCGCGTCCGATGCGCCCTGCACGTTGTTCTGGCCGCGTAGCGGGTGCAAGCCGGTGCCCGGCTTGCCGACGTGGCCGGTGATCGAGCACATTGCGATCAGGCAGCGGGCGTTGTCGGTGCCGGTCGTGTGCTGCGAGATGCCCATGCCCCAGTAGATGACGCCGGCGCCGGCCTCGCCCCACAGGCGGGCGACGAGGCGGATCGTGTCCGCATCGATACCGGTGATCTGCTCGGTGCGCTCGGGCGTGTACTCGCGGACCGTCTTGGCCAGCTCGCCGTAGTTCGACGTCCGCTCGCGCGATGAACTCGCGGTCGACCAGCCCGAGGTTGATGACCTCGTGCATGACGCCGTTGTAAAAGGCGACGTCGGTGCCGGGCTTGAGCTGGCAGAAGATGTCGGCGTGGTCAGCGATCCGCTCGCGGCGCGGGTCGACGACGATCAGCTTGGTGCCGCGGCGGCGAGCCTGCTTGAAGAACGACGACGCGACGGGATGGTTCGCCGTCGTGTTCGTCCCTGCCAGGATCGCGACGTCGGCGTTGATGATGTCGCCGTAGGTCGTCGACACCGCGCCCGAGCCGACGCCCTCGAACAGGGCCGCGACGCTCGACGCGTGGCACAGACGCGTGCAGTGGTCGATGTTGTTTGTCCCGAAGCCGGCGCGGATCAGCTTCTGGAACAGATACGCCTCCTCGTTGGAGCACTTCGCCGAGCCGAAGCCGGCGATCGCTCCGGGGCCGCCGTTCGCGTGGATCTCCTTGAGCCGCGTGGCGGCCAGGTCCATGGCCTCCTCCCACGACGCCTCGCGGAAATGCGGCATGACCTCGTCGTAGTCGACGAGCCCGCCCGGCTTGCGCCTGCGGTCCTCGTTGCCGCGCACGTCCGAGCTCAGCGGGCCCTTGGGATAGCTCGACTCGCGCCGGATCAGCGGCACGGTGAGGCGTTGCTTCGAGGACGAGTAGTCCCAGCCGTAGCGGCCCTTGACGCATAGGCGGCTCTGCGAGCCCGGCTGCGGCCGGCCGTCGGCGTAAGCGATCGCCTTGCGCTCGTCGTCGACGTTGAACGTGAGCGCACAGCCGACGCCGCAGTATGGGCACACCGTGTCGACCTGGCGCAGCTCCGACCGCGGCCGGATCGGCACGTTGTTGATCGGCTTGTTCGTCAGCGCGCCCGTCGGGCAGGCGGCGACGCACTCTCCGCACGTGACGCACGACGACTCGCCCATCGGGTCGTTGAGATCGAACGCGATCCGCGTCGCGTAACCCTTGCCCGAGCGGCCGATGACGTCGTTGCCCTGGATGTCGTCGCACGCGCGAACACAGCGGTCGCACAGGATGCAGGCGTCGTGGTTGACGGCGATGACCGGGTTGGAGTGATCCTCGCCGCGGCCGTAGCCGCGCGGGACCGGGGTTGCCTCCTGCTCGACGCCGTACTGGTGCACGAGCACGAGCAGCTCGTTGTCGGCGGTCGTGATCTCCTTCGGGTCCTCCTCGACCGGCGGCTGGTCGACGAGCAGCAGCTCGGTGAGCTGTGCGCGATTGCGGTCGAGCTCCGGCGTGGCCGTCGTGACCTCCATCTCGTCCTCGCACGGGCGCACGCACGCGGCGGCGTAGACACGCGCGCCGACGTCCACGACGCACACACGGCAGACGCCGACGGGGTCGTAGCGCTCGTCGTGGCAGAGCACCGGGATCTCGATTCCGGCGTCCTTCGCCGCCTCCCAGATCGTCGTGCCCTCCGGCACGGTGACCTGTTGGCCGTCGATCGTCAGGCTGACGGTGCGGGTCTGGGCTGGGGCTGCGGTGGAACTTGCCACGATATGCCTCTGAATTCCTCGGTTGGCCGGCTGGACTCTAGTGGGACTGCGCCGAATTCTAGGCTTGGCTAGACGATTACCCCCAACCGAAGATCCTGCATCTGTTCTGTTGTGACCAGTCCAGTTGTACCCAAACCTCTGGCCTCGTAATACTCGGCGATCATCGTGTCGAGCCGTTCACGCGTCAGCGTCGCGCTGCGCCCGGAGCCGACCTCGAGTGATTCGTCGAGGAACCGGTCCGGAAGCCCGTCGTCGGCGCGCGTCCAGCCCTCGCGCACGTTGAACGCGCGCTTGGCGAGGACGATCCGCCGCGCCGTCGCGGCGAGTTCGTCGCCGTCGACGTCCCAGCCCGTGACGCTGCTCAGAAGGCGCGCCCATTCGGGAAACGGGTCCTCGAAGACGCCGCGCAGGAACTTGCACAGGATGAGTGAGTCCATGACCGCAGCTCGATCCTCGGTCCCGATCGCGGCGGCGACGTGCGGCGAGCCCCCGCTCAAGCGGTCCAAGCGGCCGGACAGGTCCGCCTCGTAGGCGCCCGAGCGGTTGTGGTCGGCACCGCGCGCGTTGACGGCAAGCCCGAGCGCCATCGCCTGCAGCGTGCGCGGCTCGTATCCGGGCAGCTCGAGTCCCTTGACGTGCGGGGCGAATGCGCCGGAGCCGTGGCCGACGACCATGGCGGCAGCGCGCGAGCCCTCCGCGAGCAGCGCGCCGATGCCCTCGCGGCGGCCGATCTCGTCGATCGCGCGCAGCATCGCGTCCGCTGCACCGAAGCGCAGCCACGGGGCGTCGATCAGCCCCCGCTCGGCGCACTCCATCGCCCACGCGATCGTGCCGCCCGTCGAGATGGTGTCGAGCCCGAGCTCGTCGCAGATGCGGCTGGCCTCGAGGACGGCGTCGGGGTCGGACACGCCGCACAGCGGGCCGAGCGCGAACACGTTCTCGTACTCGACGCGCGTTTCCTTCCCGCCGGCGCTCTTGTAGATGTGCTCGCAGCCGATCGAGCACGAGGCGCAGCTGTCGCGCGCGACGCCGCGCGCCTCGGCGAGGTCCTCGGCGGCGAGCCGCGGGGCGTCGGAGAACGTCGCGGCCTGGAAGTTGCGCGTCGGGAGGGTCGCGATGGCGTTGAACGCGAGCAGGTTGGCGAGCGTGCCGAGCTCGCGGTACTTGGCGGTCGCCGGGCCGAACGAGCGCGTGCGCAAGTCGCGTGCCGCAGCGAGCACCGCCTTGGGATCGGCGGGCGCGACCTTGGTTGCCGGCCGCACCGCGACCGCCTTCAGCAGCTTCGCGCCGAGAATCGCCCCGAGGCCACCGCGGCCGGCGTGTCTGCCGTCGTGCGAAACCGTCGCGTACTTGATCTGGCGCTCGCCCGCGGGGCCGATCGACGCGACCCGCCAAGCCTTGCCGAGACGCTCGCGCAGGCGCCGCTCGGCCGCACCGGCGGACAGGCCCCAGAGGTCGGCCGCGGGCTCGAGGCGCGGCCCATCGCCGTCGACGAGGAGCACCGACGGCTGCGCACACGCGCCCCGCACGACGATCGCGTCGTGGCCGGTCAGCTTGCCGGCGATCGCGAAATGGCTGGAGGCGAGCGCGTCGTTGAGCAGCCCCGTGAGCGGAGACTTCGCCACGACGGCGAACTTCGCGCTCGTAGTCAATGGCGTACCGACGAGCGGCGAGAAGCAGAACGCGAGCGGCGCCTCCGGGCTGAGCGGTTCGACGCCGGGCGGCGCTAGCTCGTGCATGAGCCACGCGCCGAGGCCCGCGCCGCCGATGTACGCCCGCAGGACGTCATCGGGCAGGTCGAGCGCGGTACCGCTCCCGTCGCTGAGGTCGACGACAAGGGCGCGGCCGAAGTAGCCGCCGGGGGCGCTGTCCGGATCCATCGGTGAAAGGGTACGCTGGTGCAGCTCAGCCCCCGGCGTCGGCGGCCAGGAACGACACGGTGTCGCCGCGGACGAGCGGCGCTTCGGGGTCGCGCGTGATCTGATCGCCGTTCAGGGCCGCGACTACGTGCTCGTCGAGCGTCAGGCCGCTCCCGTTCGCGGCCTCAGCGAGCGTGGCGGCGCACACGACCGCCGAATCGCCCCCGACCGCTCCGAGCCGGCGCAGCTGGCCGAACAGCTGCACCCTCACCTCGGGCGCCGGCCGCGTGCGTGCCGCCTCGTAGTCGTTGCGTTCGTTGAGGTTCAGGACCGAGTCGAGGTCGGGGTCGAGCGCGGCCAGCGTGCGATCCTCGAGCAGTGCCTCCGCGTCGAGGCGGCGTACGCGGCTCGCCTCGAACAGAAACGCCGGGCGCATCCGATCTTCTGCTATCAGGCGCTCGACGACGTCGGCCAGGCCGGTCCGGTAGACCGCGGCGAGCGGCTGCGGGAAGCCGCCGATCTGGGGGAGGACGACATCGATGTCGTCGTCGAGCGCAGCGAGCACGCGGCGTACGAAGCGCGGGTGCAGGAGCGGCACGTCGGTCGACGACACGTACGCGGCGGGAGCGCGGCCGCGGACGGCGGCGAGCCCCGCGGCGATGCCCTGCAGCGGTCCGCGGCCCTCGCGGGCGTCCTCGACGACCTCGACGCCCTCGGGAAGGGCGGGCAGCATCTGGCCGGGAGCGCGTACGACCACGACCGGTCCGTCGACCGAGCGGCCGACGATTCCGGCGACGCGGCGCACGAGCGTCGAGCCGTGCCACTCGAGCGCGGCCTTCGGAGTTCCCATTCGCGACGATCGCCCGCCGGCGAGCACGATGCCTGCGGCTTCCGCCATG